>NTJG01000004.1 GCA_002324875.1 Lysobacteraceae bacterium NML93-0793
CCCACCGCGGGCGCGCCGCCCGGCGCCGCGCCGTCGACGCGTGCGGCCGACGACTGGGGCGATGGCGCAAGCGCGCGTGACGGTGGCCAGCGCGGCAGCCCGTCGGGCCTGCTGGGTGCGGACGGCCGTCCCCGTCTCGCCGATGGTGGGCGCGTGGGGGGTGGATTGCCTCCCGGCACGATCACCGAGGATTTCGCCCGGATCGACCGCGAAGGCACCTGGCTGCGGCGTCCGCCGACCGACTACGAGCCCACCAGCTTCGATCGGTTCTGGGTGCCCAGTGAAACCCTGCTCGAGGAGTGGGTGCGGCGCAGCATCAAGACCGTGCTGATCCCGATTCCGGGCACCAGCAAGACGATCCGCTGCAACGTGGCCCTGCTCGCGTTCGGCGGTGGCTGCGGCATCAGCGATCCGAACATGCAGGACGTGGAGACCGACGGCCGGCCGCCGCCGGACGTGCCGTGGAAGCCGGAGCTGCAGGAAGACCAGGGCAGCCTGGGGGGCTGAGGGGCGGCGTCTGCCATCGGTTCGGAGCGCCAGCGCGCGGGTACTCGGAGCGTTGGTGACTCCCGCGCAGGCGGGAGTTCATGGACGTCGCTCAGCACGCTCGCTGCAGCTGCGGCTTGGATCCGGCGCTTGCTTCGCCTTGATCGTGCCTGGCTCGGCTCCGACGTCTGATTTCACTCGAGCTGAAAGCAAGCCGAAGCAAAAGCCGGGCAAGACCGCAGCCGGGCACGAGCAGAAAGACACACGCACGAGACAGCACCAGGCAGGCGCCCGGTCAGATCAGATCGGCGAGAGCCTCGGGGCGAGACGTGTGCGTGCCCGCCGAGACAGGCACGTACGTCACCATCGGGCAGCGCGCAGACGGCGCCGCTGGCCTGTACTCAGTTGTCGTGCGCGCCGCGGAGATCGCGCAACTGGCTCGGCTGCGCGGCGAAGTACGCGGCGAGATCGGCGATCTGCTGGTCGCTGAGGTCGACCGCCTGCTGCGACATCAACGCATGCTCGCGGTCCCCGTCGCGGTAGGCCTGCAACGCGTGCGCGAGATAGTCGCGGTACTGGCCGCCGATCTTGGGATAGGTGGGATCCAGCGGCACGTTGCCGCCGGCGCCGTGGCAGTCGATGCAGGTCTGGCCGGTCGCGGCGCTCTTGACGTTGGCCGCCTGTTCGCCGGCGTCGACGCGCCCGGTGGGCAGCCCGGCCGAGGACGTCGTGCGCATCGGCTGGGCGTTCGGATCCTCCTCGGCACCGCCGCAGGCGGTCAGCAGGCCGATCAGCAGCAGGGGAAGGAGGCGGACGGACACTCGGGTCGAGGCACCGGTCACGGGGTCAGCTCCGAAAGGAAGGCGGCGATGTCGGCGATGTCCTGGTCGGAAAAGCTCTTCGCCTGGGCTTCCATCGTCGGATGCCGGCGGGTGCCCCGGCGGTACTCGTGCAGCGCGTTGACCAGATACTCGCTGGACTGGCCGCCGATCTTGGGCACGTGGTAGTGCGGGTACACGTTGCGGTAGCCGTCGATGCCGTGGCACCCCTGGCAGGTGTAGGTCAGCGTGCGGCCGGTCTCGGCATTACCCGTCAGCGGCGCATTGGTCGCCTCCGGCGCGGCAGCGGTGTCCTGGGCGAACACGGGCGGCGCCAGAGCACCGAAGGCGAAACAGGCGGCGAGCAGCAGCGGTCGCGTCATCGTGGTTTTCCGCAATCCTGGAGGGCTGGAACGTGGCGATCTGGGAGGCGTGACGGCGTGGGGAACGGGCCGGCTGCATGAACCGGCGCACAACCGGGCCAGTATAGCCACGCCGTCACGGCAAACCCAACGTGCGATACCCGGTGTGCATTGGCCATCACCATGACCAATGGCGCATGAACCAGCAGTTCTGGTGATGTACCTTGCTACCACACCGTAGGGGCCTTCCGAATCCAATGTCCACACCGCATGCCTTCGCGTCCGCGGGACGCGTTCTTACCGGCGCCGCTCTGCTCTCCGCCGTCCTCGTTCTTTCCGCATGCAAGGGGGGCGGGGGGGATGCCCAGGCCAAGGCCGCGGACGAGGCCCAGCCTCCGGTGCCGGTGGAGACCGAGCAGGTGACGCGGCGCAGCGTCGCCGCGAGCTGGGTGGGCACGGCGGCGCTCGAGGTGCCGCGCGGCGCCGACGTCGTCGCCAAGACCTCGGGCATCGCGCTCGATGTGCTGGTCGAGGAAGGCGACCAGGTGCGCGCCGGTCAGCCCCTGGTGCGGCTGGATCCCGACCGTGCCCGGCTGGCGGTGCTGCAGAGCCGCGCGACGATGGGCAAGCTCGACAACAGCTACAAGCGCGCGCAGCAGCTGGTGGGCCAGCAGATGATCAGCGCCAACGATCTCGACCAGATCAAGTTCGATCTCGACACCGCGCGCGCCCAGCACGAGATGGCCCAGCTCGAACTGTCCTACACCACGGTGACCGCGCCGATCTCGGGCGTGATCTCGCAGCGCATGATCCGCACCGGCAACTTCGTGCAGATCAACACGCCGATCTTCAGCATCGTCGACAACGCGCGCATCGAGGCCACGCTCAACGTGCCCGAGCGCGAACTGCGCGTGCTCAAGCGTGGTCAGCCGGTGCGGCTGAGCGTGGACGCGCTGCCGGGCGAGACCTTCGAGGGCGTGGTCGAGCGCGTGGCGCCGGTGGTCGAATCGCGCAGCGGCACGTTCCGCGTGGTGTGCGCGTTCGAGGGCGACGAGGCACTGCGCCCCGGCATGTTCGGGCGCATCCGCATCGACTACGACCAGCGCGCCGATGCGCTGGTGATCCCGCGCAGCGCGCTGCTGGAAGACGGCGACGAGACCGCGGTGTTCACCGTGCGCGACGGCAAGGCGGTGCGCGTGCCGGTCACGCTGGGCTATGTGGACGGTGCGCTGATCGAAGTCCGCGACGGGCTGGAAGAAGGCGATGCCGTGGTGACCGCCGGCAAGGTGGCACTGCGCGAGGGCAGCGCGGTGCAGGTGGTGGGTGCCGATGCGCCCGCCGTGGCCGCGGATGCGTCCGCAGCCCCGGCCGCCGATGCCGACCAGGACGACGCGCCGTAATGACGACCACGCCGAACCAGGAGCCGGCGGGCGACCCGTCCGCGCACGGCCAGCCGATGGATCCGCATGCCGCACCGGGGCGATTCGACCTCGTCGAGTTCTCCACCCGGCGCCGGGTGACGGTGTGGATGGTGGCGATCACCCTGATGCTGTTCGGTCTGATCGCGCTGACCAATCTCAAGGTCAACCTGCTGCCCGACCTCAGCTATCCCACGCTGACGGTGCGCACCGAATACACCGGCGCGGCACCGGCCGAAATCGAGACCCTGGTCAGCGAGCCGGTGGAAGAGGCCGTCGGTGTGGTGAAGGGGGTGCGCAAGCTGCGTTCGATCTCGCGCACCGGCCAGAGCGACGTGGTACTCGAATTCGCCTGGGGCACCGACATGGACCAGGCCAGCCTCGAAGTGCGCGACAAGCTCGAGGCGCTGCAGTTGCCGCTCGAGGTCACGCCGCCGGTGCTGCTGCGGTTCAACCCGTCGACCGAACCGGTGATGCGCCTCGCATTGACGGCCGGGGGCACCGGCGATGCGGTGACCGAGCTCACCCGCATGCGTCGCTATGCCGACGACGATCTGAAGAAGAAACTGGAACCGGTGATCGGTGTGGCCGCGGTACGCGTGGGCGGCGGCTTCGAGGACGAAGTGCAGGTGGATCTGGACCTGCAGCAGATGGCGCGCATCGGTCTGCCGATCGAGAACGTGATCCAGCGCCTGCAGCAGGAGAACGTCAATCTGTCGGGCGGGCGCCTGGACCAGGGCACGCAGCGGTATCTGGTGCGCACCGTGAACCAGTTCGCCAGCGTCGAGCAGATCGGCGACATGCTGGTCGCCACACAGGCGAGCGGCGACGATGCCGCGGCCAGCGCTGCGCAGCAGATGGCGGCGATTGCCGCAGCGAGTGGTTCGCAGGCGGTGCTCGCGGCCGCCGCGTCGGTGCAGAGCACGTCGGGCGAGGGCAGCAGCACGATCGCCGCCGGCCGTGCAGTGCGTCTGCGCGACATCGCCACCGTGCGCCAGGGCTACAAGGAGCGCGAGAGCATCATCCGGCTCGGCGGCGACGAGGCCGTGGAACTGGCGATCTACAAGGAAGGCGACGCGAACACGGTCGCGACCGCCGACGCGGTGGACGCGCGGCTCGAGGCGATCCGCAAGGAACTGCCGGCCGACATGACGCTCACCGTCGTCGACGACCAGTCGAAGTTCGTGCGCGCGGCGATCCGCGACGTGCGCACCGACACGCTGATCGGCGGCACGCTGGCGATCCTGATCATCTTCCTGTTCCTGCGCAACGGCTGGAGCACGCTGGTGGTGAGCCTGTCGCTGCCGGTGTCGATCATCACCACGTTCTTCTTCATGGACCAGCTGGGCCTGAGCCTCAACGTGATGTCGCTCGGTGGCCTTGCGCTGGCGACGGGCCTGGTCGTGGACGACTCGATCGTCGTGCTCGAGAGCATCGCCAAGGCCCGCGAACGCGGGCTGGGCATTCTCGAGGCCGCGATCAGCGGCACGCGCGAGGTCGGCATGGCCGTCGTCGCCTCGACGCTGACGATCATCGCGGTGTTCCTGCCTCTGGTGTTCGTCGACGGCATCGCCGGGCAGCTGTTCCGCGACCAGGCGCTGACGATCGCGATCGCGGTCAGTGTCTCGCTGCTGGTGGCGCTGACCCTGATCCCGATGCTGGCCTCGCTCAAGGGCCGTCCGCCGCTCGCGTTTCCCGAGGAGCCGCCGCACCCGCAGTGGCGTCCCGAACGCCGCTGGCAGAAGCCGATGGCGGCGACCGGCCGTGGCATCGGCGCGGGTATCCGCGGCGCGCTGTTCGGCATCGTGTGGCTGGTGGTGCGCGCGTGGCGGGTCGTCTCGCGCATTGTCGGGCGGATCATGGGCCGGGCCAGCGATCTGGCAATGGCGCCGTACGGGCGCGCAGAGCGCGGCTATCTGCGTGCGCTGCCGGCGGCACTGGCGCGGCCGTGGCTGGTGCTCGGCGCGGCGTTCGCAGTGTTCCTGGCCAGCCTGCTCGCAGTGCCGCTGCTGGGCACCGACCTCATCCCGCAGCTCGCGCAGGACCGCTTCGAGATGATGGCCAAGCTGCCGCCGGGCACACCACTGCGCGAGACCGACCGCATCATGCGCGAAGTCCAGCTCGAACACGGCGACGACCCGGGCGTGGAACTGCTGTTCGGCGTCAGCGGCAGCGGCACCCGGCTCGATGCCAACCCGACCGAAAGCGGCGAGAACATCGGCCGCCTGAGCGTGGTGATGAGTGGCGGCGGCAGCCGTGCGTTCGAGGCCGAGCAGAGCGATCGCCTGCGCGCGACGATGCAGCGTTACCCGGGCGTGGCGGTCGATTTCAGCCGACCTGCGCTCTTCAGCTTCTCCACGCCGCTGGAAATCGAACTGCGCGGGCAGGATCTCGACGGGCTCGCCCAGGCCGGGCAGCGCATGGCGGAACTGCTGCGCGGAAACCCCAATTACGCCGACGTCAAGAGCACGGTCGAGCAGGGCTTTCCGGAGATCCAGATCGTGTTCGATCAGGAACGCGCCGGCGCGCTGGGCCTGACCACGCGGCAGATCGCCGACGCGGTCGTGCGGGCGGTGCGCGGCGAAGTCGCCACCCGCTACAACTTCCGCGACCGCAAGATCGACGTGCTGGTACGCGCGCAGGAAAGCGAGCGCGATTCGGTCGACCGCATCCGCAACCTGGTGATCAACCCGGGCGGCGCGGCGCCGGTACGCCTGGATTCGGTGGCCGACGTGGTGGCGACGATCGGCCCGAGCGAAATCCATCGCGCCGACCAGGTGCGCGTGGCGGTGGTGTCGGCCAATCTGCGCGGCATCGATCTCGGCACCGCGGTGGCCGAGGTGCGGCAGATGGTCGCCGAGAATCCGCTCGGCCCCGAGGTCGGCATGCACATCGGCGGCCAGGGCGAAGAGCTCGCCGAGTCGCTGCGTTCGCTGCTGATGGCGTTCGCGCTGGCGATCTTCCTGGTCTATCTGGTGATGGCCTCGCAGTTCGAATCGCTGCTGCATCCCTTCGTCATCCTGTTCACCATTCCGCTGGCGATGGTCGGCGCGATCGGTGCGCTGCTGCTGACCGGCAACACGATCTCGATCGTGGCCTTCATCGGCCTGATCCTGATGGTCGGCCTGGTGGTCAAGAACGCGATCATCCTGATCGACAAGATCAACCAGCTGCGCGAGGCGGGTGTCGCCAAGCGCGAGGCGCTGATCGAGGGGGCACGCTCGCGCCTGCGGCCGATCATCATGACCACGCTGTCCACGCTGTTCGGCTTCCTGCCGCTGGCGCTGGCCTTCGGTGAGGGTGCCGAAGTGCGCTCGCCGATGGCGATCACGGTGATGGGCGGCCTGGCGGTCTCGACATTGCTCACCCTGCTCGTGATCCCCGTGGTCTACGACCTGCTGGACCGCAAGTCCGATGCCGACTACGCCGAGCGCGGGCGTCGCGCGCGCCTGGGTGCGAACGCCGAGCTGGAGGCGGCGGCGCAATGAGCATCGCCGAGCTGAGCCTGCGTCGCCCGGTCACCACCATCATGTGTTTCGTGTCGATGGTGGTGATCGGCCTGATCGCGTCGGTGCGCCTGCCGCTCGAAGCGCTGCCCGACATCACCGCGCCGTTTCTCTTCGTGCAGTTGCCGTATGCCGGCGCGACGCCGGCCGAGGCCGAGCAGAACCTGCTGCGGCCGGCCGAGGAAGCGCTGGCGACGATGAGCGGAATCAAGCGCATGCGCGGCCGCGCCAATCCGGATGGCGCGGACATCTTCATGGAGTTCTCCGACTGGGATCGCGACATCGCGATCAGCGCATCGGAGGCGCGTGAGCGCATCGACGCGATCCGCGGCGAACTCCCGGATGATTTCCGCCGCTACTTCGTCTTCAAGTGGTCCAGCGGCGACCAGGCGGTGTTGCGCATCCGTCTGGCGGCGAATGTCGACCTGAGCGGCAGCTACGAGATGATCGACCGGCAGCTCAAGCGCCGGCTCGAGCGTGTGCCCGGCGTGGGCCGGGTGGAGATCAGCGGCGCGCCGCCCAACGAGGTCGAGATCGCGGTCCAGCCCGACCGGCTCAACGCGCACGGCATCGAGCTCAACGAACTCGCGACGCGCTTGCGTGCGCTGAACTTCTCGGTCTCGGCCGGGCAGATCCTCGAGGCCGGTCAGCGCCTGCGCGTGCAGCCGGTCGGCGAGGTCGACGATCTGCAGGAACTGCGCGATCTGGTGATCAACCCGCAGGGCCTGCGCCTGAGCGATGTCGCCGACGTGCGCTTCAAGCCGCAGCGCATGGACTACGGACGTCGCCTGGACGGCCGCGCCGCCGTAGGCCTCGATATCTACAAGGAACGCGACGCCAACCTGGTGGAGGTGTCGCGAGCGGTGCTGGCCGAGGTCGAGGCCGCGCGCAGCGAGCCCGGGCTGGAGGGCATCGAACTCAAGGTCATCCAGAACATGGGCGACGAGGTGACCTCGTCGCTGCTCGAACTGGTGGAAGCCGGCGCGATCGGCCTGCTGCTCTCGATCATCGTGCTGTATTTCTTCCTGCGGCACTGGCCGTCGACATTGATGGTCACGCTGGCGATCCCGATCTGCTTCGTGATCACGCTGGGCTTCATGCACTTCTTCGGCGTCACCCTCAACGTGCTGTCGCTGATGGGCCTGCTGCTGGCCGTGGGCATGCTGGTCGACAACGCCGTGGTGGTGGTGGAGAGCATCTACCAGGAACGCGAGCGCATGCCCGACCAGCCGTGGCTGGCCTCGGTGGTGGGCACCCGCAACGTCGCCATCGCGCTGTCGGCGGGCACGCTGAGCCACTGCATCGTGTTCGTGCCCAACCTGCTGGGCGAGACCAACAACATCAGCATCTTCATGACCCAGCTGGCGATCACCATCTCGGTGTCGCTGCTGGCCTCCTGGCTGGTGGCCGTGAGCCTGATCCCGATGATGTCGGCGCGGATGAAGACGCCGCCTGCGGTGGCCAAGCCCGGCGGTCTGATTCCGCGGCTGCAGCGGCGCTATGCGCAGCTGCTGCGCTGGTCGCTGCAGCATCGCGGCTGGACGCTGCTGGCGATCGGCGTGCTGGCCGCCGCCAGCCTGGTGCCACCGACGCAGATGAAGTTCGACATGTTCGGCAGCGGCGAAGGCGGCAAGGAGATCAACGTCTTCTACCAGTGGAAGGGCAGCTACAACCTGGCCCAGCGCTCGGAAGAGGTGGGGCGCATCGAGGCGTTTCTCGACGCGCGCCGCGACGAATACCGGATCAAGCAGCTGTATTCGTGGTTCGGCGAGAGCGGTGACTCGGGCACGATCGTCACGTTCAACGACGACGTCGACGATACCCGCCCGCTGAGCGAGGCGATCAGCAAGGCGCTGCCCAAATCCGCGCGTGCGGAGATCGGCATCAACAGCGGCGGCGACCAGGGAGGCGGTGGCGGCGGGGGCGGTGGTGTGCAGGTGCAGCTGATCGGCGATTCCAGCCAGGTGCTGCGCGAGCTGGCCGACGGCGTGTTGCCACTGCTGTCGACCAACCCCGCACTGCGCGACGTGCGCGTGGACGCCGGCGACCAGAACCAGGAACTGACCATCCGTGTCGATCGCGACCGCGCGGCGGCGTTCGGATTCAGCGCCGAACAGGTGTCGAGCTTCATCGGTCTGGCATTGCGCGGCTCGCAGCTGCGCGAGTTCCGCCGCGGCGACGACGAGGTGCCGGTGTGGGTGCGCTTCGAGGGCGCCGAGCAGTTCGACCAGGCCGACATCGCCAGCTTCATGGTCCGGTCGCCCGATGGCCGCAGCGTTCCGCTGACCAGCCTGGTCGACATGACGGTGGAACCCTCGGCCAGCCGGATCAACCGCTTCAACCGGCAGACCTCGTTGACCCTGCAGGCGAACCTTGCCGGCGAAGCCACGATGCCCGATGCGCGCAAGGCGATCGAAACCACGCTGGACACCGTGGTCTTCCCGCCGGGCTACGGCTACAGCTTCGCGGGCAGCGGTTTCGAGGACGACTCGGCCGCGGTGCGGCAGATGCTCTTCAACTTCGTGATCGCGCTGATCATGATCTACGTGGTGATGGCCGCGGTGTTCGAATCGCTGCTGTTCCCGGCCGCGATCATGAGCTGCGTGGTGTTCTCGATCTTCGGCGTGTTCTGGCTGTTCTGGCTGACGGGAACGTCGTTCACCGTGATGGCCTTCATCGGCATTCTGGTGTTGATGGGCGTGGTGGTGAACAACGGCATCATCATGGTCGAGCACATCAACAACCTCAGGCGGCGCGGGCTGCCGCGGCTCGAGGCGCTGGTGGAGGGCAGTCGCGAGCGTCTGCGCCCGATCCTGATGACGATGGGCACGGCGATCCTGGCGATGATCCCGATCTCGCTCAGCGATACCGTGGTGCTCGGCGGCCTGGCGTACTCACCGATGGCGCGTGCGGTGGCCGGTGGCCTGGCGTTCTCGACGGTGGTCAGCCTGCTGTTCCTGCCGACGATCTACGCGATCCTCGACGATCTGCGCCACGGCAGTGCACGCCTGATCCGGCGCGCGCGGGGTGTGGAGCCGATGGCGCCGGCTGCGGACGCAGGCTGACGGACACCCTTGTCGCGCGCTCGCGCGCCAGGTGGCACGCCCGCGTGCGTCACATCGCCCGCAGGCGCGATCCGACGGACGCCAGATACGGAAACGGGCCGCGCGTGCGGCCCGTTTCCGTTTCCAGAACTGCGGCTGCGATCAGCTGAAGACCTTGCCCGCGATCCGCAGCCCGGCGACCCACACACCGATGCTCGACCCGATATTGGTCAGCATGAAATTGAGGATCGTCCGCGACACGCGGTTGCGGTACCAGCCGCGCAGCGTGCCGGCGTCGTCGCGCAGCGCGAGAAAGTCGGGATACGCAGGCTTGCGCACATTGGCCTCGACCAGCGCACTGAACAGGCCGGGCGAAATGCCCGGCGGGCGGATCGGCTTGAGCGGGGCGGCGATCGCCGCCGCCAGAATCCCCAGCGGATGCGCCAGCGCAGCGAGTGCGCCGAGTGCCGCGAAGCCGCCGGTGATCAGCACCCATTCCTTGATCAGCTGCCGGCCCAGTTCCGCGCCGCCCTGGTAGTAGCCCCAGCCGATCATCGCCAGGATCAGCAGGGTGATCAGGGTCATCACCCAGCGCAGGCTGCGTCCGGGCGGCGCGTGTTCGAGTTCGGCGCGCGTCTGCGCCGGAGCGTCGGTGTCCTCCGCCAGGTGCTTGGCGAGACCGGCCAGGTGGCCGGCGCCGACGACGGCAAGCACCTCGCGCGCCTCGCCCGCGCTCTCGCGCAGACGTGCGGCCATGTAGCGGTCGCGTTCTGCGATCACGGTCTCGTAGAGTTGCGGGCTGGACTTGGCGAACTCGCCGAAGCTCGATTCCAGCATGTCGCCCTGCTTGAGGTTCTCGATCTCGTCTTCGCCGAGTTCGTCCGACGCGAGCAGGCCGCCGAGCAGGCTGCCCATCAGTTTCATGCGGCCGAAGAAGCCGAGCTGGCGCGAGGCGCGCCTGAAGGTCAGCCCCACGTCGCGGTCGATCAGGGCCACCGGCAGGTCGCGGGCCTTGGCCAGCGCGACGGCCTGCTTGAGCTCGGCGCCCGGCTCGATACCGAGCTGCTCGGCGAGCCGGCGCTGATAGGCCGACAGCGCGAGATTCGCGGCGAACAGCGCGACCCGGCCCTTGCGGATCACGTCGACCAGATTCAGCTTGCCCAGCGCATCGGGATCGGTGATCGCCTGCAGGCGATGCGGATCGAGCTCGACCGCGACCGCGTCGAACGCGCCGCTGCCGATCGCATCCTCGACCGCCTCCACGCTGACGCGCGAGACGTGGGCGGTGCCGAGCAGGGTGTAGCGGACGCCGTCGCGTTCCACGATCGCGTGCGGCTGGCCCTGCCAGGGCGTTGAAGAAACGTCGGTCATCGGAAAGTCGTCGTCATTCGGAAGGAGGAGTGGTGGCGCCGTCGCCGAGCGCACGCTGCATCTGCAGGCCATCGAGCCAGCGCCCGTGCTTGCGGCCGATGCCGGGAAAGCGGCCGCTGCGCTGGAAGCCGAGGCGTTCGTGCAGCCGCACCGGGACCGCATTGTCGGCGTCGCCCACGACGGCGATCATCTGCCGGAAGCCCTGCGCGGTGCAGCGCTCGATCAGCGCCGTCATCAACCGCCGGCCCACGCCGGCGCCCCGTGCATGCGCGGCGACGTAGACCGTGCTCTCGACGGTCCAGCGGTAGCCGGCGCGCGTGCGGTAGGCGCTGGCGTAGGCGTAGCCGGCGAACCCGTCGTCGGACTCGGCGACGAGGTACGGATAGCCGCCGTCGACGATCGCACGCCAGCGCTGCTGCATCACGTCGGTGTCCGGCGCTTCGAGTTCATAGGTCGCCACGCCGCGCGCCACTTCGCCCGCGTACAGCGCGGTGATCGCGTCGAAGTCGGATACCTCGGCGTCGCGCAGACGGACATCCACGCTCAGTCGATGTAGCGCTTGAGCAGATCGCCGTAGGCGTCGATGCGGCGATCGCGCAGGAACGGCCAGATCCGGCGCACGTGTTCGCTGCGCTGCAGGTCCACCTCGCAGGTCAGCAGCGTCGGATCCGTGCCCGCTTCGGCGAGGAATTCGCCCTGCGGCCCCAGCACGTGGCTGTTGCCCCAGAAGTCGATACCGGCCGCGCCGAGCGGCGAGGGCTCGTGGCCGACGCGGTTGCACGACAGCACCGGCAGGCCGTTGGCGACCGCATGGCCACGATGGCTGAGGATCCAGGCGTCGCGCTGGCGCTTCTTCTCATCGTCGGCGTCGGACGGATCCCAGCCGATCGCGGTCGGATACAGCAGCAGGTCCGCACCGGCCAGCGCCATCAGCCGTGCGGCTTCCGGGTACCACTGGTCCCAGCAGACGAGCAGGCCGAGGCGGCCGACCGAGGTGTCGATCGGCTTGAAGCCGATGTCGCCGGGCGTGAAGTAGAACTTCTCGTAGAAGCCCGGATCGTCGGGAATGTGCATCTTGCGGTACTTGCCCGCGGTGCTGCCGTCGGCATCGAAGACCACGCCGGTGTTGTGGTACAGCCCGGCCGCGCGACGCTCGAACAGCGAGCTCACGACGACGATCTTGTGCTGCTTCGCCAGCGCGGCCAGGCGCTCGGTGCTCGGGCCGGGAATCGATTCGGCCAGATCGAATTCGTCGACCGATTCGTGCTGGCAGAAGTAGGCGCCGTTGTGCAGCTCCTGCAACAGCACAAGCTTCGCCCCCTGTCTGGCGGCCTCGGCGACGCGCGCTTCGATGACCGACAGGTTGGCGTCGGCGTTGCCGGCGCCCTGATCGATGATGGCGCGCTCCTGGATCAGCGCGACGGGCAGCGTGGTCTTGCGGGACATGGATTCGGATCCTCGGGGGATGGCGGCAATGCTAACGCGGCGTCGCGTGCGGGCAGGTGGCGCTCCCGCACGCGCAGGCACCGCGGTTCAATGGTGCCGGCGCGGCCATGCGCAAGCGGTGGCGTCGCGCGTCGCAGGCCGCGGTACAGGCGGCCGGCGACGAAGACGATGGCTCACGCGCGCAGCAGGCCCTGCGGCAACTGCATGGTGATGCAGTGCAGACTGCCGTTCTGCCAGATCAACGGCCGGCACGGCACCTGCACGATCTCGCGCCCGGGATGCGCCTGTGCAAGCACGGCGGCGGCCGCGTCGTCGGCCGGGTCGCCATAGGCCGGCATCAGCACGGCGCCGTTGACGATCAGGTAGTTCGCGTAACTGGCGGCGAGCCGGCGGCCGTCGTCGAGAATCGGCTGCGGCCACGGCAGCGGAAACAGGCGATACGGCTGGCCGTCGCGTGTGCGCAGCGCGGCGATCTCGTCGGCCATCGCCTTCAGCTCGACATGGTGCGGATCCGACGGATCGTCGCAGGCCTGGAACACGATGGCGTCGTCCGGCGCGAAGCGGGCGAGGGTGTCGATGTGGGCGTCGGTGTCGTCGCCTTCGAGGTACCCGTGGTCGAGCCACAGCACGCGGTCCTGCGCGAGCCAGTCGGACAGCTGCGCGGTCAGGGTCTCGCGTGCGACGTCGGGGTGTCGCTCGTGCAGGCAGCGCCAGGTGGTGAGCAGGGTGCCGGCGCCGTCGGTCTCGATCGCACCACCTTCGAGCGCGAAATCGATCTCGCGACGCTCGGAGGATTCAGCGAACACGCCGGCGCCGTGCAGATGGCCGACCAGCCGGTCGTCGCGGCTCGCATCGAACTTGCCGCCCCAGCCGGTGAAGCGGAAATCGTTGAGCCGGAAGCCCGATTCGCCCCGCAGGGTGATCGGGCCGGAGTCACGCAGCCAGGTGTCGTCATAGGCCGCCTCGACGAACCGCACGCGGTCCATGTCGATCCGGTTCGACGCCAGGCGCACGAAGGCGTAGCTCTGCACATCCTCGTCCGGCACGCAGATCACCACCGGCTGGAAGCGGGTGATGGCCGCGACCAGGGCGATATAGGTGTCTTCGACCTCGCCCAGGCGCGCGGCCCAGTCGGTGTCTTCGGTCGGCCACGCGATCAGGATCGCCGACTGGGGCTCCCACTCGGCGGGGAAACGCACTGCGGATTCGCTCATGGACTCAACGGATGGCGGGCTTGGGGCCGACCTCGGACGCGGTGGCGCGGTTGGCGACCGTGTCGATGACCCGGCTGCGCTCGAAGTAGACGGTGAAGGCGGGGTACACCCAGCGGTGGATCGTCGGCCACTGCTGCTTCTGGCCGCCGCGCGGGTCCAGGCGTTCGCTCGGCGCACCGAAGCGGGCCTCGACATCGGCCATGCTCATGCCGCGGGTGGGCACGGCGACGCCGACGGGCTGCTTGCTTCGGTCCACCAGCAGGGTATCGGCGGATGCCGGCGGGGCGACCGACAGCAGGGCGCCGGCAAGTGCGGTCGCGGCGAGAACGGGCACGAGGAAACGCGACATGGCGAAACTCCTGGAGTGTAAATTCGATGGACGGGCCGCCGCGGCCGGCGGTGCGCCTGCCTGTTTAGCAGAAACCCGGTCCCCGCGGCGTGGCCCGACGCGGGCGCGTCCGGGTGGCCACGAAAAAGGCCGCATCGCTGCGGCCTTCGTCGCTACCGGCCGCGGATGCGGCGGCGGTGTCGCGAATCAGCGCTGGCGCGCCTTGAAACGCGGATTGGACTTGCAGATCACGAAGACCTTGCCGCGGCGACGCACAACCTTGCAATCGCGGTGGCGGGTCTTCGCCGACTTCAGGGACGACAGGACCTTCATGACAAACCTCTGGGATGGGATACGGACGCGGAGCCGGCTATTCTAACGCCTGATTTCCCCGCAATTCAAGCGCTTGGGCGATTGCCCGCGCGAAAGGAGTTCCGCATGACGGCCGAGGTGCCTGTATTGACGATCGACGGCCCCTCCGGTTCGGGCAAGGGCACCATCAGCCGGGCCGTGGCCCAGCGGCTGGGCTGGCATTATCTCGATTCGGGCGCCCTGTATCGCGCGGTGGGCGTGGCGGCCGGCTGGGCCGATCTCGACCTCGACGACGCCGGAGCCCTGGTCCGCTGCACGTTCGATACGACGATCAGCTTCCGCGACGACCCGGGCGGCGAGCCGCGCGTGATCGTCAACGGTCACGACGCGACCGACGAACTGCGCACGGAAACCGCCGGCGCGGCCGCCTCGGCCATTGCGGCCATTCCCGAGGTGCGGGCCGCGCTGAAGGAACGGCAGCGCGCATTCAGAAGAGCGCCGGGTCTCGTCGCCGACGGGCGCGACATGGGGACGGTGATCTTTCCCGACGCCCGATGGAAAGTGTTCCTCACCGCGAGCGCCGAAGAGCGTGCCGAGCGCCGCTATAAGCAGTTGAAGAACAAAGGGGTTTCGGTGACAATGGACGGTCTGCTGCGCGAGATTCTCGCGCGTGACGCCCGCGATGCCAATCGCGCGGTGGCGCCGCTGCGACCGGCCGAGGAGGCCGTCCGCATCGACACCACCGGGCTCGGGATCGACGCGGTCGTCTCGCAGGTGCTGGCGCTGCTGCCGGCGCGCATGGACTGACGGTCCCGCGCCCGGTCATCCGAGGCCACACCCCGGCAGATGCCGTCCGCCCGCATGGAATGCGGCGTGGGCGTCGTTCGCGTCGTACCGCTGTACCGCTCCACGGTTCCGGCATCCGCGTCCTGTGCGGATGGCTGGGTTTCGCAACACCACCAACACTCACGGCCATGCAATCCCGCGACGGCCGATCAACGGGTGGACCCCGGCATCGAGCGCCATGCTCGCCCGGCGGTCTGACACAAACCAGGTATTTACCAATGACCGAATCATTCGCAGAACTGTTCGAAGCCAGTCAGAACAATCTGGCCAAGCTCAAGCCGGGCGCCATCGTCACCGGCGTCGTCGTGCAGGTGCGCACCGACGTCGTCGTGATCAACGCCGGCCTGAAGTCCGAAGGCATCGTGCCGATCGAACAGTTCCGTAACGACGCCGGCGAGATCGACGTCGCGGAAGGCGACACCGTCAAGGTGGCGCTGGACTCGCTCGAGAACGGCTTCGGCGAGACCGTGCTGTCGCGCGAGAAGGCCAAGCGCGCCATGGTGTGGGACGAGCTCGAGGAAGCGCTCGAGAAGAACGAGACCATCACCGGCCGCATCAGCGGCAAGGTCAAGGGCGGCTTCACCGTCGACATCAAGGACGTCCGCGCATTCCTGCCGGGTTCGCTGGTCGACGTGCGTCCGGTGCGTGATCCGGTCTACCTCGAGGGCAAGGAACTCGAGTTCAAGCTGATCAAGCTCGATCGCAAGCGCAACAACGTCGTCGTCTCGCGCCGCGCGGTCGTCGAGAGCGAGCACTCGGAAGAGCGCGAGCAGCTGATGGAGAAGCTGGTCGAGGGTGCCGTGCTCAAGGGCGTGGTCAAGAACCTCACCGACTACGGCGCGTTCGTCGACCTCGGCGGCATCGATGGCCTGCTGCACATCACCGACATGGCCTGGAAGCGCGTGCGCCATCCGTCCGAAGTGGTGGAAGTGGGCCAGGAACTCGAAGTGCGCGTGCTCAAGTACGACCGCGAGCGCAACCGCGTCAGCCTCGGCCTCAAGCAGCTGGGCGAGGATCCGTGGGACAACATCGCCCGCCGTTACCCGTCCAACACCCGCGTGTTCGGCAAGGTCTCCAACGTCACCGATTACGGCGCGTTCGTCGAGATCGAGCCGGGCGTCGAAGGCCTGGTGCACGTGTCGGAGATGGACTGGACCAACAAGAACGTCAACCCGTCCAAGGTGGTGCAGGTCGGTGACGAGCTCGAGGTCATGGTGCTCGACGTGGACGAAGAGCGTCGCCGCATCTCGCTGGGCATCAAGCAGGTCACCTCGAACCCGTGGGAGACCTTCGCGGCCATCCACAAGAAGGGCGACAAGGTCGACGGCCAGATCAAGTCGATCACCGACTTCGGCATCTTCATCGGTCTGGACGGCGGCATCGACGGCCTGATCCACCTGTCGGACATCGCGTGGAACTCCACCGGCGAAGACGTGGCCCGCAACTTCAAGAAGGGCGACACCGTCGAGGCCGTCGTGCTGGCGGTGGACCCGGAGCGCGAGCGCATCTCGCTCGGCGTCAAGCAGCTCGAGCAGGATCCGATGGGCCAGTTCATGGGCAACACGCCGCGCGGTTCCAAGGTCACCGGTACCGTGAAGGAAGTCGACGCCAAGGGCGCGATGATCGACCTGGGTGACGGCGTGGAAGGCTATGTGCAGGCGCGCGACATCAGCGACCAGCGCATCGACGACGCCAGCCAGCACCTGAAGGTCGGTCAGGAAATCGAAGCCAAGTACTTCGGCGTCGACCGCAAGACCCGCGTGCTGCAGCTGTCGATCAAGGCGAAGGACGAGGCGGAGACCGCCGAGACCCTGGCCGAGTACAACAAGCAGGCGTCGGAAGCCTCCAGCGGCACCACGAAGCTGGGCGCGCTGCTGCGCGAGCAGCTGGGCAACAAGGGCGAGTAAGCCCGTGCGGCGCCGGTCCGGGTTCGTCCCGGGCCGGCGTTGTCGCATTCGCAAGCACGAGACATGACGAAGTCGGAACTCATCGAACTGCTCACCCAGCGCCAGGCGCACCTCAAGGGCGAGGATGTCGACCTCGCGGTCAAGGCCATGCTCGAGATGATGGGCGGTGCGCTGGCGGCCGGTGAACGGATCGAGGTCCGTGGCTTCGGCAGCTTCTCGCTGCATTTCCGTCCGCCGCGGACGGGACGCAATCCCAAGACCGGCGATGCCGTCGCCCTGCCGGGCAAGCATGTGCCGCATTTCAAGCCGGGCAAGGAACTGCGCGACCGCGTCAGCGACGTGCAGCCGATGCCGACGGACGAATGACTTCCGGCGCTGCGCACCACGCGCAGGCCTTCTGATTTTCCGCGCGCCGCCAGGTGGTTGGCGTGCCCGATCCCCGAACAGGTAGGATCATCGACGGCCCGCCGGCGGGTCGGCGGATGCGCGCGGCGTGCCGTGCACTCCGCAGCCGTGCTTGCACGGCATGCCCGGCCCCTAATGGAGCGTGTGCATGGCGTTTGTGACCGAATGGTTCTGGTTCTTCCTGTTGCTGCCGATCGCCGCACTCAGCGGCTGGGTGATCGGGCGCCGTGGTGGCGAGCGTCATAGCGACACCCAGGTCAGCCGGTTGTCGACGACCTACTTCCGGGGCCTGAATTATCTGCTCAACGAGCAGCCCGACAAGGCGATCGAGCTGTTCCTGCACATCGCCGAACTCGACAAGGACACCTTCGAAACCCAGGTCGCGCTGGGGCATCTGTTCCGTCGCCGGGGTGAGGTCGATCGTGCGATCCGTCTGCATCAGGGGCTGGTCCAGCGTGCCGATCTGACCGACCAGCAGAAGGTCCAGGCGCTGCTGGCGCTCGGCGAGGACTACATGAAGTCGGGACTGCTGGATCGCGCGGAGACCGTCTTCAGCGACCTGGCGCGGATCGACCAGCGTGCGCCGCAGGCACTGCGGCACCTGATCGGCATCTATCAGGCCGAACGCGACTGGGCCAAGGCGATCGAGAACGCCACGCGCTACGAGACCGTGACCGGCGAGCCGATGGGCAAGCTGATCGCCCAGTTCGAATGCGAACTCGCCGATCGACTGCGCTCGGCCGGCGATGCCGAGGGCGCACGCGCGGCGGTCGCACGGGCCTATGTCGCCGATTCGGGCTCGGTGCGCGCCGGCATGCTGGAGGGCCGCATCGAGATCGACGCGGGCAACGACGCCGCCGCGATCCGTGCGTTCGAACGGGCGGCGCGGCACGACCCGGATTTCCTTCCCGAACTGCTCGCGCCCCTGCTTGCTGCGTACGAGCGCGTCGGCGACGTGCCGGGGGCCCGGAATTTCCTGTCGCAGATGACCGAGCATTACAAGGGCGTGGCGCCGGTGCTGGCGCTGACCCGGCTCGTCGAGCAGGAAGAGGGCGTGCACGCGGCGCGCACCTATCTCGCGCGGCAGCTCAAGGATCGCCCTTCGGTCCGCGGCGAGGCGGCGCTGATCGAGCTGACGCTGGCCGACGGTGTCGATCACGTCGGGACGCTGCAGGAGCTGCGGTTGATCACCGAGCAGTTGCTCGTGCGCAATCCCAGTTACCGCTGCAAGCAATGCGGGTTCGGCGCGCGCAGCCACCACTGGCAATGCCCGAGCTGCAAGGAATGGGGCACGATCAAGCCCCTCCTGAACTACGCCGTGGTCTGAGTGCACTCGTCCGCGCCATGGGCGCTTGCTGCGCTGGTCTTCGTCACGGCGCTGCTCGGCACCTGGTGGGCGCGGCGGTATGCGCTCCGCCGCCGCCTCATCGATGCGCCCGGTGCCCGGCGCAGTCATGTCGTGGCCACGCCCCGGGGCGGCGGCATTGCGATCGTCGTCGCGCTCGTTCCGGTGTTCGTATGGCTGGCGTCTCAGGACGCGAGCGGCGGGGGGCTGGCGTTCTGCGCCGCATCGGGGCTGGTGCTCGTGGCCGGAATCGGCTGGCTCGATGATCACCGCCCGCTATCGGCGCTCGTACGGCTGGCGGTACACATCGTCGCGGCGACCCTGCTCGCCATCGGCATGGCATCGGCCGGCGCTGCGCTGTGGTGGTGTCTCTGCGTCTGGATACTCGCCGTCGGACTGGTGAACGTCTGGAACTTCATGGATGGCATCGATGGTCTCGCGACCACCCAGGCGATCCTGGTCGCCGCGGGGGCGCTGGTGCTCGGTGGTGTCTCGATGCTTCCCGTCGCGATCGTCGCGGCCTGCGCCGGCTTTCTGCCCTTCAACGCGCCGCGCGCGCGCATTTTCCTCGGCGATGTGGGCAGCGGAAGCCTGGGCTATCTGATCGCGTGTCTTTTCGCGTGGATGCCGGAAGTGGAACTCGCCGGTCTGGCACTGCTCGGATTGCCGCTTGCCGCATTCATGATTGACGCCACGTTGACACTTCTTTCGCGCATGCTGCGCGGCGAACGGTGGTGGCAGCCCCATGTCCAGCATCTCTACCAGCGTCTCGTACAGGCCGGTACGTCGCACATGCGGGTCACACTGGCCTACGCCGCGTGGACGTCGTGTTCCGTTCTCGCCCTGTATGCGCTTCAGGGGCGATCCCTTTCCACGACTCTCGGAGTCTTTGCCGCGTGGTTCGTCTGCACTGCCGCCACCTGGTTCATACTTCGCGCCGGTTTGGAGGCCGGCCTTCGGCTGTCACGGATGAGGCGCGATGATTGATTTGAAGACCCGGCTCGGGGTGCTCGGACCACGCGTCGCCGTGATCGGGCATGACCTGCTGATGGTGTGGCTGTGCTGGATCGGCCTCCACCAGTTCCGGCACTCGGTGATGGAGCAGGCGCCCGCGTTCTCGATGTTCTCGGTCGAGACGGCATTGATTCTCGCCGCGCAGGGACTGATCTTCTGGCGCGTGGGGCTGTATCGCGGGGTGTGGCGCTTCGCCAGCGTTCCCGACCTGATGAACATCGTCAAGGCGGCAGTGCTCGGATTGTTGTCGATCCTGCTGGTGCTGTTCGTCTACAACCGCCTCGCGCTCGTGCCCAGGACGGTGCTGATCGCGTACCCGCTGCTGCTGGCCGCGATGCTCGGCATGCCGCGTCTGCTGTACCGCGCCTGGAAGGATCACGGCAATATCCGTCTCGATCAGGCTGCGGTGCGGGTGCTGATCCTGGGGGCCGGGCAGGCTGGCGAGACGTTGGTCCGCGATCTTCGGCGCACGGGCGCGTACGATCCGGTCGGCTTCCTCGACGACGCGCCCAAGCTGCGGGGCAGTCAGCTGCAGGGTGTACCGGTGCTGGGGCGCGTCGACGAAGTCGAGACGATCGCCCCGGAGACGGCGGCCAAGCTGCTGGTCATCGCGATGCCGTCGGCGGACGCGCCAGCGATGCGCCGGGTGGTCGCCGCCTGCGAGCGCACCGGTCTTCCGTTCCGCACGGTGCCCCGGCTCGATGATCTGCTCGAGGGGCGCTCGCTGCCGGGTGAACTCAAGGAAGTGGCGATCGAGGATCTGCTCGGTCGCAAACCGGTGATGCCCGACTGGAAGGCGATCCGTGCCTGGCTGCACGGACGCAGCGTGCTGATCACCGGCGCGGGTGGTTCGATCGGTTCCGAGTTGTGTCGACAGTGCGCGCGGCACGGCGCGGCGCAGATCGCGCTGGTCGAGATGGACGAGCTGGCGCTGACGCGGATCGAAAACGAACTGCGCCGTGATTTTCCGAACATCGAGATCAAGCCGGTGCTGGGTGACTGCGGCGACAGCGCGGTCATCGGTCATGCGCTTCGCCTCGCATCGCCCGAAGCCGTCTTCCATGCGGCCGCCTACAAGCAGGTGCCGGTGCTGCAGCAGCAGTTGCGCGAAGGTGTCCGCAACAACGTGCTGGCCACACGGATGGTCGCGCGCGCAGCGATCGCGGCCAAGGTCGGTACGTTCGTGCTGATTTCGACCGACAAGGCGGTGGATCCGGTCAATGTGCTGGGTGCGACCAAGCGCCTGGCGGAGATGGTCTGCCAGGACCTGGCCGGATCCGACAGCACCCACTTCGTGACCGTGCGCTTCGGCAACGTGCTCGATTCCGCCGGCAGCGTGGTGCCGCTGTTCCGCGAGCAGATCCGGCGCGGCGGGCCGGTGACCGTGACCGATCCCGACGTCACCCGTTACTTCATGACGATTCCAGAAGCCTGCCAGCTGATCATGCAGTCGGTTGCGATCGGCTCGCAGCAGGCCGTCTACACCCTCGATATGGGGGAGCCGGTGTCGATCCGTCTGCTCGCCGAGCAGATGATCCGGCTTGCCGGCAAGCAGCCGGAGCGGGATATCGCGATCATCTACTCGGGCCTGCGTCCGGGCGAGAAACTTCACGAGACCCTGTTCCACGCGGATGAGCGCTACCGGCCGACGGTGCATCCGAAGATCCTGCAGGCCGAAGCCCGACCCGTCCACGGCGAGCAGCTTGCCGCAGCGCTCGCCCGGCTCACCGACGGTGTCGCGCGCTACGATCTGGAGTTGATCGGCACCGCGCTGCGCGATGCCGTTCCGGAATTCGCGCCCATGGAGGCATCACCTGTCCGCGAGACGGGCGCCACTATAGTGGCCTTTCCCCCACGACACGCGAGACTTTCATGACGCAGCGGATCCGCAAGGCCGTCTTCCCGGTTGCCGGCCTCGGCACACGCTTTCTTCCGGCCACCAAGACGGTGCCCAAGGAGATGCTGCCCATCGTCGATCGGCCCCTGATCCAGTACGCGGTGGACGAGGCGATCGAGGCAGGCTGCGATACGTTGATCTTCGTCACCAATCGGCACAAGCATGCGATCGGTGACTATTTCGACAAGGCCTACGAACTGGAAGACCGGTTGGAGGCTGCCGGCAAGCACGAGCTGCTGGAAAAGATCCGGCGTCCGCTGCCGGATGGCGTGCGTGCGATCTTCGTCACCCAACCGGAGGCGCGCGGTCTGGGCCATGCAGTGCTCTGCGCCCGGCCAGTGGTGGGCGACGAGCCGTTCGCCGTCATGCTGCCCGATGATCTGCTGTGGAACCGGAACGGCGACGGCGCGCTCAAGCAGATGGCCGATGCCCATGCGCAGACCGGCGCCAGCATGATCGCGGTCCAGGACGTGCCCGCCGAGAAGACCGGCAGCTACGGCATCGTCGCAACCGACGCCTTCGAGGGGCGACATGGTCGGGTCCGCTCGATGGTGGAGAAGCCCAGGCCGGAAGAGGCGCCGAGCACACTCGCCGTCGTCGGGCGCTATGTTCTGGATGGCCGGATCTTTCCGCTGCTGGAGAGCACCACGCCGGGCGCCGGAGGCGAGATCCAGCTGACCGACGCGATCGCGGCGTTGCTGCAGGAAAAGCCCGTGCATGCCTACCGCTTCCGCGGTACACGCTTCGACTGCGGCACCCATCTCGGGCTCATCGAAGCCACGATCAGTTATGCGCTCGACAACGAGAAGCTCAGTGAGCAGGCGGCCCTCCTGATGCGCAACGCGCTCGATGAACTGGGTGTGCGCAACCTGGAATGAGACGCGCCGGATCCGTTTGAGCGAAACACGCCCCGGCAACCCTGGGGCGTTTTCGTTCGGGCGCGCGCGATCGGCAACGTAGGCGAGCCCGTCCTTGCGAGCAGACGTGGCGCACGATTGGATCGCACAACCACCGAAGGTGGCAGAGCGGCCAGGCGCGTGAGAGTGATTCGCCGGTACGGAGGACGCCGAGAGTTGCCGCAGCGGCGTTTTCCGCACGAATCCGTCGCCTTGCAGCGCAACGCGGATCCGGTGGCACAGGCCGCAACGGCAGCGCTCGCTCGGCAGGCCGGACATAAAAAAAGCACGCCCGACGGGCGTGCTTTCTTGCAGCGCACCGGCGCGTGCGCGCCGGATGCTGTCGTCAGGCCAGACCGGCCTGCTTCATCACTTCGGCAGCGTAGTCCTCGACCACCTTCTCGATGCCCTCACCGACGGCGAGGCGCTGGAAGCCGATGACCTCGGCGCCGGCCGCCTTGAGCACGGCTTCGACGGTCTTGTCGGTGTCGAGTACGTAGGGCTGGCCGTACAGCGTGACCTCGTTGACGATCTTGTTGATCTTGCCGCTGATGATCTTCTCGAGGATGTCGGCCGGCTTCGACTTGTCCTTCTCGGACATCTTGGCCAGCTCGATTTCCTTTTCCTTCTCGACGAAATCGCTCGGGACGTCGCTCGCCTTGTTGTAGGGCGGGTTCATCGCGGCGACGTGCATCGCCAGACCGCGGGCCAGGTCGGCATCGCCGCCCTTGAGCTCGACCAGCACGCCGATGCGGCCGCCGTGCACGTAGGCGGCGACGTTGTTGGTGCTCTCGACACGGGCCACGCGGCGCACCTGCACGTTCTCGCCCACCTTGGCGATGACGGCGGCGCGGGTTTCCTCGATCGTCTCGCCCGATTCGACCTTGGCGGCCTTCAGCGCGTCGGCGTCGGCAGCGCCGGACGTCAGCGCGGTCTGGGCGACCACGTCGGTGAAGCGCAGGAAGTTGTCGTCCTTGGCGACGAAGTCGGTTTCCGAGTTGATCTCGACCAGCACCGCGGTGCTGTCGTTCTGGGCGGCGGCGATGCGGCCTTCGGCGGCGACGCGGTCGGCCTTCTTGTCCGCCTTGGCCAGGCCGGACTTGCGCAGCGCCTCGGCGGCCGCGTCGATGTTGCCGGCGTTCTCGCTGAGCGCCTTCTTGCATTCCATCATGCCGGCGCCGGTGCGCTCGCGCAGTTCCTTGACCAGGGATGCGGTGATTTCCATTGGAGACCTCTGAATTCTTGGGATGTCGGACGAGCCGGGGCCCGCCGGGGAATCGACGCCCGCGGATCGTGATCCGCGCAAGGCGTGATGCGCGGCCGCCCAGCATGGGGCGGCCACGTGTCGCTGCCGTTACTCGGCAGCGGGAGCCGGTGCGGCTTCGGTCTTCGCTTCGTCGGCCTTCTTGCCGCGCGGGGCGCGGGCCGGCTTCTCGCCGCCTTCGGCGAACTCGTCCTCGCGCACGGTCGCGGCGCTCGGCGCGGCGGCCTTGCCCTCGAGCACGGCGTCGGCGGCCGCGTTCGCGTACAGCTGCACGGCGCGGATGGCGTCGTCGTTGCCCGGGATCGCGTAGTCGACCAGGGCCGGATCGTAGTTCGTGTCGACGACCGCGATCACCGGGATGCCGAGCTTCTTGGCTTCCTTGATCGCGATGTCTTCATGGCCGATGTCGATGACGAACAGCGCGTCGGGCAGGCGGTTCATGTCCTTGATGCCACCGAGCGAGGCTTCCAGCTTCTCGCGCTCACGGCGCAGGCCCAGCACTTCGTGCTTGACCAGCTTGTCGAACGTGCCGTCGGTCTCGGCCGCTTCCAGCTCCTTCAGGCGCGACACCGACTTCTTCACCGTGGCGAAGTTGGTCAGCGTGCCGCCGAGCCAGCGCTGGGTCATGAACGGCATGCCGCAACGCTCGGCTTCTTCCTTGATCGCTTCGCGGGCGCTGCGCTTGGTGCCGATGAACAGGATCATGCCGCGCTTCTGCGCGATGCCCGAGATGAAGTTCATCGCGTCGTTGAACAGCGGAACCGTCTTCTCGAGGTTGATGATGTGGATCTTGCCGCGGGCGCCGAAGATGTACGGCGACATCTTGGGGTTCCAGTAGCGCGTCTGGTGGCCGAAATGGACGCCGGCTTCCAGCATCTGGCGCATGGTGATCTGGGGCATTGCAGAACTCCTGATGGGGAACCGGCCGCCAAGGCTTGGGTGATGGCGGTCCGCGCAGCCGTGTGCCGACGACGCAGGGGGTTCCGGGGTTGGGCCTCCCCGCGGCCTCCGTCATCCAGATTCCATCGTCGAGCGACGGAACACCCCGGAAACGGGCAATGGCAGCGGGTGTGTATTTGCCGGTGACGCCCGGCATGGGCGGCGCGGCCTCCGATGGAGTGTCCGCAGCCGGCGAAGTGTAGCAGCGCGTCCGGCCAGACGCCAGCAGCCCTTGGATCGGCGTGCCGCGAGCCGACGAAGGTCTGCTCTGCCGCTCGGCGGGCGACGCATGCGGGGCAGGGGTGCGGCGTTTTGCGCGATAATGCGCGCATGAGCATCCACACCAAGACGCCCGAAGAAATCGAGAAGATGCGCGTGGCCGGCCGGCTGGCCGCCGAGGTCCTGCAGATCGTCGCGCCCCATGTGAAGCCCGGGGTGACCACCGAGGAACTGGACCGCATCTGCCACGACCACATCATCCGTGTGCAGCAGGCGATTCCGGCCAACGTCGGCTACAAGGGCTATCCCAAGACGACCTGCATTTCGGCCAACAACGTCATCTGCCACGGCATCCCGAGCGAATCGAAGGTGCTCAAGGACGGCGACATCATCAATATCGACGTCACCGTGATCAAGGACGGCTGGCACGGCGATACGAGCCGCATGTATTTCGTCGGCACGCCGTCGGTGATGGCGCGGCGCCTGGTCGAAGTGACCCGGGAAGCGATGTGGCGGGGCATTCATGCCGTGAAGCCGGGCGCGACGCTGGGCGACATCGGCCATGCGATCCAGACCTACGCCGAGGCCGAACGCTTCAGCGTGGTGCGCGAGTATTGCGGCCACGGCATCGGCAAGGTCTACCACGACGAGCCGCAGGTGCTGCACTACGGCACGCCGGGTGCCGGCGTGGTGCTCAAGGAAGGCATGACCTTCACCATCGAACCGATGATCAACGAGGGCACGCGCTTCACCAAGGTGCTGCCCGACGGCTGGACGGTGGTCACCAAGGACCGTCGCCTGTCCGCGCAGTGGGAACACACGGTGGCGGTGACGGCGGACGGGGTCGACGTGCTCACCCGCATTCCGGGGGACGACAACGAGCCCTTCCTCGACGGCGCCGCACGCTGACGTGACCGAACGCGCCGCCATGCCCCCCAACGGCGCCGACTGTGGCGATGCGGCCTGGGTGGCGGAGGCGCGTGAGGCGCTGGCCGCGCACGACGCACGGCTGACCCAGGGCTTCGACGCCGGTCAGCACATCGACCGTCTGCTCGCCGCGCGTGCCAACGCCGTCGATGGCTGGGTGCGCAAGGCGTGGGCGCGGTGTATCCCAGGCGATGCGGCGCTGGCGCTGTTCGCGGTAGGCGGTTACGGACGCGGCGAGCTGTTTCCGCATTCCGATATCGATCTTCTGGTCATCGGCGCATCCGGGGTGCAGACCGAACACGCGGATGCGCTGAGCCGGATGCTCGCGCTGCTGTGGGATCTCGGCCTGCCGGTCGGTCATGCCGTGCGCAGCTTCGAGGAATGCACCCAGGCGGCGAGCGACGTGACCGTGCTCACCGCCCTGCTGGAGGCGCGGCCGCTGCTCGCGAACCTGGCCGAGGTGCGGGCGCTGATGGACGCGATCGGTGTCGACAAGGTCTGGCCCGCGGCCGAGTTCTTCCAGGCCAAGCGCCGCGAACTCGAGATGCGCCACGCGCGCTTCGGCGACACGGCCGACAATCTCGAGCCCAATATCAAGGACGGCCCCGGCGGCCTGCGCGACGTGCAGAACCTGCGCTGGATGGCGCGCCGCGTACTCGGGGTCTATGGCACCGAGGAACTGATCGCGCTCGGCCAGCTGGGCGTCGATGAGCATGCCACGCTGGAGCGCGAGCGACGCACGCTGTCGCGGCTGCGCTTCGGTCTGCACCTGGTGGCGGGCAAGGCCGAGGAGCGTCTGCGCTTCGATCACCAGAAGACATTGGCGGCACGTCTGCATCATGTCGACGAGGCGGACAATCCGCTGGTCGAAAAGATGATGCAGGAGTTCTACCGGAGCGCGTCGGTGGTCCAGCGCATCAGCGAACGCATGCTGCAGCGCTTCGAGGAGCAGATCGAGGGCGAGGGCGAAGTCGTCCCGATCGACGCCGAGTTCGCCACCCGGCGCGGCTATCTGGTCGCGCGCGACGACGTCTGGCCGGGCGGCGATCTCGCCCGCGTCTTCGATCTGTTCGCGGTCTGGGCCGATCACGCGTCCCTGCGTGGCCTGCATTCGCAGACCGCGCGTGCGCTGGCGGAATCGCTGCACGCCTTGCCGGCCTGGCGCCAGGCGCCGATGGCGCTGCGCGAGCAGTTCATGGCGCTGCTGCGTGGCCCGGTGCCGGTGCGGACGCTCGAGCGCATGGCGCGGCTGGGCGTGCTGGGCGTGTGGATTCCCGAGTTCGCCAACGTGACCGGGCGCATGCAGTTCGATCTGTTCCACGTCTACACCGTGGACCAGCACACCCTCGCGGTGCTGCGCAATATGGCCAGCTTCGCATCCGAGGCGCCGGACGAGCGCTTCGCCGCCGCGCACGAGGTCTGGCCGCAGCTGCGCAAGCCCGAGCTGCTGCTGCTCGCCGGCCTGTTCCACGACATCGCCAAAGGGCGCGGGGGCGACCATTCCGAACTCGGCGCCGTCGATGCGCGCGAATTCTGCGAAGGCCACGGCCTGGGCGAGAGCGATACCGCGCTGGTGGAGTGGCTGGTGCGCCGGCACCTGCTGATGTCGACCAGCGCGCAGAAGCTCGACATCTCCGATCCCGCCGTGATCCACAAGTTCGCGACCGAAGTCGCCGATCGCGAACGGCTCGACTACCTCTACCTGCTCACCTGCGCCGACATTGCCGGCACCTCGCCCAAGCTGTGGAACGCGTGGAAGGACCGCCTGCTGACCGATCTGCGCAGTGCGACGCGACTCGCGTTGCGCCGCGGACTGGAACACCCGGTGGCGGCGGTCGAGCGCATCGCCGAATCCCGCGACCGGGCCCGCGGCCTGCTGTCGGCGCACGGCGTCGGTGACGCCGAGGCCGATGCGCTGTTCGCGCGCATTCCGCAGGACAGCTTTCTGCGCGGACGCGCGGACCAGGTGGTCTGGCAGGCGCTCGCGTTGCGTGACACCGCGCCCGACGCGGTGGTCGTGGACGCGCGCCGCCTGCGCGCCGGTGCCCAGGCGCTGGAAGTCTTCGTGCATGCGCCGGACCGCGACGGCCTGTTCTCGGGCATCGTCATCACGCTGGACCGGCTGGGGCTGGTGATCCAGCAGGCGCGCGCGCTGGACGGCCCTGGCGGCACCATCTTCGACCTCTTCCAGGTGCTGCCTGCCGATCCACGACAGGCGCTGGAACTCGAGGCGATCGAACGCAAGGTGGCCGAGGTGCTCACCCAGCGCCTGGATCCGCGCCCGGCCCGGCGCGCCCAACCTCGCCATCTGCGGCATTTCCGCGTGCCGCCCCGCATCGAGTTCAACGCCAGCGCGGACGGGCGGCACACGGTGTTCAGTCTGGTCTGCACGGATCGCCCCGGCCTGCTGGCGGACGTCGCACACGTGCTGCGCGAACGCGGCGTGCGCGTGCACGACGCACGCGTGGCGACCTTCGGTGAGCGGGTCGAAGACGTGTTCCGGCTCAGTGCGGGCGATGGGACCCTGCTCGACGAGGCGGCGCAGGCGGCGCTCCGTGAGGCGCTGCTCGCCTCGATCGATGGTGACGTGGCACGATAGCGCCCCCGTTTTTCGCGACCCGCCCGCCATGACAGACGCCCTGCGCACCACCATCGAAGACGCGTTCGCGCGCCGCGCCGACCTCACCGCGGCCGAGATCGGCGATGCCGTCAAACCGGCGGTCGAGCAGGCGATGCAGGGCCTGGAGTCGGGTGAACTGCGCGTCGCCGAACCGGACGGCAACGGCGGCTGGCAGGTCAACGAATGGCTCAAGAAAGCGGTGCTGCTGTACTTCCGCACCAACGACATGGCCGTCGTCGAGGCACAGCCGGCGCCGTTCTGGGACAAGGTCGAGGCGCGCTTCGCCGGCTACGACGAAGCCAGGTTCAAGGCCGCCGGCGTGCGCGTGGTGCCGGGTGCGGCCGTGCGCCGCGGCACCTATTTCGGCCGCGATGTCGTGCTGATGCCGAGCTTCGTCAATATCGGCGCCTACGTCGGTGAGGGCACGATGGTCGACACCTGGGCGACCGTGGGGTCCTGCGCGCAGATCGGCAGGCACGTGCACCTCTCGGGTGGCGCCGGTATCGGCGGTGTGCTCGAGCCGCTGCAGGCCAGCCCGACGATCATCGAGGATCACTGCTTCATCGGCGCGCGTTCGGAAGTCGTCGAAGGCGTCGTCGTCGGCCACCACAGCGTGATCGGCATGGGTGTCTTCATCGGCCAGTCGACGCGCATCTACAACCGCGCGACCGGCGAGATCAGCTACGGCTACGTGCCGCCGGGCAGCGTCGTGGTGTCGGGCCAGCTGCCGGCCAAGGACGGCTCGCATTCGCTGTATTGCGCGGTGATCGTCAAGCAGGTCGACGAGAAGACCCGCAGCAAGACCAGCGTCAACGAACTGCTGCGCGGCCTGGCGGACTGAGCGCGATGACCGCCACCGTCTACGGCCTGAAGAACTGCGACACCTGCAAGAAGGCGACCAAGTGGCTGGACCGCTTCGGCGTCGCGCACACGTTCGTCGACTACCGCGATGCCAAGCCGACGCCGGAGACGCTGGTCGACTGGGCCGGCAAGCTCGGCGGTTTCGAGGCGATGGTCAACAAGTCCTCGACCACGTGGCGGCAGCTGGCGGACAACCGCAAGGCGGCCGCGAGCGATGCCGAGTGGAAGCTGCTGCTGCGTGAATATCCGCAGTTGATCCGGCGTCCGCTGGTGGTCACCGAAGACGGCACGATCACCCAGGGCTTCAGCGACAACGGCTTCAAGAATCGCTTCGGCATCGATTGATCCGGTGTGGCGGCGCGATCGCTTCGTAAACATTCCATGCCGGATGCAGATCGTGTGCGGCATCGCCCTGTAGGAGCGCGCTTGCGCGCGATGGGCGTTGTGCGGGAACGCCTTTTCGCGCGCAAGCGCGCTCCTACCGCTGAGGAATTGCCATGTCCGACGTCCTCGATCTCACCCGCGACCTGATCGCACGCCGCTCCGTCACGCCCGACGATGCCGGCTGCCAGGCGTTGATCGCCGCGCGTCTGCAGGCGGCGGGCTTTTCGATCGAGTCGCTGCGCTACGGCCACGTCGACAATCTCTGGGCCACGCACGGGCAGGGCGCGCCGGTGCTGGTGCTGCTGGGCCACACCGATGTCGTGCCGAGCGGGCCGGTGGAGGCGTGGACGTCCGATCCGTTTGCGCCGGAGATCCGCGACGGCATGCTCTACGGGCGCGGCGCGGCCGACATGAAGAGCGGCGTCGCGGCCTTTGTCGTCGCGGCCGAGCGTTTCGTCGCCGCGCATCCGGACCACACCGGCACGCTCGCACTGCTGCTGACCTCGGACGAGGAGGGCGATGCGATCGACGGCGTGCGCCGCGTCGCCCGCACGTTCCAGGAGCGGGGCACGCGCATCGACTGGTGCATCACCGGCGAGCCGTCGTCGACTGCGACGCTGGGTGATCTGCTGCGCGTCGGTCGCCGCGGCAGCCTGTCGGCGACGCTGACCGTGCGCGGCGTGCAGGGCCACGTCGCCTATCCGGACAAGGCGCGCAATCCGATCCACGACGCCGCGCCGGCGCTGGCCGAACTCGTCGCGCGGCGCTGGGACGAGGGCTACGAATCCTTTCCGCCGACCAGCCTGCAGATCAGCAACATCGCCGCCGGCACCGGTGCGACCAATGTCATTCCCGGCGTGGCGACCGTGCAGTTCAATCTGCGCTACACGCCGCACTGGGACGCGCCGACACTGGAGGCGGAGATCGCGGCGATGCTCGATCGCCACGGGCTCGATTACACGCTGGCCTGGCACCGCAGCGGTGAGCCCTTCTACACGCCGGAGGGCCCGCTGCGCGCCGCGGCGCGCGACGTCCTGACGGCCTTCGCCGGCGCGCCGCCCGAGGAAAGCACGGGCGGCGGCACGTCGGACGCGCGTTTCATCGCCCCGCTGGGCGCGCAGTGCATCGAGATCGGTCCGGTCAACGCGAGCATCCACCAGGTCGACGAGCACATCCGCGTCGCCGATCTCGACGCGCTGCCGGATCTGTACGAAGCACTGATCGCGCGTCTGCTGCCACCGGCCGGCTGAGCCAGCGCATCGCCGTGCATCGACCCGCGCAGGTGCATGCTCGTGCCTGCCGTTCCGCTGCGAGTCCGCCATGTCCGATTCTCTGATCGTCGCCTGTCCGCACTGCCACAGCCGCAACCGCGTGCCTGCCGCCCGGCTCGGCGATGCGCCCACGTGCGGCCGCTGCGGGGCTCATCTGCGCCCGGATACGCCGTTCGCACTCGATGCCGGCGGTTTCGATGCCCACGCCGTGCGTGCAGACGCGGCCCTGCTGGTGGACTTCTGGGCGCCGTGGTGCGGCCCGTGCCGGACGATGGCGCCGGCGTTCGAAGCGGCGGCGCGCGCGCTGGCGCCTGAGGTCGCGCTGGCGAAGGTGGACACCGAGGCCGAAGCCGTCCTCGGCGGGCGCCTCGGCATCCGCAGCATTCCCACGCTGGTGCTGTTCGCCGGTGGTCGCGAACTCGCGCGCCAGTCGGGCGCGATGCCTGCGCAGGCGATCGTGCAGTGGACGCGCGCGCAGCTGCAGGCGGCGTCGCCGGTCAGACCCAACCGGTGAGGTAGTACACCGCGATCACCGCGAACACCGCGGCGGTGCTGATCAGCGTGATCGCGAAGATGTCCTTGTAGCTCTGGCGATGGGTGAGGCCGGTCACCGCGAGCAGGGTGATCACCGCGCCGTTGTGCGGCAGCGTGTCCATGCCGCCCGAGGCCATCGCCGCCACCCGGTGCAGCACGTCCATCGGAATGCCCGCTGCCTGTGCATTGGCGATGAAGCTCTCGGCCATTGCCGCGAGCGCGATGCTCATGCCGCCGGATGCCGAGCCGGTGATGCCGGCGAGCGCGGTGACGGTGACCGCTTCGTTGACCAGCGGATCGGGAATCGAGTTCAGCGAGTTGGCGACCAGCAGGAAGCCCGGCAGCGCGGCGATCACCGCGCCGAAGCCGTATTCGGACGCGGTATTCATCGAGGCCAGCAGCGCGCCGCCGACCGCGGTCTTCGTGCCCTCGGCGAACTTCGCCGTCACCGGCCGCCAGGCCAGACACAGCACCGCGAGAATGCCGACCAGCAATGCGCCCTGGACCGCCCAGATCGCGGCGATGCGCGAGATGTCCTGCACCACCGGCACCGCGTCCTGCATCGCCGATGAGGGAAACGTGTGGCTGCTGCCGTAGAGGCGCGGAATCAGCACGGTGAACAGCTTGTTCGCCACGCCCACCAGCAGCAGCGGCAGCAGCGCGATCAGCGGATGCGCCAGCCGGCCACCGGTGAACGGCTCGGGCTCGTTGCGCAGCTCGGTGCCGTAGCCTTCGCCCGCCGCCACCGCAACGCGGCGGCGCCACTCCAGGTACAGCATGCCGAAGGCGAAGATCAGCACCGAACCCAGCGTGCCCAGCACCGGCGCGGCCCAGGAATCGGTGCCGAAGAACGCGGTGGGAATGATGTTCTGGATCTGCGGTGTGCCGGGCAGCGCCATCATCGTGAAGGTGAACGCGCCGAGCGCGATTGTGCCCGGGATCAGGCGCTTGGGAATGTCGCTCTGGCGGAACAGCTCGGCCGCGAAGGGATACACCGCGAACACCACGACGAACAGCGACACGCCGCCGTAGGTCAGCAGCGCGCACACCACCACGATCGACAGCAGCGCCTGCCTGGGCCCGAACAGGCGGATCGTCGCGGCGACGATGGACTTCGAAAAACCGGAGATCTCGATCAGCTTGCCGAACACCGCGCCGAGCAGGAACACCGGGAAATACAGCTTGAGAAAGCCGACCATCTTGTCCATGAACAGGCCGGTGAACATCGGTGCCACCAGTGACGGGTCGGTCAGCAGCACCGCGCCCATCGCCGCGATCGGCGCGAACAGGATCACGCTGTAGCCGCGGTAGGCGACCACCATCAGAAACACCAGCGCGCCGAGCACGATCACGAAATCCATGGAGTCACATACTTTCCCGCGGCCGGACGGCCAGATGGGGCGCAGTGTCGGAGTCGCTGCGCATCCGCGGCCATTGTCCGAAGGTACGATGCCGCCCGCCGCGCGCGCTCCCTAGTCTTGCCATCGGGCGGCAGCGTGCCGCACGACCTGGCGACCCGTGGGAGGGGACACATGAAGCGCAACACGATCCGGTATTCGACACTCGGCCTGGCCATCGGTCTCGGCCTCGCCATGCCGGCGGTCCACGCCCAGCAGGCGCCGGCGCAGGCCACCGCCGCGCAATCGAACGTGGCCACGACGCTCGACTCGGTCACCGTGACCGCGCGTCGCCGCAGCGAATCGATCCAGGACGTGCCGGTCGCGGTCAGCGCCTTCGGCGAAGAGCAGCTCAAGGATCTGCAGGCCAGCAACATCGACGGCCTGCAGGGCGCGGTGCCCAACCTCAACATCGTGCAGGGCCGCGGTTCGGCCAACAGCGTCAACGCCTTCATCCGTGGCATCGGCCAGCCCGATGCGCTGCAGACCTTCGATCCGGGCGTGGGCCTGTACGTCGACGACGTCTACTACTCGCGCATCAACGGCGCGTTGCTCTCGCTGTTCGACGTGCAGCAGGTCGAAGTGCTGCGCGGCCCGCAGGGCACGCTGTACGGCAAGAACTCCACGGGCGGCGCGATCAAGGTCACGACAAAGAATCCCTTCGACGATACCGGCGGCGCGGTCGAGCTGACCGGCGGCGACCACGGCCGCGCGGAAGGCCGGTTCTACGTGTCCGGCCAGCTCAGCGACACGGTGGCCGCCAGCATCGCCGGCGCGTGGCTCAACCACGACGGTTTCATCCGCGACCGCGACACCGGCAAGCACTACAACGACGACGACACCCGCGCGCTGCGCGCGAAAATCGCGTTCCAGCCCACCGACGTCTTCCGCGCGACGCTGTCGCTCGACTACACGAAGCAGGATGCCGCGCTGTCGCTCGGCCAGCCCACCGCGCCGCTGCGCCGCACCGACCTCGCGCTGGGCACGGTGACCCTGTTGCCGGCACCGACCGGCGAGTTCGACTTCACCGCGCGGACCTCCTTCCGACCCGACCAGGGCCAGTCCTTGAAGCACTCGGGCGTGTCGCTGGCCGCCGAGTGGGACCTGAGCGACGCCGTCCTGTTCAAGAGCATCACCTCCTACCGCGAGCTGGAGACGAATTCCTTCATCGACATCGACGCCTCCGAGTTCGAGCTCGGCGACGTGCTGGTCGCACTCGACCAGAACCAGTTCAGCCAGGAATTCCAGCTGCAACTCGACAACGGCGGCAACCTGCAGACGACGTTCGGCGCGTACTACATGAAGGAGGACGTGCCGTCCTACCAGGAGGCCTATGCGGACGATCTGTTCGCGTTCGCCGGCGTGCCGATCTCGTTCCTGCGCACGATCGGCGACGACCTGAGCACCGAGAGCGTCGCCGCCTTCGCGCATGCCAACTGGGAATTCGTGCCGACCTGGACGCTGGCCGCCGGCCTGCGCTGGACGCGCGACACCAAGGACTACGACCGCAGCACCAGCACGTTCTGGGGCGTACCGTTCACCGCGCTCGGCGAGACGGTGGCCTTCAGCGCGAAGAAGAGCTGGACCGCGTGGACGCCATCGGTGAGCCTGCAGAAGGCGTTTTCCGACAACCTGATGGGCTACGTGTCGGCCAACCGCGGCTTCAAGTCGGGCGGTTTCAACGGCCGTGCGAACAGCACCGCGGACGCTGCAGCGCCGGATTTCGATCCGGAATTCGTCTGGACCTACGAGCTGGGCATGAAGGGCAGCTCGGCCGACAACCGCCTGCGCGGCAGCGTCGCGGCGTTCTGGAGCGAGTACAAGGATTTCCAGGCGCGCGTGTCGCAGGATGTCGGCACGTTCCCGGTGCTCAATGCCGCCGAGCTCGAGATCAAGGGCATCGAGTTCGAAGGCAGCGCGCTGCTCGGCGAGACCACCACGCTCAGCGCGCAGCTCGGCTATCTCGATGCGCAGTACAAGCGGTTCGACGATTTCCGCCTCGATCCGGCGTTCCCGGGTTTCGATCCCAGCGTCAATCACGACCACGTGCCGTTCTCGCCGGAATGGACCGCGCGCGTGGCCCTGCAGCACGGGTTTCCGCTCGCCAACGGCGGCATGGTCAGCGTCGGCGGCGACGTGTCCTATCGCAGCGAGACCTGGCTGTCGGTCGACAACCGCGCCAACCTCAGCCAGGACGCCTACACGCTGGTCGGCGCCTACGGCGTGTGGGACTCGCCGCAATACGTGTGGCAGGTGCGCGCGGGCGTGCGCAACCTGACCGACAAGACCTACAGGGTCGAAGGCCAGGAGTTCGCCAGCGTGGGCAACATCCAGACCGCGTATTACGGCTGGCCGCGCAACTGGTACGTATCGGTGCGCTACAACTTCTGATGCGTGACGCTCGGTGGTACGTCGCGAAGGCCGCCTCCGGGCGGCCTTCGTGCGCCCGGTGGCCTGCGCTATGCTCGGCCGCGATTTCCGGGGAACGCCGTGCCGTGACGCCGCAGTCGACATCACGCCCGCCGACGCCGACATGCTGAGCGTCGGCGTGGTCGTGGCCGCGGTCGCGCTCTGGCTGATCGCGATGTTCGCGGCCGCGGTCTATGGCGAGCGGCACGCCGATGCGTTCGCCGCGCGCTGGCGCCACATCTACGTGCTGTCGCTCGCGGTGCACTGCACGTCGTGGACCTTCTACGGCACGGTCACCCAGGCCGCGCGTTACGGCTGGCCGCTGCCGCCGACCTTTCTCGGCGCGATCCTGTTCCATCTGCTCGCCTGGCCGGTGCTGGTGCGACTGGTGCGGCTGGCACGCGACAGCAACGCGACCTCGCTGGCCGACCTGATCGCCTCGCGGCTGGGCCGCGACGCCTGGCTCGCGGCCACGGTGACGCTGGTCGTCGCGCTCGGCCTGGTGCCCTACATCGCCCTGCAGCTCAAAGGCATCGCGATGAGCTATGCGACGCTGCTCGGCCATCCACCCGCCCAGGCCGACGCGGTGGCACCGTGGCAGGACAGCGCGCTGTATGTGGCATTGGCGATGGCCTCGTTCACGATGCTGTTCGGCACACGGCGCGCGAGCGCGGCCGAGCACAACCGCGGCCTGGTGCTGGCGATGGCGTTCGAGTCGTTGTTCAAGCTCGCGGCGATGCTGGCGCTGGGCCTGTTCGTCTGGTTCGGACTGCGTGGCCTGCCGGACGTGCCGGCGTCGCCGCTGGTGACGTCGGCGGGTGGTTTCGTGCCGCTGGTGCTGCTGGGCGCGGCGGCGATGTTCATCATGCCGCACCAGTTCCACGTGGGCATCGTCGAGTGCCGCGACGAGGCCCACGTGCGTGCGGCGCGCTGGCGGTTTCCCCTGTATCTGCTGCTGATCGCACTGCCGATGCTGCCGCTCGCGCGCGCGGGACAGGCGCTGCTGGGCGATTCGGTGTCGTCGGACATGTACGCGCTGGCGCTGCCGCTGGCGATGGGGCAGGAGGGGCTGGCGCTGCTGGTGTTTCTCGGCGGGCTGAGTGCCGCGACCGGCATGGTGGTGGTCAGCACGCTGACGCTGAGCCTGATGATCGGCAACCACTGGTTCGCGCCTGGATTGCTGCGCGGCGTGTGGTCGCGCGGCGACGGCAACGACCATCGCGGCGCGCTGCTGCTGCTGCGCCGGGGCGTGATCGTCGCGATCATGCTCTCGGGCTGGCTCTACAGCCGGCTGGTCAGCGGCAACGACGCACTGGCCGATGTCGGCGCGGTCTCGTTCTCCGCCTTGGCCACGCTGGTGCCGGCGCTCGGTTTCGCGGTGCTGCGCCCGCAGACGCCGCCGGCCGCGGCGCTGGCGGGTGTAGTCGCGGGATTCCTCGCCTGGTGCTGGGTGATGCTGCTGCCGACACTGATGCTGGTGGTCGATGCACAGCCGCAGTGGCTGCGCGACGGCCCGCTGGGCCTGGTCTGGCTGGCGCCCGATGCGCTGTTCGGGCTGACCGGCTGGAGCCGGCTCGGCCGCGCGGTCGGGGCGAGCCTGTTCGTGGGCACGGCAGTCACGCTGCTTGCCGGACTGCGCCGGGGGCCGGTGGCCGATGCCGCGCCACGGGCCGGTGCCAGCCGCCTGACCCTGGCCAGTGCCGGGCGGCGCTTTCTGCCGCCCGCGCGGGTCGACCGTCTGCTGCGCGACGCGCCGATGCAGGGGCCGGTGCCGATCGCGATCCAGGCGCAGTTGGAACGCGAACTCTCCGCCGTGCTCGGCGCGGCGTCGGCGCGCCTGCTGCTCGAGGCCGCCCGCCGCGACGCCGGGCCGGATCTCGAAACCGTGGTGCAGATCGTCGGCCGGGCCTCGCAGGACCTGCGCTTCAACCAGCGGGTGCTGGAGGCGGCGCTGGAGAACATGAGCCAGGGCATCAGCGTCGTCGACGAGCGCCTGCGCCTGGTGGCATGGAATGCGCGCTACGCCGAACTCTTCGCCTATCCGCCGTCGCTGCTGCGGGTGGGGGTGGAGGTGTCGGCCCTGGTGCGCCACAACGTGGGCAGCGGGCTGCTCGGTGCGGTCGAGGTGGACGCGGAGGTCGACAAGCGTCTGCGCCATATGCGCGCCGGCACGCCCTATGTCGCCGAACGCACGCTTGGCGATGGCCAGGTGATCGAGATCCGCGGCAATCCGATGCCCGGCGGTGGTTTCGTCGCGACCTTCACCGACGTCACCGCGTTCCGCCGCACCGAGCACGCGCTGCGTCTGTCGAACGAAACGCTGGAGCAGCGCGTGGCCGAGCGTACCGGCAGCCTGGACCAGGCACGCCGCGAGGCCGAGCGCGCCAATCTCGCCAAGACGCGCTTCCTGACCGCAGTCGGCCACGACCTGATGCAGCCACTGCACGCGGCGCAGCTGTTCACCGATGCGCTGTCGCAGCAGGTGCCGCCCGACGTGGCGCCGCGCGTGCGGCAGATCAGCGGCGCGCTGGAGTCCACCAGCGATCTGCTGACCGGCCTGTTCGACATGTCGCGACTCGAAGCCGGCGGCCTGGTGCCGCAGCCGCGCGCGTTTCCGCTGGCCGAGGTGCTCGATCCGCTGGCATCGGAGTTCGCAGCGCTCGCCGCCGACCGCGGCCTGTCGTTCCGCCACGTGCGCAGCCGGCTCTGGGTCGACAGTGATCCGCAACTGCTGCGGCGGGTGCTGCAGAATTTCCTCGGCAATGCCGTACGCTACACCGCGCGCGGCGGCGTGCTGCTCGGCGTGCGCCGTGTGGGCGACCGGCTGCGCATCGAGGTGCACGACACCGGCCCCGGCATCGACGCTGCGCAGCAGGCGGTGATCTTCGAGGAATTCCGGCGCGGCGACGGCGCGGCCGGGCAGGGGCTCGGTCTCGGGCTCGCGATCGCCGACCGCATCGCGCAGTTGCTGCACGCGCCGATTGCACTGCGCAGCCGGAGCGGACGCGGCACCGTGTTCTCGATCACCGTGCCGCGCGCGCACGGCGGTCACACGGCCCAGCCGCCCCCGCGTGCGGGACTTCGCGACGCGCGGGTGCTGGTGGTGGACAACGATCCCGCAGCGCTCGCGGCATTGGCGCAGCTGTTGCGTGGCTGGGGCTGCAGCGTCGATGCGGTGAGCGATGGCGACGCAGCGGCGGACGCGCTCGCTCGCGCGCCGGCCGACCTGTGGGTGTTCGACTACCACCTCGATGACGGCGACACCGGCATCGCGCTGCAGGCACGACTGGCGGCACGCTTCGGTGCGCGGCCGACACTGATCGTCAGCGCCGACGACACCGGCGCGGTGCGTGGCGATGCGCTCGCCACCGGCCTGTCGCTGCTGCCCAAGCCCGTGCGCCCGCTGGCCCTGAAGTCGGTGCTCGACCGCATGCGCGCGATGCGCGGCTGAGCGGTCTTAGCTGGCGGCGCAGCGGACGTCGGCCCGCCCGCCGCCCGCGCGAACGCCGGGGCGCTCTGCACGGGAACGCTACAATCGCCGGCCCGGATTCGCCGACCTGTTCCGATGCCCTACACACCGATCGTCGCCACCCTCGGCTACGTGTTGTCGCCCGACCGCCGCCAGGTGCTGATGATCCATCGCAACGCACGGCCCGGCGACCACCACCTCGGCAAGTACAACGGCCTCGGCGGCAAGGTCGAGCCCGACGAGGACGTCGTCGCCGGGATGCGCCGCGAGATCATGGAAGAAGCCGGCATCACCTGCGAGGCGATGACGCTGCGGGGCACGATCAGCTGGCCGGGCTTCGGCAAGCACGGCGAGGACTGGCTGGGGTTCCTGTTCGTCATCGAGGCGTTCGCGGGCACGCCGATGGCGTCGAACCCGGAAGGCACGCTGGAGTGGGTCGACGTCGACCGCATCCTCGATCTGCCCCTGTGGGAAGGCGACCGCCAGTTCCTGCCGCTGGTGTTCGACACCGATCCGCGCGCGTTCCACGGGGTGATGCCCTACCGCGACGGACGCATGCAGGCCTGGTCGTTCTCGCGGCTGTGACCGCGCACGCGGGACTGGACAGCTGACGCCGCCGGCATGGTCCCGCGGGACGGCCCGGCGTGCCTCGCCGACGCCGCGGCTGATCGCGGCCTGTTACGCGCTCAGCCCGTGCCCGCAGGCGCCAGGGCGATCAGCAGACCGCGTGCGGTCTTGATGCGGGCCTCCGCGTCCGGCAGGTCCAGCGTGACGCGCAGCTTGTCGGGGCCGTCCATCCTGTAGTGCGTGGGCTGGCCCTGGATGAGCCGGATCACCGCCATCGGATCGACGCTGGGCTTCTCGGTGAACTGCACGCGGCCGCCGGTCTCACCGAGATCGATCTTGCGCAGGCCCAGTGCGGTCGCCTGCAGCTTGAGGTCGGCGATCGCGAACAGATGCTTGGCCGGATCGGGCAGCAGGCCGAAGCGGTCGATCATCTCGACCTGCAGCTCGCGCAGCGCGTCGAGATTGCGCGCGCTGCTGATGCGCTTGTAGAGCATCAGGCGCGTGTGCACGTCGGGCAGATAATCCTCGGGGATCAGCGCCGGCACGTGCAGCTCGATGTCGGCACCACGCGCCTCCACCGCGTCGACGTCCGGCAGCTTGCCCTGCTTGATGCTGCGCACCGCACGCTCCAGCAGCTCGGTGTAGAGGTTGAAGCCCACCTCGGCCATCTGCCCGCTCTGGCCTTCGCCGAGCAGTTCGCCGGCGCCGCGGATTTCCAGATCGTGGGTCGACAGGGTGAAGCCCGCGCCGAGCTCGTCCATCGACGCGATCGCGTCCAGGCGCTTCTTGGCATCGCTGCTGATCGAGCGCTGGTCGGGAATCACCAGATACGCGTAGGCGCGATGGTGCGAACGGCCGACGCGGCCACGCAGCTGGTGCAGCTGGGCGAGGCCGAACTTGTCGGCGCGGTTGATGATGATGGTGTTGGCATTGGGGATGTCGATGCCCGACTCGATGATCGTCGAGCACAGCAGTACGTTGAAGCGCTGCTTGTTGAAATCCAGCATCACCTTCTCGAGTTCGCGCTCGGGCATCTGGCCGTGGGCGATGCCGATGCGCGCCTCGGGCACGAGCTCTTCGAGTTCGCGCTGCATGCGGCCGATGCTCTCGACGTCGTTGTGCAGGAAATACACCTGGCCACCGCGGCTGAGTTCGCGCTGGAAGGCTTCGCGCAACTGCGCGTCGTCCCAGGGCACGACGAAGGTCTGCACCGCAAGCCGGTGCGCCGGCGGCGTGGCGATGATCGACAGGTCGCGCAGCCCCGCCATCGCCATGTTCAGCGTGCGCGGGATGGGCGTCGCGGTGAGCGTGAGCAGGTGCACGTTCGCGCGCAGCGCCTTGAGCGCTTCTTTCTGGCGCACGCCGAAGCGCTGTTCCTCGTCGACGATGACCAGGCCGAGATCCTTGAACTTCACGTCCGGCTGCAGCAGGCGATGGGTGCCGACGATCACGTCGATCTCGCCGCGCGCGAGCTTCTCCAGTTCGGTCTTGATCTCCTTCGTGCTCTTGAAGCGCGACAGCACCTCGACGCGGATCGGCCAGTCGGCGAAGCGGTCGGCCATCGTGCGGTAGTGCTGTTCGGCGAGCAGCGTGGTCGGCACCAGCACCGCGACCTGCTTGCCGGCCGCGGCGGCGACGAAGGCCGCGCGCACGGCGACTTCGGTCTTGCCGAAGCCGACGTCGCCGCAGACCACGCGGTCCATCGGCTGGCTGGAGCCGAGGTCGCGGATCATCGCCTCGATCGCCGCGTGCTGGTCGGGCGTTTCCTCGAACGGGAACGCGGCCGCGAACGGCTCGTACATCGTCCGGTCCACCTCCAGCGCCAGGCCCGCACGCGCCTGGCGCTTGGCCTGGATTTCCAGCAGTTCGGCAGCGACGTCGCGCACCTTGTCGGCGGCTTTCTTGCGGGCCTTGGTCCAGGCCTCGCCGCCGAGCGAATGCAGCGGCGCGGTCTCCGGCGACGCGCCGGAATAGCGGTTGACCAGATGCAGCTGCGACACCGGCACGTACAGGCGATCGCCCTTGGCGTATTCGATGTCGAGGTATTCGCCCGGCTGGCCGCCGGCCTCGAGCACCACGAGTCCGCGGTAGCGGCCGACGCCGTGGTCCTCGTGGACGATCGGCGCGCCTTCGCTGAGCTCGCCGAGGTCGCGGATGATGCTCTCGGGATCGCGCGCGGCCACGCGCGTGCGGCGACGCGGCTGCGCGGCGCGCTCGGGAAACAGCTGGCGCTCGGTCAGCAGGGTCAGTTGCGGCGTATCGAGGGCGAAGCCGTTGTCGAGCGGCGCGACCGCGATCGCGAAGCGGGCCTCGGTGTCGGCCACGAAGCGCGGCACGTCCGGCAGCACGACGGGGCGCAACCCGCCGGCATGGAGGATTTCGAGCAGCGCCTCGCGCCGGCCGGCCGAATCGGCGGCGATCAGCACCCGGCCGGGATAGCTGCCGAGGAAGCTGACCAGCGCATCGGCCGGTACGTGATCGCGCGCCGCCAGCGGCAGGTCCGGTGCGGGCTGGTCACCGAGCGGCGATGCCTGGGCATGGCGCGGATGCTCGGCATCGCAGACCTCGATGCGCACGCCCTGGTTGAGCCGCTCGCGCAGCGCGTCGGGCGCCAGCCACAGCTCGCCCGGCGGCAGCAGCGGCCGTTCGATGTCGTGGCGCAGCTGGTCGTAACGGTGGGCGATCTGCTGCCAGAACTGGTCGGCGCAGGCCGAGGTGCCGGTATCGATCACCGGCAGCGTGGTTCCGGGCAGGTAATCGAACAGCGTGGCCGTCGCGACCGGCGCCGTGCCGGCGTCGATCAGGGCGCGCCGCGGCGCCTCGAAGAACAGCGGCAGGTAGTACTCGATGCCGGCCGGGGCCGCGCCCGCCTTGAGATCCTGGTACAGCCCGCTGCGCCGGGTGTCGATGTCGAAACGCTCGCGCAGCGCATCCATCGCGCGCGTGGTCGCGGCGTCGTCCAGCGGCACCTCGCGACCGGGCAGCATGCGCAGCGCGTCGATCCGGTCGAGCGAACGCTGGGATTCGGGATCGAATGCGCGGATCGATTCGATCGCATCGTCGAACAGTTCGATGCGGTAGGGCTGGTCGGCGCCCATCGGGTAGACGTCGAGCAGCCCGCCGCGCACGGCGAAGTCGCCGGGATCGTGCACCTGCGGCACATGGCCGTAACCGGCGCTCTCGAGCCGGCGCTTCTCGGCTTCGAAATCGAGCGTCTGGCCCACGCGCAGGTCGAAGCTGTTGCCGACCACGTGCCGCACGGGCGCCAGGCGCTGCATCAGCGTCTGCACCGGCACCACGACGATGCCGCGCTCGAGGCCCGGCAGGCGATGCAGGGCGGCCAGGCGCTGGGAGACGATGTCCGGATGCGGGCTGAAGCGGTCGTAGGGCAGCGTCTCCCAGTCCGGAAACGCCAGCACGGGCAGGGTGTCGTCACCGGCGCCGAGCGTTTTGAGATCGTGCTCCAGCTGATGCGCGCCGTGATTGTCGCGCGCGACCAGCAACAGCGGCCCCGCGTGCGCGCTCGCCGCCTGGCGCACGGCCCAGGCGAGCGCGCTGCGGCTGGCGGGCGCACGCCACCAGGCACGTGACTGGCCGGCGGCGGGGAGGGGCGGAGCGGAAACGGAAGGCTTGGTCATGCGGGCTTTCGGCAACGGACGCGGATACGACAGCAGCGCCCAGGGCCTCGCGGCCGGCGCTGCGTGCGCAAAAGTCTAAACGAAGGCGTCTCGGGACCTGCGACCGGGGCCGGCCCCGGGTCCGCTCAGCCCAGCGGCATGCCGGGCACAGGATCGGGCGCCGCGGCGCGCTTGAGCTCGAGCGACACCCGCACCATCCCCGGCGTATCGATCGACTCGCGCTGGAAGCCGAGCGATTTGGCGAGCGCCAGCATCGGCTCGTTCTCCTCCAGCACGTCGCCGTACAGGCGCTCCAGACGCTTGCCCTTGGCCCAGCGGACGAGGCGGCGCATCAGATGGCGGCCCAGGCCCATGCCGGCCACGTAGTGGCTCACCAGGATGTGGAACTCCGCCTGCCGCGTGCCCGGCAGGATCGCCGCCCGCGACACCGCACCCACGAGCGCATCGCCCGGCGTCAGCGGTTCCGCGGCGACGAGGACGAACTCGGATTTGGGATTCGGCTGGGTCAGCCTGCTGGCGGTTTCGGGAGAGAGTTCCGGCTTCGCATACAGAAACCGCTGCCGCACCTCGTCGGGCTCGAGCAGCGCGAACGCCGCACGCAGCGGCTCGGCATCGGCCGGACGGATCGGGCGGATCAGGACCTGGCGGCCATTGGCGAGGCGGATCTCTTCATGCCACGGGGGAAGGCGGTTGCGTGCGGTCATCGGGGAGGACACGAAGGTGGTGCCCGGACCTTAACCGGTGGTGCGATTCAGACATCGTGAAGAGATGAACACGCGGCACCGGGACGGGCGCATTCACTTCGCCCCCGCGCCACGAATCAAGCCGGCTCGCGCAACCAGTGCAGTCGCGTGCTGCCTGCGCCGTCCTCGCCGAGGCGTCGCCCGAGTTCGTCCAGCGCCGGCGACAGCGAGGTCGCGAGCTGCCACGGCGGATCGAGCAGCAGCAGGCCGCTGCCGTTCATGCGCAGCGGCGAGTCGTCCGGCCGGACCAGCAGCTCCACCACCAGAGTGGAGCGGGTCTGCAATTTGCCGGCGGCGCGGAAGAACGGCGTCAGCGTGCGGCGCTGCTTGATCGGATACCACAACGCCTGGATGCCCTGCGGCCAGCGGCTCATCGCATCACGCATCGCCGACAACGCGGTATCGAATTCGGCGCGCTGGGCCTCGTAGGGCGGGTCGATCAGGACCAGGCCGCGTGCGAAGGCCTGCCCGCCCTGGCGCGGCGGCAGCAGCGCCCGGCAGGCCTCGTAGCCGTCACGGGCGTGCACGGCCACGCGCGGGTCCCGGCCGACCGATTGACGCAACGCCGCCTGCGCGCCGGGCTCGATCTCGCAGCAGGCGATCCGGTCCTGCGCGCGCAGCGCGTGTGCCAGCAGCCAGGGGGAGCCGGGGTAGGTCGCCTCCCCATGCGCGGCGCGGCATGCGGCGACGGCGTCGAGGTAGCGTGCCACGGCCGGGCTTCGCGCCGGTGCGTCCAGCAGTCGGCCGATGCCGCCGTCGGCCTCGCCCGTGCGCTGCGCCTGTTCGTCGAGCAGGCTGTAGAGACCGGCGCCGGCATGGGTGTCGAGCGCGAAGCAGGGCGCGGGCTTCACCGTCAGCGCATCGCAGATCGCGAGCAGCACGACGTGTTTGAGGACGTCGGCGTGATTGCCGGCGTGGAAGGCGTGGCGGTAGTTCATCGCGACAGCGTACCCGGGACGCAGGCGGACCGGCGCTCGAGGTGAAGGAAACCCCGGCAGCCGCGTCATGGAATCGCCGACAGGGACACGGGATGGCCGGCGGTGCCGCGTGTCGGGCTCCGTCATTACGGTGTGGTGCCTTCCGGCATCGCGCCTGCGCAACACGGGCAGGCGGTCCGGTCGTCCAGGCGAACATCGAAGGAGAACACAATGGAGTCGAGCGTGATGGGCCTGGTGTGTGCCATCGGTCTTGCGACGGCGGGCGTCGCGGTTGGCCAGAACACTGCGGCTGCCGGTGCGCAGTCGCATCCGCACCCCGGTGGCTCCGACGGGCCTCCGTCCGGGACCGAGGTCACGGCGGGTCCGGCGGACATCGGACAATGCGGGCGCCTCAAGCCGAGCGCGCTCAGAGGCCCGCTGTTCCGGGACAGGCGGCCGCTGACGACGAACGACATCATGCAGTCCTACGTCGGCGATCCCGCGCCGGAGATCGTGAGCCGCTGGGGGGCACCGACCACGACCTACGAGAACCGCGACGGCTCGCGGATTCTCACGTGGCGGGACGAGTGGTCGGGCTGTACCCAGACGGTCCTTGTCGATCCGCAGGACATCGTCTCGCGCTGGCGCTATTCGGGATGCAGATGCGTGCAGGACCGGAGAGGCCCGCCCAAGGCGACGCCGATTCCACCCATGACGCTGTAAGACACGGCCGCGGAGCGCCCCGGTCCTGCGCCGTCGGCGTCGGCGCAGGTCACGACCTGCGGAGCGCGCGGGTTAGGATGCGCGCACTTCCGATGTCGTGGGTTCCATGGGCGCCATCCTGCTGGTCGAGGACGAAATCGCGATCGCCGAGACCGTGATCTATGCGCTGCAGGCCGACGGGCACACGGTGCGCCACTGTCTCGATGGACAGCAGGCACGGGCGGCAGTCCACGACGCCGTGTTCGATCTGGCGATCCTCGATGTCGGCTTGCCCGATGTGAGCGGGTTCGCGCTGTGCGGCGAACTGCGCCGATCAGTGCCATTGCCGGTGATCTTTCTCACCGCGCAGGCGGCGGAATCCGAGCGCGTGCTGGGCTTCGATCTCGGCGCCGACGACTACATCGCCAAGCCGTTTTCGTTGCGCGAGCTGGTCGCGCGCGTGCGCGTCGCGCTGCGTCGCGGCGCGGTGCAGCAGACGGGGGACGGCGTGACGCGCACCGGCGCCTTCGAGCACGATGCGGACGGGCGACGCATCCGCTACCACGGCCACGCGCTCGATCTCACGCGTTACGAGTACGGGCTGCTGGCGGCATTGCTGGCGCGTCCCGGTGCGGTGCTTTCGCGCCTGCAGTTGATGGAGCGGGTGTGGGAAGACGCGGCCGAGACCGGCGACCGCACCGTCGATACCCACGTCAAGACGCTGCGCGCGAAGTTGCGCGCTGCCGCGCCGGCCGCCGATCCGCTGCGCACGCATCGCGGCGTCGGCTATTCGCTGGACGTCGACTGACGTGCGCATCGGCCTGCGCATCCTGCTCGGTTACTTCCTGATCGTCGCGCTGGCGGCGTTCCTGCTGATGCGCGTGTTCACCCAGGAGATCAAACCCGGCGTGCGCCAGGCGATGGAGGACACGCTGGCCGACACCGCCAACGTGCTCGCCGAACTGGCCACCGACGATTTTCTGGCCGGTCGCATCGACGACGGCCGCTTCGCGGCCCGTGTGCGCGCGCTCGGTGCGCGAGACATCGGCGCCAACATCTGGGGCTTCCGCAAATCCCAGGCCGAGTACCGCGTCTACGTCACCGACGCTGCCGGCACCGTGGTGTTCGATTCGGCCGGACGCGATCTCGGCCGTGACTATTCGCGCTGGAACGATGTGCTGCTGACGCTGCGCGGGCAGTACGGGGCCCGCTCCACGCGCAGCGATCCCGACGACGACAGCACCTCGGTGATGCACGTGGCCGCGCCGATCCGCGACGGCCGGCGCATCGTGGGCGTGCTGACCGTGGCCAAACCCAACAGCGCGATCGCACCGTTCATCGCCCGCAGCGAGCGCACGATCCTGCGCTGGGGCTTCGTGCTGCTGGGCACCGCGCTGGCGGTCGGGCTGCTCGCCGCCTGGTGGCTCTCGCGCCAGCTCGGCGGCCTGCGCCGCTACGCCGACGCGGTCACTGCCGGCGAGCTGGCGAGATTGCCCGATGCCGCAGGCGAATTCGCCGATCTCGGCCGGGCGCTGGAAACCATGCGCGAGCGCCTGGAGGGCAAGCAGTACGTGGAGCGCTACGTCCACGCGCTGACCCACGAACTCAAGGCGCCGCTGTCGGCGATCCGCGGCGCGGCCGAACTGCTGGAGACGCCGCTTCCCGACGCCGACCGCCGGCGCTTCGCCGCGACCGTCGTCGCCCAGGGCGAGCGCATGACCCAGATGATCGACAAGCTGCTGGCGCTGGCGGCGGTGGAGCATCGCCAGCGGATCGAGCAGCCGGACGTCGTGCCGGTCGCGGCGATGCTCGAGGCGGCCCTGGCGCCATTCCGCGACGACCCGCGCCGCGTGCCGGTGCACCTGGTCATCGACGCGGACTGCCGCGATACCGTCGTCGTCGGCGATGCGTTCCTGCTGCGGCAGATGGTCGCCAATCTGGTCGACAACGCCTGCGACTTCGCACCGGCCGACAGTGCCGTGACCGTCACGCTGGCGCCGCGTGCGGGCGACCGGATCGCGATCACCGTGGACGACCAAGGTCCCGGTGTGCCGGCGTACGCGCTCGATCGCGTCTTCGAACGCTTCTACTCGCTGCCGCGCCCGCACGGCGGCAGTCGCAGCAGCGGCATCGGTCTGGCGTTCGTGGCGGAAGTGGCCGCCCTGCACGGTGGGCGCGCGGCACTCGCCAACCGCGACGGCGGCGGGGCCGTAGCCACGATCGAATTGCCGCGGCCATCGGCCACTTCATAGCGACTTCACACTCGCCCCATCGTCGGCCCACGTGCGCCGCGCAGGCTGCGCGCTGGTTCCGAATGGAGAGGGGCGATGCGCCTGGCGTTGAAGATCGTGATCGTGGCGGGGCTGAGCCTCGCGATCCTGTTGCCGCTGCTGATGATCCGGGGCGTGATCCACGACCGGCAACGGTTCCGTCAGGAGGCGATCGAGCGGATCGCCCAGAGCGAAGCGGGGCGCCAGGCGGTGGCGCCGCCGGTGCTCGTGGTGCCGTACACCGAGACGGTGGCGGTCGAGGATGTCGATGCCCAGGGCCGCGTGCTCGGCGTCGTGAACCGCGAGCGCGCGGGGACCTGGCAGTTCTTCCCGCAGACGGCCACGCTGACCGGCGCCCTGGCGCCGTACACCCGCCGCCTCGGTCTGCACGAGGTGCGGATGTACAGCCTCAGCGGCCAGCTGGGGGCCGCGTTCGAAGCACGCATCCCCGAGAATGCGGCCGATGCGGTCGCGCCGCGCCGGATCGGGCGTCCGTATCTGAGCTACGGCATCGCCGATGTCCGCGGCTTGCGCGGCACGCCGCGGCTGCAGGTGGATGGCGCAGCGGTTGCCGTCGAACAGGGCGCCGGCGACGGCATGGGCGCGGGCGTGCATGCGACGCTTGCACCGGTGTCGGCCGGTGACGTGCTGCGCGTCGGTACGGCCTTCGCGTTCGAACTGGCCGGCAGCGCCTCGCTGGCGGTGGTGCCGCTGGCGTCCGATACCCGGGTCGCGCTGGATTCGCCGTGGCCGCACCCGCAGTTCAACGGCCGTTTCCTGCCACAGTCGAGTGCGATCGGCGCCGATGGCTTCCGCGCCGAGTGGGCGGTGTCCTCGCTCGCCAGTGATGCCCAGCGCCAGCACCGCCAGGGCACGCGAATCGATCGCGAGCTCGCCTCGCTGGTGTTCTTCGAACACAGCGGCGCCGATCTCGACGTGCTCGGCATCTCGCTGGTGGATCCGGTCGATGCCTACGTGCGTGCCGACCGGGCCAGCAAGTACGGCGTGCTGTTCGTGCTGCTGACGTTCGCGGCGTTCTTCATGTTCGAGCTGCTGCGCCAGTTGCGCATCCATCCGATCCAGTACGCGCTGGTGGGCATGGCGCTGGCGATCTTCTTCCTGCTGCTGGTGAGCCTGTCGGAGCGCATCGCATTCGGCACGGCGTACCTGGCCGCGAGCGCCGCGTGCATCGGGCTGATCGGCCTCTATCTGGCGGCCGTGCTGCGCAGCCGCGCGTGGGGATTCGGCTTCGCCGGCATGCTGGGCCTGCTGTATGCCGCGCTGTACGGCCTGCTGGTGTCGGAGGACAACGCGCTGGTGCTGGGTGCAGGGCTGCTGTTCGTGATCCTCGCCGCGGTCATGCTGGCGACCCGCCGGGTGGACTGGTACGCGCTCGGCGGTGCACCGGCCCGCGGCCCGACACCACCGCCGCTGCCCGAGCACTGAGCCGGACGGAACACCTCGCCAGGGCCGCGGATCTCCGCGGCCTTGGCACGTCGGCGACGGCGTACGTGCAAGACTTCCGGGCATGACCGATTCCGTCCCTTCCGTACGCGTGGTCTCGGGCGAGGCCTTGATTCCGCACCTCGACGACGTCGCGCGGCTGCGCATGCGGGTGTTCCGTGACTGGCCCTATCTCTACACGGGCGATCCGGCCTACGAGCGCGACTACATGGCCGCCTATGCACGCTCGCCGCGCAGTGTGTGCGTGCTCGCCTTCGACGGTGACCGCGTGATCGGTGCGTCGACCGGGGTGCCGCTGTCGGACGAGGATCCCGGCTTCCAGAGCCCGTTCGCGCATCAGGATCTCGCGGTCGAACGGGTGTTCTACTTCGGCGAGTCGGTACTGTTGCCCGAGTATCGCGGGCGCGGTATCGGCCATGCGTTCTTCGATGCGCGCGAGGCGCATGCTCGCGCGCTGGGCGGGTTCGATCTGACCGCGTTCGCGGCCGTGGACCGGGCCGACGACGATCCGCGCCGGCCTGCCGGTCACCGCGACAACACGGCGTTCTGGTGCAAGCGCGGCTATGTGCGCCAGCCCGGCATGCACATGCTGCTGCGTTGGGACGAAGTGGATGTCGGCGACGTGCTGCATCCGATGACGTTCTGGACCCGACCGCTGGACACGGCCGAATGAGGGTCGCGGCGGCGCGGTACCGGATCGGCATGCCGCCGGATTTCGAGGCCTTCGCCGAGCACCAGCGGCGGCTGCTGATGGACGCGGCGGCTGCCGGCGCCGAGGTCGCGGTGCTGCCGGAGTATCTGGCGCTCGAACTCGCTGCGACGTTCGATGCCGAGGTGCGTGGCGACACACTGGCCTCGTTCGCGGTGATCCAGCGCTGTCGCGATGACTGGCTGGCGCTGTTCTCCGGCCTCGCGCGCGACACCGGCATGACCATCGTCGCAGGCAGTTTCCTGCTCGACCTCGGCGATGGCCGTTATCGCAACCGCAGCGATGTGTTCGCCCCCGACGGCACCTACGACTGGCAGGACAAGCTGCAGCTGACCGCATTCGAGAAGGCGACCGGCGTGATCGCGCCGGGCGATGCCTTGAAGGTGTTCGATCTGGGCCCGGTGCGTGCAGGTGTGGCGATCTGTTACGACATCGAATTCCCGCTGCCGGTCCGCGCGCAGTGGAACGCGGGCGCCCGGCTGTTCCTGGTGCCCAGCTGCACCGACACCGAAGCCGGCGCCAACCGCGTGCGGGTCGGGTGTCTGGCCCGGGCGCTGGAGAACCGCAGTTTCGTCGCCCAGTCGGTGACCGCCGGCGACGCGCCATGGACCCCGGTGCTCGACGCGAATACCGGCCATGCCGCCGTCATCGCGCCGATGGACGCGGGCTTCCCTGCCGACGGGATGCTGGCCGAAACGGGCGATGCGGACGTCTGGGCGATCGCGGACATCGATGTCGAGGCGCTGGAGGCATCGCGCGGTGCGGCGCAGGTCGCCAACGATCGCGACTGGCCGAGGCAACAGCAGCCCGCGCTGGTGTGCGCCACGGTGGCGTCGCTGCGCTGACGGTGCAGCCTCCGGTCAGGCCGGGGGCAATCCCAGCCACAGCGACGCCGCGGCCAGCACGATGCCGATCGCGGTGGCGGCCAGCACGTCGCTCGGATAGTGCAGACCCAGCACCACGCGCGAGGCGCCGACCAGCAGGGTGAAGGGCAGCAGCAGGGCAGCCAGTGCCGGGTAGTACGCGATCGCGACGATCGAGAACGCCACCGCGTGCAGCGTGTGGCCCGACGGAAAGCTGAATTCGTCGAGCGGCGCCACCCAGGCCTGGATGCGCAGATCGGCCGCGAACGGCCGCGGCCGGCGTGTCCAGTGCTTGAGCCGGCGATAGAGCAGCAGCGCCGCACCTCCGGTGGCGGCCATGTGCGCCGCGGCCACCAGGCCGTCGAGGCCGTCGAGCAGCACCAGCGCGCCCATGAGTGCATACCAGAACACGCCGTCGCCGAGCCGGCTGACGAGCGCGAAGCCGCGCCGCAGCCAGCCATGTGCGCAGGCGCGGTTCGCGCGCAGGCACCAGCCGGTTTCGTGATCCAGCAGACGGCTACGCGTGGGTGCGTGCATGGCGGCGCTCCGGCAGGGCGTGGGGGGCGTTCACGTGCGATGGTTCGCGATGCAGGCCCGACAGCAGTGCGTCCAGTTCGTGGACGACCTGGACCGGGGCCAGCCGCAACATCGCCTCGCGGCCGGCCAGCGCCATCGCGCGGCGCGCGTCCGCGTCGTCGGCCAGGTGGAGGGCGGCGTCGATGAAGTCCCCGTCGCTGCCGCTCACACACGCGCCATGCAGGCCGTCGCACAGATGTTCGGCGGCCGCACCGAGCGCGAAGGCCACCTGGGGCACGCCACTGGCCATGGCTTCGAGCACCACGTTGCCGAAGGTCTCGCTGCGGCTCGGGAACAGGAACAGATCGGCGCTGGCAAGATGCCGCGCCAGATTCCGTCCGCGGCGGGTGCCGACGAACAGGATGTCGGGATGGGCCCGCTGCAGCGGCGCGCGCAGGGGGCCGTCACCCACGAACACCATGCGTGCGTCCGGCTGCGTCTGCTGCAGCGCGCGGAACGCGCGGATCGCGAGATCGAGATTCTTTTCCGCCGCCACGCGGCCGATGTGGATCACCGCCAGCGCGCCCGGTGCGAGGCCCCAGGCCTCGCGCAGCGCCGGGTCGCGCCGGGCGGGATCGAAACGCGCGCAATCGACCGCGCGGGGCAGGATGACCGGGCGCCGGATGCCCTGCGCGTCCAGCCATGCCGCCAGTGCCCGCGTGGCGACCACCGTGGCATCGGCCGAGGCGTGGAAGCGACGCATCCACGCCAAGGCGACAGGCTCCAGCGCGCGCAGCCCGTAATCGGCCATGTAGAGATCGAAGCGCGTGTGCAGCGCGGTGACCACGGGGATGCCCAGCGCCCGCGCGGCGCGGATGGCCGAAGCGCCGAGCAGGCCTTCGGTGGCGACGTAGATCGCGTCCGGACGCTGGCGACGCCAGTGGCGACGCAGCGGCGTGCCGGCAGGCAGCGCCATACGCAGGGCGCGGTAGAGCGGCAGACGCATGCCGCGGACACGGAGGGTGCCGTCGGCATCGGTGCCGGTCGATTCGTCGGGCCGGGCGGGGCGGACGATGTCGACAGCGTGGCCGCGCTGGCGCAGGCCGTCGGCGTAGGACTGCAGCGTGAGGGCCACGCCGTTGACCTCGGGCGGGTAGGTGTCGGTGACGATCGCGTAGCGCATCGTGACGCTCCATGCCTGGGCTTGGCGCATGGTCGGCGCCGGTGATGCCCGGGCGGTGACAGCGGCTTGACCGTTCCGTGACGGCGGCGTGCGTCGGCCGGCGCGAGGTCCAGAGTGGACGGCGCGGCCCCGTTCCAGGCGCCGCGCGGCCGCCGTCACTCGGCGCTCAGCACCAGACGGATGCCCAGCGGCGCGATCTCGTCGGGCTCGCCTTCCAGGTCGATGCGCAGCAGCGGGCGGGCATCGAGCCAGCGCTGCGAGAAGCGCAGCGTCAGCACGTCGTCGGCCACGCCGGCCTGCAGCAGCGGGATGTCGTCGGCCTCGTGGCTGCGATGCAGCAGCACCGCCAGGCGCAGCAGGGCCGCCGTGCGCCGCGCCTGTACCAGCAGACGATCAGGCACGGCATCGAAGGCGGATTTGGGCACCTTGCGCCGGTGGCAGCGCACGAGCGCGGCGAGGAACTGCTGCTCTTGACGCGAGAAACCGGCGATATCGGAGTGCTCGAGCACGTAGGCCCCGTGCACGTGGTACTGGCTGTGTGCGATCACCAGGCCCAGCTCGTGCACGCGTGCGGCCCAGACGAGCTTGCGCAGATCGTCGCCGTCGAGCTGCCACGGGCGCGCCACCTGGTCGAAGAGCCGCAGCGCCGTGGCTTCGACCCGGCCCGCCTGGGTCCGATCGATGCCGTAGCGCTGCATCAGCGCTTCGACCGAGGTCTCGCGCGGATCGTCGTCGCCGGCGCGGCCGAGCAGGTCGCGCAGCACGCCCTCGCGCATCGCCGCCTTGCTGACCTGCATGCGCTCGATGCCGAACACGTTGAACGCCGCTTCCAGCACCAGGATGCCTCCAGCGATGATCGGCCGCCGGTCGTCGGACAGGCCGGGCAGGGCGATCGCATCGACGTGCCCGGCCTCGAGCAGGCGATCGCGCACCTGCGGCAGGGCGGCAGCGGTCACGGCGCCCTTGGTGAGCTTCATCGCCGCACAGATCTCGCCGATCGCCTTGTTGGTGCCCGAGGCGCCGACCACTTCCTGCCAGCCGAGTGCGCGATAGGTGCTGGCGAACTGCTGGAACTCGGCCGACACCTCCGCCAGCGCGTCACGCCAGCGCTTCTTCGACAGCTTGCCGCCCGGGAAGAACCGGCGCGTGCTCGCGACGCAGCCGATCTGCAGGCTTTCGCGCTCCAGGGCCTCGAAGCCGCTGCCGATGATGCATTCGGTCGAGCCGCCGCCGATGTCGATCACCAGCCGGCGCTCGCCCGGCTTCGGCGGCTGTGCATGGGCCACCCCGAGATAGATCAGGCGCGCTTCCTCGCGGCCGGCGATGACCTCGATCGCGTGGCCCAGCGCGGTTTCGGCCGGCACCAGGAAGGCTTGCGGTGCGGCGAGCCTGCGCACGGTGTTGGTGGCCAGCGCGCGGACGTTCTGCGGCGGGATGTCGCGGATGCGCTCTCCGAAGCGCGACAGGCAGGCCAGCGCGCGCTGGCGGACTTCGGCGGTCAGGCCGCCGCGGGTGTCCAGGCCTTCGGCCATGCGCACCGTTTCGCGCAGGCGGTCGACCACGCGGAGCTGCCCAAGGGTGTAGCGGGCCACGATCATGTGGAAGCTGTTGGAGCCCAGATCGATCGCGGCGAGCATGTCGCCGTCGGCGATGGGCGGCGTCATGGCATCGACGCGTGCGGACGTGTCCTGGCCGATCATGCCGTTCCTGCGCTGGGCACGGCGCGCGATGCGCGGCGTGCGGACGATGGGGACCGGCATGGTAAAGCATGCCGGCCCACGGCCATCAGTCGCGGCTGCAGAGTCGTGCCAGCAGCCAGCCCTGCGCCGAATGCGGCGCGGCCTCGCCTTCGGGCGTGAGCTGCACGTAACGCCCGTCCTCACGCAGCTCCCAGGCATTGACGTTGTCGGCCAGGTAATTGTCCAGCGATTCCTCGCGCACGCGTGTGGCGATGTCGCGATCGAGAATCGGGAAGCACGTTTCCACCCGCCGCAGCAGATTGCGTTCCAGCCAGTCGGCGCTGGCACAGAACAGTTCGGGCGTGCCGCCGTTCTCGAACTGGTAGACGCGGTGATGCTCGAGGAATCGACCGACGATCGAACGCACGCGGATGTTGTCCGACACGCCGGGCACCCCCGGGCGCAGCGCGCAGGCGCCGCGCACGATCAGGTCGATCTGCACACCGGCCTGCGACGCGGCATAGAGCGCACGCATCACCTGCGGTTCGTTGAGGGCGTTCATCTTGGCCACGATGCGCGCCGGTCGACCTTCGCGTGCATTCGCCGCCTCGCGCTCGATGCGGGCGATCAGGCCGGCGTGCAGCGTGAAGGGGGATTGCAGCAGACACTTGAGCTCGATCGCCGGCGCCAGGCCCGACATCTGCTGGAACAACAGATGGACGTCGTTGCCGATGTCGGGGTTGGCGGTGATCAGGCCGAAGTCGGTATAGCCACGCGCGGTGCCGGCGTGATAGTTGCCCGTGCCCAGGTGCACGTAGCGGCGCAGCTTGCGGCCCTCCCGGCGCACGATCAGCAGCATCTTGGCGTGGGTCTTGTAGCCGACCACGCCGTAGACCACCTGCACGCCGGCCTCCTGCAGACGATCGGCGAGCCCCAGGTTGGCTTCCTCGTCGAAGCGCGCGCGCAGTTCGACGACGACGGTCACGTCCTTGCCGTTGCGCGCGGCCTGCACCAGGTGTTCGACGATCGGCGAGTCCTTGCCGGCGCGGTAGAGCGTCTGCTTGATGGCGAGGACGTTCGGATCCTCGGCCGCCTGCTTGATCAGCTCCAGCACCGGCGTGAACGCGTCGAACGGGTGATGCAGCAGCACGTCGCCGTCGGCGACGAGTTCGAACATCGCATCGCTGCCCGACAGCTGCCGTTGCTGGAAGGTCGGGAATTTCAGGTCGGGACGCTGCACCAGATCGAAGATCTGGCTGATCCGGTTGAGATTGACCGGCCCGTCGATGCGGTAGACCGCGTTCTCGGGCAGGTCGAAGTTCTGCAACAACGTGCGCACGATCGGCTTGGGGCAGGTCGCGGCGATCTCCAGGCGCATCGCCCGCAGGTAACCACGGCCCACGAGCTCGTCGCGCAGTGCGAGCGCGAGGTTCTCCACTTCCTCCTCGTCGAGGATCAGCTCGGAGTTCCGGGTCACGCGGAACTGGTAGGCCCCCTTGACGTCCATGCCCGGGAACAGCTCGTGGACGAATTCCGACAGCACCGCCGAGAGGAACACGAAGTCGTATTCGCCGCCCGAGATGCTCTCCGGCAGCTGGATGATCCGCGGCAGCGAGCGCGGTGCGCGCACGATGGCGAGGTTGCCCACGCGCCCGAACGCGTCCTTGCCCTTGAGGACGACGACGATGTTCAGCGACTTGTTGAGGATCTTCGGGAACGGGTGTGCGGGGTCCAGGCCGAGCGGGGATAGCACCGGCATCACTTCCTCACGGAAGTACGCGCGCAGCCAGCGCGTCTGTCGGGCGGTCCACGTGTCGCGGCCCAGGATGCGCACGCCGGCATCGCCGAGCGACGGCCGCATCACCTGGTTCCAGCACGCGTACTGGGCTTCCACCAGTTCGGCTGCGCGGTCATGGATGCGTTTGAGCACCGTCGTCGCGGTCATGCCGTCGGGCGGCAGCGGCGTGCCGAAATCCTGGGCGTGGCGCACGGTGGCGGCGCGGATCTCGAAGAACTCGTCGAGGTTGGTGCAGGAGATGCACAGGTACTTCAGCCGCTCGAGCAGCGGCACCGACTCGTCCAGCGCCTGCGCGAGCACACGGAAGTTGAAGTCGAGCTGGGACAGCTCGCGGTTGAGGTACAGGGCCGGGTCGAGCAGGGGATCGTTGACGCCGTCGTGCAGCGCGGCTGCGTGGGCGTCCGACGTGGGCGCGGCCTTGGCCGGCGCACGTGCGCTGGCGGGACGGGCGGACTTCCGGGTCATCCGGTGGCTCCGAGATAGGCGGCCTCGCGCGGGCGTACGCGTTCGGCGGTGAAGTGGCAGGCGAAGCGGCTGCCGCGGCCGACTTCGCTGTCGATCTCCAGCCGCGCCTGATGCAGGTGCAGGACGTGCTTGACGATCGCCAGGCCCAGTCCGGTGCCGCCCGATTCGCGTGAGCGGCTGGTCGAGACGCGATAGAAACGCTCGGTGATCCGGGGCAGGTGCGCGGCCGGAATACCGTAACCGGTGTCCTCGACCGCGAGCGCGACACCATGTGCGGTGGCCTCGTAGCGGATGGTGATCCGCCCGCCCGCGGGCGTGTAGCGCACCGCGTTGCTGACGAGGTTGGAGAACGCGCTGTGCAGTTCACGCGGCGAACCGACGAGGTCGGTCGCCGAGGCGTCGTCGACACCGATCGTGTGCCGGCCCTGGCTGAGCATCGTCAGCTCGCGCCGCAGCGAGGCCAGCATCGAGGCCATCGACACGGTTTCCTCGCCGATGCTGTCCTGGGCCTCGAGGCGCGACAGCGTGAGCAGGTCCTCGACCAGCTGGGTCATGCGCTGCGACTGGTGCTGCATCTCCTGCAGCATCGGCGCCCACTCGGGTTGTTCGGCCGGATCGAGCATGTCGAGGTAGCCGTGCACGACGGTCAGCGGCGTGCGCAGTTCGTGCGAAACGTTGGCGACGAAGTCGCGGCGCATCTGCTCCAGCCGCACAAGTTTGGTGACGTCGCGCGCCACCAGCAGCCAGAGATCTTCGGAATACGGAATCAGGCGCAGTTCCAGCCGCGTGCCCGAGGACACCGGCGAGGCCACGTCGAGCATCGGTTCCGCGCGCCGGCCGTGCGCGAACCAGTGCGCGACCGGCAACGGCTGCAGCGTCGGCCCGACCGGCTTGCCGATGTCGCGCGGCATGCGCAGGCCGAGCAGCGTGGTGGCGGCGGTGTTGAACCACTGGATGCGCTGGCTGTTGCGTTCCACCACGACCACCGCATCGGGCAGCGCCGCCGCGACCGCCCGGTAGGCGCGCAGCATCGCGATCAGACGCCGCTTGCGCGCGCGCATGTCCTGCTGGCCGCGATGCAGCAGACGATCGGTTTCCTGCCACACGCCATCGCCCTGCGGCGGCGGCACCCGGCTGCGCGAGGTCAGGCGGCGCAGCAGGTCGTAGAGCTTCCAGTAGTGCCAGGCGACGACGCCGAGCGCGCCGATCGCCAGCGCCATCCAGACCTCGCCGACCAGCGCGCCGACCACGGCCGCGCCGGTGAGCACGGCGGCAAGCTGCAGCAGGGTGCGGGTCCAGGCGACGTGGATGCGGGGTGGCATATGGGCAAGTCTAGGCAATGTGGAGTGATAGGTTGCTTTTGCTTTTGCTTTTGCTGTTGAGGTTGTTGTGCAGTTGCGGTTGTTGCGCTTGCTCTTCAGCTTTTCATGAACCGGGACGCGAGGACCCCGTATGCAGACCCGGAGGGCGCCGCCCATGGATGGGCGGCGTTTTTCGACCGAGCCATGGATGGCGAGTCGAAAAATCCCGGAACGAATGAATCGCCGGATTTGCTCCGTCGGGGAGGCCATTTCTTTTGGTTACTTTTCTTGACTCGCATCTTCGATGCTCGCCCTTCGGGCCGGCTTCGCCGTTTGCGCTGCGCGCGTGGGCCAGCAAAGAAAAGTGACCCGCTCGCCGGCAGGCGAGTGGAAGCTTTTGATCTGGCTTGTTTGCAAGCGAAAGACAAGATCAAACGCTTTCGTCCGCTACGCGGCCGAGTTCATTTCTTTTGTCAATCGACAAAAGAAACGGAACCAAAGAAAAACGATTCCCCGACGAAGCAGCCCCACACATCATTCGTTCCGGCATTTTCCGACTCGCCATCCATGGCTCGGTCGGAAAACGGCGGGCATCCATGCCCGCCGCCCTTCGGGTGTTCGATGTGCGTGGATGCGTCACGGAAATCAAAAGCGGCTGGATTACCGCCGTGCTCACACCGACGCCGAGAACCGGTACCCCGATCCCCGCACCGTTTGCACCATGCCGTCCAGCCCACTCGGCTCCAGCGTCTTGCGCAGGCGGCGGATGTGCACGTCGACCGTGCGTTCCTCGACGTAGACGCTACCGCCCCAGACGTGGTCGAGCAGCTGCGAGCGGCTGTAGACGCGCTCGGGGTGGGTCATGAAGAAATGCAGCAGGCGGTATTCGGTGGGGCCGATCTGGATCGGATCCTGTCCGGCGAACACCCGGTGCGCGGCGCCGTCGATACGCAACTCACCGACGGTGACGCTGCCGTCCTCGTCGTCGTCACGGGCGCGGCGCATGACTGCACGGATGCGTGCCAGCAGTTCGCGTGCCGAGAACGGCTTCACCACATAGTCGTCGACGCCGGCCTCCAGACCGCCGACGCGGTCGTTCTCCTCGCCGCGGGCGGTGAGCATGATGATCGGGATGTCGCGGGTCAGCGCATCCTTGCGCCAGCGGCGGGCCAGTTCGAGACCGCTGGTGCCGGGCAGCATCCAGTCGAGCAGGATCAGGTCGGGCACGCGGTCGACGATCGCCGACTGGGCTTCGCGTGCGTCACCGGCATGCATGGGTTCGAACTCGCCCTTGCGCAGCGCGAAGGCGACCATGTCGCGGATCGCCGGTTCGTCGTCGACGATGAGGATGCGCTTCTGCATGGAGCCTTCCATTGACCGGGGGACGGCGCCATTACACGACAGTTTTATGACGGGCTGGTGACATGGTCACAGGAGATCGTGCAGGCCGCTTCAGCTGCGACGCAGCGGATGCGTGATGCCTGCACACACCCGAGGCCACGCCAGGCGGCCCGCTCCAGGTCAGCGAACAGGAACGCCACGGCCCGAAGTACCGACGGCCGCGCGGGTGTGGCGCGCCCCGCACGGCAGTGGGCAGCCAGCCCGGCCTGACCACGGGTGTCGGAGGCAACTGCCATGCGGACGCCTCTCAGCGGCGACGCAGATCCTCGTCGCGCACGCCCTGGCGGTGCAGTTCCAGCACGGTCGGCGTGATCGAGGCGATGCGTGCGTCGATCCGGACGCGCGCGTAGTAGTCCAGATCCTCGCGCTTCTTCAGCGTATTGAGCTGGATCAGCGCCTGCTCCGCACGCCCGCCGAGAAACGCCGCCTCGGCCCAGGCTTCGCCGGCGCGGACCGGGTCGCCGGCCATTTCGCTGGCCCGCGCGAACGCGCGCTGGAAGGCGGGATCGGCATTCGACGAGTTCAGCAGCGGGCGCAGAATGGCCTGGGCCCGACGGCCGGCCTCGGCGGTGTTGCGTTCGGCCAGCCTGTCGGCATAGGTGAGCACCACGGCCGGGTTGCGCGGCATGCGGTCGAGCAGGGCCTCGAACCGACGGTCCGCAGCGGCGGTGCGGCCGGCACGCGCGTCGGCCTCGGCCACACCCAGCGACAGCCAGACATCGCCGGGGTAGGCGGCGAGCAGGCTGGTCAGCTCGCGCGAGGCGCTGTCGAGATCGTTGGCCTGCATCCGGGCCACCGCCAGACCGTAGCGCTGGGCATCGGTCAGCGGGCCGGCGCGGCGCATGGCTTCGTATTCGCGGATCGCCAGCGCCGGGGTGTTGGCGCTGAGCACGCGCAGCCGCTCGCGGGCCCAGCCGAACTGGGTGGCGTCGGCGCCCGAAATCGCGCCCGGCGGCAGGCGCAGCATGGCCGGCAGAAGCGGGTTGTCGAGCGCGCGTGGCGGGGTGGCCTGCGGGGCGTCGATCATGACCCGCTGCGTCACCGAGCCCTGCGGCGTCGTGGTCACCGCGGTCACCGTTTCGCGGCCCAGACGCTCGGCACGGTCGCGCGCTTCGCTGATGCGTGTGGTGGTGACCGGATGCGTCCTGAGGTAGTCCGGCAGGCGCTCGCGCTCGCCGCCCTGGTTGGTGCGGGACACGGCCTGCATGCGTTCGAACATCGTGGCCATGGCATCGGGGTCGTACCCGCTGCGGGCCAGGGTGCGGATGCCCAGGCGGTCGGCTTCCGACTCGTTGGAGCGGGTGTAGTCGATCTGACGTTGCAGGGCCAGACCCTGGGCGCCGGCCAGCACCGCCATGGCGGCATCGTCCGACGAATTGCTGCCGCTCTGCGAGGCGACGGCAATCGCGCCGAGCATCGCCAGCAGCATCGGCACCTGGTCACGCTGGGCCCGCTCCACGCCGCGCAGCACATGCGACTGGGTGACGTGGGCCACCTCGTGCGCCAGCACCGCGGCCACTTCGTCCTCGGTCTCGGCTGCCAGTACCAGACCGGCATTCATGCCGATGTAGCCGCCCAGCGTGGCGAAGGCATTGATGCTGCGGTCGCGCATCATGAAGAAGGTGAAGGGCTGCTGCGGTTGATCGCTGGCCGCACCCAGGCGGGTGCCGGCGGCGCGCAGCCAGCCGTCGACCAGCGGGTCCTCCAGCACGTAGTTGTAGTGGCGCAACTGGGCCAGCAGCATCTGGCCGTATTCCGCCTGCTTGGCCGGGCTCAGTACGGCGCCGGCCGAGGAGCCGATGTCCGGCAGGCGGGTGTCCTGGGCCGGCGCGCATACCGTGGCCGTGGCCAGCGCCAGCGCCGTGACCGGCGGCAGCCACCTCGTTCGGAAGGAGCGGGCAATGGAATCGGTCTGTCGCATCGGGTCTCGCTGGCGCGTCAGTAACGGAATGCCGGGACACCCGAGCATGGCGTCAGATGGCCGCCGAGGCGTGAATCCCATGTTAAGCGTGGAACGCAGCATCGACGGGGCACTCATCGCGGCGTGACCGGTTCTGACCCACAATCCGCGCACGAAGTTTCCCGGAGACCGCGATGACCACCCCCGCCGCCGGCGCGCCAGCGCCCGAAATCACCGTCTACACCAGCGCGATCTGCGGCTACTGCGTGGCTGCCAAGCAGTTTCTCAAGAGTCAGGGACTGCAGTGGAACGAGGTGCGCATCGATCTCGACAGTGCCGCGCGCGAGGCCATGATGGCCCGCGCGCGTCGTACCAGCGTGCCGCAGATCTTCGTCGGCGACACCCACGTCGGCGGCTACGACGACATGATGGCGCTGCACCGCAAGGGCGGGTTCCTTCCGCTGCTCGAGGGCGCCACGCCGTGAGCGCCGAGGTCACAGGCAGTGGCGGCGAGGCCGACCGGATCGCCGGGTTCACCGAATTCCGCAAGCGCATGAACGAGCGCATCCTCGGCGAGCCGAACCAGGTGGTGCGCCGGTTCTTCGCGCTCGATACGCAGACCTACCAGGCCGGCGCGCTGGACGTGAAGACCAAGGAGCTGCTCGGTCTGGTGGCCTCGATGGTGCTCCGCTGCGACGATTGCATCAGCTACCACGTCGCCCAGTGCAAGGAGGCGGGCGTGAGCCGCGAGGAGTTCTTCGAGACCTTCTCCGTCGGGCTCGTCGTCGGCGGCAGCATCGTGATTCCACACCTGCGCCGGGCCGTCGATTTCCTCGACCGGCTGGAGCAGGGCGAGGCCGCCAATCCGGACGCACACGCGCACGGTTGAGCGGCTGCGACCTTGGTCGATTTGGGGCGGCATGGCCGCGTCGGGCATAATGGGCGGGTTTTCTCACCCGACGCCGCCGATCCCCCGCGGTGTCCCAAGCGTACGGAACGCCACCCCACATGACCCAGACGATTACGATCATCCGCGGCGACGGTATCGGCCCGGAGATCATGGACGCCACGCTGCACGTGCTCGACGCGATGCAGCTCGGCCTGCAGTACGAAGACGCCGATGCCGGCCTGATGGCCCTCGAAAAGCACGGCGAGCTGCTGCCCGCGGCCACCATGGATTCGATCCGCCGCAACAAGATCGCGCTCAAGAGCCCGCTGACCACGCCGGTCGGCGGCGGCTTCAGCTCGATCAACGTGGAACTGCGTCGCCAGTTCGACCTTTACGCCAACGTGCGGCCGGCGACCTCGTTCCCGAACACCCGCTCGCGCTTCGACAGCGGCGTCAACCTGATCACGATCCGCGAGAACACCGAAGGCTCGTACATCAGCGAAGGCCAGGAAGTATCGGCCGATGGCGAGACCGCGGTGTCGATCACGCGCATCACCCGCAAGGGCTCGGACCGGATCGTGCGCTACGCGTTCGACCTGGCGCGCAAGACCGGCCGCAAGAAGGTCACGATCGTCCACAAGGCCAACATCCTCAAGAGCACGTCAGGCCTGTTCCTGAAGGTCGCGCGTGAGGTGGCGGCCGAGTATCCGGACATCGAAGCCAACGAGATGATCGTCGACAACACCTGCATGCAGCTGGTGATGCGTCCCGAGCAGTTCGACATCATCGTGACGACGAACCTCTTCGGCGACATCATCTCGGACCTGTGCGCCGGTCTGGTCGGCGGCCTGGGCCTCGCGCCGGGCGCGAACATCGGCCAGGACGTGGCCATCTTCGAAGCCGTGCACGGCTCGGCGCCCGACATCGCCGGCAAGGGCCTGGCCAATCCCTGCGCGCTGCTGCTGGCGGCGGCGCAGATGCTCGACCATCTGGCGATGCCCGAGCAGGCCGAGCGCCTGCGCAACGCGATCGTCGCCACGCTCGACGCGAAGGACGGCGTGACCCCGGACCTCGGCGGCAGCGGCAATACGATGGGCTTCGCCAAGGCGATCGTGGCGCACCTGTAACCGCCCCTGCGGTGTCGTGCGGGTTTGCAACGGGACGCTTCGGCGTCCCGTTTTTCATGTGCGACTGTCTCGCGCGCTGCGCATGACGACGGCCGGCAGGGGCCGCACAATGCCGCTCCGCGTTCCGGACCCTGCCGATGACCATTCGCCCCAGTGCGCTGGCACTGACGCCGCTGCTGCTGTTCCTGGCGCTGTTCTTCGGCGCAGGCCTGTATTTCACGGCCCAGGGCGAACCGATGGGCTTCTACCAGCTGCGCGCGCCGGTGGCCATCCTTCCCGCGCTCGCGCTCGCGGTGTGGCTGGTCCATCGGCGGGGCCTGGCCGCGGGCGAGCTTCTGCTGCGCGGCATGGGCGATCCCAACATCGTGCTGATGTGTCTGATCTTCCTGCTCGCCGGCGCGTTCGCCTACGTGTCGAGCGCGATCGGGGCGGTCGACGCGGTGGTGTCGATCGGGCTGTCGGCGGTGCCGCCGGCGCTGGTATTGCCGGGTCTGTTCGTGCTGTCGGGACTGATCGCGCTGGCCATCGGCACGTCGATGGGCACGATCGCCGCGGTGGTGCCCATCGCGCTCGGCGTGGCCGATGCCTCGGGGCTCGCACCGGCGCTGGTCGTCGGCACGGTGATCGGCGGCGCGATGTTCGGCGACAACCTGTCGATCATTTCCGACACCACGATCGCCGCCACCCGCACCCAGGGTGCGCAGATGCGCGACAAATTCCGCGAGAACGTGCGGATCGCAGTGCCGGTGGCGGCGGTGACGGCCGTGGTGCTCGGCCTGCTCGGCGCCGCGTCGCCGATCGAGACCGAGCCGAGCGGGTCGGCCTGGCTGATGGCGCCCTACCTGCTGGTGCTGGCGCTGGCGGTGGCCGGCGTCAACGTGCTCGTGGTGCTGTCGCTCGGCATCGTGCTCGCGGGCGCATTCGGCGCGGTGTTCACCGATGACTACGGGCCGGTGGCGCTCGTCGGCGACATCTGGTCGGGCTTCGAGGGCATGACCGAGATCCTGCTGTTGTCGCTGCTGATCGGAGGCCTGGCCGCATTGACCAAGGCCGGCGGCGGTCTCGACTGGCTGGCACAGGCGATCGGGCGTCTGGCGCGCGGTCGCCGGGGACGCCGTGCGGGCGAGTTCAGCATCGCGGCCCTGTCGGCCACCGCGGACGTGTTCACCGCCAACAACACGGTCGCGATCCTGGTCAGCGGCAGCGTCGCCCGCGACATCGCCGAAACCCACGGCATCAGCCCGCGGCGTGCGGCCAGCGTGATCGACATCTTCGCCTGCGTGGCCCAGGGCGTGTTGCCCTACGGCGCCCAGATCCTGCTGGCTGCGTCGCTGTCGGCGGTGTCGCCGCTGGCTCTGGCCGGCAGCGTCTACTACTGCTGGCTGCTGGCGGTCGCCACCATCGTCTTCATCGCCTGGCCGAGGCGCGCCTCCAGGCGTGAACCCGTCAGCGGCTGAGCGGGCGCAGTAAGACCCGGATGCGGAGGAGGAGGGCGTGCGCCCGCGAGCCTCGCGCCGCACCCGTTGCTGCCGACCCGCGACGACACTCCCGGGCCGTCCACGGGTGTGCAAAGGCAGAAGATCGCGCCGGGCTTGAGACTGGAGAGGATGGGCGGAGCCGGCACCGCGGCGCGCCGGTTGATCCATTCGGATGGCGCGCCCGACAGGAATCGAACCTGTAACCCCCGGCTTAGAAGGCCGGTGCTCTATCCGGTTGAGCTACGGGCGCGGAGGGACGCGGCAGGCGGAAAAATGGTCGGGGTAGAGGGATTCGAACCCCCGACATCCTGCTCCCAAAGCAGGCGCGCTACCAGACTGCGCTATACCCCGCCGGAACGAGCGGCGACACGCGCGGCGTGACACCGGCGAGGGCGGCATTGTCGGAACCCGCCGTGACCCTGTCAACGCGGCGCCGCTGACTCCGGCGCCGTGTATCCTGCCGGTTGCGATCTTCCACGGACTTCACAGGGGCCTTCTTCCATGCGCAGCGGCAATCCGACCCTCAAGGAATCGACCTTCCTCGACCTCGCCAGCGGCAGCGTCGTTTCGCGCGACGGCGAGGCGATGACCCTCAACGGCACCGTCAGCAAGACCGGTTTCCTGTTGTTGTTGACCGTGCTGACCGCGGCGTTCGCCTGGTCGCAGGTCGAATTCGGCGTCGACGGCCGTCCGCAGCCGGGCTTCGGCATGTATCTGTGGGGCGGTGCGATCGGCGGCTTCATCATCGCGATGGTCACCGTGTTCAAGAAGGAATGGGCGCCGGTCACCGCGCCGCTGTACGCGCTGGTGGAGGGGTTCTTCCTCGGCGCGATCTCGGCGATGTACAACTTCATGTACGAGGGCATCGTGCTGCAGGCGGTGATGCTGACCTTCGGCACGCTGTTCGCGCTGCTGTTCGCGTACCGCAGCGGGCTGATCAAGGCCACCGAAAACTTCAAGCTGGGCGTGGTGGCCGCCACGGGTGGTATCGCGCTGGTCTATCTGGCGACGATCGTGCTGGGCTTCTTCGGCGTGTCGATTCCGTTGATCCATGAATCCGGCCTGGTGGGCATCGGCTTCAGCCTGTTCGTCGTCGTGATCGCGGCGTTGAACCTCGTGCTGGATTTCGATTTCATCGAGACCGGCGTCGAGCAGGGCGCGCCGAAGTATATGGAGTGGTACGGGGCGTTCGGCCTGATGGTCACGCTGGTGTGGCTGTACATCGAGTTCCTGCGCCTGCTTTCGAAACTGCAATCGCGCAACTGACGTTCGCACAGCAGCGACGCATGTGGAACGGGCGGCCAGGGCGCCCGTTTCGCGTTCAGGGGGTCGATGCTCCCGCCCGGAACGCCGTAACGCAGGTCGAAGCTGCGGCGCGCAGACATGGACAGGGTGGGGCTGAACGTCGCCGCATCCTGCACGCCTACTGCACAGCCGGCTTCCTACGCTTGCGCACCATTCCGGAACGCCCACCATGCGCCTGCTCGCCGGCTGCGAACTGTCGATAGAAACCGAAGCCTCCGGCGCCGTGCAGGCGATGCTGCGTCCGCGTTCGGGTGGCGTGCGTTGGCGCGTGAACGACCGGGACGGTTTCGACCCGGTCCACGCCTTCGCCGAGTACACCGACGGCTTCGGTAATCGCTGTCAGCGCTTCACGCTGCCCGAGGGGCTCACGCGCCTTCAGGTGCAGTCGGTGGTCGACACCGCACCGGACCTTCCGGTCGCGCCGATGGCGCCCGCGAACGATCCTGCGGCACTGCCGGCAGAGACGCTGCAGTTCCTGCTGCCCAGCCGGTACTGTCCGTCGGACCGCGCGCCGATGTGGCAGCGGGCACTGTCGGTGGTCGGCGACGCCACGCCCGGCTACGCGCAGGCCGAGGCGATCCGTGCCTGGATCCACACGCATCTGGCGTACCGCTACGGCACGAGCGATTCCAGCACCGATGCCCAGCAGACGCTGGAGCAGGGCGCCGGCGTCTGCCGCGATTTCGCCCACGTCGGCATCACCCTATGCCGCGCGCTCGACATTCCGGCGCGCATGGTCGTGGGCTGGCTGCATGATCTGAAACCGATGGATCTGCACGCCTGGTTCGAAGCCTATCTGGGCGACACCTGGTATGCCTTCGACGCCACCCAGGCAGCGCCGCGCGGCGGGCGCGTGGTCATCGCGCACGGGCGCGACGCGGCCGATGTCGCCTTCCTCACCAGCTACCGTCCCCTGCGGACCCTGTCGATCCGCGTGTGGACGGATATCGACGGCGACGCGCACGCAGACTGAAGGCACCTACGATGCGATTGTTCAAATGCTCGCGATGCGAGCAGGTGCTGTATTTCGAGAATACCGAGTGTCTGCGCTGCGGAAGCCGGCTCGGTTTCTTCCCCGGCACCCTGATGCTCGAGGCGCTGGAGCCGGAGGGCGACGCTTGGCGATCCCTCGATGGTCCGCCCGGTCTGCACCGGTTCTGCCGCAACGCCGAGCACTCGGCGTGCAACTGGATGCTGTCGGCCGACGATCCGGCGCCGTATTGTCGCGCCTGTCGCCACAACCGCACCGTGCCGGATCTGGGCATCGCCGAGCGGCTCGATGCCTGGCGGCGTATCGAAACGGCGAAGCGCCGCCTGTTCTACACCCTGTTGCGGTTGCAGTTGCCCACTCCAGACCCCAACAGCTCGGATCCGCAGCCGCTGTCGTTCGACTTCCTCGCCGACCCCAGGCGCGGGCCCAAGGTGATGACGGGGCACGACAATGGCCACATCACCATCGCCTTGTCCGAGGCCGACGATCTTGCCCGCGAACGGCTGCGTATCGAGCTCGGCGAGCCGTATCGCACCTTGCTCGGCCATTTCAGGCACGAGATCGGTCATTACTACTGGGATCGCCTGGTGCGCGACGCCGGCGAATACGAACTCGCGCGCTGCCGCGCCGTGTTCGGTGACGAGCGACGCGATTACGGCGAGGCGCTGGCCGCGCACTACGCCAACGGAGCCCCGGACGACTGGCAGACGAGCTACGTCAGCAGTTACGCCACGATGCACGCCTGGGAGGACTGGGCCGAAACCTGGGCGCATTACCTGCACATGGTGGACACGCTGGAAATGGCGTCGGCCTTCGGCATCCGGATCGCGCCGGACGTGGCGGACGACGCCTCGATGGACGCACGCCTGGCGTTCGACCCGCTGCAGGTCACGCATGTCCAACGGCTCGTCGACGCCTGGCTGCCGTTGACCTACGCGGTGAACAGCCTCAACCGCGCGATGGGGCAGTCGGATCTCTATCCGTTCGTGATCGCGCCTGCGGTGATCGGCAAGATGGCCTACATCCATGATCTGATCCGGCAGCAACGCTCGCGTCCCGCCAGTGGAGGTGTCTAGGTCGGGGCGCGCCGTCGCACGGGTGCCGACGCCCCATCTGCATGCGCTGTGATTTCGCCGGGAGCGCGCTACACTTCACGCCCGGCGCAGCGACATTCACGCCGGGGCATTCCGTTTCCGCTCGAATCGGATAGAATGCGCGGCTCGTCGCAGGACTCGCGTCCCAGCGGCGGTCTGAAACGCTTTCATGTGGTGGCTGTAGCTCAGTTGGTTAGAGTACTGGATTGTGATTCCAGTGGTCGGGGGTTCGAGTCCCCTCAGCCACCCCACCGTGTCATGGCACACACCCTCGGGTGTTGCTCAAGCGCGCAGAGTTGCGTACACTGCGCGCCCGCTTCATCGGGCCGTTAGCTCAGTTGGTAGAGCAGTTGACTCTTAATCAATAGGTCCAAGGTTCGAATCCTTGACGGCCCACCAGTTCACGAAAGCGCCCGGCATTGCCGGGCGTTTTTCGTTTCGGGCGAGTCCTGCTCCGCCAGGCAGGCATCGGGCCCGCGGATGGTCTACGATGCGCGCCGGCCCGCATGCGGGCACATCGCGAAAGTGGCGGAATTGGTAGACGCCCTGGTTTTAGGTGCCAGTGCCGCAAGGCGTGCGGGTTCGAGTCCCGCCTTTCGCACCAAGCCGGGCCGTTCGACGCGGTGGGCCGCCGGGGCATCCGCCGCCGGGCGGTGGATCGCGGCGTGCTCGCACAGCGCCACATGTCGGCTGTCGCGTCTGCGCGTCCGGCGCGCATCGCTGGCGGCCGGGGCGCGAATCCGCCACACTATCGCGTTCCGTCGCCGGGGCCTGTACGGCCATCGTCGGCAGTCTCACCCAACCTCAATCAGTCAGATGTCGCGCGGCGGGCTGCCGCGAGCGCAGGAGTGGATATGCAAGTTTCGGTCGAATCGCTGGGCAGTCTGGAACGCAAGATGACGTTCCGCGTGCCATCCGAACGCCTGGAAACCCAGGTCGGCGGCCGTCTGCGCGAGATCGCGCGGACCACCCGCCTCAAGGGCTTCCGTCCGGGCAAGGTGCCGGCCAAGGTGGTCGAGCAGCGCTTCGGCGAGCAGGTCCGCGCCGAGGTCCTCGACGGCCTGCTGCGCGAGGGCTTCGACCAGGCGATCCGCGAGAACGAACTCCGCCTCGCCGGGGCGCCGCAGATCACCCCGGACGGCGAAGCGGGCGAGGGCGAGCTCGCGTTCACCGCCACGTTCGAAGTGGTGCCGGATTTCGGTGACATCGAGCTGGAGAAGCTCCAGGTCGTGCGCCACACCGCCGAGGTCGCCGAAGACGACATCGACCGCATGATCGAGAACCTGCGTCTGCAGCGCCGCAGCTGGAGCGCGGTCACGCGCGGCGCGGCCAAGGGCGATGCGGTCGATGTCGAGACCTGGTCGCAGATCGGCGACGAGCGTCTGCCGGCCGAAGGCGCCGAGCGCGGCGTCACGGTGCTCGGCTCGGGCGCGATGTATCCCGAGCTCGAGGACGCGCTGGTCGGTCTCGCCAAGGGCGAGGAAAAGACCGTCGAAGTGACCTTCCCCGAGGACTGGCGCGTACCGCAGCTCGCGGGCAAGCAGGCCAGCGTGCACGTCAAGGTCGAGCAGGTCTCGGAGCAGCAGCTGCCCGAGGTCGATGGTGCGTTCATCCGCAGCTTCGGCGTCAAGAGCGGCGAAATGGCCCAGTTCCGCACCGAGATCCGCAGCAACCTCGAGCGCGAGCTCAAGGGCGCGCTGATGAACCGTCTGCGTCGCGAAGTGGGTGAGCAGCTGGTTGCCGCCTTCGCGCACATCGAGCTGCCGCCGAAGCTGGTCGAGGCCGAGGCGAAGTCGCTGCTGCGCCAGACCGTCGAGCAGGCACGCCGCAACGGCCAGAATCCGAACGTGCCCGACGATGCCCATGCCGGCTTCGTCGAGCCGGCGCGCAAGCGTGTGCTCGTCGGCCTGCTGGTCGGTGAAGTGGCCCGTCGCCATGATCTGAAGCTCGATCCCAAGCGCGTGAACGAGACCATGCGTCTGATCGCCTCGACCTACGAGGAGCCGCAGCAGGTCATTGAGATGTACCGCAATGACCCCCAGCTGATGTCGGGTCTGCAGAATCGCGTGATGGAAGAGCAGGTGATCGACTGGATCGCCGAACGCGCCCAGCACACCGAGCAGGCGCTGAGCTTCCAGGACGCGATCGGCCCGCAGGCCTGATCCGCGACGCCTCCCCCGTCCGGCCCTTGCGGGCCGGACGCTCCGATGGAAACCGAGCGATGAGCATCGAAACGAAAGCCCTCAACCTGGTGCCGATGGTAGTCGAACAGACCAGCCGCGGCGAGCGCGCGTACGACATCTATTCGCGCCTGTTGAAGGAGCGCGTGATCTTCCTCGTCGGCGGTATCGACGACCACATGGCGAACGTGATCGTCGCCCAGTTGCTGTTTCTCGAGGCGGAAAATCCCGAGAAGGACATCAACCTCTACATCAATTCACCGGGTGGCATCGTCACCGCGGGCATGGCGATCTACGACACCATGCAGTTCATCAAGCCCGACGTCAGCACCATCTGCATCGGGCAGGCGGCCAGCATGGGCGCGCTGCTGTTGTCGTCGGGTGCGGCCGGCAAGCGCTATGCGCTACCGAATTCGCGCGTGATGATCCACCAGCCGCTGGGTGGCTTCCAGGGCCAGGCGACGGACATCGACATCCATGCACGCGAAATCCTGTCGATGAAGCGCCGTCTGAACGAGATCATGGCCCACCACACCGGCCAGCCGTTCGAGACGATCGCCCACGACACCGAGCGCGACAACTTCAAGAGCGCCGAAGCCGCGCGCGAGTACGGTCTCGTCGATCAGGTGCTCGAGCGCCGCCCGGACGAGTCGATCAGCCCGACCTGATCGGCAAGCGTTTGATTTTAAAGGCATTGTTGTAACGGCGCGCCCCACTCGGGGGCGCCGGACGCTGTGCTATTCTCGAAACGTAACCGCAATACAGATTTGGCGAAGGCATGAGCGAAGACCGTCAGGGTCGTTCCGGCGACAGCAACAAAATCCTCTACTGCTCCTTCTGCGGAAAGAGCCAGCATGAGGTGCGCAAGCTGATTGCGGGTCCCAGCGTGTTCATCTGCGATGAGTGCGTCGAGCTCTGCAACGACATCATCCGCGAGGAGCTCGAGGAGAAGGCGCAGTCGGCGCGCAGCTCGCTGCCCAAGCCGCGCGAGATCCTCGAAGTGCTCGACCAGTACGTCATCGGCCAGAAGCGGGCCAAGAAGACGCTGGCGGTCGCGGTCTACAACCACTACAAGCGCATCGAGAGCCGCAGCAAGAACGACGAGGTCGAGCTCGCCAAGTCCAACATCCTGCTGATCGGCCCGACCGGCTCGGGCAAGACGCTGCTGGCCGAAACGCTGGCGCGCCTGCTCAACGTGCCGTTCACGATGGCCGATGCGACGACGCTGACCGAGGCCGGTTACGTCGGCGAGGACGTCGAGAACATCATCCAGAAGCTGCTGCAGAAGTGCGACTACGACGCCGAAAAGGCGCAGCAGGGCATCGTCTACATCGATGAGATCGACAAGATCTCGCGCAAGAGCGAGAACCCGTCGATCACCCGCGACGTGTCGGGCGAGGGCGTGCAGCAGGCGCTGCTGAAACTCATCGAAGGCACGGTCGCGTCGGTGCCGCCGCAGGGCGGCCGCAAGCACCCGCAACAGGAATTCCTGCAGGTCGACACGAAGAACATCCTGTTCATCGTCGGCGGCGCGTTCGCGGGTCTGGACAAGGTGATCCAGGCGCGCAGCACCGACGCCAGCGGCATCGGCTTCGGCGCCAAGCTCAAGAGTTCGGAGCGCAAGGCCGACACCGGCAAGGTGCTGGCCGATGTCGAGCCGGAAGACCTGATCAAGTTCGGTCTGATTCCCGAGTTCGTCGGGCGTCTGCCGGTGGTCGCGACGCTCGAGGAACTCGACGAGGCCGCGCTGATCCAGATCCTGACCGAGCCCAAGAACGCGATCAGCAAGCAGTTCAAGAAGCTGTTCGAGATGGAAGGTGTGGAGCTGGAGTTCCGTCAGGACGCGCTGGCCGCGATCGCCAAGAAGGCGATCAAGCGCAAGACCGGTGCGCGTGGTCTGCGCACGATCGTCGAGTCGGTGCTGCTCGACACGATGTACGACCTGCCGTCGCTGGAGAACGTCAGCAAGGTGGTCGTCGACGAGTCGGTGATCGAGCACAAGTCCGAGCCGTACCTGATCTACGAGACGCCGGCCACCGAACAGAAGGTCGCCTCCGGCGACTGACGCCACGTCGGAGCCGGAACGATCCGTTCCGCATCCGCGCCGGCCCACTGCAGTTCAGGGCGATGACCGCCACCGCGCGCCGCGTACCGCAAGGTCCGCGGCGCGTTCGCGTTGCCGGCCCGCATCCGGTGCTTGCAACGCAGGCGGCGGCGCCCCATAAACGAAGCCAGGCGGCATTGCCGTCCCCGATCGGCGCCGCCGGTTGGATGCGATTTCCCGAGGAACGACGATGAGCCCACGCACCGCCCCCGAAACCTACGACCTGCCGGTCCTGCCGCTGCGCGACGTGGTGGTGTTCCCGCACATGGTCATTCCGCTGTTCGTCGGGCGCGACAAATCCATCAAGGCGCTGGATGCCGCCACGGAGGCGGACAAGCGCATTCTGCTGGTGGCGCAGAAGTCCGCCGAAACCGACGACCCGGGTGCCGACGATCTGTACACGGTCGGCACGCTCGCCACCGTTCTGCAACTGCTCAAGCTGCCCGACGGCACGATCAAGGTGCTGGTCGAAGGCAACGAGCGTGTTTCGCTGCGCGACGTCACCGAGCGCGACGGCGCACTCGCCGGCGTCGGCACCGCGATCGCCCCGGTCGAGGGCCGCGAGCCAGGCGAGGTCGAGGCGATCGCGCGCTCGCTGATGAGTCTGTTCGAGCAGTACGTCAAGACCAACCGCAAGCTGCCGCCCGAATTGCTGCAGACGCTGGCCGGCATCGACGAACCCGGCCGCCTGGCCGACACGATCGCCGCGCACCTGGCCGTGCGTCTGGCCGACAAGCAGCGCCTGCTCGAATCCGTGGACACGGCCGACCGGCTCGAACTGCTGGTGGGTTTCGTCGACGGCGAGATCGACGTGCAGCAGATGGAGAAGCGCATCCGCGGCCGCGTGAAATCGCAGATGGAGAAGTCGCAGCGCGAGTACTACCTCAACGAGCAGATGAAGGCGATCCAGAAGGAGCTGGGCGACATCGACGATGCGCCCAACGACATCGACGAGATCGCGCGCAAGATCGCCGAGGCCGGCATGCCCAAGGCGGTCGAGACCAAGGCCAAGGCCGAGTTCAACAAGCTCAAGCAGATGCCGCCGATGTCGGCCGAGGCCTCGGTGGTGCGCAACTATCTCGACTGGCTGCTCGGCGTGCCGTGGAAGAAGCGCAGCAAGGTGCGCAAGGATCTCAAGGCCGCGCAGGACGTGCTCGATGCCGACCATTACGGCCTCGAGAAGGTCAAGGAGCGCATCCTCGAGTACCTCGCGGTGCAGACGCGCGTGAAGCAGATGAAGGGCGCGATCCTGTGCCTGGTCGGCCCCCCGGGTGTCGGCAAGACCTCGCTCGGCCAGTCGATCGCCAAGGCGACCAACCGCAAGTTCACCCGCATGGCGCTGGGCGGCGTGCGCGACGAAGCCGAGATCCGCGGGCATCGCCGCACCTACGTCGGCTCGATGCCGGGCCGCATCGTGCAGAGCATGAACAAGGTCGGCACCAAGAACCCGCTGTTCCTGCTCGACGAGATCGACAAGATGTCGATGGACTTCCGCGGCGATCCGGCCTCGGCGCTGCTGGAAGTGCTCGACCCCGAGCAGAACCACACCTTCAACGACCACTACCTCGAGGTCGATCTCGATCTGTCGGAAGTGATGTTCGTGGCGACCTCGAATTCGCTCAATATTCCCGGTCCGCTGCTCGACCGCATGGAAGTGATCCGCATCCCTGGTTACACCGAGGACGAGAAGCTCAACATCGCCACGCGCTATCTGCTGCCCAAGCAGCTCAAGGCCAACGGGCTGAAGGTGGGCGAACTGAGCGTTTCGGAAGGTGCGATCCGCGACATCGTGCGCTACTACACGCGTGAATCCGGCGTGCGCAATCTCGAGCGCGAGATCGCCAAGATCTGCCGCAAGGTGGTCAAGGAAATCGCGCTCGCCGGGCCGGTCGCCGCGGGCAAGGGCAAGTCCAAGGGCATCAAGGCGGTCAAGGTCACCGAGAAGAATCTCGATACCTATCTCGGCGTGCAGCGCTTCGACTTCGGCCGTGCCGAGCAGGACAACGAGATCGGTCTGGTCACCGGCCTCGCCTGGACGGAAGTTGGCGGCGATCTGCTGCAGATCGAAGCCACGCAGGTTCCCGGCAAGGGCCAGCTGATCCTCACCGGCCAGCTCGGCGACGTGATGAAGGAGTCGGCCTCGGCGGCGATGTCGGTGGTGCGTGCGCGTGCCGAGCGTCTCGGTGTCGAACTCGAGGTCATGCAGAAGCACGACATCCACGTGCACGTGCCCGACGGCGCGACACCGAAGGACGGTCCCAGCGCCGGTATCGCGATGGCCACGACGCTCGTCTCGCTGCTGACAAAGATTCCGGTGCGCGCGGATGTGGCGATGACCGGCGAGATCACCCTGCGGGGTCGGGTGACCGCGATCGGTGGGCTGAAGGAGAAACTGCTGGCGGCGCTGCGCGGTGGCATCCGGACCGTGATCATTCCGGAGGAGAACCGCAAGGATCTTGCCGACATTCCGAAGAACGTGACCCAGGGCATGAAGATCGTCCCGGTGAAGTACATCGACGAAGTGCTCGATCTCGCACTCGAGCGTCCGCTGCCGGCACCGCCCGCGCAGAAGGCGGAGGTCAAGAAGGCACGTTCGAAGGTCGTGCCCAAGCGCAAGACGGGCGAGGGCAGGCGGACCCGGGTCAAGCACTGACCGGTTCCTGGGTGTGTGCTTCGATCGGCCGCCACTGTGCATGCAGGGGCGGCCGTTTCGATTCGTGGCATCGGTCGAGGCGGGTGGCAGGGTGGGATCGCCGCGCCCTGCGTCGGTCGGCTTGCCATCCGTTCCGGGCACGCGATGCGCGGGCGCATGCACGTGCAAGGTCTGCGCGCGTCGTCCCGTCGTAGGGAAGGACGGCAGCGTACAGCGGTGCCATACACGGGCGTTGAAGGTCAGCGCGGTGCTCTGCACGTTCAAGGCCGGCAGAGATCGGCCACCTGCTGCGCGCTCAACCTGCTCCAGGTTTCAGCGCTTGCGCGGCTGAAGCAGCACCAGCACCGCGCCCGTACTTCCCTGGGCGGACGGCGCGCTGTGGAACGCGACGACGTCCGCGCGCTGGCGCAGCAGGCGATCGACGAGGTTCTTGAGAACCGGCGCGTCGGGCGACGAGTTGAGGCCCTTGCCGTGCACGATGCGCACGCAACCGACGCCCGCGTCGATCGCATCGCGCAGGAACAGGCGCAGCAGGGCTGTCGCCTGCGCGGCATCGCTGTGGTGCAGGTCGAGTTCCTCCTGCGCGGCGTATTCGCCGCGCCCGAGGCGGCGCAGTACGCGAGGCGAAACGTCGTCGCGGCGGTACTGCATGGCGTCACCGGCCTGCAGCAGGGGGCCGTCGAGCAACTGTCTGAATTCGCTGCGCGCCTCGGCCTCGTCGCGCTCGGCCATGCGTGTGGTCGGGCGCGGGCGGGGCGCCTGCGGCGGTGCAGGTGCGGACGGCAGTTCGCGCACCGGGCCGATCGCCGCGCGGAACAGGGCGCCGTCATCCTCGTCGAGCGGCGGTTCGGGATCGCGTCTGCGCTTCATGTCGCCAGCGTAACGTGATCGTGCGCGACTCGGGAGCGTGTGGCCATCCGGTATCATGTCGATTCCGATGAAGCGGCACGGGGCCTGCAGAACGATCCATGCGTGTACTGGTCAGCAACGACGACGGCGTCGACGCCCCCGGCATCCGGGTTCTCGCCGAAGGTCTGCGCGATGCGGGTCACGAGGTGCTGATCGTCGCACCCGATCGTGATCGCTCCGGCGCGAGCAATTCGCTCACGCTCGACATGCCGCTGCGCGTTGTGCAGGTGGACGACAGCATCTGGCGTGTCCACGGCACGCCCACCGACTGCGTGCACGTTGCGATCACCGGCCTGCTCGACGTCGAACCCGACATCGTGGTCTCGGGCATCAACAACACCGCGAATCTCGGCGACGACGTGATCTATTCGGGCACGGTCGCTGCCGCGATGGAGGGCCGGTTCCTGGGATTGCCTGCGGTCGCGATGTCGCTGGTCACCGAGAACCACGACGGCCGCCACTATGAAACCGCCGCGCGCGCCGCGGTCGAAATCGTCGCGCGACTGAAGGCCGACCCGCTTCCCGCCGACACCATCCTCAACGTCAACGTGCCCGACGTGCCGTGGGACGCCCTGGAGGGCTTCGAGGTGACGCGCCTCGGAAACCGGCACCGGGCCGAGGCCTGCACCCCGCTCGAGGATCCGCGCGGCCGCATGTTCTGGTGGATCGGCGCGGCCGGCGCTGAACAGGACGCGGGGCCTGGCACCGATTTCCATGCGGTGCGTACGCGCCACATCGCCATCACGCCGATCCACGTCGATCTCACCCGCTACCAGGCGCTCGAACACGTGGCCAACTGGGTGGGCGGCCTCGAGGCCGATCTGAGGGCGACCCAGGCATGATGGCGCGCCTGCGCCTGCAGCCCGAAGCGATCGGCATGGGCATGACCTCGCAGCGTGTGCGTGACCGGCTGATCGACCGCTTGCGCGACGGCGCACATCCCGGCGGCGGCATCTCCGACGAGCGTGTGCTCAACGCGATCCGCACCGTGCCGCGACATCTGTTCGTCGACGAGGCGTTCGCGACGCGGGCCTACGAAGACACCGCATTGCCGATCGGGCACGGCCAGACGATCTCCCAGCCTTGGGTGGTCGCGCGCATGACCGAGGCGCTGCTGGCCGATGGCATGCCCGGCAAGGTGCTCGAGATCGGTACGGGATCGGGCTACCAGGCCACGATCCTCGCAGCGCTGGGCATCGAGGTGCACACCGTCGAGCGCATCGGCGAACTGTTGCGTGTCGCGCGCAAGCGCTTTCGTTCGCTCGGTCTGAACGTGCGCAGCAAGCACGACGACGGCCGGATCGGATGGCCCGAGAACGGCCCCTTCGACGGCATCATCGTCACCGCGGCCGGTCCGGCGCTGGTCGAGGCGCTGACCGAACAGCTGGCTCCGGGCGGCATCCTCGTCGCGCCCGTCGGGGCGCAGGGCGCGCAGCAGCGCCTGCTGGTGCTGCGGCGTCAGGACGACGGCCGTGTCGTCCAACAGGACATCGCCGCGGTCAGCTTCGTCCCGCTTCTTTCCGGGTACATCGACTGATGCAGTTGTTCGCGCGTATGTACGACACCACGCTCGCGTGGGCCCGCCATCGGCATGCGCCGCGTTACCTCACTGCGATGAGTGCCGCCGAATCGGTGATCTTCCCGATCCCGCCGGATGTGATGCTCGCGCCGATGGCCCTCGCCAAACCGGCGCAGTGGTGGCGCTTCGCCCTGCTGTGCACACTGGGTTCGGTGGCCGGTGGATTGCTGGGCTATGCGATCGGACATTTCGCGCTCGATCTGGCCTGGCCATGGATCGTGAGCCTGGGCTGGCAGCCCGCTTTCGAGCGCATCCAGGCCTTGTTTCTGGCGCATGGGCTGCTCTTCGTGTTCCTCGCCGGTTTCACGCCGATTCCCTACAAGGTATTCACCATCGCGTCGGGTTCGTTCGGAGTGGGCCTGCTACCGTTCGTCGTCGGTTCGCTGCTGGGCCGCGGCGCGCGGTTCTTTCTCGTCGCCGGGCTGATGGCCTGGGGCGGCCCGCGCTTCGAGCCTGTGCTCAAGCGCTACATCGAATGGCTCGGCTGGCTGATGGTGGGCCTGGTGGTCATCGGACTGGTCTGGATGGAGTTGCGCGGATGAGGATGGTGGTGCTTCTGGTCTCGGTGCTGTTGCTGGCGGCGTGTGGCAGCAGCCGGGTGATCCGTGAGGGCGGGAGCGCCAGTGCGTCCACCTCGACGCCCAGGCCGGGACAGAGCGTGACGGTGCAGCGCGGTGACACGCTCTACCGCATCGCTACCGGCAATGGCATCAGCGCGCTGGATCTGGCGATGTGGAACGGCATCAGCGCGCCGTACACCATCTATCCCGGTCAGCGGCTCCGGCTGTACCCCGGTGGGGCGACCGCGTCTGCGCCGCCGCGGCGCACGACGGGTTCGGCCGGCAGCACGGCCCAGCGTCCGCCGGTGCAACCCACCCAGGCGCCACCGCAACCTGCCGCGCCGCCGCCCGCGCGCAGCCCGTTCCGCTGGCAGTGGCCGACCGACGGTCAGGTGATCGGCCGCTACGTGGCCAACGATCCGACCAAGCAGGGACTCGACATCGCGGGTGCCGGCGGCCAGCCCGTGCGCGCCGCGGCCGAGGGGGTGGTGGTGTACTCCGGCTCCGGCCTGGTGGGCTACGGCGAACTCATCATCGTCAAGCACGACGAGCAGTGGCTGTCGGCCTACGGTCACAACCGCACGCGCCGGGTCAACGAGGGCGAGCGGGTCAGTGCCGGCCAGCAGATCGGCGAGATGGGCCGCACCGGCGCCGCGCGCGACATGCTGCACTTCGAGATCCGCTACAACGGCAAGCCAGTCGATCCGCTGTCCTACCTTCCCGCTCGCTGAGTCGTTCTTTCGGCCTGATGGGCGGATCCCCGGCCCGGCGCAGCGCGCCGTGCGTTCGCCGATGCCGCGGTCCGGTGGACCGCAAGCGGCACCGTCTCACCCGCTACAACGGCAAGCCGGTCGATCCGCTGTCCTACCTTCCCGCTCGCTGAGTCGTTCTTTCGGCCTGATGGGCGGATCCCCGGCCCGGCGCAGCGCGCCGTGCGTTCGCCGATGCCGCGGTCCGGTGGACCGCAAGCGGCACCGTCTCACCCGCTACAACGGCAAGCCGGTCGATCCGCTGTCCTACCTTCCCGCTCGCTGAGTCGTTCTTTCGGCCTGATGGGCGGATCCCCGGCCCGGCGCAGCGCGCCGTGCGTTCGCCGATGCCGCGGTCCGGTGGACCGCAAGCGGCACCGTCTCACCCGCTACAACGGCAAGCCGGTCGATCCGCTGTCCTACCTTCCCGCTCGCTGAGTCGTTCTTTCGGCTTGATGGGCGGATCCCCGGCCCGGCGCAGCGCGCCGTGCGTTCGCCGATGCCGCGGCGGCATGGCAGCCGACAGCGCGCGATCTGGACCGCGGGTACGTACCAGCGCCCGTGCGCGGTCTGAGGGTGCGGGCTGATGACGATGCGGGCAGCATGCTGGCGCCCTGGATCGCGGGCGAGGTCCGCATCACCGCCGACGGCGTCATGCGCGTGCCGCGGCCCCTGCACGATGAAGAAGTCGTGTGGCTGGGCCCGGACGACCTGACCGCGGCACCGCTCGAGGCCGCGTTATCCGCGTCACGTTCCCGGGCGGAAGTGCCCCGCCTTGATCAGCCCGCGGTCGCGTCGCCCTGCAGCACGAACGCGGCCACCACGCGGCGGCCTTCGCCCGCGAGCACATTGAACGTGCGCGCCGCGGCGGCATTGGTCATGGCTTCCAGGCCGATGCCCTTGGACAGGCAGGCTGCCATCGTCGCGGCGGGCGCAAAGCCCTGGCGGTCGCCGGTGCCGATCAGCACCACTTCGGGTTCCAGCGCCAGCACCGGCGCCAGCGCATCGATGTCGAGCGTGCGTACATCCGCGGCCGGCCAATCCTCGACCAGCGTGCGCGGCGCGACGATGAAGCTGCGGGTGAGGCGCCGGTCGTTGACCAGGGCCTGGCGTCCATCCGCGCCCCGGAGCACGTAGTCGAACTCGGGGTGTTCGAGATTCAGCTGCATGGCCGGGGCGTCGCGCGGTCAGGCCCGCGGAAGCACGATCTGGCGGCGGTCCTTGCTCTGGCGATAGAGGATGGCCGTGTGGCCGATGCGCTGCACCAGCGCGGCGCCCGTGCGTTCGGCCAGAAGGTCGATCATCGCGTCGCGTTCCTCGCGGTCAGCGGCGCCCACTTTCACCTTGATCAGCTCGTGATGCTCCAGCGCGCCGTCGAGCTCGGCGATCAGCGCATCGGTCACGCCCTTGCCACCGACCTGCAGCTGGGCCTTGATGCCGTGGGCCTGGCCGCGCAGAAAACGGGTCTGGGCAGCGGTCAGGACGTTACTCATGGATGAACCGATCGGGAAAATGGATGCGGCGGGCAGGATATCATGGCCTCCGCACCCGCTTTTTTCGCGACGACCCGAACCGGCGATGGCCACACGCAGCAAAAGCAGCCAGCGCTGGCTGAAGGAACATTTCTCCGACCCCTTCGTCAAGAAGGCGCAGAAGGACGGGCTGCGGTCGCGCGCCGCTTACAAGCTCGAGGAGCTGGTCGAACGCGACCGCCTGCTGAAGCCGGGCATGGTGGTCGTGGATCTGGGGGCCGCGCCGGGCGGCTGGTCGCAGTGGGTCCGGCAGGCACTGGGCGACACGGGCCGGGTCATCGCGCTCGACATCCTCGAGATGCCGTCGCTGGCCGGCGTGGAGTTCCTTCACGGCGATTTCCGCGAGGATGCGGTCCTCTCGGCGCTCGAAGCCGCGCTTGATGGCCAGCCCGTGGACCTTGTGTTGTCGGACATGGCCCCCAACAAGAGCGGTATCGACGCGGTGGATCAGCCCCGGGCGATGCACCTGGCGGAACTGGCGATGGATTTCGCCGATCACCATCTGAGGCCGGGCGGTACGTTTCTGATCAAGCTGTTCCAGGGCACCGAGTTCGACGAGTACGTGCGGCAGTTGCGCCGCCGGTACACGAAGCTCGCGATCCGCAAGCCGGCAGCGTCCCGGCAGCGCTCGCCCGAGGTCTACGCCCTCGCCCAGGGCAAGCTGGCGACGATGAAGTAGCATGGCCCCGAGGCCTCCCGTGCTCCACCGAACTCCTCTCGAGAATTCCGAAACATGAACGATCTGGTCAAGAATCTGCTGCTCTGGGTCGTGGTCGCCGTCGTGCTGATGGTGATCTTCCAGAGCTTCAGCCCGCGCACCGGCGCGGCCGGGCAGGACGTCCAGTACTCCCAGTTCATGGAACAGGTCCGACGCGACCAGATCGCCTCGGTGAAGATCGCCGAGGACGAACGCACGATCACGTTCCAGTCCAAGGGCGGCCAGTCGGGCACCGTCATCGCGCCGCGTCGCGACGACCGCATGATCGACGACCTGATGAACCACAATGTGGCCATCGAGCAGGCGCCGCCGTCGAGCGGTATTTCTCTGGGCTACATCCTGATCCAGTTGCTGCCGGTCGCGCTGATCATCGGCTTCTGGTTCTTCATGATGCGGCAGATGCAGCAGGGTGGCGGCAAGGGCGCGATGTCGTTCGGCAAGTCCCGCGCGAAGCTGCTCAACGAGGACCAGACCAAGGTCACCTTCGCCGACGTCGCGGGCTGCGACGAGGCCAAGGAAGAAGTGTCGGAACTCGTGGAGTTCCTGCGTGACCCGTCGAAGTTCCAGAAGCTCGGCGGCAAGATTCCGCGCGGCGTGCTGATGGTGGGCCCGCCCGGTACCGGCAAGACGCTGCTCGCCAAGGCGATCGCGGGTGAGGCCAAGGTGCCGTTCTTCTCGATCTCGGGTTCGGACTTCGTCGAAATGTTCGTCGGCGTCGGTGCGAGCCGCGTGCGCGACATGTTCGAGCAGGCCAAGAAACAGGCGCCGTGCATCATCTTCATCGACGAAATCGACGCGGTCGGCCGTCACCGCGGTGCCGGTCTGGGCGGCGGGCACGACGAGCGCGAGCAGACCCTCAACCAGTTGCTGGTCGAGATGGACGGCTTCGAGGGCGGCGAGGGCGTGATCGTGGTCGCCGCGACCAACCGCCCCGACGTGCTCGATCCCGCGCTGCTGCGCCCGGGCCGATTCGACCGCCAGGTCGTCGTGGGCCTTCCGGACGTCAAGGGCCGCGAGCAGATCCTGAAGGTCCACATGCGCAAAGTGCCGCTGGACGAGGACGTGCAGCCGCTCGTCGTCGCCCGTGGCACGCCCGGCTTCTCGGGTGCGGATCTGGCAAATCTCGTCAACGAGGCGGCGCTGTTCGCCGCGCGCGAGAACGCGAAGGAGGTCCGCATGGACCACTTCGACCGCGCCCGCGACAAGATCCTGATGGGCGCCGAGCGCCGCTCGATGGCGATGAGCGAAGACGAGAAGAAGCTCACGGCCTATCACGAGGCCGGTCACGCGATCGTCGGCCGTCTCGTGCCCGAGCACGATCCGGTCTACAAGGTCACGATCATTCCGCGCGGCCGCGCGCTGGGCGTCACGATGTATCTGCCCGAAGGCGATCGCTACTCGATGAACCGCGTCGCGATCGAGTCGCAGCTGTGCTCGTTGTACGGCGGCCGTGTGGCCGAGGCGCTGATCTTCGGCGAGGACAAGGTGACCACCGGCGCCTCGAACGACATCGAGCGCGCGACCAAGATGGCCCGCAACATGGTCACGAAGTGGGGCCTGTCGGACGAGCTCGGCCCGATCGCCTACGGCGAAGAGGACGACGAGGTGTTCCTGGGGCGCTCGGTCACGCAGCACAAGTCGGTGTCCGATGACACCGCGCGCAAGATCGACGAAGTGGTGCGCACCATCCTCGATCGCGCCTATGAGCGCACCACCGAAATCCTGACCGCCAACCTCGACAAGCTGCATGCGATGTCGCAACTGTTGCTCGAGTACGAAACGATCGATGTGCCGCAGATCGACGCGATCATGGAGGGCCGTGACCCGCCGCCGCCGATGGGCTGGGGCAAGTCGAACCCGGGCAAGGGCGGTGACGGCGATGCCGGCGGCGGTCCGCGTCCGGTGCCGCCGCCGATCGGAGGTCCGGCCGAGCAGGCCTGACGACGTCCGACGTCAACATCATCCGAAAGAGCGGCCTTCGGGCCGCTTTTTTTTGGCTGGGCTCCGCCCTTATGGAGCACGGCACTGTGACTTCGCGGGTCTTGGCACCCACGCTAGACCCATGGACGTGACGAAGCGCAAGGCAGCCTGGCTCACAAGTGAGTACAGCCGTACGAACGGCTCGATCCTGCGCAGGGTCAAGGCGCTGAAGGTTCTGAAGGCCAAGGAGGCGCGGTACCTCCACTTGGCCAGCCTGGTCACGAAGAAGATCGCGACCATGGAGGAGGAACTCGACAGCCACAGAGAACGGGCGAAGACGCTGGCCCATGTCATCGAGCTCCACGATGGCGGTGTCCCGCTCACCGACGCATATGTCATCCGGCCGCACGTCCGGGCGAGGGTGCTCGGCCATGGTGGGCTGACTCGAGCGATCTACCGCGCGTTCGGGCAAGACCTGAACCGGGTTCTGACCATCGATGAGCTGCATGATGCCATCGCCGTCGATACGGACACGCCGGCGGAAGACATGCGCTTGCTTCGCGATCGCCTCGTAGTCCGCGTCAACATCATGAGGAAACTGGGGAAGCTATGTTCCCTGGACCCGCCATTGGCGCCCGGCCGACGATGGAAGCTGGCCACAGAACTCGTACTTGAGAACCCGAAGCCAGAGCCGTGGGGGAAGCCGTTCCGCGGGGAGGCCGGCGTTCGATCGGCCGAATGGTTGATCAAAGCGCAGTTGACCCTCGCATCTTCAGCGAAGGCAGCGGGCGAAGAATCACCAATGACGGAGAAGTCCGCGACCGCGCTGGCAAAGACCTGGGCCGAACATCCTCTGGCATTCGAGTTGGACCTTGAGCGCCTCATCTCCACGCCATCGCGACGGCAACAGCTCGTGTGCGAAGAGATCAGCCGCCGGATTGTGAATCTCGGTGACTGGGCGACGCTTAGCCAGATCATGCTTCACGGGGGGCCGCTCAAGTACAAGCAGACCGTCCTTTCTGAGAAAGAGACCCGCCGGCTTCTGCGTCAACTCGCCCTAGTGGGGCGTGTCGAGCACCGACGGGCCGGATATCACTATCCGATGGAGTGGCGGGCCCGCGTCGGCTAGTCGATCAGGATCTCGGTCCGGATGCCCTTGCCCGCGTGATAGCCCCGCAACCTGGTCGAAAGTGCGGCCTGCAAGACACCAGACATGAGCCTATCGACCTGAGCCCGCTTGCTGAGACGGCGATGGGTATGACGCCACGCAGCCTCGCAGGCGTAGAAGTGCAAGTTCACGGGACGGAAGCCGTGGTACACCCCGTACTCCGCGCGCCGAAGCCTGCTGAAGAACGACTCGCAGTGATTGTCCGTCACACCTTCCGGGTCGACGTACCGCTCGGCATGCGAGACAGCGTAGTGCTCGTAGTCGCGGCCAAGCTGGTTGTAGGCGCCGGCCTCATCGGTCCAGATCATGGCCCCCGGCGCCACGTGCCTGGCGGCCATCGACCGGACGTTGAGCTCGGTTTCGCCCATCTGGGCCACCGCGACCATGACCGAGCGCGAACCTTCACCACGGCCGCCGCTCGAGTCGGTGACCGCCAAGACGACACGCTTGTTCCTCTTCTTCATCCAGTTGCGGTAGCTCATGCCCGCCTGCTCCCAAGGCTTGAGTTCCCCCGGCATCGGCTGCTTGCCATACCGATTCATCATCTGAGAACGCGTGGCGGGCCGATGGACATTGGACTTGCGGGGCTTGCCACAAAAGTACCCGCCGTCCATCTGCGCAATGCCCTTGATGGGCTCCGTCGGCTGGTCGAGCGCCATGACCTCGCGGAAACGGTGGAGCATCAGGAACGCGGTCTTGTAGCTCACGCCGAGGGCCTGCATCGCAGCAACTGCGCTCGTGCCGTTGCCAGACGTGAGCATGATCACCGCGCCGAGCAGGATCAGGCGCAAGGACAACTTGGTCGAATCGAAGATCGTGCCCGAAGTCAGGGAGAAAACGGCGTAGCAGTGCTTGCACTGCCAGCTGGGGTTGCCCGTATTGGGGCCAATTGCACTGCTTGCCGGCCGGCGACTGATCCGCCGCCGGCGCCGCCGGGGATAGTGCGTATCGAGCGTGCCGCAGGACGTGCAGGCCTGCTTGTCCTCGCTATCCCAGCGCCACTTGGCGAAGAGAGTCGCGATTTCGAGGTCAGTCAGACCTTGGACAGTCAGGACGTTGATGTCGCGAGCTGAAGGGCTCAGACGGTGATGTTGTGCCATGGTGGACTCCTGACCCAGCCACTGCAGGCCGAGTCTGTCTATCTCGAGCACCGATTTCGGCGATCGAGGTGTTGACATTGCGGAATCGCGAGAGCACGCTGGAGTTCAAGCGCTGAAAGCTTGTCCCACTGAAGCCCAGATGTACCCCTGCCAGGGTCTCTGGGCTTTCGTGCGTCTGGCGATCGAGAAATAGGTCGATCGTTCGATTAGCTCAAGGCTCACCTCCAGTGCCGTCCATGGCTTGCGAGGGCTGAGCGGCCCTCCGACGCTGTTCGAGCACCCACTGACAGACGTCTTCAGTCAGCGCGAACATTCCCTGTCGTCCGGAAATCGGGAACACCTTTGCCCCGATCTCTCCCGATTGCCTAGCCTTCTGAAAGGCAGCCGCCGTGCGGAATCCGAGTAACCCTCGCAGGACGGGTCCGCCCATGAGCGGACCGTAGCGCTGCACCTGGCGCTCAACCCAGGCGGCCTCACTGTCGGAACTGATCATGCGAATTCCCCGGAAAACGGCTTTCAATCACCTTGGCGCGCGCGCTAGGCTGCGATCTACCTGACGAAACACGGACGTTTTGAGAGTCATGAGGTCCTATGGCACGCCCTGCTGACCCGCCGCTCGATCGCCTGCGTAATCAGGTGTGGACTCGGGCGTTGAGATCGCGGGCTCTTGAACTGGGTCTCGAGGATGCTGTCAGCTGGACAAAGCTGGAGCGCAAACTGATGGAGACCGTCAGCGCTGAGGCTGCGATGAGCCGTGGCACGCCCCGCTGACCCGCCGCTCGATCGCCTGCGTAATCAGGTGTGGGCTCGGGCGTTGAGATCGCGGGCTCTTGAACTGGGTCTCGAGGATGCTGGCAGCTGGGCAAAGCTGGAGCGCAAACTGATGAAGACCGTCAGCGCTGAGGCTGCCAAGGGCCGTCTCCAGAGCCTTATGCGTGTGGTCCGAGACGGCAACGACCCTCGGCGCGCCGTGCGACGCATCGACGTCAAGGAGCTGCCATACGAAGTTTCCGACTCCGAAAACGTCTCCAGACGGGTGCCCGGATCGCGAGACCCCGAAGACAATCCTGACGCCAAGACCTATCAATCGATCGATGTTGATCTGGTCGAAGCAGGAGAGATCCTTGTGCCGGGATCTGCCGCATGGATGACAAGCCCGTTCTGGTGGCTGGCCGGTCCAGATCTGCCAGCGCTCGAGGACGTCCGGGGGCTGATCACGGATCTGAAAGCGGAGCTTGGATTGAGGACCGCGAGGACGCCGAAAGCAGTTCGGCCAGGAACGACTGTCCGACCTTCAGTCCTGACGCAGCGAGAATTGGCTCATCGCTACGAGGCATCCCTTGACCTGATCACAAAAGATCCGTCGCCTTCCGGGATTAGTTTGATGGCGGCGCTTCTGATTGAGAGCTTCCTCGACGACCAAGATCTTCTTCAGGACATGCATCTGGCAGCATTTCATCGGATGGTCGAAGCCCTGTTGTCCCCACCGCCTTTTGAAGACATCAGGGAGCAGTTCGAGGAGATAGTCACGTCACGATTCCTGACGCGTGCCTGGCAACTGCCTGCTGAGCATCGTTCCTCTCTCTACGCGCCATTCATGACTGAAGCGCGGTGGAGCATGGAGGTCAACCTGGTGGGGCCGAGTTGTCTCCGAAACCAGGCCGAAAACAAGTCTGACGACAAGGCGCAAGGCAACGACCAGCGCGAGGACTCATGATCGGGCGCATCCTCAGTCACCGCCCCATCTGACCATCACATCAGATGAATTATGGTCAATTATGCGGATAGTCATAATTGACCATAATTGATTAATTCCTGCTGCAGACAGTCAGCTGCCGGAATTCGCGCTCGACGCCACTTTACGATTCCGAGGCCGGGCGTCAGACTTCGATGCACGCTTGCTGACGACTCGTCGGGGAACAGCCGGGAATCCGAGAAACATGTGCGCAACCACGATGGTGCCGTGAGCAGGCGCTTTGGCGGGCACTCGGCTGTGGACGGTGTCGAACGCGGCGGTAGTGAACATCGACGGCCGACGCGCATGACGACTTCCAGCAGGTTCGATCTGCAACTCGGTCTTGGCATCGGGTGAATTGAGCCATTTCTCCAGCGGGGGGACACAGTCGTCGTGATGAACTGTCAGGATGCCAACCATCAATGCAACAGGCTGGCCGACGCTGTAGTCACCCGTGACGAATCGCATGATCCCTTCCTCGCCGGTGTAGTACTTACGGCGAGAGGCACGATGATCGATGCGCTTGAACTCGAAGATCAGATCCAATGCCGGACTTTCGCTGTCGGTGAAGTACCGGATGTCGGTGCGTTTGCGATCGACCACCGCTGCTCGCTTCCCGCTGCGCACGAGCCTGCCTTGACGTACCTCGTAACTCCACATGCCTGTCAGCCGATCGCTTGCGCGATTGGCAGCAAGCTGCTCGCACAGGATCTCTGTGAGCACAGGCTCCTTGGCTGTCGAGCAGAACGTCTCGGGCGAGAAGGTCACCAAGTCCTGCCAGGCACTGTGTAGAGCATCAACCGCCCTCGTGGACTGACCACCGAGAAAGGCTTTCTGCCACACGTTTGTTGGGGTCATGCCGCTTCCTGCGACTGCAACGTGGATTTCAGAGTAGCGCGCACGATTCGTTCGGCGTCACGGTATGCCTGACGTAAAAGCCACAACCGCTGCGCTTGGGGCTTGATGTAGTAAACGGTGTCGCCCGACACGATGATCGTGTCGGCTGCCAGATAGATCTGCTCCTGTGCTTGAACCGGAAGCAGACCGGCGTCATGCATGGCGCGAACCAACGCGTCCACCGCGGCATCCGATCGCTCGGCGGTGGGAGCGGTATCGCGGTGTTTGCCAACCCGCACGGCAACGATGCCGAAGGCACCGGCACGTGCGACGTTGGTCAGACGTACCGTGACCTCGAACTCACCTTCGCCATCTCGCGCATTGCGCCATGCTTCGAGCTCTGACTTGAGGCCAGCGGCGTATCGAAGGGCCATGTCCGCATCGACACGCCGGCTCGCATTCTCGAAGACGTGGGAGAGCCCGTACGGGCGCACCATCGGCCGCAGGATGTTGACGCTCTCCGAGACGATCTCCCGGGCATCTCCCTCCAATCCGAAATAGTCCTCGATGAGCGCATCCAGCTTCGGCTTGGACAGTTCCCAAGCGTGCTTTCGCGAAAGAGAATTGATGTTCTCCAACTCACGGCTGGTCGCAGCCACTTGGCGAACGATCGCTTTCGCATGCTCCGGATCGGAGTGACGCTCAGGCGGATAGAAGGGGAACGATGCGATGTCTCGCAGCGACACGCGATCCCGGTCGCTCAGCAGCTGGTAAAGCTGCATGAGGGAGAAATAGCGCATCAGATCGGACCGCAGGTAGATCGCGGCAAATCGCAGCAGATCCTCATCCTGCGTGGGCCCGGCGATTACCCCTACGCTGCTCATGAAGGAAGCCGCACCCCGGACGAACGCCGCGCGAATCGTGCCATTAGGCGCAGGACCGTCGGGGAACACTATCCGCGGCCCGTGGAAGACTTCGAGCAGATCTTGGGTATCCCCCGAGAACGCAGGAATTTCCTTGGCGGGGAACGGGTCTCCTTCGCTTGCCACGACCACTGGGCACGCATACAGCATGCCCGGCACCAGGAACTTGAGGTCGTGGAAGACTTCGCTAGGTGTCCTGACTGCGTGCTTCGAGTTATCGGTTCGATGGAAGCCTTTTCGCTTGGTCCAACGACTGTCCTTGCCGGCGAACATCTGACCGAAAGTCCCGCGCAGTCGCATCCTCGCCCATAGCGACAGGTCGAACGCATCGCCCCACATACGGGTGACCAGTTCCCGATTCGAACGTGCGATGGCCAAGGTCTGAACTTCGTGTCGGTCTACGCCGTGGAGCGTGAGTCGACCAAACGCGAGACTGATGTCTGCCTTGGGCGCCCAGTAGTCGAACACTTCGTTGGGCGGAATCGGCGCCGAGCCATCCTCATCGGTTGGCTCTCGGCGCTCAGCCAGCAGCACGATGCACGATGCCCGGCCTTCCGCGAACAAGAGCTCTTTCAGATCGCCGAAATTGATCGCGCGCAACCATTGCACACGCTCAAGCCAGGCCGACAGGAAGTTCTGACTGGTCGGTTTGAGCAGCAAGGTCATCGGCAGGATCAGACACAGGCGTGCACCGGGACGCGCGATCTCGCTGGCACGCCAAGCGAAATCGGCGGCAACCTGCTTGAGCGTGCGAGGATGGCCCGATTCATCTGCCCACTTGTCCACATACCGACTCTCAGCCGCCGTCAGCTCCATCCAAGGTGGATTGCTGAGCAACAGGCTGAAATCACGTTGCTGCGTGTGCGGGTTGTGTGGCGAGAAGAAGTCGCCTTGCTCGGGACCCGAGAAAAGGTTCTGTCCGCGCAGCGTAGGTAATTTGACCTGAGCGTCGTCGCACAAGGCAGCAATGTCGGTGGGCTGCAGGCGCTCGAGCAGCGACAAGTACAGACTGAAGGCGGTGACGCGACACGCCGCTTCGCTGAGGTCGCTCCCCCAGATGTGCTTTTGAAGCATCGCAATGCGCTCGCGCAACGCGATCTGTTGGCCACCTCGACGGGCCTCCGCTTCACCCAGAAGTCGGCGGAACGCCGTGGTCAGCAGAATGCCTGAGCCACACGCTCCGTCGTAGATCTTCTCTGCCAGCAGATCCTTCGACCCCGACAGCGCTTGGTCGACCACCAGGTTCGCCAGGTGCCGAGGCGTGTAGTAAGCCGCCAGCTTCTTCTTGTCATCCCGTCCCAGGAATGACTCGTACACACCCGAGAGCAGTTCTACGGGGATATACCGGAAGTTGTAGGGAAAGAAGGATGCCTGCTTGCGCTCGATGTCGGTCGCGGCCAGCAGATGCGCAATAGCGTCGTAGCCCGCGTCGGGCAGCTCTGCCCAAAGGGACGGAGATCCATCTTCGCGCTCGAGGAAGTCCCCGTTGAAATCCTGCTTGAGCTGATCGAACAATCGACCAAGGGCCTCGCGATCGCAGCGAGTGACCAAGTCATGTAGCGTCCCGACATTGCGTGTCTTTCGATAACGCGTGCCCACAATGCCGCGGTGTTCAAGGTAAGACACGAACAGGACTTGCCCAACCAGGTACTGGGCATCTTCCCGCGCGTACAGCTCGCCACTACCGGTTCGAGTTTCCGCCAACCGATTGACCGTCGCACGCAAGTTCGCCAACAGCTTTCGATCCACGCGCTCTTCGAGATTGAACCAATCTGCGTGGCGCTCGCGGATGTCGCCGGCTTGTATGTCCGCTCGCGACAGCGGGCCGTCCCGGCGGGCCTGCTCGATGTTCAAGGGCGCGCCTGGACTGCTCCGCGGTGTGACCGGCACAGGCACGATTTCCGCGTCCTTGATCACCAGTAGCACCGAGACCAAGCCTTGGTTCCAGATTTTCTGTCGTAACGCGTTCAGCCTCTGCGCATCGGACAGCAAACCGTCCCTGTCGATGAAGAACGTAACCGTCGGGACACCTTCAACATCGAACACAGCTTCGGCGCAAATCTCGCCTTGGGGGTTCAGAAGGTCATGTAGCTCGGGTGCGTAGGCATGACGCGGCGCAAGCGCACTGCTCGCAAGGTGCAGTGACGCAGATGCGGGGTCGAAACCCAACGTGTTGAGCCAGTGATCGAGGCGGTGCTGCGTCATCTTCGACCGAAGTCCGTTGGGGCTCGATGGTGCCTTCATGGCCCGCCAAGTCTAGCGCAAATAGAAAATGTGTGCTACGCCTTTACGTTGCCCCAATCATAAAGATTGCCAATGGTGAGCGGTGCTCCCAATCGTCTCGACGATATCGGCCGTGCGCAGCGCGACCGGCTTCGCTTCATCGAGTCATCCCTTCAATGGGAGGGATCGATTCGTCGCCAGCGCGTGAGTCATGCCTTCGACGTGTCGGTGAATCATGTGACGAAGGATCTGAGGCGCTACGAAGCCGCCTTCCCAAACAATATCCTGTTCGATCACCGTCGACAGCTCTACGTCCCGGGCCCTCGCTTCAAGCCCCAACTCGCATCGAAGGATCCACGGGAGTATCTAGCTCTGCAGCTGGCGCACGCCCAATCCGGCTCTTCCGTCGTTGCACCGCTACTGGCGGGATGGGACACAGTGCCAAACAGCACGGTCCCGGCGCCGCCGCATGGGATAACCGAGGGCGTACTGCGCCACATCGTGCGTGCGATATCGCAGCGGACCGGGGTGAACGTGATTTATCACTCCACGCGATCCGTCTCCGGGCCGGACAGGCGTTCGCTATGGCCGCATGCGTTGGTCCACACAGGGGTCCGGTGGCACGTGCGTGCCTACGACGATGCAAGCCAGTCGTTCCGCAACTTCGCGTTGCAGCGAATGGACGAGCCTCGCGCTATCGACTCGCCTACGCCGATCGGAGCGGGCGACGACGTGGAGTGGATGGAATCGACATTGGTGCGCGTGGTCCCGAATCCAAAGCTCAACACCCACCAGCAGCAACTTGTGGCTCGTGACTTCGGCATGGAGCAGTCGAAGGTGGGACCCAGCTGGACGCTGGAACTGCGCCTTTGCTTGATCGGCTACTTCGCCGCGAAGTACGGCTTGGATCGAGACGATGGGCCGCCACGCCAACGCATCGTGCTGGAGAACAGGGCGCAAGTGAGCAAATGGTTCTTGCCCGCGACCGCCGCGTAGGGGCGGCCAGCTGCACTGGCCGTCGCGGCGTCGCACTCTGCATCAGAGGAACAAGGCGCCTCAGCGCAGCTTCGCGGATAGCTCATGTCCGCAGGCCCCTGGGAAGAGCGGCACCGTTTGGCTCAGGGCTGGGCTGCTGAGGCAGCTCAAGGTTGAGGGAAATGACCCGCCGTTGACTGTCGGAAAATTCAGAACAGACAGTAGGAAGAAGGGATCACTGAGCGTCCGGCCATTTGGCGATGCCTGACACTTTCGCCTGATTGGCCCCTACACGGCGGGGCCCTTCTGGACCCGCAAAGGAGTGACGGGGCACCTACCGCTTCAGTCGATCGCTCCGGGTGGACAGGCCCGCACCTGGTACGTTCTGATTGTCTTCGTGATCTTTCAACGACGTGCATTACAAAGGCGACTCGACGAGCTTCGCGCTGTCTTGGATAGCGAGACTGTCGATGGCTTGGCGGCGCGCCTCAATCGTGCGGGGCGCGATCGGCTAGCCGCAATGTGGGAAGTCGTCGTCTTACATGGCTTGTCCAGATGCGGCGCGCTTAGGAGCGAGGTTGCACTTGCGTCGGGTAGACGGCCGGATATCCACTTCGAGCAGGGTGAGTACAGCTTCACTGGAGATGTAACTACCGTCTCGGACGAAGGACTGGATAGAGACAATCCATTCCAAGAGCTCAGCGATCTGATCGAATCGGTGAAGAGCAAGCTCGACCTTCCAATTGGTGGGCTGGATTTGCAGGTGCGATCGAAAGTGGAGCACACAAAGCGCGGACGTCGGTCGACGCTTCGCATCCCGCCTAGAAAATCACTTGCAGAGTTCGTTCGTACAGAGATCGCTCCCCGCATCCGGGAGCAGGCGAAGGCCGGCACTTACCCAATTCGCATCGAGATAGACAATTCGCAGGCGAGCTTCGACATTACGATCGATCCGACGAATTCACCTTACAGCAGTGGTGGATACCCCCCTTACTCAAAGCCCAGCATCAAGGACCGCAACCCGCTCTACAGCGCGCTCCGAAGCAAGGCCGAGCAGTTACGCGGCGCGGAGGGACTAACCGGGATCATCGTAGGGGATGGAGGCTGTGACTCGATCTCGGGTTCAAGAGCCAATTGGGAAGCCGTTTCTACAGGGCAGATCGTTAGCGAGCTGTTTCGTCAGTACACGTCGATAGACTTCGTACTGGTGTTGAGCGTGGATGAGACGCGAGGTGGGTGGGCGCTTCGCGATGCAACGTATGCAATTGGCGCATACCTGTTCGTGCGCGACGGCAGTGACGCTCGACCTGCTCTCGAATCAACCTTCAATGCAATGCTGCAGCACTTCCCAAATCCGACGATGACGCCGGTCAACGGTGCCCATCGCGCGCGGGAGGATGGCTACGGCCTCGGCTTCCACGGGGGATACTCCATGTCAGTTTCAACCGTGATTCGATTGGGGCTACGCGAGTTCACCGAGATCTTCGCCGGCATTCGGACACTTCGCGACCAAGAGGCGAAGTACCGTGAGGCAAAGCTGCTGGATGCGGAGGCAACCAGTCACATAGAGAGCACGGTCCTCTACAACCTGAGACAGGGGCGGCTGCCCGAGTCCATCGAGATCATCAAGGGGGGCGAGGATGAGAACGATGACTGGGTCGAGATCCGCTTTGGAAAGATCGACCCAGCGATCTCACCGCTTCGGTAGTACTGCATCAATGTCTGATGCCATAACAGATGCTGGCTCACCCCGGCTCTGCCGAGGCGCGCAGTGCGCCCCTGACTGCCAGGAGATCGCCAGCGAGCTTCGTACTGCGCCTCACTGAACAGTTCCATCCAGGTGACATTACTACCGTGGACGCTTCCGGTGACGGCCATATGGGTCATCGCGGTGTCCGGCGACGCGCCGTGCCAGTGCTTCACGCCCGGCGGGCAGACAACGACGTCGCCGGCGCGGATATCTGCACCGGCTTGCCGCTGACAGCAACATGGCGAGGGCAGAACGCTAGACGGCGCAATCTCCCTGCGAGGTCTCTGTCACGTATGAAATTCCGATCGTAAGCGGACGTTGTACGCGTCACCTCTCTGGCGCACTTCGCGCTTGCGCAGCGAGGGGAGACGCTAGCTAGCTCAGTTTCTGCAGCATGCCTACTTTCCGACTCAGTAGTTTGGAGCGATGGGTGGCACGTCCAGAGATCGCAATCCTCGATTGAGCGTCGCGAGAAGCGCTAACCGTCTTGCGTTGTAGAAGCGCGCGGACTCTACGTCTCGACGACCGGTCTTGAGGTCCTGGATAGCGTGTCTGCGTAGCTTTGTAGCTTCCTTCTTCAGTTCATCACGCAGCTTCTTTGAAGGACCATCAGGCAACATGCTGCGTGCGTACGTCGTGCTGACCAGAGTGCTCGTGTAACGATCGCGAAGCAGGCCGGTATCGAGGAAAAGTATGGTGTCACCAAGGGCGTCTACGAAATCTTCGTAGTTAACCTCGTGCATGAAATCATCGATAAAGGCTGGACGATCAAACCCCGCTCTAATGGCCTCAAGGTCCTCAAGTTCTTGGTCATAGCCGAAGCTGCGCGCGTAACGCTCGTAGCTGTCTTGGACAACATGGTTTGACCGATTGAGCATGTCGTTGAAATGCTTCCAACTCCAGTGCGTGATCCTGAAAGGATAGGCGCCAGACTGGTTGAGATTCGTCACCGCGCGGTGCATGCCGGTGTCTTCCGGGAGCGTTGTGGCCACAACAAAAATCTTGAGAGCTGGCTCGAACTTGAGAGCCTTATCTGCTTCGATTCGGATGAGCCGCTCGGAGAGCTTCTTGCCAAGCTCCATTTCCTTGCATTGCACGCCGAGATGTTCGCCCCCATGCAACTCGCCATAGACATCGACCCCGGCTTGTCGCTGCCCCTGACGTCCATACTCATGCACGCTTCCTTCAATGCACATCAGCTCGGCGAGGCGCGCGGTAAGGATCTGGAAGTCCTGCCAGTTGGCCGGAGGCGGAAAATTGAGCAGCATCACTACTTCCTTGTCAGAGGTGGAACAGGCGACCGCAGAAGTCGGCAAGAACGCACGGCTTTACGGACGAACATTACGTCGATGCTAGCCGAGATCGCGCTGTTCTCCGCCAGGACTGGTGCATGGGCTCTAGCGAGATCCCCCGACAAAGTGCCCACCGACAGCCTCTGAGAGAAGGGTTAATGTCCGCTTCCGGCCAGAAGCGGACATCCCCAAATTGCACGTTTCACCCGCCGTGTAGGCGAACGGTGGGACGCCGCGACCTGGCGGCATCTCCATTTTTGCCGGAACGGGCATGACGCGAGCAGCGGTTCGCGCTTCCAATCCAAGCGGCTCGTACTTCGCTGGATTGAAGCGCGCGACCAAGGTCGATCGACCGGGAAAAGACGGCGGCTTTGAGTGAGCACGTGCTATCGCCTTCCTCTTCCTAGTACCGCTTCTCCCGATCTCAGCATCAGCGTCGTCAGCTGAGACTCAAGCGACCGGGAATGGTGAAGTGTGGTTCGTGACCGGGTCCAATCGAGGCATTGGATTGGAAATTGCAAGGTCGGCTCTTGAAGCCGGGAACAGGGTAGTGGCGACATCGCGTAATCCCAGTCAGGTGGAAGCTGAGCTAAGTGTGTTTGGCGATCAGCTTCTTGCGATCGAACTCGACGTGACCAACCAAGAGCAGGTGAGAGCCGCCGTTGCGGAGGCGAAGAACCGGTATGGACGCATCGATGTGTTGGTCAACAACGCAGGCTACGGTCAGCTAGGTTGGTTCGAGAACACCACTGATCAGGAGGTTCGCCAGCAGTTCGAGGTCAATGTCTTTGGATCGATGAATGTCGCTCGAGCCGTGCTACCGGTGATGCGTGCCCAGAAATCCGGCCACGTGATTCAGTTCTCGTCTGTTGCTGGACAAGTCGCGGTGGCAGGCAGCTCGACCTACAGCGCCTCGAAGTTTGCAGTCGAGGGTTGGATGGAGGGTCTCGCCGCTGAGATTGAGCCCATTGGCATCCAATCCACGATTGTGGAGCCCGGCTTCTTCCGCACAGATCTCCTGGACGAATCGTCAGCCACTTACGCCTCCAACTCGATTGAGGAGTACGACGCTGCGGTCAGAGAGTTCCTCGCATTTCACGAAGATATGAATCACGCGCAGCAGGGAGATCCTGCTCGACTCGGCAAAGTCATCGTGCAGATCGCGGGCATGGAAACGCCGCCGCTTCGTTTCTTCGCGGGGTCCGACGCAGTCCCGCTGCTGATCGAAAAGGCTGAGTAACTTCGTGCCGGAGCAGAGCGCATGCGCGAGCTCTCCAATTCGACAGATCTATAGCCCTGAAAGCGACCTACTAGGACGCTTATCCCGCCTCTCGCAGCCCTCGCAGCGCACATCCTACGCATCAGCAGCAGGGTTAAGCAGAGGCCGATTGAAGTCGCTGCGATGACGCCAATTTTCAAGGCCGATCAGAGATGCCGATGGCCGCGGGCAGTCGTGTGCGGTGCGCTGTTTCGCCTAGGTCGCCACGGCTTCAGTACCGCATCAATCTACGGATCAACATATGACTCAGAATCTCAACCCTCGCCCGACAGCGGCGCCCACCGATCTCCCGTATTCGGTCACAGCGATGAGCGTTGCAGACGCCATTGCCACTCGGCGCTCCATACGGGCCTTCACCGATCAGCCAGTCACCTTCGAGGCGATCGCGCGAGTAATGGAGCAGGCCCGCCTTGCGCCGTCGGGCTGCAATTTTCAGCCGTGGGAAGCAACGATCTTGACCGGCGCGCCACTCCAAGCACTCCGGGAGCGGCTCCTTGCCAGCGAGCCTGACGAACCTCAGGAGTATGACTTCTCGGCTCCAGGTCGGATTGACAAGTACAAGTCCAGGCTGACGACGTTCGCGGCATCCATGTACGCCGCATCCGGCATTCAACGCGACGATAGCGAGAAGCGCTCGGCGTGGCTGAAGAAAAACGTGCGCGCGTTTGATGCCCCGGTGCTGTTGTTGTGTCACTTTCCCAAGATGATGGAGTCCGCGCAGTGGTCGGATGTCGGCATGTGGCTGCAAACGATCATGCTGTCAGCTCGCGGCGAAGGCCTGGACACGTGCCCACTGGAAGTCCTGGGCATGTATGGGCGGACGATCAAGGCCCACCTCGGGTTGTCCGGGGACACATTGCTGTTCTGCGGCTTGGCAATCGGCTGGCGTGACGCGGATGCGGCAGTCAATCAGTTCGAGCGCGAGCGGGTCGCTCTCCGCGACAACCTGACGTTTCGGGGCTTCTGATCGATCCGATCTCCCATCTCGACCGATCGCGCGGACCTCTCGCTTGAGCACATCGGACAGGCGAGGACTCAACACGTGGAAAATCCCCAACGGCACGGTGCTCGTCAGCGAGCCCACATCGGCTGCATTGCTCAATGTCTGAACGGCTAGCCGCATATTCCAATGCTCATAGGCGTGGCGCAGCGCCGGCGGATAGGTGTCGAAGAACTTCTCGTTGCCGACGTTGCTGTTACCGCCATCGAAGAAGTCGAACTACATAGCTCTTGATCGTATCGCCGCCGCAGCTGGTCACGCCGTCAACGCCGAACCAGATGCGCGAGAGCTGCGCAAGGAAGTCGGTGCGGCACTCGCCGGGGCCGGCGCGTCGCGGTCGGGGGATAGAACATGTGGCCCGGCGTGCCGTCGGCAATAGGACCATCGTTAATCGAGGTCCGCAGAGCGCCGCGCTTGGCGTTTCAGGAAAGGAAATCACGCAGTTTGGCGTTGAAGACGTCCGGTGACTCGACGTTGACGAGATGGCGGCCGGGCAGCGATACGTGATTTCCGCCGCAGGCATCGGCAATTGCCTGCAGGTCCGACGGCGGACAGACCGGATCGTCGTCACCGGAGATCGCCAGCAGCGGGATGCCGATGCTGGCGATGTCGTCGCGCAGATCGGCGTAGGCCAGCGCCGCGCAGCAGCCGGCATAGCCGGCGACCGAGGTCGCGACGAAGCCGTCGAGAATGCGCTGCACTTCGTCCGGATGCGTGGCACGGAAGGACGCACCGAACCAGCGCTCGGCGGTCGCGCCGGTCATCCAGTCCAGGCCTTTCGCTTTGACATCGGCGATGCGCATGTGCCAGCCCTCGGCGTTGCCGATCTTCGCGGCGGTCGCGCAGACCGCAACGCGCTCGATCCGGTGCGATGCGTGCAGAGCGAGCCACTGCGCGACGAGGCCGCCGATCGACAGGCCGCAGTAGTGCGCGCGTTCGATGCCCAACGCATCGAACAGCGCGACGACGTCGCCGCCGAGATCAGCGAGGGTGTATGCGCCGGTTGGCGCGGTCGATGCGCCGTGACCACGCCGGTCGTAACGCAGCACGCGGAAGTCGCTGGCGAAGGCCGCGGCCTGTGCGTCCCACATCGACAGATCGGTGCCTAGCGAATTGCAGAACACCAGCCACGGCGCATTGGCCGGACCTTCGACGCGGTAGTGCAGGCGATGCGTCGGCAGATCGAGGCAGGTCGCGCTCATGCCGACGCGCCTGCGCGCAGCACTGCGACCGCCTTGATCTCGATGATATAGCCGGGAATGCCGCACAGCATGTGCGCGCCGATCGCGGTCCATGTGGGGCGGAAGTCGCCGAAATAGCGGTCACGCACCTGCATATACAGCGGCATATCGCGCAGGTCGGTGTGCCAAGTGGTCAGGTCAACGATATCGTCCATCGTCGCGCCGGCCGTGGCCAGTACAGCTTTCAGGTTTTCGAAGGCCTGCACCATCTGCGCTTCGCGGCCTTCGACCAGCTGCATATCGGCATCGCGGCCGATCTGGCCGGACACGTAGATCGTGTTACCGACCTGCACCGCGGGCGCGTAGCCCACCTTCTCCAGCACCTGCTCCATGCCGGCGGGGACGATCATCCTGCGATCGTTCTGCATGCTCGTCTCCTCAGACACGTTCCACCGCCAGTGCCAGGCCCATCCCGACGCCGATGCACAGCATGGCCAGGCCGCGACGACCGCCGATTGCCTCCAGCTGATGCGTGAGCGTCAGCGCGAGGCGCGCGCCGCTCATGCCCAGCGGATGGCCGAGCGCGATCGCGCCGCCGTTCGGATTGACCTGCGCGGCATCATCAGCGAGGCCGAGCGCGCGCATCGTCGCCAGGCCTTGGCTGGCAAAGGCTTCGTTGAGTTCGATTGCATCGAAGTCTTCGATCGACAGGTCCAGACGCTGCAGCAGCTTGCGCGTCGCGGCGATCGGGCCAATGCCCATCACGCGCGGCTCGACGCCGGCCGAAGCCATGCCGAGGATGCGCGCGCGTGGCACTAGGCCGTGGCGCTGGATCGAGGCCTCGTCGGCAATGATCAGCGCCGCGGCACCGTCGTTGATGCCGGACGCATTGCCGGCAGTGACCGTGCCGTTCTCGAACAGCGGACGCAGCTTGGCCAGCGCCTCGAAGGTCGTGTCGGCGCGCGGATGTTCGTCGACGGCGAAATCGGTGATCAGGCCCTTGCGGCCCGACGGCACCGCGACCGGCACGATCTCGTCGGCGAAGAAGCCGTTCGCCTGCGCGGCCGCCGCGCGCTGCTGGCTGCGCAGTGCGAACGCGTCCTGGTCGTCGCGCGAGATGCCGTAGTCCTGCGCGACATTCTCGCCGGTGCGCGGCATGGTCTCCACGCCGTACAGCGCTTCGAGCGCCGGGTTGATGAAGCGCCAGCCCATCGTGGTGTCTTCGAGCGTCTGTGCGCGACCGAAGGCCGAGGCCGACTTGCCCATGACGAAGGGCGCACGGCTCATCGATTCGACACCACCTGCGATCACCAGCGACTGCTCGCCGGCATTGATCGCGCGCGCCGCCGCACCGACCGCTTCGAGGCCCGAGGCGCACAGACGATTGAGCGTCACGCCCGGCACGTCGACCGGCAGGCCGCCCAGCAGCAGGCTCATGCGCGCGACGTTGCGATTGTCCTCGCCAGCCTGGTTGGCGCAGCCGAGCACGACTTCGTCGATCAGTGCCGGGTCGAGGTCCGGATTACGTGCGAGCAGCGCCTTGAGCGGCAGCGCGCCGAGGTCGTCGGCGCGCACGTTGGCCAGACCGCCGCCGTAGCGGCCGATCGGGGTGCGGACGGCGTCGCAGATGAAGGCACGGCTCATGCGAAGGCTCCGGTGGGGGCGGCGATGTCGAGGCCGGTCAGGGTGCGCAGGTCGTCGAGCGACAGGCCGTCGACCAGTTCGACCACGCGGGCGCCGTCGGCGCCGACGTCGATGACGCCGTGGTCGGTGTACAGGCGCGACACGCAGCCGATGCCGGTCAGCGGGTAGCTGCAGGCTTCGACGAGCTTGCTCTCGCCCTTCTTGGTGAGCAGATCCATCATGACGAACACCTGCTTGGCGCCGATGGCGAGATCCATCGCGCCGCCGACGGCGGGAATCGCGCCGGGTGCGCCGGTGCTCCAGTTGGCGAGGTCGCCACTGGCCGAGGCTTGGAACGCGCCGAGCACGCAGATGTCGAGATGGCCGCCGCGCATCATCGCGAACGAGTCGGCGTGGTGGAAATAGCAGCCGCCGGTCAGCAGCGTCACCGGCTGCTTGCCGGCGTTGATCAGCTCGGGATCCTCGTCGCCGGGCGCGGGCGCCGGGCCCATGCCGAGCAGGCCGTTTTCCGACTGCAGGAAGATCTCCTTGTCTGCCGGCAGGTAGTTGGCGACGGTGGTCGGCAGGCCGATGCCGAGATTGACGTAGGCACCTTCGGGAATGTCGCGGGCGACGCGTTGCGCGATCTGGTCGCGGGTCAGCAGGGTGGCCATCAGTGCACCGCCCCGACGGCGACGACGCGCTGCACGAAGATGCCCGGTGTCACCACGTGTTCGGGATCGAGCGCACCGAGTTCGACGATGTCGGCGACCTGCACGATCGTCGTCGACGCGGCCATCGCCATGATCGGGCCGAAATTGCGCGCGGTCTTGCGGTAGATCAGGTTGCCCCAGCGGTCGCCCTGGTAGGCCTTGACCAGCGCGAAGTCGGCGCGGATCGGGTACTCGAGCACGTACTGGCGGCCATCGATCTCGCGGGTTTCCTTGCCCTTGGCGAGTTCGGTGCCGAAGCCGGTCGGGGTGAAGATCGCGCCCAGTCCCGCGCCCGCGGCCTGGATGCGCGCGGCGAGATTGCCCTGCGGCACCAGCTCCAGTTCGATCTCGCCGGCATGGAACGCGGCATCGAAGTGGTGCGAATCGGTCTGGCGCGGGAACGAACACACGACCTTGCGCACGCGCTTCTTCGCGATCAGCGCGGCCAGACCGGTGTCGCCGTTGCCGGCGTTGTTGTTGACGATGGTCAGCTCGCGCGCGCCGTGTTCGATCAGCGCGTCGATCAGTTCGTCGGGCATGCCGGCGGTGCCGAAGCCGCCGATCATCACGGTGGCGCCGTCGTGGATGTCGGCGACCGCGTCGCGACAGCTCGGAATGGTCTTGTCGATCATGGGCGGCCTCCGCTGGAGCGGCTGCCGCGGTCTGTGGAATCGGTCATGGGACTCTGCACTTCTCGGGGTACGACGGGGGGAGGCGGAATCACGACGGGCGCTTCGTTGCGCGCGCGTCGCCAGGTCAGCAGCGCATGCACCGCCAGGCCGAACACCAGGCCCCAGAAGGCGGCACCCAGGCCGAGCAGCGACATGCCCGATGCCGACACGATGAAGGTCACCAGTGCGGCGTCGCGGTGTTCGGGCTGCGACAGCGTGGCGGTGAGCGAATTGGAGATGGCCGGGAACAGCGCGAGGCCGGCGAGGGTGGCGATCAGTTCGGCCGGCAGCATCGCGAACAGCGCGATCACCGTGCCGGCGAAGAAGCCGAACAGCGTGTAGACCAGACCGGCGACGACACCGGCGACGTAGCGGCGGCGCGGATCCTCGTTGGCTTCGGTGCCCATGCAGATCGCGGCGGTGACCGCGGCCGGCGTGAGGCCGTGGCAGCCGAGCGGCGCGAGCAGGGCCGAACCCGCGCCTGCCCAGGTCACCAGCGGGCGCGCCGGCGGCGTGTCGTAGCCGCTGTTGCGGATCAGCGCCAGGCCCGGCACGAACTGCCCGGTCAACGCGACCACGAACAGCGGTAGCGCGATGTTCACGATGGCCTGCCACTCGAAGCGCGGCGTGGTCCACATCGGCGTGGTCAGGTGCAGCGCCGGTGCCGGGCCACTGATCTGCCCCGCGAGCAGTGCATAGGCGACGCCACTGATGAGCACCGCCAGCGCGGCGTAACGCGGGAACCAGCGCCGGCCGATGAAGAACGCGAAGAACATCGTCAGCACAAGGAAGGGCTGGCCGGCCATGCCGACGAAGAGTTTCGTCGCGAAGCCGAACAGGATGCCGGCGAGCATCGCCGCGGTGATCGCTGCGGGCAGTTTCGACACAATGCGGTCGAACATGCCAGACAGGCCGACGAAGAGGATCGCGAGTGCGGCCACCAGATAGGCGCCGACGGCAACCGCGAAGTCGACGTTGGGCAGGATTGACAGCAGCAGCACCGAACCCGGGATCGACCACGCCACTACCACCGGCACGCAATAGCGCAGGCTCAGGCCCATGCACAGCAGGCCGCTGCCGATCGAGATCGCCCAGACCCACGAGGCGACGATGTCGGCCGGCAGGAATGCACCGGCCTGGAACACGATCACCGCCGGGCCCGCATAGGCGATCACGGTGGAGACGATGCCGGCCAGGATGGCCGACATCGACACGTCGCGCGAGAACTGGCGGACGACGCCCATCAGCAACTCAGGACTGTGCCGTCGCCACGACGGCCGGCTGCGTCCGCGCGGCGCCGCGCATCGAGATCGCATAGACCAAGGTCGCGATCGTCGCGATCAGGGCCGGGATCGCGAAGATCAGGAAGTTCTGCTGCAGCGGAAGTTCCTTCGCCAGCAGTACGCCGCCGAGGGTCGGGCCGACGATCGCGCCGATGCGGCCCACGCCGGATGCCCAGCCCAGGCCGGTCGAACGCACCGACAGGTCGTAGAGCTGCGCGACGCTGGCGTAGAGCAGGATCTGCGTGCCGATGACGGTCGCACCCGCAATGAACACCAGGGTGAACAGTGCCGCGACCGGCAGGCTGTAGCCGATCAGCGCGATCGACACCGTGGCCGCGACGAAGAACGCGACGACGACCTTCGGCAGACCGAAGCGGTCGCCGAGCCAGCCGCCGAGGATCGCGCCGACCATGCCGCCGAAGTTCAGCGAGAACAGGGTCAGCAGGCTGGCACGCTCGGCATAGCCGGCTTCCTGCATCACCTTCGGCAGCCACGAGCTGAGCAGGAACACCAGCAGCAGGCAGCAGAAGAACGCGGTCCATAGCATCAGCGTCTGCAAGGATCGGCCATGTCGGAACAGTTCCGGCAGCGAGGCCTTGCCGCCCTTGGAATCGGCGACGACCAGCGTCTGCTGCGCGGGGAGCGGCGCACTCGCGGTGAGCTTCGCGAGCACGGCCTTGGCCTTGTCCTGTTCGCCACGCTTGATCAGGAAACCGAGCGACTCGGGCAGCTTCCACCAGATCAGCGGCAGGAACAGCAGCGGGATCGCGGCGATCCAGAACATCGGCCGCCAGCCGACGGCCGGAATCATGAAGATGCCCAGGCCCGCGGAGATCATGCCGCCGAGCGAATAGCCGCTGAACATCAGCGCGACCATCGTGCCGCGCAGACGCTTGGGCGAGTACTCGCTGACCAGCGCGACCGCGTTCGGCATCAGGCCGCCGCAGCCCATGCCGGCGAGGAAGCGCGCGATCTTGAACTGCGTCGGATCCTGCGCGAAGCCGGTGAAGAAGGTAGCCACGGTGAACAGCACGAAGCTGATCAGCACGCCGGTCCGGCGGCCGGCCTTGTCGGCCAGCGAGCCGAACAGCAGGGCGCCGAACAGCATGCCGAACAGTGCCCAGGCCTGCAGGATGCCGGCCTCCGGCTTGGTCAGGCCCCACTCGTCGATCAGCGTGGGCAGCACCGTGCCCGCGATGAAGACGTCGTAGCCGTCCACCACCAGCAGTAGGCCGCAGATCGCGACCACGCTCCACTGGAATCCGCCGAAGCGGGTCTTGTCGATAATCCCGTTTACATCAACGCTGTTCATGCTCACTCCGGAAAAGAAACGATGGCGCGCGATGGGCCGCGCGCCATGGCCTGCCTGTCGCAGGCGTGCATCGTCCGACGGTCAAACCGTCCTGTCTGCCTCGACCTTGGTGGAAGCGTCGATCCGCGCGCGCGCGGTCGCGACTTCGGCATCGAGGTCGTGGTTCCAGATCCAGTCGAAGCGCGTTTCCAGCGTGTGGCCGAGCAGGGCGTCTTCGTCGCCGACGCGCGGATCGCGCAGCTCGTAGAGTTCGCCGGCTTCCCACGAGGTCTGCTGCACGCGGCAGGCGCGCGGGCGGCGCACCGCGTCGTAGGCTGCCAGCAGTTCGGGCAGGCGTTCACGCGCGATCGCGGGATCGGCGAGCAACTGCGCGAAGAAATACGCGTCTTCCAGACCTTGGCCTGCGCCGGCGCCCTGGTGCGGCAACATCGCGTGCGCGGCGTCGCCGATCAGGGCGAGGCGGCCGTGCACGTAGCCGTGCAGTTGCGCGAGTTCATGCAGCGCCCAGTGGGTCGGCGTGTCGATGCACTTGAGCAGCGTGCGTGCGGCGACGCCCCAGTGCGCGAAGGCCTCGAGCATCTCGCGACGGCTGGCTTCGCGCACCCAGGATTGGCCGGTCGGCCATTGCGGATTCGCATCGCTGCGGTCGGAGACGAACGCGACCACGTTGATCAGCCGGCCCTGCTTCACCGGGAAGCTCAGGATGTGCGCATCGAGGCCGAGGATCATCTGCGGCACATCGATCAGATGCGTGTCGACGCCGGCCGCTTCGAAGGCGCGGCGCAGGCGGTCGCTCTCGATCATGCCGCGATAGGCGCAGGTGCCGGTGAAGCGCGGTGCGACCGGCGCCTGACCAAGGCCACGCAGCACATCGTCGCGCAGGTTGGACTTGATGCCGTCCGAGGCGATCACGATGTCGGCCTCGTGATCGGTGCCGTCGGCGAAGTGCACGCGCGCGCTGTCGGCACCGTGTTCGATGCGCGTCGCGCGCTTGTTGAACTGCGTCATGCCCATCGGCAGGCGCGTCGCCAGTGCATCGAGAAAGTCGGCGCGGTGCACCGAGGACTGGCCCACGCCCGGTGCGCGGCTGGTGCCGAGCAGGCGCGCGTCGTCGCTGTGACGCCATTCGAACCAGATGTCGCGCCACGGGTCCGGCGTGTGGTCGGCCAGCGCGGCGTACGGCTCGCCCATGCCCAGACCGGTGATCGCGCGCACCGCGTTCGCACCGAAGGACACACCGGCGCCGATCTCGCCGAAGGCGCGCGCCGACTCGAACAGCTTCACGTCGAGATGGGCGTGGTCCTTCAGGCCGAGTGCGAGGCCGACACCGGCAATGCCGCCGCCGACGATGGCCACGCGCACCGGCGCGCTCATGCCTGTGCTCCTGCGAATGCGTCGGTGTTCCGGAAACGGATGGTCATGGCGTTGTCTCCATGTGGGGGAGGGAATGCATGGACATGGTCAGACGCCCAGATAACCGGCCAGCGCCGGCGATGCGGCCACGTCGGGCGAGGCGCCCTGCAGCACGACGGCGCCCTTCTGCATCACCAGGGCGCGGTCCGAACGCGCGAGCACCTTGCGGTAGTCGCGGTCGACGATCAGCGTGGCGATGCCGCTGTCGCGGATCTCGTCGATGACCCGCCAGATCTCTGCGACGATCAACGGCGCCAGACCTTCGGTGGCCTCGTCGAGGATGATCAGGTCGGGATGGGTCATCAGCGCACGGCCGATCGACAGCATCTGCTGCTCGCCGCCGGAGAGCTGGCCGCCCATGTTGCCAATGCGTTCGCCGAGCCTGGGAAAGGTCGCCATGACCCGCTCGAAAGTCCAGTCGTTGCGGCCGCCGTTGCCGGCGCGTGCCGCCATCAGCAGGTTCTCCTTCACCGACAGGTTCGGGAACACGCCGCGGCCTTCGGGCACATAGGCCACGCCGAGGCGCGCGATCTGGTGTGCCGCCGCGCGCGAGGTGTCCTGGCCGTTGACCGAGACCGTGCCCTTGCGCTGCGCGACCAGGCCCATCAGGCAGCGGATCAGCGTGCTCTTGCCCATGCCGTTGCGGCCGAGCAGACCGACGGTTTCGCCCGGCTCGATCACCAGATCGACACCGTGCAGCACATGGCTGGAGCCGTACCAGGCGTGGATCTGCTGGGCGCGCACCACCGGCACGCGGTCGTCGACGACGCTCATGCCGCGTCCTCCAGTGTTTCGTCACCGAGATAGGCCGCGCGCACGCCGGGATCGTTGCGCACATGATCCGGCGCGCCGGATGCGATGACGCTGCCGTTGACCATCACGGTGATGCGGTCGGCGGCGCGGAACACCGCGTCCATGTCGTGTTCGACCAGCAGGATCGCGTGCTCGGATTTGAGCGTGCCCAGCAGCGTGAGCATGCGTTCGGTTTCCTCCGCGCCCATGCCGGCCAGCGGTTCGTCGAGCAGCAGCACCTTCGGCGCCGTCGCCAGACACATCGCGACTTCGAGCTGGCGTTTCTGGCCGTGCGACAACGCACCGGCGACGCGCGTGCCGAAGTTCGACAGGCCGGCCTTCTCCATCGCCAGCGTCGCGGCCGCGATGCTGTCGGCGCAGCGGGCGGCATCCTGCCACCAGCGCCAGGCCTTCTGTTGCCGCGCCTGCGCGGCGAGACGGCAGTTCTCGAACACGGTGAAGCCCGGATAGATCGTGTTGCGCTGGTAGCTGCGGCCCAGGCCCGCCTGCGCGCGCCGCGGCTGCGACCACGCGGTCGCATCCTGGCCCAGCAGTTCGACGCGGCCGGCCGACAGCGGAATCTCGCCCGACAGCAGATTGATCAGCGTCGACTTGCCGGCGCCGTTGGTGCCGATCACCGCATGCACCTCGCCCTGCGCGAGTTCGATGCCGACGTCGTTGACGGCGACGAGGCCGCCCCAGCGCCGGGTGATCCCGGTGCCGCGCAGCAGTACGGTCCTGCTCATGCGACTTCTCCTTGCGGCTGCGGCGTACCGCGCAGGCGGCGTCGCAGCTGCGCGGGCAGATCGACGAGGCCCTTGGGCAGCAGGGCCACGCACACGATGATCGACAGACCCATGCCCAGGCTCCAGTGCTTGGCGAAATCGCCGAACACTGCGCTGGACTTGAAGAACTCCTGCAGCAGCACGAACACGAACGCGCCGACCAGTGCGCCACGCAAGTGGCCCATGCCGCCGAGGATGACCATCAGCAGCACCGCCGCCGACTGGTGCCAGCTCAGCATTTCCGGATTGACGAAGCCGTCCTTGACCGCGAACAGGAAGCCGGCGAGGCCGGCGATCGCACCGGACACCACGAACGCGGCGAGCTTGTAGGGATAGGTGCGGAAGCCCGACGAGCGCATGCGCTGTTCGTTGTCGCGGATGCCGGCCAGCGCACGGCCGAAGCGCGAGCGCAGCAGCAGCGCGAGCAGGCCGAACATCGCGATAAGCGTGGCCCAGACCACGTAGTACAGCGTCATCGGCTTGCCCAGATCGAGCAGGCTGCCGAGCACCGGGCGCGTGTAGAGGTAGATGCCGTCGCTGCCGCCGCCCAGTGGCGTGTCGTGCACCACGTAGTAGGCCATCTGCGCAAAGGCCAGCGTCACCATGATGAAGTACACGCCCTGCGTGCGCAGCGACAGCGAACCGACCACCAGTGCGTAGATCGCGGCCGCCAGCACCGCCGCGGGCAGCAGCAACAGCGCCGAGCCGGCACCGGACTCCGGCGACAGCAGCACCGTCGCGTATGCACCGATGCCGAAGAACGCCGCGTGGCCGAAGCACACCAGACCGGTGCTGCCGACCAGCAGTTCCAGACTCAGCGCGAAAATCGCCAGGATCATGATCTTGCTGATCAGGTCCACGCCCCAGCCGGTCGCACCGAGCGGAAACAGCGCCAGTGCCAAGAACAGCAGCGCGACGAACCAGGCTTTCGAGGATTTGAAATTCATATGCTCACCCCGCCTTGAACAGGCCTGCCGGCTTCCAGAGCAGGATCAGCGCCATCAGGATGTAGACCATCAGGCCGGCGGCCTGCGGCATGAGGACCTTGCCGAACGTGTCGACGATGCCGATCAGCAGCGCGGCGAGAAATGCGCCGCGGATCGAGCCGATGCCGCCGATCACCACGACGACGAAACAGATGATCAGGATCGAACCGCCCATGTTCGGATACACCGACGACACCGGTGCGGCGACCATGCCGGCCAGCGCGGCCAGTGCGACACCGGCGGCGAACACCACGCGGTAGAGGAACTTGATGTCCACGCCCAGCGCCTGGACCATCTCGCGGTTCACCGAACCGGCGCGGATCATCATGCCCAGCCGCGTGCGGGTGAAGACCAGATACATGCCCAGCGCCACGGCCAGACACACCGCCGAGATGAAGAGCCGGTAGACCGGGTACGTCATCAGGTCGCCGAGCGGTATCGACCCGGAGAGCCACTGCGGCACCACCACGCCGTGCACGTCGTTGCCGACCAGCAGGCTGCGCAGTTCCTCGAACACGAGGATCAGGCCGTAGGTCATCAGCACCTGCTGCAGATGGTCGCGGTCGTAGAGAAAACTGAAGAACGCCCACTCGATCAGGTAGCCCAGCAGCACCGCCAGCACCAGCCCAAGCAGCAGCGTGGTGAAGAAGCCACCGCCCACGACCTGGGCCACGACCGGCGACAGGCCGAAGGCCATGTAGGCACCGATCATGTAGAAGCTGCTGTGCGCGAGGTTGATGACGCCCATGATCCCGAAGATCAGCGTCAGCCCCGATGCGACGAGGAACAGCAGGAGTCCGTATTGCAGTGCGTTGAGGCACTGGATCAGGAACGTGGTGGAATCCATTGGGAAGTCCGGTGTCTGGCGCTTGCGGGCCGGAAGACGGCGCCCGGACGGATGACTCCATCCGGGCGCTGCGTGGGCGTCAGAGCGTGCAGCCGCGCGCCGGGTCGGCCAGTGCCGCCGAAGCGACCTCGACCACGCGGTTCTGCTTGTCGACGACCTGGCGCAGGTAGATGTCCTGCACCGGGTTGTGCGCGCGCGACATCGTGAAATCGCCGCGCGGGCTGTGGATCGTCGCGCCGCGGATCGCGGCCGCGAAGTCGGCCTTGCGGCTGACGTCGCCACCGACGGCTTCCAGACCGATCGCCGCCATCTGCGCCGCGTCGTAACCCTGCACCGCGTAGACGTCCGGCACCAGCTTGTACTTCTCGCTGTAGGTCTTGCGGAACTCGCGATCGACGTCGGAGTCGAGGCCGTCGGCGTAGTGCAATGTGGTCATCAGGCCGTCGGCCGATGCGCCCTGCGCTTCCAGCGTGCCGTCGGTGAGGAAGCCCGCGCCGTACAGCGGAATGCGGTCCTTGAGACCGGCGGCCGCGTAGTCGTTGACGAACTTCACCGCGCCGGCGCCGGCGAAGAAGGTGTAGACCGCGTCCGGCTTGAGTGCGGCGATCTCGGTCAGCAGCGCCTGGAACTCGACGTTGGGGAAAGGCAGGTTGAGTTCGCCCACCACTTCGCCGCCGTTCTGCTCGAAGGCTTCGCGGAAGCCGCCGGTCGACTCGTCGCCTGCCGAATACTTCCAGGTGATCGTGACGACGCGCTTGTGACCGCGCTCGGCCATCACTTCGCCCATCGCATAGCCCGACTGCCACATGCTGAAGGAGCTTCGGAAGATGTTCTCGGCGCACAGCGGGCCGGTGATCGCGTTGACGCCGGCATTGGTGACGAAGAACAGCGTGTTGCTTTCCTTGGCCGCGCGCGCCATCGCCAGCGCCACGCCCGAATGCGCGGTGCCGACGAGGATGTCTACCTTGTCGCGCATGATCAGCTTGTTGACGTTGTCGGTGGCCTTGGCCGGATCCGATTCGTCGTCGACGCGGACGAACTCGACGTCGTAGCCGCCGAGCTTGCCGTCGTGCGCATCGACGTACTGGCGGAAACCGTTCTCCATCGCGTTGCCGAGCGCGGCGTAGGTACCGGTGTACGGCATCATGAAGCCGACCTTGATCTTGCCGGCCGCGGCCGGTGTGGACGCGGTGGACGTGGTGGCCGGTTGTTCGCCCGAACAGGCGGTGATGGCCAGTGTGACGCCCAGCGTGAGGGCCATCGCGATGCTCTTGGACAGCAGTTTCATGTGGATTCCTTGGGTCTTGGTGGCGGCGCGCAGGGGCGCGCCTCGCCGATGCGGTGGAGGCCGGGCAGCGACGCCGCCCGGCACCGGGTCAGAACGAGTACTTCACCGTGGTGTGCAGACGCTTGAGATCGCCCGTGTCGCCGTTGCTCAACTCGCGCTCGGCCCAGCTGATCTCCGCACCGACGTCGAGCTTCGGGAACGGCGAGTAGATGAGGTTGGCGCGCACCGACTGCGTGTTGCGCGTCGCTGCCGGGCCGATCGCCGCAAGGTCGGTATCGATGCGTGCGGTCGAGTAGGCGAGCGTGCTGCGCAGCTTCGGCGAGAAGTTGTGCCGCCACCCGGCGAAGCCCGCGACCATGTCCTGCGCTTCCAGGCTGCCGTCGACATCGAGGTAGGCATCCGGGCCCAGACCGAAGGCGAGATAACGGCCGATGCCCGGGCCGCCGCTGACCATGTACTGCAGCGAGTCGCTGTCGCCGAGCTTGAACGAACCGGCGACGCTGACGCCGCCGCCGACCAGCGAGTCCTGCGGCGTGCGGATCTGGCGGACCAGACCGGCGACGCTGAAGTGGCCCCAGTCGCCCTTGGTCTGCCAGCGTGCGGTGACGTCGGGCACGTTGCTGCGGTTGGCGTTGAGATGCGCCGGGGAGCCGGCCTGGTACCAGGTCTGCGGGTTCTCCAGCGAGACCGACCACGGCCCCTTGGTGTAGCGGATCTGCGCCTGACGCACGAACACGGTGCCGTCGACGACGCCGACGAAGTCGACGGTCTCCGGCAGCGAGCCGAGATCCATGAAGTTGGTCCAGGTCTGGCCGGCCAGCCAGTTGTTCCAGCCCACGTAGGCGTGACGCAGCGTCGGCGGATAGCCGTTGGAGAACTTCTCGTTGCCGACGTTGGTGTTGCCGCCGCCGAAGAAGTCGAACTCGACCAGTGCCTTGAAGGTGTCGCCTTCCTCGGTCTTGCGGTCGACGCCGAACCAGACGCGCGAGAACTGCGCGTGGAAGTCGGTGTAGCTCTGACCCTGACCACCGACCGGCGTGCCGGCGGGGAAATAGAACAGACGGCCGGGGGTCGCGTCGGGGATCTCGCCGTCGCCGGTCCAGGTGGTCATGGCATCGAGCTTGATGAAGCCGCCGTAGGAGAAACGGCTCTCCGGCGCAGCGGCCGTGAGGATCGTGGTCTTCTGGATCGGCGCGGCAGGGCCGCTGGTCGGCGCGGGCGCCGTCGGTGCTGCGGCCTGTGCGGTGGCTGCGGGTGCTGCCGGTGCCGCGGTCGCGGCCTGGTTGGCCAGTAACAGGTCCTTCATCGCCTGCAGTTCGGCTTCCAGGTGCTGGATGCGCGCATCCTGCTCCTGCTCTTTCGTCGTCTGTGCGAATGCCACGCCCGGCGCTGCCAGTGCGAGCACGATCGCGACGGCCATCGGCCGCAGCGTCGACATCTTTCTCATGTGACCCATCTGTCCCCTCCCGAACAACTGGTTCGTTGCGTTGTCTGTGTGTGTTGCCTGTTTCCATCGGCGGCCGCGCATGCGCCCGCCGACAGCCCCTTCATTGCAGTGCCTCGGTCTCTACGTGGATCGATTCGTGGAACGCCCGGCGCATCGCGTGCCGGGATGGAAGTGCGACGGCGCTCAGCCCAGGTCGCCTCCGGCGACGGGCAGCACCGAACCGGTGATGTAGGAGGCCTCGTCCGAGGCGAGAAACAGGATCGGCGCGATCTGTTCGTCGAGCGTGCCGTAGCGCTTCATCAGCGCCGACGTGGTCACCTGTTCGACGGCCTGCGCCATCCACGCCTGTTCCTGCGCGTTGTCGCCTTCGGCATTGCGCGGCACGCGGCGCGCGGGTGCGCTGGTGCCACCGGGTGCGGTCGCGACGACGCGGATGTTGCGCTCGGCGAATTCCATCGCCAGCGACGTCGTCAGCGCATTGATGCCGCCCTTGGCGGCCGAGTAGGGCACGCGGTGGATGCCGCGCGTCGCATTCGACGACACGTTGACGACCGTGCCGCCGCCGCGGGCGAGCAGATGCGGCAGCACCGCATGGCACCCGTACAGCGTGGGCATCAGCGAGCGGCGGATCTCGGCGTCGATCTGCGCCGGCTCGAAGGCATCGAAGGGGCGCATGCGGATCGCGCCGCCGATGTTGTTGACCAGGATGTCGATGCCGCCGAAGGCCTCGACCGCGTGCGCCATCGCATCGACGGCGCCTGCATGCGTTTCGAGATCGGCGATGAAATGCGCGCTCGGGCCACTGGCCTCGGCGGCAACGTCGCCGACGAAGTCCGCACGGTCGACGAACACCACCGACGCGCCCTCGGCCGATGCGCGCAGGGCGACACCACGGCCGATGCCCTGGGCGGCACCGGTCACCACCATCACCTTGCCGGCGAAGCGTCCGGCGCTCATGCGGCGCGGTCCTGTGCGGGCGTGCTCGGGGTGAACTTCTCGTAGTGGAAGCTGGCCGGATGCACGCCGACGTCGTCGAAGTGGCGACGCACCGCGTCGACCATCGGCGGCGGGCCGCACAGGTACACATCGACATCGCCGGCATTGAGCGCTTCGGGCGTCATGTGCTGGGTGACCCAGCCCTTGCGCGGATGGCAGGACGCCTCGTCGGCGACGACGGTGCAGTAGCTGAAGTTCGGCAGGCGGGCGATGTAGGCCTCGATCTGTTCGACCAGCACCAGATCCAGATCACGGGTGACGCCGTAGATGAGCTGCACGGGCTGGGTCGAGCCCGCGCGTGCCAGCGTCTCGAGCATCGACAGGAATGGCGCCAGACCGGTTCCACCGGCGAGCATCAGGATCGGGCGCTGCACGGCGCGCAGGTAGAAGCTGCCGAGCGGGCCGGTCAGTTCGACTTCGGTGCCGGGCGTCGCACGGTCCAGCCAGCCGCTCATCAGGCCGTCCGGCACGCGCTTGATCAGAAACGATAGTGTCGACTCGCCCGAAACCGAGCTGAAGGAATACGAGCGATGCTGCGCACTGCCGGGCACGCCGATGTTGACGTACTGGCCGGGCAGGAAAGCCGGGCCTTCGCCTTCGACGTTCAGGTCGAGCACGATCGCCGCATCGTTGTGCGGCGTGATCGTCGCGACCGTCGCCTTGAAGCTCTGCTGGCCGGTCTTGCACATCGAGGACGCCACCGGGATCGCGATCACGCAGTCGCTGGTCGGCACCATCTGGCAGGTCAGCACCAGACCGTCGTCCTTCTCGCCTTCGGTCAGGGCGTCGTCGATGTAGTCGTCGCCGAGCTCGTAGCTGCCGCTTTCGGCGCGGCACTTGCAGGTGCCGCAGACGCCGTCAGAGCAGTCCATCGGGAGATTGATGCGGTTGCGGAACGCCGCATCGAGGACCTTCTCGTCCTCTTTGCAGTCGATGAAGCGGGTGACCCCGTCCTCGAAATTCAATGCGATTCGGTACGTCATAAAGCTTCCCTCGGCATCGGTCGTGACGTCGGTCAGACGTGGTAGATATCGATGACCTGGCGGATGTAGTCGTTCTTCAGCACGATCTTCTTGTCGCTGATCAGAAAGCCGTCACCGGCCTTGCGCAGGGTCACGAACATCGTTCCGAAGAAGATGTTGTCGCGCTTGTAGCGATGGTTGTGCGTGGCGAAGTTGTAGCGGACGTCGATCGCGTCATCGCGCTCGGCGAGCACTTCGACATTGAGCACGCTGTGCGCGGTCCGCGGTTCCGGCGTCGACGCACCCGAGCGCTCGGTCTTGATGCGGAACACGCGGTCTTCCAGACCCGAACGGTCGCCGTAATAGATCAGCGAGATCTCCGACAGCGGGTCTTCGGTGATCGTGTCGTCGTCATCCCAGGACGGCATCCAGTAGCGGACGTCCTCGGCGTACAGCGTCAGCCACTCGTCCCACTCGCGGTCGTCGAGCAGGCGCGCTTCCCTGTAGAGGAACGCGCAGATGCGGGCGTAGTCCTGGCTCATGCCGTCACCGCCGCACGTTCCTTGGCCAGCGCTTCGCGCATGGTGTGCACCCAGAACTCGTGCTGGCGCACGAACAGGCCTTCGTCTTCGCTGCGCTCACCCGACAGCAGCGGGGTGATGCCCATGCGCCTGGCGTTGTCGTCCGGACCGTCGATCCACAGCGGGGCGCCGCGGCTCATGTCGTTCCACAGCGCAGCTGTTCCGGCATAGCCGTTCTGGCAGGCGCGGAACTCTTCCAGATCGTCTGCGGTGCCCATGCCCGAGACGTTGAAGAAGTCCTCGTATTGGCGCAGCCGTAGCGTGCGGTCTTCGGCGCCCTCGCCCTTGGGGGCGAAGCAGAAGATGCTGATCTCGGTTTGGTCGACACTGATCGGACGCGTCACGCGGATCTGCGTGGAGAACTGGTCCATCAGGAACACGTTCGGGTACAGGCAGAGGTTGCGCGTCTGGTTGACGATGAATTCCGCCCGGTCTTCGCCCACGCGCGCAGCGATCTCGTCGCGCTGGTTGTAGACCGGGCGCACTTCCGGGTTCTTTGTGTTCGTCCACAGCAGGATATGGCCGTTGTCGAAGCCGTACACGCCGGCGACGCTCTTGCTCCAGCTGTTGGCGTCGACCGCCTTGGTGCCTTCTTCCTTGCGGCGGCCCATCGTGGCCAGATAGTTCCAGTGCACGGAGCTGACGTGGTAGCCGTCGCAGCCGTTCTCCATCTGCAGCTTCCAGTTGCCCTCGTAGATGTAGGACGAGTTGCCGCGCAGCACTTCCAGGCCGTTCGGCGCCTGCTCCACGATCTGGTCGATGATCACCTTGGTGTCACCGAGGAAATCCTCGAGCGGGACGACGTCGGGATTGAGGCTGCCGAACAGGAAGCCGCGGTAGTTCTGGAAGCGCGCGACGCGCTTGAGATCGTGCGAGCCGTCGGTGTTGAACGACTCGGGGTACTGCGTGGTCTTCTCGTCCTTGACCTTCAGCAGCTTGCCGGCGTTGGAGAAGGTCCAGCCGTGGAAGGGGCAGGTGAAGCTGCCCTTGTTGCCGTGCTTGCGCCGGCACAGCATCGCGCCCTTGTGCGCGCAGGCGTTGATCACCGCGTGCAGTTCGCCGGTCTTGTCGCGGGTGACGACGATCGGCTGACGCCCGATGTAGGTCGTGTAGTAGTCGTTGTTCTCGGGCAGCTGGCTTTCGTGCGCCAGATAGACCCAGTTGCGCTCGAAGATGTGCTTCATCTCGAGCTCGAACAGATCGGCATTGGTGAAGATGTCGCGGCGGCAGCGGAACACGCCCGCGTCCTTGTCGTCCTGCACCGCATTGGCGAGCAGCAGGTCGAGTTCCTTGGCTTTGTCGATGATGGCGGACATGACGGGTCTCCCGAAGTATTCCGGCTGCGCCACGCGGGATGCGCGTGCGATCGATGGGAGCCGGCGGCGCGATGCACCACCGGCGGGTGATGCGGTCTCAGGCGGCGGCGCGTGCGCGCTCGACGATCTGGTTGTCTTCGCCTTCGACCAGGGCGGTGAGATGGAAGTCGAAGCGGATTTCGGCATGCGCGCCGGCGATGCCGTCGGCTTCGGCGCCGTTCGCATCGGCGTGCTCGATGATCTCGGGCACCAGGCCATCGCGCGTGGCGTAGGCGAAGTCGTCGTTGACCAGCGGATCGCCGGCGATGTTGATCTGCGTGGTCAGCTTGCGGTGATCGTCGGCGCCGACGAAGAAATGGATGTGCGCCGGACGCTGGCCGTGGCGGCCGAGCGCGAACAGCAGCTGCTCGGTCGGGCTGCCCGGCGGCACGCCGTAGCCCTTGGGCACGATGCTGCGGAAGCGGTAGCGGCCGAGATCGTCGGCGATGATCGTGCGGCGCATGTTGAAGGGCGCCTGCACGTTAGTCGGATCGAAGTGCGAATAGAAACCGCGCGTGTCGCAGTGCCACACCTCGACCGAGGCGCCCGGCACCGGCTTGCCGTCGGCGCCGTACACGGTACCGTGCATGACCAGCGGGTGGCCGTCGGTATCGCGGCCGTCATCGAGGCGGGCGAAGCCCTGTTCGACCGGCGCGCCTGCGACATAGAGCGGACCTTCGATGGTGCGCGGGGTTTCGCTGTGGATGCCGAGTTCTGCGTCCTGTGCGTCGAGGCGCAGATCGAGGAAATGGTCGAGGCCGAGACCCGGCGAGATCAGGCCGGCCTGACCGGCGGCGCCGATCGCGTTGAACCAGGCGATGCCGGCCCAGTACTCGTCCGGCGTGATGTCGAGATCGTCGATCGCCTTGAACAGGTCCGACATCAGCCGGTGCACGATCTGCTTGGTGCGCGGGTCGCCGCCCGGCTGCTCGAGGCCGCTGAGGGTGCGCAGGAACTGCTGCACTTCGGGGCGGTCGTGGATGCGGATGCTCATGGGTGTCTCCTCTTGGTGGCGGTTGGCTGCCAGGACGCGTTCCCTCCCGGGGAGCGCACATATGTGTGGATTGAGTGGTCTAGCGGTCGTCCTCGTGGAGCGACGACGGATGGCGGCACAGCGGGGTCACCGCGATGCGCATGTACGGAAACAGCGGCAGGCTCGACAGCGTGTCGTGCAGTTCGGTGTTGTCGGCGACGTCGAAGATGCTGTAGTTCGCGTACTCGCCGACCACGCGCCAGATGTGGCGCCACTTGCCCCTGCGCTGCAGGTCCTGGAAATACGCCTTCTCGCGTGCCTTGATGTCGGCCGCGACCTCGGCCGGCATGTCGACCGGCAACTGCACATCCATCCGTACGTGGAACAGCATTCGATTCGTCTCCGTGTCTGTGTCAGCGCGCCACGCTGATGGTCCGGCGCAGCCCGTCGCGGGCGAAGAACGCGACGCGGTCCTCGTCGAGCGCGATGCCCAGGCCGGGACCGTTCGGCACTTCCAGCGAGAAGTCGCTGTAGTCCAGGGGCGTGGCGAGTATTTCCTCGGTCAGCAGCAGCGGCCCGAACAGTTCGGTGCCCCACTGCAGCTGGTCGAACGTCGAAAACACCTGCGCGCTGGCGATCGTGCCGACCGCGCCTTCGAGCATCGTGCCGCCGTAGAGCCCGATGCCGGCGGCATCCGCGATCGCGGCGACGCGCTGCGCGGCGAACAGGCCACCGCTCTGTTCGATCTTCACCGCGAACACGTCGGCCGCATGGCGGCGTGCGAGTTCGAAGGCGGACTCGGGGCCGCTCAACGACTCGTCGGCCATCAGCGCGATCGGAAAACGGCGCACCAGTCGGGACAGCGCCGCGGGGGAGGCGACGGGCTGCTCGACCAGTTCACAACCGGCATCGGCCAATGCGGCCATGCCGCGTGCGGCATCGGTCTCGTTCCAGGCCATGTTGACGTCGACGCGCACCGCGCCGCGGTCGCAGAGCGCACGCTTGATCGCGGCGACATGGGCAATGTCTTCGGCAAGACCACGCGCGCCGATCTTGAGCTTGAACACGTTGTGGCGTCGCAGGTCGAGCATGCGCTCGGCCTCGGCGATATCACGCGCGGTATCGCCGGAAGCCAATGTCCAGGCCACCGGCAGACGGTCGCGACGTCGGCCGCCGAGCAGGTCGGACACCGGCAGGCCGGTGCGCTTGCCGTGCGCATCGAGCAATGCGGTTTCCACCGCGCACTTGGCGAAGCGGTTGTCCTTGACCATCTTGCCGATGCGAGCCATCAGCGCCTGCACCCGCGTCGCGTCCTGGCCGGCCATCACCGGCGCGAAATAGGTGTCGATCGCCAGCTTCATACCCTCGGGGCTTTCGCCGCCGTAGGCCAGACCACCGATCGTGGTGCCTTCGCCGATGCCGACCACGCCGTCGCTGCAATGCACGCGCACCAGCATCAGGGTCTGGCCGTCCATCGTCGCGACCGACAACTTGTGCGGGCGGATCGTCGGCAGGTCGACGATGATGGTTTCGATCCGGACGACGGTGGCAACGGTATGGGGCAGGGGGGCGACGACTGCGTTCATGGGTCACGTTATGCGACGGCAGACTGCACCTGGTCCAACACCGATTTCGTGTGATTGAATACCTTCAAGGTATGATGCAGCGCTAATCGTTGATCGGAAACGATTGTTGCGATGCACAATACCTGTCGAGTATCGATTCCGCCGCCCTATTCAATTCGACCAAAGTATGGACCTCCGCCAGCTCCGCTACTTCTGCGCCGTCGCCAAAGAGCGCAATTTCACCCGCGCCGCTGAAGTGCTGCATATCGCCCAGCCACCCTTGAGCCGGCAGATCCAGCTGCTGGAAGAGGAGCTGGGCGTACAGCTGATCTCGCGCAGTACGCGTCCGTTGCGGCTGACCGATGCCGGGCGTCTGTTCCACGAGCAGGCGCTGCAGATCCTCGGCCGCGTCGAGCAGATGCAGGTCGCGACCCGGCGCATCGGCCTGCACGAACGCAGCGTGATCGTCATCGGCTTCGTCGCCTCGACGCTCTATGCGGGACTGCCGCTGCTGGTTCGCAAGCTGCGCCAGCATTCGCCCGAACTCGACATCCAGTTGCTGGAACTGACCTCGGTCCACCAGATCGAGGCGCTCAAGGCGGGGCGCATCGACGTGGGTTTCGGTCGCGTGCGCCACAACGATCCATCGGTGGTCGGCACCGTGCTGCGCGAGGAGCGTCTGGCGCTGGCGATTCCGGCCGACGCGCCGCTCGCAGGCGACAACGGCCCGCTGCCGGTCGCCACGCTCGAGGGCCAGCGCCTCATCGTCTATCCCAAGGATGTGCGGCCCGGCTTCGCCGACCAGGTGCTCGGCCTGCTGCGTGACCACGACGTGCGCCCGGCTGAAATCATCGAAGCACGCGAACTCCAGACCGCCCTTGGTCTGGTCGCGGCGGAAAGCGGCGTCTGCGTCGTCCCCAGCGCTGCACGGCTGCTGCGCTCCGACGTGCATTACCGGCTGATCGAAGGCGAGCGCGCCACCTCGCCGGTGATCCTCAACTACCGGATGAACGATGGCTCGCGCTACATCGACATCATCAAGCAGCTGATCCAGGAGATGTACGCCGAGAATCCGCCGTGGCTGGATATCGCGCACAACCTGCCGTTAAAGCCCGAGTTGGAATCCAAGTGAGTTTCTTCGGGGTAGACCACACGTGCAACGAATCCCGGCACGAGTGAGCTCGAGACTGGCCTGCTACTTCCGGACCACGTCCGCAATCGCAGAGTGATCATGTTCGTTAGGGGAAGGGCGGCTCTCCGCTTCCGGCCAATAGCGGACCGTTCATCCAAAACAGCTCTTCGAATTCCGACCATAGCGATCAATCGTGCTTCACGAGCGACCGCAGCCTTAATTACACGTTCATGCACGATTTTCTCTAAACGTGCAAGATCGTGCAATAAGCGATCTCTACCGGCACTACGCCTTCTCATCCTTCTCCGCCATCTCTCCACCCCGTCCGCTCGAGGGATCCCGCCTGCAGGCGGTGGTCTTCGACTTGGGGGGCGTTCTGATCGACGGGAACTCGCGCTATCTCTTAACAAGTGCTTTTCGCGTTCTGATGAAGTCGAGGCGTTTCTGGCCGAAGTCTGCAGCCCTGCGTGGGACGACCAGCAGGACCGCGGCCGGTTGTGGTCATCTCCAGTAGAGGTGTTGATCGCGGAGCATCCGGCCTACTTGGCTCAGATCGCGGCCTATGACACCCGGTGGGAGGAGACGCTCGGCGAGGCCATTGCCGGCACTGTTGCCGTCCTCGATCGGCTGCGTCGGTCAGGCAATGTCAGATTGCTGGCGCTGACCAACTGGTCGCAGGAGAAATTTCCGATCGCGCGTACGCGTTTCGAGTTTCTGGATTGGTTCGAGGCGATCGTGGTGTCGGGCGAAGAACGCGTTGCGAAGCCGGATCCCGAGATCTTCGAGCGCCTGAAGACACGATTCGATCTCAGGCCTGAGCGAACCCTGTTCATCGACGATGCGCCGTGCAGCGTCGCGGCCGCAAAGAAATCGGGATTCGAAACCGAGCTGTTCCATTCGCCGGATGCGCTGGCACGCAGGCTCGAGGCCTTTGGCCTGTTGAGGAGTTAGAAGATGGTGCGAGTCGTACACGACATGCTTCCGCAGGAGAGGCAGCAGAAAATCCTGGACGCGCTCAAGCGCGAGGGACGGGTCGTCGCAAATGAGCTCGCGACCACGTTCGGGGTCTCTGAGGATTCCGTCCGTCGGGATCTGCGGGAGATGGCGCAAGCAGGTCTATGTCGACGCGTCTACGGCGGCGCACTGCTGCCTACACCCGATTTTCCCCCGCTTTCGGAGCGTGTCGCCACGCACGACAGGTCCCGTAGCAACCTGTCGCGCCACGCTGCGGGCCTCGTCGGCGTTGGCCAGACGGTGCTGCTGGATGCCGGATCGACGAACGTACTGATCGCGCGAGCGCTGCGAGGTCATGCGGTCACCGTGATCACCAACTCCCCTGCGGTGGCCGCTGAGCTTGCAGGCGACAGAGTGACCGAACTTGTCACGATTGGCGGCCGTATCGATCCAGGCAGCGGTGGGGCCATTGGAACGGTCGCGGTGCAGCAACTCGCCTTGCTGCAGGTCGATGTCTGCATTCCAGGAGTCCGCGCGGTAGAGCCGGAGTTCGGCGCCTGGGGTCAGAGCGGCGAAGAGGCCGCATTCAAGCAAGCCATGGTACGTGCAAGCGGCGCGGTGATCATCGTCGCCACCGACGACAAGGTCGGAGCGAGGGGCAGCAGCCAGTTCGTGGGCATGCAGCAGATCGATCATCTCTTGATCAGCGATCAGGTTTCCGCTGACCTGGCCGCACGCTTTGAGTCTCCAACCACTCGTATCCACCGAATCAGCGCCACGTCGGCCTGATTGTCCGCAAGGTTCACTATGCCGGCCCCCACAGCCCGATTCGAGCAGCATGCAACGCGTGCTGCATTCTTCATTCCCGGCTTTGTCGTCGCGTGCTGGGCGCCGCTGGTGCCATTCGCCAAGGTCAGATTGGACCTGGAGGAATCGCAGCTCGGAATCCTGCTGCTGTGCCTCGGGCTCGGCTCTCTGGTCGCGATGCCGCTGTCAGGCATGGTCGCGGCGCGGCGCGGTCCAAGGCTCGTCATGATCTCGACCGTCCTGTTGATGCTGGCGATGCTTCCGCTGCTGACATTCGTCTCTTCGCCATGGTTTCTGGCGCTGATTCTCATCGCGTTTGGCGGTGCGATCGGCGCCATGGATTGCGTCATGAACATCCAGGCCGTCGCGGTGGAGCGATCGGCTGGAAAGCCAATGATGTCGGGATTCCATGCGTTCTACAGCATCGGCAGCCTCGTGGGCGCAACCTTCGTGACGCTGTTGCTGAGTGCCCATGTCGGCACATTGGCCGCGATCGCGAGCGCTGTCGTAATCGCTGCAGTCGTCGCATTCGCGTCGCAACGCGCGTGGCGCAGCGACAAGGCGGCTCAGGACGGTCCAGTCTTCGCGCTCCCGCGCGGCGTCGTGATCGCCATCGGTGCCGTCTGCTTCATCACCTTCCTGGCCGAAGGCGCGATGCTCGATTGGAGCGCGGTGTTTCTACACGATGTGCGTCAGATCGATCTGGGGCACGCAGGATGGGGGTTCGTTGCATTCAATCTCGCGATGACCGTAACGCGGCTCGTGGGAGACCGGCTCGTCGAGGCGCTGGGCTTGACACGCGCAGTGCTCGGAGGCGGTGCCCTGGCGGCAGCCGGACTCGCCATTGCGACCCTGTCGGCAAGCTTGCCGATCATTCTGTCCGGCTACGCACTGGTCGGCATTGGCTGCGCCAACATCGTGCCGGTGATGTTCAGCCTTGCTGGGCGGCAAACGCGCATGCCAGAAAGCATCGCGATTCCTGCAGTCACCACAATGGCCTATGCCGGTGTGCTGGCTGGCCCGGCGTTGATCGGGTTCGTGGCGCAAGGCTGGTCATTGTCGGGCGCCTTCTTGATCGTCAGTGGCAGTTTGCTGGTGGCTGGTGTCATGGGATCGAAACTGCGCAGCGCTTGAAGCGTTGGCGAACTTGCTGAAAGCTGCAGTGTCGCGAGCGGAGGTCAAGGTAGCCACCGTCTGTTAGAGCTCGCCGGAGCGATGCATCCGAGATCAGATCGTTATCACCGGTCCTCGGTCCTCTTTTCGAGACCTATGCCATCTACCATTCGAAGCGGAGATCGAGCTATGTCTGCGTCTGGCTGGAAGCGGACGTTCATGAGGTCCGTCACACGCCGACGCGGCTTCTGCGCGAAGTCGAACACTCTGATCCTTTGATCGATCGGCAGGACGACGCACCGCAGTGCGCCGCCGTCATCTGCTGTCGATCAATTGTCAGCAGGATCCGGACCGAACAGTTTGCCTTCGCCTGCCCAGTCCGACGGTGCGACATCTTCGAAGATCACGTAGATGTATTTGGGATCGGTACCGGTGTTCCTGACGATGCTGTCAGTGATCTCGGCAGCCACGGCCTGCTTGGCTTTGCTGTCTTTTCCTTCGAACCAGGTCACGCGTACAACGGGCATGTCATGTCTCCTTCAAACGCTCAGCGGGGAAGTCGCGCAGCCCGGCTGAGTTCGGGTCTGCGACGAGGATGGTGTAGTCGACGCTCCGGATCAGCGATCGAGAAACGTCTGCAGATCCCGGCTGAACTTCACCGGGTTCTTGAACATCAGAAAGTGGTCGCCCTGTTCGGCGGCGGTGTAGACGTGCAGTGTCGCGCCGGGAATGACGCGCTGCAGCCAACGCTGGCTGGGCAGGTTGTTGCTCAGTTCGCCTGAGAAGATCGCGACCGGCACGTCGATCCTGTGCTGCACCACGTCGCGCCAGTCATTGGTGATGTGATCGAACAGCACCCGGCCCATCGCCTCCGGGTCGTTCTGGATGACCGCGTTCGCGAAACCTTCCGAATTCACGAAATACGGCGAGTCCATCGCCATCGAGCGCGCGAGCGGCAGCATATCGGTGACAAGCCGGTTGAGGGGGCCGCCTGCCGTGAATCCCGCGACCATGCGCTCGGGAGATGTCGTCGTGCCACCCGCGTTGAGACGCGTTTCTTCGGTCCAGTCGTCGTGTGCGTAGATCGAGATCGGCTCGTCGACGAACACCGCTTTGTCGATGCGGGATGAGCCGAACAGTTCGATATAGCTCCAGAGCACTGCTGACCCCATCGACCAGCCGGCGTAGTGCGCCTTGCGCACACCGATGTGGTCCGAGAACTCCTTGAGATCCATGGCAAAGCGTGAAATGCGCCCGCCATATTCCACGCGCGATGAAAGACCCTGGTTGCGTGGGTCGATAACATAGACGTGATAGCGGGCGCTCAGCAGGTGCAGCAGGTTGACGTATTGCGCGCCATTGCCCGACCAGCCGGGCACGAAGATCAAAGGTTCGCCGTCACCGGCCTCCCAGTAGACGAGTTCGACACCGTCACTGGTGGTGAAGGTGTTGATCTCGAGGCCCTGCACGTCCGACAGCTTCGTCGGGAATCCAGGAATTGGCGTCGGGAACGTGTAGTCACGCCCCAGCGCGACAGTCGCCGGCGCGGCGGCCGCGGTGCACGCGAGGCCGAGCAGTACAAAGGTGAGAACGAAACGGATGGGGCGATACATGGCAGATGTCCTTGCGGCGAGTGTCTGGCGCTGTATGTGTTGAGAAGACCGGTCTGACACTAATCGTCAGTCAAATCGGAACAGGATGTCGTACGCGAGAACCATGCGAAGAAGTCCGCCTGCATCACCGGTGCGACGCCGTGGTCGCCGGGATAGAGATGCGTGTCGTGCGCAACGCCGAGTTCGGTAAGCCAGGCATCCGCTCGATGCGCCCATTCGACCGGCAGCTTGGTGTCATCGCGACCGTGCCCGATGAAGGCGTGCAGTCGACCAAGGGCCTCGCGGTCCGCTAGCTGCGATTCGAGTTCCGGCAGGATGCGGCCAGCAAGCACGCCGAATCCACAGACGAGTTCCGGCCGTGTTAGTGCGACGCTTGCGCTGATGATGCCGCCCTGACTGAAGCCGGACACCACGGTCGCCGATGGCGCTATGCCGTGAGCACTCTGCATCCCGGCGATGAATGCCGCCAACTGCACGCGACTGCTCTCTGCAGCAATAAGGTCGGGGCGCGGCCCCTGCGCTCCGAATGACACTTGGAACCAGGCGTGTTGCCCGGGCGCCAGCGTCAATGGACCGCGGACCAGTGCAACGAGGGTGTTGTCGGGCGCGTATTGCGCCAGAGGTGCGAGGTTCGTCTCGTTGCCGCCTACACCGTGAGCCAGAATCAGCAACCGTCGCGCTGGGACCGGCGGACGGCGCAGCCTGTAGGCGAGCGCTTGGTCGCTGTGCAGGTTCATGCTCATGCGGCCCCCGCGGTCGATAGACCAAACGCGAACGAGTCCATGGAAAGCACGCCGTAAGTCATGCCACCTTCGATGCGTTGGCGGGGTTCATCTGCCTTGCTCGCACCGATCGCCACCAGTAGGGGCAGGTAGTGCTCCTCTGTTGGATGCGCGCGTGCGGCAAACGGCGCGCGCGCGCGGTAAGCCACTAAAGCGGCTGTATCGCCACGGGCCACCGCATCCGCAACCCAGTCGGCGAACGTCTGCGCGTATTCCGGATCGTCGATGTGCTGCCGGAACTCGTACAGATTGTGGGTGAGGCTGCCGGAGCCGACGATCAGCACGCCGCGCTCGCGTAAGGGCGCCAAGGCCTGCCCGAGGCGCAGCGCCCCGGCGGCGTCGATGTCGTGTGGCAGCGACACCTGCAGCACCGGCACGTCGGCGCCAGGCTTGAGATAGCGCAGCGGCACCCAGGCGCCGTGATCGAGACCCCGCTCGTTGTCGAGCAGGACGTCGAAACCCGCAGCCTGCAGCAGGCCCAGGGTCTCAGCAGCGAGTCGCGGTGTTCCGCGTGCAGGATATTGCAGCGCATACAGTGCAGCCGGGAAGCCGCCGAAGTCGTGGATCGTGGCGAGTGACGCGGATGCAGTGACTCGGACGCCCTGCGTCTGCCAATGCGGGGACACGACGACGATCGCGGAGAGGGTGGACAACTGCTCGCCCAGGCGCTGGAGATTGGGGCCCAGTAGCCCCGGCTCGATTGCGAACATGGGCGAGCCATGGGACACGAAGATGGACGGACCGTTGGACATGTCAGCTCCCTGCTGCGGCGCCAGCGCCGCAGCTGTCTGGGAAAGGGATCAGCGAGTGGCGGGCGGAGTGCGCGGAAGACGCGACTCGATGCTCAGGGCCCCGGGACCACTCGCGGCGAGCAACAGGAATCCACCGGCGATCGCGATGTTCTTCCAGAAGCTCATCGCCTGCATCTGATCGGCGAAATTCGCATGGAACAGAACAGCCGAAGCGACAGAAAAAACCGCAAGCCCGATTGCGAACCAGCGCGTGGCAATACCGCCCAGGATGGCGAGCCCGCCGCCGAGTTCCAACGCGATCACCAGCGGCAGCAACACGCCGGGAACGCCCATCGCGTCCATGTAGGACTGCGTTACAGCGTATCCGGCAATCTTGCCCCAGCCGGAAATGATGAAGATCAGTGACAGGCCGATACGGCCGGCCAGAAGGAGATAGGCGTTCATTGAGCGGTCCTTGGCAGAGCCCGCGGTCCGGGCACAGGACATACTCTATTGAGTCGGACGTTGGCGATAAACATCGTTTAAAGTGATTGATTGTCTATCAAAAAGAGACAATCGTGCTCGAAACCCAACAGCTGAGCAGCTTCCTCGCCGTCGTCCGCGCGGGCAGCTTCGTTGCGGCCGCGGACGCGACAGGCCTGTCGAAAGCCGCCATATCCCGACACGTGGCTGAGCTTGAGGCCCGTCTCGGCGTGCGGCTGCTGCACCGAACCACCCGGCGTATGTCTCTCAGCGAAGATGGCCAGCGTTTTCACGCCCGTGCACTCGAACTGATGGCCGCACTGTCAGAACTCGAAGCCGATACCGCATCGAGCGGCGGCGCGGCGACGGGGCTGCTGCGGATCAATGCGCCGCTGACATTCGGCAATCTGCACCTCGCGCCGCTTTGGCCGCGCTTCATCGCCGCTCACCCGGATGTCTCGCTCGATGTGACGCTCAACGATCGCGTTGTCGATCTGGTCGATGAGGGCTATGACGTTGCGATCCGTATCGCCAGGACACTAGACCCCCAACTCGTCGGCAGGAGGCTGGCCGATACACGCATCGTCCTGTGCGCCTCGCCGGGCTACCTCGCAACACGTGGCACCCCGACGCATCCCCGCGAGCTCGCGGCCCACCAGATTCTCGCTTACAGCTACTGGGCGACGGGCGACGACTGGTCGTTCAACGGCCCAGAGGGCGAGACGCGGGTGCGCGTGACGCCGCGCATCCATACCAACAGCGGTGATACCTGTCGCGCTGCGGCGCTCGATGACAAGGGCATCGTGCTGCAGCCCGACTTTCTCGTCGGCCCGGACGTCAAACGCGGCGCACTCGTGGAGTTGATGCCCGACTACCGGTCGAGTGTTCTGGGCATCTTCGCTGTGTATGCGACGCGCAAGCACCTGCCGATGAAAACGCGACGACTGATCGATTTCTTGGTCGATGCTCTGCGCGCGCCTGTCTGGCGATAGGCAGTCCCGCATTGTCCGCCCTAAGCCGCGACCTGCGGGACGGGGGGTTGCCAACGGCTTTTCACGCGTAAGTCTGGTGTAAGAGGAAGGCACGCACAGTGGGCGCCCCTCCCAAGCGGCGTCTGTCCATGATCCGACCTGTCCTGTTCCTCACGCTGCTGCTCCCGCTGTCCGCGTTCGCCCAATCAGATTCCAGCGAGCAGGAAGTCCCGGCAGCTGATGACCGTTGGACTCTTGGTCTGGGTGTTTCGGCCAAGGACACCGCGTATGCCGGCGAGGATATCCAGCTGCGCCCGGCGCCTCTGATCAACTTCCAGGGTGAACGCTTCTACTGGCAGGGCGTCACGCTGGGTATGCATCTTTGGAACACTCCGAACTTCTCGCTCGACGCCGTGGTGTCCGGCCGGTTCGACGGGTTCGACACGAAAGATCTGGGTCGGGAGGAACTTGCAGCCAATGGCATTGACTTCGACCGGCTGGACGACCGCGACGACGCGGCCGATGCCGGCATTGCGGCGCGATGGCAGTGGCAAGCCCACCAGTTGCATGTGCGTGCACTGGCCGATATCACCGACACCAGTAGCGGATATGAGCTGTCCGCGGACTACGGTTACCGCGTGCAGCTGGGGCACACCACGTTGATTCCTGGCGTGGGCGCACGTTGGATGTCCGATGACATGGCGAACTACTATTACGGCGTTGCACCTAAGGAGACCTTCGCGGGTGTCGGTTACCAAGCCGACGCAGCGCTGGTGCCGCATGTCGGTGTTGCGTTCTCGCATCCACTCGCCGGCAAATGGCGTCTGCAAGGCCTGTTGCGTTATCAGTTTCTGCCGAATGAACTCAGCGACAGTCCGCTGCTGGAACGGGATACGAGCGGCACTGCGCAGTTCGTGCTAGGTGTTTCACGCGGGTTCTGACCCGCAACCGTTCTTGTTCTGCCAGGTCGTTTTCATGAATCGCATTGCCCTTGTCGAGGATCACGAGCGCCTGGCCGATCTGATCGTTCGCGGGCTGCAACCCGCGGGGATCGTCGCAGATGTCTTCCACACGATGGAATCGGCGTGGCACCCGCTCAACGAGCACGACTACGGCGCGTTGATCGTCGATCGCGGGTTGCCGGGCGGCGACGGGCTCGACCTGGTCCGTCGACTGCGCGTCGCCGGGCGTCGCACGCCTTGCCTGATGCTCACTGCGCGCGACGCGCTGCGCGACCGCGTGGATGGTCTGGAGGCGGGCGCCGACGATTACCTGGCCAAGCCGTTCGCGATGGAGGAGTTGTTGGCCAGAGTCCGGGCGTTACTGCGGAGACCACCGGCGATGCAGTCGGCCGAGCTGATCCGTGGCGGATTGCGTGTGATTCCCGAGGCGGGCTGCATGGCCGTCGGCGACGAAGTGGTGACGCTGTCGCCGGCCGAGCTGCAACTGATCATCTGTCTGGTACGTGCCGACGGACAGCCCGTGCGCCGTCAAAACCTCGAGCAGGCGGCGTGGGGACTGACGGATGCGGTCACGCCGAACGCACTGGACGTCGCCGTGCACCGCCTGCGCCGGAAACTCGCGGCAATCGACGCGGCGCTGTTCCTGGAGAACATCCGTGGGCACGGATTCGCTTTGAGAGACGTCGATGCGCCCCGCTAGCCTGGTAGCCCGGCTGCTCAGCGCCACGCTGGCGGCCTTCCTAGCCGCCGCCACCGCCGCCGCTCTGCTGTTGCTGGTACTGCACCATGTGCGCGATGCCGATTATCTGCTCGGTGCGGAAGTGGAGGAAAAGCTCGATGAGCTTGAACTCAGTCTCGATGTCGCTCCGAACGGGCGCCTGTTGTATCGGCCGGTGTCAAGCTCGGACATGTATGACGCGTTGCGCAAGGACACCGCGTTCCGAGTGGCGGATGTGTCCGGCCGAACCGTGCTCTCCAGCCTCGATGGTCCGGCGCTACAGGCGCTCGAGCGCGCGACGCCAGGCACCGGCAGCCTGGAACTCCGTGACGATGGCGAGCGGGTGCAACTTCGGATAGGCGAGCGCGACGTCATGTTGGGCGGCGTGGCGTATCACCTCCAGGTCGCGCACAGCAGCCGCTTCGAGGCGCGCCTGGGCAAATACGCGCGCGAGTTGTATCTGGGCTCGGCGGTGACGAGCGTGATGGGCGCGCTGCTGGTGTTCGCTCTGGTGATCTTCTTCACCGTGCGCCGCGCGCTGACACCGCTGCAGCGTGCGTCCGCGATCGCTGCGGGTATCGGGCCGCGTACGCTGGCGGCGCGCCTGCACATCGGAGACGTGCCATCGGAAGTGGCGCCGTTGATCGATGCATTGAACTCCGCGCTCGAGCGGCTCGAACATGGCTTCCAGGTGCAGCAGGCATTTCTGGCGCATGCCGCCCATGAACTCAAAACGCCGTTGGCACTGTTGCAGGCTGAGATCGAACTGGGCGGACAGAACCGCGAGGCCATGCTGCGCGAGACTCGACTGATGGGCCGCCAGGTCAAGCAACTGCTACATCTGGCCGAGGTCAGTGAAGGCCATAACTATCGATTCGCCCGCCGATCGTTGTGGGCCTTGGCGTCTGACGGCGTTGATTATCTCGCCCGACTCGCCGAGCGTCGAGGCGTGACCCTGCGGATCTGTCACGACGGCCCCGAGGCGTGGGTGGATCTCGATGACGGCGCGGCGTTCGTCCTGCTCAAGAATCTGCTAGAGAACGCGGTGAACCATTCGCCCCCTAACGGCACCGTGACGCTCCACGTATCGCGGCGCGGTCTTGTCGTTACCGATGAAGGCCCCGGGGTTGAAAGCACGCATCGTGATCATCTGTTCGCGCGCTTCTGGCGCGGGCCAGGCGCGAGCGACGGGGCAGGACTGGGACTGGCGATCGTGCAGGAGATCTGCATGGCGCATCGCTGGACGGTGCACTTCGAACCCGGTCCGCACGGCGGCGCCCGGTTCGTCGTCGCGATGCGCGTGACGACGAGCGTGGAGCAGGCTTGATGACGCCGCAGGCGCTCGAACGCCGGGTGCTCGCACTGGCCGCCGGCATCGTGGCCGATCCGGAGAAGATCGATGCCTGGTATCGCTCCGATCCGATCGCAGTACTGGGCGGACGCACAGCGCAGACGCTTGTGGCAGCAGGGGCCGGGCATGAGGTGGTCGGGTTTCTGCTCGATGTGCTCCGCCTTGAGCGCACCAGCTGAGGTAGCGAAAGCTGGCGCCGCCTTTGCTCCGTACGGACCCTAGCGCGAAACCGTTTTCGGCCTGCGCCGGCTTTCCGCTTCTGGTTCGAACCTGAGGGCATCGACAATGACTTTCAGAGCCGGCGTCACCTGCCGGCTCTTCGGAAAATACAGGTGGTAGCCGGGCAGGACCGGACACCAGTCGTCGAGCACTCCGACAAGCTGGCCCGACGCCAGCATCGACGCGCACTGAGAGCGCAGCAGATGCGCGAGTCCGTGTCCCGCGACTGCCGCTTCGAGAACCAGTTCCGGCCGGTTGAACGCCAGACGCCCGGATACACGCGTGCGCACAGTTCTGCCGTCGCGGACGAATTCCCAGGGGGGATACCCACCCAGCGACGGCAGCCAGCGATTGATGCACTGGTGTTTAGCGAGATCAGTTGGCGTGCTAGGCGCGGCGTGCACCGCCAGATATTCGGGCGAGGCCACCACCACGATGGGCTCGGGCGGACCGATCGGCACCGTCACCATGTCCTTGTCCACGTTGCCGCCGAGACGGATGCCGGCGGTGTAACCGGCGGCGACGATGTCCACCAGCCCGTTCTCGACGTCGACCTGTACCGCGATGTCGGGATACTCCGGCAGCAGACGATGCAGCGCCGGCCACAGGATGGTTTCGGCCGCGTGGTCTGCCGAGGTAATGCGCACCGTCCCCGATGGACGCCCCGGGTCTTCGGTCAACGCGGCAAGCTGCCCACGGATATCTGCAATTGCAGGCCCGAGTGTTTCGAGCAGTCGTGCGCCGGCTTCAGTTGGCGCGACACTCCGAGTGGTCCGAGCGAGCAGACGCACGCCCAGCCGGGATTCGAGACGACGTATTCGATGACTCAAGGCGGATTGCGACGTGCCCAGGCGTCCGGCAGCGCGGGTAAAACTGCGCGCTTCCGCAACGGCGACAAACGCCGCGAGGGTGCCCAGCTCGTCCTGCATCATTAATGATTTCTCCGCATGAGAGCGCTGAATTTCCCCGTCGATCAGGTCTGGAAGTGGGATGCCGCTAGAAGATACATGACGTTACGTCATGGGCGCTGGTGTGGAAACGGGCTTGGTCCAAGCGTGTCGGGTCGCTAGCGTGGGCGATCCTCCATGCCGACGAATCTCCATGAAGCCAGTCCTCCTGCGAACGCCTGTTGCCACCGTGATCGCCTCGCTGCTGGCGGTGGGCGCCAGCGCCGCGCATGCGGAGCCGGCCCGCGATCCGGCCACCGATGCGTTCGTCCTGATCCCCGAATCGCCCTCGTCGGTCTTCGTCGACGCGACCGCAACCCACGTGCCGATCGCGCCCAGCCTGCACGCCACCGATTCGGTCTTCATCGACGTCGATCACGACGGGCACCTCGATGTCGTGGTGTCGGTCGAGTACGGCGTGAACCGGCTCTACCGCAACGACGGTACCGGCCGTCTGACCTATGTGCCCGACGCATTCGGCACGCGCATCCACGACAGCGAACACGTCCGCGCCGCCGATTTCGATGGAGATGGCCACATGGATGTCGTCTTCGTTGCCGAGTCCGACGAGATGCACCAGCTGTGGCTTGGCGATGGCCGGGGCGGCTTCACCGATGCCAGTGATCGCCTGCCCGCACAGAGCCAGGGCAACGGACTGGCGGTCGGTGACGTCAACGGCGATGGTCTTCCGGACATCTTCGTCGGCAGCACCGGCGAGACCGGCCACAGTCCGGATGCGCCACTGGTGCGCGCGCGCAATCTTCTGTTCCTCAACGATCCGGGCAATCGCGGCCACTTCATCGATGCCACGGCCACGCATCTGCCCGACACCGACGACCAGACCGAAAGCGTCGTGCTTGCGGACATGGATGGCGACGGGCACCTCGACGTCGTGCTCGCCAGCCCCGCCCACCCGAACCGCTTGCTGCTCAACGACGGCAGCGGCCGCTTCACCGATGCCTCCGACCGGCTCGACCTGCGCGTGCCGATGGAGACGCGCGAAGTCCAGGTGGCCGACGTCAACGGCGACGGCCTTGCGGATATCCTGTTTTTCAACATCACCAGCAACAATTTCGGCTGGGACAAGGATCCACAGACGCGGCTGCTGATCAACGACGGCAAGGGCCGCTTCATCGATGAAACCGGAGCGCGTCTGCCCGCGCATACGTTTTCCAGTTGGGCGGGCACCGTGGTGGACTTCAACGGTGACGGCGCGCCGGATCTGCTCGTCGGCGCGATCCAGGTGCCCGGATTCGTGCCCCTGCAGCTGCGTGCGTGGCAGAACGACGGCGCTGGTCAGTTCATAGATGTCACAGACGCAGTGGTGCCGGGTATCACTGTCGGCCGCAGCTGGAACACAGGTCAGGGCGATCTGGACGGCGATGGCAAACCAGATGTCTTCATCGGCGGGTGGGGCACGCAGGCACGCCTTCTGTTGACCGACCTCGACGCCTACAGGACAAGTTTGCCGCCGATGCCAGCGCTGAAGCCTGGCGAGCCTGTGGAAGTGCGCAGATCGCAGCGCGAGAAGATCCAGTAGCGCTTATGTTTAGGCTTCTGTTGAACTAGAACGCATCCAAGACCAACGTCCGCTATTGGCCGGAAGCGGACGCGTCTACCGATACCTTCGTACGCTTTCAGCCATTTCGCAGCTGGGCCCAATCCTGACCCCCGCCTACAATTGTTTTATGCACCGAGGGAGCGTCAAGCGATGGGGGGAGCGAAACGCCTCTGGATGGAAGAGGAGGAGCGCAGGTGGGGCACGATCGACAAGTGCGTGTGCGAGGCCTGCCTCGACACTCCCGATTTATGGCGAATGTTGACCGCCAAGATTCGGAATGGAGTCTGCGACTATTGTGAGCTGGAAGGTCTGCCGGTCCTTCCTGTCCACGAGGTGCAGGTCCAACTCTACAAAGCGATCTTCACCTACTACGCGGATCCCCAGCACGCGGGGACGCCTTGGGTTGATGGCCAGTGGGGTGTCAAGCAGATCGATATCGAGGATGTCTTGGCCGAACTTGACTTCCTGCCCGTTGATGAACTCGCAGAGGACATTGCATCCGCGGATAGAACCCAGCTCTGGATCAAAGCAGCTCATGGCCACTGGGCGGGCGTCCAGGATGACGAGCTCATGCTCTACTCGTGGTCGACATTCGTTCGTACCGTCAAGCACCAGACCCGATTTCACTTCCAAAGGATCGTTCCAGAGCGTCTCGAAGATGAAATTCCTGTTTCGGAGATGCTTAGGGTAGTCGCCGAGAACTTGGCCAATCTCTTGACTACAGTCGCGGTCGGAACGCGAATCTATCGTGCTCGGCACTTGAGTCAAGATGAGCTGGCGCGCATCGACGCGTCGCTGATGGGGCCTCCCCCGAAAGAGCACGCGGGCGCCGGACGCATGAACCCGGCAGGGATTCCTTACTTCTATTCCGCCTTCGACCCTCGCACGGCTGTCGTTGAGATCGGAGACCCCAGCGAAGACAACAAAGCCTTGGCGGCGGCGGCGTTCCAAGTCGACCGAATTCTGAATGTGGTGGACCTGAGCAAGCTCCCTGCTGTTCCACCTGCCTTGGCGATTGATCGCCGGCGTGAGCGCGTCACCGCCAAATTCTTGCGTAAGTTCGTCGAGTCGATCACGCAGAAGGTTCAGAAGGACGGGCGCGAGCACGTGGACTACGTGCCTTCACAAGTGGTCTGCGAGTACATGGCGCAGGCATACGTCATGCCGAATGGCCAGACCATTGACGGCATCATCTATCCCAGCGCCGTCAGCCCAGATGGCATCAACCTGGTGATCTTCCCTAGTGGGCGCTGGTTCGAGCAAGACAAGTTCCCAGACATCACATATCTCGGGCCGGCATAGATCGAGCGTAGCTCCTGCAGAGATCGGGCGGTTGCTTCGCCCGCCGCGCGCACCCTGCTGGCGGCTGGAGCGGAGTTCCTCGCCTAGGGCGGGCGCGGCCCTGCAGCGCTCATTTAGGTCTAGAAGTGCAGCAGCGTAGGCTGCCGGAAACGTGCGGCGGTCTAGCTTTAGGACATAGCTCCATAAGGGCGCTGGGCTCGGGGGCAGGTGTCACTGGCTCGTCCGCTCGCCGCCTGGATGCGATCAGGACGCGTTCGGTAGGCGCGCGCGTACGCGCGTCACACCCGGTCAAGGCCGTTCGCGCGCAGGCGTTCCTCGCGCAGGTGTTCCTGCGGAATAGGGCGAGGATCTGAAGGCAGAACCGCATTCGCGCGCGCGAAGTGCATGACCCACGGCGCTGACGCAGGCCGGATTTCCGTGAGACTCGCGCTGGGAGGCGCGGGTCGAGGGCAGATCCGAACGTCCGAACCACGACACGGGGTGCGTCCGCGCCGACCGGTGGACCGGTGCTGTGCACGCCGCGTTCGAGCCGCGACAATCGACGGACCTCCGTGATGCCAGGTGCCGCCGATGTTCGATACCGCTCCCCAACTCGACTGCAACGGCCGCGTGCTGCGCCTCGACGTGCCGCGCGTCATGGGCATCGTCAATGTCACGCCGGACTCGTTTTCCGACGGCGGTGCCCACGCCACGGCCGAAGCTGCGATCGCGCATGGCCTGCGTCTGGTGGCCGAGGGCGCCGATCTGCTCGACATCGGCGGCGAGTCGACCCGGCCCGGCGCAGCCGAGGTTTCCATCGACGAGGAACTGCGCCGGGTGATGCCGGTCGTCAAGGGCCTTGCGCGTGCCACGCGCGTGCCGATCAGCATCGACACCTCCAAGCCCGAGGTCATGCGCGCTGCGGTCGAGGCGGGCGCCGGCATGATCAACGATGTCTACGGTCTGCGCCGCGACGGCGCACTCGATACCGCCGCCGCACTCGGCGTACCGGTGGTGCTGATGCACATGCAGGGCGAGCCGCGCGGCATGCAGGAGGCGCCCGATTACGACGAGGTCGTCGGCGACGTGCACCGTTTTCTCGCCGAGCGGATCTTTTCGGCCGAGATGGCCGGCATCGACAAAAAGCGCATCGTCGTCGATCCGGGCTTCGGCTTCGGCAAGACCACCGCCCACAACCTTGCGCTGTTGGCGCAGCTCGCGCGTTTCGTCGAGCTCGGCGTGCCGGTGCTCGCCGGGCTGTCGCGCAAGCGCAGCATCGGCGAGATCACCGGGCGCGAGGCGCCGGCCGAGCGTATGGCCGGTTCGGTGGCCGCGCATCTGATCGCCGCGCAGCGTGGCGCGCGGATCCTGCGCGTGCACGATGTCGCGCAGACGGTCGATGCGCTGAAGATCTGGAATGCCGTCGATGCGGTGCCGATGCCGCGCGCCGCCGCCGCTGCGCCTGCGATCCGCTGGCCGGACGAGTAGGCGCCGCGCGCGCAGGGGGGGCGTCGCGCGCGGGCAGTCGCGGCGGCCGGGTGCGTTACCCTGTCGCGTCCAATTCGCGCCGCCCTTCGGGGCGGTCCGTCGTTCGAGGGAAGGGGAACCCAGCCATGATGACCGCCAGTACGCCGTTGATCGTCACCTTCGTGGTCTATCTCGTGGCCATGGTGTTGATCGGCGTGGCGGCGTGGCGCTCGACCAAGAACTTCGACGATTACATTCTCGGCGGACGCAAGCTCGGCCCGGGGGTCACCGCGTTGTCGGCCGGCGCGTCCGACATGAGCGGCTGGCTGCTGATGGGCCTGCCGGGCGCGCTGTACCTGCGCGGCGCTTCCGAGGCCTGGATCGCGCTCGGCCTGATCGGCGGTGCCTATCTCAACTGGCGCTTCGTGGCCGGCCCGCTGCGCGTCTATACCGAGCGCACCGGAAATGCGCTGACGCTGCCCGATTTCTTCACGCACCGGTTCGAAGACCGCAGCCGCCTGCTGCGGGTGATCTCGGCGCTGGTGATCCTGGTGTTCTTCGCGGTGTATTGCGCATCGGGTGTCGTCGCCGGCGCGCGCCTGTTCGAAAGCGTGTTCGGCCTGCCGTATGCCCAGGCGCTGTGGTGGGGCGCGGCGGTCACCATCCTTTACACGCTGATCGGCGGCTTCCTCGCGGTGAGCTGGACGGATGTCGCCCAGGGCACGCTGATGCTGTTCGCGCTGCTGCTCACGCCGGTGATCGTCTACATGACCACCGGCGGCTTCGAATCGAGCATCGAGCTGATCCGAAGTGTCGATGCGGCGCGGCTGTCGTGGACACGCGAAGGCGCTCTGGGTCTGGTCGGCATCGTCTCGCTGCTGGCGTGGGGGCTGGGCTATTTCGGCCAGCCGCACATCCTGGCCCGTTTCATGGCGGCGGGCAGCGTCGAGACCATTCCGGCAGCGCGCCGCATCGGCATGGCCTGGATGATCCTGTGCCTCGCCGGCTCGTTGACCGTCGGATTTCTCGGCATCGCCTACTTCCAGCAGCATCCGGAGCAGGCCGGGCCGGTGGTCGCGAATTCGGAGCGGGTGTTCATCACCCTGGTCGAGCTGCTGTTCAACCCGTGGGTGGCCGGCGTGATCCTGTCGGCGATCCTCGCCGCGGTCATGAGCACGCTGTCGAGTCAGCTGCTGGTGTGTTCGAGCGTGCTGTCGGAGGATTTCTATCGCGGCTTCCTGCGTCCGGCCGCGAGCCAGGGCGAGCTGGTCTGGGTGGGGCGCGCGAGCGTGATGCTCATCTCCCTGGTGGCGCTGTGGCTGGCGCGGGATCCCGACAGCCGCGTCCTGGGCCTGGTGGCGTATGCCTGGGCCGGCTTCGGCGCGGCGTTCGGGCCGGTGGTGCTGCTGGCGCTGTTCTGGCAGCGCATGACCCGCAATGGCGCCCTGGTCGGCATGCTGCTGGGTGCGGTGACCGTGGTCGCGTGGAAGCAGATCGCTGTCGAGCGGATGGGCTCGGCGCTTTACGAGATCGTGCCGGGTTTCGCGGTCGCCACGCTGGCGATCATCATCGTCAGCCTGCTCGGTCCGGCCCCGTCGCGCTCGGTGCAGGTCACGCACGAGCAGGTGCGTCTATCGCTGCGCGAGACCGGTTACTGAGGCGCCGGGTCCTCGTGACTCCGGCCCCGTCGCCGATGCCCGCGCGCCCACGCGCCATCGCCCTGATGGGCCCGACCGCCTCGGGCAAGACCGCGCTCGCGCTCGACTGGGCCGAGCGTTTAGGTGGCGAGATCGTCAGCGTAGATTCGGCGCTGGTCTACCGTGGGCTGGAGATCGGCGCGGCCAAGCCCGACGCCGCCGAGCGCGCACGCGTGCCGCACCACATGCTCGATCTGCGCGATCCCTGGCAGACGTATTCGGCGGCGGAGTTCGCCGTCGATGCACGCGCTGCAGTCGACGACATCCTCGCGCGCGGCCGCGTCCCGATCCTCGCCGGCGGCACCGGTCTGTACTTCGCCGCCCTGCTCGAGGGCCTCTCGCCGATGCCGCCGGCCGATCCGGCCCTCCGCGCCGGCATTGCCGCCGAGGCCGCGCTGCACGGCTGGCCGGCCCTTCACGCCGAACTGGCCGTCGTCGATCCCGACGCCGCCGCGCGCATCAAGCCCGGTGATCCGCAACGCATCCAGCGCGCGCTCGAGGTGTACCGCCTCAGTGGGGTTCCGATCAGCGAGTGGCAGCGACGCACGCCGGAGACGCCGGCCTTTCCGGCGGAGGTGCTGTCGCTGGTGATCGCCCCGTCCGATCGCGCGGTGCTGCACCAGCGCATCGCCCTGCGGTTCGACGCGATGCTCGCCGCGGGGTTTCTCGACGAAGTGCAGGCACTGCGGGCGCTGCCCGCCCTGCGCGACCATCCCGCGCCGCTCGACCTGCCGGCGATCCGCGCTGTCGGCTATCGCCAGGCCTGGGAGTACCTTGACGGTCAAGGCGATGCGGATACGTTCCGCGAACGCGCCATCGCCGCCACCCGACAGCTCGCCAAACGACAGACGACGTGGCTGCGCGGACGGGGTGAGGGCGTGCCGTGGTTCGACCCGGGTGTGCAACGCGCGGCGCTGGATGACGCGGTCGGTCGGTTCCTGGCATGAACGCGGCGACTTCGCTCACGTTTCCGGCGGAACACCGGCCGCGGGCGCTCGAACCGGGCAGCGGTTGTGTACCATCGTCGGACGTCGCGCGGGGAGCGCGGCGTCGGGTCAGCACCCGACAACAACAACCACGCTGGGGAATACGAATGTCCAAGGGGCAATCCTTGCAGGATCCTTTCCTGAACGCACTGCGGCGCGAACGTGTGCCGGTCTCGATTTACCTCGTCAACGGCATCAAACTGCAGGGCACGATCGAGTCGTTCGACCAGTTCGTGGTGCTGCTCCGCAACACCGTGAGCCAGATGGTCTACAAGCATGCGATCTCGACCGTGGTGCCGGCGCGCAACGTGCGCGTGGCGCCTGGCGGCGGTGTCGTGGAGTCCTCCGATGGCGAGGGCGGCGAGACGCCCGATCCGTCCGAATGATCCCGCGCGACACCCAAGAGGCCTGACCCGAATTGTTCGAACGCTCCCGCAAGGGTGAAAACGCGCTGCTGATCCAGCCCCATGCGCACGGTCCCACCGACGACGGCGTGCTCGAGGAATTTTCCGAGCTGGCCCGCTCCGCGGGTGCGAATGTGGCCGCCGTCATTCCGGCGCGCATCGACAAACCCAATGCCGCCACGCTGATCGGAAGCGGCAAGCTCGAGGAAGTGAAGGCCGCGGCCGATGCCACCGGCGCCGACCTGATCCTCGTCAACCATCGGCTGTCACCAGGCCAGGAGCGCAATCTCGAGAAATACCTCGAGCGTCGCGTGGTGGACCGCACCGGCCTGATCCTCGACATCTTCGCCCAGCGTGCGCGCAGCCACGAAGGCAAGCTGCAAGTCGAGCTCGCGCAGCTGCGCCACATGGCCACGCGCCTGGTGCGCGGCTGGACCCACCTGGAGCGCCAGCGCGGCGGTTCGATCGGCCTGCGCGGTCCGGGCGAAACCCAGCTCGAGACCGACCGCCGGCTGCTGCAGAAGCGCGTCGAACAGCTGCAGGCACGGCTGGACAAGGTCGAGGTGCAGCGCACCCAGATGCGCCGCGCCCGCGTGCGCAGCGAGCTGCCGCGGGTGGCGCTGGTCGGCTACACGAATGCCGGCAAGTCGACGTTGTTCAACACCTTGACCGGCGCCGACGCCTACGCCGCCGACCAGTTGTTCGCCACGCTCGATCCCACCGTGCGGCGTGTCGATCTGTCCGGCGGCTCGGTCGTGCTGGCCGACACCGTCGGCTTCGTGCGCGATCTGCCGCACGAACTGGTCGCCGCCTTCCGTTCCACGCTGAGCGAGGCGCGCGAGGCCGATCTTCTGTTGCACGTCATCGACGCGGCCGATCCGCTGCGTGACGAGCGCATCCGCCAGGTCGACGCCGTGCTTGGCGAGATCGGCGCCGGCGATCTGCCGCAGCTGCTGGTCTTTAACAAGATCGACCGGATCGACGGCGCGCAGCCACGCTACGACCAGGATCCCGCGGCGCTGGCCGACGATGCCGTGCGCGAGTCGGTGTGGATGTCCGCGCGCGACGGCACGGGCCTGGATCTGCTGTCACAGGCACTGGCGCGCCGTCTCGGCATGCGCCGTGTCGAAGGCGCCCTGCATCTGCCGCCCGAAGCCGGTCGCCTGCATGCCCGCCTGCACGCGCTGGACGCGGTGCGCGAAGAGAGCAGTGACGAGCACGGCTGGCATCTGCACGTCGATCTGGCGCACGCCGATGCCGCGCGCCTTGCCGCCCAGGCCGACGGCGCGGCGCTGCGTGCCCTGCTGCCGCCGGATGACGACGACATGGTCTGATCCGCCGGCACGCATCGCGCGACGTGATCCATCCTCCGGCCGTGGCCGTAAGGGGTTCGACGGACCCCGGCACGCGCGAGCCGGTTAGACTATGCGACCCCCGCGCCGCCCCGGGCAGGCGGCGCACCAGATTGGAGCAGGCATGGCCTGGAACATTCCCGGCAAGAACAAGGACAACGACTCCCCGGACCGCAACACCGGTCCCGACGGGAGCGAACCGCGCAATCCCTGGCCGCCCCGGCGCACCGGGGGCGGTGGGCGTGGCGGGCGCGGTGGAGGCAACGGTGTCGACCGCGTGCTGAACCAGCTGCGCGACATGTTCGGCGGCGGCGGTGGCAATCCGCTGCGCTGGGTGGCGATCGGTCTGGTCGTGATCCTGCTGCTCAACTGTTTCGTGCTGATCGGCGAACAGCAGCGCGGCGTGGTGCTGCGCTTCGGCCAGGCGGCGCGGGTCATGCAGCCGGGTCCGAACTTCAAGATGCCGTGGCCGGTGGAGCGGGTGATCAAGGTCGACGCGACCACCGTGCAGTCCTTCAGCAACACCGTGCCGGTGCTCACCCGCGACGAGAACATCGTCGTCGTCTCGTTCAACGTGCAGTACCGCGTCGGCGACCCCACGCAGTACCTGTTCGGCACCCGCAATGCCCGCGAAGTGCTGGAGCAGACCGCGGTCAGTGCCGTGCGCGAACAGATCGGCCGCGCCAACCTCGACACCGCGCTCAACGCGCGTGGTCCGTTGTCGACCGCGGCGCAGACCTCGTTGCAGGCGTCGCTCGACAGCTACCGCACCGGCCTGTTCGTCACCGAGCTCAACCTGCAGGACGCCCGTCCACCGGAAGAGGTCAAGCCGGCATTCGACGAGGTCAACAGCGCGCAGCAGATGAACGAGCGCCTGATCAACGAGGCCCGCGCCTACGCCGCCAAGATCGTGCCGGAAGCCCGAGGCGAAGCCGCGCGCATCCGCGCCCAGGCCGAAGGCTACAAGGAGGCCGAGATCGCACGCGCCACCGGTGACGCCACGCGCTTCACGCTGCTGGTCGACGCCTACCGCGGCGCGCCCGACGTGACCCGCCGCCGTCTGTGGCTGGAGACGGTGCAGCAGGTGCTCGGCGGCAATCGCACGATCATCGGCGGCGACGGTCGCCAGCTGATCTATGTGCCGATGGCCGGGCAGGGGGCTGGTGGCCAGGCCGCGCCGTCGCTGCTGCCGCCCGAAGTACTGTCGCCGACCATCGAAGCCACCCGCGCCCCGGCGCAGGAACCCGCCGCCCGCGCCTCGCAATTGCCGCGCCCGCCGCGTGATGGAGCGTCCCGATGAGACTGAATTTCGTCATTCCCCTGCTGATCGTGGTCCTGCTGGGCCTGATGGGCTCGGTGTACGTGGTGCGCGAGGGCCAGGTGGGGCTGGTGCTCAATCTCGGCCGCGTCGCCCGCACCGACATCGGCCCGGGCCTGCACTTCAAGATCCCGTTGATCGAAACCGCGCGCGTGTTCGACCGCCGCTTCGACGCCAGCGCCTTCTCGCCCGAGCGTTCGCTGACGTCCGAGCGCAAGGACGTCAGCGTCGACTTCGTCGCCATCGTCTTCATCAGCGACGTCACCGCGTTCTTCCGCGCCACGTCGGGCAACGAGGACAATGCCAAGCTGCGTCTCGAGCCGATCATCAAGAACTCGCTGCGCAACGAGATCAACGCCAACACGCTGACCGAGCTGGTCTCGGGCAACCGTTCGGAATTCGTCGAGCGCCAGCTGCCGGCGATCAACGAGGCGGCGAAGTCGCTGGGCATGCAGATCGTCGACATCCGGCTCAAGCAGATCGACCTGCCGACCGACAGCGAGGTCATCGGCCAGGTCTACGACCGCATGCGCGCCGAACGCCGTCAGGTGGCCGCCGCGTTGCGCGCCGAGGGCGAGGAACAGGCGCGTGCGATCCGCGGCCAGGCCGACCGTGAGCAGGTCGTGCTGACCGCCGAGGCCGAGCGTGACGCGCAGACCCTGCGCGGTGAAGGCGACGCCGAAGCCACACGCATCTACGGCGAGGCCGCGAATCGCGATCCGGGCTTCTACGCCTTCCAGCGCAGCCTCGAGGCCTACCGCGCCGCGTTCGAGAAGGGCGACAGCGTGATCGTGCTCGAGCGCGACGACCCGTTCCTGCAGTACATGCGCAGCGACCGCTGAGCACGGCAAGCCGATGTCCGACCTGTGGGCGGCGCTGTGCCTGGTGTTCGTGATCGAGGGGCTGATCCTCTTCATCGCGCCGAACGCCTGGAAGCGCAACGCCGCACAGATGCTGGCGATGCCGTCGCCATTGCTGCGTCGCATCGGCGGGGGCGTGCTGGCGGTCGGGCTGGTCGCGCTGTATCTCGTGCGCAGCGGCTGAGCTTGCGCCTCGCGCCTTGTGAAGCGGTGGCGCCCGGCGTGTCAGTCCCGAGCAGGTGCGCGCCGCAAGAGAGACTCTGGACGCCACGCCACCCGGGAGCGCGCTGGCGCGCGACGGGCTGGGCCGGGACTGTCCTCGCGCGCAAGCGCGCTCCTGCAGGTCGGGCGTCGCGAGCTACTGGCTTGCCGCCGCGCGCTTGCTTGATGCAATGCTCTCGAGCGCCCGGGCGTCCTGGACGCTGAACCGCGGAGCGCCATCACGCTTCCCGCACGCCCCCCGCGCAGGCGTTCCGCTGCGCCGTGAACCGCCCGCCACAAACCGGTGGCCCCGGTCCCCCGATATCCGGATAATGCCGAAAAGCCGGACTGGCCGACTCTCAGCAGAGCGTGCCACCGGCTTTTTCCGTGTCCGGGCCGGGCGTGGCGGCGGCTCCCCGATGGAGCCTACGCGGTTGTACGCCAGGTGCGATGCGGTCCCAGTCTGCGGCCCCGATGGCCGCAATGCGAACCAGGAGTCTTCAAGATGGGTCAGTCAGTCGTCGTAATCGGCGCCCAGTGGGGCGATGAGGGCAAGGGCAAGATCGTCGACCTGCTCACGCAGGACATCGGCGCCGTCGTGCGCTTCCAGGGCGGCCACAACGCCGGCCACACGCTGGTGATCGGCGGCAAGAAGACCGTCCTCCACCTCATTCCCTCCGGCATCCTGCGCGACGACGCGCTGTGCCTGATCGGCAACGGTGTGGTGCTGAGCCCCGCTGCGCTGATCAAGGAGATCGGCGAGCTTGAAGCGGCTGGCGTCGAAGTGCGCTCGCGCCTGAAGATCAGCCCGGCCACGCCGCTGATCATGCCGTATCACATCGCCCTCGATCAGGCCCGCGAGAAGGCGGCCGGCGGCAAGGCCATCGGCACCACCGGTCGCGGCATCGGCCCGGCCTACGAAGACAAGGTGGCGCGTCGTGGCATCCGCGTCGCCGACCTGCATTACCCCAAGCAGCTCGAAGACCTGCTGCGCACCGCGCTCGACTATCACAACTTCGTGCTGACCAAATACCTCGGCGTCGAGGCGGTGGATTTCCAGAAGACTTACGACGAGGCGCTGGCCTTCGGCGAGTACGTCGAGCCGATGAAGTCCGACGTCGCCGGCATCCTTCACGACCTGCGCAAGCAGGGCAAGCGCGTGCTGTTCGAAGGTGCGCAGGGCGCGCTGCTCGACATCGACCACGGCACCTATCCCTACGTCACCAGCTCCAACACCACCGTCGGTGGTGCGCTCGCCGGCACCGGCGTCGGCGCGGATGCGATCGATTACGTCCTCGGCATCGCGAAGGCCTACGCGACCCGCGTCGGCGGCGGTCCGTTCCCGACCGAGCTCGACGACGAGATCGGCCAGGGCATCCGCGATCGTGGCCAGGAGTACGGCGCCTCGACCGGTCGCCCGCGTCGCTGCGGCTGGATGGACATCGTCGCGCTCAAGCGCGCCGTCGCCATCAACGGGATTTCCGGCCTGTGCATCACCAAGCTCGACGTGCTCGACGGCATGGAGAAGCTGAAGATCTGCATCGCCTACGAATACCGCGGCAAGCGCACCGAGTACGCGCCGCTCGACGCCGCCGGCTGGGACGAGTGCACGCCGGTGTATCTCGAGTTCCCGGGCTGGAGCGAGAACACCCACGGCATCACCGAGTGGGACAAGCTGCCGCCGGCGGCGCGCGCCTACCTGCGTGCGCTCGAGGAGCTGGCCGGCTGCCCGATCAGCATCGTCAGCACCGGCCCCGACCGTGCGCACACGATGGTGCTGCAGGATCCCTTCGCTTGACCGAAGCGCCCGCCACTGGAAACACCCCGCGCAAGCGGGGTTTTTCCTGATGGAACCGCTCAGGTACCTGGGCGGCTACCCGCCCGAGGTGCAGGCGCGCGTGCGTGAGCTGATCGCGCAGGATCGCCTGGGCACGCTGCTGGCCGCGAAGTATCGCGATGCCCACACCGTGCGTAACGACGGCCAGCTCTACGCCTACGTGCAGGCGCTCAAGGACCGGCACATGCGCAAGGCCGCACCTCTGGGCAAGGTGGTCTTCGACGGCAAGCTGCAGGTGCTCAAGCATGCGCTCGGCACGCATACCACGGTGTCCCGCGTGCAGGGTGGCCGGCTCAAGGCCAGTCGCGAGATCCGCATCGCCTGTGTGTTCCGTGATGCACCCGCGGACTTCCTCAGGATGATCGTCGTCCACGAACTCGCGCACATGAAAGAGGCCGAGCACAACAAGGCCTTCTATCAGTTGTGTACCCACATGGAACCCGACTACCACCAGCTGGAGTTCGATCTGCGGCTGTACCTGACGCAGATGGACGTGGCGCGGCGGTCGGTCTCCGGCATCCGCCTCGACGAGGCACCGCACACGACAACCCAGGATTCCACCCCATGATCGACATCCACACGCTCGGCCTGCGCGACCTCGATCGGCTCGTGCGCGCCGCCGAGCAACGGCTCGACGTGCTGGCGCGGCGCCGGCCCGCCGCCGTCGTCCGGCAGGCGCTGATCGAACGTGCGGCTTCGTACGGCTACACGATCGATGCGGTGTTCGGCACGCAGGCAGCCGACCCGGATGTCGCGCGCAAACCCGCACGGAAACGCAAGGCCGCAAAAGTCGCTGCGAAATACCGGGACCCGGAGAACCGCCGGAACACCTGGTCGGGCCGTGGCCGCATGCCGCGCTGGCTCGCCGAGCGGGTCAGGCGTGGCCAGAGTGCCGCGGATTTCCTGATTCCGGGACTGGCGCGTCCGACCGCCCGCAAGAACAGTCCGATCGGCCGCAGATCCGTGTACAAGCCGCGTTGACGCGCGATGGACGCACGGTGAAGGGTGGGGCTCAGCGCCTGCGCAGGTAGAGCGCCCAGTAGGCCAGCCCGAGTCCGCCGCCGCCGATGATGTTGCCCAGCGTCGACCACAGCAGATTGGCGGCGGCCGCGCTCCACGACAGCCCGGCCGGCAGCTCGGCTCCGGTGACCGCCTGCGCGAGCAGGCCGAGCGGCAGCAGCGACATGTTGGCGATCGAGTGCTCCAGGCCCAGGGCGACGAAGGCCGCGACGGGCGGCACGATGACGGCGACCTTGTCGCCGGCGGATTTCGCGCCGGCGGCCATCCAGACCGCCAGGCAGACCAGCATGTTCGCAAGCATGCCGCTGGCGACGATCTGGCCGGCGGATTTCGAGGTTTTTCCTGCCGCGAGCTCCACCGCGGATGTCGCGAACGCACCGTCGCCGTCGAGGTGCAGACCCGCGCCGATCGCGAGCAGTACCAGCGCCAGCGCGCCGCCGAGATTGGCCAGCCAGACCAGGCTCCACGCACGCAGCAAGGCGCCGGGACCGATGCGGCGTTGCGCAAGCGGCAGGGTCATCAAGGTGTTGCCGGTGAACAGTTCGGCGCCGGCCAGCAGCACGAGAATCAGGCCGAGCGCGAAGCCGATGCCGGTCGTGATCTGTACGAGCCCGTAGGGCAGCTCGCCGGCCCCCGCGCCGATCAACACCGCCACCAGGCTGCCGAAGCCGATGTAGGCGCCGGCCAGCAGGCCGAGGCCGAGCATCCGGCCGGCGGGCAGCGCCGCTTTGTCGACGCAGGTATCGGAGATCGAACTCGCGATGTCCTCGGGCGGGGCGATGGCGGGCGAGGCGTCGGCCATGGGGCGCATCCGTTCGGGAGAGCCTCCCGCTATACGCGGGTCGCGGTGAAGCAGGCGGCCACGCCCGCTGTACACCCCGTCGTCTCGAACCCGAGGAAGGGCGCGTCAGGCGATTGCAGCGCGCGCATCCGCGGCCGGCGTGCGGCCGAACATGCGCCCGTACTCTCGGGTGAACTGCGGCACGCTCTCGTAGCCCACGGCGTAGGCCGCGCTGCTCGCGGCCAGTCCCTGCGATTGCATCAGCCGGCGTGCTTCGATCAGGCGCAGATGCTTCTGGAACTGCAGCGGCGACAAGGAGGTGATCGCCTTGAAATGGCGGTGGAAGGCCGACGCGCTCATGCCGGCTTCGCTGGCGAGCGCGTCGACCGGCAGCGGGCGGGTGAACTCCCGGCGCAACCGCTTCACGGCGCGGGCGATGCGCTGCACGTGCCCGTCGGGCCAGCCGAGGCGGCGGATCGCGTGGCCATGCCGCCCGGCGAGCAGCCAGTAGTGCAGCTCGCGGACGCGCTGGGCCTGCAGTACGGGCAGGGCGTCGGGCTGTTCGAGCAGCTGCAGCAGCCGCAGCGCGGCGTCGGCGACCTCGCGTTCGGTGGGATGCACGCGCACCGGGCGCGGGTCGTGGTCCGGTGGCGATCCCATCTGTGCGACGAGATCGGCGATGACGGCCGGGTCGAGTTCCAGCACCAGCGAGTAATAGGGCGCCGCGGCGCTGGCGGATGTGATCTGGCTGACCGTCGGCACGTCGGCGGTGATCAGCAGCGAGTGCCCGGCGGTGAACTCGAAGGCGCGGGTGCCGAAGGTGACGCGCTTGCCGCCCTGCTGCACCAGGCTCACCAGCGGTCGCTACACATCGTGCATCAAGGCACTGGGCGCGAGCGCACGCACGGCCATCAGCCCGGGGATGGGGGAGGCTGCCAGGCCGTCGGCGCCGGCGTGGGTTTCGGCATGGTGGCGCACAGCTTCGAGCAAGGTCGACATGCGCGGATCGTAGCGCCGGGGCGGCGGGGTGCACGCGCCGTTGGCAGGAATGGGCAAGTCGAGTGGAGGTTCCGGCAACCCGGGGCCGGGAGGCGCGCGCACGCTGTGCACCATCCTTCGCAACCTTCAAACGGAGACTCCGATGCGCACACTCGCACTCGTGACCGGCGCCAGCCGCGGCCTCGGCCGCAACACCGCGCTCGCCATCGCCCGCGGCGGCGGCGACGTGGTGGTGACCTATCGCGGCAGCGCCGACGAGGCGACGGCGGTGGTGGCGGACATCGAAGCCCTGGGCCGCAGGGCGGTGGCGCTGCAGCTCGACACCGGCGAGGTCGACGCGTTTCCCGTGTTCGTGACGCGCCTGCGCACCGCGCTGCGTGACACCTGGCAGCGCGAGACCTTCGACCATCTCGTCAACAACGCCGGCCATGGCGACACCGCGCCGATCGCTGACACCACCGTCGCCCAGTTCGACCGGCTGGTGGACGTGCATTTCAAGGGTGTGTTCTTCCTCACCCAGGCGTTGCTGCCGCTGATCGCCGACGGCGGACGCATCTTCAACATCTCCACCGGACTCACGCGCTTCGCCTATCCCGGCTATGCGGCCTATGCGGCGGCGAAGGCCGCGGTCGAAACCTTGAGCGTCTACATGGCCAAGGAGTTCGGGGCGCGCGGTATCGCGGTGAACACGGTGGCGCCGGGTGCGATCGAAACCGACTTCGGCGGTGGCGTCGTGCGCGACAACGCCGACGTCAACGCGCAGCTGGCCGGCATCACCGCCCTGGGCCGCGTCGGCGTGGCGGACGACATCGGGCCGATGATCGCGGCATTGCTGGGCGAGGCGAACCGCTGGGTCAATGCGCAGCGGATCGAGGTCTCGGGCGGGCAGGCGATCTGAGGCGGGCAGGGACGGCGGCAGCGCGCACCGCCGCCGCACTCCGGCCCGGGGTCGCGCATTCACCACGCCTTGCGCCCTGATCGTCGATGGTGCGGCTCGCACCGCGCCACTCCTGCGCGCGGCCGCCCCTTCGACGAGACTTCCGATGGATACCCACCCCGTAGTCGCGACGCCGCCCTACCGGCCGCTGAGCCCTGTCCACCTGGTGCTGGTGACCAGTGCGTTCCCCCTCTTCCTCGGCGCGCTGCTCGCCGACATCGCCTATGCACGCAGTTACGAGATCCAGTGGACCAACTTCGCGTCCTGGCTGCTGGTCGGCGCGATGGTGTTCGCGGTGCCGGCCCTGATCTGGGCGCTGGTGTCGCTGTTCGCGCCGCGTGCCCGCACGCGGACGCGGTATCTGTATGTCGGCCTGCTCGCACTCACCTGCGTGCTCGGCTTCCTCAATTCCCTGGTGCACGCGATGGATGCGTGGCAGAAGATGCCGCAGGCGCTGGTGTGGTCGGTGCTGTGCGTCGTGTCGATCGGCGCCACGCTGTGGTTCGCCCTCGGCGGCACGCTGCGCCGCGTGGAGGTGCTGCCGTGAGCCGCCTCCCGACGCGTTCGTCCTCCGCGCTGCTCGTGCGCGCCCTGGTGCCGGCGCTGGCGCTTTCGCTCGCCGCCTGCAGCGGCACGCCGGACGAGACCTATGTAGGCCCGTCGCCGGATCTGCCCAAGCCGCAGCGTGGCTTGTTCCCGACGCTGAAGATCTCGCTGCCCACCGAGTGGGGCGACGAACTGCCCACCGTGCCCGAGGGCTATACGATCGCCCCGATCGCCGACAATCTGCTGATCCCCCGTCAGATGCTGGTGCTGCCCAACGGCGACATCCTGGTCGCCGAGGGCCGCGGCGGCCGCGCGCCGAAGCTCACGCCGAAGGACATCATCGCAGGCGTCATCAAGGCGCGTGGCAATACCCAGGTGGAGAGCGGCGATCGGCTCACGCTGCTGCGCGACGGCGACGGTGACGGCACCTACGAGGGCCGCTCGGTGTTCGCCGAGAATCTGGACGCGCCCTATGGTCTGGCGTTCGGCAACGACTCGATCTATGTCGCCACCCAGGACGCATTGCTGCGCTTCGAGTACACCGAGGGCGCGGTCAATGCCTCCGGTCCGCCGCAGGAAATCACCCGGCTGCCGTCGGCGATCAACCACCACTGGACCAAGGCGCTGACCATCAGTGCCGACGGGCGGTATCTGTTCGTCGGCATCGGCTCGGACAGCAACATCACCGAGCGCGGCCTGGCCGTGGAAGAGAACCGCGCGATGGTGTGGCAGGTGGATGCGCAGACCGGCTTCCACCGCGTGTTCGCCACCGGACTGCGCAATCCGACCGCGCTGGCGATGCAGCCGGGTATGGATCAGCTGTGGGCCGTGGTCAACGAACGTGACGAGATCGGCGATGAGCTGGTGCCCGACTACCTCACCAGCGTGCGACCCGGCGGCTTCTATGGCTGGCCCTACAGCTACTGGGGCAACCACGTCGACGACCGCGTGCGCCCGCAGAAGCCGGAAAAAGTGGCCGCGGCGATCACGCCGGATTTCGCGCTCGGCTCGCACGTCGCCGCGCTGGGGCTCGCCTTCTCCACGCCGGCGATGGGTCAGCAGTTCGCCAACGGCGTGTTCGTGGGCCAGCACGGCAGCTGGAATCGCTCGCCGCCGTCCGGCTACAAGGTGGCGTTCGTGACGTTCCGCGACGGCCGTCCGGCGGGTGAGGCGGTGGATTTCGCGACCGGTTTTCTCGGCAGTGATGGCAAGGCACGCGGCCGGCCTGTCGGTGTGACGGTGGATCCGCGCGGTGCGCTGCTGATTGCCGACGATCTGGCCAACACCATCTGGCGGGTCACGCCGACGGGTGGTGCGCAGGGCGCAGCGTCGCGTCCGGCCGCGCCGGCGCCCGCGGAGCCGGCGCCGGCCGCCAGCGTGCCGCCCGAGGCGTGAGCACAGGCTTCGATGCTTGAACGGCGAAGGGCCCGAACGGGCCCTTCGTCGTGTGGCGCCGCAGAACACCCGGCGCGGATCAGCCGGCCGGCGGCTCCGGCAGCCTGGCCACCACCTTGATCTCGAAATCGAAGCCGGCCAGCCAGGTCACGCCCACGACGGTCGCGGTCGGGAAGGGCGCCTCGCCCCAGAACTCCGACACGATCTGCCAGGCGCGTTCGAACCGGCTGGCGGGATCGACGACGAAAAAGGTCACATCGATCACATCGTCGAAGCTTGCGCCGGCAGCGGCGAGCACGGCGTTGAGATTCTCGAACGCGAGGTGCACCTGCTGCTCGAAATCCGGTTCGGGCGAACCGTCCTCGCGGGCGCCCACCTGGCCCGAGACGAACAGGAAGCCGTCGGAGCGGACGGCCGGCGAGTAGCGGTGCAGTGCATACAGCGCGTGGGGACGGAGGGGGAATACGGCGTCACGTGTCGGCATTGGAATTCCTTTCGGGCGCAGCCCGGGTTGCGATGCCCTGCAGTCTGTGTGTGCGCATCCGCGCGATAAACACACGCAGCCCGCCACCACTGTTCGTAGAATCCGCACAATTCCCGGGGCCGGATTGTCATGGACCGTTTCGATGCGATGCAGGCCTTTGCGCGCGTGGTGGAGGCGGGCAGCTTCACCAAGGCGGCCGACACCCTGCGGTTGAGCCGCAGCACGGTCAGCGCGCTGGTGCGACAGCTGGAGGCGCATCTGCGGGTCAAGCTGCTTCACCGCACCACGCGCCAGGTCAGCGTGACGGCCGACGGCGCGGCGTATTACGAGCGCGTCGTGCACCTGCTGGCCGATCTGGACGATGCCGAGACCAGTCTGTCGGGCGCGACCGCCGCGCCGCGTGGGCGTCTGCGTGTCGACGTGCCCAGCCCCTTCGCGCGCATGTTGCTGGTGCCCGCGCTGCCGGACTTCCACGCGCGCTATCCCGACATCCAGCTCGACCTCGGCGTCAGCGACCGGCGTGTGGACCTGATCGGCGAGCATGTGGATTGCGTGGTACGCGGCGGCACGATGACCGATCCCTCACTGGTGGCGCGGCATATCGGCGATCTGCAGCTCGGCGTCTACGCCGCGCCCTGCTATCTGCAGCGCATGGGCACGCCGGCGCATCCACTCGCGCTCGAGGACAGCGACCATCGCATCGTCGGTTTCCTGTGGGCACGCACCGGCAGGCCTCTCCCGTATGCGATGCGTCGGGGCGACGAATCGGTGGGTGTGCACGGCCGCTACGTGGTGGCCCTGGACGATGGCAATGCGTACCTGGCCGCGGGCCTCGCCGGCCTCGGCGTGCTCTGGCTGCCCACGTACATGGCCGACACGCATGTCGCGCAGGGCGAGCTCGTCGCCTTGTTCGAGGCGTGGACGCTCGCTCCGATGCCGCTGCATCTCGCGTTTCCGCCGAACCGTCACGTCAGCGCGAAGCTGCGGGTGTTCATCGACTGGATCGTCGAACTCGTCGAGCGGCACCTGCCGGTGACGACGCGGTCACCGGCCTGATCACCCGTGCTGCCCGGACGGCCCTCGCAATTGTCGACGTGGCACGTCAGCGCGCGCTCGGCGGGGTGGACGCAGGACGCAGGACGCACCGGCGCATCGCGACTGCCGCGAAGGCGTGCGCTATCGCGCAACGGCTTTCACACGCGCGATGCGGCGGCAGCAGACGCCGGGCGCCCACACGCCTTGTGATGGCCATGAAGGCGAATGCGTCGCGCGCGGACAGACCAGGGGGTCGCGCTCGACACCGGACGCCGCAGCGCCGGTCTCGCGAAGAGACCGACGCTGCACGCGGCGCGTGCCGGACTCAGGCGATATCCGGCAGCTCGGCGATCACTTTTTCCAGCGTGATCGGATACTCGCGGACGCGCACACCGGTGGCGTTGTGGATGGCGTTCGCGACCGCGGCCGGTACGCCGCAGAGTCCCAGTTCGCCGACGCCCTTGGCTTTCATCGGCGAGCTGTCGGCGTCGGCTTCGTCGAGAAACACGACCTCCTGCTCGGGAATGTCGGCATGCACCGGCACCTCGTAGCCCACGAGGTCGTGATTGACGAAGAAGCCCATCGTCTCGTCGACCGCGAGCTCTTCGCTGAGCGCGGCGCCGACGCCCATCGTCATCGCCCCGATCATCTGGCTGCGCGCCTGCTTGGGATTGAGGATGCGGCCGGCCGCGGCCACCGACAGCATGCGGCGTACGCGGGTCTCGCCGGTATGCGCGTCGACACCGACCTCGACGAAATGCGCGGCGAAGGTGCTGAGCTGCTTCTGCTTGTCGAGATCGCCGAACTCGATCGCATCCTCGACCACCAGCTGGCCGTCGCCGGCCGCCTCGGCCAGCGGCACCCGGCGTCCACCCGCACGGACCTCGCCGTCCACGAACTCGGCCGTCGCCGGGTCCAGCTCGAGGCGCGTGGCGATGACCTCACGCAGTTTCATGCAGGCCGCGTAGACACCCGCGGTCGCGCTGTTGGCGCCCCACTGGCCGCCCGAGCCGGCGGACGCGGGGAACGCGGAATCACCGAGCTTCACGTCGATCGCCTCGATCGGCAGGCCCAGGGTCTCGGCCGCGGTCTGCGCGATGATGGTGTAGCTGCCGGTGCCGATGTCGGTCATGTCGGTTTCGATCGTGACGCGGCCGTCGGCATCGAGCCGTGCACGCGCGCCGGACTTCATCACCGGGGCATTGCGGAATCCGGCCGCCATGCCCATGCCGACCAGCCAGCGGCCGTCGCGCACGCTGCCGCTGGCCTGACGACGGCTCCAGCCGAAACGCTCCGCACCCTGGCGCAGGCACTCGACGAACTGGCGCTGCGAGAAGGGACGCTCCGGATTCTCCGGATCCACCTGGGTGTCGTTGCGGATGCGGAATTCGACCGGGTCCATGCCGAGCTTCTCGGCCATCTCGTCCATCGCGATTTCCAGCGCCATCATGCCGGGCGTCTCGCCGGGCGCACGCATCGCATTGCCTTCGGGCAGGTCGAGCGTGGCGAGGCGCATCTTGGTCATGCGATGTTCGCCGGCGTAGAGCAACCGCGTCTGCTGCACGGCGACTTCGGGGCCGCCGCCTTCGAGATCCCCGGACCAGCTTTCGTGACCCATCGCGGTGATCGTGCCGTCGCGGCGCGCACCGATGCGGATGCGCTGCTCGGTGGCCGGTCGGTGCGTGGTGTTGTTGGCGATCAGGGGGCGGTGCAGCGCCACCTTGACCGGGCGCTTGGCGGCCTTTGCGCCCAGCGCGGCGAGCACGGCGTCGGCGCGCACGAAGAGTTTGCCGCCGAAGCCGCCGCCGATGTACGGCGACACCAGGCGAACCTTGTCCGCGGGAATCCCGAGCGTGCGGGCGACATCGCCCTTGCCCCAGGCGATCATCTGGTTCGAGGTCCAGATCGTGACCTGGTCGCCGTCCCAGGCGGCGAGCGAGGCCATCGGCTCCATCATCGCGTGCGACTGGTCGGGCGTGGTGTAGGTCGCATCCAGCGTGACCTCGGCCGCGGCGAACGCGCTGTCGAAGTCGCCGACGGCCGAATCGGCCGGCGTCTCGCCACCTTGCGGCTTGATCGCGTTGTCCTTCTCGCGCGACAGCGAGAAGCGCCCGCGCTCGCGGCGGTAGTCCACCCGCACCAGCGCCGCCGCCGCGCGTGCCTGTTCGAACGTCTCGGCCACGACCAGCGCGACGGCCTGGTGATAGTGCTGGATCTGCGGTCCGCCGAGCAGGTGTGCGGTGTTCATGCGGCCCTTTCCGAGCTTGCCGGCGTTCTGCGCGGTGACCACGGCCAGCACGCCCGGCGCGCGTTCGGCAGCCGAGATGTCGATGGACGCGATACGGCCCTTGGCGATGCCGGCGCCGACGACGTGCCCGTACGCCGCGCGCTCGGTGACGTCGTGCCATTCGTAGGCGTAATGCGCGGTGCCGGTGACCTTGTACTTGCCGTCGATGCGGTCGAGCGGCTGGCCCACGACGCGCATGCGATCGATCGGGTTCTGGCCTGCGGGCGTGTCGAACTTCATGAGCGGGCCTCCTCGGTGTCGACCAGTGCGGCGGCGATGGTGCGTTCGGCCAGCGTCAGCTTGAAGCGGTTGTCGTCGGTGGGCGTGGCGCCGTCGAACAGCCGCGCGGCCACGGCCTTCGCGCCGCGCGGAATCTCGGCATCGGCGGCATCGCTGCGCCAGGGCTTGTGGGCGACACCGCCGATGGCGACCCGGCCGCTGCCGTCGCGCTGGACCACTGCGGCCACCGAGACGAGCGCGAACGCATACGAGGCGCGGTCGCGGACCTTGCGGTAGACGTGACGGCCGCCCAGGGGCGGCGGCAACACGACGGCGGTGATCAGTTCGCCGGGGCGGAGCACGGTTTCGCGTTGCGGCGTGGTGCCGGGCGCGAGGTAGAAATCGTCGAGTGCGATGCGGCGGGTTTCGCCGTCGGGGGCGACGGTCTCGATCACCGCATCGAGCACACGCATCGCCACGACCATGTCACTGGGATGGGTGGCGATGCACTGCGCGCTGCCGCCGATCACCGCGAGCTGCCGGCTGTAGCCGTCGAGTGCACCGCAGCCACTGCCGGGCAGGCGTTTGTTGCAGGCCTGGGCGGTGTCGTAGAAGTAGGGGCACCGCGTGCGTTGCAGCAGGTTGCCCGCGGTGGTGGCCTGGTTGCGCAACTGGCCGGAGGCCCCGGCGAGCAGGGCGCGCGACAGCACCGCGTAGTCGCGGCGCACGCGTTCATCGGCGGCGAGGTCGGTGTTGCGCACGAGCGCACCGATGCGCAGGCCGCCGTCATCGGTGGGTGTGATGGTGTCGAGCGCGAGGCCGTTGACGTCGATCAGATGTGTGGGCGTCTCGATCTCGAGCTTCATCAGATCGAGCAGGTTGGTGCCACCGGCAATGAACTTCGCGCCGGGCGTGCGTGCGGCCGCGGCCGCTGCGGCGGCGGGCGTGTCGGCACGTTCGAATCCGAAGGCCTTCATGCGCCGGCCCTCCCGCTGCGCGATCCGCCCACGTCCTCGATCGCATCGAGGATGTTGGCGTAGGCGCCGCAGCGGCACAGATTGCCGCTCATGCGTTCACGGATCTCGTCGCCGCTGAGCGCGGGTGCAGCGGTGAGATCGGTGGTGACGTGGCTGGGAATGCCGTCGCGGATTTCGTCCAGCACCGCGACCGCCGAACAGATCTGGCCGGGCGTGCAGTAGCCGCACTGGTAACCGTCGTGCTTCACGAACGCGGCCTGCATGGGATGCAGCGCATCCGGCGTGCCGAGGCCTTCGATGGTGGTGACCTTGGCGCCTTCCTGCATCACCGCCAGGGTGAGGCAGGCATTGACGCGGCGGCCGTCGACGATGACCGTGCAGGCGCCGCACTGGCCGTGATCGCAGCCCTTCTTGGTGCCGGTGAGCTGCAGGTCTTCGCGCAGCAGATCGAGCAGCGTGGTGCGGGTGTCGACCTCGCGCTCGACGGTGCGGCCGTTGACCTCCAGCGAAACGCGTCGGGTTACCGGCGCGCGCGCGGCATCGGGCGTACCTGCGACGGCCGCGACGGCGCCCTGCGCGAAGGCGGGCGCGGCGACGGTGCCGGCGGTGGCCGCGCCTGCCTTCAGCAGTTCGCGGCGTGTGAGTGGCGGCATGGGAAGTCCTCTGGGCTGGCGTCTGGGGCTGGCGAGGTGGACGGCGCGGGTGACACACGCACCGGGCTGGACGAGCATGCGCGGGTGCATGTTGTGGTCGGGTCAATACGTCTTCCGGAGCGCACCGGGCGGGCAATCGCGTCACCCTGGCGGTTGCGGCAGCCGAGGCGCGTGATCGGGCCGCATGAATGCGATGCGGGTGTGACAGGCCACATGCTGCACGCGGCATGGCGATACGGCGTTGCGCGACGCAATGTTCTCCATGCGAATGCCCCGTGCCGTGCGCCCGATGGAATCCGCTCGAGCGCCGCCTAGCCCGGTGCGCGCTCGCGGCCGCCGGCATTGTCGCGGCTGAGCGCGTGGGCGCCGCGCAGCAGCATGCGGATCATCTGCGCGAGTTCGTCGACCAGCGCCTCGTCGCGCTCGGGCGGCGAATCCAGCGCCGTACCGCCGAGCGCGAACACCAGCCGGGTGATCGCGCGTGACACCAGGTCGGGCCGGTGAAATGCCAGCCCTTGGGCGGCGGCGATGCGGATCAGGTCCGCGCGCAGTTCGTCCTCGAAGAAATGCAGCTGGCGATCGACCGCACGCTTGAATGCGTCCGATCCCACGGTGCCCTCGCGCAACAGCACGTGCAGCAGCTTGTCGTCGGCGCGCAGCCGCTCCATGAAGGCTTCGAGCGAGCCGCGCACGATGCTGCGCCCGGACACCGCACGACGACGGGCGTCACCGATGATGCCGCGCAGCGACTCACCGGCGACGTCGATCAGGGCGACGGCCAGCTCGTCCATGTCGTGGAATTGCCGATAGAAGCTGTTGGGCGCGATGCCGGCTTCGCGTGCGACTTCACGCAGGCTCAGTGTCGACACGCTGCGGTGCGGCCCCAGCAGACGCATGGCCGCGGCGATCAGATCCTCGCGCACGATGGACGGTTTGCGGCCGGGACCGTCGGAGGCGGGACTCACATCGTCGCTGGCGGGCGCGGCACTGCGGACGGACACGGGCGGGGATCGCAACGATGGTGGTCCAGCATAACAGTGCGGTGAAGCCGGGCAGGGCGGCGATGGCGGCGGCCGACGCTGTGAGGCGCCTCGATCGGCATCGCCTGAACCCCCGGACATGCTGCATTGCGGAATTAATGCACAAGTGTATACACAGGCGTGCGGATGCCTGTACAGTCGCTCCCATGTCAGCCGTCACCCCGATTTCCGCACGTCCGCGCAGCCGTCTGCGCCGGCTTGCCACGCCCTTCGTCGCGCCGCCGGTATTCGATTTCTGGGCGCAACGCCTGCATCCCACGTGGACCTGGGAGCGGCCCCTGGCGCGCATCGTCGGCCATGCGCCGGCCGCGGCAGGCGCGGTCACCCTGACGCTCAAGCCGAACCGCCACTGGGTGGGCGCGCTGCCCGGCCAGCACGTGAACCTGGGCGCGGACATCGACGGTGTGCGCGTGACCCGCAGCTACAGCCTCGACGCCCCGGCGTCCGCCGACGGCCGCATCACGATCACCGTCAAGGGCATCGAGGGTGGTCGCATGAGCCGCCACCTGCTGGATCCGGCGCGCGTCGGCGACGTGCTCGACATCGGCCCGGGCTTCGGTGACATGACGCTCGCGGCCGCTGCGGTCGCCACGCCGCGTCTGCTGCTGGCCGGCGGCAGCGGCATCACGCCGCTGATGGCCCTGGTGCGGCAACTGGCCGGGCAGGGCATGCCGGCGCCGGTGACGCTGCTGTACTGGGCGCGCACGCGGGCCGAGTTCTGTTTCGCCGACGAACTGCGCTCGCTGGCTGCGCGCCATACCACGTTCGACGTGCGTTTCGTGCTGACCGGCGACGCGCCGGCGGCCGATGACGAAGCCGGTGGCCGGATCGATGCCGAACTGCTCGCGTCGCGGGTGCCCGATCTCGCGACGCGTCATGTCGACGCCTGCGGTCCCGGCGGGTTCGTCGCTGCGGCGCAGGGCCTGCTCGACGGCCGTGTGGCGGCGTTGCGTACCGAAGCGTTCACACCGCCGCCGCGCCCTCCCGTCGACGACACCGGCACGGTCTCGGTGCGTCTGGCCCGCAGTGGCCGCGAGCTGCAGCTGCCGCGCGGCATCGCCCTGCTCGATGCACTGGAGGCCGCCGGCGAGAAGCCGCGCTCCGGTTGCCGCATGGGCATCTGCAACACCTGCGCCTGCGGCAAGTCCGCCGGCACGGCGCGCGACCTGCGCACCGGTGCCGTCCAGGGCGAACCCACCCAGGCACTGAAGCTGTGCATCAACAGCGCGGTGTCCGATCTCGTGCTCGATCTCTGACGTCCGGAGTGTCCATGACTTCTGCTGCCAACGCCGCCCGCCGTCTGGGCCCCCAGGAACTCGATGCCTTCGGCGCCGAACTCGATGCGCTGCACACGCGCACGATGGCGCAGGTGGGCAAGGTCGATGCCGACTACATCCGCAAGGTGGTGCGCTGGGTGCGCTACTGCGGCTTCGGCGGCCGCGCGCTGCTGATGGTGGGCGCGATCGGCGGCGCGTTCGTACCGTGGCTGCTGTGGCCGGCCTGCATCGCCGGCGTGCTGCTGCTGGCGTTGTCCAAGATCATGGAGAACATGGAAGTCGGCCACAACGTGATCCACGGCCAGTACGACTTCATGGGCGATCCACAGTTCAACAGCCGCACCTACGAGTGGGACATCGTGGCGACGGCGGACAACTGGCGGCATTCGCACAACTTCCGCCACCACACCTACACCAACGTCCGCGGGATGGACGACGACATCGGCTACGGCCTGCTGCGGATCTTTCCCGAGCAGCGCTGGCGCCCGTTCTATCTGATGCAGCCGTTCATCGCGGTGGTGTTCGCGCTGTACTTCCAGTGGGGCGTGGCGATCCAGGAACTCAAGCTCGGCCGCTGGTTCGCCGGCAAGATGCCCAAGGGCAAGATGCGCCGCGACTTCTCGCCGGTGGGCCGGAAGATGGGCCGGCAGCTGCTGAAGGACTACCTGCTGTTCCCGGCGCTGGCCGGTCCGTTCTTCCTGCCGGTGTTGCTGGGCAACCTGGCGGCGAACGGCATCCGCAACATCTGGACCTACGTGATCATCTTCTGCGGCCACTTCACTGCCGATGCCGAAGTGTTTCCGAAGGAGTCGATCCGCAACGAGTCGCGCGGGCACTGGTACATGCGCCAGCTGCGGGGCTCGTCCAACATCGGCGGTGGGCGGGTGATGGATCTGCTGAGCGGCAATCTGAGCCATCAGATCGAGCATCATTTCTATCCCGACATTCCCGCGCACCGCTACGCGACCCTCGCGGTCGAGGTGCGCGAGATCTGCGCGCGCTACGGCCAGCCCTACAACACCGGCTCGCTGCCGCGGCAGTTCGGCGAGGTGGTGTGGCGGATCCTCCGGCACGCGTTCCCGAGCCGGCCGAAGCGGGTCCGCAATGCACCCGAGGGTGTGCTGCAGCAGGCGTGAGTCTGGTTCCGGTGTGATGCCGGGCCACCTGACGCAGTTGAACGCCCCGCCTCGTGCGGGGCGTTTGCGTTTCGGATGTCGCAAAGTGCGTGGGCGAGAGGGAGGCGTGGTTCGGCGCGAGCGTGCTCGACGTGATGCGAGGTGACGCTTCCTTCGTTGCAGGCGTTTTTTTGCGGCTGGCGCGCTCGATCCGTGCCTTGCCGTTGTTTTTGCTTTTGCTTTTGCGTTTGCCTTGGCCTTGGCTTTGCTACTGATCTGATCGAGCCGTAAAGCGAGCCGAGCATCGCAGGGCGGCCGGGCCGAAGAGCAGCCCATGTCTGAGCGCAGCGAGTTTGGGCTGCGTGCCTGGTCGCCCGAGAAGCGCAGGGGCCCGCCGCGGCTGTATCGCGGCGGATCGCGTCCCGCGAGGGGACTTCTTGGTTCCTTTTTGGTCCTTCAAAAAGAAACTCGCACGCGCAGCGGGCGAAAGCTCTGCACCTGCTTTCGCTTCCGGCTGTGCTGTTGCTTTGCTGTCAAGAATGAAGAGCGAACGTCAGAAGCGGGACAAGCAAGATCAACAGCTTCCGCGCTGTCGCGCGGCTTACTTTTGTCTTGTCAAAAGTAAGCAAAACCGTTCTCGCCGGACGCGATCCGCCGCATGAAGCCGCGGCGGTCCCCTGCGCTCCTCGCCTGACGCGGCACGGCGCCCAAACTCGCTTCGCTCAGACATGGGCGCCTCTTCGGCCACGTCAGGCTGCGGTGCTCGGCTCGCTTTACGGCTCGCTACCTCAAAGGCTGAAAGCCAAAGCCAAAGCCAAAGCCAAAGCCGAAGCCGAAGCCGAAGCCGAAGCGAAAGCCGACGGCGCTGACAGGCGATACTGCACACGTCTCTTCACGCGCAGGCCCGGATAATACGCTCCGCTTCTTCCGGGTCCCCGCGCATGCCGAAGCCGAACGCGAAGTCCGATGCACCCGCCGATTGCGTCCGGGTCCGCGGCGCGCGCGAGCACAACCTCAAGGACGTCGATGTCGACATCCCGCGCGATGCGCTGGTGGTGTTCACCGGTGTGTCGGGCTCGGGCAAATCGTCGCTGGCCTTCGGCACGTTGTTCGCCGAGGCGCAGCGGCGGTATCTGGATTCGATTTCACCCTACGCGCGGCGCCTGATCGACCAGGCCGGCGTGCCGCAGGTCGATTCGATCGAAGGCCTGCCGCCGGCGGTGGCGCTGCAGCAGGCGCGCGGCACGCCGACCGCGCGCTCGTCGGTCGGCAGCCTGACGACGATCTCCAATTCCCTGCGCATGCTGTATTCGCGCGCCGGCGACTATCCGCGCGGGCAGGCCATCATCTACGCCGACGGTTTCTCGCCGAACACGCCGGCGGGCGCCTGTCCCACCTGCCACGGCCTCGGCCGGATCTACGACGCCACCGAAGCCTCGATGGTGCCCGACCGCACGCTGACGATCCGCGAGCGCGCGGTGGCCGCCTGGCCCGGCGCCTGGCACGGACAGAACCAGCGCGACATCCTCACCACGCTCGGCATCGACGTCGACGTCCCGTGGGCGAAACTGCCGAAGAAGACCCGTGACTGGATCCTGTTCACCGACGAGCAGCCCGTGGTGCCGGTGTATCCCGGGTTCGATCTGGACGAGGTCAAGCGCGCGCTCGCGCGCAAGACCGAGCCGGCCTACATGGGCACGTTCACCAGTGCGCGCCGGCACGTGCTGCATACGTTCGCCAATACCGAGAGCCCGCAGCAGAAGAAGCGCGCGGCGCAGTACCTGGTGGGCGCCGACTGCCCGGAATGCCACGGCAAGCGCCTGCGCCGCGAGGCGCTGTCGGTGACCTTCGCCGGGCTCGACATCGCGGCATTCTCGCAGCAGCCGCTCGACGCGCTGGCGTCGCTGCTGGCGCCGGCGGCCGCGGGCGACACGCACGCGAAGGCGCATCCCGAACAGGCGCTCGCCGCACAGCGCATCGCCGAGGATCTGCTGTCGCGTATCCGGGTGCTGCAGGATCTGGGTCTGGGGCATCTGTCGCTGGCCCGGTCCACGCCCACGCTGTCGCAGGGCGAACTGCAGCGGCTGCGTCTCGGTACCCAGATCCGCTCGCAGCTGTTCGGCGTGGTCTACGTGATGGACGAACCCTCGGCGGGCCTGCATCCGGCCGATGCGCAGGCGCTGCTGCGCGCACTGGACCAGCTGCGCGCCGCCGGCAATTCGCTGTTCGTGGTCGAACACGAGATCGACGTGATCCGCCATGCCGACTGGATCGTCGATGTCGGCCCCAAGGCGGGCGAGCATGGCGGGCAGGTGCTCTACAGCGGCGCGCCCTCCGGCCTTGCGCAGGTCGAGGCGTCGGCGACGCGCCGGTATCTGTTCGCGGGGCATGCGCCGATCGCGCGCTTCGATCGCACGCCTGATGCATGGCTGGCACTGCGCGACATCCAGCGCCACAACGTGCGCGGTCTCGATGTCGACATCCCGCTCCGCGTGTTCACCACGGTGACCGGCGTCAGCGGCTCGGGCAAGTCGTCGCTGATCAGCCAGGCACTGGTGGAACTGCTGACCGCGCATGTCGGCACCAGTCGCGATGCCGGGGACGACGCACCGCTGGATCCGCTCGAGCGCGATGTCGACACCGCCGTGGAGGGCCGCATCGAAGGCGGACTGGAGGCCGTGCGCCGTCTGGTGCGTGTGGACCAGAAACCGATCGGACGCACGCCGCGTTCGAACCTCGCGACCTACACCGGCCTGTTCGACCACGTGCGCAAGCTGTTCGCGGCCACGCCGATGGCGAAGCGCCGCCGCTACGACGCCGGGCGGTTCTCGTTCAACGTCGCCAAGGGCCGCTGCGCCACCTGCGACGGGGAGGGCTTCGTCAGCGTGGAACTGCTCTTCATGCCCAGCGTCTACGCGCCATGCCCGACCTGTCACGGCCAGCGCTACAACGCGCAGACGCTGGAGGTGAGGCTGCGCGGCAAGACCATCGCCGAGGTGCTGGGCATGACCGTGACCGAGGCCGCGGCCTTCTTCGCCGACGATGCCGCCGTCGCCCGGCCGCTGTCGGTGCTGCTCGACGTGGGCCTGGGCTACCTGCGGCTGGGCCAGCCGGCCACAGAGTTCTCCGGCGGCGAGGCCCAGCGCATCAAGCTCGCCAGCGAACTGCAACGCGCGCAGCGCGCCGGCACCGTCTACGTGCTCGACGAGCCCACGACCGGCCTGCACCCGTCCGATGTCGACACGCTGATGCTGCAGCTGCAGGCGCTGGTCGAGGCCGGCAATACGGTGGTGGTGGTGGAGCACGACATGCGTGTGGCGGCTGCCAGCGACTGGATCATCGACATGGGTCCGGGCGCCGGCGATGCGGGGGGCCAGGTGGTCGTGGCCGGCACGCCTGCGCAGGTGGCCAGGCATGCCGGCAGCCGCACCGCGCCGTTTCTCGCCGAGGCAATGGCCGAGGGCTGAAGCGGCGTTGTGCGTCGTTCGCCACGTTCCGCACATGCAGCCGGTGCCCGATGCGGGCATGCTTGGTGATCGATCCGTGGACAGGGTGCGCCGCGCGCATGCTGTGGGCAGGGAGGCCGCGATCGAGTCCATTGCCAATCCAGGAGCTGCCGATGTCCATCGCACCGCGTCGCCGCGCGACGCTGTCCGCGCTTGCCGTGTCCCTGTCACTCGCGTTCGGTGCGCTGGCGCCTGCGCTCGCGCAGGACGCGCCGACGCCCACGCTGGCACCGCCGGCGAATCCCGCCGAATCCGCCTTGCGCGATCTCTACACCGCCGAATGGGACTGGCGACAGGCCGAGTTCGACCGTGTGCGCGTCGACGGCCGCTGGCAGGCGGGCGAGCGCATGCCGTCGGTGACCCCCGAGGCCTGGGCGCGCCGCGCCGCGTACTGGAAGGCTGTGCTGGCGAAGCTCGATACGATCCCGCTCGATGCACTCGGCCGCGAGGAGCGCATCAATGCCGAGGTCTTCCGCACCTCGCTCGAGGCCAACGTGGCGAACGCCGACTGGCGCACGTTCGAGGCGCCCTTCAACAGCGACAGCTTCTTCTGGGGCGGCATCAATCCACGTCAGCCGTATCAGACCGAAGCCGACTGGCGCCGCTTCATCGCGCGGCTCGGTGACGTGCCGCGTTACTTCGACGAGCAGATCGCGAACATGCGCCGCGGACTCGACCGCGGCTGGAGCGTGCCGCGGGCGACGCTCGACGGCCGCGACACCACGCTCGTGCCCTATACGCAGACCGGCGAAGACAACCCGCTGCTGGCGACCTTCGAACGCATTCCGGCGTCGATTCCGGAGCCGGCGCGCACGCAGCTGCGCGAGCAGGGCCGCCGCGTGGTGCTCGAACAGACGGTGCCGGCTTACACCGCACTGCTGGGCTTCCTGCGCGACGACTATTTCCCGCGCACGCGCACGACGATCGCAGCGCGGGATCTCCCCGAGGGTCGCGCGTTCTACCAGTCGCAGATCCGCGAGTACGTGACCCGCGACATGAGTCCGCGCGAGATCCACGACCTGGGCCTGGCCGAAGTGGCGCGCATCTCGGCCGAGATGCGCGAGGTGATGACGCGCGCCGGCTTCACGGGCACGTTCGAGGAATTTCTGGAGTACCTGCGCACCGACCCGAAGTTCTATGCGACCACGCCGCAGCAGCTGCTGTCGCACACCGCGTGGATCGCCAAGAAGATCGACGGCGAACTCAAGCACGTCGTGGGCACGCTACCCCGTTACCGCTTCACGATCCTGCCGGTGGCCGACGACATCGCGCCGATCTACACCGCGGGCCGTGGCGGCCTGGAGGCGTGCTTCTTCAACACCTACGATCTGCCGTCGCGGCCGCTGTACAACCTGCCGGCGCTGGTCGCGCACGAATGCGCGCCCGGGCACAGCTTCCAGGCCGCACTCGCGCTCGAAGCGCCGGCGCGCCCGGACTTCCGCCAGCAGACCTACTTCTCCGGCTACGGCGAAGGCTGGGGCCTCTACACCGAGTGGCTCGGCACGCGCATGGGGATCTACGAAACGCCGTACGAGGAGTTCGGCCGCCTGACCTTCGAGATGTGGCGCGCGGCGCGCCTGGTCATCGACACGGGACTGCACGAATACGGCTGGAGCCGGCAGCAGGCGATCGACTATCTCGCCAGCCACACCGCGCTCGCGCGTCACGACGTGGTGACCGAGGTGGACCGCTACATCTCGTGGCCGGGGCAGGCGCTGTCGTACTACATCGGCTACAAGACCATCCTCGACCTGCGCGCCGAGGCCGAGCGCGCGCTCGGCACGGCCTTCGACCAGCGCCCGTTCCACGACACGATTCTCGACCTGGGCTCGGTGCCACTGCCGGTGCTCGAGGACGAGCTGCGGCGCTTCATCGCCGAGCAGAAGGCAGCGGGTAGACCGCAGGGCTGACCGGAGGCACGCCTGCGCATCGCCGGCACTCGCAGGCGGCGAGTCGGCCGGGTGGGCGCCGCGCCTCGCGTCGTCGTGACGCTTCGCGAGGACGCGCGCTTCGCCGGCTCAGGCTCCGCGCAATCGCTTCTCCATACGCGCGTGGTCACGGCGGTAGCGCTGGGCCGCGCGTGTCTTCTGGGCGTCGGTGAGCAGCTTGCCCGAGACCTGGAAGAACTTGCGTTCTTCCTCGCGCAGGTGGTGATGCAGCTTCTCCGACAACTGCCTGGCGTTCGCCATCCACGCTGCGCCGGCGTGGTCGCGCGTCTGCAGGTCCTCGACCAGTTCGTCCATCTCGTGATGCTCGTGCAGCGCATGGCGGGACGCGTCGAGGCCGGCGTCGTGCATCAGAATCGGCGCGTAGAGAAAGCGCTCCTCGGCCGCGGCATGGGCGGCCAGTTCGATACGCAATTCGGTGAACAGCTCGACGCGACGCGCACCGTGTGCGGGGGCGCGCAGCAGCTTGCGGCACAACGAACGCTGGCGTTCGTGACTCTCGCGTAGAGCGTCGTAGATCGTCTCGGACATGGCGAGCTCGGGCGTGGACGGCGTGCGCGCACGGTATGTGGTGCGCGGTGGAGCCGGCGTTCACACGCCCCGGACGGGATGCCCATGCTTGAGCGCATCTGCAGCAGGGCCGAGAATCGGCACATCGACCGCGCCGATGCGGCTACAGGATGTCCCCATGCAGAACCTCCGCGTGTCCATCGTCCAGGGCGCCACCGTGTGGCACGACCCGGAGGCCAATCGCGCGTATTACGGCGGACTCATCGCGCCGCTGACGGGCCGGACCGATCTCGTGGTGCTGCCGGAAACCTTCACCAGCGGCTTCAGCAACGACGCGATCGATCGCGCCGAGGACATGTGCGGTCCCACGGTGGCGTGGATGCGCGAGCAGGCCGCCGCGCTCGATGCCGCGGTCACCGGCAGCGTGCAACTGCGCGACGGCGACGGGGTGTACAACCGCATGCTGTGGGCCACGCCGGACGGCGCGTTACAGCATTACGACAAGCGCCACCTGTTCCGCTACGCCAACGAGCACAAGCGCTACGCTGCCGGACGCGAGCGGCTCACGGTGGAATGGAAAGGCTGGAGGATCAATCCGCAGGTCTGCTACGACCTGCGCTTTCCCGTGTTCTGCCGCAACCGCTACGACGTCGAGCGCCCGGGCGATCTGGATTTCGATCTGCAGCTGTTCGTCGCCAACTGGCCGGCGGCGCGTGCGTACGCGTGGAAGACCCTGCTGCGCGCACGCGCGATCGAGAACCTCTGCTTCGTCGTCGGCGTGAATCGTGTCGGCGTCGACGGCAACGGCATCGCCTATTCGGGCGACAGCGCCGCACTCGATTTTCTGGGCCAGCCGCTCAGCGAATGCACCGACGCCGAGCAGGTGACCACGACCACGCTGTCGGCCGCCGACCTGGCCGCCCATCGCGAACGGTTCCCGGCGATGCTGGATGCGGATCGCTTCGAGTTGAGAGAGCGCTGAGCGGTGCAGGGCGCTGGCGCCTTCGCAGCGACTCCAGCCGGGCAGTGCGGCGCGATGATACGCCGTGTGCAGGAACCTGGACTTGCAAACGACACGGGGCCCGAAGGCCCCGTGCGGGATCACTGGTGTAGACGCCTCAGCGATTGCCGCCGCGCGGCCCCCGGTTGCCACCGCCGCCCGGACGTCCGCCGGGACCGCGATTGCCTCCCGGACCACGGCCACCCGGGCCACCCTTGGGACCCCGGTTGCCGCCCGGACGCGGGCCGCGCGGGCCGGCGTTGGGGTTGAAACTGCCGGGATTGGCATGGTCGGACGGGAAGCTCGGCGCACTGTCGGGATGCCCGTAGGGCGCACGCGGGCGACCCTGGCCACCACCGCCACCGCCACCGGCGGAACGCGAAGCCCACGGCCCCTGTCCGCCGCCACCCGGGCCGCGCTTCTTCGCGCCCGCGCCGCCATAGGGCTTCTTCGGACCGCGGCCGTCGGCATTGCGATGGCCTGTGGGGCCGGTCTCCACGCCATCGGGCACGTACCAGGTGCGGAACGCGGCCGGGTTGCCTTCGGGCAGGCCGCGCGCGCCCTTGTCGGCACGCTGCTTGAACGGCTTCTGTGACTGCTTGGCCGCGGCGTCGCCGCTGACCGTCAGGCCGCCGTGGGCCTTGCGCGGGCCGCCACGGCCACGGCCGCGGTCCTCGCGCACGTTGTCGAAACGGCGCAGCTCACGGCCCTCGTCGGCGCCACTGTTCTGGCCGTTGACGTAGGCCTTGCCGGTGCCGCCCTTGCCGAGATGCACCGTCGACTTGCCCGCCTTGCGCTGGCCGATCACCGGCTGCAGCGTCAACGCCGGCGGCGGCCCTTCCTCGAGCTTGAGTTCCTTGCGCAGGCTTTCGACCTGCGCCTCCGGCAGCTCCTGCGACTGGCCGCGCAGCAAGGGCTGCGGCAGCACGACGTTGCCGTAGCGCACGCGCTTGAGTCGGCTGACCTGGCACCCCTGCGATTCCCACAGGCGGCGCACTTCGCGGTTGCGGCCTTCCTTGAGCAGCACCTGGTACCAGTCGTGCGAATCGGTGCCGCCGATGCGTTCGATCTCATCGAACTTGGCCGGCCCGTCCTCCAGCGCGACGCCGCGCTTGAGGCGGTCGACGATCTTGTCCGACACCGTGTCCTCGCCTTCGGGCGCGCGCACGCGGCAGACGTACTCGCGTTCGACCTCGTAGGAGGGATGCATCATCGCGTTGGCGAGTTCACCGTCGGTGGTCAGCAGCAGCAGGCCAGTGGTGTTGATGTCGAGGCGGCCGATCGCGATCCAGCGTGCGCCCTTGAGCGCGGGCAGGGCGTCGAAGATCGTCGGGCGGCCTTCGGGATCCTCGCGCGTGGTCACTTCGCCTTCGGGCTTGTTGTAGATCAGCACGCGCGCCGGTTCGGTCAGTGCGCTGGCGACGAAGACCTTGCCGTCGAGTTCGACCCGGTCGCCACCTTTGATCGACATGCCGGTCAGTGCGGCTTCGCCGTTGACCTTGACCAGGCCGTCGGCGATGCGCTGCTCGAGCGCGCGGCGCGAGCCGAGGCCGGCCTGGGCCAGCACCTTGTGCAGGCGCTCTTCGAGCTTGGGGGCGGCGTCCGCGGCCGGCGCTTCGCCACGCTTGAGCGACAGCGGCGAACGGGCGGGCTTGTCGGGGGAATTGCGATGTTGCGTCATGAAGTACTCCGGTCGCTGTCGCCGTCGGCGGCGAGGGCGTTGTGTGGTTCGGGATCCTGGGCGCCGGCATCGGCGTCCGTGTCGGGGTGCGGCGTGGTGGCGTCGTCATCGCTGGCGGCGCCGGGGTCGTGATCGGGTGGGGGCGCGTCTGCGTCCGGGGTGTCGTGAACGCCAGCCGCGTGATCGGTGGCGTCGCCGGCGTCCGCTTCGGGCGCGGCGATGTTGCCCACCGCGCGGTCGTCCGGATCGCCGTTGCCATCGCCGTCGTCCGGATCGCGGATGTCGGCGCCGGTCAGGCGCAACTGGGGGTCGAGCTCGGCGAAGTCCTTGAGTTCCGACAATGGCGGCAGCTCGTCGAGACGCTTGAGCCCGAAATAGTCGAGAAAGCCCTTGGTCGTGCCCAGCAGTTCGGGGCGTCCGGGCATGTCGCGATGGCCGACGACGCGGATCCACTCGCGCTCTTCCAGCGCCTTGATGATGTTGCTGTTGGTGGCCACGCCGCGCACCTGTTCGATCTCACCGCGGGTGATCGGCTGGCGGTAGGCGATCAGGGCCAGCGTTTCAAGCGTGGCGCGCGTGTAGCGGGTCTGGCGCTCGGTCCACAACCGGCTCACCCACACGTGCACGTCGCTGCGCACCTGGTAGCGCCAGCCCGAGGCCAGCTCGACCAGTTCGACGCCGCGCTCGGCGCAGGCGGCCTGCAACTCGTCGAGTGCCTGGCGGATGCTGCCGTCGGGTGCGGGCTCGTCCAGCGTGAACAGCGCGCCGAGCTGGGCCACGCTGAGAGGCTGCGACGAGGCGAGCAGGGCGGCCTCGACGATGCGATTGATGAAAGGCTGGTCCATCGGGTGTCCGGGCTCGGGACTCAGGAAATGAACGGTGTGCGGGTCATGGCGATTCGGGCACGTCGTCGTCGAACTCGCTCGAGAACGCGCTCGGCGGTGCGCCGCCGTCGGCATCCGCCAGCGACTTGATGTAGATCGGCGCCAGCGGCGCTTCCTGCACGATGTCGAGCAGGCGCTCCTTGGTGAGTTCCAGCACCGAGAGGAAGGTCACCACCACGCCGAGACGGCCTTCTTCGGGATCGAACAGCGTCTCGAAGCGGTGGAAATGCCCACCCGCGAGCCGGGTCAGCACCTCGCCCATGCGCTGGCGCACGCTGAGCGCGTCGCGCCGGATCGCGTGGCCGGTGAACAGCTCGGCGCGCTTGAGCACGTCGTGCAGCGCAAGCAGCATCTCGCGCAGGTCCACCGGCGGCGGCTCGCGGACCACGTCGTGATCCGGCAGCGCCGCCTGGGCGGGCACGGTGTCGCGATCCTGCCGGGGCAGACGGTCGATGTCCTCGGCCGCCTGCTTGAAGCGTTCGTACTCCTGCAACCGGCGGACCAGCTCGGCACGCGGATCGCCTTCCTCGCCTTCTTCGGCCGGCGGCCGCGGCAGCAGCATCCGCGATTTGATCTCCGCCAGGATCGCGGCCATCACCAGGTACTCGGCCGCCAGCTCGAAGCGCAGCTCCTGCATCACGCCGATGTAGTCGACGTACTGCCGGGTGATGTCGGCGACCGGGATGTCGAGGATGTCGAGGTTCTGCCGACGGATCAGGTACAGCAGCAGATCGAGCGGGCCTTCGAACGCCTCCAGGATCACCTCCAGCGCGTCCGGCGGGATGTACAGGTCCTGCGGGATCTGCAGCACCGGCTGGCCGTGCACCAGCGCCAGGCGCATCTCCTGCTGCTGCGGCGAAAGCGCGGCAGCAGGCGCCGGCGCGCTGGCGTCGGAGGCGGGCTGGTTCATTCGGTTCGCGGCCCTGCAGGCACGCTCGGGAACGGGATCACGGGTGAGGCATCACTGCTGACTGGCATGACGGGACAGCGGGCGCTGGGCACGGGTCCGGATCGGTGCGCGGCGCAGGCCGGCGCGGATACGGCGGTATTGCGGGACGTCTTCGGCCGGATGCCGTACACGACACGCGACTGCGGATGCAGCGCGGAGATCGGAGGGCGTCGGGCCGGGCCGGTGGGGTGACCGCGATTCGGAGGGCGCTGGTGCGCACCGCTGCGGATAACTGGCCGGAATACTGTGGCACAGGGTACGCGCAGCGCCGGGGCGCTGTCCAGCGCAGTCGCCGCGCGCTGTGTGCTCGCAAACGTCCTACACTTGCCGCCGCTGTTTCGACGGGGTGTGGACGATGTGGTACGCGATCGAGGGATACGACGGCGCCGACGTGCTCGAGCGACGCCTGGCGGCGCGGTCGGCGCATCTCGAGCGTCTGCTCGCGTTGCGTGATGCCGGTCGGCTGCTGCTGGCCGGGCCGTGCCCGGCAATCGACGCCGAGGATCCGGGTGCAGCGGGCTTCACCGGCAGCATCGTCGTCGCGGAGTTCGAGTCCCTCGATGCGGCGCGCGCCTGGGCCGACGCCGATCCGTATGTGGACGCCGGCGTCTACGCGCGAGTGGACGTGCGGCCGTTCCGGCCCGTGCTGCCCTGACGCATCGCGACAAGATGCCGCTGCCGGATGGCGGCCCATCGCTGCGGCCGCGTCGTCGGCCAGGACCCGGCGCCGCACGCATGCGCGATGCTGCGCCGCAGCGCTCGCGGATGTGACGCAAAGTTTGCAGAAGTGACCTGGAAACGCTTACATTCGCGCCGTTCGCCGTGAGCGGGGTACTCGAATGGGTGTGACCATCAAGGATGTCGCGAAAGCCGCCAGCGTGTCGGTGGCGACGGTGTCGCGCGCCCTCAATGGTCACCAGAACGTGGCCGAGGCTGTCCGCGCCCGGGTACTCGAGGCCGCGGCGGCCCTGCGCTACAGCCCGCATCATGCCGCGCGCAGCCTCAGCAGCCGGCGCACCCAGACGGTCGGCGTGGTGCTGCCCGACCTGCACGGTGAATTCTTCTCCGAACTGATGCGCGGCATCGACCAGGTCGCGCGCACGCGCGGGCTGCATGTGCTGGTGTCCAGCTATCACGGCAATCCGGTGGAGCAGGGCGCCGCGTTGCGCGCGATGCGCGGCCGGGTCGATGGCCTTCTGCTGCTGTCGCCGTATGTGCACGATGCCGACTTTCTCGCCCAGAACATCGACGCCAGCCTGCCGCTTGTGCTGATGAACTCCGCCGGCCCGGTGGAGCGCGTGTCGATCGGCATCGACAACTACGGGGGGGCGCGTGAAATGGTGCGGCATCTCGTCGACGCCGGACACCGGCGCATCGCCTTTCTCGGCGGTCCGGACGACAACGACGACGCGCGCGAGCGGCTGCGCGGCTATCGTGACGGCCTGGCTGCGGCCGGGCCTGCATTTCAACCCTGGGAATTCCCCGGCCGGTTCGACGAGGATTCCGGCCACCAGGCCGGGCAGGCCCTGCTCGCGATGGAGACGCGGCCCGACGCCGTATTCGCGGCCAACGACACCATGGCCATCGCCTGTATCTATGCGCTCGGTCGCGGCGGTGTACGCACGCCGGACGAGATCGCCGTCGTCGGTTTCGACGACATTCCGCTTGCACGCTACGTTCACCCCGCGCTAACGACGATGCGCGTCGACATCGCTGAACTGGGGGCGCGCGCGCTGCGGGTGCTGCTCGATTCCGATGCCGGAAGCGATACGACACCGGGCTCGACCCGGGGCTTGCAACCGGCGCTGGTGGTTCGCGATTCCTGCGGCGCACACCGCATCGACGGCGCACCAACGCCCGGCTAGACGACACGCACGACACCAGGAGCCTTGGGAGGGGATCTGGATGAGGACTGAGCCATCTGGTGTCGCGTGCGCGCCGCAGCAGCAGACGCGCGCCGACCTTGAACCCTGCGGATACGCCGGCCTGCGTGGCGATCGGCGCTGTCCTGCAGATGTTTCCCGCATTCCTGTCGCGATCGCTTCGCCACTCGGCGATCCGGATCGCACCCACTCCGATTTTCGTCGTCTCCGTCGCAGGCCTGCCGCGCAGGCTCGACGGGTACGCCGTGCGCCGCAAGATGCAGCGCCGTTCAACCGGCCCGTTCTTCCACCGTTTTTACGATTCCAGTGAGAGCTTCCATGACGTCTTCCCTGCTGCGTTCCCGCCCGCTGCCGCGCTCGCTCCTGAGCGTCGCGCTGGGCGCCTGCATCGCCTTCGCCGCGCCGACGGCGCTGGCCCAGTCCACGGCTGCGACCATCCGCGGCCAGGTCATGGTCGACTCCGCACCGGCCACCGACGCGCGCGTGACCGCGATCAACACCGCCACCGGCCTGAGCCGCAGCGTCGGCGTCAGCGCGAACGGCAACTACAACCTCGCCGGCCTGCCGCCCGGCACCTATCGCCTGCAGGTGGACGCGAACGGGCAAAGCAGTTCGCAGACCGTCACCGTGGCCGTGGGCCAGACCGCGACATTGAACCTGGGTGTCGGCGGCGTGGCCGAAAGCGCGCCGGCGGGTGAGGCGCAGGATCTCGACACGGTGCGCGTGACGGCGGAGGCGCTGGTGGAAACGCGCACGTCGGAAATCGCGACCTATGTGTCGCCCCGGCAGATCGAAGCGCTGCCGCAGAACTCGCGCAACTTCCTCGCCTTCGCCGACACCGTGCCCGGCATGGTGTTCGTCAACTCGCCCAACGGCGCGGAGGCGCAGCTGCGCAGTGGCGCGCAGGGCTCGAGTAACATCAACGTGTTCATCGATGGCGTGGGCCAGAAGAACTACGTGACGCCCGGCGGCATCACCGGACAGGACGACAGCCGCGGCAATCCGTTCCCGCAGTCGGCGATCGGCGAGTACAAGGTCATCACTTCGAACTACAAGGCCGAGTACGACCAGATCAGCAGCGCCGCGGTGACCGCGGTGACGCGCTCGGGCACGAACGAGTTCTCCGGCAGCTTCTTCTGGGACCGCACGGCCGACGAGTGGCGCGCGTCCACGCCGCAGGAACTGGAGGCCGGCGAGAAATCCCCTGAAGTCACCGAGCAGTACGGCGCGACACTGGGTGGCCCGATCATCCGCGACGTGCTGCATTTCTTCGTGGCCTACGAGGCCAAGGATTTCGTCGTGCCGCAGTTCATCCGTCCGCCCGCGGTATTCGACGCGTCGCAGCTGCCGGCGGATCTGCAGGCCTTCTACGGCCCCACCAGCAGCCCGTTCAACCAGGACGTGTATTTCGGCAAGCTGAGCTTCCAGCCGGGCGATGCACATCTGTTCGAACTCAGCACGCGCATCCGCAAGGAAGATTCGCGCAGCGGAATCGGCGGCATCAACACTGATACCTTCGGCACGAATCTGATCAACGACGAGACGCGCGCCAACCTGCGTTACCAGTTCTCGTCCGAGCGCTGGCTCAACGATGCGCAGATCACGTTCGAGGATGCGTCCTACAACCCCGTGCCGATTCTTGCCGGACCGGGCCAGCGGTACACGATCGTCGACCCCAACAATCCGGCCAACCTGACGCTCGGTGTGCTCAACGTGGGCGGTGGCCCGAACTTCCAGGACAAGGGCCAGAAAGGCCTCGGCTTCCAGAACGACCTGACGTTCTTCGGGTTCGAAGGCCATACGATCAAGATGGGCGTCAAGTACAAGGAGATCGAGCTGCGCGCGTTCCAGCAGTCGCCGCCGTTCCCGCAGTACTTCTACGACGTCAACGAGAGCCTGAGCCAGCCGTACCGGATCGAGTACACCACTCCGCGCAGCGGCCGCGATCCGTTCGTGCAGTCCGACAACCAGCAGTTCGGCATCTACATCCAGGACGACTGGGAGGTCAACGACAGGCTGACCTTGAACCTCGGCCTGCGCTGGGATTACGAGAAGAGCCCGTCGTACCTCGACTACCGGGTCAATGATGACCTCGCTGCCGCTTTGCGCGGTTGGACCAACATCCAGAACACCGATTACGACGTCGAGGATTTCATCAGTTCGGGCAGCAACCGCAAGGCGTTCAAGGGGGCCTGGCAGCCGCGTATCGGGTTCTCCTACGACCTGCTGGCCGACCAGCGCCACGTGATCTTCGGCGGTGCCGGCCGCGCCTACGACCGCAACCTGTTCGACATCATGGCGCGCGAGTTCTATGGCGGTGCATTCACGACGTACCAGATCAATTTCCCGACCGCCCTGCATCCGTGTACGGGCAGCAACTGTCTCGGCTTCGATCCGGCGCTGCTGACACCCGAAGGGCTGGCCGCCTACGCCGCCGCGAATCCGACGGCGGGCGGTGAAGTCAACCTGATCAACAACGACCTCAAGACGCCGTATTCCGACCAGTTCAGCCTTGGCATGCGCAACGTCGTCACCTTGGGCGAGCAGGACTGGAACACGTCGGTGACGCTGGCCCATATCCGCAGTCGCGATGGCATCTATTTCCGTCTCGGCAATCGCTACGAGGACGGTCGCTTCCACGAAAATCCGGGTGCGACCTACGGTGGCGCACCGTTCGGTGAGGCGATCCCCGGCTACGGCTCGCTGATCCTCGGCGACAACGGCATCAACTACAACCTCAACTCGCTGCTGGTCTCGCTCGACAAGCCCTATACCGAGGATTCGGGCTGGGGCCTCAATCTCGCCTACACCTACAGCGACGCCAAGGAAAACCGGCCGGATGCATCCGATGGTGAGACCTACATCTTCGACTACCCGCGCATCGGGACGGAATACTTCATCTCCACCGGTGTTCCCCGGCATCGCGTGGTGCTGACGGGTATCTACGATCTGGGCTGGGACGTGACCTTCAGCGGCAAGCTCACGGTGTCGACGCATCGGCCACGCAACGCGACCAACTGTAACGACGCCGCCTCCGGTGATTTCTGTTTCTACGACCCGTTCATCCCGAACGGCAGCATCGGCTTCAAGCAGTTCGACATGGCGTTGGAGAAGCGTTTCGATACCGGCACCGATCTCGGCCTCAAGGTGCGGGCGGATGTGCTCAACGCATTCAACTGGCGCAACTACAACCAGTTCGAAGGCTTCCGGGGCGATCCGGGCGATCCGCAGAATCCCCGTTTCGCCGGTCGCAACGGCAACGAGATCCTGCTGCCGACGCGCACGTTCAAACTGTCGTTCGGCATCGACTGGTAACACCCGACACTGCCGGCCCCCGCACGGGCGCCGGCAGTTTTATACTGTCCACTGAAAACGATTTCAGCGCGAGGTTTCCGTCACGATGCACTCCCGTCTGCGTGCCGCCCAGGTTCTGATCCTCACCGCGCTCGTCGCGCTTCTCATCGCCGGTTGCGGTCGCCAGGAGCCGGCGGAGCCCGACGTGCCCGCGCCGACACCCGGGCCGATCGCGCAGGTGCCCGAGCCCGAACCCGAACCGGAAGAGCAGGGGCCGCCGGAACTGCCGCCGCTGTTCGCCGACATCGAGCGACGCACCTTCCAGTTCTTCTGGGATACGACCAACGAGGTCAACGGCCTGACGCCGGATCGCTTTCCGTCGCGTCCGTTCTCGAGCGTCGCTGCCGTCGGCTACGCGTTGACGGCCTATCCGATCGGGATCGAGCGCGGCTGGGTCAGCCGCACGCAGGCGGTGGACCGCACGCTGACCACGCTGCGCTTCTTCCGTGACGTGCGCATGGGGCCGCAGGCGACCGGCACCGGCGGGCACCAGGGCTTCTTCTACCACTTCATCGACATGGACCGCGGCCACCGTTTCGAGCCGTGGGTGGAACTGTCGAGCGTGGACACCGGCCTGATGATGATGGGCGTGCTGTTCGCGCAGTCGTACTACGACCGCGACGATCCGCGCGAAGCCGAGATCCGCAAGCTCGCCGATCAGCTCTACCGCAACGTGCGCTGGCCGTTCCTGCAGCAGCGCAAGCCGCTGATCTCGATGGGCTGGTACCCCGAAAGCGGCTTCATCGAGCACGACTGGACCGGCTACGACGAGGCGATGCTGGTCTACATCCTCGCGCTGGGCTCGCCGACGCATCCGGTCGAACCCGAGGCCTGGGAAGTGTGGACGCGCACCTACGACCGGCTGTGGGGCGTGTTCCGCGGCCAGGAATACCTGAGTTTCGCGCCGCACTTCGGCCACCAGTACACCCACGTCTGGGTCGACTTCCGCGGCATCCGCGACGACTACATGCGCCGCCGCGGCATCGACTACTTCGAGAACAGCCGCCGCGCGACCTATGCGCAGCGCCAGTACGCGATCGACAACCCGATGGGCTGGAAGGACTACGGCGAGAACGTCTGGGGCCTGACCGCCAGCGACGGGCCGCAGCGCACCACGCAGGACTACAACGGTGAACAGCGCGAATTCCGCCATTACAGCGCACGCGGCGCGGGCCTCGACGTCGCGTTCGACGACGGCACGATCGCACCGACCGCGGCGGTCGCCTCGATCGCGTTCGCGCCCGAGCTGGTGATTCCCGCGACCGAGGAAATGCATCGCCGCTACGGCGACTACCTGTATTCGAGCTACGGCTTCCTGGATGCGTTCAACCCCAGCTTCACCTATGAAGATGTGCCGCTGAAGACCGGCCGCCTGATTCCGGGGCGGGGTTGGGTGGCCAGCGACTACATCGCGATCGACCAGGGCCCGATCCTGGCGATGATCGCCAACTACCGGAACAACTTCGTCTGGGACGTGATGAAGAAGAACGAGCACATCCGTCGCGGTCTGGAGCGGGCGGGCTTCACCGGCGGCTGGCTCGCCGGCGAAGACGAGCCGCAGGATTCCGGTCCGGCGGACGTGGACGCGGCGACCGCGCGGGCGATCGGCATCGCCGAGTCGCGCGCCGCCAATCAGACCCGTGACAATGATGCGCGCGCACCGGCACCTGCGCCGGCGCGCGCGTCGGAACCGGTCCCGGTGGAGTAGGCGGATGCGGCACGCACACCCCCGGCCCCGTGCCCGCCGCATGCCTGCGGGCATTGCGTACGCACTGCTGTGGATGGTGCTGGTGCTGGCCGGTTGTGCGCGCGATGAAGACGACACGGTCATCCGCTTCTGGGCGATGGGCCGCGAGGCCGAAGTGGTGGCCGAGCTGGTGCGCGAGTTCGAAAACGACAACCCGGGCATCCGCGTCGAGATCCAGCAGATTCCGTGGACCTCGGCGCACGAGAAGCTCCTGACCGCGTTCGCGGCCGACGCGTTGCCCGACATCTGCCAGCTCGGCAATACCTGGGTGCCGGAGTTCGCGGTGCTGGGCGCGCTGGAGCCGGTGCAGTCGCGCGTCGATGCGTCGACGGTGATCGACGAGGACGACTACTTTCCCGGCATCTGGCGCACCAATGTCGTCGACGACACGCTGCTCGGCGTGCCGTGGTACGTCGACACGCGGCTGATCTTCTATCGCCGCGACATTCTCGCCGCCGCCGGCGTCGAGACGCTGCCGACGACGTGGGCCGAATGGGAAGCGGCGATGGCCGCGGTCAAACAGCACGTCGGCCCGTCACGCTATGCGGTGATGTTGCCGCTCAACGAGTTCGAGCAGCTGCTGTCGTTCGGCCTGCAGACGGGCGATCCGCTGCTGCGCGACGACGACGGACGCGGCAACTTCACCAGCCCCGGTTTCCGCCGCGCGTTGGACTTCTACGCCAACATGTTCGAGCAGGGCTGGGCGCCGCGGATGTCGGAGACGCAGATCTCCAACGTCTGGGACGAATTCGGCCGCGGCTTCTTCTCGTTCTATGTGTCAGGCCCGTGGAACATCCGCGAGTTCCGCAACCGCATGCCGGCCGATCTGCAGGACGCGTGGGGCACCGCGCCGTTGCCCGGCCCCGACGGCCCTGGCGTGGGCATAGCGGGCGGGACGTCGCTGGTGATGTTCCGCGATTCGCCCAACAAGGACGCGAGCTGGAAGCTGATGGAGTTCCTGTCGCGTCCCGATATCCAGCAGCGCTTCCACGCGATGATCGGCAACCTGCCGCCGCGGCGCAGCACCTGGGACTTCCCGCAGTTGCGCGAGGACCCGTATGCGCAGGCGTTCCGCGATCAGCTCGAACGCGTGCAGCCGACGCCGCAGGTGCTGGAGTGGGAACGCATCGTGCAGGAGATGCGCCTGATGAGCGAGCGCGTGGTCCGCGGCGGCGTGCCTCAGGACCAGGCGCTCCGTGAGCTCGACGCACGCGTCGACACGCTGCTCGAAAAGCGGCGTTGGGTGCGTGAGCAGGAAGGCGCGGGCGTTTCCGTAGGAGCGCGCTCGCGCGCGGACGGCTCTGCCGTCGAAGCGCTGTCCCGTACGGACGGTTCGATCAACAGCGCGACAGCGCGCGCGAGTGCGCGTCTGCATGTGGGAGCTGCCCATGCGCACTAGCACCGCCGGCTGGATCTTCGCCGGCCCTGCGCTGATCGTGCTGGGCGTGTTCTTCGCGATCCCGGTCGCGTCGGCGCTGTTGCTGAGCCTCACGGATTTCGATCTCTACGCACTGGCCGACATGTCGAATCTGCGCTTCGTCGCGCTCGGCAATTACATCGACCTGCTGCAGACACCGCTGTTCTGGAAGTCGCTCGGCAACACCGCGTACTTCGTCGTCGTCGGTGTGCCGCTGTCGATCGCGGTGTCACTGGGCGCAGCGCTGCTGCTCAACGCGAAGGTGGCGCGCTTCAAGGGCCTGTTCCGCACCGCGCTGTTCGCGCCGGTGGTGACGACGCTGGTCGCGGTCGCGGTCATCTGGCGCTACCTGTTCCACACGAGCTACGGCCTGGTGAACTGGGCGCTGGACCACATCGGCATTGCGCCGGTCGACTGGCTGGGCGATCCGGCCTGGGCCATGCCGACGATCATCCTGTTCGCGGTGTGGAAGAACTTCGGCTACAACATGGTGATCTTCATCGCGGGTCTCGCCGCGATTCCCGAAGATCTCTACGAAGCCGCGCGTATCGACGGCGCTTCGCGCTGGCAGCAGTTCGTGCACGTCACGCTGCCGATGCTCGGGCCGGTGCTGCTGGTGGTTGCGGTGATCACGGTCTCGGGTTACTTCCAGCTCTTCGCCGAGCCCTATGTCATGACCCGCGGTGATCCGCTGCAGAGCACGGTCAGCGTGCTGTACTTCATGTACGAGGAAGGCTTCATGTGGTGGAACCTCGGCCGCGCGTCGGCGGTGGCCTTCCTGCTGTTCCTGATCATCCTCGGCGTGACCACGCTGCTGCTGCGCGCCGGCCGGCGCCGGGAGATGGTATGAGCCGCGCGCCATCACCGATGCACGAAGTGGGCGCGTCGCGCGGGTCGACGTGGGCGGTCAATGGCGCGCTGGTCGCCTTGGCGATCGTCGCCCTGGCACCGCTGGCGTGGATGCTGTCGGTGTCCTTCATGCCGACCGGCGAGGCGAGCGGCTTTCCGCCGCCGCTGCTGCCATCGGCGTTGACGTTCGACAACTACCAGCAACTGTTCGCACGCGCCGGCATGGGCCGGTACTTCGTCAACAGCCTGGTGATCTCGGGCGCGATCACGCTGGGCGCGCTGCTGGTCAACACCATGGCCGGCTATGCCTTCGCCAAGCTGCGCTTCCGCGGCCGCGAACGGCTGTTCCAGATCCTGCTGGGCGCACTGGTGATTCCGGCCCAAGTCGCCATGCTGCCGCTGTTTCTGATGATGAAGGGCATGGGCCTGGTCAACAGCTTCGGCGCGGTGATCATCCCGGCGCTGGCGACGGTGTTCGGCATCTTCCTCGTGCGCCAGTACGCGCGCTCGATTCCCGACGAGCTGCTGGAAGCCGCGCGCATCGACGGCGCCGGCGAGCTGCGGATCTTCTTCCAGATCGTGTTGCCGATGCTCAAGCCGGTATTGGTGACCTTGACCATCTTCACCTTCATGGCCGCATGGAACGACTTCATGTGGCCGCTGATCGTGCTGACCGACCAGAGCAACTACACCCTGCCGGTGGCGATCGCCGCGTTGTCGCGCGAGCACATCCAGGACGTCGAGATGATGATGGCCAGCGCCGTGGTCACGGTGATCCCGGTGCTGGCGCTGTTCATTGCGCTGCAGCGCTACTACATCCAGGGGCTGCTGCTGGGCAGCGTCAAGGGATGAGGGCGCGCGCGTGCGCCTGCAAAGCGCGCGGGCGTCAACGCCATGGCGTGCAGCGCCCATCCGAATGCAGGAGCGCGCTCGCGCGCGATGTGGCGTTCCCTGAGTGGCCCCATCGCGCGCGAGCGCGCTCCTGCAAGAACCCAGAATCGAACCAAGGAGCCAACGCCCCGCATGAAGATTCTCGACACCCGCGCCACGCGCGCGCCTGCCGGACCCGACATGACGCTGGCTGCCGACACCTCGACGTCGTCCGATCATCTTCGCCTGTCGCGCATCGCACGCGTCTTCGGCATCGCCGCACTCGCCGCTGCCCTGGCCGCCTGCAACGTCTCACCCACGCCGTCGGGTGAAGGAGCCGCGTCGGCGGGCGAGGGTGTCCGCCTGCTCGATAGATTCGACGATCCTTCGAAGTGGCAGGTAGTGACCTCGAACCAGGTCAGCGGCGCGCTGCGCGCGGTCGACGGCGTCGATGGTCCGGCTTTGTGCCTGGACTACGATTTCAACGGGGTGTCCGGCCATGTCGGCATCCAGCGCGAGCTGCCGCTCGACTACCCCGAGAATTTCCGCTTCGGCTTCCAGCTGCGCGGCGACTCGCCCGCGAACGATCTCCAGTTCAAGCTGGTCGACGCCAGCGGCGACAACGTCTGGTGGGTGAACCGGCCGAAGTACGACTATCCCGAAGACTGGACCCCGGTGCGCTACCGCACGCGGCACATCGACAAGGCCTGGGGTCCGGACCCCGACAAGACCTTGCGGGCCAGCCAGAAGATCGAATTCACGATCTACAACAACGCCGGCGGCGCGGGCTCGGTGTGTTTCGACACATTGACGTTCGAAGCCCTGCCGCCCGACGACACCTCGCCGCTGACGCTCGCGGCGTCGTCGCAAAGCACGCCGGACAGCATGGCCGCTGCGACCGACGGCAAGGCGGACACCGCATGGACGACCGCCGCCGCCCCGCAGACGCTGGTGCTGGACCTCGGTTCGGTGCGCGAATTCGGCGGCGTGCGCCTGCAGTGGGCCGAGGGGCGCGAGGCCTCGGCCTATGCCGTCTCGCTGTCCGATGACGGGCAGAGCTGGGACGAGGTGCGTACGGTCGTCGACGGCAACGGCGGTATCGACTGGTTGTCTCTGCCCGAGTCGGAGGCGCGCTACATCGGCCTGGAGCTGCGCGAAGGGCCCGGCGACGGATTCGCGCTGGCCGAAGTCGCCGCGCATCCGGTCGAGGTGTCGGCGCATCCCAACGACTTCATCAAGGCGGTCGCCGCCGATCATCCGCGCGGCCGGTTCCCGCGCGGCTTCAGCGGCGAGCAGCCCTACTGGACGATCCTCGGGCTCGACGGCGGCACTCAGCAGGGCCTGATCGGCGAAGACGGTGCGATCGAGGTCGTCGCCGGGGGCTTTTCGATCGAACCCTTCGTGCGCGTCGACGATGCACTGGTCACCTGGGCGGACGTGGAAACCACGCAGTCACTGCAGGACGACTACCTGCCGATCCCCAGCGTCGACTGGCGCCACGATGCGCTGGCCTTGCGCGTGACCGGCTTCGCCCGCGGCACGCCCGAGGCCTCGCAGCTGGTCGCGCGGTACCGGCTGGAGAACACCGGTGCACAGGCACGCGACTACACGCTCGCACTCGCGGTGCGACCGCTGCAGGTCAATCCGCCGAGCCAGTTCCTCAACATCATCGGCGGGGTGAGCCCGCTGCGCGCGTTGTCGGTGACGCCGGACCGGGTCGCCGTCGACGGCATCCCGCGCGTGTTCGCACGCGAACCGGCACAGGCGGCGTTCGCGACCACCTTCGATGCCGGCATTGAGATCGAGCACATCGCCGCCGGCCGCGTGCCCGACACCACCGAGGTCGACGACCCGCAGGCCTTCGCCTCCGGCGCGCTGCTCTACCGCGTGCGTCTGGAACCGGGACAATCGCGCGAGTTCGATCTGCTGGTGCCGATGACCGGCAACGCGCCGACGGCCGGCTGGAATCCGCAAGGCTGGCAGGATGCGGTGGCCGGCGAGTGGCGCGCGAAGCTGGGCGAGGTCGGCATCGACGTGCCCGAGGCCGGCAAGGCGCTGGCCGACACGCTGCGCACCTCGCTGGCGCACATGCTGATCTCGCGCATCGGGCCGCGCCTGCAGCCGGGCACGCGCTCGTATGCGCGCAGCTGGATCCGCGACGGCGCGATGATCTCCGAAGGCCTGCTGCGCATGGGCCGGCCGGAAGTCGTGAAGGAATACGTCGAGTGGTACGCGCCCTACCAGTTCGACAACGGCATGGTGCCGTGCTGCGTCGACGATCGCGGCAGCGACCCGGTGCCCGAGAACGACAGCCACGGCGAGTTGATCTTCAACATTGCCGAGTACTGGCGCTACACCAAGGACGATGCCTTCCTCGCCGCGATGTGGCCGCACGTGCTCGGCGCGTTCGAGTACATGGAGGTGCTGCGTGCAAGCGAGCGTACCGAGGCCAACCGGGCGGTCAACGAGGCCTTCTACGGCATGATGCCGGCGTCGATCAGCCACGAGGGCTACTCGGCCAAGCCGATGCATTCGTACTGGGACAACTTCTGGGCGCTGCGCGGCTACAAGGACGCGGTCGAGGTCGCCGAGGCGCTGGGCAAGACCGAGGACAGCACGCGCATGATCGCCGCGCGCGACGAGTTCCGCGTGGACCTCGATGCGTCGCTGCGTGCGGCAGCGCGGATTCACGGCATCGATTTCCTGCCCGGCGCCGCCGAACTCGGGGATTTCGATGCCACATCGACGACCATCGCGCTCGCTCCGGGCGGCGAACAGGGCCGTCTGCCCGAGCCGCTGCTGACCAACACCTTCGAACGCTACTGGACCAAGTTCACCGACCGTCGCGACGGCCGCGAGCCGTGGAAGGACTACACGCCCTACGAATGGCGCAACGTCGCCGCGTTCGTGCGCCTGGGCTGGCGCGAGCGCGCCAACGAGGTGCGGGAATGGTTCTTCGGCCATCGCGCACCGCTGGCCTGGAACCAGTGGGGCGAGGTGGTGACCCCGACGCCGCGCACGCCGTTCTTCCTCGGCGACCTGCCGCATGCCTGGGTCGGCTCGGACTTCGTGCGCTCGGCGCTGGACATGTTCGCCTACGTGCGCGAGGTCGACGACAGCCTGGTGCTCGCTGCGGGTGTTCCGGCGGAATGGCTGGACGGCACCGGCGTCGCGCTGCGCGGCATGCGCACGCCGCAGGGCACGGTGGGCTACCGCCTGCGCCGCGAGGGCGATGCGCTGCTGCTCGACATCGCTGCCGGCAGCGGCCTGCCACCGGGCGGCCTGGTGCTGCAGTGGCCCTACGCCAGCGTGCCGGGCGCGACGACGATCGACGGGCGCCCCGCGCAATGGGATGGCAACGAACTGCGCATCACCGGGGGTAGCGCGCGTGTGCAGATTGCCGGCGCACGTTGAGCGATCATCGAGCCCGCACGCGCCAGGCCGGCTGCGGCCTTCCAATCGTCCGCCGCGCTCGTGCATTGGCCTGAATGCGACTGATGTCACGCTCCGCGCATGAGCGAATCCGTCTGGTGCCAGGAAGGCTCAAGCCACATGTTATAGAGGTGCATCGCAGGAAGTGATGGGGACAAGGGAATGGAAGCGATACGTTCGCTGGTAGGTGGTGTCCTGCTTTTCGCTGTCGCGCAGATGGCGCCGGCACAGGAACTTCGCCCGCATATGCTGTACAGCGAGCGGACGCGGTCGGCGGAACAGGTCACGGCACTCAGGTCGGATCTGTTCGGTGACAAGGTCAACCTGTACAACGGGGCCACGGAGTTTGAAGCCACCGATATCGACCTCCCCGGCAACAACGCCCTCCCTGTCAGGCTGCAGCGGCGTCTGAAGGTCGAAGGGCAGGCCGAGGGATTCGACCATTTCGGCGGGTTCGGCCAGTGGGACCTCGATCTTCCCCATATCTACACCACCGTGCCGGATCAATGGGGTGCGGGCGGGCAGCGCTGCTCACAGCAATGGTTGCCGACACCACCGCCGCCGTTCGGCCTGTTCGAAGTCCACAACGGCGTGCATCTCCGGATGCCCGACGGCTCGGGAGCCGAACTGCTCCGATTGCATGCTGGGGACGGGCGGCCCAGGCCCAGCGATGGAGGCGTCTATCACTGGGGGTCGAGAAACGAGCATCGTGTCGCCTGCATGAGTTCCGCGACCGCCCAGGGTGAGGGGTTCGTCGTCCTCGATCCCAGTGGCAATCGATATGTCTTCGATGTCCTGACCTCCCGGGCGGGTGGAATCCTGCACAAGGGCGAGTACACGCAACCGAAGATCGGCTTCTACATGCTGCCCAGCCGCGTGACGGATCGACACGGCAACCGGGTCGACTATTCATACGAGGCAGGCCGGCTTGTGCGGATCCAGTCGAGTGACGGACGCCGGATCGATCTGGCGTGGTCCAACGGTGCGATCGTCCAGGCGACTGCCCACGGCAGGACATGGACCTATCAGTACGGATCCCCCTACTTTTCAGTACTCCAGCCCGATGGCACGTCCTGGCAGTACTCCGGCTCCGCCCGGACCGATACCCGCTGGGCGTACCAGGCGCTCGACCTTGAGACCACTGCGGGATGTCCGGAGGCGCCGTTGGCAGGCCCGCTCGTCCTCGACCTCGAGATGCGGCATCCGTCGGGGGCGGTCGGCACGTTCCACTTCACCTATACGCGTCACGGCCGGACCGGAACGCCCGCTTCTGCATGTGTGGTGTACATGTCGACTCCGGTCGACCCGGTCCAGTCGATTCCGCATTACGAACTTGCGGTTCCCGACTACATGGACAACTTCGCCCTCACGGCCAAGGTGGTCGGCGGGCCCGGCGTCGCACCCATGCAGTGGAATTACGCCTATGGCGGCGGTTCGGGTGGAGGAAGGACCACCCAGCCTGTGCCATGCATGACCTGTCCGCAGGACAAGGCTGTCGTGGTCCACGCGCCCGACGGCAGCCGGACCGAGCATCTCTTCGGCACGCTGTTCGAGTACAACGACGGACGGCTCCTGGGGGTCGACACCTATGCACCTGCGGGTGCACTGGTCGCTTCGAAGCGCAGCACCTACATGACGGACGCCGAGGCGGCCGCGCAAGCATTCCCGGATACCTATGGCGCGTACGTCGTCACGGACGACGCAAGTTCGAACCGGATCAGGCCAGTCCTCCGGGATGTACTCATGCAGGATGGGGAGACGTTCGTATCCGAGGTGAGCCAGTTCGATGCACGGGCACGCCCCCTGGTCCGCGGACTCGGCAATTCAGCGGCGGGTACGGTCACTCGAATCGAGTCGAACGCGTATCACGACGATCACGCGTTCTGGGTGATCGGCCAGCCGTCCGGAACGTGGGTCAACGGGTTCCAGATTGAGGGAATATCGTACGGCCAGCGCGCGCTGGCGACGGAGATCCGCGCGAACGGGCAACTGGTCCAGGCGCTGGCCTACCGTGCGGACGGCACCGTGTCGGCGGTGACGGATGGCAACGGCAACACGGTCAGCCTGTCGGCCTGGAAGCGCGGCATTCCTCAATCGATCGGATTTCCGGGCACGCCGGAGGCTCCGGGCGGCACTGCGAGAACTGCGCTGGTCGATGACCATGGCTGGATCAGGGCGATCACCGACGAGTCGGGCCACACCACCGGCTACGACTACGACCCGATGGGTCGCCTCGCACGGCTGACGCATCCGTCCGGGGATCTGACGCAATGGAGCGATACGCTCCAATCGTTCGAACAGGTCAACGTGGACGAGTTCGGGATTCCCGCAGGCCACTGGCGTCAAACGGTCTCGACGGGGCAGGGCAGAAAAATCAGCTACTTCGATGCGCTGTGGCGGCCACTGCTCACCCACGAGTACGACGCTGCAAACGTCGCTTCGACCTCCCGATATCGTCGCTTTGCCTACGACCACGAAGGCCGCGTCACGTTCTCCAGCTATCCAAGCAGGACGCCCGCCGCGACCTCGGGAGTGTGGAGTGAATACGATGTCCTGGGTCGTCCGACCTCGGTTGCGCAGGACAGCGAACTGGGCCTGTTGACCACCACCACGCAGTATCTGTCCGGGCTCCGGACGCAGAGTACGAGCCCGAAAGGACTTCGCACCACCACGAGGCACCTCGCCTGGGGCGCACCGCGCTTCGATCTGCCGCTCGAGATTACCCATCCGTCCGGCGACTTGACGGTCGTCGCCCGGGACGACCTCGGGAAGCCTACCTCCATCACCCGCCGCGACGCGAGTGGGGGCACCGCCGTTACCCGCCATTACGTATACCGGCCGGTGGGTCAGACACTCTGCAAGATTGTCGAACCCGAGACCGGCGTGACCATCCAGGATTTCGACGGGGCGGGCAATCTCGCCTGGTCGGCTTCGGGTCTCACCGGGAACGTAGACGGCGGGTGTGAACTGCAGCGCGGGCTCGTATCAGGCCGGCGGGTACAACGTGCCTATGACGCACGCAACCGGATCCAGTCCCTCGTATTTCCGGATGGACTGGGCAATTCGGACTTCTGGTACACCCGGACCGGTCACCTGGCGCAGGCCGTCGTCGACAACGGCGGGACTGGCGTCGTCACCAGCGTCTATACCTACAACAAGCGTGGAATGGTCGTCGGCGAGGCCATGGGTGTGGGCGGTGTGGCCTGGGGCCTGGGCTACGGATTCAACTCCAATGGCCACCTGGCGGTGCAGACCCACCATGTCAGCGGTCGGGAGATCGACTACGCGCCCAACGCGTTGGGGCAGCCAACCCGGGTCGGTTCCTTTGCGCACGGCGCGCTCTATTACCCCAACGGTGCTTTGAAGCAGTTCACGTACGGCAATGGCCTGGTGCATCAACTCGACCAGAATGCGCGCGGGCTTCCCGACCGCAGTCGCGATGCTGTGGCCGGGGCCGCTGTCTACGACGAAAGCTTCGATTACGACGCGCATGGCAACGTGGCGGCCATCAGCGACGGACTCCCGGGCCAGCGCGGCAATCGCACCATGGGCTACGACGCCCTCGACCGCCTCACGCAGACAGTGTCGCCCATGTTCGGCACAGCCACATTCGGCTACGACGCCGTGGATAATCTGCGCGCGATGCAGCTCGGCGGCGGGTCGCGCGCGCGCAGCCAGGGCTACGTCTACGATGCCTCGAACCGCCTGACCGCTGTCACCAATGCTGCCGGCGCTACGGTCCTCGGCCTGCAGTACGACACCCAGGGCAACCTGAGCCTTCGTGGCAGCCAGGCATTCCAGTTCGATGTCGGGAACCGTCTGCGGGCTGCCGCCGGCCTGGAAAGCTATCGTTATGACGTTCACGGTCGTCGCGTGCAGGCACTGCGCAATGATCGAAGCCTGTACTCGCTGTATGGGCACGACGGCGTGCTGCGCTACCAGCGCGACGAGCACCGCCGGCTGACTTCTGAGTATCTGTACCTGGCGGGGCGGCAGGTCGCACGGGTCGAGACCCCCATCCCGCTTGCAGCCCCCAGCCTCAGCGTCGCGGGCTACAGCGCGACGGGCCACTATGCCGTCACGTGGACTGGCACGCCCAACGCCTCCCACTACGAGCTGGACGAGCGCGGCAACGGCGGAAACTGGATGACCGTGCACGCCGCCGCACCCAACGAGTACCTGGCAACCGGACGGGCTTCGGGCACGTACGAGTATCGCGTGCGTGCGTGTGATGCCCAGGGCTGCGGTGACTGGAGCCAGACCGCGAGCGTGGCAGTTCTCCTGCCCCCGGCAGGGAGCCCGCAGCTCAGTGCGCCGGCCGTTGCGGCGGGGGGGACGTACACGGTGGCATGGTCGCAAGTCGCCGGCAGCGATCGTTACGAGCTGGATGAGCAGGTGTCGACAGGTGCCTGGTCCCGCGTTCACGACAGCGGGGCAACCGGGTTCGCTGTGGCCGGCCGTGCGGCGGGTGACTACGGATACCGCGTGCGCGCCTGCAACGCATCGGGCTGCGGGTCCTATTCGCCCGAGGTCCGGGTCCAGTCGGTCCACGCCCCGGCCGTGGCCCCCGGGCTTTCCCTGCCGGCGTCGAGTCACGACGGCGCCTACGGTGTGTCGTGGAGCCCGGTCGGCGGTGCATCGCGGTACGAGCTGGAGCAGAGCGGGGCCGGTACCGGATGGGCCCTCGTCCACAACGGCGCGTCTTCGAGCTGGAGCACGCAGTCCCAGGCTGCCGGGCAGTGGCGCTATCGCGTGCGCGCGTGCAATGCAGGCGGCTGCGGGCCGGTTTCGGCGGAGGCCTCGATCACCGTGGTCCGTGTGCCCGTGCATGCCCCGGCGCTCTCGGCGCCGGCATCGACCGTGGCGCCATCCCACACGGTCACGTGGACCCCGGTCGAGACCGCGACCGGGTACCGGCTGGACGAGTGGCTGGCCGATCGTGGCTGGCTGGCGCTGGGCGACAGCGCGGACACGACACGCGTCATCACCGGTCGCTCGGCCGGCACCTACGTGTATCGGGTTCAGGCCTGCAACGTGGCGGGATGTGGCCCGTATTCGGCCGAAGCGGCCGTGCAGGTGCAGCGCCCGCCCGCGGGCGTGGTCATCACGATCGCCCAGCGGCACATTTCCTATGGCGGCTCGGCCGACATCGTGAACCTGGCGTGCCAGGTCGGCTGGTCGACCGCCGCCAGCGTCGCGCACTACGAGCTGGCGCATCCGCAAGGCAACCTGCTGTACGCCGGGCCGGAGTCGTCCGTGAGTTCCTACAACACGGGGACCTACTGCGCCGACCGCTACGTGGTGCGTGCCTGCAATGTGGCCGGTTGCTCCGCATGGTCGCCGGCCGTGGATGTTCACGAGACGCGGGACGATCCACCGCCTCCGGGAAATCCGGGTGATCCGCCGATGGTGCCGGCGTCCACCGGCAAGCTGCAGAAAGGAGGTCGCCCGTGAGCGCGGTTCCCGGCAATCGGTTCGTGTGCGTGGCGTCGCTCATGCTGCTCGTGGCCGCCTTGATGCCGGTGACCGTGCATGGGCAGACGGTGACCTATGTGCACACCGATGCGCTGGGCAGTATCGTGGCCGAGACGGATGCGGCCGGAGCCGTCATCTCGAGACGGGAGTACGAGCCCTACGGTCTGCAGCTCACGCCTGCGGTGCAGGATGGGCCGGGGTACACGGGGCATGTGCAGGATGCGGCGACTGGGCTGACGTATATGCAGCAGCGCTACTACGATCCGCAATTGGGACTCTTCCTATCCGTTGATTCGGTTACGGCTTACGGCAGTCCAATTACGCAGTTCCATCGATACAGATACGCGAACAACAATCCCTACAAGTTCATTGATCCAGATGGGCGTGTTGGTGAGTTGCATTGGACAGCGAATAATCAAGTCACTTATACGGTGCGCTATGTCATGACGGGAGTTCCCGCTCCCTTCACGGCTGCGCAGATTAACGCTCAAGTTGCGCAAGATTTTTCCGGGGTCGTCAACATAAATGGTGTGGATGTGACGGTCACCGCTCAGGCAATCCAAGAGCAAGCCATTGGCCCTAATGTGAACACCATTAATGTGGTTCAGGACACGGCTGGAGTTACGTCAAGCGGACGATCACAGATCAACGCGATTGGTGGAAACCAGATTACAGCGGGAGCGTCAGGAGTAGATGCTGCGAATGCGGTTACTATTTCGCATGAGCTTGGTGGTCATGCTGGCGGCGCGGGGGATCAATATTCTGGAGGGGTTGGTGCGAATGGCCAGGAACTCTCTGCCGATGTGCCCGGTCCTGCAAATGTGATGAAGGATTTATCAGGACAGTCGGCCAACAGTCAAAGTCTCGGTGAGATTATCCGTGCCCCTACAAACGTGAATACTTGTTCTCAAGGTGTGAGTGCTGCTAGTGGAGGCTGCTGATGAAGGTGCTGAGTATTCTTGTTTGTCTAGTCGGCATGTCTTTGGTTGGTTGCGCATCAGCGTCTCCACCAATGCAGGGGGTGTCCGCCCCTGCCCGGAAGTGTGAAATTCCTTTGTCATCTTGGTGCATTGTTGAGGGCGCAGGCGTGGTTACTAGGCGTTTGGCTGATGACGGGGTTCATGACCGTATTTGGTCTTTGGAAGGGCGATTTAGACCGGAGTCTAAGCTCTTCATTCTTGAGCCAAACGGGTGCAAAAGAGGCTATGCGGATGAAATGCAATTGTTGAGATTTGAGAAAGGGGTTGAGTGGGATGGCCTTGCTTTGAATAGAGCTATAGTCCGAATCAAATCGGATCACTCCTGTGACTTACAGATCCTTTTTCCACCATTGGATGGAGACCCGATGGAGTGGGCGTTCTCGACTGGGCTAGGATTGATCTGGGGGTGTGGGGATAAGGCTTGTACTCCAACCCCATTCGCTGATATCAAGCCGCTGCTGATAGAGCGAGGGGTGGGTTCAACTACCGCTGACCCATAAGAGCACAAGGCCCGCTTTGCGGGCCTTGTCATTGTTGCGGTCGGAAGTGGCTTATCGACCCGCTTGCGCCAGCAGCGAGTCCAATACCTCGCACACCATCTTCTGCTTGGCCTTCGGTAGCTGGCTGACCCGCTCCAACTGCTGTTGCAGCTTCGGGGCCGGCCCGCGCTTGCCGGCAGGCCGCCGCCCCGGCATGCCGATCAGTTCTTCCACCGTCACCGCCAGCCCGGTCGCCAGGGCGGCCAGCAGCGACACAGGGACGCGCCTGCGCCCGATCTCGAACGAGGCGATCTCGTAAGCTCCCCCGTCAAGCAGACACATCAAAAATAGAACTTCGGGCGTGTTGGTGGCGGTACTCGACGGGCGTCAGCCCGCCGAGTGAGTCGTGGGGTCGTGCTTCGTTGTAGTCGATCATCCACCAGTGGGTAGCTTCGCGGACGTCGTCGAGGCGGGCGAACAGATGTTGGTCCAGCACTTCTTCGCGGTAAGTGCGATTGAAGCGTTCGATGAAGGCGTTCTGGTTCGGCTTGCCGGGCTGGATGTATTGGATCGCGACGCCGTTGGCTTTGATGTAATGACCCAACGAGTACCTGGCGACCGGACGGGCTTCGGGCACCTACGAGTATCGCGTGCGTGCGTGCGATGCCCAGGGCTGCGGCGACTGGAGCCAGACCGCGAGCGTGGCCGTTCTCCTGCCCCCGGCAGGGAGCCCGCAACTCAGTGCGCCGGCGTTGCGGCGGGGGGTACGTACACGGTGGCATGGTCGCAAGTTGCAGTACCTGACCCGGGTGCACGCGCTGCCGTTGCGTCGGTCCTGTGCATGCGTCGGGATCGCCCGCGCAGAAATGGTACGCGCCGCCACTCTGGACGGTGCGCGATGCCGAGTTGATCGGCGAGATCGCTCGGTTCGTTGAAGCGCATCCCAGCCGCGGCTACTGGAGTGCGGTGATCATCTTCGCAAGCAGCGGCCGGACTGGAACCCCAAGCGGATCTATCGCGTGTACAAGGCCATGAAGCTCAATCTGCTGCGCGACACGCCGCAGTCAGATCAGCCCGCTGCGCGCACCTCGCGCACGATCTGCGCCGCGCGCGCGGCGGTCTCGCGCACGCGGGTCCAGTCGCCGGCGGCGATCCAGGCCTTGTCGAGCATCCACGAGCCACCGATGCACAGCACGTTGGGCTGGGCCAGGAACTCGGCCGCGTTGGATTCGGAAATCCCGCCGGTCGGGCAGAAGCGCATGTCGTGCAGCGGACCGGCCAGGCCCTTGAGCATCGCCAGGCCACCGACCGCGCTCGCCGGGAACAGCTTGCAGTTGCGGAAGCCGCGCTCGCGCAGCGCCATGAATTCGGTCGGCGTCGCCGCGCCCGGCACGGCCGGGATCGACGCGTCGACCAGCGCATCGGCGAGCGCGGCCGGCGTGCCCGGCGTCACCAGGAAGTCGGCGCCGGCATCGGTCGCTGCGCGGATGTTGTCGGCGTTGAGCACCGTGCCCGCGCCGATGACGATGTCCGGGCGTTCGCGCTTGAGCAGTGCCAGCGCGTCGATGGCGACCGGCGTGCGCAGGGTGAGTTCGAGCGTGTTCAAGCCGCCCTCGAGCAGGGCGTCGGCGATCGCACGCGCCTCGTCGAGGGTGTGGACCGTGATAACCGGCAGCACGCCGGCGTTGCGCAGGAGGTCGGCGGCGTGCGCCTGGCGGTCCTGCATGGAGGCAATCGAAGTCATCGGATCAGGCGTCCTTGGAGTCGTGCGGGGCGTCGAGCGCGGCGGCATCGGCGCCGAGATCGTATTCGGCGTCGTAGTCCCAGGCGCTGCCATCGGTGGTGGCGGGGCCGCACGAGATCGACAGCGCGCCCTGGTCGGCGGGCGAGACGTTCGCGCGGTTGAAGCCGAACAGGTTGCGGCCGTAGTCGGTGGGGGCCGGCGCGGTGTCGGCGGCGGCTTGGCGCGCCGCCCATTCGTCGGCATCGACGAGTGCTTCCAGTGTGCCGCCTTCGCCGTCGAGGCGGATGAGGTCGCCCTCGCGCAGCAGCGCGAGCGGCCCGCCGCGCGCGGCTTCGGGCGTGACGTGGATCGCAGCGGGAATCTTGCCCGATGCGCCCGACAGACGGCCATCGGTGACCAGCGCGACACGTCGGCCCTGGTTCTGCAGCATGCCCAGCAGCGGCGCCAGCGAATGCAGTTCAGGCATGCCGTTGGCACGCGGGCCCTGGTAGCGCACCACCGCGACGAAATCCTGCGGCAGCGCACCGGCCGCGTGCAGGCGGTTGAGCGCCTGCGGCGTGTCGACGACGACGGCCGGAGCCTCGATGCTGCGGTACTCGGGTTTGACCGCCGACAGCTTGATCAGCGAACGGCCGAGATTGCCGCGCAGCAGGCGCAGGCCACCCTGGGCTTCGAACGCATCGGTGGCCGGGCGCAGCACGGTGTCGTCGGCGCTGCGCTCGATGCCGGGCACATAGACCAGGCGTTCGCCGTCGAGCTTGGGGTCGTTGCAGTAGGCGCGCATGCCGCCGTCGGCGACGGTGGTGAGGTCGTCGTGCATCAGGCCGGCGTCCATCAGCTCGCGGAACACGAACGCGTTGCCGCCGGCGGCGTGGTAGCGGTTCACGTCCGCCTCGCCGTTGGGATACACGCGGGCCAGCAGCGGCACCACCTGCGACAGCGCGTCCATGTCGTCCCAGGTGAGCACGATGCCGGCCGCGCGCGCGACCGCGATCCAGTGGATGGTGTGGTTGGTCGAGCCGCCGGTGGCCATCAGCATCGCGACCGCGTTGACGATCGCGCGTTCGTCGATCAGTTCGCCGAGCGGACGGTAGTCGTTGCCGAGCGCGCTGATCGCCACCGCGCGCGACACCGCCTCGCGGGTCAGCGCCTCGCGCAGCGGCGTACCGGGATTGATGAAGGCCGCGCTGGGCAGCTGCACGCCCATCGCCTCGAGCATGGTCTGGTTGGAGTTGGCGGTGCCGTAGAACGTGCAGGTGCCGGCCGAGTGGTAGGACTGGGCCTCGACCTCCAGCAGTTCCTCGCGCGTGGCTTCGCCTGCCGCGTAGCGCTCGCGCACCGCGGCCTTGGTCTTGTTCGGAATGCCCGGCGTCATCGGGCCGCCGGGAATGAAGATCGCCGGCAGATGACCGTAGGCGAGGGCGCCGATCAGCAGGCCGGGCACGATCTTGTCGCAGATACCCAGATACACGCTGCTGTCGAACATGTCGTGCGACAGCGCGATCGCGGTGGCCTGGGCGATGACGTCGCGCGAGAACAGCGACAGCTCCATGCCGGCCCGGCCCTGGGTGACGCCGTCGCACATCGCCGGCACGCCGCCGGCGACCTGCGCGGTGGCGCCGAGGGCGCGCGCGGTGTCGCGGATGAACTCGGGATAGGTCTCGTAGGGCTGGTGCGCCGACAGCATGTCGTTGTACGCGGTGACGATGCCGATGTTCGCGGTCGGCTCGGCGCGCAGGCGCTGCTTGTCGGTCGGGCCGCTGGCGGCGAAGCCGTGGGCCAGGTTGGCGCAGCTCAGGCGTCCGCGCAGCGGACCCTGGTCGCGCATGCGCGCGATGCCGTCCAGATAGGCGCGACGCGAGGCCGCGCTGCGCTGGCGAATGCGCTCGGTGACGGACTGGACGATCGGATGGAGGCTCATGGGCGGCGGCTACGGGTCGGTGAGAAAGGACGCGCGCGCAGCGTGAGCCGCGCGGGCGGCGGGGCGATCAGCACCCGATCACGGGCACCAGTGCACGTGCAGGGCGGCGCCGGGCACGGTGAGCGCGAGACGCGCAGGCAGCTCGCGGACATCGTCGCTTTCCAGCAGACGATCGAGCAGCGCGCGTTTCTTCTCGCCGCGCACCAGCAGGATGCGCGTGTGCGCCGGCGCGAGGCCGGCCGGCGTGAGACTGATCCGTCGATGCCACTGGCCTGCGCCCGGGCATCCCGTGGCATCGACGCCCACGTAGGGCGTACTCGCCGCGACGGCGCGGTCGAAGTCCTGCATGCCGGGGAACAGCGACGCCGTGTGACCATCGTCGCCCATGCCCAGCACCACGACGCCAGCAGGCTGCTTGGCATGCAGGTTGGCCGTGGCCAGCGCTTCGTCGAACGGACGCCCGGCGCTGGTGATCGCCTCGAGCCGCGCCTTCTGCGCCTTGTTCTGGATCAGCGTCTCGCGCACCAGGCGCGCGTTGCTGTCCGGGTCTTCGGGCAGCAGCCAGCGCTCGTCGACGAGCGCGACGTCGACCTTCTCCCAGTCGAGCGGCGCCTTGGACAATGCGGTGTAGACGGGGCCGGGCGTCTTGCCGCCCGACAGCAGCAGGCGCGCGCGCGGACGCTGTTGCAGGTCACGGGCGATCGCGGACGAGATGGCGATCGCCGCGCCCCAGGTCCACTGGGTGGCGGATTCGTAGGCGTGCAGATGCATACCTGCATCCTCGCCGATTCCGCCCGTATTTCCAAAAGTGGCGGCGCCGGACGTGTTCACGCGGCCGCCTTGCGGCAGGCGATCGCCGCCGCGCCCAGCAGCCCGGCGTGGGGGTGGGTGACGGCGACGCTCGGCACCTGGCCCATCGTCGGCGAGAACCGGCCCTTGTGCTCGAAGCGCTGGCGGAAGCCCGAATGGCGGATCGAGTCCAGCATCTTCGGCACCAGGCCGCCGGTGAGGAAGACGCCGTTCCATGCGCCGAGCGTGAGCACGAGGTCACCGGCGATCGCACCGAAGACCGCGCAGAACACGTCGACCGCACGGCTGCAGCGCGGATCGCCGGCCGCCGCGCCCGCGGTGATGTCGGCCGGACGCATCGGGCCCGGATCGACGCCGGCGATCTCGCTGAGCGCGCGATGGATGTTGACCAGGCCCGGACCGCAGATCAGGCGCTCGTTCGACACCCGTCCGAACTGCGACGAGAGATGTTCGAGGATGCGGATCTCCTCCGGCGTGCCCGGCGGAAAGCTCACGTGGCCGCCCTCGGTTTCCAGCGGATGATGGTGGCCGTCGCGGATCACAAGAGCCCCGACACCGAGGCCGGTGCCCGGGCCGATGACCGCATAGGTGCAGGGGCCGTCGGCATCCGTCGGCACCGCCCACGGCACGCCGCCGATCGGGGTGTAGTCGCCGGGCTGCAGCAGCGGAATCGCCATCGCCTGGGCCGCGAAATCGTTGACCAGCTCGACGTCGTCCAGACCGAGCTGCTGTCGGGTGCGCGGACGCGAGATCACCCACGGATGATTGGTGATGCGCGCCTCGTCGCCGTCGACGCGGCCGGCGACCGCGAACACCGCGCGGCGGATCACCGCGCCGTCGCCATGCCCGGTGGTGTCGAGATAGTGCTGGGCGGCCTCGGCCAGCGACGGGAAATCGGCGACCGCGAAGCCGTGCACCGTGTCGAGCCGCAGCGGCGTCGGGCTGCCGGTGTCGGCGAGCGCGAACCGGGCGTTCGTGCCGCCGATGTCGGCGAGCAGGGCCAGCGCCCCGGTCGTGCTCACGATTTGCGACCGTTGTGCGTGGTCAGCGTGCGCGGCAGGAAGGGCTGCGCTTCGACCGGCCCCCAGCTCCCGGCGGGATAATCGCGCACCGGCGTGCCGGCCTCGCGCCAGGCGGCGCTGATGCTGTCGATGAAGCGCCAGGCGGCCTCCACCTCGTCGTCGCGCACGAACAGCGTCTGGTCGCCCTTGAGCGCATCGATCATCAGGCGTTCGTAGGCGATGCGCCGCTTGGGCGGCAGCATCGCCAGGTCCAGCGACATCGGCTGCAGCTCGTTGGCGCTCCACTCCGACGCGGCCAGGCTGCCCATCAGACCCAGTTCGATGGTCTCCTCGGGCTGCAGACGTACGCGCAGCTGGTTGGCCCGCGCACGCTTGCGCTCGTCGGCGCCGAACAGCCAGTGGGTGACGGGCTTGAAGGTGACGACGACCTCGCTGGTGCGCGACGGCATGCGCTTGCCGGTCACCAGACGGAACGGCACGCCGGCCCAGCGCCAGTTGTCGATCCAGGCGCGTACGCCGACGAAGGTTTCCACATCGTCGCGTCCGCCGTGCTTGAAGCCCTGCACGGCCTGGCCGTCGACGACGCCGTCGCGGTAGCGGCCGCGGATGCTGTCGGCCGCGGCCGCAGCCGGTGTCATCGGGCGCAGGGCGCGCAGCACCTTGCGCTTCTCGTCGCGGATGCTGTCGGTGTCCATTGCCGCCGGCGGCTCCATCGCGATCAAGGCCAGCAACTGCAGCATGTGGTTCTGCACCATGTCGCGCAGCGCGCCGTAGTCGGCGTAATACCCCTCGCGGCCGTCCACGCCGGCGGTCTCGGCGACGATGATGTCGACCGATTCGATCCAGCGCCGCTCCCAGACCGCTTCGAACAGCGTGTTGCCCAGACGCAGGGCCAGCAGGTTCTGCACCGGCGCCTTGCCGAGGTAGTGGTCGATGCGGAAGATCTGCGATTCGTTCAGCGCCGCCTTCAGCGTCGCATCGATGTCCTGGGCGCTGGCCAGGTCGTGGCCGATCGGCTTCTCCAGCACCAGCCGCGACGGCGCTTCCAGCAGGCCCGCCGACTTCAGGCCGCGGCATGCGGACGCGAACAGGTTCGGCGGTGTCGACAGGTAGCTGACCGCCGGGCGGTCGGCGAAGCGCGACAGCGCCGCGGCCATCGAGTCGGCGTCCGACAGGTCCACGGGTACGTAATGCGTGCGGCGCAGCAGCTCGTCGAGCAGCGCGGTGTCGTACTCGTCGCCCAGGCGCTCGCGCAGCCACGCCTGGAAGCTGGCGTCGTCGTGCTCGCTGCGTGCGATCGCAATGACCCGGAACGTTTCGGGGAGCAGCCGGTCGCGCAGCAGATGCAGCAGCGAAGGAAAGAGATAGCGTTGCGCCAGATCACCAGTGGCACCGAACAGCAGCAGGGAGTCGTGCATGGACGCCGGATTCGCTTCGGGTTCAGGATTGGGAATCACGGAGTGTGTCGTGCGATGGTCCTCGACCGCAATGCCCGATCGCACGCGAACGCCGACGAAGCGCATCGCGAGCGGCCTGCGCGGTGGTCACATACGTATGCATCGCGTTCCTCGTCGACGCCCGGATCCGGCTGCGCTTGAAAACGGTTACATGGCAGAATAGCCGATCACGTGTGCATGCGTCCGCTCGGCGGCGTGTGCATGCCCACACGCCACGCGTCAGTCGGGAGAAGGCATGGCCAAGGTGCGGTTCGATGCGGTGCGCAAGGTGTATCCGAACGGCTACGTCGGTGTGGCCGGCGCCACGTTCGAGGTCGCCGACGGCGAGCTGCTGGTGCTCGTCGGACCTTCCGGCTGCGGCAAGTCCACACTGCTGCGCATGGTGGCCGGACTCGAGGCGATCAGCGACGGCACGCTGACCATCGGCGAGCGCGTGGTCAACGATGTGGCGCCGAAGGATCGCGACATCGCGATGGTGTTCCAGAGCTACGCCCTGTATCCGCACATGAGCGTGGCCGAGAACCTCGCGTTCGGGTTGAAGCTGCGCGGACAGTCGAAGGCCGCGATCGCCGCGCGCGTGGACGAGGCCGCGAGGATGCTCGAACTGGACAGGGTGCTCGACCGCAAGCCGGGGCAGCTCTCCGGCGGCCAGCGCCAGCGCGTCGCCCTGGGACGTGCGCTGGTGCGTCAGCCGCAGGTCTTCCTGCTCGACGAGCCGCTGTCGAACCTCGATGCCAAGCTGCGCGCCGGCATGCGCGTGGAGATCGCGCGGCTGCATCGTCAGCTCGGCACGACGATGATCTACGTCACCCACGACCAGATCGAGGCGATGACGCTGGGGCAGCGCATCGTGGTGCTCAAGGACGGACACATCCAGCAGATCGATACGCCGATGGCGCTGTACGAGCGCCCGGCGAACCTGTTCGTCGCCACCTTCCTCGGCAGCCCGGCGATGAACGTCCTGCGCGGTACGCTGGCGCAGGCGGCGGACGGCTGGCATCTCGATGCCGGCGGCGGCATCACGCTCGCGCTCGGCGATGCCGGCTTTCCGGCCGACTGGAACGGCCGCACGGTCGATCTGGGCATCCGCCCCGAACATCTGCTGCCGGCAGACGGGGCCGGTGCCGCCCTGTCGCCGGTGGTCGAAGTGGTGGAGCCGGTCGGCAGCGAGGTCTTCGTCAACCTGCGCCTCGGACCGAGCGCGCTGATCGCGCGCCTGCCGCCGGATCGCGTGCCGGTGCCGGGCGAGGCCCTGCCGCTGGCGATCGCGGCGGGGCGCGCGCATGCATTCGACATCGAAACCGGCGAGCGGCTGATCGCGCCGGCCGGTTGAGGCTGCTGCAGGCGCGGGCCTGCGCCCGGTACCGCCCGCGCGGCATGCGCTCCGGCCAGCGCCGCGGTCGCGGGGCGACGGTGGGGCCGTTTCGCTCCACCGATGCCGCCAGACGTCACGAGGCCCGGTCGCCGTGCGGAGCGGGGCGGTGGAATAGGGGGCGTGCGCAGCAGGGCGGTCCTGCTGCTCCCGTGCCTCGCTATACTGGTCGCTTGCGCGCGCAGGCGGCCCCGCGTCGTTTTGGAATCAATCCCTTGCGATGACGAGTTCGTGTAGTGCGTGACATGACGTTCGTCTTCCACCGCGCCGTACAGGCGCCAAGAGGCCACCAAAGCCCGCATGCGCCTGTCCACGATCAAGCTCGCCGGTTTCAAATCGTTCGTCGATCCGACCACCCTGCACCTGCCGACCAACATGACCGGCGTGGTGGGGCCCAACGGCTGTGGCAAGTCGAACATCATCGACGCGGTGCGCTGGGTGATGGGCGAATCCTCGGCCAGCCGGCTGCGCGGTGATTCGCTGACCGACGTGATCTTCGCCGGCTCCACCGCGCGCAAGCCGGTGTCGCAGGCGATGGTGGAGCTGATCTTCGACAACAGCGACCACACCATCCAGGGCGAATACGCCGCGTTCAACGAGATTTCGGTCAAACGCACCGTCAGCCGCGACGGCCAGAGCGGTTACTACCTCAACGGCACCAAGTGCCGCCGCCGCGACATCACCGACCTGTTCCTCGGCACGGGCCTGGGCCCGCGCAGCTACTCGATCATCGAGCAGGGCATGATCTCGCAGGTCATCGACGCCAAGCCCGAGGAACTGCGGGTCTACCTCGAGGAAGCGGCCGGCATCTCCAAGTACAAGGAGCGCCGCAAGGAGACCGAGACCCGCATCCGCCACACGCGCGAGAACCTCGACCGCCTGAGCGACCTGCGCGAGGAAGTGGGCAAGCAGCTGCAGCATCTGGCCCGGCAGGCCAAGCAGGCCGAGCAGTACACCGCGATCCAGGCCGAACGGCGCATCCGCGATGCCGAATGGAAGGCGCTGGAGTGGCGCACCCTGGATTCACGGCTGCGCGCGCTGCGCGAGGGGCTGGCCCAGGAAGAAACGCGGCTCGAGCAGTTGATCGCCGAACAGCGCGAGGCCGAGCGCGAGCTCGAGACCGGTCGCGAGCGGCGTCACGAGGCCAGCGAGGCCCTCAACCGCGCGCAGGCCGAGAGTTACGAGGTCAGCGGTCTGCTGGCGCGTCTGGAACAGCAGATCCAGCACCAGCGCGAACTCTCCGCCCGCCTGCTCAAGGCCCGGGACGAGGCGCAGGCGCAGCTGGCCGAGATCGGGCAGCACATCGACCAGGACCAGCTGCGGCTGGACACGTTGCACGAGAGCATCGCCGACGCCGAACCGCGTCTGGCGCAGTTGCAGGACGAGGACGCGGTGCGCCAGGACGCACTGCGCGACGCGGAAACGGCGCTCGGCGACTGGCAGTCGCGCTGGGAGGCCCACAATCGCGAACAGGGCGAAGCGGCCCGCGCCGGCGATGTCGAGCGCACCCGGGTGGACTACCTCGACCGCCAAGCGCTGGAAGCCGATCGTCGCCGCCAGCAGTTGCAGGCCGAGCGTGCCGGATTCGACCTCGACGCGCTGGGCGAGGCGTTCACCGACCTGCAGATCCGTCACGACGAGCAGAAGGCCGCGCTGGACACGCTCGGGGAGGAACTCGAAGCGCGCAAGGCGGCGGCCGTCGAACTGCAGGATGCGCAGCGCGGTGCGCAGGAGGACCTCTCCGGCGTACGCAAGCGCGCGCAGGAGGCCCGCGGCCGTCTGGCATCGCTGGAGACACTGCAGCACGCCGCGCTCGGCCAGGAGCAGGGCGCCGCGGTCGAGTGGCTGCGCCAGCGCGGACTCGAGTCCGCCACGCGTGTCGGCGAATCGCTGCGGGTCGAATCGGGCTGGGAGTTCGCCGTCGAAAGTGCGCTCGGACAGCTGATCGAAGGCGTCCTGGTCGAAGGCAGCGGCGTGCCGGCCGACCTGGTCGACGCGCTGGGCGAGCTGGGTGAAAGCCGGCTTGCGCTGGTCTCGGCCGAGACCGGCGAGGCGGCGTTCGCACCGACCTCGCTGGCGACGAAGGTGCAGGGCCCGCTGGCGATCCGCCGTCTGCTCGCCCGCCTGCACGTGGCCGAGACGCTGGCCGAGGCGCGCGCGCTGCAGGCCGGACTCGGCGAAGGCGATTCGGTGATCACCCGGAGCGGCGAGCGCCTTGGCGACGGCTGGGTGCGCGTCTCGCGCTCGGGCGCGGCCAAACAAGGCGCACTGCTGCGCGAGCGCGAGATCCAGGCGCTGCGCGGGGAGATCGCCACGCTGCAGAACCAGGAGCAGGCGCTCGAGACGCGCATCGCGCAAGGACGCGAACAGTTGCTCGCGGTCGAGCAGCAACGCGAGGACGCGCAGCGGGCGCTGTACGTCGCCCATCGCGCCGTATCCGAACTCGCCGGGCAGGTGCAGAGCCAGCAGGGCCGCGTCGAAGCGGCGCGCACCCGACTGGAGCGTATCGACGCCGACCTCGCGCAATTGCACGAGACCCTCGACGACGCCGCGCAGCAGACCTCCGAAGCCCGCGTGCGTCTGGAAGATGCGGTCGAACGCATGGCCGAACTCGAAGCGGCGCGCGCCGCGCTCGAAGCCGAGCGCCGCACCCTGGTCGAGGCCCGCGAGCAGGCCCGCGCCGCGGCGCGTGAATCGCGCGATACCGCGCACGCGCTGGCGCTCACGCTCGAATCGCAGCGTGCCCAGATCACGTCGTTGACCCAGGCCCTGGCACGCATGGGCGGCCAGCGCGGCCAGATCGACAGCCGCCTGGGCGAACTGTCGGCGCAGCTGGCCAGCGGTGATTCTCCGGTCGATGCGCTCGAGCAGCAGCGCCAGGTGGCACTCGAGGAACGTGTGCGCACCGAGCGCGCGCTGGCCCAGGCGCGCTCCGCGCTGGAAGGCGTCGACAACGAGCTGCGCACCTTCGAGCAGGTGCGTCAGCAGCGTGACGCCCAGGCCCTCACCCAGCGCGAGGCGATCGGCCAGCGGCGCTTGGACCAGCAGGCCCTGGTGATCGCGGCCGATCAGCTGGCCGCACAGGTGGTCGAAGCCGGCTTCGTCGTCGAGGACGTGTTGAACGGGCTCGACGAGACCGCGAACGCCAAGGACTGGGAGAAGACCGTCACCGATTTCGACGCGCGCCTGCGTCGCCTGGAGCCGGTGAACCTCGCCGCGATCGCCGAGCATGCCGAGGCCGCGCAGCGCAAGGAATATCTGGACGCGCAGGACGCCGATCTGACGTCGGCGCTCGACACGCTCGAGGAGGCGATCCGCAAGATCGACCGCGAGACCCGCGGGCGCTTCAAGGACACCTTCGACAAGGTCAATGCCGGTGTCCAGGCCCTGTACCCGCGCCTGTTCGGTGGCGGCCACGCCTACCTCGAACTCACTGGCGACGATCTGCTCGACACCGGCGTGGCGATCATGGCGCGGCCGCCGGGCAAGCGCGTGTCCAACATCTCGCTGCTGTCCGGCGGCGAGAAGGCGATGACCGCGGTCGCGCTGGTGTTCTCGATCTTCCAGTTGAATCCGGCGCCCTTCTGTCTGCTCGACGAGGTGGACGCGCCGCTCGACGAGGCTAACGTCGGCCGCTTTACGGCGATGGTCAAGGAAATGAGCGAGCAGGTGCAGTTCCTGTTCGTCAGCCACAACAAGGCGACGATGGAAGCCGCATCCCAGCTCAGCGGCGTTACCATGCGCGAGCCGGGCGTGAGCCGCTTGGTGTCCGTCGATCTCGCCGAAGCCACGCGTCTGGCCGGCGCTGCCTGATTCCGCCCCAGAGGAGAACACCGCGAATGTCTGACGAGTCGATGCTACGGATCGCGATTGCGGTGGCCGGCGCACTGCTGCTGGCGGCGATCCTGTACTTCGGAACGCGGCCGCGCAGCGGACAGGGCCGGCGTGTCGTGCACGACGACGATGCCCGGGTCGAACCGACGCTCGGCGCGCAGCTCGAGCGGGATCTCGGCGAGGCCGGCGTGGCGCGCGAAGCCGGTGACGCGCCGGAAATGCAGGCCGAGATGGACCTGCTCGATCGCACCGTCGGCACCGTGTCGCCCAACAGCGAGCTGGGCAAGCGCAGCACGGATGACTTCGACAAGATCGTCACCCTCTACATCGCCGCGCGCGCCGGCAACGTGCTGCGCGGGCCGGACATCGTGGTCGCCGCGGAAAAGACCGGCCTGACCTATGGCCACATGAACGTGTTCCACCGTCTCGTCGACAACCATCCCGAGCGCGGTCCGATCTTCAGCGTCGCCAACATCCGCAGCCCCGGCAGCTTCGAGATGGCCGAAATCCAGACCCTGGAAACCCCGGCGATCGCATTCTTCCTGACCCTGCCGGCGCCGGTGCGCGCCCTCGATGCCTGGGACGCGATGCTGCCCACCGCCGAACGCATAGCCGAACTGCTCGACGGTGTGTTGCTCGACGAGCAGCGCAACGCGCTCGGCCGTCAGCGCATCGCCGGCCTGCGTGACGAACTCCGCAGCTGGGACCGCGAGCACGAAGTGCCGCCGGTGACGCGCAGCCCGCGCTGGTGAGCCCGGCACGATGGCGATCGCCGGCATCAGCCATCTGACGTTCCTGGTACGGGATCTCGAACGCACGGCGCGCTTGCTGGTGGACGGGCTCGGCGCGCGCGAGGTCTTCGACAGCGGCGAGCGCACGCATTCGCTGTCGCCCGAGAAGTTCTTCGTCCTCGGTGGGGTCTGGCTGGTGGCGATGGAGGGCGAGCCGCCTGCCGAGCGCAGCTACCGCCACGTGGCGTTCCAGGTGGATGCCGAGGATCTGCCTGGCTACCGCACTCGCCTCGAGCGGCTCGGTGTCGAGATCCGTCCGCCGCGGCCGCGCAGCGAAGGCGAGGGCGAGTCGCTGTACTTCCACGACTTCGACAATCACCTGTTCGAACTGCACGCCGGCACGCTCGACGCGCGTCTCGCCGCCTACGCTGCGACCCCGTAAATCCGCCGCGGCGCGCGCCTGCACGTGCGGGCGGACCGCCTACAATCCCCTCATGCCGACGCCATCGCCTTCCGACCGCGCTGCCGAGCTGCGCGCGCTGATCGAGACCGCCAACTACCGCTATTACGTGCTCGACGACCCGTCGATTCCCGACGCCGAGTACGACGCGCTGTTGCGCGAACTCGAGGCGCTGGAAATCGCACATCCCGAGCTCGCGCGCGACGACTCGCCGACCCGCACGGTGGGCACGCGTCCCGATGGCGGCTTTCCCGAAGTCACCCACGCGATTCCGATGCTGTCGCTGGCCAACGCCTTCGAGACCGCCGGCGTCGGCAGCGACGCCGACGACCGCACCCGCTACGCCGAAGTCGCCGATTTCGAGCGCCGGATCGAGCAGAAGCTCGGCATCGAGTCGCCGGTGTTTTCGGTCGAGCCCAAGCTGGATGGGCTCGCGATCAGCCTGCGCTACGAGGACGGTGTGTTCGTGCAGGGCGCGACCCGCGGCGACGGCGCCACCGGCGAGAACGTCACCGCCAACCTGCGCCAGGTCCGCGCCGTGCCGCTGAAGCTGCGCGACACCGGTGCGCCGCCGCCTGCGGTGCTGGAAGTGCGCGGCGAGATCTACATGCCGCGCAAGGCCTTCGAGGCCTGGAATGCGAAGGCGCTGGAGGCGAACGAGAAGCTGCTTGCGAATCCGCGCAATGGCGCGGCCGGTTCGCTGCGCCAGCTCGACCCGGCGGTCACCCGGCGCAGGCCGCTGGCGTTCTTCGCCTACTCGGTCGGCGAGGTGCGCGGCCTGGAGCTGCCGGAAACCCACTCGCAGACCCTCGCAATGCTGCGGGCGCTGGGCTTCCCGGTCGCCCCCGAGGTCGACACCGCCACCGGCTTCGACGGTCTGATCGCGTATTTCCGACGCATCGGCGCGGCCCGCGACACGTTGCCCTACGACATCGACGGTGTGGTCTACAAGCTCGACGATTTCGACCAGCAGGCGACGATGGGCTTCGTCTCGCGCGCGCCGCGCTGGGCACTGGCGCACAAGTTCCCGGCGCAGGAGCAGTCGACGGTGCTGCGCGCGATCGAGGTGCAAGTCGGCCGCACCGGCGCGATCACTCCGGTCGCGCGGCTGGAGCCGGTGCAGGTCGCCGGCGTCACGGTCACCAACGCCACGCTGCACAACGAGGACCAGATCCGCCGGCTCGACGTGCGCGAGGGCGACACGGTGATCGTGCGCCGCGCCGGCGACGTGATTCCCGAGATCGTGCGCGTGATCGAGGCGCGACGCCCCGAAGGCACGGTCGAGTGGACCATGCCGGCGACGTGTCCGGTCTGCGGCTCCGAACTGGTGCGCGAGGAGGGCGCCGCAGCCTGGCGCTGCACGGGCGGCCTCACGTGCCCGGCGCAGCGCAAGGAAGCCGTGCGCCATTTCGCGTCGCGTCGCGCGATGGATATCGAAGGGCTCGGCGACAAGCAGGCCGAGGCGCTGGTCGAGTTCGGGTTCGTGCATTCGCCGGCGGACCTGTTCGCGCTCACCGTCGAGGATCTGGTGCGGATGAAGACCGCGCTCGATGCCGCGACTGCGGCGGACTTCGTGCAGGTGGTCGCCGACAGCAAGGGCGCGCTCGTGCTCGATGCGGAAGGCGAGCAGGTGCTGGCGCAGGAGTCGCCGGTGTGGAAGGACGCCGCGTTCCTGCGCGCGCATCTGCGCGTCGTGACCGGCGGCAAGCTCGCGACGAAATGGGCCGAGAATCTCGTCGCGGGCATCAATGTCGCGCGCACCACCACGCTGCCGCGCTTCCTGTTCGCACTCGGTATTCCGCATCTGGGCGAGACGACGGCCAAGTTGCTCGCACAGTGGCTCGGCACGCTCGATTTCGTGCGCACGACGCCGGCCGTATTGCTTCAGGCACTGCCCGACATCGGCGGAGAAGTGGCGCGTTCGATCGCGACATTCTTCGAACAGCCGGGCAATGTCGAGGTCGTCGACGCGTTGCTCGCGGCCGGCATCACGTTCACCGACGAGGCGGCGCCCTCGGCCGAGCTGCGTGAGCGCCTCGGGCTCGCCCACCTGTTGTCGGCATTGCCGGTCGACAAGCTCGGCGGCAAGAGCGCCGAGCGGCTGGCCGACACCTACGGCACGCTGGAGGCGTTGCTCCGCGCGAACACGAGTGGCTGGACCGGCGCCGGTCTGTCCGGCGCGGGCGCGGACAATCTCGCGGCGTTTCTCGCCGACGCGAACGCGCTGGCCGCACTGCGTGCCAGTGACGCGGCGATGCGTCGCCTGCTCGATGCGGCGCCCATGAAGCGCGTCAAGGCGACCGGTCCGCTCGACGGCAAGACGGTCGTGCTGACCGGCAGCCTGGAGGCGATGACCCGTGACGAGGCGGGCGAACGCCTCGAAGCGCTCGGCGCGAAGATCGCCGGCAGCGTGTCCAGGAAGACGTCGCTGGTCGTCGCCGGCGAAGCGGCGGGATCGAAGCTGACGAAGGCGCAGGAACTGGGCATCGAGATCTGGGACGAGGCGGCGCTGCTCGCATTTCTCGAATCGCAGGCATGAAGGACACATCGGCGCCCTCGGCCCACTTCGACACCTTGCGCCTGCGCGCACGTCTCAATGCCACGCTGCGCGGATTCTTCGCCGGCCGGGCGGTGCCGGAGGTCGAGACGCCGATGCTCTCGCAGGCCGGCAATACCGATCCCAACGTCGCCAGCTTCAGCACGGTCTTCAGTGGCCACGTCTCGGCCGGTGCGCGCACGCGCTGGCTGCGGACGTCGCCCGAGTTTCCGCTCAAACGGCTGCTCGCAGCGGGCTTCGGCGACTGCTACGAACTCGGCCGCGTGTTCCGCGACGGCGAGGCCGGTGGCCGCCACAATCCCGAGTTCACGATGCTCGAGTGGTACCGCGTGGGATGGGACCAGTTCCAGCTGGCCGACGAAACCGTCGCGCTGGTGCAGGCCGCGCTCGCCCTCGTCGGCCGGCGTGCCGAGGTCGTGCAGACGACCTATCGCGCCCTGTATCGCGATGTGCTGGGCCTCGATCCGGTGACGGCCGACGACGGCCATCTGCAGACGGCACTCGGCGACGTGCGGATCGATCCCGAGGGACTGACCCGCGACGACTGGCTCGATCTGCTGATGACCCATCGCCTCCAGCCGGCGAACCCCGCCGACCGGATCCTCGTCGTCCACGACTACCCGGCCTCGCAATGCATGCTCGCCCGCGTCGTCGAGCGCGACGGCGTGCCGGTGGCCGAGCGCTTCGAGCTGTATCTCGGCGCGCTGGAACTCGCGAACGGCTATCACGAGCTGGCCGACGGCGCGGAGCAGCGCGGGCGCTTCGAGCGGGATCACGCGGTGCGCCGCGCGCGCGGCAGCGATCTGCCCGCGATCGACGACGCGCTGCTCGCTGCGCTCGATGCGGGATTTCCGGACTGCGCAGGTGTGGCGCTGGGAGTCGACCGGTTGATGATGGCGATGCTGGGGACCGGGCGGATTGCCGATGTGGTCGCGTTCGATTTCGCGCGGGCCTAGGGCCGTCCCGGCAGGTCCGTCTTTGTCCGTCATTCCCGCGAAGGCGGGAATCCAGGGTCTGCTGGCTTGAAAGTCCTAGGGCGGTGATGGCCTGCTGCAAGGTGGGCGAAACGCGTGCCCGAAGCCGCTGGCGTAATGGAATTTTTTCCTGGGGCTCAGGTGGAGCGGCAGGTCTTGGACACAGGTCGGCATGATCTTGGCTCTGTCGCTTCTGCTTTTTCTGTTCTTGGTTTCGCTTTCGCTTTCGCGTTTGCTTTGGACTCGGCTCTGCTTTTCGCCTTTGATCTTTCGAGCCGTAAAGCGAGCTGAGCATCGCAGGGCGGCGGGGCCGGAGAGCAGCCCATGTCTGAGCGAAGCGAGTTTGGGCTGCGTGCCCCGTCGACCGAGAAGCGCAGGGGCCCGCCGCGGCTTCATGCGGCGGATCGCGTCCGGCGAAGGGACTTTTTGGTTTTTTTTTGGTCCTTCAAAAAGGAACTCGCACGCGCAGCGGGCGAAAGCTCCGGACTTGCTTCGTTTCCTTGTCTTGCATGGCCACGCCTAACCGCGAAAAACAGAGCTTCCGCGCTGTTCGCGCGGCTTACTTTTGTCTTGTCAAAAGTAAGCAAAACCGCCATCGCCGGACACTCGCCGATGCGATGAAGCCGCATCGGTCCCCTGCGCTCCTCGCCTGACGCGGCACGGCGCCCAAACTCGCTTCGCTCAGACATGGGCGCCTCTACGGCCGCGCCAGGCTCCGGTGCTCGGCTCGCTCTACGGCTCGAGCGTCAAAGGCTGGAAGCCAAAGCCAAAGCCAAAGCCAAAGCCAAAGCCAAAGCCAAAGGCAAAGGCAAAGGCAAAGGCAAAGGCAAAGGCAAAAGTCAAAAGTCAAAGGCAAAAGTCAAAAGTCAAAGGCAAAAGTCAAAGGCAAAGGCAAAAAGGGCATGAAGAGACCAAAACAGCGCCCGCGCGCGCAGTGGGTACGCGGATGAGCGTCCGCTTCCGTAGGAGCGATCACCAGCCCTCCGCGTGCCGACCAAGCCAGGCAGGGATCTTCGAGATGACCGCCCGCCGCCTCCGACCAACAGCAATCCAGCATCCACGATCTACAATTGCCCCATGAACGCATCCCCCCTCGACTTCGACCGCTACGACCACATCCGCCCGATCCTGTGGACCGGCGACACGCTCGAATTGCTGGACCAGCGCAAGCTGCCGTTCGTCGTCGAGCACGTCGGTTGCACCACCAGCGACGATGTCGCGCAGGCGATCCACGCCCTGACCGTGCGCGGCGCGCCGGCGATCGGGATCGCCGCGGCCTGGGGCGCAGTGCTCGGTGCGCGCGAGATCGAAGCGGAAAACGGTGAAGCGGCGCTGATGAAGCTCGAGCCTGCGCTGCAGCGGCTCAATGCGGCGCGGCCGACGGCGGTGAATCTGGCCTGGGCGCTGGCGCGGATGCGGCGCGTGCTGGCGACATCGGGCGCGGACTGGCGTGAGGCGCTGGAACGCGAGGCGCAGGCGATCGCCGAGGAAGACCTCGCCGCGAACCGGCATATGGGCGCGCTCGGCGCGGATCTCATCGCACCCGGCAGCGGCGTGCTGACCCATTGCAACACCGGCTCGCTGGCCACGGCCGGCTTCGGCACCGCGCTGGGCGTGATCCGCGCCGGCATGGCGCAGGGGCGCATCGGCAAGGTGTTCGCCGGCGAAACCCGGCCCTGGCTGCAGGGCGCGCGCCTGACGGTGTGGGAACTGCAGCAGGACGGCATCGATGCGACACTGATCGCGGACTCCGCGGCCGCGCACCTGATGAAGACCGGTGCGGTGCAGTGGATCGTCGTCGGCGCCGACCGCATCTGCGCCAACGGCGACACCGCCAACAAGATCGGCACCTATCAGCTCGCGATCGCCGCGCGACACCACGGCGTCAAGGTCATGGTCGTCGCGCCGTCGTCGACGGTGGACATGGACACCGCCTCGGGCGATCTGATCGAGATCGAGCAGCGTGATCCCGGCGAGCTGTTCGGTGTCGGCGGCAGTCGCACCGTGGCCGACGGCATCCAGGCCTGGAATCCGGTCTTCGACGTCACGCCCGGCGATCTGGTCGACGCGATCGTGACCGAGCGCGGCGTGGTCGAACGTCCGACGACCGAGGCGATGCGCGCCGTGTTCGGCTGAAGCAGCGCCCCGGGGCCGAGCGGCTTCGTCGCTGTTGCACGTACCGCCTGCACCCCGTCATGGCGCCCCGGTCGGTGTGCCCGCAAGGCGGTGCCCGCATGTCGCGTCCAGGGATCCGGCGCGAAACAGCGCCCGACCCCATGAAAAGCCCAGTGCCGAGATACGCAAGTGGTTGTTTTAGCGCTGGAAACCTTGGGGCGGAGCCTCGCTTCGTGCTATGATTTCCTGTCGTTTTGATCGCGTCGCCGGTGGCCGGTACGCGCAGCGCGGGCGGATGTCGCCGGCGCCTGGAAACCGCGCCGCGCAGACAGGATGCAAGCCCACTCGATGGTCGATTCCGCGAAAGAAATCATCCCCGTCAACCTCGAAGACGAGATGCGCAGGAGCTACCTCGATTACGCGATGAGCGTGATCGTGGGACGTGCGCTCCCCGACGTCCGCGACGGGCTCAAGCCCGTGCACCGCCGTGTGCTGTTCGCGATGAACGAGCTCGGCGCGCACAGCAACAAGCCGTACTTTAAGTCGGCGCGTATCGTCGGCGACGTCATCGGCAAGTACCACCCGCACGGCGACCAGTCGGTCTACGACACGCTGGTGCGCATGGCGCAGCCGTTCTCGCTGCGCTACATGCTGGTGGACGGGCAGGGCAACTTCGGTTCGGTCGACGGCGATTCGGCGGCAGCGATGCGTTACACCGAGGCGCGCATGGCGCGGCTCACCCATGAACTGATGGCCGATATCGACAAGGAAACCGTCGATTTCCAGCCCAACTACGACGAAAAGGAACTCGAGCCGTCGGTGATGCCGACGCGCTTTCCGAATCTCCTCGTCAACGGCTCGGCCGGCATCGCCGTCGGCATGGCGACCAACATCCCGCCGCACAATCTCAACGAAGTGGTCGATGCGCTGATCGCGCTGATCGACAACCCCGAGATCGACATCGACGGGCTGATGGAATACATCCCGGGCCCCGATTTCCCGACCGCCGGCATCATCAACGGCGTCGGTGGCATCCACCTGGCCTACCGCACCGGCCGGGGCCGCGTGCGCATGCGTGCGCGCGCCGAGATCGAGGTGGCCGACAACGGCCGCGAGGCGATCGCGGTCACCGAGATTCCCTACCAGGTCAACAAGGCGCGGCTGATCGAGAAGATCGCCGAGCTGGTGAAGGAAAAACGCCTCGAAGGCATCAGCGAGCTGCGCGACGAGTCCGACAAGGACGGCATGCGCATCTACATCGAGGTCAAGCGCGGCGAATCGGCCGAGGTGGTGCTCAACAACCTCTATTCGCAGACGCAGATGGAGTCGGTGTTCGGCATCAACATGGTGGCGCTGGTCGACGGCCGCCCGCAGTTGCTGAACCTCAAGCAGATCCTCGAGGCCTTCGTCCGCCATCGCCGCGAAGTGGTCACGCGGCGGACGATCTTCGAGCTGCGCAAGGCGCGCAACCGCGCGCACATCCTCGAAGGCCTGACGGTCGCGCTCGCCAACATCGACGAGATGATCGAGCTGATCAAGACATCGGCGAACCCGAACGAAGCGCGCGAGCGCATGCTGGCGCGGACCTGGGCGCCGGGTCTGGTGGCCTCGCTGCTGGGCGCCGCGGGCGCGGATGCCTCGCGACCGGAAGATCTGCCGGACGGCGTGGGTCTGATCGAGGGCATGTACCAGCTCACCGAGACCCAGGCCCAGCAGATCCTCGAGATGCGTCTGCACCGCCTGACCGGCCTGGAGCAGGACCGCCTCACCGAGGAGTACAAGCAGCTGCTGGAGGTGATCCGCGGCCTGATCGAGATTCTCGAAGATCCCGACGTGCTGCTCGAGGTGATCCGCACCGAGCTTCGCAACGTCAAGGAAGAATTCGGCGACGAGCGTCGTAGCGAGATTCGGGCGAGCGAAGAAGACCTCGACATCCTCGACCTGATCGCGCCGGAAGACGTGGTGGTCACGCTGTCGCATTCCGGCTACGCCAAGCGCCAGCCGGTCAGCGCCTACCGTGCGCAGAAGCGCGGCGGCCGTGGCCGCAACGCGGCGTCCACCAAGGACGAGGATTTCATCGAGCAGCTGTGGCTGGTCAACACCCACGACACGCTGCTGACGTTCACCAGCGCGGGCCGCGTGTTCTGGCTGCCGGTGCACCAGCTGCCCGATGCCGGCCCGAATGCCCGCGGCCGGCCGATCATCAACTGGATTCCGCTCGAGGCCGACGAAAAGGTGCAGGCCGTGGTGCCGGTGCGCGAGTACGTCGACGGGCACTACGTGTTCTTCGCCACGCGTGCGGGCACGGTCAAGAAGACCCCGCTGACCGAATTCGCCTATCGCCTGGCCCGCGGCAAGATCGCGATTCGGCTCGATGACGGCGACGCGCTGGTCGGCGTGGCACTGACCGATGGCGACAAGGATGTGCTGCTGTTCGCCTCGAACGGCAAGACGGTGCGCTTCGCCGAGGATCGCGTGCGTTCGATGGGCCGCACCGCCGGCGGCGTGCGCGGCATCCGTCTGGCGGCAGGCGAGCAGGTGGTGAGCCTGATCGTGGCCGACAGCGCGGGTGTGACCGTGGAGGACGAGGCCGCTGACGAGGCCGGCGACGATGCGGCGGTCGAGACCGGCGACGAGATCGCGGTGGTCGAAGCCGGCGCCGGCGACGACATTCCCTACATCCTCACCGCCACCGAGAACGGCTACGGCAAGCGCACGCCGCTGTCGGAATATCCGTGCAAGGGCCGCGGCACCCAGGGCGTCATCGGCATCCAGACCACCGAGCGCAACGGGCCGCTGGTCGGCGCGGTGCTGCTGCGCAACCACGACGAGGTGCTGCTGATCTCCAATGGCGGCACCCTGGTGCGCACCCGCGCGTCCGAAATCGCGCGTGTGGGCCGCAACACCCAGGGCGTGACCCTGATGCGCCTGTCCAAGGACGAGCGCCTGCAGGGAATCGAGCGGGTCGACGGGTCGATCGACGACGATGCGGCCGACGACGGCGTCGAACCGCCGCCGGTCGAGATGCCGTCGACGGACGCGCCCACGACCTCGCCCTGAGTCCGGGCCAGGGATGCAACAGGAACGGGCCGGCAATGCCGACCCGTTCCGTTGTGGGAACCGGTCCAGGGGACCGGTCCGGCGGCGAACCGCGGCGGCTCAGCTCAACGCCGCCCGCGCGCGGTCATAGTAGGCCTGCCGGTCCGCGAGCCCGTTGGTGCCGCCGTTGATCAGGCGGGTGACCCGGGTGAAGTCACCGGCATCGGCTGCGGCATTGATGCCGCGGCTCTCCCAGTACCAGGCGGCGATGCGGGCGGCGTTCTCCGGCCGTGAGGCCAGGTCCGGGTTGTTGGCGAGATCCAGTCCGAGCGCGCGTCCGGCCTCGGTGTAGTTGTGCCGGCCGGTGACCTGGATGTAGCCCCGGCCCTTGAAGCGCACGCCATCGCCCGCCTGGGTGTTGCCGAGGTCCGCGCGGCCTTCGTAGGCTGCACCGCTGGCGATTTCCTCCATGTAATGGAAGCCGCCGCTCTCGTGCGCCAGCTGGGCGATGAACATCGCCTGGCGCTGCGGCGTGTCGATACCGGCTTCGGCCATCGCGGCATTGAGGTGCGGTGCGACCGCCTCGGCCCGGCTGGCACCCAGCTGCGGCACGATCTGCTGCAACTGGGCCGGGGTGACGCCGTCGGCATCGCCGGCGGGCGCCGGTCTGGACACACTGTCCGGCCCCGTGACCGGGCCGGTGCCGTCGGTCACGTCGCCACCGGGCCGACCCGTGTCGCCGGTGTTGCCGCCGCCACCGTGCCCGCCCGGAATGGTGATCCGGTCGCCGGGATAGATCATGTCCGGGTTGGTCACCTGCGGATTGGCGGCGAGGACCTGGCCGAGGGAGACGCCGTAACCGGCGGCGATGCCCGACAGGGTGTCGCCGGAGCGCACCGTGTGACCGTTCGCGGCGGGCAGCGATACCCGGTCGCCCGGATAGATGACGTCCGGATTGAGGATCTGCGGGTTCGCCGACAGCAGCTTGCCCAGCGGCACGCCGAAGCGGACGGCGATCGCCGACAGGGTGTCACCGTGCTGGACGGTCATCGCACGGACGGCGCCGGACTCGGCACTGCGCAGGCCGGTGTGTTGACCGAGGGCGAAGATCGTGTTCATCGACGTGTCCTGGTGGGCCGTGACGTGGCAATACACGTTGATACCGCGTGCCGCGGACCGATCCAACTGGGGTTGACCCTGATCCCGTGCGCGCAGCGCGGTGTGTTCGCCGGCATGCGGAAGCATCCGGCGTGAACGGGAGCGTTACACTGCACGGATGCCTTTGATGACCTTGAACGCCCTCGACTACAGCGTCGGTGGCCCCCTGCTGCTGGACGGCGTCGAACTGACGATCGACCGCGGCGAGCGCGTCGCACTGATCGGCCGCAATGGTGCCGGCAAGTCCACGCTGATGCGGCTGATCGCCGGCGAACTGAAGCCCGACGACGGCGAGATCCGTCGCGAGCAGGGCGTGCGCGTGACGCGCCTGGAACAGGAAGTGCCGGCCGGCGCCGGCGGCAGCGTGTTCGACGTCGTCGCCGAGGGCCTCGGCGAGGCGGGTGCGGCGCTGGCCGAGTACCACCGCCTGCTGCACGCCGAGGACTACGACGCGCTGGCCGACGTGCAGGCGCGCATCGAGGCGCTCGACGGCTGGCGCATCGACCAGCGCGTGACCGAGGTGCTGGAGCGGCTGCAGCTCGACGGCGACGCCGCGTTCCCGGCGCTGTCGGGCGGCATGAAGCGGCGCGTGCTGCTGGCGCGCGCGGTGGTCTCGGCACCGGACATCCTGCTGCTCGACGAGCCGACCAACCATCTCGACATCGCCGCGATCGACTGGCTCGAAGGCTTCCTCAAGCAGTGGCCGGGCGCGATCGTGTTCGTCACCCACGACCGGCGCTTTCTGCGCGCACTGGCGACGCGGATCGTCGAGATCGACCGCGGCCGGCTGACCAGCTGGCCCGGCGACTGGGAGAACTACGTGCGCCGCCGCGAGGAGCGGCTCAATGCCGAGGCGCAGGAACAGGCGCGCTTCGACAAGCTGCTGGCGCAGGAAGAGGCGTGGATCCGCCAGGGCATCAAGGCCCGTCGCACCCGCGACGAAGGCCGCGTGCGCCGGCTCAAGGCGATGCGCGTCGAGCGCGCGCAGCGTCGCGATCTCACCGGCAACGTGCGCATGGCCGCCGCGCAGGCGAACGCGTCGGGCAAGAAGGTCGTCGAGCTGAAGAACGTGTCCTTCGCCTACGGCGAGCGCTGCCTGATCCGCGATTTCTCGACGACGATCTTCCGCGGCGACCGCGTCGGCCTGATCGGCGCCAACGGCACCGGCAAGACCACGCTGCTCAAACTGCTGCTCGGGGAGCTGCAGCCGCAGGCCGGCGAGGTGCGTTCGGGCACCCAGCTGCAGATCGCCTATTTCGACCAGTACCGCGCGACGCTGCGCGAGGACTGGAATGCGCTGGAGAACGTCGCCGAGGGCCAGGATTTCGTCGAGATCAACGGCACGCGCAAGCACGCGATCGGCTACCTGCAGGATTTCCTGTTCACGCCCGAGCGTGCGCGCGCGCCGATCACCCGGCTTTCGGGCGGCGAACGCAATCGGCTGCTGCTGGCCAAGCTGTTCGCGCAACCGTCGAACCTGCTGGTGATGGACGAACCCACCAACGATCTCGACGTCGAGACGCTGGAACTGCTCGAGGAACTGCTGGCCGACTACCCGGGCACCCTGCTGCTGGTCAGCCACGATCGCGATTTCCTCGACAACGTGGTCACTTCGACCCTGGTGATGGAAGGCGAGGGCCGGGTGGGCGAGTACATCGGCGGCTACGAGGACTGGCTGCGCCAGCGCGCTGAACCGGGCACCGGCCTGCCGGCGGCGACGCTGGGCATGCGCAGGCCCGAGCCGGCCCCGGCCGTCGCGCCCGTGGCCGCCCCTGAGCCGGCGGCGCCGAAGCGCAAACTCAGCTACAAGGACCAGCGCGAACTCGAGCAGTTGCCGGCCCGCATCGAGCAGCTGGAGGCCGAGATTGCCACGCTGACCGCCGCCATGAACGACCCCGCGTTCTACCAGCGCGACGCGGCCGCGATCACCGCGCACGGCGCCTCGCTGCAGGCCACGCAGGCGGCGCTCGATGCGGCCTACCTGCGCTGGACCGAACTGGACGCCTGAGGCGCGCGCATGCACGAGCTCTCCAGTCGGCCTGCATCCGGGTGCGCGATACCGGAGCGCGTGGCGTGCTGATCACCCGTCCGCTCCCGGCCGATACCGACCTGCTCGCGCTGCATCGCGCGGCGCCGGATCGCTATCCGCTGCTGCTGCAGTCGGTCGCCCACGGCACCGCGCACGCGCGCTGGGATCTGCTGCTGGCGGCCGATGGTGCGCAGCTGCAGCTCGGCACGGACGGCTGCACCCGCGATGCGCAGGGCGGCATCGTCGAAGGCGGCTTTCTCGAAGCACTCGACGCCGCGTGGCAGGCGGCGCGGGTCGAACGCGAAGCGCCGCGCTGGCCGTTCCGCGGCGGCTGGGCGCTGTTTCTGGGCTACGAGCTGGCGGGCCAGGTGGAACCCGTGCTGCGCCTGCCCGATGCGCCGGGCGGCCTGCCGGTCGCGGTGGCGCGGCGGTGTCCGGCGGCGATCCTGCGCGACCACGGTACGGGCGAATGCGTCGCGGTCGCGGAAGCCGGGCACGACGTGCTGCTGGATCGGCTGGTCGCCGAGGCCATCGACGCCGAATGCACCGCGCTGCCCGCGTGGACCCCGCCGACCACGATCGACGAAGACCCCGACGCGCGCTTTCTCGACGGCGTGCGCCGCGTGCTGGACTATCTCGCCGCCGGTGACGTGTTCCAGGCGAACCTCTCCCGCGGCTGGCGTGCACGCTTCGCTGCGCCGCTCGATCCGGCCGCGCTGTACGCGCGCCTGCGCCAGCACAATCCGGCGCCGTTCGCCGGCCTCTTCGCCGGAGACGGCTGGGCGGTCGCCAGCGCCTCGCCGGAACGGCTGGTGTCGATCCGCGGCGACGTGGTCGAAACCCGTCCGATCGCCGGCACGCGCGCGCGCTTCGAAGGCGACGACGACGCCGCGCGCATCGGCGAACTCGTGGGGCATCCCAAGGAGCGCGCCGAGCACGTGATGCTGGTCGATCTGGAGCGCAACGACCTCGGACGCGTGTGCACGCCGGGCTCGGTCGAGGTCGACGAACTGATGTGCGTGGAGAGCTATGCGCACGTCCACCACATCGTCAGCAATGTCCGCGGCCGCCTGCGTGACGGCGCGACGCCGGGCGAGGTCATCGCCGCGGTGTTCCCGGGCGGCACGATCACCGGCTGCCCCAAGGTGCGCTGCATGCAGATCATCGCCGAGCTCGAAGGACAGGGCCGCGGCGCCTACACCGGGGCGATGGGCTGGCTGAACCGCGACGGCGATCTGGATCTCAACATCCTGATCCGCAGTGCCGAAGTCGAGGGCCACGAGGCGCGGTTCCGCACCGGCGCCGGCATCGTGGCCGATTCCGATCCACAGCGAGAACTCGACGAAACCCGCGCCAAGGCCCGTGGCACGCTGCGTGCGCTGGGCGTCGATGGCTGATCCGCGGCCACGTCGACGCCACGTTGGCGACGCCTCCGGGCCGCCACGGTATCCTGCGGACCCTGTCGCGATCCCTGACGGCCACCGCCGCCCATGACCGAACCCGTGAAACGCCGAGGCCGCCGCATCGGCCTGTTCCTGCTGCTATGCCTGCTCGCGCTCGGCGCCGTGGCCGCGTATCTGCTCCATGACCGCTACACCGGCTTCGCCGATACGCCGTTGGCGGGTGTGCAGGCGGGAGAGACGTTCGTCGTCGAGCGGGGGGATTCCTTCCAGCGCGTGCTCGGCCGCCTGCGCGAAGCCGGTATCGTCGAAGGTCATGAGCTCGAATGGCGTGCCCTGGCGCGGCAGCTCGGCGCCGATGCGCGCATCCAGGTCGGCGAGTACCCGCTCGATCCCACGGTCACGCCGCGCGAGCTGCTGGTGCGCATGCGCGACGGCCGGGTGATCCGGCACCGCTTCACCATCGTCGAGGGCTGGAACATCCGCGAACTGCGCGCCGCGCTGGCACGTGCCGAGCCGCTGGTGCAGACCGTGCAGGACATGGACGACGCCGCGCTGATGGCGGCCATTGGGCACGAAGGCGTGCATCCGGAAGGCCGCTTCCTGCCCGAGACCTATCTCTACACGCGTGGCGATCGCGACATCGACCTGCTGCGCCGCGCGAACGCCGCGCTGGAGGCCGCGCTCGACCGCGCCTGGGAAACGCGGGCCGATGGCCTGGCGCTGAAGAGCCGCGAAGAGGCGCTGGTGATGGCCTCGATCATCGAGAAGGAAACCGGCGTCGCCGACGAGCGCCCGCAGATTTCCGGCGTGTTCAACCGTCGCCTGCAGGTGGGCATGCGCCTGCAGACCGATCCCACCGTGATCTACGGCATGGGCACGGCCTACGACGGCAACATCCGCCGTCGCGATCTGCAGACCGACACGCCGTACAACACCTACACCCGCGACGGCCTGCCGCCGACGCCGATCGCAATGGCCGGCAAGGCCGCGATCGAGGCCGCTACGCATCCTGCCGACGGCGACACGCTGTACTTCGTCGCGGTCGGCGACGGCAGCGGCCGGCATGTGTTCTCGCGCACCTACGCCGAGCACAACGTGGCCGTGCGCGACTACGTGCGTCGCTACCGGGCCCGCTTCGCCGGCCACGGCGACGGCGCCGAGGCGGCGGACGCGGACGATGCCGCGCCGCCGAACGAGGTGGAGGTCGAGGCGGCGGTGGGCGCAGATGCCGGGGCCGGTCGCGAATGAGCGATCTGCGCAGATATCCGCGCTTCGTCACCATCGAGGGCGGCGAGGGCGCCGGCAAGAGCACGGTGTTGCGCGCGCTGTGCGAAGCGCTCGCCGGTGACGGCGAGGTCGTGTGCACGCGCGAGCCCGGAGGCACGCCGCTGGCCGAGCAGATCCGTGGTCTGCTGCTCGATCCGGACCACGAGCCGGCCGTGGCGGACGCCGAGCTGCTGCTGGTCTTCGCCGCGCGCGTCCAGCATGTGCGCGAGGTCATCATCCCCGCACTCGAGCGTGGCGCCTGGGTGATCAGCGACCGCTTCACCGATTCGAGCTACGCCTATCAGGGCGGCGGCCGCGGCATCGCGTCCGAGCGTATCGCCGCGCTCGAACACGGCTATGTCGGCATCGCGCCGGCGCTGACCCTGCTGCTCGATCTCGGCGTGGCCCAAGGCCGTGATCGCGCCCGTGCACGCGATGCGGTGCCCGACCGGATCGAGGCCGAGCAGGACGCATTCTTCGAGCGCGTCCGCGCGGCCTTTCTCGAGCGCGCGGCCGCGCATCCCGCGCGCGTGCGTGTCATCGACGCCACGCGCGCCGCCGACGTGGTGGCGGCCGACGCCGTGCGCGCCGTGCAGGCCTTGCGCGTGCCGGCATGAGCGAGACCTCGCCCGCACTCGCGCCCTGGCAGGCGCGCATCCTCGCCCGCACCCGCGAAACGCTGGACGCGCAGCGTCTCGGCCACGCGCTGCTGTTCTGCGGTCCGGCGCTGCTGGGCAAGCGTGCGGTGGCCGATGCGCTGGCCGCGCATATCCTCGGTGCGGACACCGACGCCCGCGTCGCGCAGCTGATCGCGGCGGGCACGCACCCGGACTTCCACCGGGTCTCGTTCGGTCCGACCAAGGACGGCACCAAGCTGCGCAGCGAGATCGTCATCGAGCAGATCCGCGACCTGTCGCAGAAGCTGTCACTCACGCCGCAGTACGGCCGGGCCCAGGTCGCGATCGTCGATCCGGCCGATGCGGTCAATACGGCTGCCTGCAACGCCCTGCTCAAGACGCTCGAGGAGCCGCAGCCGGGCCGGCACCTGTGGCTGGTGGCGGCGAACCCTGCGCGCCTGCCCGCGACCATCCGCAGCCGCTGCCAGCGGATCGAATTCCGCCTGCCGCCGCGCGACGAAGCCCTGGCCTGGCTGGCGGCGCGCGGGCATGCCGCGGCCGATGCCGGCGAGGCGCTCGACGCGGCCCAGGGCCATCCCGGTCTTGCCGCCGACTGGCTCGACACCGGTGGCCTGCAGCTGCGACGCGAGGTGCACAAGGATCTTTCCGGCCTGGCGCGCGGCGACCTCGCGGTCGTGGCGACCGCGCAGCGCTGGGCCGGCGACGAGCATGCGGCATCGCGCCTGCGTCACGCGGCCGATCTCGCACTGGCACGCGCGGCCGGCTTGACCGATCCGGCGGGAATCGGGAAGCTGGCCGCGTGGTTCGATGCGGCCAATCGCACACGCGATCTGCTCCGGACGACGGTCCGCGCCGATCTGGCGATCACCGAACTGCTGCTGGCCTGGCGCGACAGCGCCAAGCGCCTCTGACTTCACAGGCTGGGAATGACGGAATGAGTGCAACCGGAGCAGGCGCGCGGCAGGGCATCCTGTCATTGGCGGTCAAGGACAAGGCGGCGCTGTACAACGCGTACATGTCCTATCTCAAGCACGGCGGCATCTTCGTGCCGACCCCCAAGCGCTATTTCCTCGGCGACGAGGTGTTTCTGCTGCTGACCCTGCCCGAATCGTCCGATCGTCTGCCGACGGCGGGCAAAGTGGTCTGGGTGACCCCGGCCGGCGCCCAGGGCAACCGCACCGCCGGCGTCGGCGTGCAGTTCGCCGACACCCCGGAAGGCGACGCCCTCAAGGGGCGCATCGAGACCCTGCTGGCCGGCACGCTGACGTCCGAGAAGCCGACCCACACGATGTAGGCGCAGCGCGCGCCACGCTGCGGCGCGGCGCTTAGCGCGTGTCGGCGAGCATCGCCCGCAAAGCCGGGTGGCGGATCTCGACGACGTCGAACAGGCCGGCCGCGCGCAGGTAGGCGGCACGTCGCAGCAGCTCGTCTTCGTAACGGCGGCGCAGGCTTTCGTCGTCTTCCTCGTCGATCGCGAGTCGCGCGAGCTCCGAGAACTCCTCGATCCAACCCAGTGCCGCGTACGCATCTGCCGACGCGGGTGGGTTGCGCATGCCCTGGGCACTCGAACCGTTGTGCACGACGTCCACGACCGCCTCCTCGTTTCTGAATGAACCGTCTGGACGGTATAGTCTAGAATCGCACGTCCACCGTCAACGTCCGCGTGCGCCCGACATGATCCGCAAGCCCCGCAGCGATGCCCGTGCCCGCATCCTCGACGCCGCGCTCGCCGTGGCCGACCGGGTGGGGGCCGCGCATCTCACGCTCGACGCGGTCGCCGCGGAAGCCGGCGTCAGCAAGGGCGGCCTGCTGTACCACTTCGCCAACAAGGAGCTGCTGTTGCGCGGCGTGGTCGAACACCACATGGCCGAACACCAGCGCGACCTGGACCTGGCGGCGACGCAATTCCCGCCCGATGCCGGTGGCTATCTGCAGGCCTTCGTGCATGCGCAGAGCGGGGAATTGATGTCCCGGCGCAAGGAGCCGGGCGTGACCCAGTCCTTCATCGCCGCGGCGGTCAACACGCCGGATCTGATGGATCTGCCCCGGCAGCAGGCGCGCGCGCACATCGGGCGCCTGCGTGCGCTGGGTCCGGACTTCATCGATGCGCTGCTGATGACGCTGGCGCTCGATGGCCTTTTTTTTCGGCGACACGTTCGAAATGCTCGATCTGGCCGAAGCCGAGCGCGCACAGCTGCTCGAGGTGCTGGCCGAGCGCGCGAAGGCCTTGGCCGCGCGCCGTTCGGGCGAGGCCTGAGTCCGGCGCACGTCAGCGCGGCGGATTCGAGCGCGGGGTGATGCGCGCGTGCCGCACGTGACGTTCGTGCGGCGCCGGAGCCCCCTCCGGCACCGCGCGTGGATCAGGCCGGCTGCGCGTCGACGCGCAGCGCCGGCGACTCCCAACCCGGACGAGGCGCGAAGCGGTCGCCATGGCGCGTCTGCAGCGCGCGCAGGCGCTCCAGCACCGCGTCGACACCGGTATCGCGGATGTATTGGATCGGGCCGCCGCGGAACGGCGCGAAGCCGGTGCCGAAGATCACGCCGGCATCGAGCAGGTCCGCATCGGCGACCACGCCGTCGTGGAGCGCGGCCACGGCCTCGTTGAGCAGCGGCAGGATCAGCCGGTCCTGCAGATCGTCCGGCGCACGGTAGTCCTTCGGCAGCTCGGGCTTTTGCGCCTTGCCGTCGGTCCAGGTGTAGAGCCCCTGGCCATCCTTCTTGCCGCGCTTGCCTTCCTCGGGCGGCGTCGCCAGTGCCTCCGGGATCTGCAGGCCGAGAAACGGGGCGAGCTCCTGACCGACGCCCGACGCGATGTCGAGGCCGACGGTGTCGATCAGCTCGATCGGCCCCATCGGCATGCCGAAGTCGACCGCGGCGCGGTCGATCGCCGCGCCCGGGATGCCTTCGGCATAGGCCGTGGCCGCTTCGAGCATGTAGGGAAACAGCAGGCGGTTGACTAGAAAGCCCGGCGTGCCCGCGACCGGCACCGGCAGTTTGTCGATCGCCTTGCAGAACGCGGCGAGCCGGCGTGCGGTGTCGTCGGAGACGCCGTCGTGATGGACGATCTCCACCAGCGGCATCGACGCCACCGGGTTGAAGTAATGCAGGCCGGCAAAATGGGCCGGGCGCTGCACGTGCGCGCGCAACTCGTCGAGCGGAATCGACGAGGTATTGGTGGTCAACAGCGCATCGGGCTTGAGCCGCGGTTCGATCGTGGCGTAGAGCTCGCGCTTGGCATCGGCGCGCTCGACGATCGCCTCGATGACGAGATCCGCATCCGCGACGCCGTCGCCCGCCAGGTCCGAGCGCAGCCGGGCCGCCACGGCCGGACGCTTGGTCTCGTCCTTGACCTTCTTCTCGAACAGCGTGGCGGCGCGTGCCTGGGCCTTGTCGATGAACGTCTGTTCGCGGTCCTGCAGGGTGACCTCCAGCCCCTTGTAGGCGGCCCAGGCCGCGATGTCGCCGCCCATCACGCCGGCGCCGACCACGTGCACGCGCTGGATGGGCGCGCGCTGCGCGGCGGATTTGCCGGCGAGGCCCTTGAGCCGCTCCATCAGGAAATAGACGCGGGTGAGATTGCGCGCCGTCGGCGTGCCGGCGAGCTTGACCACCGCCTTGCGCTCCGCCGCCAGCAACGCGCGGGTATCGCCGGACGCGCGCTTCCAGGTCTCGACCATCGCGTAGGGCGCGGGGTAATGCGCCTTCTTCGCCTTGCGCGCCACCTGCTTGAGCAGCACCGGCGCCAGCGCCTGGCGCACCGGCCAGGTGTTCGTCGCCCAGGCGAGGGCGCGCTGCTTGAACGGCCGCGTGGTGCCGCGGCGCGCCAAGGCGATCGCCGTGTCGACCACGAGCGCCGGTTCGACCACCTTGTCCACGAGCCCGATTCCGCGCGCAGCCTTCGCCGACAGGGCGCGGCCGGTGAGCATCATGTCGAACGCCGCCGGCGCGCCGACCAGGCGCGGCAGACGGACGCTGCCACCCCAGCCGGGATAGATGCCGAGTTTGACTTCGGGCAGGCCGATCTTCGTCGATGGATCGTTGCTCGCCACGCGATAGTCGCAAGCCAGTGCGATCTCGGTGCCGCCGCCCATGCAGAAGCCGTGGATCGCGGCGACCGTGGGGCAGGGCAGCTCGGCCAGCCGCTGGAATGCCATCTGTCCGCGACGGATCGAATCGCCGATCGTGCCCTTGGCATCGAATTCCTGGAACTCGCGGATATCCGCGCCGGCGATGAAGCCTTTGTCCTTGGCCGAGCGGATCACCAGCGCCTTCGGTGGATCCAGCGCGAGGCGCTCGAGCACGGCGTCGAGTTCGATCAGCACGTCCTGGGCGAAGGTATTCACCGACTCGCCGGCGCGATCGAACGACAGCACCAGCACGCCGTCTTCGCGCGATTCGGCTTGCCAGTGACTGAAGCGGAGCCCGTCGAGGCCTGCGAACATACGGCACCATCCGTTAGGGTATGGGGAATGCGCCTATGATCCCGAGGTTGCTTCGGCGCCGTCAAATCAGCGCTTCAAAACGCTGTTTGAAACCAGACGTGCCGAGGCCGCACATGCGGCTTGCAGCGCGCAGGCACCGCCCCAAGGAATGCATCACGGCGTGGCGCACGATGCCACACCGGTCGTGACGGAACTTTTCGCGCGACACGCCTGTCTTATCGCCCGTGCCAGGCCGGGCCCCGAAGGAGAGCCGGCTCAATGGCCGAGGAACACGACAGCCAGGAGTGCCTGACTCTGGACGAGGATCTGGTCAGACGCGTGCAGCGTGGTGACGTCGCGGCGTTCGATCTGCTGGTGCGCAAATACCAGCACCGCATCGCCGCGCTGATCGGGCGCTACGTCGCGGACTGGAGCGAAGTGCAGGACGTCGCGCAGGAGACCTTCATCCGGGCGTACCGGGCGATCGGGAACTTCCGCGGCGATGCGCAGTTCTACACCTGGCTGCACCGCATCGCGGTCAACACCGCGAAGAACCACCTGGTCGCGCACAACCGGCGGCCGCCGACCGACGACATCGACATCGACGACGCCGAGCAGTTCGACAGCGGAATCCGGTTGCGCGACAGCGACACGCCCGAGCGCGAACTGATGCGTCAGCAGCTGGAACAAACGGTGGTGCGCGCGGTCGAAGCCCTGCCGGAGGAACTGCGTGTCGCGATCAATCTGCGTGAGGTCGACGGCCTCAGCTACGAGGAGATCGCCGAGCGCATGGGCTGCCCGATCGGCACCGTGCGGTCGCGGATCTTCCGCGCACGCGATGCGATCGATCGCGAACTCAGGCCCCTGATGGACAACGAACGACTTGTGGAGCGCGTGACCCGATGAGCCCTGCCGACGACATCGATACCCTTCAGCTCGGCCCCGACCCGGACAAGCTCGAGCTGTACCACCGCCAGCAGCTGTCGGCGATGCTCGACGGCGAGCTGCCGCAGGACCAGGCGCGTTTCCTGCGGCGCCGGCTGCAGCACGACGCCGAGCTGTCCGGCTGCTTCGAGCGCTGGCAGGTCTGCGGCGACGTGCTGCGCGGTCGGCAGGTCTCGCTGCTGCCCGCGGATTTCGCCGAGCGCATCGCGCGTGGCATCGCCGAGGACGGCGTGGTCGCGGCACCGGCGACCACCACGCGGCGCCCGCGTCTGTTGCAGTGGGGTGGTGGGGCCGCACTCGCGGCTTCGGTCGCGCTCGTGGCGCTGTTCGTCGGCCGTCCCGGCACGCTCGACCAGGACGGTGATGCCCGTCCTGCGCCGGCCGTTGCCGTGACCGGCGCGGATGCGCCCGTATCGGACGCAACGGCGGATGCGAGCGCGTTGGCCGCTTCGGCGCCCGAGGCCGGTCTCGCGATCGCGGGTGCGGCGCTGGCCGCCGCGGAGCGGCCGCGGCGTGCGACGGGCGAGCGTTCGACACGCACGTCGAGTGCGCGGCAAGCCGTGCAGCCGCAGGCGGACTCGCGCGTTGCGATGGCCGCGGCCCCGCAAACGCCGTCGGGCGCGGCCGTTCTGGCCGATGCGGCCGCGGCGTTCGCGTCTGCGCCGGCGTCATCGGGACTGCCGGCGGTGGAATCCGTTGCACGGCCGTGGCCGCGCGCGTCGATGCTCTCGGCCGACAGCAGCTTTTCGGTTCGCTACGGCGAGACGTTCCCGGCGCCGTCGTGGAGCGAGCGCGCCTCGGACAGCGCGGTGCTGCCGCGGTTTCCGGTCGATCCCGCCGACACCGCAGTGAACCCTGCAGCGCGCGCGCTGCCTTGACGGCCGCGGCGATGCCGGCGCGTCCAGCGGCGCGCGCTGCGGGCCGTCTTTCCCCGATCCAGATCGATTCCTGACTTTCGAGTGTTGCCCATGACGTCGATGAAGAAATCCCTGCTCGCGGTGTCCCTGGTCGCGGTGCTGTCGGCCGCGACCACGGCATTCGTGCTTCCCGCGGCGACCGCGCAATCCGCCCAGGCCACGCAGGCCGACAGCGCGACGACCGTCTCGTCGACGCCGCAGGCGCCTCTGGTCAGCGGCTTGCCGGACTTCACCCGACTGGTCGAGCGTGTGGGGCCGGCGGTGGTCAGCATCGAGACGACGATGGGTGCGCGCCAGGGCCGCGGCCAGCAGATGCCCGACGACGGGCAGATTCCCGAGATCTTCCGCCGGTTCTTCGGCCCGGGCTTCGAGTTTCCGGGCGGTCCGGGCGGGCAGGGCGCACCGGACAATGCGCCGCGCGGGCGGGGCATGGGCACCGGCTTCATCATTTCCGCCGACGGCTATCTGCTCACGAACCACCACGTCATCGACGGCGCGGACGAGGTCAAGGTGCGTCTGTCGGATCGTCGCGAATTCCCGGCGACGGTCGTCGGCAGCGATGCCGAATCCGACGTCGCGGTGCTGAAGATCGACGCCAGCGGCCTGCCGATGCTGCGCTATGGCGACGCGGCGACCGTCAGGCCGGGCCAGTGGGCGGTCGCGATCGGCTCGCCGTTCGGCTTCGAGCAGTCGGTGACCGCGGGCATCGTCAGCGCGGTGCAGCGCGCCAACCAGTACGCCAACCAGCGCTACGTGCCCTTCATCCAGACCGACGTGCCGATCAACCGTGGCAACTCGGGCGGCCCGCTGTTGAACGTGTCGGGTGAGGTGATCGGCATCAACTCGCAGATCTTCAGCAATTCCGGCGGCTACATGGGCGTGAGTTTCGCCATTCCGATCGATCTCGCCGCGAATGTCGCCGAGCAGATCAAGAAGACCGGCAGCGTGCAGCGCGGCTCGCTGGGCGTGCAGGTCTCGAACGTGACGCCGGAGGCCGTGGCCGGCTTCGGCCTGCCCGATACGCGCGGCGCGCTGGTGCAGGAAGTGCTGCCGGGCAGCCCCGCGCAGCGCGCGGGCATCGAACCCGGCGATGTGATCCGCAGCGTCGACGGCACCCAGATCAACAGTTCGAGCGAATTGCCGCCGCTGGTCGGTGGCAAGGCGCCGGGCACCCGGATCAAGCTGCAGGTGTTCCGGGAAGGCCGCACACGGGACTACGACGTGACCCTGACCGCGCTCGATTCCGGCAGCACGGCCTCGAGCAGCAACGCCCGTCCGCAAGCGGATGCCCCCGCCGGCGCCACCAACCCGCTGGGGCTGGTCGGCCGCGATCTCGATGCAGCCCAGCGCCGCCAGTTCGGTCTCGCCGCCGACGAGGGCGTGCTGGTGGGCAACGTCGGACGCGGCCCGGCGGCGAGCGCAGGCATCGCGCAGGGCGATGTGATCCTCCGCGTCGGACGCACACCGGTCGGCAGTGCGGCAGCGATGGAGCGGGCACTGCGCGACGTGAAGCCCGGTGACACGGTGATGCTGCTCGTGCGCGGCCGCGGCGGTGCGACCCAGTACCGCGCGGTGACCGTACCGGAGGCCGGCGCTCGCTGATCGTGCTCCACGAGCAAGGTCCGAATGTCCGAGAAAGGTCCGAGTGATGACCGTCATCCCCGCGAACGCGGGGATCCAGCGACTTCAAGCCAAGACACCTGATTGTCGCTCGACCGGTCGTGCGGCTGTCGAGGGCCGCGGGAACGACGGCCAGGAGCTGAATCGTTCAGACCCACCCGAACCTGGACCAGGATGCTCGACGGCCCGCGACGGCATGGCCCGCGCGGGCCGTTCCGTGTCCGGGGCGCGGGTCGGGCGGTGGCGCGACGGTGTCCGCCGCGCCGTGGCGCTATGCGATAATCGCCCGTTATCTTTTCGACGACGGCCCGGCCGCCGCCCATGACCCACGATCCGATGCGGAACATCCGCAACTTTTCCATCATCGCCCACGTCGACCACGGCAAGTCGACGCTCGCCGATCGCATCATCCAGCTCTGCGGCGGCCTGCAGGCGCGCGAGATGGAAGCGCAGGTGCTCGACTCCAATCCGATCGAGCGCGAGCGCGGCATCACGATCAAGGCCCAGTCGGTCTCGCTGCCGTACAAGGCGCGCGACGGGCAGGTCTACCATCTGAACTTCATCGACACGCCCGGCCACGTCGACTTCAGCTACGAAGTCAGCCGTTCGCTGGCCGCATGCGAAGGCGCGCTGCTGGTCGTCGACGCGGCGCAGGGCGTGGAAGCGCAGTCGGTCGCCAATTGCTACACCGCGGTCGAGCAGGGCCTGGAAGTGGTGCCGGTGCTCAACAAGATCGATCTCCCGACCGCCGACGTCGACAAGGCCAAGGCCGAGATCGAGGCGGTCATCGGCATCGACGCCGAGGACGCGGTCGCGGTCAGCGCCAAGACCGGCCTCAACGTCGAGGAAGTGCTCGAGGCGATCGTGCATCGCATCCCGCCGCCGAAGCCGCGCGACACCGACCGGCTGCAGGCGCTGATCATCGACTCGTGGTTCGACAACTATCTCGGCGTGGTGTCGCTGGTGCGCGTGATGCAGGGCGAGATCACGCCGAAGAGCAAGATCCTGGTGATGTCGACCGGGCGCACGCACGATGTCGACAAGGTCGGCGTGTTCACGCCCAAGCGCAAGGAACTGCCGGCGCTCAAGGCCGGCGAGGTGGGCTGGATCACCGCGTCGATCAAGGACGTGCACGGCGCGCCTGTCGGCGACACGCTGACCCTCGCCGGCAAGCCGGCCGAGACGCCGCTGCCGGGTTTCCAGGAAATGCAGCCGCGCGTGTTCGCCGGCCTGTTCCCGGTCAACGCCGAGGACTATCCGGACCTGCGCGAAGCGCTGGACAAGCTGCGCCTCAACGATGCCGCGCTGCGCTTCGAGCCCGAGAGCTCGGAGGCGATGGGCTTCGGCTTCCGCTGCGGCTTCCTGGGCATGCTGCACATGGAGATCGTGCAGGAGCGGCTGGAGCGCGAATACGACCTCGACCTGATCAGCACCGCGCCGACGGTGATCTACGAGGTGCTCAAGACCGACGGCGAGGTGATGCCGCTCGACAATCCGGCCAAGCTGCCGCAGGCGAACCTGATCGAGGAAGTGCGCGAGCCGATCATCCGCGCCAACATCCTGACCCCCGAGGCCTACATCGGCGCGATCATCAAGCTGTGCGAGGACAAGCGCGGCATGCAGATCGGCATCCAGTACATGGCCAGCCAGGTGCAGATCAGCTACGAACTGCCGATGGCCGAGGTGGTGCTGGACTTCTTCGACAAGCTGAAATCCGTCAGCCGCGGCTACGCGTCGCTGGACTACCACTTCCTGCGCTTCCAGGCCGGCCCGTTCGTGCGTGTGGACACGCTGATCAACGGCGACAAGGTCGATGCGCTGTCGCTGATCGTGCACCGCACCCATGCCGAGCGCCGCGGCCGCGAGCTGACCGAGAAGATGAAGGACCTGATTCCGCGCCAGCAGTTCGACGTCGCCATCCAGGCCGCGATCGGCGCGCAGATCATCGCCCGCACCACGGTCAAGGCGCTGCGCAAGAACGTGCTGGCCAAGTGCTACGGCGGCGACATCTCGCGCAAGAAGAAGCTGCTGGAGAAGCAGAAGGAAGGCAAGAAGCGCATGAAGCAGGTCGGCCGCGTGGAGATTCCTCAGGAGGCTTTCCTCGCGGTGCTGAGCACGTCGCGCGAGTCCTGATTCGTGGTTTGATAGCGCCGGCCGCTGCGCCGGCCCGTCCGAGTGTCCCCGAGGATCCTGCATGAAATGGTTCGAGACCGCGCTGGTCGTGCTGACGCTGCTGACCGGTGTCATCTGGCTGCTGGACAAGCTGGTGCTGGCCAGGCGACGTGCGCGGCGCGCGGGTCTGCTGGAGACCCGGGAGCCGGTGCTCGTCGACTACTCCAAGGCGTTCTTCCCGGTGCTGTTCGTCGTGCTGATCCTGCGCAGCTTCGTCGCCGAGCCCTTCCGCATTCCGTCCAGTTCGATGATGCCGACGCTGCTGATCGGTGACTTCATCCTGGTCAACAAGTTCAGCTACGGCATCCGCCTGCCGATCACCAACAAGAAGGTGATCGAGATCGGCGAGCCGGCACGTGGCGACGTAGTGGTATTCCGACCGCCGCAGCATCCGGACCAGGACTGGATCAAGCGCGTGATCGGCCTGCCGGGCGACACGGTCGAGTTCCGCGACAACCAGGTGTTCGTCAACGGCACGCCGTTCGGCTACGAGCGCCTGGGTACCTACGAGGGTGCAGGGCGCGGCGCGGAGATGACCGGTGCCTCGCTGTATGCCGAACAGATGCCCGACCGCCGCCACGAGATCCTGCACATCGATCAGGCCGCACCCTTCCGCCTGGGCGAGGGCACGTTCCATGTGCCGCAGGGCCACTATTTCGTCATGGGCGACAACCGGGACCGCAGCGACGACGGCCGCTTCTGGGGTACGCTTCCTGAAACCCAGCTGCGCGGCAAGGCGTTCCTGATCTGGATGAACGTCGACAGCGCCGCGCCCGGCTGGGTCGACTGGGGACGGATCGGTAACCCGATCCGCTGAGCAAACGGGGCTGGACATCTGAGGGGACGTCCCAAATGAAACGCACGCAACGCGGCATCACCCTGCTGGGCTTCATCATCGTGCTGGCAGTGGTCGGCTTCTTCGCCTATGTGGGCATGAAGCTGTTTCCGATGTATTCCGAGTACTACAGCGTCAAGTCGGCCCTCAAGGGGCTGGCCAACGAATCCGGCGTCGCGGCCTCGGATCCGGCGCGCATCCAGGACCTGTTCTTCCGTCGGCTGTACATCAGCTACTCGGAAAACGTGAAGCCGCAGAACGTCAAGATCCGCCGCGCCGACGACGGCTGGCAGATCGACGTGCAGTACGAGGTGCGCCGGCCGCTGATCGGCAACCTCGACGTCGTGGGCAAGTTCCACGCCACGCAGACGCTGACCCGCGGTGGCGACGGCGTTTGATCGACAGCAGGGGCGGTTCGCGGAACACACGTTTCGCGATCCCGCGCTGCTGGTGCAGGCGCTGACGCATCGCAGCGCCGGCGCGCCGCACAACGAGCGCCTCGAGTTTCTCGGCGATGCGATCCTCGGCGCACTGATCGCAGAAGCCCTCTACGGCCGCTGGCCCACTGCCGACGAAGGCACGCTCACGCGTGCGCGGGCCGAACTGGTGCGCGAATCCTCGCTGGCCGCGATCGCGCGCGAGCTCGATCTCGGTGCCCGCCTGGTGCTCGGGCCGGGCGAAATGAAGTCCGGCGGCCACCGCCGGGACTCGATCCTGTCCGACGCGCTGGAGGCGGTGATCGCGGCGGTGTATCTCGATTCGGATCTCGACACCTGCCGGCGGATCGTGCTGCCGCTGTTCGAGCGGCCGATCGTCGCGCTGTCCAGCGGTCGTGTCGCCAAGGATGCCAAGACCCGCCTGCAGGAATGGCTGCAGGCGCGGCAGCAGCCGCTGCCGCACTACGAACTGCTCGGCGAGAGCGGCGAAGAACACGCCAAGATCTTCCTGGTGCGCTGCAGCCTGGCCGAGGCCGGCCTCGCGGCCGAAGGGCAGGGGAGTTCGCGCCGCGCGGCCGAGCAGCAGGCGGCCGAGGCGGTCATCGGCATGATCGAGCGCGCTGCCTGAGTCGTTTCCCGGACACGGGCCTGCCCGGACGGTCGTGACGACCGGCATTTCCGTAGAATGCCGGCATGACCGAATCTCCCGCCACGCCCCATCACGCCGGCTACGTCGCCGTCATCGGCCGACCGAACGTCGGCAAGTCCACCCTGGTCAACGCCCTCGTCGGCGCCAAGGTCAGCATCGTGTCCAATCGGCCGCAGACCACGCGACATCGGCTGCTGGGCATCGCGACATTCCCCGAGGGCCAGCTGCTGCTGGTCGACACCCCCGGCATCCACCGCGAGCAGAAGCGCGCGATGAACCGGATCATGAATCGCGCCGCACGTGGCGCACTCGAGGGTGTGGATGCGGCGTTGCTGGTCGTCGTGGCGGGCCGCTGGGACGAGGAGGACGGCCTCGCATTCGACGCGCTGCGCGAGGCCGGCGTGCCGGTGGTGCTGGTGGTCAACCAGGTCGACCGGATCAAGGACAAGACCACGCTGCTGCCGTATCTGCAGACGGTGACCGAAGGCCGCGAGTTCGCGGGCGTGGTGCCGCTGTCGGCACTCAAGCGCAAGGGCCTGGAGCAGCTCGTCTCGACCGTGCTGCCGCTGGTACCGGCGCAGGACGCGCTCTATGGCGAGGACGAGATCACCGACAAGAGCCAGCGCTTTCTCGCCGGCGAGCTCGTGCGCGAGCAACTGATGCGCCAGCTCGGCAACGAGCTGCCGTATGCGACCACGGTCGAGATCGAAAGCTTCACCGTCGACGGCAGCATGTTGCGCATCGGCGCGGTGATCTGGGTCGAGCGCGAGGGCCAGAAAGCCATCGTCATCGGCAAGGCCGGCAGCCGCCTGAAGGAAATCAGCACCAAGGCCCGCATGGGCATGGAGCGGCTGTTCGAGGCCAAGGTCTTCCTCGAGACCTGGGTGCGCGTGCGCGAGGGCTGGTCGGACGACGAAGCGGCGCTCAAGGCGCTCGGCTACGGTGACTGAGCACGTGGCGGACGCCGGACGTCTACACGGCCGCTGCCTGTGCGGCGGCGTGTCGCTCAGCGTGCCGGCGAGCGCCCACGAAGTGCATGTATGCCATTGCGGCGCCTGCCGGCGCTGGCACGGCGGGCCGGCGATGGTGGTGCATGCCGGCGACGATCTGCGGATCGAGGCCGGCGGCGATCAGGTGCGCCGCTTCGCATCGTCGGACTGGGCCGAGCGGGCGTTCTGCGGCGTCTGTGGCAGCGGCGTGTACTTCCGCCTTACCGGCGCCGGTCAGTCGTTCGTTCCGGCCGGCCTGTTCGAAACACTGCCTGGTGCCCGCCTTCACTCGGAAATCTTCACCGATGCGCAGCCCGACTGGTACGCATTCGCCGGTACCCGTGAACGCCTGACCGAAGCCGAGTTCCTCGCCCGGGTGGGCGCGGCCGACTGAACATTCGCAGGCGAAGCCAGCGCCATGCGCATTGATGACGCCCCTGCCTTCGTGCTGCACGCACGACCCTGGCGCGAGACCAGCCTGCTGGTCGAGGTCTTGAGCCGCGACCATGGCCGTCTCGGTCTCGTCGCGCGGGGCGTGCAGGGACCGAAACGGCACGTGCTGCGGGCGGCGCTGCAACCGCTGCAGCACATCCGTCTGACCGCGGTGCTGCGCGGCGAACTCGCCCAGTTGCGCACGGCGGAGGCGCTCGATGCGGCGCCGCGGCTGACCGGCGACGCGATGCTGGCCGGCTTCTACGTCAGCGAGCTGGCCTTGCGCCTGGCGCCCCGTCAGGACCCCGTGCCCGAGCTCTACGACGCGTACGCCACCGTGCGCGAGCGGCTGCGCACACCGACCGGACTCGCATGGACGTTGCGCCGCTTCGAACGCGATCTGCTCGACGCACTCGGTGTGGGCTTCGCGCTCGACCACGATGGTGACGGTGAGCCGATCGATCCGGCGGCCCGTTATCGCCTCGAACCGGAACACGGTCCGCGGCGTCTCCAGCGCGACACCGGGGCCGACGACCGCAATGCGGCGGCCACCGGCGACAGCCTGCTCGCGCTGGCCGCCGACGGTGCAGCACCCGATGTGGCCGGGCTGGCCGGCCTGCGTCGCGCGCTTCGCGGCGTGCTGGCGCATCACCTGGGGCCGCGCGGGCTGAAATCCTGGGAGCTCGCCAGCGATCTCGCCGGACGTTAGGTGCGCGTGGTCCGCGTTGCGCGGACCGCGCCGCCGGCGCATCGCAGCCGACTCAGCGCTGGGCGAGTGTGGTCTCGACGGCCGCGAGAAATGCGTGCAGCACATGGGGAGAGTCCGGTGCGGCATGCAGACCGGCCGCGGCCGCATCCAGGTACTCCGCGCCGACGAAACCGCAGCCCGCGCGCAGGCGATGCACGGCCTGGCGCACGGCATCGGATTCACCTGCGCTGGCCGCTCGCATGACCGTATCGCGGGTGCCGGGCAATTCCCCGAGGAACAGATCGCGCAACGCGGCGGCATTGCCGGCATTGCCGCCCACCGCGCGCAGCGCGGAAGCGCTATTCCAGACCAGGCTTGTTTCGCGGGCCGGCACCGCGCCCGGTTCGCAGCGCGACGCGGGATCGGCGCCCGTGACCTGGCGGATGCTGGCCTGCCACGCGCTGGCCGACACCGGTTTGCTGAGCGCGACCGCGAATCCTGCCGCGCGCAGCGCGTCGAGCGCCTCGGGCTCGCGCGCCGCGGTATGCGCCAGCGCGGGCGTCTGCAATCCGTCGGCGCGCAACTGGTCGAGCAGGCCGACGCCGCTGCCGTCGGGCAGGTGGGCGTCGATCAGCCAGGCATCGTAGGTCTCGCGCGTGGCCATCACCCGGGCGTCGGCGACGGAGCCGGCGACGTCGACATGGGCGGGCAGGGCAGCTGCGGCCGCCCGCAGGAAGCCCCGGCTCGTGGGATCGTCTTCGACCAGCAGCAATCGGGTCATGGGTGCTCCGTGCAGTGCGGGTATGCTCCGGCGATGTCCGTCCGCCTGATCACGATCCTAACCCTGTTGCTGGCCTGTGTGGCGCCGGTGCGGGCGCAGTCCGTGCAGGCGCAGATCGCGCGCGTGGTGACACCGGTTGCCACGCTCGAGGACGTCCGGCTCGTGCTCGATTGGCCGACCGAAGCCCCCGAGGGGCGGCTGCGCCTGCAGGCGCGGCGGGTCGACGCCGGCGAACTCGGCTGGGCCTTCGAGCGCGTGGACTGGCAGTGCCCGCTGCGCCGTGAGCAGACGCCCGGCGGCGACGGGCGCTGGCGCTGCGACGGTGATGTGCGGGGCGCGCGCGGTGGGCCGCTGCGGCTGTCCATCGCGCTCGATGCAGCGCGTACCGATGCGCGCCTGACGGCCAGCGGCGGCACACTCGCGCTGCGCCGCGATGCACGCACGCCCGAGCGCACGACCGTCGATCTGCGTACGGTGCCGGCGGCCTGGGCCGAGGCGCTGGTGCGGCAGGGCTGGTCGGACGGACAGCTGCGGGCGGGCACGCTCGATGGCGAGGTGCGGATCGATGCGCCGCCGGAGCGGCCGCTGCGGATCACCGCGGACCTGGCGCTGCGCAGCGTCGCTCTCGAGTCCGACACCGGCGACGTGGCGGGCGACGCGCTCGACGCGGACCTCGATCTGGATCTGCGCCTGCCGGCCGGCCGCACGCTGCTGACGCTGGACGGCCAGCTGCGCGGGGGCGAGCTGCTGTTCGGCAATGCCTATCTGGCCTTGCCCGACACGCCGGTCGGGCTGGGCCTCACGCTGGCGCGCGAGGACGGGCGCGACTGGGACATCTCGAGGATGCGCTGGGACGACGGCGCGACGCTGCGGGTCGACGGCCATGCACGCCTGCGCCCCGACTTCACGGTCGATGCGCTGGCGCTCGAGATCGACAGCGCGGACGCGCGCGCGCTGCCGGCGCGCTATCTGTCCGGCTGGCTGGGCCTGGCCGGGCTGTCCGGACTCTCGCTCGAGGGCGGGCTGGCGACGCGGCTGTCGATCGAGGACGGCGCGCTGCGCGATGCGCGGCTGCGGCTGCGTGATCTCGGTGTCGGCGATACCTCCGAACGGTTCCGCTTCGATCGGCTGACGGGTGCGGTCCGCTATTCCACCCACGCACCGGTGCGCAGCAGCTTCGCCTGGCGCGGCGGCGCGCTGTACGGCATGCCGTTCGACGCCGCGGCATGGACGCTGCTCAGCGGCGACGGCCGCTTGCGCCTGCGCGACCCCGTGGCGCTGTCGTTCCTGGGCGGCCGCATCGGCTTCGAAGCCCTGGTGCTGCGCCCGCCGGCAGGTGACGAGAGCCTGCGCATGCAGACCGCGCTGCGCCTGGAAGGCCTCGACATCGGGACATTGGCCAAGGCGCTCGACTGGCCGCCATTCGAAGGCACGCTCGAAGGCCGGATTCCGACCGTGCGCTATGCCGACAACCGCATCGACTTCGACGGCGGCCTGAGCATGGATCTGTTCGGCGGACGCGTCGACGTCGACGCACTGTCGATCGAGCGGCCGTTCGGTGTCGCGCCCACCGTCTCGAGCGATCTCGCGCTCCACGGCATCGATCTGCACGCGCTGACCGGCGTGTTCGATTTCGGCAGCATCGAAGGACGCCTGCACGGCCGCATCGACGGCCTGCGCCTGGTGGACTGGACGGCGACGGCGTTCGATGCCGAGCTGCACACCGAGCGCGCGCGCGGCGTACGCCAGCGCATCAGCCAGCGCGCGGTGCAGAACATCTCCAGCGTCGGCGACGCCTCGTTCGTCACCAGCCTGCAGGGCCAGCTGATCGGCGTGTTCGATGATTTCGGCTACCGCGCCATCGCCATCTCCTGCCGGTTGCGCAACGAGGTCTGCAGGATGGGCGGTCTGCGTTCAGGGCCGTCGACCTTTACTATCGTCGACGGCAGCGGCCTGCCGCGCTTGAATGTCGTCGGCCACAACCGCGATGTCGACTGGCCCACGCTGGTGGCGCGGCTGGTCGCGGTGGCCGGTGGTGATGTCGAGCCGGTGTTCGACTGACCTGACTTTCCTTTTTACGGAGATCCACGATGACCCGTTGGACCGGATTGCCGATCGTCGCCGCGCTGGCGCTGACCGCATGCGTGACGATCAATGTCTATTTCCCGGCCGCGGAGGCGAGGGAAGCCGCGCGCGAGTTCGTCGAGAACGTCATCGGCGAGCAGGCGCCGGCCGAGACGGCGCCGCCGGCGACCGTGCCGGGCGGCGGCATGGCCCAGCGCGGCGCGCGGTTCGATGCCTGGATGCTGCTGGGCATCGGCAGTGCGCAGGCGCAGACGCCGGACATCACGATCCGGACGCCAGCCGTGCAGGCGATCCAGTCGCGCATGGAGCAGCGCTTCAACGGCACGCTGCGCCCGCATTTCGATTCGGGCGCGCTGGGGTTCGGCGGCAATGGGCAGATCGTCGTACGTGACGCCTCGCAACTGCCGATCAGGGATCGCGTGGCGATCAATGCCGCAGTGGCCGACGACAACCGTGACCGCCAGGCGGTGTATCGCGAGATCGCGGTCGCCAACGGGTATCCGGAATGGGAAGCGCAGATCCGCGACGTGTTCGCGCGCCAGTGGATCGCCAGTGCCCGGCCGGGCTGGTGGTATCAGCAGGGCGGCAGCTGGCAGCAGAAATGACGCCTGCGTCGTGTGCGTCACACGGGCCGCCTCCGGGCGGCCCGTTGCGTATGGCGCTGCAGCGCGGGGCGGGGCGGATGCCGGTTCTGCGACAATACGCGGCCCTTCGCCCGCAGCCGTCGCCACGTGGCCCGTAAACGACTCGATCAGACCCCGTTCCAGGTCGACATCCTCGATCTCACCCACGACGGCCGCGGCGTTGCGCGCCTGCCCGACGGCAAGGCCGTGTTCGTGTCCGGCGCGCTGCCGGGCGAACAGGTGGTGGCGCAGCGTTTCGCGCGCTCGCGCAGCTTCGACGAGGCGGTGACGCTCGAGGTGCTGCGCGCCTCCGAACACCGCATCACACCGCGTTGCCCGCATTTCGGGACCTGTGGCGGCTGCGTGCTGCAGCATCTCGATGCCGGGCAGCAGATCGTCGCCAAGGAACGCGTACTACGCGAGAACTTCGAGCGCATCGGCCACGTCACCCCGAAGCGCTGGATGGCGCCACTGGTCGATCACGCCTGGGGCTACCGCCGCAAGGGCCGGTTCTCGGTCAAGCGGGTGGAGAAGAAGGACAAGACGCTGGTGGGTTTTCGCGAGCGCGATCCGCGTTTCGTCGCCGACCTGCAGGAATGCCACACGGTGATCGCCCCGATCGCGGCGATCATCCCGGCACTGTCGCGCCTGGTCGACGGCCTGGAGGCGCGCAGTACGCTGCCACAGATCGAGTTCATCGCCGGCGATCCGCGTCCCGAATTCGACGGGATCGCGCTGGTGTTCCGGCATCTGCAGCCGCTCTCCGACGTCGACACCGGGGCGCTGCTGGCCTTCGCGCAGCAGCACCGCATCGCGGTCTTCCTGCAGCCCGGCGGCAAAGACAGCGTGCATCCGCTGTGGCCCGAGGCGCCGGCGCTGGCGTTCCGGCTCGCGCCCTGGGACGTCGAACTGCAGTTCCGGCCGCTGGACTTCATCCAGGTCAACGCCGGACTCAACGAGGCGATGATCGCGCGCACCTTCGAGCTGCTGGATCTGCAGCCCGAGGATCGCGTGCTGGATTTGTTCTGCGGGCTCGGCAACTTCACCCTGCCGATGGCGCGCCGTGTGCGCGAGGTGGTCGGGGTGGAGGGCGAGGCCGGGCTGGTCGCGCGGGCGAAGCAGAACGCGGCGCACAACGGTCTGGCGAATGCGCAGTTCCACGCCGCCGATCTCACCCAGGACCAGCGTGGCACGGCGTGGATGCGCCAGGGCTTCGACAAGCTGCTGCTCGATCCGCCGCGATCGGGTGCGATCGACGTGCTGCGCCAGCTGCCGCTGGAGCGCTTCGGACGCATCGTCTACGTGAGCTGCCACCCGGCCTCGCTGGCGCGGGATGCCGGGTACCTGGTCAACGAACGCGGCTGGACCCTGGCCGATGCCGGCGTGATGGACATGTTCCCGCAGACCGCGCACGTCGAGTCGATCGCGCTGTTCGAGAAGCGGTAAGGGGAGCAGGTGATGGGCATCGAAATCGAACGCAAGTTCCTCGTGACCTCCGATGCGTGGCGCGGCACGGCGCACCGTGTGGTGCCGATGGCGCAGGGCTATCTCAATGATCTGGCGGTCGTGCAGAGCGGGGCACAGAAGGCTTCGGTGCGGGTGCGGATCGAGGATGACGTCGCCTTCCTCAACATCAAGTCGCGCGAGCTCGGCGCCACGCGCCAGGAGTTCGAGCTGCCGCTGCCGGTGGACGACGCCCATGCGCTGCTGGCGCTGTGCGTCGGCGGGCGCATCGAGAAGCGCCGGCACCTGGTGCACCACGGCGGGCATCTTTGGGAAGTCGACGAGTTTCTCGGCGACAACGCCGGCCTGGTGGTGGCGGAGATCGAGCTCGAGGCCGCAGACGCGCCGTTCGCGCGGCCCGACTGGCTGGGCACCGAGGTCACCGACGCGCCGCGCTACTACAACCTGGCACTGGCGTCGCATCCCTTCTCGCGCTGGGACGCCTCCGAACGCGGTTGATCTCCGGCGCGGCGGTCGCGACTTGGTGACCGGCCTGCCGGCGTCGAGCGGCACTGCGGCGATTCTTGTGACGTGGACGGATGTCCGCGTGGGTTTCGAGCGGCGTGCGGACCGAGCGTCGCGGCTCCATGGTGCACCGCGTCGATGCGCGTGCCATCAGAAGGGTCTGACAGCTGTCCAGGCCGGAGCGCGCCACCGCTCGCGCATGCCGGGCCGTCGCAATGGCTGCGCTCTCGGACCATGCGTGATCGCAAGCCGTGCAGGGGTGCTCGGCTGTGCTGAATGGCGCGCGGCCCGTCGATCGTCGAGCCCGCCGCTTCTGCGACAATGCCGGTCCGCACCATCCGGTGCGATGTTGGAGAGCTCGCAATGCTCGTGATCGGCGTGGCCGGCACCGAACTCACCGCGCAGGAGCGCGACTGGCTGCAGCACGATGCCTGCGCCGGCGTCATCCTGTTCAAGCGCAATGTCGCCTCGCGCGCGCAGATCGGCGAACTCGCCGCCGCGATCCGTGACGCCGCGCCGCGCCCGCAGCTGGTGTGCGTGGACCAGGAAGGCGGCCGCGTGCAGCGTTTCCAGGACGGCTACACCGCCTTGCCGTCGCTGTCGGGTTTCGGCACGCAGTACCTGGCCGATCCCGACGCCGCGCTCGAGGCGGCACGCGCCCATGCGCGCCTGATGGCGCAGGAAGTCCGCGCCAGCGGCGTGGACCTGAGCTTCGCGCCGGTGGTCGATGTCGGCCACGGCAACCTCGCGATCGGCGACCGGTCGTTCTCCGAGGATCCGCACATCGTCGCCGCGCTGACCCGCGCCTACGTCGAAGGCATGCACGAGGCCGGCATGGCCGCCACGCTCAAGCACTTCCCCGGCCACGGCTCGGTGCGCGAGGACACGCATTTCGACGACGCCGTCGACAACCGCAGTCTCGACGACATCCGCGCGCACGATCTCGTGCCCTTCGTGGCCGGCATCGACGCCGGGGCCGATGCGGTGATGCTCGCGCACGTGGTCTATCCGCAGGTGGCGCCGGAGCCGGCCGGCTACTCCCCGCGGTGGATCAACACGATCCTGCGCGAACAGATGGGCTTCCGCGGCGTGGTGTTTTCCGACGACATCGGCATGGCTGCGGCGTTCTCGGCCGGCGGCGTGAAGTCGCGGGTGGATGCGCATCTCGACGCAGGCTGCGATGTCGTGCTGGTCTGTCATCCCGAACTCGTGGCCGAATCGCTGGCCGCGGTCGAGGGTCGCTCGCTCAATACCATGGCGCTGGCCGGCCTGATCGGGCGCGGTCCGCTCGGCTGGGACGGTGCGCTCGCCGGTGGCGCGTCCGCCGCCCGTACAGGAGATATCGCATGAACGTGCCCGACCTCGAGGACGTGCTCGACACCGCCGACCTGCTGTTCGACCGCGATGCGCTCGAAGATGCGATCGAGGCGATGGCCGACGAGATCGCCGACGACTACGGCGACGACGCGCGTCCGCCGGTGTTCCTGACGATCATGCACGGCGGACTGCCGTTCGCCGCGCAGCTGGCATTCGCGCTCGGCGAAAACGAGATCGACGTGGAAATGGACTACCTCCACGCCACGCGCTATCGCGGCAACACCACGGGCTCGGGCCTGGCCTGGCTGCATCGCCCGGCGACGCCGCTGCAGGGCCGACGCGTGCTGCTGGTCGACGACATCCTCGACGAAGGCCACACGCTGAAGGCCGTCAAGCACTGGTGCGAGGACCAGGGCGCGACCGACGTGCGCATCGCGGTGCTGGCGACCAAGGACCACGACCGCCGCGTCGAGGGCATCGAAGCCGACTACATCGGGGTCGAGGTGCCGGATCGCTATGTCTTCGGCTACGGCATGGATTTCCACGAGCAGGGCCGCAACCTGCCGGCGATCTACGCGCTGGCGGAGTGATCGGCGCGAGGTCGGGCTCTGGCGTGGCTTCTGTGTCTGATTTTCGGTGAGCAGCCAGTGGGCTCGCCCGTCGGGTCTGGCGCCGATATCAGCTCGTCATCGCAGCGGCAACAGCAACAGCAACAGAAACAGCAACGGCAACGGCAAGGGCGAAGAAGCAGAGCCGTCACTCGACAGCCTGGACTATTGCTGGCGCAACCATTGATCCGATTCTTCGTCACGGAATGGCGGAGCCCTGCCGCTCGGCTCCTGACGCGATACCGATGGACGAAGCAGCCTTTCACGGCACGTCGTTGGACAATGGCGTCCCGCACCCCACACTCGCGAGAAGCCTATGAACCTCGACATCGATCTCGCCGTCATCGGCGGCACCGGCCTCTATCAATTGGCCGACCTGCAGGACGCCGAACCGCATCAGCCGGTCACGCGTTACGGCGCGTTGTCGGGGCCGGTGCGCGTGGGCATGCTCGACGGCAAGCGCGTGGCGTTTCTCGCCCGGCACGGCGAAGGGCATTCGGTGCCGCCCCATCTGGTGAACTACCGCGCCAATCTCGCCGCGTTGCAGGCCCTCGGGGCGACGCGCGTGCTGGCCCTCAATACCGTCGGCGGCATCACCGAGCGTTTCGGTCCGCGGGTGCTGGCATGCCCGGACCAGCTGATCGACTACACGTGGGGCCGCGTCTCCACCTATTGCGAGGAACCGGGCACCGAGGTGATGCACGTCGACTTCGGCGATCCCTACACGCCCGCGCTGCGTCGGCGCGTGCTCGACGCCGCGGCGATCGCCGGTGTCGCGCTGGTCGATGGCGGCTGCTATGGCGCCACGCAGGGACCGCGTCTGGAAACCCGCGCCGAGATCGCGCGCATGCGTCGCGACGGCTGCGATCTGGTCGGCATGACCGGCATGCCGGAAGCCGGCCTCGCACGCGAGCTCGGGCTGGACTACGCGTGCCTGGCGATCGTCGCGAACTGGGCGGCCGGTGCCGGGCCCCAGGTCGACGAGGTGATCACGTTCGAGGACGTGCTCGACAACGTCGCGGCGGCCTCGTCCGGAATTCCGCCGCTGCTGCGCGCGCTGCTCGCCGGCTAGATTGCGCGGCGGGCGGATTGCTTTGCATACTCGGGCGGCGGGACATGCGCCTTGCATGCATGTCCGGCCATCACGTATCCAGACGAGGTCAGACGTTCATGCAATACGGCACAGTGAAGTGGTTCAACGATGCGAAGGGATTCGGTTTCATCGCGCCCGAAGACGGCAGCGCGGACGTGTTCGTGCATTACTCGGCGATCAGTTCGACGGGCTTTCGCACGCTGCAGGAGGGGCAGCGCGTGAGCTACGAAGTCACCCAGGGACCGAAGGGCGCACAGGCGTCGGGCGTGGCGCCGGCGGCCTGACGCCGGCACGACAGCACGAAGAAAAAGCCCCGCGCGAGCGGGGCTTTTTCGTAGGTGGAATCAGCGCGCCACCGGCCGCCAGCGCAGCGCCAGGCCGTATTCCCGGCCCGGCTGGGTGTACCAGTTGACCGTCTCGTAGACCTTGTCGAAGACATTGGTCGCGCGGGCTTCGAGCGTCCAGTCGGCGTGGAACGCCCAGGACATGCGCAGATCCATCGTGCCGTAGCCGGCCACGCGCACGGTGTTGGCCGCGTTGTCGTAACGGCTGCCGGCGCCGCGCACCGTGGTGCCGATGCGCACGTCACCGAAGGCGCGGTCGATGTCCAGCCGCCCGCTGTTGCGTGCACGGCGCGCGAGCAGATTGTCGAAGTTGGCGTTGTCGCTGCGGTCGCGCGGGTCGACGTGGCTGAGCTGCGTCGACAGGTCCCAGCCGGCGAGCGTGGTCGACGCGGTGAGCTCGGCGCCGCGGATGCGGGCCTGCTGGATGTTCTGCGGCACGAACGCGGCATCGAGGAAAATCAGATCGTCGATGCGGCTTTCGAACACGTCGAACGTCCAGCTCCACGTGTCGGCGTATTGCGCCACACCGAGATTCGCGGTCTTGGCGCGCTCCGGCTCGAGATCCGGATTCGCGCTGTAGGGGAAATAGAGATCGTTGAACGTCGGCGCCTTGAAGCTGGTGCCGGCGCTGGCGTTGACGCGCAGCCCGTGCGCGAAGTCGATGCCCCAGCCCAGGCTGCCGGTGGTGTGGCCGCCGAACTGCTCGTTGTCGTCGTGACGCACGCCGGCCTGCAGCCGGTGCGCACCGAAGCGCGCGCGGTAGTCGGAGAACACGGCGAAGTTGGTGCGCGAGGTCAGCGCGTAGTCGGTCGCACTCTCGACATTGTCGGACTGCCAGTCGAAGCCCAGGCTCAGGTCCTGGGCGTCGGTGAGCCCCATGTCCGCCTGCAGCGATGCGGTGTCGCGGCGGGTGTCGATGCGGCCGACGTCGCTGCGCGTGCCGCTGTCGTGGTCGCGGAAGAAGGCGGTCGACTTGTCGTAGGCGCGGCCGGCCTGTGCGGTCAGGCGCACATCGGTCGAGGGCGCGTAGACCAGCTTGCCGCCGGCGACCTGCTGCACGATGTCGGCCTCGTTGCCGCCGAAGATGCTGCCGTCGAACTCGGTGAACGCGTCGGCGTGCAGTGCGTTGCCTTCGAGGGTGAGCCCTTCGGTGAGTTCGACGCCGCCGCGCAGGTTGAACGAGCGGTTGCGGTAGCCGTCGCGGTCGGGTTCGTCGACGAAGCAGCCCTGGAACAGCGTGCCCGAGCCGCGGCAGGCATTGATGCCGTCGGTGCGCTGGACGGCCGCGTCCACGCCGAACCAGCCGCGGCCGGCGCGCCCGCCGATGCCGGCACTGGCTTCGCGCAGCGACTGGCTGCCGATGCCGATCCGCGCGTGCGGGCTCGGCGCGCCGTCATTTCGACGCGTGAAGATCTGGATAACGCCGCCGATCGCATCCGAGCCGTAGAGGCTCGAACGCGGGCCGCGGACGATCTCGATGCGTTCGATCTGTTCGACCGGAATGTCCTGGATCGCCGGGATGCCGGCGGTCGCGGTGCCGATGCGGATGCCGTCGACCAGCACCAGCACGTGGTCGGATTCGGTGCCGCGCATGAAGATCGAGGTGAGCTTGCCGGGACCGCCGTTGTTGCCGATCTCGATGCCGGCGCGACCGCGCAGCAGGTCGGGCAGGTCGCGCGGCTGGGCGCGTTCGATCTCCGCACGGTCGATGACCTGCGCAGGGGCGATGGTGTCGCCGAGCGTGCTCGCGCCGCGGTTGGCGGTGACGAGCACGGTGTCGAGGTCGCGCGCATCGGCGGCGGTGGCCGCATGGGCCAGCGGCGAGGCGAGGGCGGCGACGAGCGCCACGGTCAGGGGTCGGAACGGCATTGCGGTCTCCTTGCCGCAGGTGCACCCACGCACGTGCGGCGGCTCGGTCGGAACGATCGCGCGGGCGGACACGGGCTGCCGACCGGGCACGCAGGCCCGGAACGCCGCCGCGATGCCCGCCGCATCGCAATCAGTGGACTTCGAGGCCGGTCTCCGGACTCGCGCGTGGGCCGCAGGGGCCCGGGCGTCGCGCCTTCCCGTGCCGGAGCACAGTGGCGGATGCGATGCCTTGAACACGCTTACCGTTGCGGGGGCAGTGCCGGACTGGAGATCGCGTCGCGACCGTCGTCACCGGCTTCCCGTTTCAATCCACCGGACGAACGCCGGGGGATCACCTCGAAGCAGGCGCGATTGTACGTCAGGTCATGCGCCCGATCGTGCCGGCATGGACGCGGCGGCGACGCGCGGTGTCGGTCGGCTCAGTCGTCGTGGCGATCGAAGAGACGCTCGGCCGGTGCATCGTCCGGTGCGGATTCCCGGTGCACCGTCGTGGTGACCGGCCCGGCCGCAGGACGCCCGCGCGGATCGGGGAGTTGCGCGATGGCGGCTTCCGCGGCTGCCACGAGCTCCCGGCGGCGCGCCTCGGGCACATCCTGCCAGTGACAATCGCACAGCGCGCCTTCCAGCGAGTAGAGCAGGTTGAGGCTCGGCTTGAAGCCCGCGCGGCGCACGCGCATGAAGGCCTCCAGCGGACCGACCGCCGCGAGATCCTCGCGCGTGCGCAGGCCCACCTGACGCAGCCAAGCCGCGGACTTCGGGCCGATATTGCGCAGCGCCGACGTGCTCACCCGAGGGTCTCGACGTAGAGCGCGGCAATGGCTTCCAGACCCGCCTGGTCGTCGGCGTCGAAGCGCGCGGGCAGGGGGCTGTCGAGGTCGAACACGCCGATCAGCCGCTCGCCCGAGAACAGCGGCACCACGAGTTCGGAGCGCGAGGCGCTGTCACAGGCGATGTGACCCGGAAACGCATGCACGTCGTCGACGCGCTGGGTCTGCCGCGTGCGTGCTGCCGCGCCGCAGACGCCCTTGTCGAGCGGGATGCGCACGCAGGCGGGCAGGCCCTGGAACGGGCCGACGACGAGCTCGGTGCCGTCGAAGAGGTAGAACCCCACCCAGTTGAGGTCCGGCAGCGCGTGATAGACCAGCGCCGAGAGGTTGGCGGCATTGGCGATGCGGTCGGTTTCACCGTGCAACAGGGCACGGACCTGGCCGGTCAGCGCGGCATACTGTTCGGCCTTGGAGCCGGTCAGGGGAGATGACGTGAACATGTCACGCAGTGTAGCAGCGGCGCCGAACGGGCCCGACGGGCTGGATGCGCTGCCGCGGGACGGTCTGGGATTCCGCCTGCGCGGTCTGCAGGCCTCGCGTCTGGAAACCTTCGTCGATGCCGCGTTCGCCTTCGCGGTCACGCTGCTGGTGGTCTCGTTCGACGCGATGCCCGCCAGCGTGCCGGAACTGCACGACGCCCTGCGCCGCGCGCCGGCGTTTCTCGCGGGTTTCGCGATTCTGGCGATGTTCTGGGTCACCCATCATCGCTTCAGCCGCCGCACCGGGCTGCTCGACGCCCGGGTCACCCTGCTCGGACTGGCGCTGATCGCGGTCGCGCTGCTGTACGTGTATCCGCTGCGTCTGATCACCGGCATCGCCCTGCATTTCGTGACGGCGGGCTGGGCGCCGCTGCCGATGTCGGTCGATGCGGGCGCGGGCGGGTTCCGCAGCCTGTACGTGATCTATGGACTCGGCTTCGGCGCCATGTGCAGCATCCTGTGGCTGCTCAACCGGCATGCGCTCGCGCGCGCGGACGCGCTCGCACTCGATGCGGTCGAGCGCTGCGTGCTGGAGCAGGAGGCCGGCGCCATGGCGTGGCTGCTGATCCCCACCGTGGCCTCGATCGTGCTGGCGCTCGCGCCACTGCCGGCCGGCACCGTCTGGCAGGGGATGCCGGGCATCGTCTACTGCAGCCTCGCTGTGTTGATGCCGTGGTATGCGGTGCGCAGCGAACGCGCGCTGGCGCGTGCGCGGGCCGCGGAGTCGGCGCCATGAGCGCGCGCAGCCTGCTGGTCACCGGAACCGATACCGGCATCGGCAAGACCCACGCCAGTGTCGCGCTGCTGCACGCGTTGCGTGCGCGCGGCCACCGCGCGATCGGCATGAAGCCGATCGCCAGCGGCTGCGAGCGGATCGACGGGCGCTGGCGCAACGAGGATGCGCTGGCGCTGCAGGCGGCCAGCGATCCGCGTCCCGCCTACGACGACGTCAATCCGGTGGCACTGCCCGAGCCGACGGCGCCGACGCTGGCCGCGCGAGCGGCTGGTGTAACGGTGGAGATCGCAGCCCTGCACGCCGCGCACGGGCGCCTCGCGGCGGCTGCGGACATCGTGCTGGTCGAAGGCGCCGGCGGCTGGGAGGCGCCGCTGGCCGAGGGCCTGGAGCACCGGGATCTCGCCCGGTATCTGGGCGGCGCCGTGCTGCTGGTGGTCGGCATGCGGCTCGGTTGCCTGAGCCATGCACGTCTGACCGCGCGCGCGATCGCCGCCGACGGCTGCCGTCTCGTCGGATGGATCGGCAACCGGATCGACCCGGCCTTCGCGCGCGCGGACGACTATGTCGGCCTGCTGAGCGATGCGCTGCCGGCGCCCTGCCTGGGCGTGCTGCCGTTCGTGGCCGGCGGCGTCGGCGCACGTGACGCGCTGCGGCTCGATCCGGACTGGATCGCGACGCTCTGAGCCGCTCCGGGGCCGCACGGGGCGAAAAAAAAGGCGCGGCCTGAGCCGCGCCTTTTTCGTTCGTGCACGCCGGGAACTCAGTGCCCCTGCGGTGCCGGTTCCAGATCGTCGCCGCCGCCGCGTGCATCCCGCGCCTCGACCGCATCGCGATCGCGGCTGTGGTCGCGCGCCAGCAGCAGATAGAACGCCGGCAGCACGAACAGCGTGAACGCGGTACCGATCGACATGCCGGCGGCGATCACCAGGCCCATCGAGAAGCGCGCGGCCGCACCCGGGCCGCTGGCGATCAGCAGCGGGACCATCGCGAACACCAGCGCGGCGGTGGTCATCAGCACCGGGCGCAGACGGATCGCCGACGCGCGTTCGATCGCCTCGGCCTTCGACAGGCCCTCGTTGATCTGCAGCTTGTTGGCGAATTCGACGATCAGGATGCCGTGCTTGGAGATCACGCCCACCAGGGTCACCAGACCCACCTGGGTGTAGATGTTGATCGACATGCCGGGGAAGGCCTCGATGCCGGCGAACTGCAGCACGCCCGACAGCAGCGCCAGCGCATTGAGCACCAGCAGCGCACCGCTGATCGCCATCGGCACCGTCATCAGCATGATCACCGCGTCGCGGAAGCTCTCGAACTGCGCGGCCAGCACCAGGAAGATGATCACCAGCGCGAAGGCCAGCGTGATCAGCATCGTCGTGCCTTCCTGCTTGAACTGCCGCGACTCGCCGGCGTAGTCGACGCTGTAGCCCTGGGGCAGCACGTCGGCGGCGATCTCGTCGAGCACCCGCAGCGCCTCGCCCTTCGACACGCCCGGACGCGGCGCGAAGGTGATGCCCACCGCATTGAGCTGCTGGAAGCGCTTGAGCGATTGCGGCTGCGCGCTCTCCTTGAACGAGACCACGGTGGAGAGCGGAATCAGCTCGCCGTCGCGGGTGCGCGTGTAGTAGTTGCCGACCTGCTCGGGATTGAGCCGGTCGCTGCGCTGCACCTGCGGGATCACGCGGTAGGAGCGGTTCTCCATCGCGAAGCGGTTGACGTAGCCGCCGGCGAGCAGGGCGCTCATGTCGGCGGCCAGCGTGCGCATGTCGATGCCCAGCAGCGCGGCCTTGTCGCGGTCGATCTGCACCTCGACGCGCGGCTTGTCGATCTTCAGATCCTTGTCGAGGAAGATGAAGCGCCGGCTCTCTTGCGCGCGCGCGACGACCTGGTCGGCCAGCTCGTTGAGCTGTTCCAGCGAGCCGATGCCGCCGATCAGGAACTCGCCGCCACCGTCGCCGCCGGCCGAAGGCAGGGATGGCGGCACCAGCGCGAAGATGTTCAGGCCGGTGATCTCGGCGAGCTTGGGCTGCAGGTCCTGCTGCAGGATCTGGTTGGTGGAGCGGTCGCGCTGGCTCCAGGGCTTCATCACGAAGCCGCCCATCGCGCTGTTGCTGCCGCCCATGCCGCCGAAGCCGCCGTTGAACAGGAAGAAGTCGTTGATCTCGGGGATCTGTTCGACGATCGCGGTCATCTCCTCGGTGTACTGCTCGACGTAGTCGAGCGTACTGGCCGCGTCGGCGCTGCCGATCGCGAACACGAAGCCCTCGTCCTCCATCGGCGCGGGTTCCTGCGGCGCACCGACATACAGGAACACGCACGACACCAGCACGATCGCGCCGAACACCAGGATCACCCAGCGCGTCTGCAGCGCGCCGTGCAGCCGGCGCTGATAACCGTGCTGCAGCCGGTCGAAGCGGCGGTCGAGCCACAGTTCGAGCCGGCTCTTGCTCGACTCGCTGTGCGGCTTGAGAATCTTCGCGCACATCATCGGGGTGAGCGTCAGTGCGATCACACCCGACAGCAGCACCGCGCCGGCCAGGGTGAAGGCGAACTCGGTGAACAGCACACCGGTCAGGCCGCCCTGGAAGCCGATCGGCAGGTACACCGCGACCAGCGTCGTGGTCATCGCGACCACCGGCCACGCCAGTTCGCGCGCACCGCGGATCGAGGCATCGAAGGGCGTCATGCCCTCCTCGATGTGGCGGTGGATGTTCTCGAGCACGATGATCGCGTCGTCGACCACGATGCCGATCGCCAGCACCATCGCCAGCAGGGTGAGCAGGTTGATCGTGAAGCCCATCAGCAGCATCAGGAACAGCGCGCCGACCAGCGACAGCGGCACCGTGACGGCGGGAATGAGCACGCTGCGGAACGAGCCGAGGAACAGGTAGATCACCACGATCACGATGATCACCGCTTCGATGATCGTGCGGATGACCTCGTTGATGCCGTCCTGGATCGACTCGGTGCTGTCGTACGGAATCGTCGCCTCCATGCCTTCCGGCAGCTGCGGCACGATCTCCTCGTCCCAGGCCCGGCGCACGTCGGCGATCACGTCGAGCGCGTTGGCATCGGGCGAGACGAAGATGCCCATGAACGTCGCCGCATCGCCGTTGATGCGCACCGACGAGCCGTAGTTCTCCGAGCCCAGCACAACGTCGGCGATGTCGCCCAGCCGCACGATCGCGCCATCGGCCTCGCGCACGACCAGCGCACGGAATTCCTCGGGCGTGCGCAGGTCGGTGCGTGCGGTGAGATCGACCGACACCATCTGGCCCTTGGTCGAGCCCAGCGCCGAGAGCACGTTGTTGGACTGCAGTGCGGCGTAGACGTCGCTGGCGGTCACGCCGAGTGCGGTCATGCGATCGGGCTTGAGCCACACGCGCATCGCGAACGCACCCGGGCCCATGATCTCGGCGCGCTGTACGCCGGGGATCGTCGCGATCCGCGGCTCGACCGCGCGCGTGAGGTAGTCGGTGATCTGGTTGTCGTTGAGCTGCTCGCTGGCGAACGAGACGTACATCGCCGCGACCTGCTGGCCCTGCTGCAGGTCGATCACCGGATCTTCCGACTCGGCCGGCAGCTCGCTGCGCAGCTTGTTGACCTTGGCCGCGATCTGGGTGAGCGCTTCGTTCGGGTCGTAGTCCAGGCGGATGTAGGCCTGGATCACGCTGACGCCGGCGGAGCTCGTCGAGGTGATGTAGTCGATGCCCTCGGCGCTGGCGACCTCACGTTCCAGCGGCGTGGTGATGAAGCCCTGGATCAGATCGGCGTCGGCGCCGAAGTAGGTCGTGCTGACGTTGACGACCGCGTTCTGCAGCTCGGGATACTGGCGCACGTTGAGTTCGGAGAACGCGCGCAGGCCGAACAGCAGGATGAAGAGGCTGACGACGATCGCCAGCACCGGTTTGCGGATGAAGATGTCGGTGAATTTCATCTCGGTCTCCCCCGCGCCGTGTGGCGCGGGTCAGGGAGCGGGGCGCGAAAATGCGCGGTGATCAGCGGTTCTGCGGCGTCGGCGCGTCGTCGGCACTGGGCTGCACGCGGTTGTTGATGGTCACCACGGCATCGTTGCGGAGCTTGAGCAGGCCGCTGGTGGCCACGCGCTCGCCCGGCTCGAGGCCGTCGGTCACCGCGATCAGGTCGCCGCGCGTCGCGCCGGTGGTGATGAAGCGCTGGCGCACGATCAGCGTGGGGCCGTCGGCCGCGCCCTCGGCGCCGGCGTTGCTGCCCTCGGCATCGGCGGGCCGCTCGCTGACCACGTACACCGCATTGCCGTAGGGATTGAAGCTCACTGCCGTCTGCGGAATCACCACCACCGGCTGCTCGCCGCCGACGGCCAGGTTCACGCGCGCGAAGGCACCCGGGCGCAGCGCGCCGTCGGGATTGGCGAGCGTGGCCTGCACCATGAAGTTCCGGGTGCCGGCGTCCACCGCCGGTTCGATCGCGGTGATCCGGCCCTCGAAGCGGCGGTCGGGCAGCGCATCGATCGCGATCTGCACGGTGGCGCCCTCGGTGACCAGCGGCAGCTGCTGCTCGGGCAGGGCGAAGTCGACGAAGATCGGGTCGAGCTGCTGCAGGCTGACGATCGCCGTGCCGGGCGAGATGAACTGCCCCAGGTTGACCTTGCGGATGCCGAGCACGCCGTCGAACGGCGCGCGGATGGTCTTCTGCGCGATCAGTGCACGCTGCGCCTCGACATCGGCCAGCGCGGTGGCGGCCTGCGTGCTGCGCTCCTCGACCTCGGCCTGCGACACGAGCTGGTCACGGCCGAGTGCCTGCCAGCGGTCCCGCTGCACGGCCGCGAGCTTGGCCGCAGCTTCGCTCGCGCGCAGCACGGCGAGTTCGTTGTCGGTGTTGAGTTCGGCGAGCACGGTGCCGGCGCGGACCGGCTGACCCGGCTCGAACGACAGCTTGCGGACCACGCCGCCGGCTTCGGTGGTCACATCGGTGCCGTTGACCGCCACCAGCGTGCCGACCGCGTCCAGCGGCGTCGCCCATGCCTGGGCCTCGGCGTCGAAGGTGGTGATCGCCACCGGCGGCTGCGGCATGTTGTCGAAGAACTCGTTCATGCCGCGGCTCATGAAGGCCTTGGCCAGGAACACACCGCCGAAGAGCACGCCGGTGATCAGCAGCACGACGAGCAGGCGAAGACCGGGGCGGGGTTTGCGCGCGGGAGGGGGCGTCCGGGACATGTCGGAGTTCCGTCAGGGGAGGAAAGCGGGAGGGGGCGGGGCGATGCTCGCCCAGTCGGTGCCGAAGACGGCACGGCTGACGTGGGCCACCAGGCGATCGAGCGCGCCGGCGTCGGCGGTGTCGAACAGCGGCTGCCAGCCGTAGCCGTTGAGCAGGTACTGCAGTTGCTGGACGAGCTCCCGATACGGGTCCTGGGCCAGCTTCGGATCCAGCATGCCCTGCTGCTGGGCCAGCGTATGCATGCCGATGGTCATCAGCCACGGCCCCAGCGTCAGCGCGGTCGGCGAGAGCCGGCAGTCCGCAGGCAGATCGCCGCGTTCGCGTGCTTCCCGGGCGATGCCCTCGATCAGATCGCTCAGCGGACGGCAGGCGTCCAGTGCGCGGCCCCTGGATTCGGCGGAGGCCGCGCCCCAGACCACGTCGGTCCATACGAACTGGGCGAGACGGAAGTGCTCGGGTTGCTCGCGCATGATCAGCAGATCCGCCAGCACCACCGCCAGCATCTTCTCGCGTGTGCCACCGGACCAGGTCGCCGCGCGTTCGAACAGTTCCACGCGATCGAGGCTGTTGCGCGTGGCCAGCGTGACCAGAAGGTCTTCCTTGCTGGCGAAATGCTTGTAGAGCGTGCCGATCGCGTATCCGCTCTCCTCGGCCACCCGCGCCATCTGCAGCGACAGCAGGCCGTCACGCTGGATCAGTGCCTGCGCGGCGTCGAGCATCGCCCGCTCGCGTCGGGCGATGTCGCGCTGGCGACGGGCGATCACGGTCGAAACGCTGGACATCACGCTGGCTGAACAGGGAAGGGGCGGCAGTATGAATCCCATTCGCGGTGTGAGCAACGTTCAATCACGGTCGGAATGGGCGCGCTCGTCCGTTTGGACGGGCATGACCTTCTTCACGCTGTCGGGGTGAACTGAATTAGCTATACTGGCCAGTATAGAAATACCTCCAGCCGCTTTCTCCCCCGTTTCCAGGCCCTCTCCCATGCGTCGAATCCTGCCTCTTGCCGTGCTTGCCATGGCGCTTTCCGCGTGCAGTCCCCAACAGGAACAGGCCGCGCCGCCGCCGCCAGAAGTGGGCGTGCTCACCGTGCAGCCGACCCAGGTGGCGCTGGAGCAGGAGCTGGTGGGGCGCCTCGCGCCGTTCCGCAGCGCCGACGTGCGGGCCCGCGTGCCCGGCGTGCTCGAACGCCGCGTCTACCGGGAAGGCAGCGACGTCGAGGAAGGCGATGTGCTGTTCCGGATCGACCCGGCGCAGTTGCAGGCGGCGCTGGGCACGGCGCAGGGCGCCCAGGCCCAGGCCCAGGCGAACTACGCGAACGCCAGGACCGCCGCCGACCGGGCCCGGCAGCTGGCGCCGACCAACTTCATTTCGAAGTCCGACCTGGACAACGCGCTCGCGGCCGAACGCAGCGCCGAAGCCGCGCTGCAGGCGGCGCGCGCGTCCACCCAGACCGCGCAGATCAACCTCGGCTACGCGACCGTGCGGGCGCCGATCAGCGGCCGTGCCGGCAAGCAGCAGGTCACCGAGGGTGCGCTGGTCGGCCAGGGCGACGCCACGCTGCTGACCACGGTGGACCAGATCGATCCGCTGTACATCAACTTCTCGATGAGCGCGGGCGACTTCAACCGCATCCGCGCAATGCCGCTCGACCGGGAGGCCGGCGGCGGCCAGGTCGAGATCGTGCTGCCCGACGGCTCGGTCCACGATCAACTCGCCACGCTCGACTTCTCCGGCGACATCGTCGACCCGTCGTCGGGCGCGGTGCAGCTCCGTGCCACGCTGCCCAACCCCGACCGGCGCCTGCTGCCGGGTGTCTACGTGACCCTGCGCGCGAACATGGGCCAGCAGAGCGGGGTGTTCCTCGTGCCCCAGGCGGCGGTGCTGCGCGATGCCAATACCGCCTACGTGCTGGTGGCCGGCGAGGGCGACGTGGTCGTACGCAAGAACGTGCGGACCGACCGCGCCCAGGACGGCCAGTGGGTGATCAGCGAGGGACTCGCACCGGGCGACCGGGTGATCGTCAGCGGCGTGCCCAAGGCGCGGCCCGATGCGGTGGTGGCGCCTACGCCGTGGACGCCGGAACAGGCCCAGGCCGCGCCCGCGGCGGCCGCCGGCGCCGCGCCTGCAGCCGGGAACGCCGCACCGGCGGCGACCGGGGACGCGCCGGTGGCTCCGACACAGGACGCCGCAGGTCAGGCGCCCGCCGCGACCGACGCGCAGGACTGATCCGTCATGCCCAAGTTCTTCATCAACCACCCGGTCTTCGCCTGGGTCGTCTCCATCCTGATTTCGCTGGCGGGTGTGATCTCGCTGCTGAACATGGGCGTGGAGTCGTACCCGAGCGTCGCACCGCCGCAGGTCACCGTTTCGGCGACCTATCCCGGCGCCAGCGCCGACACCACCGAACGCGCGGTCACGCAGGTCATCGAGCAGCAGCTCACCGGTATCGACAACCTGCTGTACTTCAGCTCGACCTCGAGTTCATCGGGTCGCGCCAGCGTCACGCTGACGTTCGAAACCGGCACCGACGCCGACATCGCCCAGGTGCAGGTGCAGAACAAGGTGTCGCTGGCGACGCCGCGCCTGCCCAGTGAAGTGGTGCAGCAGGGCGTCGTGGTCGCCAAGGCCAACGCCGGCTTCCTGATGGTGGTGGGCCTGCGTTCGGACGACCCGACGGTCACCCGCAACCAGCTCAACGACCTCATCGGCTCGCGCGTGCTCGAGCAGATCGCGCGCGTGCCCGGTGTCGGCAGCACCCAGCAGTTCGGCTCCGAGTACGCCATGAACATCTGGCTCAATCCGGACCAGTTGCAGGGCTACGGGATGTCGGCGTCCGAGGTGATGGCGGCGGTGCGCGGCCAGAATGTCCAGTTCGCGGCCGGCTCGATCGGCTCGGACCCGGCGCCGGTCGGCCAGGGCTTCACCGCCACCGTGTCGGCGGAAGGGCGCTTCAGCACGCCCGAACAGTTCGAGAACATCATCCTGCGCGCCGACAGCGACGGCGCCACCGTGCGCCTGAAGGACGTCGCCCGCGTGGCGATCGGCGCGTCCGGCTACGGCTTCGACACGAAGTACAACGGCCAGCCGACCGGCGCGTTCGCGATCCAGCTGCTGCCCGGCGCCAATGCGCTCACCGTGGCCGAGGCCGTGCGCGCGCGGATGGACGAGCTGCAGCCGTCGTTCCCGTCGAACATCGAATGGTTCACGCCGTTCGACAGCACCACCTTCGTCACCCTGTCGATCAAGGAAGTCGTCAAGACCCTGATCGAGGCGGTGATCCTGGTCTTCCTGGTGATGCTGCTGTTCCTGCAGAACCTGCGCGCGACAATCATTCCCACGCTTGTCATCCCGATCGCGCTGCTGGGCACGTTCCTCGGGCTCAGCCTGCTCGGCTTCACGGTCAACCAGCTGACGCTGTTCGCGATGGTGCTGGCGATCGGCATCGTGGTCGACGACGCGATCGTGGTGATCGAGAACGTCGAACGCATCATGGCCGAGGAGCATCTGCCGCCGCGCGAGGCGACCATCAAGGCGATGGAGCAGATCACCGGCGCGGTGGTCGCGATCACCGTGGTGCTGGCGGCGGTGTTCATTCCCAGTGCGCTGCAGGGCGGTGCCTCGGGTGAGATCTACAAGCAGTTCGCGATCACGATCGCGATCTCGATGGCGTTCTCGGCCTTCCTCGCGCTGGGCTTCACGCCTGCGCTGTGCGCGACGTTCCTCAAGCAGCATGCGCCGCCGGGCGAGCGCAAGGACAACGTGGTCGTCCGCACCTTCAACAAGTACTACGACCGCGTGAACCGCACCTACGTCGGCCACATCGGCAGCGCGGTGCGGCATGCGCCGCGCTGGATGGCGGTGTTCGTGGTGCTGGTGGTCGTGTGCGGGTTCCTCTACGTGCGCCTGCCGGGCAGCTTCCTGCCCGAGGAAGACCAGGGCTACGCACTGGCGATCGTGCAGTTGCCGCCGGGCTCGACCCTGCAGCGCACGAACGCGGTGTTCGAGGACGTGCGCGCGCGCCTCGAGCAGAACCCCGCTTACGAGAGCATGTTGCAGGTCGCGGGTTTCAGCTTCGTCGGTCAGGGCGAGAACGTCGGCATGGGCTTCATCAAGCTCAAGGACTGGGCCGAACGCGATGTCGACATCAACGGCTTTCTCGGCGAGGCCAATGGCGCGCTGCAGGGCGTGCGCGACGCGACGATCTTCGTCGTGAACCTGCCGACGGTGCAGGGTCTGGGCCAGTTCGGCGGCTTCGACATGTACCTCCAGGACCGCACCGGTGCCGGCAACGCAGCGCTGCAGCAGGCACGCAACCAGCTGCTCGGGCTCGCCGCGCAGAAGCCGGACGTGCTGCAGGGCGTGCGTCCGAACACGCTCGAGGACGCGCCGCAGCTGCAGCTGCACGTCGACCGGGTGCAGGCGCAGTCGATGGGGCTGTCGGTGACCGACATCTACAGCGCGATCCAGCTGATGCTGGCGCCGGTGTACGTCAACGACTACGTTTCCGAAGGCCGCATCAAGCGCGTCAACATGCAGGCCGATGCGCAGTATCGGACCGATCCGGGCTCGATCGGCCGCTTCTACACGCCGAGTGCGATGTCGACCAACGCCGACGGCACGCCGACGATGATTCCGCTCAGCACCGTGGTGAACCCGGAGTGGGGTGCCAGCACGCCGTCGCTGACGCGCTACAACGGCTATGCGGCGGTGAACATCGTGGGCGCACAGGCGCCGGGCCGCAGTTCCGGCGAGGCGATGGCGGCGATGGAGCAGTTCGTGGAGAACGATCTGCCGGCCGGCTTCGGTTACGACTGGGCGGGCCTGTCCTACCAGGAGATCATCGCCGGCAATGCGGCCACGTTGCTGCTGGTGCTGTCGGTGGTGGTGGTGTTCCTGTGTCTCGCGGCCTTGTACGAGAGCTGGTCGATTCCGGTCGCGGTGTTGCTGGTGGTGCCGCTGGGCATCCTCGGCGCGGTGGTGTTCACGATGCTGCGCCCGGGCCTGTCGAACGACATCTTCTTCAAGATCGGCATGGTGACGGTGATCGGTCTGGCGGCGAAGAACGCGATCCTGATCGTCGAATTTGCGGTGCAGCAGTACCGCGAAGGAAAGACGCTGCGCGATGCCACGGTCGAGGCCGCCAACCTGCGCTTCCGTCCGATCCTGATGACTTCGTTCGCCTTCATCATGGGCGTCACGCCGATGGCGCTGTCCAGCGGTGCGGGTGCGAACGCGCGGCATGCACTCGCCACCGGCGTGATCGGCGGCATGCTGTTCGCCACGTTCCTGGGCCTGCTGATGATTCCGGTGTTCTTCGTGATCGTGCGGCGCATGCTGGGTGACAAGCTCGACCGGCCGGATCCGCGGCTCGGCCTCGACGCGCCGTCCGGTGAGCCCCCGATGGACACGCGACCGACGCACTGATCACGATTACGTCTGATCAGCGAGGGCCGCTCCGGTAACGGGGCGGCCCTTTTTCGTATGAGGCGCGCGCTTCGGTCGCTGCCGGGTCGGTGGCGTCACCGGTATGCTGGCGCCCCCTCTGGAGCTTCCATGACGCCATTGCGCATCGCCATCGTCGGGTACGGCACGGCCGGGCAGGCCGCCGCCGTCCTGCTGGCGCGGGATGGGCATCAGGCCGAGATCTTCGAACGCGCGCCCGAGCCGGGACCGCTCGGTGCCGGCTTCCTGCTGCAGCCCAGCGGCCTGCAGGTGCTGTGGCGCATGGGGCTGCTCGATGACGTTCTGTCGCATGGCGCGCGCGTCGACCGGCTGTATGGCGAGACGCCCTGCGGCCGTGCGGTCATGGACATGCGCTACGCCGGACTCGACCCGCGGCTGTGTGGCATCGGCATGCAGCGCGGTGCACTGTTCTCGATCCTCGACCAGGCGCGTGGCGATACGGTGCTGCATGCGGGCATCACCATCGAGGGCCCCGATGACGCGGACGACCGCTGGCTGCGCGACGCCGACGGCGGACGGCACGGCCCGTTCGATCTGGTGCTCGCGGCGGACGGCGCCGCGTCGCGTCTGCGCGGCCGGCTCGGCGGCGTGCGCCGCGATGCGGTGTACCCCTGGGGCGCGCTGTGGTGCCTGCTCGACGCCGCCGACTGGCCGCATCTCACCGAACTGCGCCAGCGCTACGTGGCGGCGCGCCGCATGATCGGCCTGTTGCCGGTCGGCACGCGCCCCGGCGATGCGACGCCGCGGCTCAGTTTTTTCTGGAGCCTGCCGATCGCAGCCTTCGACGGCTGGCAGGCCGCCGCGCTCGACGGCTGGCGCGCCAGCGTCGCGTCGATCTGGCCCGAGGCCTCGGCACTGCTGGCATCGACTACCACGCACGCCCACCTGGCGCGCGCGACCTATCGCGATGTCACGCTGAGCCGCTGGCATCGCGGTCGCTGGGTGCTGCTCGGCGACGCTGCGCATGCGATGAGCCCGCAGCTGGGGCAGGGCGTCAACATGGCCCTGCTCGACGCGGAAGCACTGCGCGATGCACTGCGCAGCGAGGACTTGCCCGCGGCCCTCGCCGCGTACGCCCGCGTGCGGCGCCGGCACGTCGCGATTTACCAGTTCTGGAGCCGCTGGCTGACGCCGGTCTTCCAGTCCGAGCGCGACCTGATCGCGAAGACGCGCGATGTGGCCTTCCGGCCGATGGGGCGTCTGCCGGGCGGACGCGGGCACATGCTGCGGGTGCTCAGTGGCACGCAGCACGGCGTGTTCGGGTCGCTGGCCTTGGCGCCGGAATTCGTCGATGCGCTGACGCCGTCGGTGCGCTGATTCGCGGAAGCGCGTCGCGCCCGTCCAGACAGGGAGACGGGAGCGGCGAGCTTGACGTGCGCGGTGATGGCTGATAATTAATTAAGAAATTAATTAACAGGATCGGATCATGGATCGCGTATTCGAAGCGCTGGCGTCCACGCCGCGCAGACAGATCCTCGCTTACCTCAACGCCGGCGAGCTGACTGCCGGGGAGATCGGTGCGCGATTCGATTTCAGCAAGCCGGCCCTGTCGGGACATCTGCGGGTGCTCGAGCAGGCCGGGCTGATCGAGCGCGAGAAACGCGGGCAGTTCGTGTACGTCCGACTGGTGCCCGACCGGCTCGCGAACACGGTCTTCGCCTGGGCCGCCGAGGTGTGCCCGCTTGCGGGCCCGCTGAAGCGCGAACGCCGCACGTCAGGCGCGGCATGAGCGCGCTGGCCGCGGATGCCCTGCGCCGGCCTGCCACGCGCGCGGCGTTCACCGCGCTGCGTCCGTCGGCGACGTTTCCGTCGGTGCGTCTGCCGTCGCATTGCGGCGGGCTGCCGGTCGAGGTGACCCTGATCGCGCAGTTCGCGCCGGGCCAGGGCGACGTGGTGATCGGCGATGCCCTGCGGCGCCAGCAGGCGCATCCGGCGTTCGTCGATGCGCTCGATGAGCCGTCGGCGCGGATCGGCGGGATGGATCTCGCGCATGGGGACACGTCATCGCTCTATACGTTCGGCGTCGGTGCCGGCGGGCATCCCGTCCATCGTCATGCGGGCAACCGCGTGTTCACCGCGGTGTCGGGCAGCGCGGGCGCGCATCTGCGCTTTTCGACCGCCTCCCAGGCGCAGATCGATGCCGACCCGCGCGCCTTCCTCGATGCACTGCACGTCGTGGACGTACCGCCCGACTGCCTGTTCTCGGTGCGTTTCGGCGGCGGCACCTGGCACCAGTTCATTGCCGCGCGGCCCGGCGGTCCGCACCCCACGTTGTTCGCACTGTCCTGCCATCCCGACGAGACCGCGGGCGTGCTCGACGCCGCGACACGCGCGCGCGTGGTCGGCAACACGGCCGACATTCCCGCGCTGACCGAGTGCCTGCCGCCGCATGTACAGGCGCTGCTCGATCACGCACTGCGCGATGCGGATTCAATTGCCACGACGGCGTTGTCGCTGCATGCGCCGCCGGCGTCGGTCGCGGCGCGGTGCTGCAGTGCGCTCCGTGGAGCGGTGGGGCGTCTGCGCGGGCGCGTCGCCGTTCAACGTGCCATCGCGGGCTTCCGTGCCGACAACGGCGGCGGACGTCGCGTGACCACCGGCGCCGTCGACGCGGATGCCCTGCTGCAGACGCAACTGGCCGGGCCGATCGCGCACGAGGATCAGGTCTCGCTCCGACTCGGTGACGCGGTCTGCCGGGGCGCAACGCCCGCGCAGGTCATGGACGCGCTGCTCACCGGGTTCGTCGAAAACCCGCCCGATGGCGTCTCGCGGCTGATGGCGCTGCGCAACGTGCTGGTGCGACCGGCCGGCCTGCGCCGCTCGCCGCTGGGATGCCCGGCCTCGTCGCTGCTGTCGGGCGATGCGCCGCTGCGATTCGCGGGCCGTCACCCGGTGCTGGCCGAACGTTGCAGTCGCGACGGACGCCGGGTGGAAGTGATCCTCGGTGCAGATGACCGGCATCTCGCGTTCCGCACCTGTATCGGCGTCCGCGCATCCGCAGACGGCACGCTGGTGTGCACGATGGCCACGCGGGTGCGCACGCGCAATCTGTTCGGCCGGCTGTACATGGCCGCGATCGGCGGCGTGCATCGCCGCTATGTCGCACCGGCGATGTTGCGGCATGCGGTGGATCATGCCGTGCAGGCCTTGCAGCACCGCGACGCGCCGGTGACCGGGCCCGCACCTGCGTCGTCGCGCGCACACGGGCATGCCATCGGCGGCGTCGGGGTAGCGGCTCAGTCGATGAACTGAAGCCGCGCGAGTTCCGCGTAGAGCCCGCCCTGGGTCAGCAGTTCGGCGTGGGTGCCCTGGGCGACGATGCGGCCGGCGTCCATCACCACGATGCGGTCGGCTTTGAGCACGGTGGCCAGACGGTGCGCGATCACCAGCGTGGTGCGGCCCTCCATCAACCGCGCCAGTGCCTGCTGCACGGCGTGCTCGCTCTGTGCATCGAGCGCGGACGTCGCTTCGTCCAGCAGCAGGATCGGCGCGTCGCGCAGCAAGGCCCGCGCGATCGCGATGCGTTGCTGCTGGCCGCCGGACAGCCGCGCGCCGCGCTCGCCGAGCTGGGCGTCATAGCCGTCGGGAAGCGCGGCGAGAAAGCCGTGCGCTTCGGCGGCGCGCGCGGCGGCCTCGATGTCCGCATCGCTCGCATCGAGGCGGCCGTAGCGGATGTTCTCGCGTGCGCTGGTGGCGAAGATCGTCGGCTGCTGCTGCACCAGTGCGATCTGCGCGCGCAGGGCCTCGGGCGCGAGCGCACGGACGTCGACGCCGTCGATGCGCACCGCGCCGGCTTCGGGATCGTGGAAGCGCAGCAGCATCGACAGCACGGTGCTCTTGCCCGCGCCCGAGGGGCCCACCAGGGCCACCGTTTCACCCGGGGCGACGTCCAGCGTGAACGCGTCGAGTGCGGCCGTATCGGGGCGGGTGGGGTAGTGGAAGGTCACCGCATCGAACGTCAGCGCGCCGCGGGGTGCAGGTGCATCCACAGGCTGCGCAGGGGCGGCGATCGCCGGGGTTTCGACCAGCAGTTCGGAGATCCGCCCCATGCCACCGGCGGCGCGCTGCAGCTCGTTCCACACTTCCGCCAGCGCGCCCACCGAACCCGCACCGAACAGCGCGTAGAGCACGAACTGCCCCAGCGTGCCGGCGGTCATGTCGCCGTTGATCACGTCGTGCGCGCCCGACCACAGCACGGCGGTCACCGCGCCGAAGATCAGCGTGATCGCGACCGCGGTGATGATCGCCTGCAATCCGATGCGGCGTCGTGCGGTGGCCACCGAGACCGCGACGGCGGTTCCGAAACGGTCGCGCTCGTAGGGTTCGCGCGCGTGCGCCTGGACAGTGCGGATCGCGCCCAGTGTCTCGTTGGCGAGCGCGTTGGCGTCGGCGATCCGGTCCTGGCTCTGGCGCGAGATCTTCTCGAGGCGGCGACCGCCGAGCACCAGCGGCAGCACGAACAGCGGGATGCCGATCAGCGTGAACGCCGCGAGCCGCGGACTGGTGACCACCAGCATCACCATGCTGCCCAGCACCATCACCGTGCTGCGCAACGCGACCGACATCGTCGAGCCGACCACCGAGCGCAACAGTTCGGTATCGGCACTCAGACGCGAGACCAGGTCGCCGCTGCGGTTGCGTTCGAAGAACGCCTGGTCGAGATCGAGCAGGTGGCCGTAGAGCCGGGTGCGCAGGTCGGCGACCACGCGCTCGCCGAGCAGCGATACGAAGAAGAAGCGCGCGGCCGTGAACAGCGCCAGCGCGATCGCCACCAGCAGCAGCACGGCGAACGTGGCGTCGATGCGGTCGGCATCGGCGAAGCCCTGGTCGATCATGCCGCGCACCGCGACCGGCAGGCTCAGTGTGGCCACTGACGACAACGCGAGCGCGATCAACCAGGCCGCGAACAATCCGCGCTGCCGCATCACGAACGGCCAGAGCGTCTTGAGGGCGGTGACGGGGGCCTTGGCCTGGGCAGCGTCGGGGGCGCGCGGGGATTGGAAGGCCATCAGGGGGCATCGTCCGCGGCGGGAGCGAACTCGACCCGGTCACGGGTGGCATCGCGCAGGCGGATTTTCAAGTCCGGAACGTGGTCGCGCGGCAGTTCGATGTGCAGCACGACGCCGTCGGCATCGAAGGTTTCGGACAGTTTGTGGGCCTGCGCCCCCGGCAGCGCCGCGTGCACGCTGCCGAGCGCGTCGAACGGCGCGCGCAGCACGACGCGCGCCAGATCCACCAGCGGCTGTCGTGCAGCGGTGCGCAGGCACTCGGCCGCGCAACCGCCATAGGCGCGCACCAGGCCGCCCGCACCCAGCTTGATGCCGCCGTACCAGCGCACGACGACGACCGCGATGCGGTCGAAGCCCTGGCCGTCGATCGCCGCAAGGATCGGCCGTCCTGCGGTGCCGGCGGGCTCGCCGTCGTCGCTGGAGCGGTACTGGTCGCCCACCCGCCAGGCCCAGCAGTTGTGGGTGGCATCGGGCACGTGGACATCGCGAAGAACACGCATCGCGCCGTCTTCGTTCTCGATCGGCGCCGCGTGTGCGACGAAGCGGCTGTGCTTGATCTCCAGCGCGTGCGTGGCCGGCGCGGCCAGGGTGTCCAGCGGCATCGCGTGCTCAGTCCAGCAGCGCGCGCAGATCGGGCGGCAGATCGGCGTCGGGGTGACGGCGATGGAACTCGGCGAGACTCGCGCGGGCGGCCACGATGTCGCCGGTGTCGAGCAGCTCGCGCACGCGCTCCAGCCACGCCGCGCGCACCTGGGGCGAGTCGGCCGTGGCCGGGGGCTCGTCGTGGTCAGGCAGGTCCTCGAGCGCGTCGAACGCCGGTATCGCGCGTCGCGCGACCGCCTCGCTGCGGACTGGCGCCGGTGCGGGCGCATCCACCACGGCGGGGGCTGCGGTCGAGTCCGTCGGCGCTGCGGACGGCCGGGGCGCGGCGACCGCGTCTGAGCCGAATGCGGTCATACCCGCGGCCTCTGCGGCGGCGGCAGGTGCGGTCGGGGGCGGTGGCGGCGTCGGAGCAGGGGCTGTG
>NTJG01000040.1 GCA_002324875.1 Lysobacteraceae bacterium NML93-0793
AAAACCCTGGCGATGACCTACTCTCGCATGCTAGATGCACACTACCATCGGCGCATGTACGTTTCACTTCCGAGTTCGGAATGGGATCGGGTGGTTCCATACAGCTATAGTCACCAGGGAGAGGGTGGAGGGTCGCCGATCGGTCCGGTTATCGACGCAGGTCTGCGATCGAAAGTGGGACTGACAGCGCTCACGCTCTCAGAGGTTGGGAAGTAGCGAACATTTTAGACGACTCATTCGTGTCGTTGGCCAAGGATGCTTCTTGCGAAGCAACTTGAGGTTATATGGTCAAGCCACACGGATCATTAGTACTGGTTAGCTCAATACATTGCTGTACTTACACACCCAGCCTATCAACCACCTGGTCTTGATGGTTCCTTCAGGGGAGTCAAGCTCCCGGGAGATCTCATCTTGAGGCGCGCTTCCCGCTTAGATGCTTTCAGCGGTTATCGCTTCCGAACATAGCTACCCGGCAGTGCCACTGGCGTGACAACCGGAACACCAGAGGTTCGTCCACTCCGGTCCTCTCGTACTAGGAGCAGCCCCTCTCAAATCTCCAACGCCCATGGCAGATAGGGACCGAACTGTCTCACGACGTTCTGAACCCAGCTCGCGTACCACTTTAAATGGCGAACAGCCATACCCTTGGGACCGACTACAGCCCCAGGATGTGATGAGCCGACATCGAGGTGCCAAACACCGCCGTCGATATGAACTCTTGGGCGGTATCAGCCTGTTATCCCCGGAGTACCTTTTATCCGTTGAGCGATGGCCCTTCCATACAGAACCACCGGATCACTAAGTCCTACTTTCGTACCTGCTTGATCCGTCGATCTCGCAGTCAAGCACGCTTATGCCTTTGCACACAGTGCGCGATGTCCGACCGCGCTGAGCGTACCTTCGAGCTCCTCCGTTACTCTTTGGGAGGAGACCGCCCCAGTCAAACTACCCACCATACATGGTCCCCGATCCGGATAACGGACCTAGGTTAGAACGTCAAGCACGACAGGGTGGTATTTCAAGGTTGGCTCCACCCCAGCTGGCGCCAGGGTTTCAAAGCCTCCCACCTATCCTACACAGACGAACTCAACGTTCAATGTAAAGCTATAGTAAAGGTTCACGGGGTCTTTCCGTCTTGCCACGGGAACGCTGCATCTTCACAGCGATTTCAATTTCACTGAGTCTCGGGTGGAGACAGCGCCGCCATCGTTACGCCATTCGTGCAGGTCGGAACTTACCCGACAAGGAATTTCGCTACCTTAGGACCGTTATAGTTACGGCCGCCGTTTACCGGGGCTTCGATCAAGAGCTTCGCCTTGCGGCTGACCCCATCAATTAACCTTCCGGCACCGGGCAGGCGTCAGACCCTATACGTCCACTTTCGTGTTTGCAGAGTCCTGTGTTTTTGATAAACAGTCGCAGCGGCCTGGTCACTGCGACCCTCTTCAGCTATAGCTCGCATGAGCCACCAAAAAGGGTGCACCTTCTCCCGAAGTTACGGTGCTATGTTGCCTAGTTCCTTCACCCGAGTTCTCTCAAGCGCCTTAGAATTCTCTTCCTACCCACCTGTGTCGGTTTACGGTACGGTCTGCATAAGCTGAAGCTTAGGGGCTTTTCCTGGAAGCGTGGTATCAGTCACTTCGCTCTAATGAGCTCGTCTCGGTGCTCGGAGTTGAAGGGTCCCGGATTTGCCTAAGACCCACTCCTACCGCCTTTCTCCAGGACAACCAACGCCTGGTAGACCTAACCTTCTCCGTCCCCCCATCGCACTTATGCGAGGTGCTGGAATATTAACCAGCTTCCCATCGACTACGCATTTCTGCCTCGCCTTAGGGGCCGACTCACCCTGCGTCGATTAACGTTGCGCAAGGAAACCTTGGGCTTTCGGCGTGCGGGCTTTTCACCCGCATTATCGTTACTCATGTCAGCATTCGCACTTCCGATACCTCCAGCAGACTTCTCAATCTGCCTTCGACGGCTTACGGAACGCTCCTCTACCGCGCACACCAAAGGTGTGCACCCCAAGCTTCGGTTTATCACTTAGCCCCGTTAAATCTTCCGCGCAGACCGACTCGACCAGTGAGCTATTACGCTTTCTTTAAAGGGTGGCTGCTTCTAAGCCAACCTCCTGGCTGTCTGTGCCTTTCCACATCGTTTCCCACTTAGTGATAATTTGGGACCTTAGCTGTGGGTCTGGGTTGTTTCCCTTTTCACGACGGACGTTAGCACCCGCCGTGTGTCTCCCATGCAGTCTGTCCTGGTATTCGGAGTTTGCAATGGTTTGGTAAGTCGCAATGACCCCCTAGCCATAACAGTGCTCTACCCCCAGGAAGATTCACATGAGGCGCTACCTAAATAGCTTTCGAGGAGAACCAGCTATCTCCGGGTTCGATTAGCTTTTCACTCCTAATCACACCTCATCCCCTACCTTTGCAACGGGAGTGGGTTCGGGCCTCCAGTTGATGTTACTCAACCTTCACCCTGGGCATGACTAGATCACCCGGTTTCGGGTCTATTGCCCGCGACTATGCGCCCTTATCAGACTCGGTTTCCCTTCGCCTCCCCTATACGGTTAAGCTTGCCACGAACAATAAGTCGCTGACCCATTATACAAAAGGTACGCCGTCACCCTTGCGGGCTCCGACTGCTTGTACGCACACGGTTTCAGGGTCTATTTCACTCCCCTCTCCGGGGTTCTTTTCGCCTTTCCCTCACGGTACTGGTTCACTATCGGTCGGTCAGGAGTATTTAGCCTTGGAGGATGGTCCCCCCATGTTCAGACAGGGTTTCTCGTGCCCCGCCCTACTCATTTTTCATCGATATGGCCCTTTCGCATACAGGGCTGTCACCTTCTATGGCCGGTCTTTCCAGGACCGTTTTGCTAGAACCAAATCGACTTTTGGGCTGTTCCCCGTTCGCTCGTCACTACTCAGGGAATCTCGGTTGATTTCTTTTCCTACGGTTACTTAGATATTTCAGTTCACCGCGTTCGCCTCGTACAGCTATGTATTCACTGCACGATACCCGCAAGCGGGTGGGTTTCCCCATTCGGACATTACCGGATCAAAGCTTGTTGCCAGCTCCCCGATACTTTTCGCAGGCTACCACGTCCTTCATCGCCTCTGACCGCCAAGGCATCCACCGTGTGCGCTTATTCGCTTGACCATATAACCCCAAGTCGCCTCGGGGTCATACTCGGCCGGTGGGTACAAAGCACCGACGCAAATATAACGACTCAATATTAGGGACTCGAGGTCCCCGCCTTAGCCTCACGACACGTTTGAGTTTTTGTCTCAGACGCTCGCTACTTCCCTATTTTTCAAAGATCCGGTGTCGGGCCACAATGCCCGGCACCATTCAAATCTGATGTGTGCGCAGCGATCGGTGAATCATCAACCAAGAATGGTGGAGCCTGTCGGGATCGAACCGACGACCCCCTGCTTGCAAAGCAGGTGCTCTCCCAGCTGAGCTAAGGCCCCAAGTGGTGGGTCTGGGAGGACTCGAACCACCGGCCTCACCCTTATCAGGGGTGCGCTCTAACCACCTGAGCTACAGACCCAGTCTTGCTTGATTACCAATCGTGCAGGTTACTTATGAGGACGCCTGGACAAGCGATGTTGTCTTGTCTCTAAAGGAGGTGATCCAGCCGCACCTTCCGATACGGCTACCTTGTTACGACTTCACCCCAGTCATCGGCCACACCGTGGCAAGCGCCCTCCTTGCGGTTAGGCTACCTGCTTCTGGTGCAACAAACTCCCATGGTGTGACGGGCGGTGTGTACAAGGCCCGGGAACGTATTCACCGCAGCAATGCTGATCTGCGATTACTAGCGATTCCGACTTCACGGAGTCGAGTTGCAGACTCCGATCCGGACTGAGAGAAGGTTTCTGGGATTGGCTTGCCCTCGCGGGTTCGCAGCCCTCTGTCCTTCCCATTGTAGTACGTGTGTAGCCCTGGCCGTAAGGGCCATGATGACTTGACGTCATCCCCACCTTCCTCCGGTTTGTCACCGGCGGTCTCCTTAGAGTTCCCACCATTACGTGCTGGCAACTAAGGACAAGGGTTGCGCTCGTTGCGGGACTTAACCCAACATCTCACGACACGAGCTGACGACAGCCATGCAGCACCTGTGTCACGGTTCCCGAAGGCACCAATCCATCTCTGGAAAGTTCCGTGCATGTCAAGGCCAGGTAAGGTTCTTCGCGTTGCATCGAATTAAACCACATACTCCACCGCTTGTGCGGGCCCCCGTCAATTCCTTTGAGTTTCAGTCTTGCGACCGTACTCCCCAGGCGGCGAACTTAACGCGTTAGCTTCGATACTGAGTTCCTAATTGAACCCAACATCCAGTTCGCATCGTTTAGGGCGTGGACTACCAGGGTATCTAATCCTGTTTGCTCCCCACGCTTTCGTGCCTCAGTGTCAGTGCTGGTCCAGGTAGTCGCCTTCGCCACGGATGTTCCTCCCGATCTCTACGCATTTCACTGCTACACCGGGAATTCCACTACCCTCTACCGCACTCTAGCCTGCCAGTATCCAATGCAATTCCCAGGTTGAGCCCAGGGCTTTCACATCAGACTTAACAAACCACCTACGCACGCTTTACGCCCAGTAATTCCGAGTAACGCTTGCACCCTTCGTATTACCGCGGCTGCTGGCACGAAGTTAGCCGGTGCTTATTCTTTGGGTACCGTCAGAACAATCGGGTATTAACCGACTGCTTTTCTTTCCCAACAAAAGGGCTTTACAACCCGAAGGCCTTCTTCACCCACGCGGCATGGCTGGATCAGGCTTGCGCCCATTGTCCAATATTCCCCACTGCTGCCTCCCGTAGGAGTCTGGACCGTGTCTCAGTTCCAGTGTGGCTGATCATCCTCTCAGACCAGCTACGGATCGTCGCCTTGGTGGGCCTTTACCCCGCCAACTAGCTAATCCGACATCGGCTCATCTATCTGCGCGAAGCCCGAAGGTCCTCCGCTTTCACCCGTAGGTCGTATGCGGTATTAGCGTAAGTTTCCCTACGTTATCCCCCACAAATAGGCAGATTCCGATGTATTCCTCACCCGTCCGCCACTCGCCACCCAAGGAGCAAGCTCCTCTGTGCTGCCGTTCGACTTGCATGTGTTAGGCCTGCCGCCAGCGTTCACTCTGAGCCAGGATCAAACTCTTCACTTAAAATTTTCGACACTACCGAAGTAGCATCTAATGCTTCGAGTGCAGTCGTCTTTTCCAGAAACTCGAACTACTCGCCAGCATTTGCATGCTGTTGAATCTTTCTTGGTTCTTTACTTAGACATCTGCTAATGGACTAACGCCACCAGCCAGACGTCCGCATAAGTATCCTGCGCACACTGTCAAAGATCTTCGGAAGTGGCCTCAGCGCCTGCTTCCCGATGCTTCGTCGTTTCCTCCGAAGCGAGCCGCCCATTCTAGCGCGGTTT
>NTJG01000041.1 GCA_002324875.1 Lysobacteraceae bacterium NML93-0793
CGGGCCACGGGCGCGGCGGGCGCCTGCGTGGCCACGGCCTCGGACGACGCAGCGCTTTCGCGCTCGGGCGCGTCCACGGCCGCCGGTGCAGCCGCCGGAGCGCGCACGATGCTTGCCGGCGGTGCAGCCACCGGCGCCTGGATCGCCGGCTGCGCCGGCGCGGCCAGGGTGTCGGGCACCGCCACCAGGGCCGAATACTCGCGCACCAGCCGTCCCTGCCCCCAGTCCACCTCGACCAGGAAGGTCAGCGACTCCTGGGTCACCGGGGCTGCGCTGGTGACCCGGATGACCGGACGTCCTCGCGGATCCAGCGCCACACTGAACTGCAGGTCCGAGACCAGCCCCTGCGGCGGCTCGAGGCCGATGCGGGCGAAGGTCTCCGGCGACGCCAGCCGCGCCTGCAGCGCACGCAGCTCGGCCGGATCGCTGGACACGATGGGAATTTCCGCCAGAAGCGGCTGCCCTTGCTGGGAGCGCACTTCGATGCGCCCCAAACCCAGCGCGAGGACCGGCCCGGCGACGGCCAGCAACAGCCCCGCCAGCAGCAGACGCTGCGCGATGCGCGCGATGGTGGTTCCCCTGATCATCCGGCGACTGTAGCGGCGCGGCCTCCCGATCCGCAACGATCAGCCCTCGGCCGCGACCAGTTCGGCGACCTGCACCGCATTGAGCGCGGCGCCCTTGCGGATGTTGTCGGCGACGATCCACAGGTTCAGGCCGTTCGGGTGCGACAGGTCCTCGCGGATGCGGCCGACGAACACCGGGTCGCGCCCCGAGGCGTGCGTGACCGGGGTCGGATAACCGCCGGCCGTGCGCTCGTCGATCACCTCGACACCCGGCGCGGCCGCCAGCAGCGCGCGCGCCTCGTCGACGCTGATCTTCTCGCGCAGTTCGACCGCGACCGATTCCGAGTGGCCGTAGAACACCGGCACACGCACCGCGGTGGGGTTCACCCGGATGCTGTCGTCGCCGAGGATCTTGTGCGTCTCCCAGACCAGCTTCATCTCTTCCTTGGTGAAGCCGTTTTCGAGAAACGCGTCGATCTGCGGAATCAGATTGAACGCGATCTGCACCGGAAACTTCTGCGGATCGATCTCGCGGAAGTTCAGCAGATCGCCGGTCTGGCGGCCGAGCTCTTCCATCGCCGAGCGGCCCGCGCCCGAGACCGACTGGTAGGTCGACACGTTGATGCGCAGGATGCCCGCCTTGCGGTGCAGCGGCGCGAGCGCCACCAGCATCTGCATCGTCGAGCAGTTGGGATTGGCAATGATGCCGCGCGGACGCGTGCGCGCCGCTTCCGGGTTCACTTCGCTGATCACCAGCGGCACGTCGTCGTCGTAGCGGAACGCCGAGCTGTTGTCGATGACGACGGCGCCGGCCGCGGCGAACTTCGGCGCAAAGGCCTTGCTGGTGTCGCCGCCGGCGGAGAACAGCGCGATGTCGACGCCGGCCGGGTCGAAGGTCGCGAGGTCCTGCACGACGATGTCGTCGTCGCCGAACTTCACGGTGGTGCCGGCCGAACGCTCGCTGGCGAGGGCGACGAGTTCGGAGACGGGGAAATCACGCTCGGCGAGGATCGACAGCATGGTCTCGCCGACGGCGCCGGTGGCACCGACGACGGCAACGCGGAAACGGCGGGTCTGGGAACTGGACATGAAGATTTCTCGAGATGATCTGGACGTGGGTCGCGCATGGTGCGCGGGCGCTGCACTGGGTTCGGCTTCGGGGAACCGCCCGCTCTGGATGCTCAGGCGGTTCCCGGACGTTTCGCGTCTTTGCCGTCAATCGCGGCAGGCCGGATCGGCGTCGGCGGTCGTCCGGCATCCGGCCCAGCGCCCAGCGCGGCGATCAGATTGTCGACGGCGAGCGCGACCATCGCGCGACGCGTGGCGAGGCTGCCGCTGGCGATATGCGGGGTGAGCACGATGGTGTCGAGCGCAAGCAGGCGCGGATTCACGGCAGGCTCGCCCTCGAACACGTCGAGCGCGGCCGAGGCCAGACGGCCGCGTTCCAGCGCATCGGCCAGCGCGGCCTCGTCGACGATGCCGCCACGCGCGATGTTGGTCAGCGTCGCGGTCGGCTGCATCTTCGCCAGGGCCGCGGCATCGACGATGTGGTGGGTGGCGGCCGAATACGGCAGCACCAGCACCAGGTGATCGGCCTCGGCGAACAGGGTGTCGAAGTCGACGTACTCCGCCTTGCAGCTGCGCTCGATGTCGGCCGGCAGACGGCTGCGGTTGTGATACAGCACACGCATGTCGAAGCCGGCCGCGCGCCGTGCGATGCCCTGCCCGATCCGGCCCATGCCGAGGATGCCGAGCGTGCTGCCGTGCAGATCCGCGCCGAGCAGGCCCTTGAAGTTCCAGCCCTGCCACTTGCCGGCGCGCAGGTGGCGCTCGGCCTCGGTGACGCGGCGTGCGGCGGCCATCATCAGCGCGAAGCCGAAATCGGCGGTGGTCTCGGTCAAGACGTCAGGGGTATTGGTCGCGACGATGCCGCGCGCGTGCAGCGCCGGCACGTCGAGATTGTTGTAGCCGACGCCGACGTTGGCGACCGCGCGCAGCTGCGGTGCGTCGGCGATCTCGTCGGCACCGATGCGCTCGTTGAGCGTCACCAGCGCGCCGTCGACCTCGCGCAATGCGTCGGCGATCGCGGACGCGTCGTGCTCGCCGACGTCCGGCACCTGCAGCACGTCGAAATGCGCGTGCAGGCGCTCGACGATGTCGTCGAACAGCGGCTGCGACACCCAGACCTTCGGGCGCGACTCAGCCATCGATGCGCCCCGGAATCCGCGGCGTCACCATGCCGACATCGCCGCACTGCGCACGATGGCGCAGCGCCTGGTCCATCAGCACCAGGGCCAGCATCGCTTCGCAGATCGGCGTCGCGCGGATGCCCACGCACGGGTCGTGGCGGCCGGTGGTGATCACTTCGACCACGTTGCCGTCGGTGTCGAGCCCGTCGGCCGGCAGGCGCAGGCTCGAGGTCGGCTTGAATGCGGTCGACACCACGATCTGCTGGCCGGTGCTGATGCCGCCGAGCACGCCGCCTGCGTGGTTGGATGCGAAGCCGTCGGTCGTCATCAGGTCGCGGTGTTCGCTGCCCTTCTGGACGATCGATGCGAAACCGGCGCCGATCTCGACCCCCTTGACCGCGTTGATCGACATCATCGCCGCGGCCAGTTCGCCGTCGAGCTTGCCGTAGACCGGCTCGCCCCAGCCCGGCGGCACGCCGTCGGCCACCACGGTCACGCGTGCACCGACCGAATCGCCGGACTTGCGCAGCGCGTCCATGTAGGTCTCGAGGTCCGGGACCTGCGCGGCATCGGGCCAGAAGAACGGATTCGACTCGACCACGTCCCAGTCGATCGCGGCACTGTCGAAGCGCGCCGGCACGATGTCGCCGAGCTGCGACAGATAGCCGTGCACGTGCACGCCGTAACGATCCTTCAGCCACTTCCTGGCGATCACCGCGGCGGCAACGCGCATCGTGGTCTCGCGCGCCGACGAGCGCCCGCCGCCGCGCGGATCGCGGATGCCGTACTTCTGCCAGTAGGCGTAGTCGGCGTGCCCGGGCCGGAACTGTTGCGCGATGTTGCCGTAGTCCTTGCTGCGCGCATCGGTGTTGCGGATCAGCAGCGCGATCGGCGTGCCGGTGGTCAGGCCCTCGTAGACGCCACTGAGGATCTCGACGTCGTCGGCCTCGCGCCGCGCGGAGGTGTGCCGGCTCTTGCCGGTCGCGCGCCGTGCCAGATCGTGGGCGAAATCCTCGACCGCGAGCGCGATGCCCGGCGGACAGCCGTCGACCACGCAACCGATCGCCGGCCCGTGGCTTTCGCCGAAGGTCGTGACGGAAAACAGTTGGCCGAAACGATTGCTGGACATGGGCAGGCGCGGTGACGCGCGGCACGGACACGCGGGGCCGGCAAGCTTAACGCGCCGGAGTGGCGCGTGGACGCATGGTTGCGGGGCGAACTTTTCGACAATCGCGCCGTGCCCAGATATCCGTCATTCCGGCGCAGGCCGGAATCCACTGACTTCGATTCCGGCACGGGAAACGTTACCCAGATTGCCAGCACACAGCTGACGTCGCTGGATCCCGGCCTTCACCGGGATGACGGGGTATCAGAACAACCCCGCCCCCGCACTCCCTGTCGCCTCGACCGCCGCCGACGTTTTGCCTTCGCGCTCTGCCGCCAACCGCGTGATCTTCGCGCTGTGCGTGACCAGATCATGGCGTTCGACGACGAAGATGCCCATCTGGCCGACCTGGAACTCGATCCACATCAGCGGCAGTTCCGGCAGCAGCTTGATCAGGTGCTGCTCGGACTCGCCCACTTCGCAGATCAGCAGGCCGTCTTCGGTCAGGTGCAACGGCGCGTCACGCAGGATCTTCAGCACCAGATCGAGGCCGTCGTCGCCGGCGCGCAGGCCCATTTCGGGCTCGTAGGAATACTCCTGCGGCAGCGCGTCGGTTTCGTCGTTGGTGACGTAGGGCGGATTGGTGACGATCAGGTCGTAATGCTCGCCCTGCAGGCCGTCGAACAGGTCGGACTTGAGGAAGCGGGTATTGCGCACCTCGAGCCGGCGCTCGTTCTCGGCGGCGAGCGACAGGGCCTCGTCGCTGAGATCCACGCCGTCGACGTGCCAGTCGGGATTGTGATGCGCCATCGCGATCGCGATGCAGCCCGAACCGGTGCACAGATCCAGCGCGCGGCGCACCTCTCGACCGCCGAGCCAGGGCTCGAAGCCGGAGAGGATGAGTTCGGCGATCGGCGAACGCGGCACCAGCGCGCGCGCGTCGGACTTGAAGCTCAGGCCGGCGAACCAGGCCTCGCCGGTCAGATAGGCGGCCGGCACGCGTTCCTCGATACGGCGCAGGAACAGCCCCAGCACGTCTTCCTTCTCCGCCAGCGTGACCCGCGACTGCCCGTACACCGGGCTCAGGTCGTGCGGCAGATGCAGGGCATGCAGGGTGAGCTGGGTGGCCTCGTCGATCGCGTTGTCGTAGCTGTGACCGAAGGTCAGCCCGGCGGCGTTGAAGCGGCTGGCGCCGTAGCGGATCAGGTCGACGATGGTCTGCAGTTCTTCGGTCATGGCGCGCGCGGGCTCGGGGGACGGCGTATCGGCCGCGAATTATAGGGCAGCGCCGGAAGCCGCTCCGGATCGGGCTTCACCGGCTGTGTTCGCGCGCGAGCGCGCTTGTGTCTGCGCGAATCCGTAGTCTTGAAGTGGAGAGCGATGTGCGGCACGCCGATGGCGCGCAGTGTTCGAGCACGTGTAGGAGCCAGGACGGCCGCACATCGACCTCGCGCCCCAGCCCGAACAGTTGAACGAGCCGAAGCTCGTACTTCACAAGC
>NTJG01000042.1 GCA_002324875.1 Lysobacteraceae bacterium NML93-0793
GCCCGGCTGCCATGCCCGCCTGCGCTGGCGGGCCGGGCGGTGACGCGGACGGCAGCAGAGTGCGGACCGCAGCGGCCGCGTTGCCGAGCAGCTGGCCGGGCGCACTGGCGGCTGCCGCCGCGCCGGGTCCGCTTGCCGGCACCGAAGGCAGTGAGGGCATCGATGGCATTCCACCCGAGGCGCCCTGCGACGCCGGTCCACCGCCGGGCACGGGCGGGCCCGGGAGTGTCAGTGTCTGCCCACCCGGCAGCGGCAGCTGCATGCCCTGGCCCCCGGGCAGCGCACCACCGCCCGGCGGTCCGCCGGACTGGAAGTTCACTTGGGGAAAGACGTGGCTCGCGGTCTGCAGCGTCATCGTGCGCATGCCGTCGGCGAACCCGCCGCGCAGGAGCGGCGGCAGCGGCGGACCGAGGCCCGACAGCACCTGGGACGGCGAGGGAATGCCTCCGATGGACAGGGACACGGTGCTGCCTCCCAGGACGCGGGGATCCGGGCGCCCTGGTCAGGACGGAACGACGGCGCGCGGATGAACGGCCCGAGCGTACCGCGCGCGCGCCGCCGCGCACCCTGGGGCAGGCCCTAGGCGTGACCGCTCTGCAACGCCGGTCGCGGCCCAAAAAAAAAGGGAGACGCGAGGTCTCCCTTTCGAGCCGGCAGGGCCGGAGGACAAGGTACGGCCGACGCAGGCTACCGCGCCGGCGGATGTAATGCAATGGACGAGAAGTCATCCATAAATGACTGATCGGATTACTGATCCAGATTCAGCGCCGCGCGTTTCGCCTCGCGTCGGGCGGCGGCGGGCTGATCCCAGGCGTTGTTGAACTGCGCCGGCTCCCAGCCGCCATAGCTGGGATTGGCCAGCATCCACCAGCGCTCGCCGAACCAGTCGCCATAGTCCTCCAGCAGCTGACCGCGGGCTTCGGATGTGTTGGCCACGATGTCGACGAAATCGCCGAGCTGGTCGCCGAACTGCATCAGCACGCGATAGTCGCGACCGGCCACGCGGCGACGGCAGGTCTTCTCGCTGCCGTGCTGCTCGCAGCCCTCGACGTGCATGCCGAGGCCCAGGAACACGCTCTCGTCCTTCACCGGCAGGCCTTCGGCGCGCAGGTTGGCGAGCGTGGCCTCCTGCAGATGCTGGGCGCGGTTGGACAGGTACAGGATGGTCACGCCCTTGGCCTCGGCGGCGCGTGCGAACTCGAGCACGCCCGGCACCGGCTTGGCTTTCTTCTCGGCCACCCACTGCGCCCAGGTGACCTCGTCGTATTCCAGTCCGTTCTGGATCAGCCGCGCCTGGTAGGGCGAGTTGTCGAGCACGGTCTCGTCGATGTCCATGATCACCGCGGGCGGCAGTGCGGTCGCGTCACCGATCAGCTCGCGTTCCTCCGGCACCAGCGCATCCCAGTTCGATTCGGCGATCGCCCTGTCGAGCTGGTCGGCCGCAGCGCGGTAGATCGACAGGCTGTTGGCGCGATATTCCTCCGAGCGCTGGATCCACAGCACGGCGTTGAGGTTGTCGCTGGGATCGGTCGCGGCCGGTGCCTGCGCCGGGGTGGTCGCAGCGGGGCCGGCGACGGTGCCCGGTGCGGGTTCGGGTGCATCGGCCGGTGTCGTCGGCTTGCAGGCCGCGAGCAGCAGCGCGCTCGCGATCAGGGACAGGGCGGGTGCGTTCAGGCGCATGGCGGGTCCGTGGTCGTGTGAACCGGCGAGTTTAGCGGCCTTGTCCGGCCGGGACATGACAGCGGCGACGTGGGCCGGCATCCTGACGCCCCGTTTTTGCAAGGTGCCGCCCATGGAGACGCCCGCACCCTGGCCCGTCCTGTCGCCCGCCGAAGCGCGTGTGCTGGGCTGCCTGGTCGAGAAGCAGGCGACCACGCCGGACGTCTATCCGCTGACCGTCAACGCCGCGCAGTCCGCCGCCAACCAGAAGACCGCGCGTGATCCCGTGTTGAACCTGAGCCACGGCGACGTCCACCACGCGCTGCGTCAGCTGGAGGGGCACCGGCTGGCCCGGCAGTCCTTCTCCTCACGCGCTGAGCGCTACGAGCACACCATCGCCAGCCGGCTCGATCTGCCCCCGCCGCAGGTCGTGCTGCTGGCGCTGCTGCTGCTCCGCGGCGCGCAGACGGTCGGCGAACTGGCCTCGCGCAGTGAACGCATGCACGCCTTCGCCGGCGCCGACGACGTGCGCCATCATCTCGAACGGCTGGTGGCCAAGGCGCTGGCGGTCGAGATTCCGCCGGGTGGCGGCCGCCGCGAGGCGCGCTTCGTGCAGCTGCTGGGTGGACCGGTCGACGTCGAGGCGGTGGCCGCGACGGCATCGGCCTCCACGAGCGGCGTGCGCGCGTTGGACGGCGATGCGGCGCTCGCAGCACGTGTCGACGTGCTCGAAGCCGAGGTCGCGGCGCTGCGCGAGGCGCTGGACACGTTGCTCGCGCGCGCGTCAGGCTGATCCACCGACACGCACGAATGCCATTCGTGCAGGGACGCTTGCGCGATGCGTGAAGCCCGTCGCGCGCGAGCGCGCGCCTGCGAGGCTCTTCACGGCAGGTGCGCCACGCCTCAGCTGTCCAGCAATGCCTTGATCGAAGCGAAGCCGTGGTTCGCGCGTTCGCGCTTGCGCGCGGCGTCGGCCACCGGGTCGGCGCCGTCGCGCTGCAGTTCTTCGGCGGGCAGTTCGTCGAAGAAGCGGCTCGGCGTGAGCCGCAGCTTCTGGCCCCAACGCTGGGTCTCGCGCGGGTGCGACAGCCACAGCTGTTCCTTGGCGCGGGTGATGCCGACGTAGAGCAAGCGGCGCTCCTCGTCGATCCGGCCCTCGTCGATGCTCGATTCGTGCGGCAGCGTGTTGTCGTCCATGCCCACGATGAACACGTAGCGGAATTCCAGACCTTTCGCCGCATGCATGCTCATCAGCCGCACCTGGTTGCCGGGGTCGCTCTTGTCCGAATGGCTCAAGAGCGCGAGCTGGGACGCCAGCTCACCCGGTCCGGCGCCGCGGGCGCCCTCGAACCAGTCGGCCAGCTCGTCGAGGTTGCCGCGGCGGATGTTGAACAGCGTCTCGGTCTTGCATTGCGCCTTGAGCATCGCGACCAGGCCCGAGCGCTCGTTGAGTGCGCGCACCAGATCGCCCGGTGCCATGTGGGCGGCATCGGCGCGCAGCCCGCGCACGATGTCGGCGAACTCGCTCAGCGCATTGGCCGCGCGCGGTGGCAACTGCTTGAGCAGGCCCATCGATTCGATCGCGCGCGACATCGGCATGTCCGCGCCGCGCGCGAGTTCGGCCAGGCGCGCCAGCGAGGTCTGACCGACGCCGCGCGCCGGCGACTGCACCGCGCGCAGGAAGGCCGAATCGTCGTCGGCATTGGCCAGCACGCGCAGCCAGGCCATCGCGTCCTTGACTTCGCCGCGGTCGAGAAACGCCGTGCCGCCGCTGAGGTGATACGGCACGCGCAGCAACTGCAGTGCCTTCTCCAGTGGCCGCGACAGGTGATTGCTGCGGAACAGGATGCAGAACTCGCTCCATTCCACCTGGCGCGAGGTCTGCAGGAAGTGGATCTCGCCGGCGACGCGTTCGGCCTCGTGCTCGGAATCGCGGCATTCCCAGATGCGGATGCGCTCGCCGTCGGCCTGCGCGCTCCACAGCGTCTTCGGGTGCTCGTGCGGGTTGTGTGCGATCAGCGCATTGGCCGCGCGCAGCACGCGATTGCTGCAGCGGTAGTTCTGTTCCAGTTTGACGATGCGCAAGGCCGGATAGTCCGTGCCCAGCTGCAGCAGATTTTCCGGATTCGCGCCGCGCCAGGCGTAGATGCTCTGGTCGTCGTCGCCCACGCAGGTGAAGTTGCCCTTGGGCCCGGCGATCGCCTTGAGCAGGCGGTACTGCGCGTCGTTGGTGTCCTGGCACTCGTCGACGAGCAGATAGCCAATGCGCTCGCGCCAGGCCAGCACGGCATCGGGATCGGATTCGAGCAGCTGCACCGGCAGCCGGATCAGATCGTCGAAGTCGACCGCGTTGAAGGCGTTCAGCCGTTCCTGGTAGCGCGCGTACAGCGCCGCCGCCTCGAACTCGCGCGCGCTGTGCGACGCCGCGTGCGCCTCCTCGGGCGACAGACCGGCGTTCTTGGCCTTCGACACCAGGCCCTGCATCAGCTGGATCACGTCGGGCTTCACGCCCGGCAGCAGGTCCTTGAACTGCGCCGCGCTGTCGTCGGCATCGAAGATCGAGAATCCGCGGCGCAGGCCGAGCTTCGCGTGGTCGATCTGCAGCATCTTCAGGCCGAGCGCGTGGAAGGTGCAGATCGTCAGCCCGTCGGCCGCGTCGCCGCGGAGGCGCTTGGCGATGCGCTCGCGCATCTCCTTGGCGGACTTGTTGGTGAAGGTGATCGCGGCGATGCGCTTGGCCGGGTAGCGGCCGGACTGGATCAGGTGGGCGATCTTCTCGACGATCACGCGCGTCTTGCCGCTGCCCGCGCCCGCGAGCACCAGCAGCGGGCCGTCGACGTGGCCGAGGGCTTCGGCTTGTTGGGGATTCAGACCGTGCATCGCAGGGGACATCGGATAGCGCCCGCTAGTGTACCGGTCGACGGCGTCCGCTCCGCGCCCGGGGTTGCGGCGCGACGCTAGAATTCAGCGATGGCCAAGCTCTATTTCTACTACTCGGCGATGAATGCCGGAAAGACCACGACGCTGCTGCAGAGCGCCCACAACTACCGCGAGCGCGGCATGCGGGCGGCGATCCTGACCCCGCGGCTCGACCATCGCGCGGGCGTGGGCCGGGTGGCGTCGCGCATCGGCTTGTCGTCGGAGGCGGTGGCCTTCGATCGCGGCGACGATCTGCTCGCGCGTGTGCGCAGTCTGGTCGACGCGGCGGGCGGCCTCGACTGCGTGCTGGTCGACGAGGCGCAGTTCCTGTCGCGCGCCCAGGTGTGGCAGTTGTCCGAGGTGGTCGACGCACTGCGGATTCCGGTGCTGTGTTACGGCCTGCGCACGGATTTCCGCGGCGAGCTGTTCGAAGGCAGCCAGCATCTGCTGGCCTGGGCGGACGAACTGAGCGAGATCAAGACGATCTGCCACACCGGCAAGAAGGCCACGATGACGGTGCGTGTGGACGATCAGGGCTACGCCGTGCAGGACGGGCCGCAGGTGGAGATCGGCGGCAACGAGCGCTACGTCTCGGTGAGCCGCGCCGAGTTCAAGCGCATCGTGCGTGGCGAGGGCCGGATCGAACCGGCACAACCGCCGCTGCCGCTGGGCTGAGCGCTCAGCGGCCGGCCAGCGCCGGCGCGCAGGCGTGCCCGGCCGCGGCCACCTCGCGCACCAGTGCGCCGCCTTCGGGCCG
>NTJG01000043.1 GCA_002324875.1 Lysobacteraceae bacterium NML93-0793
CAGGGGCGCGCAAGACGGGCACGTCGACCGCCTGCATCGGCGCACCGGCCACCTCGCGCTCGCGCACCGCGACCTCGGGCAGGGCCGCGCGTGGCTGCGGGGGCGGCAAGGTGAAGTCGATGTCGGGCATCGGGGTGTCGGTGATCTGCAGCACCTGGGCCGCAGCGGCGTCGCCGTCTGGGGCGGCAGCGGCTGTCTCGGACACCGGCTCCACCGCGGGCGCCGGGATCGTGGCAGAAGGCGCCGCGGCCACCGGCGGCGTCGCCGCTGCCGGTGTCGGCAGGGTCGCGGTGGTCTCCTCGGGCGCCGTCCCGTCCGGCGGCGCACCGCCGCCGGCGTCGTCCGGTGTGCCCGTGCCGATGAAGACGGCCTGGACCACGTGCTCCTCGCCCAGCGCCGCAGGCGCATCGGCGGCGAGGAAGCGTGCGTTCATCAGCCCGAACAGCAGGGTGATCCAGACGATCTGGACCACGAGCGATGCTCCGAACGACCATCGGCGCAGACCGCGCTGGTCACGCGGCGGCGGTTCCCACAGCGGATACCGCAACCCCGCCCACGCCTGGAATCTGTTGGCGGGCACCGGAAGCCGCGTGCGCGGCACGGGGGGCCGCGCCGCGAGCAACTCGATGATCGCCGTCGCCGTGGCCCCGGTGACCGCGTCGGCACGGACCCGCATCGCCGACAGCCAGGCCGTCCAGCCGGGCGGCAGGCCGTCGACGGCGGCTTCGGGCCGGATCGAACGCCGTCGGCGTCGACGCAGGACCTCGATCAGGTCAGCGGAAGTGAACATCCGTTCGCGGCCGCCCGTCGTCGTGGCCGGTTATGCGACGTCGCGCGGCATGTAGGGCGCGTCGCCGGTCTCGTGATCGGTTGCATCGCGCACCGCGGTCACGCCGGGCACCTTGTCCATCAGGGTCTTCTCGATGCCCTGCTTCAGGGTCACGTCGACCAGACCGCAGCCGTGACAACCGCCGCCGAAACGCAGCACGACGACGCCATCGCCGGTCACTTCCTGCACGGTCACGTGACCGCGGTGCTGGGCCAGCTGCGGGTTGACGTCGTTCTCGACCACCCAACGCACGCGCTCCACGAGCGATGCGGCTTCGGGCGGCGCCTCGCCCTTGATCTTCGGCGCACGGATCTGCAACTGGCCGCCGGTGGCGCGCGCCTCGTAGTCGATCTCCGCGCCATCGAGATACGGCACGCTCGGCGCGTCGAGCCACAGCGTGAAGCCCTCGCAATCGATCGCCCATTCGTCCCCGAGCAGTTCACCGTCGTCGGCGAACTCGAGCCGGACATCGGCGCGGCTGGTGCCGGCGTGCACGGCCGACAGCCGGACGCCGAGGCCCGGCGTCGCCTCGCGTTCGATCAGCTTGCGGAAGTGGGACTGGGCGGATTCGGAGATGTTGATCATGCGGCGTATTCTACCGGCCCCGCGCAGCGGCACGTGGCCCTGTCCGTCTGTCGCATGAACACCGCGCACGCCCGCAAGGAGCCACTGCCATGACCGACCTGATCCCGCTCGCCGACGCCCATTGCCTGCCCCGCCGCGGCGCCGAACACCGGCTGCCCGAAGCCCGTGTGCGCGAACTGTTGCCCGACATCCCGGGCTGGACGCTCGCCGAGGAGGGCCGCGCGCTCACCCGTACTTTCCGGTTCGACGACTACTACCGCACGATGGCCTTCGTGAACGCGCTGGCGTTCGTCGCCCATCGCGAAGACCACCACCCCGACCTCGGCGTGCACTACGACCGGGTCGTCGTGCGCTATTCGACCCACGATGTCGGCGGACTGTCGGAGAACGATTTCATCTGCGCGGCCAAAGCCGACCGGCTGGTCGCATGAGCCCAACCTCCGGAGGGCTGTGGCGGACCGCATTCGCGCCGTGTCTGGCGGCAACGCTGATCGCGCCGGCGGGTGCGATGGCGACGCAGGCGGAGAGCGGAACATTCGGTCCTTCGGTCGACATCCGCTCCAAACGCATGCATCCGCCGGTCTATCCCGTGGCCGCGTTCCGCGCCGGCGCCAGCGGCACGGTGCAGCTGCGTGTCAGCGTGGATGCCAAGGGGCGACTGGAGGATGTCGAGATCGAGTCCTCCAGCGGCCGCGAGGACCTGGACGCGGCCGCGATGGATGCCGCGCGGCAGTGGACCTATGCCCCAGGGCAGCGGGACGGCATGCCCGTCGCCGGCACACTGCGCATTCCCGTGGACTACAGCTTCGATCCCTGAGCGTCGCCTGCCGCGCGCGGCTCAGCGCAAGCGGTCCAGCGCCTCGCGCAGGTCGTCGGCCAGCGGCGCATTGAGCACGTAGGCCTCGCCGTCGTCGAGGGTGAATTCCAGCGACGCAGCGTGCAGGAACAGGCGTTTGAGCCCGATCTGCTCGCGCAGGCGCTTGTTGACCTCGACATCGCCGTACTTGTCGTCGCCGGCGACCGGGTGCCCGATGTGCTGGGCATGGACGCGGATCTGATGGGTGCGGCCGGTTTCGATCCGGACCTCGCAGTAGGACTGCCCGCCGCGGCGCTCGAGCACGCCGAAATGGCTCAGCGAGACCTTGCCCTGCGGATTGACCTGGACGTGGCGCTCGCCGCCCTGGCGCAGGCCGACATGCAGCGGCGCGTCCACGCTCATCGTGCCGTCGGGCATGCGCCCGGCCAGCAGCGTGAGGTAGCGCTTGCGGATGCCCGCACCGTGATCCTCGCGCAGCAGCGCCTGCAACTGGGTCAGCGCCGACCGCTTCTTGGCCAGCACCATCAGGCCCGAGGTGTCGCGGTCGAGCCGGTGGATCAGTTCCAGCGACTGGTTCGGTCGCAAGGCGCGCAGGGTTTCGATGACGCCGAACGTGATTCCGCTGCCGCCGTGGCTGGCGATGCCCGACGGCTTGCTGATCGCCAGCAGCCGGCCGTCCTCGAACACGATGCTCGCATCCATGGCCGCCAGCAGCCCTTTCGGCGGCACGCCGCCTTCGCCCGGCGTTTCGAGCCGGACCGGGGGAATCCGCACCTCGTCACCGGCCTCGAGCTTGCGCTCGGCCTTCGCACGGCCCCCGTTCACCCGCACCTGGCCGCTGCGCACGATCTTGTAGACGATCGACCGCGGCGCGCCCTTGAGCTGGCCGAGCAGGAAGTTGTCGAGGCGCTGGCCGGCGCGGTCGTCCGGAACCCGGACCAGCCGCACGCCACCGCCGGCTGCGCCGGACCCGTTGTCAGTCATCGTCTCTTATTTATCTGTTACACTCGGCCGGCGATATAAGGTGCTGATTTCTCTGGAAGAACCCGGGCCAAAAGCCCGCCTTCCAAAGGCCTCCGGACAGTGCGCGGCCACCGCCCCAGGGGCGGCCATGTTAGCGGCTGCACGGCAACACCGGTTATCGCCCGATGCCTGGCATCGGCGCTGAACACGTCCCGCGAGGCGTGCCCGACCGTCCGAACGACCGGCCGGACACGGCCCGCGGTCCCGCTCCACCCCAAGAACAACGAGCGCTCCCGCGGCCCGCCGTGGTGTCGTAGCGCTGGACAATCCGGAAGACCGCTGCGCGTGCGCGGCGGCCTCGGGCCGCATCCAGGCGAAACGCCCCGGCGTTCCGCGCGCGAGAGCGCGTTAAGGAACGTCCACCATGAAGCGCATGCTGATCAACGCGACGCAGGCAGAAGAACTGCGCGTCGCCATCGTTGATGGCCAGACCCTGTACGACATCGACATCGAACAGCCGTCCAGGGAACAGAAGAAATCCAACATCTACAAGGGCCGTATCACCCGCATCGAGCCCTCCCTCGAGGCCGCGTTCGTCGAATACGGCGCCGCCCGCCACGGCTTCCTCCCGTTGAAGGAAGTCTCCCGCGACTATTTCCAGTCCGGCGTCGACCCGAACAAGGGCTCGATCAAGGAACTGCTGCGCGAGGGCCAGGAAGTCGTCGTCCAGGTCGACAAGGAAGAGCGCGGCAACAAGGGCGCCGCCCTGACCACGTTCATCTCGCTGGCCGGCCGCTACATGGTGCTGATGCCGAATTCGCCGACCGCCGGTGGCGTCTCGCGCCGGATCGAGGGCGAGGACCGCGCCGAGCTGAAGAAGGCGATGGACGCGCTGACCATTCCCGACGACATGGGCGTGATCATCCGCACCGCCGGTGTCGGCCGCGACGCCGAAGAGCTGCAGTGGGACCTCGACTATCTGCTGAGCATCTGGCGCGCGATCGCCGAGGCCGCGCTGAGCAAGCCCTCGCCGTTCCTGATCTACCAGGAATCGCGGCTGATCACCCGCGCGCTGCGCGACTACATGCGCGCTGACATCGCCGAGATCCTGATCGACACGCCGGAGATGTACGCCGAAGCGCGCGATTTCGTCGAGCAGGTGATGCCGCACAACCTGCGCAAGCTCAAGCACTACACCGACGACGTTCCGCTGTTCAACCGCTACCAGATCGAGTCGCAGATCGAGAGCGCCTACGAGCGCACCGTGCGCCTGCCGTCCGGCGGCGCGCTGGTCATCGACCAGACCGAGGCGCTGACCGCGATCGACGTCAACTCGGCGCGCGCGACCAAGGGCGGCGACATCGAGGAAACCGCGTTCAACACCAACCTGGAGGCCGCCGACGAGGTCGCCCGCCAGCTGCGTCTGCGTGACCTCGGTGGCCTGGTGGTCATCGACTTCATCGACATGTCGTCGAACAAGCACCAGCGCGACGTCGAGAACCGCCTGCAGAACGCGCTCAAGTACGACCGCGCGCGCGTGCAGCAGAACCGGATCTCGAAGTTCGGCCTGCTCGAAATGAGCCGCCAGCGCCTGCGCGCGAGCCTCGGCGAGTCGAGCCAGATCGTCTGCCCGCGCTGCGACGGCCACGGCCGCATGCGCAGCATCGAGTCGCTGTCGCTGTCGATCATCCGCGTCGCCGAAGAGCACGCGATGAAGGACAACACCGGCCAGGTGCTGGTGCAGGCGCCGGTCGAGATCGCCAACTTCCTGCTCAACGAGAAGCGCAGCGCGCTGGCCGAGATCGAGAAGCGCCACGACGCGCCGATCATCATCGTCGCCGACGAGCAACTGCACACGCCGCACTACGAAGTCTCGCGCATCCGCGAGAACGAACTCGGCGAAGAGACCAGCCGCCCGAGCTACCAGCGCGGCACGCCGCGTCGCGTCGCGACGATCGCGCTGAACAAGAACAACCTCAACGTGCCGCCGCCGGCCGTGACCAACGTGCGGCCGGCGCAGCCGGCGCCGGTCCGCGAACCGCGTCCTGAGCCGGTGGCCGCTGCGCCTGCCCCGGTGGCGCCGGCCCCGGTCCAGGCCCCGGCGCCTGCCCCTGCGGGGGG
>NTJG01000044.1 GCA_002324875.1 Lysobacteraceae bacterium NML93-0793
GCCCCGCCGCCGAGCGCGGCGCGCCAGCGCAGCGATGCCCCGGCGTCTTCGGCCCAGCGACGCAGCGCGCGGACATCGGGATTCGGCGCGCCGGCGAGCAGCACGATGCGCAGCGGCCCGTCCGCGTCGACCACCACCGGGACGTGCGCGCGGGTCCAGCCGCCCGGCGCCACGTCCTGGATCGCGACATCGAACAGCGTCGCGCCGGCGCTGCGCGCGGTGCCGGTGAGTCCGAACCGGCCCTCCGCATCGACGGTGACGGTATCGACGATGCGACCGGCGGGATCGAACAGCGCCACCTCGGCGTCGTCGATGCCCGACACGCGCCCGCGCACGGCGAACCGCGCGCCCGGTGCGACCGCATCCGGCGCGTCGACTTCGACGAGCCCGGGCTGCAACGGCGCGGAGTGATAGGCGAGCGCACGTCCGCCGACCGCGTCGCGGTCGCGCGGGAGAAGGCCCGCACCGAGGACGACCAGCGCGCGCACGTCCGCATGACGGCGCAGCGCGGTCGCCAGGTCCGGCATCCGGGTGGCGCCAGTCGGGACGCCGTCGGCTTCGGGCAGCGCGACGACATGACCGGCCGGCACCGGCAGTCCGCCCGCGTTCGCCGTCAGCACGACCAGGGTGTCGGGACCGGCCGGCGTCGGCGGCAGCAAGGTCCGATGGAGCAGCAGCGCTGATGCGGCCGTCAGCACGGCCAACGCGAGCGTGCGCCATAAGGCCGGGCGCTGCCCCTGCGCGCTGCGCAGATGCGCGACGAGCAGCCGCGTGATCGACAGCGCCGCGCCGGCGAGCAGCACGATGCCGAGCCAGACCTCGGGCCTCATGGCGCATCCTCCTGCAGCGCGTCGAGGTAACGCGCGCCCATCGCGTCGACGGCGGGGCGGCGCGCCGGCGCCGGCAGCGGGCGTTGCAGCACCCGCCACAGCTGGCCGCGCAGCGCCTGGCGACAGTCGCCGCAGGCCGGGTCACGCTGCAGCGCGTCGACCGCGGCGAGCAGCGCGAGCGGATCGTCGACCTGGCGCGGATGGGCCTGCGCCCAGGTGACCAGGGCCGCGAGATCGACGGCGTCGTTCCAGGCCAGCGCGCGCCACGCGATGGCGGGCTCGTCGGACCCGTCGCGTTCCGGCGCGGGCGCTGCGCGCGGCGCGATGCCGTCGCGCTCGCCGCCGAGGCGACGGGTGACGTCGACCGGCGGCAGGGTGGCGCCGACCCGCGCAAGGTAGATGCGGTCGGCCTGCTGCACCTGCTTGATCAGTTCCAGCGCGCGATTGGCATACGGCAGCGCCGCACGCGGTGCGTACTGGCGCAGCTGCAGTTCGGACTGCCACATCTCGCGCAGCGCCGCGCGCAGGAGTTCGCGGGTGGCCGGGTCGAGCAGGGTCGCCGCTTCCGGCAGATCGTGGGTGTGGCCGAAGGTCGACAGCACGTCCTCGGCGCGGCCGAAGGTGGTCGCGTCCTGCGGGGCGTGGTCGTGGTCGTGGTCGTGCGCGCCGGCACCATGGGCAGCGGCGCCGTGCGCGTGCGCATGGTCGTGCGCATGCGCGTGATCCGCATGCTCGTGGTCATGATCGTCCGCAGACCCCGTGTCCGCCTGCGGTGCCGGGGAATCCGACTGGCCGTAGTCGTCGATCGGCAGCGGCTTGCGTGGTGGCGGTGGCGGCGCTCCCGCATCCGCGGTCGGCGGCGGGCGTGCACCGCCTTCCGACTCCTCGCCGAGGAACTGGCCGTAGCGCAGGCGCAGCAGGCGCTGGTCGACGCCCAGCGTGTCGGAACGGCGCTCGAACGCGCTGCGGTCGATCCGCGCCTGCTCGGCGAGCAGCGCTTCGGCGTCGATGATGATCTGCCGCTGGCTGCGGAAATACGCCGGCAGCACGTTGCGGGCCAGGCCGTCGAGACCGTCCGCCTCGACCGGCGCCGGCGGCGGCCAGCGCAGGATCAGGCTGGCGCTGCGCGCGATCTGCGGCGTCGGCTGGCGGTTGTCGCGCACCTCGAGCTGGGCGACCAGATCGCCGCCCGACTCGATACCGAGCGCGACCGGGTCGAGCGTGGTCGCGAACGTCCGCAGTCGCGCCTCGCCGCGGCCGCGCAGGGACAGCGTGCGGTCCTCGAAGGTGATGCCCTCGCCGCTGCCACGGGTGACGGTGATGCGCAGACGCGCGTCGGCGGCGACGCCGTGGTCGTCGCCGACCTCGAATTCCAGCGGCCACTGGCGTTGGCCGGGGGTGTAGGTGGACAGCGTGGCCTCGGGCCTGCGCACGCGAATCTCCGGCGGGAGATCGGGCACCGCATCGAGCCGCCAGGGCTGTGCGCGCGCGAGCACGCGGTCGGTGTCGCCATCGACGGCGATGCGATAGAGCCAGGACTGGTCAAGGCGCAGGGTAGTCACCCAGTCCGCGTCCTCACGCGAGAACGCGATCTCGCGGCCGTCGTGCAGCTGCAGCGCCACCCGCTGCGGCTGCGGGGAGAAACGCAACGTCCAGCGCAGCGTCGCGCCGGCCGGCGCCTGCGCATCGAGTTCGGCCTGCGAGCGCGGCGGCTGGCCGGTATAGGCCGGCGCGGTGATCTGCAGGCGTTGTGCCAGCAGTACGGGCTTCGCATCTGCGCTGGCGGCCCGCGTGCCCGGCCGCAGCGGCCCGTCCGTGCGCGCCGCGGACGCCGGCCACCACAACGCGGCGGCGACGAGCAGCGCACCGATGCACCAGGCCAGCGCGAGTGCCCGCGCCGGCCACGGCGTCGGCGGCGGCATCGAGGGATCGGCCTCGATCC
>NTJG01000005.1 GCA_002324875.1 Lysobacteraceae bacterium NML93-0793
TCGACTGCCGTCGCCGCGATCGCGGGCGCGCCGTGACGCGCGGCGAGGCGCGCCGCGCGCGCGGCCGCGCGATCGCAGCGGAAGCCCAGGTCGGTGGCCAGCAGCACCGTGTCGATCGGCGTGGTCGTGGTTTCGCTCATGATGTCGCTCCCGGGGAGGATCCGGCCGCGTCGGACGCGGCATCCAGTTCATCGAAGACGCGGAGTTTCCGCAGCAGCCATTTCTCGGCTTCCAGCACCAGCATCATCGCCGCGCCGATCGCCACGATCACCAGCCCTTCGAACGCCGGCACCGGACGGGTGTCGAACAGCGCCTGCATCCACGGCGCGTAGGTGAACGCGAGTTGCGCGATCACGACCGCCGCCACCGCCCACAGCACCGCCGGCGTGCCGCGCAGGCCACGCAGCGAGAACGAGCTGCCGTGCAGGTAGCGCACGCTGAAGAGATAGAAGATCTCCATCACGCAGAACATGTTGACGACCATCGTACGGGCGGTCGCGATGTCGTGTCCGCGCGCCTGCGCCCAGGCGAAGATGCCGAACGCGCCGGCACTGAACAGCAGCGAGACCAGTACGATGCGCCACAGCATGAACGGCGAGACCAGCGGCGCATCGCGATGGCGTGGCGGCCGGGCCATGACGCCACGCTCCGGCGGCTCGAACGCGAGCGCCAGGCCCAGCGTCACTGTCAGCACCATGTTGATCCACAGGATCTGCGCCGGCGTCATCGGCAGCACCCAGCCAAACGCGATCGCCAGCAGCACCGCGACCGCCTCGCCGCCGTTGGTCGGCAGCGTCCAGGCGACGACCTTGCGGATGTTGTCGTAGACCGCGCGCCCTTCGTGCACCGCGGCGGCGATCGATGCGAAGTTGTCGTCGGCCAGCACCATGCCGCTGGCCTCCTTCGCCGCCTCGGTGCCCTTGTGGCCCATCGCGACGCCGATGTCGGCCTGCTTCAGCGACGGCGCGTCGTTGACGCCGTCGCCGGTCATCGCGACGGTGTGGCCGCGCGACTGCAGCGCGCGCACGATGCGCAGCTTGTGCTCGGGCGTGGTCCGGACGAACACGCTGGCCGATTCGGCCAGCGCCGGCAGGTCGGCGTCGGACACGTGTTCGAGATCCCGCCCGGTGACCACGCGCACATCGTCGGCCAGCCGCAGCTGGCTGGCGATCGCGCCCGCGGTCGCGGCGTGGTCGCCGGTGATCATCTTCACCGCGATGCCGGCGCTGCGGCAGTCGGCGACCGCCCGCACCGCCTCGTCGCGCGGCGGATCGATGAAGCCGACGATGCCGGCGAACACCAGTCCGTCCACGTCGTCGAGCTCGAAGCGCGCCGGTACGGTGTCAAGGCAACGCCACGCGAAGCCGAGCACGCGCTGGCCCTCGGCCCCGGCGGCGTCGATCGCCTGCTGCCAGAACGCGGCATCGAGCGCGTCGGCATCGCCGCCCGGCGCATCCTGCGCACGGCTCAACGCGAGCACCTGCTCCGGCGCGCCCTTGACGCAGACCAGCGCGCCGTCGCCGTCGGCATGCAGCGTCGCCATGAACCGGTGCGCGGCATCGAACGGCACCTCGTCCAGCCGCGGATGCGACGCCGCGAGCGCCGCCGCGTCGAGGCCGGCCTTGCCCGCCAGCGCGAGCAGCGCGCCTTCCATCGGATCGCCGTCGACCCGCCAACCACGCTCGTCACCGTGCAGTGTCGCGTCGTTGCACAGCAGGCCGATCCGCGCGACGCGCGACGCAGCAGCGAGCGCGGCATCGCCACCCGTGTCGACCGACACCGCGCCCTGCGGCACGTAACCGCTGCCGTCGGCCGCCGCGCGACCGGCGGTCGTGGTCACCGCACGCGCGGTCATCTCGTTGCGGGTCAGCGTGCCGGTCTTGTCGGAGCAGATCACCGTCGTCGCGCCCAGCGTCTCGACCGCCGGCAGCCGGCGCACGATCGCGTTGCGCGCGGCCATCCGGCGCACGCCGATCGCCAGCGTGATCGTGATCACCGCCGGCAGGCTCTCGGGCACCACGCCGACCGCGAGCGCGACGACGACCATCAGCGCGTCGAGCCAGCCGTAGCCGCGCAGCGCGATCGCGAACACGAAGACGACGAGCGCGGCGACGATCGCGAACGCGGTGAACCGGCGCCCGAAGCGGCCGATCTGCTGCAGCAGCGGCGTGGTCAGCGTCTCGACCTGGCCGAGCAGCGTGCCGATGCGGCCGATCTCGGTCGCCGGGCCGGTGGCCACGACCAGCGCGGTCGCCTGTCCGGCCGACACCAGCGTGCCCGAGTACAGCATCGGGTGGCGGCTGCCGAGATCGGCGGCCGCATCGACCGGCGCGTCGGTCTTCTCGGCCGGCACCGATTCGCCGGTCAGCACCGATTCGTCGACGCGCAGGCCGCGGCCGCGCAGCAGCCTGGCATCGGCCGGCACGCGATCGCCGGCCTCGAGCAGCAGCACATCGCCGGGCACCAGATCGGCGACCTCGACCTGCACGCGTGCGCCATCGCGCAGCACGCGTGCCGACGGCGCCAGCATCGAACGCAGCGCCGACAGCGCCTGCTCGGCGCGGCCCTCCTGCACATGGCCGACGATCGCGTTGACGACGACGACCGCCGCGATCACCGCCGCGTCGACGTGGTGGCCGACGACCAGCGCGATCACAGCCGCGGCCAGCAGGAACAGGATCAGCGGATCGTTGAAATGGCGCAGGAAGCGCCGCCAGCCGGGGACCCGCTTCGGCGGCGGCAACGCATTCGGCCCGTGCCGGCGCAGCCGCTCCGCGGCCTCGTCCGCGCCCAGCCCCTCGCGGGTCGCGGCGAGTTGTTGCAGCACGTCGTCGGCATCGAGCGCATGCCAGGGCGGCGCGGCGGCGGCCGCTTCGGACACCGGGGCCCTGCCCCGTCCCTCAACCGCCACGCGACCCGCCCCGGGTCTTGCGGCCGCTGGCGGCCGGTCCGGACTCCGACAACAGGCGCTCCCAGGGTTCGAGCCACGCACGCCACGCGCCGCCGGCTGCCGCGGTGCCGCCGGATGCCAGCGCATCGGCGGTTTCGCGCTGCCAGGCCTGCAAGGCGTCGATCAGGCCGCCAGCGAAGGCGGTCTGCGCGCCGACCGCGATGCGTGCCAGTTCCTGTCCGTCGCCGATCCGCTGCTGCATCTGCCGCCAGAACGCATTCGCCGGCAGCGCGGCCAGCGCCTGCCAGTCGTTCGTGCCCAGCAGGTCGCGGAGTTCGGCCTCGTGCTCGACCCGTCCGTCGCCGACCGCGCGACCGGCGAGCTCGGTCCACTGCCGGCCGTTGTCCTGGATCAACGCGGCGATCCGCAGCTGGAGTTCGAGATTGGCCCGGATGAGCTTGAGCGGCAGTTCGGTCGCATCGCGCATGGTCGTTGCCTCCATGTGGGTAGCGGGAAACGGCGTTGTCGCCTGGCCGGGATGACAATCGCCACCGTCCGGTCATACCGGCTCCCTCGCCTGCACTGTCGGCCGCGGGAGCCCGGATCATCATGGCCCAGCGGGGCACTGCCCGCATTGATCCAGATCAAGACGTCTTCATCCGTGCGCGTGCCCGCGCTTCGTTTCCGGGAATGCACGCACTCCGGAAGCGCCATCTTCCCGCACTCCGGCCCCAGCCGCCGAAGCACCGCCCCATACGAAAAAGCCCCGGCGAATGCCGGGGCGTTCCAGTTTCGCTGCCGACGGGATGGCTCCCGGCGGCTTGACGTCACGATTCTCAGTGGTTGTTCTTCATCGCATGCTTGCGCGCACGCATGACGTCGTGGGAAGCACGCACCTCGGGCAGCAGGCGGACGATGACGTCGCGGGCCGCCGGCGGCGTGTCGGCATCACGGGCCGCCTCGTCGAAGGCCTCCAGCAGACGGTCTTCCGACTCTTCGAGCTCGGCGACGTAGCCGTACTCGGTGTCGCCGAACGCGGCGCGGATCTTGCCGTACATCTGCTGCATGCTGCCGACGAGCGTGCCGGAATCCTCGGGCTTGCCGCCCGCCGCCTGCACTGCGGCGCTGAGGTCGCCGACGATCTGCGCCTTGGTGGTCGCGATGCGGGCGAACAGGGTCTTGAGTTCCGCGTCGTCGACCTTCTGCGCGGCCTCCTCGTAGAAGTCCTTGCCGTCGCGGGCGATCGAGATCAGGTCGTTGAGGGCGTTCGCGGTCTTGTTGCTCATTCTTTCAATCTCCCAGAGTGTGGTCGGAGCGGCGCATGACCGGCGTGGTGCCGGAGCCGCATCGTCCGTCGCAAGCGGTGCATTGCATCGAAGCGTGGAGCGATGGTGGCTACGCTATCGACGGCGGACGCAAGGAGGCGTGATCGGCAGGCGACGATGGCGTGAATCCGTGGGATTTCCGCGCAGCCGGCGCGGGTGAATGCGCCCGCTGTCGGCCTGAGCGCACGGATGCACGACCGCAAACGGAAACGGCCGCACCGGGATCACCGGCACGGCCGTTCCGATCTCGACCGGGACGACCGTCAGCGCGCCGGTGCGGCCTGTGCCGGCAGCGCGTAGTCGATCTCATAGGCCGGCGGCTCGCCGCCGCGGCCGGTCAGGTAATGCTCCATCCACTGCGTCAGGCGCAGCGAATAGTCGTAACGCGATGCGCCGCGCGTGTTGCCGTGGCCTTCGCCCGGATACAGCACCAGCCGCACCGGCGCCTGGCCGGCGAGCTTGAGATAGCGGTACATCATGTACGACTGCATCACCGGCACCCGCGGATCGGCCTCGCCGTGCAGGATCAGGGTCGGCGTGCGTGACTTCTGCGCATGCGTGATCGGGCTCTGCTGCCGGTACATGTCCGGTTGCTCCCATGGCCAGGCGCGCATGTGCACGTGGTACTGCTCGTAGGGAATGTCGCCGGTCGTGACCAGGCTCGCCTGGTCGGAAATGCCGACGAACATCACCGACGCGGCGAAGCGCTCGCTGTAGTAGGTCGCGCCCCAAGCGCTGGCGTAGCCGCCGTAGGAGCCGCCGGTGATGCCGACGCGGTCTCGGTCGACTAGGCCGGTTTCGATCAGGTGGTCGACACCGTCGACCAGATCGTCGAATTCCTCCATGCCCGGACGCCCGTGGCCGAGCTTGGAGAACGCGACGCCGCGTCCGGTGCTGGAGCGGTAGTTCGGGAAGAACGACGCGAATCCGCGCGCCGCGAGCACCTGTGCGGGCTGCGCATACGAGTTCAGCCAGGCATTCGAGAAGTGCGCTTCCGGTCCGCCGTGCACGACCAGAACCAGGGGCACGCGCGCGTTGCCGCGACGCTCGATCGGATGCACCAGCAGGCCTTCGAGCTCCAGGCCGTCGCGCGCGGTGTAGCGCACGATTTCCTGGCGGGCCAGGCGCACGTCGGCGAGCCAGGGATTGCTGTCGGTCAGGCGCCGCGCCTCGTTCGCACCGGACGCGAGATGGAAGACCTCCGACGGATGCGCCGGCGTACTGCCGACCAGCGCGATCGCCCCGCCCGGTGCGACGCTGAGCCCCATGTGCACCGGACCGGCGGCCGGCAACAGCGTGCGCTGCTCACCACCGGTGACCGCGATCTCCGCCAGCCGGCTCTGCACGCCCTCCTGGCTCAGGAACACCAGCGTCGATGCGTCGCGCCAGGCGACATTCCAGACGTGGCCCTCGAGGCCCGGCAGCAGGTCGCGCGGCGCGCCGCCGTCGCGGCCGACGACCGTCAGCCGGCCCTCGCGCGGATCGTTCTCGTCGGCCGCCGACACGATCGCCAGATGCGCGCCGTCCGGACTCCAGGCCATCTCGCCGAGCTTGCCGGGATTGTCGACGCGTCCGAGTTCACGCCCCTGCACCGACAGCATGCGCACACGCGCGTCCACCATCGTGTCGTCGGTCAGCTGACGCGGCGTGACCACGACCGCAAGCCGGTCGCCCGCCGGGCTCCAGCGCACCGACTGCACGCTGCCGTCGATCTCGATGCGGCGCGGTTCGCCCGTGCCGCCGATGTCGGTGATCCACAGTTCGACCGGGCGCCAGTCCTCCTCGTACACCTTCTGGCTGAAGCCCTTGTCGCGCAGCGCCTTGCGCGCGTCGCTCTCGCGCTGCACCGCCAGCACCGCGACCTGGCGCCCATCGGGTGACAGGTCGAATGCGGTGATGTCGGCGCGCAACTGCGCCGCCACGGTCGACTCGCCGCCCTGCAGCGGAATGGTGTAGAGCCGACGGGTGTCGTCGCCTTCGCGCTTGGCGAGATACGCGATCGAGCGGCCATCGGGCAGCCAGCGCGGCGAGGCGATGTCGACCTTGCCGGTGATGAAGGCGCGTGTCGTGCCGGCGCCGTCGACGACGTGCAGTTCGCTGCGCGCCGGGCCGTCCGGATCCACGCCCAATGTGCGCGGCACCGACAGCAGGTAGGCGATGCTGCGGCCATCGGGACTGATCTGCGCCTGGGTGACGGCGCGTGTCTGCGCGATCTGTTCGAGCGTCATGCCGCCCGGTGCGGCCGATGCGCCCGTCGCCAGCAGCAGCGCGCAGACGATTCCCATGATCCAACGTGGCATTCGGCTATCCCCCGTGAAGTCGCAGCGTGGTCCGCGACTTTGACGGGCTATAGCCGGCGACGCAACGCCGTGGAGACACGTCGTCGTCCCGGTGGTCGCATCGAGGCAGGCTGGCCGGACCCGGCTCACGCGTGCTCGCGACGCTGGGAATTCGACGCCGAAACACCCGTGAGCCGGACGTCACAGGATCTCCGCGTTCGCGGGATTGACGCGCGCCGGTGACCTGCTCAGATCCCGCTGAGCGTGCGATGCCGCACGATGCGCTTGGCGAGCCGCGGCAGCACGTCGGTCAGGCGGGTCCGCACGGCCTCGGGCACGCGCGCGACCAGCGCCTCGGCATCCAGCGCGGGCAGTGCACCGCGCCACGCGAAGGCCACGCGGTTGCTCATCTTCGGCTCGTCGACCGCCAGCACCTGCGCCTCGCCGAAGGCCTGCCGGAGCTTCGCGACGTGGGTGTCCGGATCACGCACGTAGAGATTGCAGGCCATCACGCCGTCGGCGCCCAGCGAATCGCGGCAGTGGTCGTAAAACGCCTGCGTCGACAGGACGGCAGGGATCCCGTGTTCGTCGTAGCCGTCGACCAGCAGCACGTCGAACGCGTTCCGGCGCGCCGCCACGAAACGCGCACCGTCGTCGACGATGACCGCCAGCCGCGCATCGTCGTCGGGCACGCCGAACGCCTGCCGCAGCGCGACGACGTGCGGATTGTTCTCGACCACCTCGATTCGCGTGCCGGGCATGTGCGCGTGGGCGAACTTCAGCTGCGAGCCGCCGCCCAGCCCGACCATGCCCAGCACGCGCGGCGCCGGCTGCCACAGCAAGGCGCCGAACATCGTGCGGGTGTAATCCACCAGCAGTCGCCCCGGATCACCGGCGACCATCCGGCTCTGGGTCTGCGCACGGACGAACTGCAGCGAGACGAAGCCGTCGTGATGACGCACATAGGGCCGGCGCAGGCCGTCCGGGCCACGCCCGCGGACGCGGTCGAGCCAGCCTGCGAACAGGCCACGCCGTGTGGACGGATCGCGCGCTCCGCTCATGCCGCTCAGCGGTTCGACCAGCCGTGCGGCACGTGCCCGGCGGCGACGTGGGAGCGCGCGGATTCGATGTTGTGCTGGGAATCGTCGAAGAAGATATCGGCGCCGAACGCATCGAGAAACGGGCCTTTCGGACGCCCGCCGAGGAACAGGGCTTCGTCCAGACGCACGCCCCACGCGCGCAGCGTGCGGATCACGCGCTCGTGCGCGGGCGCGGACCGTGCGGTGACCAGCGCGGTGCGGATCGGCGCGTCCTTGCCGGACGGATACGCCGCCTGCAGGTCGTGCAGCGCCGCGAGAAAGCCACGGAACGGGCCGCCGGTCATCTCCTCGCGTGCACGCTCGCGCTCGTGCTTGTGGAAGGCGTCGAGCCCGCCCTCCTGCGAGAGCCGCTCGCCTTCGTCACCGAAGATCACCGCGTCGCCGTCGAACGCGATCCGCAACTGGTCGTTGCGATGCGCCGGCGCGCGTGCGGGGATGATCGTTGCGGCGGCGATGCCGTTCTCCAGTGCGCGACGGACCGAATCCGGGTTCGCCGAGAGGAACAGCTGGGTGCCGAACGGCTTGATGTAGGGCCAGGTCGGCTCGCCGGAGGTGAACGTCGCACGGGTGATGCCGAGGTTGTAATGCTGGATCGAATTGAAGATGCGCAGGCCCGTATCGGCCGAGTTGCGCGACAGCAGGATCACCTCCACGTGCGGCGCGTCGACCGGCGCATCGACGTTCAGTGCCAGCAGCTTGCGCACCAGCGGAAACGCGATGCCCGGTTCCAGGACATCATCCTCGTGCGCACGCTGGTGCTCGGCATAGGCATCGATGCCGTCGCGCTCGAACAGGGCGTGGCTGTCCTCCAGGTCGAACAGGGCCCGCGTGGTGATCGCGATGGTCAGGGTGGGAACGGACAGGTCGGGCATGAGGCATCGCAGAAAGGCGGAAGAGCGGTGTCCGGCCCCGCACCGCCGGCGCGGACGCTGACCGGGCCGGGTCGGCCTGACGGAATTATGCGCGATCCGCGCTCGCCGGCCCCTGATCCACGGCACTGGGCGGCATCCCCCCGGCGGCCCAGCGTCGATCGCGATCTGCTCCACGAGGAACGTGCGATGTCCCTGATCCGCCTGTGGGCACGCGCCCTGCTCGCTCTCTCGCTCGAGCACAGGGCGTGGTTCGAGCTTGCGGTGCATTTTGGCTTGATCGAACGACCGGGGCGCACGCTGGTGACGCCCGTCCGCCACGTGCGGCCGCTGCAGGCGACGGCGCGGCGCTGGACGACTGGCGCGGTTCAGACCACGAACTGCTCGATGAGAATGCGTTCCTCGAGATTGTGCTCGGGGTCGAACAGCAGGGTGACGGTGTGCGTGCGCGATTCGTGGATGGTGACTTCCACCACGTCGCGCACCTCGTGCGAATCGGCGGTGACGCTGACCGGCCGCTTGTAGGGATCGAGAATCCGGAACCGCACTTCGGTTTCCGCAAGCAGGATCGCGCCGCGCCAGCGTCGCGGCCGGAACGGCGCGATCGGCGTCAACGCGACCACGCCGGCGCCGAGCGGCAGGATCGGGCCGTGCGCGGAGAAGTTGTAGGCGGTGCTGCCCGCAGCGGTCGACAGGATCACACCGTCGGCCACCAGCTCCTCCAGTCGCGTGATGCCGTTGAGATCGATGCGCAGATGCGCCGCCTGACGGGTCTGACGCAGCAGCGAGACCTCGTTGTAGGCCAGTGACGTCACCCGGGTGCCGGCTTCGGTTTCGGCGGTCATCTCCAGCGGTCGCAGCACGGCGGGCTCGGCGCGCGCGATGCGCGGCAGCAGCGCGTCGCTGCGATGCTGGTTCATCAGGAAACCGACGGTGCCGAGCTTCATGCCGTACACCGGCTTGCCCAGATGCCCGTGGCGATGCAGCGTCTGCAGCATGAAGCCGTCGCCGCCCAGGGCCACGAGCACGTCCGCATCCGCCGGTTCGCACTGAGCGTGCGAGGCGGTCAGTGCGGACAGGGCACGTTGCGCCTCGTCGGCCTGGCTGGCGACGAAGGCGATGCGGGGTGAATCGGTCATCGGCGAACCCGGTGAAGGACGACGGGCCGCAGCTTAGCGCAGCCACGGTGGCAGGCCTGCGACCGCGCGGGCCGCGGCCCGATCGACCGCGCCCCGGGACTGCAGCATCGTCCCGATGCACTCGGGCCGGCGGCATCGTCTCGCCGGGCGCCGCGCGTGGCGGCGCCCTTGCACCGTCAGCTGCGCTGCACGAGCTGCGACACGCGCTGCACGGCGACCGACGCGGTCGGGTAATCCAGCGCCTTCTGCGCCGACAGCTCACCGAGCATCGCCAGCGTGAAGCGCAGCGCCGAATCGTCGCGTGCGAGCCACGCGGCGACCTTGTCCTCCGGCGTGGCGCCCGGCATCGCCAGCACCTGCGACACCAGTGCGCGGTGCTGTTCGCCCAGTTCCTCGCGCAGCACGCCGCGTGCGACGGCATGCCAGCGGCCGTCGACTTCCAGCGCATCGATCTGGCTGGTCAGCCACGGCAGGTTCAAGGCCTCGCCCAGACGGAAGTGCAGACGCGCCACGTCGACCGGCTTCTGCCGGCGTTCGCTGGCGACCTCGATGATGTCCCAGGCCGACTCCAGATACGGCAGTGCGGCCAGTTGCCCCGCGAGATCCTCGGGCACGCCCTTGTCGCGCCATGTCTGCAGGCTGGCATCGTGCTCGGCGCGCTGGCCGTCGGCGATGATCTGCCGGCCGTTGCGGATCGCATGGAAGCCGTCGTGGTAGCGCTCGACCGCGGTGGTGATGTCCGGGATCGCGCCGGGGCGCGCCAGCAGCCAGCGGGTGAACGCACGTTGCAGGTTCCAGATCACCTGCAGCGCATCGACCTGCACCGATTCGGGCACCGTGCCGTCGAGCGCGTCGATGCGGTTCCACAGCGTGCGCGCCTCGATCGTCTCGCGGGTGATCGTGAACGCCTTGGCGACCTCGCCCGGTGTCCGGCCGCTGTCCTCCTGCATGCGCATCAGGAACGTCGCGCCCATGCGGTTGATCATCTGGTTGGTCACCGCGGTCGCGATGATCTCGCGCTTGAGACGGTGGTCCTCCATGAACGCGGCGTACTTCTTCTGCAGCGGCAGCGGGAAATAGCGCTGCAGTTCGCGCGACAGATACGGGTCCTCCGGAATGTCGGACGCCAGCATCTGGTCGAACGCGACGAGCTTGCTGTAGGACAGCAGCACCGAGAGCTCGGGTCGGGTGAGGCCCTGGCCCTTGGCCTTGCGCTCGGAAATCTCGGCATCCGAGGGCAGGAACTCGATCTGGCGGTCGAGCAGGCCCTGGGCTTCCAGCGTGCGGATGAAGTGCCGCTTCGAGCCCAGGCGCGAGACGCTCATGCGTTCCATCAGGCTCAGTGCCTGGTTCTGCCGGTAGTTGTCCCACAGCACCAGTTCGGCGACCTCGTCGGTCATCGAGGCCAGCAGCTTGTTGCGCGCCGGCACCGTGAGCTTCTTCGACTGCACCACGGCGTTGAGCAGGATCTTGATGTTGACCTCGTGGTCCGAGGTGTCCACACCGGCCGAGTTGTCGATGAAGTCGGTATTGAGCAGCACGCCGTGCTGGGCGGCCTCGATGCGGCCGAGCTGGGTGAGACCGAGATTGCCGCCCTCGCCCACCACCTTGCAGCGCAGGTCGCGGCCGTCGACGCGCAGCGGATTGTTCGCCCGGTCGCCGACGTCGGCATGTGTCTCGCTCGAGGCCTTGACGTAGGTGCCGATGCCGCCGTTCCACAGCAGATCGACCGGCGCGCGCAGGATCGCCGACATCAGCTCGTTCGGGCTGATCGAGGTCGCATCACCCTCGATACCCAGCGCTTCGCGCGCCTCGGCCGACAGCGGAATCGACTTCGCGCTGCGCGGCCACACGCCGCCGCCTTTGGCGATCAGGGTGGTGTCGTAGTCCTCCCAGCTCGAACGCGGCAGCGCGAACATGCGCTGACGCTCCTTGAACGAACGCGCAGCATCCGGTGCCGGATCGATGAAGATGTGGCGGTGGTCGAACGCGGCGATCAGTCGGATGTGCTCGCTGAGCAGCATGCCGTTGCCGAACACGTCACCGGACATGTCACCGACGCCCACGCAGGTGAAGTCCTCGGCCTGCGAATTGCGACCCATCGCGCGGAAGTGACGCTTGACCGACTCCCACGCGCCGCGCGCGGTGATGCCCATGCCCTTGTGGTCGTATCCGACCGAACCGCCCGAGGCGAAGGCATCGTCGAGCCAGAAGCCGTGCTCGCGGGCGATGCCGTTGGCGGTGTCGGAGAACGTGGCCGTGCCCTTGTCGGCCGCGACCACGAGATAGGGATCGTTGTCGTCGTGCCGCACCACGTCGCGCGGCGGCACGATCTCGCCGTCGACGATGTTGTCGGTGATCTCCAGCAGGCCGTTGATGAAGAGCGTGTAGCAGGCGACACCTTCGGCGAACTGGGCATCGCGGTCACCGCCGGCCGGCGGCCGCTTGACGATGAAGCCGCCCTTGGAGCCGACCGGCACGATGACCGTGTTCTTGACCATCTGCGCCTTGACCAGGCCCAGGACCTCGGTGCGGAAATCCTCGCGACGGTCCGACCAGCGCAGGCCGCCGCGCGCGACGGGACCGAAACGCAGGTGGATACCTTCCACGCGCGGTCCGTAGACGAAGATCTCGCGGTAGGGACGCGGCTTCGGCAGGTCCGGCACGCGTGCCGAATCGAACTTGAAGCTGATGGTCTCGAGCAGGTCACCGCTCTTCGCGCGCTGGTAGTAGCTCGTGCGCAGCGTCGCGTCGATGACGCCGAGATAGCTGCGCAGGATGCGGTCCTCGTCGAGGCTCGACACACGGTCGAGCAGGCCCTTGAGCGCGCTCCGCGCGGCCTCGTATCGCGTGGCGCGCTCGGCGCCGCGGGCATCGAGCAACGGCTGCAGCGCGGTGCGCGTCGCCTCGTCACCGGCGGACAGCGCCTGCAGCTGGGCGGCGAAGGCGTGCGCGCCGTCCTCGATCTGCGCGCGGCCCGCGTGGCCGATCGTCGGATCGAAGCGCGCTTCGAACACCTCGACCAGCAGCCGCGCGAGCAGCGGATAGCGGCCCAGGGTGTCCTCGACGTAGGCCTGCGAGAACGGCACGCCGACCTGCAGCAGGTACTTGCAGTAGCCGCGCAGCATCGCGATCTGGCGCCAGTCGAGATCCGCGGCCAGCACCAGGCGGTTGAAGCCGTCGTTCTCGGCGTCGCCCTGCCACGCGCGCGCGAAGGCCTCGGTGAACGCGGCCGCGCGCGCCTCGACGTCGATCGCGCCGGTCAGCGCCTCGACATGGAAGTCCTGGATGTACAGCGGCGTGCCGTCGACCTCGATGCGCGTGGGATGCTCGGTGAGCACGCGCAGGCCGAGGTTCTCCATCACCGGCAGCACGTCCGACAGCGGGATGTCGCTGCCGCGCCGGTAGAGCTTGAGGTGCAGCACGTCGTCGCCGTCATCGACCGACGACCGGGTGTAGAAGCTCAGCTGCAGCGTCTCCGACGACGCCAGCGCGGCCAGCTTCTCGACGTCGGTCGCGGCCACGGCCGGCGACGCCTGCTCGATGTAGGCCGGCGACAGCATCCGCCCGATCCGCCCGGCCAGGCGCAGGCCCTCGCCTTCGCCGTGCCGCGCGACCAGTTCGTCGCGCAGGTTGTCCTGCCAGTTGCGCACGATCGCCTGCAGCGCCTGTTCCAGCGCGCCGACGTCGACGTCGACATGCGCATCGGCGCGCGGACGCACGATCAGGTGCAACTGGGCCAGCGGCGATTCGCCGAGCACCACGCTGGCATCGACGTGGTCGGCGTGCATGACCTCGCGCAGCAGTTGCTCGATGCGCCGGCGCACGTCGGTATTGAAGCGGTCGCGCGGGATGTAGACCAGCACCGAGTAGAAGCGGCCGTAGCGGTCCTTGCGCAGGAACAGGCGGCTGCGCACGCGCTCCTGCAGACCGAGGATGCCGGTGCCGAGACGGAACAGTTCATCGGCCGTCGACTGGAACAGCTCGTCGCGCGGCAGGGTTTCGAGCAGATGGCGCAGCGCCTTGCCGCTGTGACCGGTGGGCTTTAGGCCCGATTCGCTCATCACGTGCTCGAAGCGCTCGCGCACCAGCGGGATGTCCCACGGGCGTCGCGTGTAGGCGCTGGACGTGTAGAGACCGACGAACCGCTGCTCGCCGATCACGTTGCCCTTGGCGTCGTAGCGCAGGATGCCGATGTAATCCATGTAGCCGGGGCGATGCACGGTGGACCGCGCACTGGTCTTGGTCAGGATCAGTGCGTCCACTTCACCCGCGCGGCGCAGTGCGTCGGCGCCCAGCTCGCTCAAGGGGCGCGATTTCACCGCAGCCGGCGTGCGCAGCAGGCCGAGACCGCTGTCGGCCACCGCCTCCAGCACGTCGTCCCCGCTCTTGCGACGCACCTGGTACTCGCGATAGCCGAAGAAGGTGAAATGGTCGCTCGCCGCCCAGCGCAGGAACTCCTGCGCCTCGCGCCGGCTCGCGTCGCCCACCGGCATCGGCCGGCTGTCCAGGTCCGCCGCGATCTGCTGCATGCGCTCGCGCATCGGGCCCCAGTCGGCGACGATCGCGCGCACTTCGCCCAGCACCTTGCGCACGGCCGCTTCGATCCGCGTGTTGTCCTCGGGCGTCTGGCGGTCGATCTCCAGATGCATCACCGATTCCGTTTCGCCCTCGCCGACACCGGTGAGGCGTCCGCTGCGGTCACGCGCGATCTGTACCACCGGATGGCCGAGCACGTGCACGCCGATGCCCTGCTCGGCCAGCGCCATCGTCACCGAATCGACGAGGAACGGCATGTCGTCGTTGACCACCTGCAGCACGGTGTGCGGCGATTCCCAGCCGTGGGTCTTCAGCACCGGATTGAACAGGCGCACGTTCGCGGTGCCCGGCTTGCGCTTGGCGGCGAATTCGAACAGGTCGGCCGCGAGCGCGGCCCAGCCGTCCGCGGTATGGAGCGGAATCTCCTCCTCGGTCATGCGCCGGTAGAACGCCTCGGCAAAGGCGCTGGCATCACGGTGCGCCGCCTTGCCCGCGCGGCGGCGCACGGCGTCGAAGATCGGGGCGAGCAGGCCCGATGCCGCCGGCACCTTGCGTGCCGTGGCCGGGGCCTTGGAGGGCGCCTTCGCCGATGTCTTGGCAGCGGCTTTGGACGCGGGATTCGTTGCGGATTTCGTACCGGTCTTGCGGGATGTGCTCATGACGACAGAAGGTCCGATGCAATGAGGCCCGCGTTCTCACGCGGGCCGACAGGAAAGAAGAATGGGTGCGCCTCGCCGTGGGCGAGGACGTGATCCGGCACCCTCGACGCAGCCGCACATCCGCGCAGGCTGCGCGGATGCGGGACACGTTGGACGGGGCGCGGCGCCGGGATCACGGACAGGCTCAGCGCAGGCCGGTCTCGTTACGGGCGATGACAAGGCGCTGGATCTCGCTGGTGCCCTCGTAGATCTCGGTGATCTTGGCGTCGCGGAAATAGCGCTCGATCGGCATTTCCTTCGAATAGCCCATGCCGCCGTGGATCTGCAACGCCTGGTGGGTGATCCACATGGCGGCCTCCGAGGCGGTGAGCTTGGCGATCGCGGCCTCGTTGCTGAAGCGCTTGCCCTCGCCCTTGAGCCAGGCCGCACGCAAGGTCAGCAGCAGCGCGGCATCGAGCCTGCACTTCATGTCGGCGATCTTGGCCTGGGTCATCTGGAAGGTGCCGATCGGCGCACCGAAGGCCTTGCGCTCCTTCACGTACTCGACCGTCGCCTCGTAGGCCGCGCGGGCGATGCCGATGGCCTGCGAGGCGATGCCGATGCGGCCGGCGTCGAGCACGCCCATCGCGATCTTGAAGCCCTGACCTTCCTCGCCGAGCACGTCCGACGCCTGGGCCACGTAATCCTGGAACTCGATCTCGCAGGTCGCGGACGCGCGGATGCCCAGCTTGGGCTCGGTCTTGCCGCGATGGAAGCCGTCACGCGTGCCGTCGACAAGGAACGCGGTGATGCCGCGCGCGCCCTTGTCCGGATCGGTCATCGCGAACAGCACGAAGTACTTGGCCACCGGACCGGAGGTGATCCAGCTCTTCTTGCCGTTGATCACGTAGCTGCCGTCGGCCTGCTTGACCGCGCGGCACTTCATCGCGGTCGCGTCGGAGCCGGACTGCGGCTCGGTCAGCGCGAAGGCGCCGATCTCGCGACCTTCGGCGATCGCACGCACGTAGGTCTGCTTCTGCTCCTCGGTCCCGTGGGTCAGGATGCCGTTGCAGAACAGGGAGTTGTTGACCGACATGATGGTCGAGTGCGCGGCATCGGCCGCAGCCACCTCGATCATCGCCAGCACGTAGGAGATCGGGTCCATGCCAGCGCCGCCGTATTCGTCGGACACCTCGATGCCCATCAGGCCGTTCTCGCCGAGGATGCGCATGTTCTCGACGGGGAATTCGCCGGTGCGATCGTGGTGCTCGGCACTCGGGGCGATCTTTTCCTGCGCGATCCGACGCGCAATGTCCTGGATCATCAACTGCTCTTCGCTGAAACCGAACTCCACGGCGCCGCCACTCCTGTCGTAGACAATCCGGCAATTGTAGCGACGAACGCGCATCCGCATATGCATCGTCGATGGCGCGACGCAGCATAAATCGGCCTTGAACCACGACCCGCGCCCCCTTGAGACGGGCGCCGTTCCGTGCTGGCCCGTCGTGCGCGCCTTGACCATCGGTGCCCCGCCCGCGGACAATCATCGCTGTATCGCGATACGGAGATATTTATGGACCTCGAAGCCTGGTCGGCCCGCCTCAAGACGCTTGCCGATCCGACCCGCGTGCGCCTGCTCGCATTGCTGGAAATCGAGGAGCTCACGGTCGCCGAGCTGTCGTCCATCACCCGCCTCGCCCAGCCGCGCGTCTCCACCCACCTCGCGCGTCTCAAGGACGCCAACCTGGTGCGCGACCGGCGCGCCGGCGTGTCGGCCTACTACCGCTTCGACGACGCCGCGCTCGATCCGGCCCAGCGCGCCCTGTGGCAGGCCCTCAGCACCGGAAGCGACGATCCCCTGCTGCGCCAGGATGCCGAGCGCCTGCCGGGCGTGCTCGCGATGCGTGCCGCCGACCAGAACTGGGCCGACACCGTGGCCGGCGACATGGAACGGCACTACTCGCCCGGACGCACCTGGGAGGCATTGGCACGCTCGGCGCTGCCCCTGCTCGAGACCGGCGACGTGCTCGACATCGCGTCCGGCGACGGCGTGCTGGCCGAACTGCTGGCGCCGCACGCGCATCGCTACATCTGTCTCGACGCCAGCCGCCGCGTCGTCGCCGCCTCGGCCGAGCGGCTCAAGCGCTTCGCCAACGTGGACGTGCGCGAGGGCGACATGCACGCGCTGCCGTTCGAGGACGCCAGCTTCGATCTGGTCGTGCTGATGCATGCGCTCACCTATGCCAGCAAGCCCGCGCAGGCCGTCACCGAAGCCGCCCGCGTGCTGCGGCCCGGCGGCCGTCTGCTGCTGTCGAGTCTCGACCGCCATGGTCACGAAGCCGTCGTCCAGGCCTACGGCCACGCCAACCTCGGCTTTCCCGACAAGGAGCTGCGCCGCTTCGTCACCAGGGCGGAACTCGAGATCCACAGCGCCGAAACCGTGACCCGCGAGAAGCGTCCGCCGCATTTCCAGGTGATCTCGATCATCGCCCGGAAGCCGGAATGAGCTGGCTGCATCCCGACCGCGTCGCCGCGCTCGACACCGCGCTCGCGAACCGCATTCTCGTGCTCGATGGCGCGATGGGCACGATGATCCAGCGGCATGAGCTCTCCGAGGCCGACTATCGCGGCGAGCGCTTCGCGCAGGGCTTCGATGCCCTGCACGCGGCCGAGGGGCATGCGCACGGCGCTGGCTGTGGCTGCGAAGGACACGACCAGCGCGGCAACAACGATCTGCTAACCCTCACCCGGCCCGACATCATCCAGGGCATCCACGCCGACTATCTCGCCGCGGGCGCGGACATCGTCGAGACCAACACCTTCAACTCGACCGCGGTGTCACTGGCCGATTACCGCCTGCAGCATCTCGTCCACGAGCTCAATCGCGAAGGTGCGGCCCTGGCGCGTGCCGCCTGCGATGCGGCGCAGGCGCAGACGCCCGACCGGCCGCGCTTCGTCGCCGGCATCCTCGGCCCGACAAGCCGTACCGCGTCGATCAGTCCGGATGTCAACGATCCCGGCTATCGCGCCGTGACCTTCGACGAGCTGGTGGCGATCTATCGCGACGCCGCGCATGGGCTCATCGAAGGCGGCGCCGACATCCTGATGGTCGAGACTGTGTTCGACACGCTCAATGCCAAGGCCGCGCTGTACGCGATCGAGACCGTGTTCGACGAGCGCGGTGGCCGCCTGCCGGTGATGATCTCCGGCACCATCACCGATGCGTCCGGCCGCACGCTGTCGGGCCAGACCGCCGAGGCATTCTGGTATTCGCTGCAGCATGCGCGACCGCACGCCGTGGGCCTGAACTGCGCGCTCGGTGCCAAGGACCTGCGTCCGCACGTCGAGACGCTGTCGCAGGTCGCGCAGACTTACGTCTCCTGCCATCCGAATGCCGGCCTGCCGAATGCATTCGGCGGCTACGACGAAACGCCCGAGGACATGGCCGGGGTGCTGCGCGAGTTCGCGACCGCCGGCCTGCTCAACATCGTCGGGGGCTGCTGCGGCACCTCGCCCGACCACATCCGCGCGATCGCCGAAGCGGTGCGCGATGTCGCGCCGCGTGTGCCGGCGTCGCAGGCCGTGGAGCACGCAGCATGAGTGCCGCGCGCCACATGCGCCTGTCGGGGCTCGAACCGCTGGTCGTCACGCCCGAGCTGCTCTTCATCAACGTCGGCGAACGCACCAACGTCACCGGCTCGGCGGCGTTCCGCAAGCTGATCAAGGAAAACCGCTACCCGGAAGCCGTCGAGGTGGCGCGCCAGCAGGTCGAGGGCGGCGCGCAGATCCTCGACGTCAACATGGACGAGGGCATGCTCGATTCCGAGCAGGCCATGACCACCTTCCTCAACCTGATCGCCGCCGAGCCCGACATCGCGCGCATTCCGGTGATGGTCGATTCCTCGAAGTGGAGCGTCATCGAGGCCGGCCTGAAATGCCTGCAGGGCAAGGGCGTGGTCAATTCGATCTCGCTCAAAGAGGGCGAAGCCGCGTTCCTCGAACAGGCGCGGAAAGTCCTGCGCTACGGCGCGGCCGTCGTGGTCATGGCCTTCGACGAGGTCGGCCAGGCCGACACCAAGGAGCGCAAGGTCGAGATCTGCACGCGCGCCTACAGACTGCTGACCGGGGTCGTCGGGTTTCCGCCCGAGGACATCATCTTCGACCCCAACATCTTCGCCATCGCCACCGGCATTGCCGAGCACGACAACTACGCGGTCGATTTCATCGAGGCCACGCGCGAGATCCGCGCCACGCTGCCGCACTGTCACGTCTCGGGCGGCGTCTCCAACGTCTCGTTCTCGTTCCGCGGCAACGAGGTCGTGCGCCAGGCGATCCATGCGGTGTTCCTGTTCCACGCGATCCGCGCCGGCATGGACTTCGGCATCGTCAACGCCGGAGCGATGCCGGTCATCGACGATCTCGACCCCGAGCTGCGCGAATGCGTCGAGGACGTGGTGCTCAACCGCCGCAGCGATGCGACCGAGCGTCTGCTGGAACTGGCCGAGCGCTACAAGGGCAAGAAGGGCGCGGCCAAGGTCGAGAACCTCGCCTGGCGCGAGACGCCGGTGCAGCAGCGCCTGACCCATGCGCTGGTCAACGGCATCGACCAGTACGTCGAGGACGACACCGAGGAGGCGCGCCAGGCGTTCGCGCGCCCGCTGGAGGTCATCGAAGGCCCGCTGATGGCCGGCATGAACGTCGTCGGCGACCTGTTCGGCGCGGGCAAGATGTTCCTGCCGCAGGTGGTCAAGTCCGCGCGCGTCATGAAGAAGGCCGTCGCCTATCTGCTGCCCTACATCGAGGCCGAGAAGGCGCGCACCGGTGACGCCGGCAAGAACAACGGCCGCGTGCTGATGGCGACGGTCAAGGGCGACGTGCACGACATCGGCAAGAACATCGTCGGCGTGGTGCTCGCGTGCAACAACTTCGAAGTCGTCGATCTCGGCGTCATGGTCCCCACGCAGACCATCCTCGACAAGGCGCGCGAGGTGCAGGCCGACGTGATCGGCCTGTCGGGCCTGATCACGCCGTCCCTGGAGGAAATGAGCCACGTCGCGCGCGAACTCAAGCGCCAGGGCTTCGAGACGCCGCTGCTGATCGGCGGCGCGACGACCTCGCGCGCGCACACCGCGCTGAAGATCGCACCGCATTACGCCTCGCCGACGGTCTGGGTCAAGGACGCCTCGCGCGCGGTCGGCGTGGTGCAGTCGCTGATCAGCCCGGACCTGCGCGGCGCCTTCGTCGCCGCCAACGACGCCGATTACGCCGAAATCCGCGCGCGCCATGCCAACCGCGGCGACGCGAAACGCCTGGTGTCGCTGGCCAGGGCGCGCGCGCAGCACTTCGACGGCGGATGGGACAGTTACGTGCCACCGACGCCCCGCGCGCCGGGCGTGCACGTCTTCGACGACTGGCCGCTCGACGATCTCGTCGACGTCATCGACTGGACGCCGTTCTTCAACGCCTGGGAACTGTTCGGTCGCTACCCGGCGATCCTCAGCGACGACGTCGTCGGCGCGCAGGCCAGCGATCTGTTCCGCGATGCGCAGGCGATGCTGCGCACGATCATCGACGAGAAGTGGCTGACCGCGAAAGCCGTGTTCGGGCTGTGGCGGGCGAATGCCGTCGGCGACGATGTCGTGCTGCGCCACGATCGCGGCGAGACCACCCTGCACTTCCTGCGCCAGCAGGTCGACAAACCGGTCGAGCGCCCGGACTTCTGCCTGGCCGATTTCATCGCGCCGAAGGACAGCGGTGTCGACGACTGGATCGGCGCGTTCGCGGTCACCGCCGGCATCGGCATCGAGCCGCACGTGGCCCGCTTCGAGGCGGCGCACGACGACTACAACGCCATCCTGCTCAAGGCGCTGGCCGACCGCTTGGCCGAAGCCCTGGCCGAGCGCCTGCACCAGCGCGTGCGCGTCGATTACTGGGGGTATGCGGCGGACGAGGCGCTCGACAACGAGGCGCTGATCGCCGAAAGGTATCGCGGCATCCGGCCCGCGCCCGGCTATCCCGCGTGTCCCGAGCACAGCGAGAAGGGCACGTTGTTCGATCTGCTCGATGCACCCGCACACGCCGGCATGTCGCTGACCGAGAGCTTCGCGATGCTGCCCACCGCGGCGGTGTCGGGCTACTACTTCAGCCATCCGAAGAGCCAGTATTTCGTCGTCGGCCGTGTGTCCAAGGAGCAGGTGCAGGACTACGCGAAGCGCAAGAACGTGCCGCTGTCGCAGGTCGAACGCTGGCTGGCGTCGAACCTCGACTACGACCCCGAGTAAACGCCGCGGCGGCCGATGGACACACGGCCGCGACCGGGTGACCACTAGGATGGCGCGTCCCGAACGCCATCCAAGGACGCCCCCATGCTTCGACGCTCCGGCCCGCTCGCCGCCCTTGCCGTCATCGCGCTCGCCGCCTGCGGCGGACGCGAGCCCGATGCCGCAGCCCCGGTCGCCGACGAGCGCGCGGAGCGCGGCGATCTCCTCGTCATCGACAACGCCCGCGTCTTCGACGGCGAACGCGACCTCGGCACGGTGGCGCTGGTGCTCCGCGACGGCCGCATCGAGCGCATCGAGGCCGCGGGCTCGGAGGTCCTGCCCGCGGATGTCGAGCGCATCGACTACAGCGGACGCCACATCATTCCGGGGCTGGTCAACGCCCATGCCCACGTCGGCAACACCGAGGGCACCGAGCACGGCGACCGCTTCTACATGCGCGACATCGTGGTCCGCGACCTGCGCCAGTTCCAGGCCTACGGCGTGACCACCCTGGTCTCGCTGGGCATGAACGGCGCGGCGTTTCCACAGATCCGCGCCGAGGTGGCCGGTGATCCGGGCCTCGGTGCGCAGCTCTTCGGGGCCGGCGCCGGCGTCGGCACGTCCGACGGCGCGCCACCGGCGGCGAACATGGGGCTGGAACAGGACCCTGTGGCGCGACCGACCGATGCGGCCTCCGCCCGCGAGGCGGTACGCGCGCAGGCCGAGACCGGTGTCGACGTGATCAAGCTCTGGGTCGACGATCTGGGTGGCAAGGCGCCGGAGATGACCCCCGAGGTCTACCGGGCGGCGATCGAGGAAGCGCATCGTCACGATCTGCTGGTCGCCGCGCACATCCACGATCTCGCGCCGGCCGCGGATCTCGTCGCCAGCGGCGTCGACATCATCGCGCACGGCGTGCGCGACCAGCCGATCTACGCCGCGCTGGCCGCAGCGATGCGCGAGGCCGGCACGGGCTACATCGCCACGCTGCAGATCGACGAAGCCAACTACATCTACGCCGAACATCCCGAATGGCTGGACACCCCGTTCCTGCGCAACGCCCTGCCGGAAGCCGTCGTGCGCCAGTGGTCGGACGCCGAGTGGCGGGCCACCAAGCTGGCGGATCCCGCGACGCAGCGCGCCCGGGATGCCGTGGCGATGAACCTGCGCAATCTCGCCACCCTGCGCGAGTCCGGTGTCGCGATCGGATTCGGCACCGACGCCGGTGCGCTGCCCCATCGCGTGGCCGGATTCGCCGAACACCGCGAACTCGAACTGATGCTGCAGGCCGGCTACACGCCACAGCAGGCGCTGACCGTCGCCACGCGCGATTCGGCCCGGCTGTTGCAGCTCGACGATCGCGGTCTGCTGCAGCCCGGCCGGCGCGCGGATTTCGTCGTGCTGTCGGCCGATCCGCTGGCCGACATCCGCAACACGCGCCGCATCGAAGCGGTCTGGCAGGCCGGTCGCCAGGTGGCCGGCCCGGTCGGCGAGTACGCCATCGACTGATCGCGCGGACGTCCCGGCCCGCGTCCCGCGACACGGCTGCGGTCAGGGTGCCGCGCGGTCCGGTGCGGCATCGCCGCGCATGGTCGCGAGCATGGCGAGGATGGCCTGGGCGGTTTCGCCCGGCCGCTCCATGGGATAGAGATGGCTGCCGTCGACCCAGGCCAGGCGCGTGCCGACTCGAGCACGCGTCGCACGCAGCCCGATCTGGGCGACCTCGCGCGAGCGCCGGCCGGCGATGAACCCCATCGGCGCGCTCACGTGCTGCGCGGCGCGGTGCACGCTGCGTGTGGGCAGGGTTGCGTAGATACGGTGTTCGATGTCGCGATCGAACAGCAGGCGTCGCCCTTGCGCATCGGGCACCGTCGCCGCCGATGCGTAGTCCGACAGGACCTGTGGATCCCATCGCGCGAACGCGGGCTTGGCGGCGAAGTGGGCACGCACCGAATCGACGTCGGGCCAGTGGGTGCGGCGTTGCAGCGTCTGCCGCAGCGGCATCAGATGCCGATCCAGCCCGGTCCGTCGCCCCAGCTTGATCAGATGTGCGGTGAGCCCACCGATCAGGGGCGAGTCGAGCAGCACCACGCCGCGCACGCGCAGCCCGAGTCGAGCGGCGGCGAGCACGCTGAGATAGCCGCCGAGCGAGTGACCGAGCAGCCAGACCGGCGGCCCGTCGGCTTGCGCCTCGATGTGGTCCATCAGCTGGCGCGTCAGCCCGGGCCAACCCCGCGAGACCGGGTAGCCGGGTGCGTGTCCGAAGGCGTCGACGTGGCTGATGTCGAACTGCGCGCGCAGCGGCGCGAGCATCCGGGCATAGGTGGCCGCCGGAAAGCCGTTGGCGTGTGAGAAGACCAGATGGTCCCGCACCCGCGGCGCGGTCATCAGCGCAGGCCCACCGACAGACCGACGCCTCCGGTCCAGTCGGGCGCATCGCCGCCGATGCCGCGCAGCAGCGAGACATCGAGCTGCACGGTGCTGCGGGGCTGCCAGGTCATACCACCGCCGGCGCGCAGCCCGCGCTCGTTGCCCGAGCCCAGCACCGCTTCGACATAGCTGCCGAACGCATCGCCTGCATGCCACTCGAGACTCGGGGCGAGCTGCCAGCCGCGCCCCGTATCGTCGCGGGCGTATCCGGAGAACACCGAGAAGCCCCGGCCCGTCGCCGTCTCGCCGGCCACGGTCGCTCCGAGACTGTAGGCACGCCGCTGCGGACGCAGCTCCGCCGATCCGGTGCGCAGGCCGTACTGGGCCAGCAGGGCCCAGTCGAGGTCACCGGCCACGGGCAGTGCCCACTTGAGCCCGACGCGACTGTCACCCGCGCCGTGTCGCTGGAGGCGGCCGTCAGCGGACGTCTCCGACTGGCGCACGTGCGGCGCGCCGGCGAGCTGCAGTTCGAGCGAGGCGCCAAGGCCGATGCGCAGAACACTCCCGAAGGGTAAGTGTCGTCGTCCGAACGCCGTCGCCTGCGTCGCGCTCGCTGTCCGGAAGGCCCTGCTCCCAGACCACCCTGCCCGGCGCCAGCACGGACGCCGAAAGCCCGGTGCCCGGACGGTCGAATTCGACAGGTTCGTCCGCGAACGCGGCACCCGCCGAGACCGCGCACACGCACGCCGCCAGGCGGGGCCACGCGCGCTTCACCACACCAGGTCGTCCGGCACCTGATAGCGGGGATCGCTGTACGGATCCTCGCCTGCGGGCGCGGCAGGATCGACCCGCAGCGCCACGCCCTGCGGGAAGATCGCCTCGGCCTCGTCGAGCACCGCGGCGGTCACCAGCAGGTAGCGGCCGTTGAGCTGGACCACGCCGAGTTCGCCGGCATTGAGAGCGGCGAGCTGCTCGGCATCCACATGGATGCGCTTGATCTTGCCGCCGTATTCGAAATGGCGGGCGATGTCGGCCTCGGGACGGTTGAGCGCCTTGCCCTGCATGAAGGTCTCGAGCTTCGCGCGGGCTTCGCGGCGCAGCCGGGCCTCTTCCTGCTTCAGCCGCTCGGCCTCGATGCGCTCGTCCTTCTCGCGCTGGGCGCGGATGGCGAAGGCCTTGGCGAGATCGATGTCGCCCTGCGGCGGACGCGGCTTGCGCGACAGGCCTTGCGGCCCCGCGCCACGCGGTGTGGCCGCCCGGTCGGCACCCCGTGCCTGCCCGCCCGGCTTGCCGCCCGCGGGGCGTGGCCGCCCGTCGCCGGCCTTGCCCGGCGGACGCGGACCGCGTCGGTCGGCGTTCCGGTCGTTGGGACGCGGGCGGCGTTCGTCGCGGGACGGCACCGGCTTGGCCGGGGCCTTGAACCCCAGGCCGAGCAGCTGGTCGCGAAGGGAATCGGTCATCGTGGGGCGGTCACTCAGTAATGCGGCGGCGGCGGTTCGTCCGACGGATCGGGAAACTGCACGGTACGCGCCTGACGCAGGTCGTCCATCATCCGGCGCAGCAGACCGGTCTGCGCACCGAGTTCGAGCCGGGCCTGGCTCAGGGCGTCGTTGAGCTGGACGATGGTCTCCTCCTGGAACGCGAGCCGCGTTTCCAGTTCGGTGACCCGCTGCTCCAGCGTGGCGTGGATGTCGTTCTGGTCCATGTCGGTAGCCTGGCGCCGCGCTCCGGTCGGGTGCGGCGCCGCGGACCTCAGTTGCGGACGATGTCCTGCAGCTCGACCTCGAACACCAGCGCCTGGTTCGGACCGATCGGGCCCGAGCCCATCTCGCCGTAGCCCAGCGCCGCCGGAATCCACAGTTCGTACTTGCTGCCGACCGGCATCAGCTGCAGGCCTTCCTGCCAGCCCGGGACGACCTGGTTCAGCGCGAACTGGGCCGGCTCGCCACGATCATAGGAGCTGTCGAAGGTCTCGCCGTTGAGCAGCGTGCCCTTGTAGTGCACGCGCACGGTGTCGTTCGGGCCGGGCTTGGCGCCGGTGCCTTCGGTGATCACGCGGTACTGCAGGCCCGAGGCCGTGGTCTGCACGCCTTCCTTCGTCGCGTTCTGGGCGAAGAAGGTCTCGGCCTCGGCGAGGTTGGTCTTCGACTTCTCCTGCATTTCGGCCATCTGCTTGGCCTGCATGCGCTCGCCGAACGACTGCATCACCGCCATCGCCTGCTCGTCGCTGATCTCGATGGCCTTGTCGTCCAGGGTCTCGGCAATGGCGCGCTGCAGCGTCTTGACGTCGATCTCGTCCTTGATCTGCTTGAGCTGCTCGCCCATCTGGTTGCCGATGATGTAGCTGATCTGCTCGCGCTCGCCCTTGAGGCCCGCGATGTCGGCACCGGTGGCCGGCGCGTCGGCGGCGGCGCTCTCGACCGGCTTGCCGGTCTCCTTGTCGATCGGCTTGCAGGCGATCATCGCCAGCGGCAGGGCGGCGGCCAGGCCGGCGATGGCGAAACGCGTGGTGGTCTTCATCTTGAGGGCAGCTCCGGTGAAAGTCGTATTGGGAAAGAGAAACGGCGGCGCGTAATGGCGCCGCGCGTCAGTGGTCAGAGGATGTCGAGCAGTTCGACATCGAAGACCAGGGTGGAGTTCGGCGGGATATTCGGCGGACTGCCGCGCTGGCCGTAGGCCAGGTCACCCGGGATCCAGAAACGGTACTTGCCGCCGATGGGCATCAGCTGCAGGCCTTCGGTCCAGCCGGCGATGACCTGATCGAGGCCGAATACCGCGGGTTCGTTGCGCGCATAGGAGCTGTCGAACTCGGTGCCGTCGAGCAGCGTGCCGCGATAGTGCACGCGCACCCGGTCGCTGGCGCGCGGGCGTGGCCCCTGCCCTGCGCGTTCGACGCGGTACTGGATGCCGGAGGCGGTGGCGAATACGCCGGCCGTGCCGCGGTTCTCGGCCAGGAAGCGGATGCCGGCCTCGCGATTGGCGTTCGCGGCGTCGGCCGCCCGCGTCTGCGCCCGCATGACCATGGCCTGGCGCGCGGCCTCGATCTGCTCGGCGGCCATCGTCGGCGGCGTGCCGGCGACGACCTCACGCACCGCGCGCATCAGCGGTGCGATCTCGATCTCGTCCTTCAGCGGCAGCAGCGATCGTCCGATGTCCGCGCCCACCAGGGTGCCTGCCCGTGCCCCGTCGAGCGCCGGCGGCTCGCTGCCCGGCGGCATGCCGGGCACCGGGCGACCGCTGCGCGCGGCCGCGCGCTGGCCCAGTGCCAGGCCCACCTGCTGGCGCTCGGCATCGGGCAGCACCGGTGCATTGCCGGCCAGGGTCGCCACGACGGCACGTTCGAATGCGGCGAGGTCGAGATCGGGCGCGATCTGGCGGATCGAGCCGGCGACATCGAGGCCGACGACGTAGCTGGTCGCCTCCCGGTCGGCGGCAGGCGTGGCCGCGGCCGTCTGCGCCGCGGCGGCGATCAGCAGCGCCAGCGTACCGGCGCGCAACAGGGTCAACATCCGCAAGATCTCCTGCCCGGACCGTCCGGACTGATGCAGCCGGCTATTGTCGCGGCGATTCCGACAGCGGGCAATCGCCCGCCCCGATGGCTCAGGGGCGCTTCAGCGCGCGCCGGGACGCGGCGCGGCGAGTGCGCGATCGATCGCGGCGACGATCTGCGGATCGTCCGGCGCCGTGCGGCTGCCCCACTGGGCGATTACCCGACCGTCCCGGCCCACCAGATACTTGTGGAAGTTCCACTGCGGCGCCTGTCCGGTGGCCGCAGCGAGCTGGCGATACAGCGGCGTGGCATCCGCGCCGACGACATGCACCTTCTCGAACATCGGGAACTTCACCCCGTAGGTCAGCGTGCAGAATTCCTGGATCGCCTGCTCGTCGTCGAATTCCTGCTCGCGGAAATCGCCGGACGGAAAGCCCAGCACCGCGAACCCGCGGCTGCGCAGGCGTGCGTGCATGGCTTCGAGCGCCTCGAACTGTGGGGTGAATCCGCATTTGCTGGCCGTGTTGACGATCAGCAGCACATCCCCGCGGTAGGTGGTGGCGAGATCGACCGGCTCACGTCCCGCCAGCGGCCGATACCGGTGATCGATCACCCGCAACCCGGCATTCGACGTGGCCTCGGCGGAGGCACGTGCCGGCGTGCGGGATTGCGACAGGGCAACGGTGGAGGCCACCACCACCGCCAGGCCGCCGGCGAGCAGACACCACTTGATTGCAGACGATCCGCGCATCGCGATGCTCCGGCAGTACCCCTGCCATCAGTTGGGTGGACGGGACGGCCACACGTGTTGACACGCCCTGATGTGGTGTTATAGTTGCCTACAACACCTACCCACTAGAGCAGGACGGTCCCCATGAACCGCAGGCTCCACACCCCGATCTTCGCATGCGCCGCCTCGACCGCAACGCTGGTCCTCGGCCTGCTGGTCGCCTGGCCGGCGTTTCCGGCCGACGAGGCCACCGGCGCTGGCGCTGCCCCCGATGTGACCGCGGCGGCTGGTGAAACGCGGACCCCGTCCAAGGCCGCCGTCGACGTCACCGCCGCCCCTGCACCGCGCAGCCGCAGCAAGCGCGCCCGCAATGCCATCGCCTTGCCTTACTTTTCGTTCGCGCGGGGCACCGGTGGGAGGAGCTGAGGCCATGGCCAACATCGAATGGAGCGACGGCGCTCCCATCTACCGGCAATTGAAGGAACGCGTGATCGCGATGATGCTCGACGGCGTGCTCAAGCCCGGCGACGCATTGCCGTCGGTGCGCCAGGTGGCCGCCGACTACCAGCTCAACCCCATCACCGTTTCCCGCGCCTACCAGGAACTGGCCGACGAGGCCCTGGTGGAAAAGCGCCGCGGCCTCGGCATGTTCGTCACCGAGGAGGCCTCCAAGAAGCTGCGCAGCAGCGAACGCGAGCGCTTCCTGCAGGAGGAATGGCCGCTGGTGGTGGAACGGATCGAACGCCTCGGCCTCTCGGCCCGGGATCTGCTGCAGTCCATCGGCAATGGAGCCAACGAATGAACGCCGTCCCCGATATCCCGGTGATCACCGCGCGCAACCTCTCCAAGATCTACAAGGGCGCGCGCGCGCTCGACGGCACCAGCTTCCAGATTCCCGCCGGTCGCATCGTCGGCCTGATCGGCCCCAACGGCGCCGGCAAGACCACCGCGCTCAAGGCGCTGCTGGGCCTGATCCGCTTCGACGGCGAGATGTCCGTGCTGGGCCGCGACCCGCGCACCGAGCGCGACGCTCTGATGAACGATGTCTGCTTCATCGCCGACGTCGCCGTGCTGCCGCGCTGGATGCGGGTGCGCGACGCGATCGACTTCGTCGAGGGCGTGCACCCCCGTTTCGACCGCGCCCGCTGCGAGCGCTTTCTGGCCAACACCAAGCTGGCGCCCAAGCAGCGCGTGCGCGAGATGTCCAAGGGCATGATCGTGCAGCTGCACCTGGCACTCGTGATGGCGATCGACGCCAAGCTGCTGGTGCTCGATGAGCCCACGCTCGGCCTCGACATCCTCTATCGCAAGCAGTTCTACCAGCGCCTGCTGGAGGACTACTTCGACGAGCAGAAGACGATCATCGTCACGACGCACCAGGTCGAGGAGATCGAGCACATCCTGACCGACGTGCTCTTCATCCAGAACGGCAGGATCGTGCTGGACGCGCCGATGGACGATGTCGGCGAGCGCTTCGTCGAAGTGCTGGTCAACGCCGACCAGCTCGACGCCGCCCGCGCCCACCGCCCCATCGACGAACGCGCCCTCCCCTTCGGCAAGACCGTGATGCTGTTCGACGGCGTGCCCGTTTCCACCCTCTCCGTTTTCGGTGAGACCCGCACGCCGGGCCTGGCCGATCTGTTCGTGGCCACGATGAAAGGAGCCTACGCATGAACGCGCCCGCCGACACCATCGATCCGCCGGCGCGCACGGCCCGGCCCGCACACGCCACGCATACGTTCCGTCTGCTGCTGCGCCGCGAATACTGGGAGCACAGGGGCGGCATCGTCTGGGCGCCGGCGATTGCCGGTGCGATCTCGCTGCTGCTGTCGGTGGGTTTGCTGGTGATGGCGATCTTCTTCGCCCACCGCTCGATCGCCGAAGGGCACACGATCGAACACAACGGCGTGACCATCAACGGTCTCGATCTGGGCACCCTGATCCGTCAGCTCAACAGCGAGGACATGCGTCAGCTCGCCGACGGCCTCTACATGACGTTGTTCATGGCCTCGAGCTGGCCGTTCATCGTGATGATCTTCGTCGCCTTCTTCTACTGCCTCGGCGCGCTCTACGACGATCGCAAGGACCGCAGCGTGCTGTTCTGGAAATCGCTGCCGGTCTCCGACAGCGCGACGGTGCTGTCGAAGCTGGTGACCGCTGTGGTGGTGATTCCGCTCGCGGCCACGCTGATCGCCATCGTCACGATGCTGCTGTTCCTGATCGCGATCAGCATTGCCGCGGCCGCGCACGGCGCCAATCCGCTGCCACTGCTGTGGGGCAACGGCACGCCGTTCGTGCTGGCCGGCCAGTATCTGGCGGCGATTCCGGTGTACGCGGCCTGGGCCCTGCCGACCGTTGGCTGGTTGCTGCTGTGCTCGGCCTGGTCGCGCGGCAAGCCGTTTCTGTGGGCGGTGCTGGTGCCGCTCGCGTTCGGCGTGGCGAGTTCGATGACCGGGTTGCTGCAGCTCGTCGGTCTGGAGCGCCACTGGCTCTGGGGCAATGTCGTCGCGCGGATGCTGCTCGGCACGGTGCCGCTGACCGGCGCCGACCTCTCTTACGTGTCGGAGGCCATGGAGCGGGGCGAGGTGACCAATATGCTCGGCATCAGTGGGGTCTATTCCAACTTCGCCCTGCCGTCCATGTGGATCGGCATCGTCGCCGGCGCCGTGATGATCGCCATCGCCATCCGCCTGCGCCGCTGGCGCGAGGAAGGCTGAGTCCCGCCCGTTCCGCGTTCGGAGATCCGTCGATGCGATTCGTCCGTCTGTGTGCCAGCGCCGCCCTCGCCATCTGCCTGCCGTTGAGCGCCTGGTCGGCCTCGCCCGGTAACGACGGCAGCATCCGCAGCGAGATCCGCCGCGACCTCGACGACGCCCGCCGCGAGATCCGCACCGATCTCGCCAGGGCCCGGGCCGACCTCGAGACGGAGAACCTCGACGTCGGCAACAGCCTGCGGTTCGGCGGCGACGACCGGTCCACGAAGACATCGGACACCCCGCTGCCGAAAGCCGAGATCACGCCGCAGGGCGATTTCCTGGTCGAAAACCGGGCCTTCGCCATCGATGCCGCGCAGCGCCGCCAGCTGCTGGCCTATCGGGGCATGGTCCTGGACGTCGCCCGGGCCGGCATCGACATCGGGGAGGTCACGGCACTGGCCGCGATGGATTCGGTGGACCGCGGCGTGTTCTCGCTGCTGGTCGGCGCGATGACCGGCCGTCTGGAGCGCCGCATCGAGCGTTCGGTGCGCGACACGGTCGGTCCCGGCGTCGCGCTGATCTGCGACCGGCTCCCGGCGCTGCGCGACGCCCAGCAACAGCTGGCGGCGGATCTGCCCGAGTTCCGGCCCTACGCGCGACTCGAGGCCGATGACAGCGCGTCCTGCCGCCGCGAAGTCCAGCGCGAATTCGCCATACGTTGAGGCGCGAGCCCCAGCGTGATCACCCCCGTTCACGACACCCGCCACCGCACCAGACCAGGAGATCGCGACATGACGTCCCGCCTGCCCACCTCTGCCTTGATGCCCGTCCTGCTCGCGACCGCGATCGCGCTGCCAGCAGCCGCCCACGCCCAGGACAGCGGGCAATGCCGCCACTCGGCGCCGCAGACGCTCGCGCTGGACATCGAAGGGGTGCGCACGGTGCGCTTCGACATCGGCGCCAGCAAGCTGCGCATCGACGGCGCGCCATCGCCCGACGCCACCCTGCGCGGCCGCGCCTGCGCCTCGTCCGCCGGTCTGCTCGAGCGCCTGGTGCTCGAGCAGTCGAAGTCCGGCGACACGCTCACCGTACGTCTGCGCCGCGACACCAGCGGCAGCATGGGCTGGTTCGCGAACAACTACGCCTACCTCGATCTCACCGGCCAGGTGCCGGCGAACGTGCTGGTGCAGGCGATCGTCGGGTCGGGCGATGCCTGGGTGACCGGCGTCGCCGCGGCCAGCGCGGACGTGGGATCGGGCGATGCCGAACTGCGTCGCATCGCCGGGCGCGTCACCGCCAAGGTGGGTTCGGGCGACATCACGATCGACGACGCCGGCGAACTCAAGGTGCTTTCCATCGGCTCGGGTGATGTCGAGGCCCGTGGCATCCGCGGCCCGGTCGAGATCGGAAGCGTGGGTTCCGGTGACTTCTCGCTCGAAGGCGCCGCCGGCGACGTGCGCATCGGCAGCCTGGGCTCCGGCGATATCGATCTGCGCGACGTCACCGGCAATGTCTCGGTCGGCTCGATCGGCTCGGGTGACCTGGACGTGCGCGAGGTCAGCGGCAACCTCGCCGTCGAATCCAAGGGCAGCGGTGACGTCAGTGCACGCGACGTGCGCGGCACCGTGACCATTCCGCGCAAACGCTGAGCATCGTCAGACCCGGAGAGCTCCCATGAACATGTTGCCGTTCCGCACCTTGCCCCTGCTTCTGCTGCTCGCCGGTGCCGGCGCATTGACCGCCTGCGCACGCGACGACGCGCCCGCTTCGGCAGGCACCGACAGTGCCGCGTCGCCCGCCGAAGACGGCTTCATCACCCGCTCCACCCGCAACGCGCTGGAGAAGGCCCGTCGGGACATGGCGGAGAACAACATCAGCGTCGGCGGGAGCGGTGCCGGCGGGCTGAACATCAACGGGTTCCGCTTCGGTGGAGACGACAGCCGCACCTCGTCCCTTCCCAAGGCGGAGATCAGTCCGGCCGGCGACCTCCTCGTCGGCGGCACGACCGTGGAGATCGACGCCGCGCAGCGCGAGCTGCTGCTCGCACACCGCGCCAACATCGTCGCGATCGCCGAAGCCGGGATCGCGATCGGCATGCAGGGTGCCCAGCTGGGCGCCGAGGCGGCGAAGGGCGCGATCACCAGTCTGTTGTCGGGAAAGTCGGCCGAGTTCGAGGCACGCATGGAGGCCGAGGGCGACAAGATGGCGGCGGAAGCCGCCAAGCTGTGCGATCACCTGCCGGCACTGCTCGCCTCGCAGCAGGCGCTGGCGGCCGCGCTGCCTGCGTTCCAGCCCTACGCCACGATGGATGCGAGCGACGTCGACGAATGCCGCGATCGCCGGGGCGAACGAGCCGAAGGACGCGAACCGCGCGAGCATCGTGGCAATGCGGCCGAGGAAGCGGACGCGGCGGCGGAATCCCCGACGCCCTGAGGTGGCAGGCGCCGCCATGCGGCGGCGCATCGCCCCGTGTGACGAAATACCCGTCGGCTGCGGACACCCCGGTCGCGCGCCCTTGCAGACCGTGATTCAGCCGCCGCCCCCGGCACCTTCGTGAATTCCGCCGCGCGTGAGTTCGGCCGGATCCAGCAGCGTATCGAGTTCCGCATCCGACAGGCCACTGTCCTCGCGCGCGATCTCCATCACCGGGCGCTGTTCGGCGTAGGCGCGCTTGGCGATCGCGGCGGCCTTCTCGTAGCCGATGATCGGGTTGAGCGCGGTGACCAGGATCGGGTTGCGCGCGAGCGCGGCGTCGACGTTGTCGCGGCGCACCTTGAGCCCGGCTATCGCACTGTCGGCGAGCAGCCGCGACACGTTCGACAGCAGCTGGATCGACTCCAGCAGGTTGGCCGCGATCAGCGGCAGCGCGACATTGAGCTGGAAGTTGCCGCTCTGCCCGGCGACCGTGATCGCGGTGTGGTGGCCCATGACCTGCGCGGCGACCATGACCGTGGCTTCGGGAATCACCGGGTTGACCTTGCCCGGCATGATCGAGCTGCCGGGTTGCAGCGCCGGCAGCTCGATCTCGCCGAGACCACCGAGCGGGCCGGAGTTCATCCAGCGCAGGTCGTTGGCGATCTTGATCAGCGCCACCGCCAGCACGTTGAGCTGGCCGGACAGTTCCACCGCGTCGTCCTGGGTGGCGATGCCCTCGAACTTGTCGTCGGCGGACTCGAAGCGCGCCCCGGTCATCGTCGACAGCGCGCGCACCACCTTCTTGCCGAACTGCGGATGCGCATTGATGCCGGTGCCGATCGCGGTGCCGCCGATCGGCAACCGGCGCAGGCGCTTGAGGGTGTCGTCCAGGCGCGCTTCGGCCGAAGCGAGCTGCGAGGACCACGCGCCGAATTCCTGCGCGAAGGTCAGCGGCATCGCGTCCATCAGATGCGTGCGTCCGGTCTTGACCACCTTGCCCAGCGCCTTGCCACGCTTGTCGATCGTGCGGCGCAGATGCTTGAGCGCCGGCAGCAGGTCTTCGATCACGGCCAGTTGCGCCGAGACCCGTATGGCCGTCGGCACCACGTCGTTGGAACTCTGGCCGAGATTGACGTGATCGTTCGGATGGATCGTCCGGCTGGCGCTCGACGCCAGCGTCGCGATCACCTCGTTGGCGTTCATGTTCGACGAAGTGCCCGAACCGGTCTGATAGATGTCGACCGGAAACTGCACGTCGTGGCGGCCGTCGGCCACTTCGAGCGCCGCACTGCGGATCGCCTTGCCGGCCTTCTCCGGCAACAGGCCCAGCCCGGCATTCACCTCGGCGGCCGCCGCCTTGACCAGGCCCAGCGCACGGATGAAGCCGCGCGGCATCGGCCGGCCGGAGATCGGGAAGTTCTGCACCGCGCGCTGGGTCTGCGCGCCCCACAGGGCGTCGGCGGGCACCTGCAGGTCGCCCATGCTGTCGTGTTCGGTACGGAACGCCGCGGCGTTCGGGATCTTGGGCATGTGATCGGCTCCGGAAACGGGAAGACACGGCCCGCGATGGCGGGCATCGGGCGTTGATCTTCCGGCGAAGGCCGTGTGCGTGGCGCGTTGGAACGACGGCGGAACGCAGGAAGATCCGGCGGGCGACGGGCGCCGGCGTCGTGGGAATCAGGATACGCGAGGCGCCCGCAGGCTAAAATGACCGCTTCGCCCGCCGCACCGCAGACCCCCATGTCCGACACCCAGAAGACCGAAGCCGCCCTGCTCGCCCTGTCGCCGCTCGATGGCCGCTACGCCGCCAAGGTCGATACGCTGCGCCCGATCTTCTCCGAGTACGGTCTGATCCGCGCCCGCGTGCGCGTGGAGATCGAATGGCTGCTGGCGCTGGGCGACGAGCCGGGTATCGCCGAACTGCCGGCATTCGACGATGCGCAGCGTGCGCGCCTGAAGGCGCTGGCCGAGGACTTCTCGGTGGCCGACGCCGCCCGCGTCAAGCAGATCGAACGCACGACCAACCACGACGTCAAGGCGGTCGAGTACTTCATCAAGGAGCAGCTGAAGGACGATGCCGCGCTGGCGCCGTCACTGGAGTTCGTGCATTTCGCCTGCACCAGCGAGGACATCAACAACCTGTCCTACGCGTTGATGCTGTCGGAAGCACGCCAGAACGTGCTGCTGCCGGCACTGGACACGCTGATCGCCACGCTGCGCACAATGGCGCATGAGCACGCGGCCCTGCCGCTGCTTTCGCGCACGCACGGCCAGACCGCGTCGCCGTCGACGGTGGGCAAGGAGCTGGCGAACGTCGTCGCACGTCTGCAGCGCCAGGGCGAACTGCTGTGGGACGTCGCCCTGACCGGCAAGATCAACGGCGCGGTCGGCAACTACAACGCGCACGTGGCGGCCTATCCGGACGTCGACTGGCCGGCGTTCTCGCAGCGCTTCGTCGAATCGCTGGGCATCGTCTTCAATCCCTACACCACCCAGATCGAGCCGCACGACTGCGTGGCCGAGATCAGCGACGTGCAGAAGCGCATCAACACGATCGGCATCGACCTGTGCCGCGACATCTGGGGCTACATCTCGCTGGGTTACTTCAAGCAGGCGCTCAAGGACGGCGAAGTCGGCAGCTCGACGATGCCGCACAAGGTCAACCCGATCGACTTCGAGAACGCCGAAGGCAATTTCGGCATCGCCAACGCGCTGTTCGAACACTTCGCCGCCAAGCTGCCGATCAGCCGCTGGCAGCGCGACCTCACCGACTCCACCGTGCTGCGCGCGCTCGGCACCGCCTTCGGCCACACGATGATCTCGCTCGATGCGCTGCAGCGCGGCCTCGCCAAGCTCAGCGTCAATCCCGAGCGTCTGGCCGCCGATCTCGACGCCTCGTGGGAAGTGCTGGCCGAAGCCGTGCAGACGGTCATGCGCCGCCACGGCCTGCCGAATCCCTACGAGCAGCTCAAGGCGCTGACCCGCGGCCAGGGCATCACCGCCGAGTCGATGCGCGGCTTCGTCGACGGCCTGGACCTGCCGGCCGCCGACAAGGCGCGCCTGCGCGAACTCGTGCCGGGTGGCTACACGGGGCTGGCCGACCGGCTCGCCCGCGCCGTCTGAGTCTCGCGGCCGGGACGCGACATGGACCTGCTGGTCAATCTCGACGTCCCGGATCTCGCGCGCGCCGAGGCGCTGTACGTGGAGGCGTTCCGCCTGACGGTGGGCCGGCGCTTCGGCGGTGCGGTGGTCGAGCTGCTCGGACTGCCGGTGCGGCTCTACCTGCTGCACAAGCCGGACGGGAGCCTCGGAGCCGGCAATGCGACGCGTGCCTACACCCGCCACTGGTGTCCGGTGCATCTGGACGTGGTTGTCGAGGATGTCGATGCCGCGCTGGCACGCGCCGAGCGTGCCGGGTTCGTGCGCGAGGGCGAGGTGCGTGACGCGGCCTGGGGCCGGATCGTGCAGCTGGCCGATCCGTTCGGACACGGCTGGTGCCTGATCGCGTTCAGCACGCACGGATATGACGCGATCGCCGATCGCGACTGATCAGTGATCCGCTGACGCCGCGACACCTAGGCCGGTCTGAACAATTCCGCCCTCGCCCGTCCTTCCCGCGGCTCGCAACAGCCGCACGGCTGGTCAAGCGGGGATGACGGTCGTTGTTCAGACCTTCCCTCAAGAGACACGCGTGCCCCATTCCATCCCGGGTCACGCTGTCGAGCAGACGCGAATGGGTCTGCGGGATCACCAGGGGCCGCAGCGTCGCCGAGCCGGCCACAATCGATCCGCCATCCCGCCGATGCGGACTCGCGTGACGTCCGGACCCGCATGCAGAGCCATGCATAAACCTGGAAATTTCCGCGCTCTCGGAGAGGGCGGACAACGGCGCACGGCGCGGCCCGACACCCCGTTTTCGCGTACCCTCGCGCCCATGAGCACAGCCCCCCTTCCCTTCGAAATCGATGCCCGCTCGGCCGGCGGTCCGCTCGGCCTGCCACCCGCGCAGTTCCTCCGCGATTATTGGCAGAAGCGTCCCCTGCTGATCCGCAACGCGTTTCCGGCGTTCGAAACGCCGCTCCAGCCCGAGGACCTCGCCGGACTGGCTTGCGAGGAATTCGCGCTGTCGCGTTTGATCCGCCACGACCGCGCCGGTGACGGCTGGCAGGTCGAGACCGGCCCCTTCGACGAGGACCTGTTCCCCGGGCTCGGTGATCGCGACTGGACCCTGCTGGTGCAGGACGTCGACAAGTGGGATGCCGACGTCGCCGCGCTGCTGCCGCACTTCGCGTTTCTGCCGCGCTGGCGCATCGACGACATCATGGTCAGCTTCGCCGCGACCGGCGGCTCGGTCGGCGCGCACGTCGACCAGTACGACGTGTTCCTGTTGCAGGGTCAGGGCCACCGGCGCTGGCAGATCGACGCCTCGGAAGCCATGGGCCGCGGCCTGCCGCCGCAGGACTTCCGCGACGACGTCGAGCTCAAGCTGCTGCGTGAGTTCACCGCCACCCACGACTGGGTGCTCGGGCCCGGCGACATGCTCTACCTGCCACCGATGGTCCCGCACCACGGCGTGGCCGAAGATCCCTGCCTGACGTTCTCGATCGGGATGCGCGCGCCCGCCGTCGCCGAGCTGATGGGTGACCTCGTCGATACGCTGGCCGCCGACATCGACGAGTCGCAGCGCTATCACGACGAGACGCTCGCCGTGCCGGCGGATCCCAACGAGATCGACGACGCCGCAATGGCGCGCGTGGTGGCCGCGCTGGAGGCCTTGCGCACCGACGACCCCGAACGCCTCGGCGAGTGGTTCGGCCGCTTCATCACCGGCTACCGCAACGCGCACCAGGTGATGCCGGCCGACGCGCTGCCGCCCCGGATCGAACTCGAGTTCCAGCTCGCCGAAGGCGGCGCGGTGCTGCAGCGCAATCCCTTCTCGCGGATGGCGTGGCGGCGGAGTGGCGACGGCGCCCGCCTCTTCGTGTCCGGCACCGCCTGGGCGTTGCCGCCGGCCGACGCCGCGCGACTCGCGGCCGCGGGCACCGTCTCGGCACAGGACTACGCGGACCTGACCGCGGAGGGCCGCGATGCGGTGAATGCCCTGTTCGAGCAGGGCCACTACCAGCTCGCGCTCCCCGACGAGGCATGAGCACGCGGTTCCACGTCGTCGAGATCGTCGACCCCGCACAGCAGGCCGCGGCCCACGCGTTGCGCGATGCGGTCTTCGTCCAGGAACAGCAGGTCCCCGCCGGACTCGAACGCGACGCGCTCGATGCGCTGAGCCGGCACGTGATCGCGCTCGACGACACGGGCGCGGCGATCGGCACGGGCCGTCTCGGTCCCGACGGCAAGATCGGGCGCATGGCCGTCCGCGCCGACCGTCGCGGCCAGGGCATCGGCGAGGCAATGCTGCGCGTCCTGCTCGAACTCGCGCGCGCCGGCGGCCTGCAGGCCACCTGGCTCCATGCGCAGCTCGCGGCGCAGGCGCTGTACGCGCGCAACGGCTTCGTGGCGCACGGGCCGCGCTTCGTCGAGGCCGGGATCGAGCATCGCGCGATGCGCCGCCTCGAGGGTGCAGCGAGTCCGGTCGAGACCGTCGAGTCGGCCGTCGACGCCGCGGTCACCCTGATCCTGTCGGCGCGACGCGCCCTGTGGGTGCGCTCCCGGGATCTCGATCCCGGCCTGTTCGACCATCCCGCTGTGCTGCAGGCCCTGCGCCGTTTCGGCACCGCCGGTCGCGGCGGCCGCGCCCAGGTCCTGTTGCAGGACGCCGTCACGGTCCAGCGCGAACACGCGCCGCTGCTGGCGTTGGCCCAGCGGCTGCCGAGCGTCTTCGCCTTCCGCGAGGTCGACGATCCGGTCGACCGCGCCTTCGCCGGCGCGTGTCTCGTCAACGATGCCGGTGGTTATCTCCAGCGTCCGCTCGGGCACCGCTTCGACGGCGAGGCCGCGACCGCCATGCCCGGCCGCGCGCGCCAGCTCGCGCGCGCCTTCGCGCCGGTGTGGGAGCGTTCACGCCCCTGCACCGAGTTCCGCGCGCTCGGAATCTAGCGCTGCGCCGCTGCCGGAGTGCGTGTGGCCGCGTCTGCGACCTTGGTCGAACGCGCGTCGTGTCGCGGTCCGGTGATGCAAGGGGCACGACGAGACGCGTATACTCTCGGGCCTTCATCGGCCCCGCGATGCGCGCGTTTCATGCGGATCGGGTGCGCCACACCCCCTCCCCAAAGAGTCCGAATCACCCGACGTGGACAGTCTCCTGAAGCAGTTTGCGCAGTCGTCCCAGTTCGGCGCCAACGCCGCCTACATCGAAGATCTGTACGAGCAGTATCTGGTCGATCCCGACAGCGTCGGGGCCAGCTGGAAACAGTGGTTCGATTCATTCAAAGGGCGCGAGGCGGGAGATGTTCCCCACTCCGCAGTGCTCTCGACGGTGGCCGAAGCCGGCCGCCGCGCCGCACGTGGCGTGGTCTCGGCCTCGACCACAGGCGCCGCCGGCGACGAGCGCGAGCGCCATGTCGGTCGCCTGATCACCGCCTACCGTTCGCGCGGCCATCTGGGCGCACGGCTCGATCCGCTGGACCTGACCCCGCCGCTCAACCCGCCGGATCTGGGCCTGCCGTTCCACCAGCTGAGCGAAGCCGATCTCGACGACGAGTTCAGCACGGGCGGCGTGGGCGGCCAGCCGCGGATGAAGCTGCGCGACCTGCTCGCGCTGCTCAAGACCACGTATTCCAGCCAGATCGGCGCGGAATTCATGCACATCCCGGACTTCGACCAGCGCAGCTGGCTGTACCAGCGCCTGGAGAATGCGGGTGGCCGCTTCGCACGCAGCGCCGCCGAGAAGACCCGCATCCTCGAGCGCCTCACCGCGGCCGAGGGTCTCGAGCGCTACCTGCACACCAAGTACGTCGGCCAGAAGCGGTTCTCGCTGGAAGGTGGCGACGCACTGATCCCGCTGCTCGACAACGTGATCCAGCGCGCCGGCAAGGACGGCGTCAAGGACATCGTGATCGGCATGGCCCATCGCGGCCGCCTCAATGTGCTGGTCAATACGCTGGGCAAGAATCCGCGCACGCTGTTCGACGAGTTCGAGGGCAAGTTCGAACACCACGACGACGGCCGCGCGCACACCGGCGACGTGAAGTACCACATGGGCTTCTCGGCCGATCTCGCCACGCCGGGTGGCGCGGTGCATCTGGCGCTCGCGTTCAATCCCTCGCACCTGGAAATCGTCAACCCGGTGGTCGCCGGTAGCGTCCGCTCGCGCCAGCATCGTCGCCGCGACACCGAGCGCAAGGCCGTGCTGCCGGTGCTGCTGCACGGTGACGCCGCGTTCGCCGGCCAGGGCGTGAACATGGAACTGTTCCAGATGTCGCAGGCGCGCGGTTTCGCGGTCGGCGGCACGGTCCACGTGGTCATCAACAACCAGGTCGGCTTCACCACCAGCGAGCGCCAGGATTCGCGTTCCACGCTGTACTGCACCGACGTGGCCAAGATGGTCGGCGCGCCGGTGCTGCACGTGAATGCCGACGATCCGGAAGCCGTCGTGTTCTGTGCCGAACTCGCCTACGACTTCCGCCAGCAGTTCGGCAAGGACGTGGTCATCGACCTCGTCTGCTACCGCCGTCACGGCCACAACGAAGCCGACGAGCCGGCGGCCACGCAGCCGCTGATGTACCAGGTGATCCGCAAGCACAAGACCCCGCGCGAGCTCTACACCGCGCAGCTGGTGTCCGAAGGCGTGATCAACGCGGACGAGGCCAAGGCGATCGTCGACCGCTACCGCGACAAGCTCGATGCGGGCGAGGTCACCGTCGAACTGGCCGATGCCAAGCCCTCGGATTACGAGCTGACGATCGACTGGGATCCCTACCTCGCCGGCCGTCTCAGCGACACGCTCGACACCACGGTGTCGGTGGACACGCTAAAGGCGCTCGCGACCAAGATCACCACGGTGCCCGACACCGTGAGCCTGCACCCGCGTGTGGCCAAGATCTACGAGGACCGTCGCAAGATGGCCGCCGGCGAGCTGCCCGGCGACTGGGGCTTTGCCGAGAACCTCGCCTACGCGACCCTGCTCGATGCCGGCAACCGGCTGCGGCTGGTCGGCCAGGACAGCGGCCGTGGCACCTTCTTCCACCGCCATGCGGTGCTCCACGACCAGCAGGACGGCGAGGACTACATCCCGCTGCGCCAGCTGGTGAAGAACCCCGAAGACGCGACCATCATCGACTCGCTGCTCAGCGAGGAAGCGGTGATGGCGTTCGAATACGGCTACGCCTCGTCCGAGCCGGGCACGCTGTGCATCTGGGAAGGCCAGTTCGGCGATTTCGCCAACGGCGCCCAGGTCGTGATCGACCAGTTCCTCTCGTCGGGCGAGGCCAAGTGGCAGCGCCTGTGCGGTCTGGCGCTGTTCCTGCCGCACGGCTACGAAGGCCAGGGCCCGGAGCACAGCTCGGCGCGTCTCGAGCGCTTCCTGCAGCTGTGTGCGCTGGACAACATGATGGTCTGCGTGCCGACGACGCCCGCGCAGGCCTTCCACATGATCCGCCGCCAGCTGTGCATGACCACGCGCAAGCCGCTGGTGGTGATGACGCCGAAGTCGCTGCTGCGCCACAAGCTGGCCGTGTCGACGCTGGACGAACTGGCCAACGGCGAGTTCCAGCACCTGATTCCCGATGCCGACGCCAAGCCCAAGCAGGTCAAGCGCGTGGTGCTGTGCTCGGGCAAGGTCTACTACGACCTGCTGGAAGAGGCGCGCAAGCAGGATCTCGACAACGTCGCGCTGGTCCGCATCGAGCAGCTGTATCCGTTCCCGCGCGATCTGCTGACCGCCGAACTCAAGCGGTTCGACAAGGCGACCGAGGTCGTCTGGTGTCAGGAGGAGCCCCAGAACCAGGGGGCCTGGTACCAGATCAAGCATCACCTTGAAGCCTGCTCGGGTGCCAAGCAGTCGTTGCATTACGCCGGTCGCGCACGCTCGCCCTCGCCCGCCGTCGGTCATTTCAACGACCACGTGGCCGAGCAGCAGCAGCTGATCGCCGATGCGCTGGTCAATGCGCTCGACGGCAAGGTCTTCTCCGAGTAATCCCAGATCGCACCCCCACATTCCACTGCTTTTCCAGGAAGCCAAGATGGCCACTGAAATCAAAGTCCCGGTCCTGCCCGAATCCGTTTCCGACGCGACCATCGCCACCTGGCACAAGAAGGCCGGCGACGCCGTCAAGCGCGACGAGAACATCGTCGACCTGGAAACCGACAAGGTCGTGCTCGAAGTGCCGTCGACCGTCGACGGCGTGATCAAGGAGATCAAGTTCGAGGAAGGCGCGACGGTCAACAGCCAGCAGGTCATCGCGATCATCGAGGAAGGCGCCGCCGCCGAAGCGCCGGCCGCCGAATCGGGCAACAAGGACAAGCAGGCGCCGGCCGCCGGCGCCGAGGAAGTGCAGCCCAAGGCCGACGCCAAGAAGGCCGACGACAAGGCGCCGTCCTCCACCAAGCCGCAGGCTTCGGGCAGGAACGACGGCCTGCCGCCGGGTGCGCGTTTCACCGCCGAGACCAAGGGCATCGACGCCTCGCAGGTCGAAGGCACCGGCCGCCGCGGTGCGGTGACCAAGGAAGACCTGATCAACTACGCCGCGGGCAAGACCCCGGGCGTATCGGGCGGCGCCCGTCCGGAAGAGCGCGTGCCGATGACCCGCATCCGCAAGCGCATCGCCGAGCGCCTGATGCAGTCGAAGGAATCGATTGCCATGCTCACCTCGTTCAACGAGGTCAACCTGGGCAAGGTGATGGCACTGCGCAAAGAACTGGGCGAGCAGTTCCAGAAGGACCACGGCGTGAAGCTCGGCTTCATGAGCTTCTTCGCCAAGGCCGCCGCCAATGCACTGGCCAAGTATCCGGTGGTCAACGCCTCGGTCGACGGCGACGACATCATCTATCACGGCTATGCCGACATCTCGGTCGCCATCTCCACCGACCGCGGTCTGGTCACGCCGGTGCTGCGCAACGTCGAGCGCCAAGGCTTCGCCGAGATCGAACAGGGCATCGTCGATTACGCCAAGAAGGCGCGCGACGGCAAGCTGGGCCTCGACGACCTGCAGGGCGGCACCTTCACCATCACCAACGGCGGCACGTTCGGCTCACTGATGTCGACGCCGATCGTCAACCCGCCGCAGTCGGCGATCCTCGGCATGCACTCGATCAAGGAGCGCCCGATCGTCGAGAACGGCCAGATCGTCGCCGCCCCGATGATGTACATCGCGCTGTCCTACGACCACCGCATCATCGACGGCAAGGACGCGGTGCTGTTCCTGGTCGACATCAAGAACCAGCTGGAAAACCCGCATCGCATGCTTCTGGGAATGTAAGCCCGGTCCGTGATTGGTGATTCGTGAGCGGTGATTCGCAACAGCGGCGCACCTCACGAACAGGAGTTCCGCTCCCTCCAATCACGAATTACCAGTCACGAATCACGTGAGCCAATGAAATGAGCGAAACCCAACACTTCGACGTCGTCGTCATCGGTGCCGGCCCCGCCGGCTACCACGCCGCGATCCGCGCCGCGCAGCTCGGCATGAAGGTCGCCTGCATCGACGCCGCACTGGGCAAGGACGGCAAGCCGGCGCTCGGCGGCACCTGCCTGCGCGTGGGCTGCATTCCGTCGAAGGCGCTGCTCGATTCCTCGCGCCAGTTCTGGAACATGGGCCACATCTTTGGCGACCACGGCATCAGCTTCAAGGACGCGAAGATCGACGTCGAAGCGATGATCGGCCGCAAGGACAAGATCGTGAAGCAGTTCACCGGCGGCATCGCGATGCTGTTCAAGGCGAACAAGGTCACGCCGTTCTACGGCTTCGCCACGCTGCACGCCGACCGTCTGGTCAAGGTGAAGCAGCACGACGGCACCGAGGTCGAGCTGACCGGCACCAACGTCATCATCGCCGCCGGCTCGGAGTCGATCGAACTGCCGTTCGCCAAGTTCGACGGCGACACCATCGTCGACAACGTCGGCGGCCTGGACTTCACCGAAGTGCCCAAGCGCCTGGCGGTGATCGGCGCCGGCGTGATCGGACTCGAGCTCGGCAGCGTGTGGAAGCGTCTCGGCGCCGAGGTCACCATCCTCGAAGCGCTGCCCGACTTCCTCGCACTGGCCGATGCCGAAGTCGGCAAGGTCGCGCTCAAGGAGTTCAAGAAGCAGGGCCTCGACATCAAGCTGGGCGCCAAGGTCTCGAAGACCGAAGTCACCGGCAAGGGCAAGAAGAAGGAAGTCGTCGTCAGCTACGCCGACAAGGACGGCGAGCAGACGATCACCGTCGACAAGCTGCTGGTCGCCGTTGGTCGCAAGGCCGCGAGCAAGGGCCTGCTGGCCGAAGGCTCGGGCGTGAAGCTCACCGACCGCGGCCAGATCGAGGTCGACGCGCACTGCCACACCGGCGTCGACGGCGTCTGGGCAGTAGGTGACTGCGTGCGCGGCCCGATGCTCGCGCACAAGGGCTTCGAGGAAGGCATCGCCGTCGCTGAACTCATCGCCGGTCTGCCGGGCCACGTCAATTTCGACACGATTCCGTGGGTCATCTACACCGAGCCGGAGCTCGCGTGGGTCGGCAAGACCGAACAGCAGCTCAAGGACGAAGGCATCCCGTACAAGGCCGGCAGCTTCCCGTTCGCGGCCAACGGCCGTGCGGTGGCGATGGTCGAGCCGGCCGGTTTCGTGAAGGTGCTCGCACATGCAGAAACCGACCGCGTGCTGGGCATGCACCTCGTCGGCGCCAACGTCTCCGAGCTCGTGCACGAGGGCGTGCTGACGATGGAGTTCAGCGGCTCGGCCGACGACCTCGCCCGCATCTGTCACGCGCACCCGACGCTGTCGGAAGTGGTGCACGACGCGGCGATGGCGGTGGACAAGCGGTCGATCCACAAGGCGAACTGAAGTTCGCCTGTGATTGGTGATTCGTGATTGGTGATTCGCAGGAACGCCGTCCTTCATCTTTCGCAGACCTCAGACGCCGGGCCATGCCCGGCGTCTGCTTTTCCGAATCACGAATCACCAATGACGAATGACAGCCCCTCGATGAAAAGCCTCTGCGTCTACTGCGGTTCCAATGCCGGCAGCAAACCCGTCTATGCCGAACGCGCGATGGCCCTGGGCGACCGGCTCGCCAAGGACGGGCTGCGCCTGGTCTATGGCGGCGGTAACGTCGGCCTGATGGGCACCGTGGCCAATGCCGTGCTCGATGCCGGCGGCCAGGTCACCGGTGTGATTCCGCAACAGCTCGCCGACTGGGAGGTCGCGCACCGCGGACTGACCGAACTCGAGATCGTCGATTCGATGCACGCGCGCAAGATGCGCATGTTCGAGCTGTCGGACGGTTTCGTCGCCCTGCCCGGCGGTTTCGGCACGATGGAAGAGATCTTCGAGATGCTGACCTGGCGCCAGCTCGGCATCGGCCACAAGCCCTGCGCGTTTCTCGACATCGACGGCTTCTACGCGCCGCTGATCGGCATGATCGACCGCATGGTCGAAGAGCGCTTCCTGCACCCCGATCAGCGTGCGGATCTCTGGTACGGCAGCGACATCGACGCGATGCTGGCGTGGATGCGTGCCTACGAGCCGGCGCAGGCGAGCAAGTGGATCGACGAGAAGCGACGCAGCGTGCTGAAGTGAGATGGGCGCGCGCGGCGGCGCCATCTTCGATCTTTTCCAGCGCATCTGGCATCACCGCAGGAATCTCGCGCCGGGCTTCACAGGTCCCGGCACCGCGTCCGTGACCTCGTCAGGCTCGAGCAGCACGCCTCGGCGGAAGCCGCGATCACCCACGAGACGGGTCTGAACGCCTGGCGACGCCTGTCGAAGATCCCGCAGATCGAATCCACGAATCCCGACTGGCACGCCCTGTATCCTGACCTCGTCTGACGCAACCGAGGTTCTACGGATGTCCATCCCCGCCCGCTTCGACGCCTTCCGTATCCACAACGACGACGCGGGCTACCGCGCCGGCATCGAACATATCGCGATCGACGACCTCGCCGACGGTGAGATCGACATCCGGGTCGCGCATTCGTCGGTGAACTTCAAGGACGCGCTCGCGGGCACCGGCAAGGGCAAGATCCTGCGACGCTTCCCGCTGGTCGGCGGGATCGATGTCGCCGGCCATGTCGTCGCGTCACACGATCCCGCCTTCAAGGAAGGCGACGCGGTGCTCGTCACCGGCAGCGGCCTGTCGGAGACGCGCGACGGCGGCTATGGGCAGTACGCACGCATCGAATCGCAATGGGCGATTCCGCTGCCGCACGGCCTGACGCTGCGCGAGAGCATGATCCTTGGCACGGCCGGCTTCACCGCCGCGCTCGCGCTGCTGCGCATGCAGGAAAACCGGCAGACGCCCGAGCTGGGTCCCTTGGCAGTGACCGGCGCGACCGGCGGTGTCGGGTCCCTGGCCGTGGACATCTTCAGCGCGGCCGGCTACGAGGTGCACGCGGTCAGCGGCAAGCCCGGACAGACGCGCTATCTCGAATCCATCGGCGCATCCACGGTGCTCGGCCGCGATGCGCTCGCGACCACCCGGCCGATGGAATCGGCCCGCTTCGGCGGCGGCCTCGACAACGTCGGCGGGCCGATGCTGGTGAGCCTGCTGGCCCAGACCACGCCCTACGGCAATGTCGCCGCCGCCGGTCTTGCCGCCAGCGCGGATCTCGATGCCACCGTCATGCCCTTCATCATCCGCGGCGTTTCGCTGCTCGGCGTCGCATCGGCCGGCACGCCCCGCGCCATTCGCGATGCGGTCTGGCAGCACCTCGCCAGCGACTGGAAGCCGCGCCATCTGGACACGATCTGCACGCAGGAGGTCGCATTGTCCGACCTGCCGGGCGTCTTCGAAGGGATGCTCGCAGGCGGTTCGCAGGGCAGGACACTCGTCACGCTTTAATACCGACCATGCGTGAGCGCGCTGAATGCGAGCTAGAATTCCGGGCTCTTGAAGGGGGCACAATGGCGCGCATTCTGATCGTCGACGACTCGCCGTCACAGTTGATGGGCATTCGTCGCATCGTCGAAAAACTGGGCCACCAGGCGCTCACCGCCGAAGACGGCCAGGCCGGCGTGGACGCCGCGAAGCGTGAGTTGCCGGATCTCATCCTGATGGATGTGGTGATGCCGAATCTCAACGGCTTCCAGGCCACGCGTTCGATCACACGCGATCCCGCCACTGGCCACATCCCGGTCGTGCTGGTGACCACCAAGGATCAGGACACCGATCGCGTCTGGGGCATGCGCCAGGGGGCGAAGGCCTACCTCACCAAACCCTTCAGCGAAGTCGAGCTGTCGGACGCGATCGCCAAGACCATCGGTGCCGGCGCACCGGCCACCGACGCGCCCGCCGATTGACACCCCTGCCCGCGCATCGCCGCGGGCTGTACACGACCGCTGCGCGCTGGATCGCTGGCTGGACCTGCGTCGCGCGGCAGGGTCGACGCCCGGTTCCGCAGGCGCTCAGCGCTCGCCCGGCTCGCTGCGATCGAATGCCTGCCGCAGTGCCTCGTAGGCCGCCGTCTGCTCGGCCGTACGCGGGGGTGGCGCTTCCACGTCCAGCTCGATCAGCTGATCACCTGCCGCCGCGCCGCCTGCGCCCGGCAGACCACGGCCGCGCAGACGCAGCTTCCGACCCGTCTCGGAGCCGGGCGGGATCTTGAGCTCCACCCGACCGCCCAGCGTCGCCACGCTCACCGTCGCGCCGAGTGCCGCATCCCAGGCCGCGATCGGCAGGGCATGCAGGATGTTGCGGCCGTCGACATCGAAGTCGGGATGCGCGGCGTACTCGATCTCGAGCAACAGGTCGCCGCCGTGCTGCCCCTTGCCCGGGAGTCGGATCACCTGGCCGGGCCGGATGCCCTTGGGAATCCGGACGTCGAACGTCTTGCCGAGCACCGGCACGCGCACGCTGTCGCCCCGGTAGACCGTCTCCAGCGGAACGGCAAGCCGCGCCCGCGTATCGCCACGCGGCGCCCCGCCGGGCGGCACACCGCCATTGCCGAACCCGCCGCCGCGACGCCGGAACAGTTCGTCGAAGAAATCACTGAAGCCCCCGCCGGCCCCGCCGCCGGCGAAGATCTCGTCGAAATCCGCGCCGCCTCCACCGCTGCCGTAGCCACCGAACCCGCCCGGCGGAGGCTGTACCTCGTCGCCGGTCCGGTAGCCGCGTGCACGCAACTGGTCGAAGGCCTTGCGCTTCTCGGGATCGCGCAGCGCCTCGTAGGCCTCATTGACCGCCTTGAACGTCTCCTCGGCCCCAACCTCCTTGCTGACGTCGGGGTGATACTTGCGGGCGAGTCGCCGGTAAGCGGTCTTGATCTCGGCATCGCCCGCATTGGGCTCGACGCCGAGAATCTCGTAGTAATCCTTGAACTGCATCGTGGTGTCTTCCGGGGCGGCACCTGACCGGGCCGCGGCAGAGGGGAACGCCTGAAACGGCGACGGCCCGCAGGATACCTGCAGGCCGCCGCGTCGGGTGTGACCCGCCCGCGCCACGCATCGACGCGGACGGGTGATCGACGACCGTGCTCAGAGGGTCGGGCTCAGCTCGCCGCTGTTGCGTTCGACGCCGCACCGACCTGGATGCGCCGCGGCGTGGTTTCGGGCCGCTTGGGAATGCTGATCTCGAGCACGCCGTTGCGCCCGCTCGCGGTCACCGCATCGGCGTCGGCGCTGTCGGGCAGCGCGAACCGACGATGGAAGCGACCGCTGACGCGTTCCATGCGCGAGAAGCGCACCTCGCCCTCGCGCGCCTGGCCTTCGCCTGCGTCGACGGGGCGCGTCACGCGCTCGCCCTTGAGGCTGAGGATGCCCTTGTCCATCCAGACCTCGACGTCCTGGGGGTCCAGCCCGGGCAGGTCGGCGAGGATGACGAACCGGTCGCGCTCCTCGTGGATGTCGACACGCGGCACCCACTGGCTGGTGACCACGGACGAGGTGTCCTGGCCGTCGCCGTTCTGGACGAACTGGTCGAAGAAGCGGCGCATGTCCTCGTGCAGGCTGCGCTCGTGACGGGTGGGCGTGTAGGAACGCCCGGCATTGGATTCGTGTCGCATGGTGCTGGCTCCACATGGCTGTGCGGCCGGGGCCGCGATGCGCACGATCTGGGAATCGCCCGCGCGGTTTCAAGCGGTCACCTCGCCGCCGGCGGCAACCGGATAGACTTTTCGTTCACTCTCCCCCGGACGGCCGCGGCCATGCCCATCCAGATCGGCGACACCATTCCCGAAGTCACCCTCAAGCACATCCATGACGGCGTCCGGATCATCGACACGCCGACCCTGTTTTCCGGCAAGAAGGTGCTCCTGTTCGCCGTGCCGGGCGCGTTCACCCCCACCTGCTCGGAACATCACCTGCCCGGCTACGTCGAGCGCTTCGACGAGTTCCGCAAGCGCGGCATCGATGTCGCTTGCGTGGCCGTGAACGACCCCTTCGTCATGCAGGCCTGGGGCGACAGCGTCGATGTGCCGCACGGGCTGCAGATGCTCGCCGACGGCAACGCGGATTTCGTGCGCGCCCTCGGCCTGGAGATGGACGCGAGCGCCTACGGCATGGGCCTGCGCGCGCGCCGGTTCGCGCTGTATGCCGAGGACGGGGTGGTGCGCCATCTGTTCGTCGAGGCGCCGGGCGAGTTCAAGGTGTCGTCGGCCGACCACGTGCTCGCACACATCGGCTGAGGTCGTCTCCGCATCTGCCGGCGAACGGCGTGGCGACAGGCCGCCCCGTGAGCCGGCCTTGACGCGCGGGTGCGTACGCTGCCTGCACCGAAGGGAGCCCCACCGATGACCGATACCAGCCGCGTGCTCGCGCGCAATGCGCAGATCCTGCGTTTCCTGATCAAGTACCGCCGCGCGGGCGTGCTCTCCGGGGTCGACATCGACCCCGCCACGTCGGACATCGACACCGGCGACGACGGCAAGCCGGAGGCCTTCGTCGACGACCTCGAAGCCCTGGGCCCGACCTTCATCAAGATCGGCCAGGCCTTGTCCACACGACCGGACATGGTGCCGCCGGCCTACATCGCCGCGCTCGAGCGCATGCAGGACGATGTCGCGCCGCTGCCCTTCGAGGTGATCCACGACGCGGTCGAAGAGGCGCTGGGCGTGCGCGTGAGCAAGATCTTCGAGACGTTCGAGGAAACGCCGCTGGGCTGCGCATCGCTCGCGCAGGTCCATCGTGCGACGCTGCGCGACGGCCGGCGCGTGGCGGTGAAGGTGCAGCGCCCCGGCATCGTCGAACAGATCCGCGACGATCTCGACACCCTCGCCCGCCTCGCCGGCGGCGTCGACCGGGTCACCGACGTCGGCCGCCGCATCCGCTTCGCCGACTGGGTGCACGAATTCCGCCGCACGCTGCTGGCCGAACTCGACTACCGTGTCGAAGCCGAGAATCTCGATCGCTTCGACGCCCACTTCGAGGCCTATCCGACGCTGTTCGTGCCCAAGCCGATCTGGGACCTCACCCGTGCGCGGGTGCTGACCATGGAACTGGTCGAGGGCACCAAGGTCACCGACATCAGCGGCCTGCAGCGCACCGAACACGATATGGGGCCGCTGGCGACCTCGCTGTTGCACGGCTATCTGGACCAGGTGTTCGTGCACGGCGATATCCACGCCGACCCGCACCCGGGCAATCTGCTCTACACCCGCGACGGTCGCCTCGGCCTGCTCGATCTCGGCATGGTGGCCCACGTGCCGCCACGCACCCGGGAGCGCCTGCTCAAACTCCTGTTCGCCGCTGTCGACGGACGCGGCGAACAGGTGGCGGCCGAAGGCATCGCGATGGGCACGCGCCTCGAGGATTTCGACGAAGAGCGCTACTACCGCGACGTCGGGCAGCTGGTGGCCCGGTATGCCGCGCAGACCGGCGCCACCGGGCAGACCGAAGGCCGGCTGATGCTCGACCTGGTGCGCCTGGCGACCGCGTGCGGGCTGCGCACCGCACCCGAGATGAGCCTGCTCGGCAAGACCCTGCTGCACCTGGAATCGGTGGTGACGGCGCTCGATCCCGAGCTGGACATGAAACGTGTCGTCGAGGACCACCTCAACGACATGATGCGCAAGCGCCTGCGCAAGTCGCTGTCGCCGGCGAGTCTGGCGAGCGAGATGATGGACCTGCAGGAACTGGTGCGCGACGCCCCGCGCAAGGTGTCGAACGTGCTGTCGCTGCTGTCGGAGAACCGGTTGCAGATGCGCGTCACCGGTCTCGAGGAGTCGCATCTGCTCGAAAGCCTGCACAAGATCGCCAACCGTATCGCCGCGGGCATCGTGACCGCAGCGCTGATCGTCGCGTCGGCGATGATGATGGACAACCCCGACGGCCCACGGCTGTTCGGCTATCCGGCGATCGCGATGCTGCTGTTCCTCACCGGTGCCTCGCTCGGCATCGCCATCGTGCTCAGCGCCCTGCTCGGCGACCGCCGCGCCCGGCCGAACGAGGAACGCGGGCCACGCTGACGCCGACGCGGCGCCGTCCATCAGATGAGAACCGGTCTCATCGGTCTGTTATGATGGGCGGCTCCCCGCGCGATGCCTGCTTGCCATGTCAGCCGCTTTTGGCACCGAAACAGTGCTGGACGTCCGCCACTGGACGTACGCCTACTTCAGCTTCACCACCACCCGCGACGACGGTTTCCGGTTCGAGAACGGACAGTTCGTGATGATCGGGCTGGAGGTCGACGGCAAGCCCTTGCTGCGCGCCTATTCGATCGCCAGCGCCAACTGGGAGGAACAGCTGGAGTTCTTCAGCATCAAGGTCGACAATGGCCCGCTGACCTCGCGCCTGCAGCACATCCGGCCGGGTGATCGCATCCTGGTGGGACGCAAGCCGACCGGCACGCTGCTGATCCACGATCTGCATCCGGGGCGCAATCTCTACCTCCTGGGCACCGGCACCGGCTTCGCGCCGTGGCTGTCGGTGATCAAGGATCCGGAGACCTACGAGCGCTTCGACAAGGTCGTCGTCACCCACGGCGTGCGCACGCCGCAGGATCTGGCCTACCGCGACTACATCGTCAACGAGCTGCCGCATCACGAGTTCCTCGGCGAGCAGATGTCGAAGCAACTCCTCTACTACCCGGCCGTCACCCGCGAGGATTTCGAATTCGACGGGCGCAGTCACCGCGGCCGCCTGACCGAGCTGCTCGACAGCGGGCGCATGGCGTCCGACCTGGGCCTGCCACCGCTCGATCCGGCGCATGACCGCGCCATGATCTGCGGCAGCCCGCAGATGCTGGCCGACTTCCGCCACCTGCTGGACGCACGTGGGTTCGAGGCCGCGCCGCGCATCGGCACACCGGGTCAGTACGTCTTCGAACGCGCCTTCGTCGAAAAGTAGCCGCGCGCCGGGCTACACTCCCCGCAGTTTCCGGGGAGTGCACATGAAGATTCTCGTCACCGTCGACGGCAGCGACATCAGCCTGCGGGCGCTCAAGTACGCGTTGAACCTGGCCAAGCAGCTCGCCAGGCCGGGGGCCGTCACCGTTCTGCACGTGGACCCGCCCGTGTTTCCAGGGGTCGAGCGCCGGATCGGCGCGCAGGCCGTGGCCGACTACCATGCGGCCAACCACGCACACGCGCTCGCCCCGGCCCGGGCCACGCTCAAGCGCAGCAAGCTCGCCGTGGACGAAGTCCATGCCGTGGGCGAGGTCGCCGACACCATCCTGGAAGTGGCACGCAAGCGGCGGACCGATCTGATCGTCATGGGCTCGCACGGACGCACCGCCGTGCAGGGCGTGCTGCTCGGCTCGGTGTCGACCAAGGTGATCGCGCAGACCGACATCCCGGTCACGATCATCCGCTGAACGCCGAGGTGGTCAGGCCGTCGCGGCCAGCGCCTGCTCGATCGGTGACCGCAGCGCGGATGGCGGTGTCGACGGCGCGAACCGCCGCAGCACCTGGCCATCGCGGCCGACCAGGAATTTGGTGAAGTTCCACTTGATCGCGCGGGTGCCCAGGACCCCGCGCTTCTGTTGCGCCAGCCACGCCCACAGCGGATGCGCGCCCGGTCCGTTGACCTCGACCTTGGCGAACATCGGGAAGTCGACGGCGTAATTCAGTGCGCAGAACCGGCGGATGTCGGCGGCGTCGCCCGGCTCCTGGTGGCGGAACTGGTCGCATGGAAAGCCCAGCACGACGAGTCCGCGGCCGCTGAAGTCCGTCCACAACTGCTGCAGCCCGGCGTACTGCGGCGTGAACCCACAACGCGAGGCGACGTTGACGATCAGCAATACCCGGTCCGCGTAGTCGGACAGGGGCTGATGCTGCCCGTCCAGCGTCGTGGCCTCGAAATCGAACGCACAGGTCATCGCAGGCTCCAGGCGGAGGGCCAAGTGTGCTGCACGCCCATGCACGACGCGAGCAAGCTGAGAGTTCGAGTGATGTTCTTGCCCCAGATCATTGATATTAAAACGATCTCGATTGCGCAACTTCCGGCACGGGGCGCATGCATCCCGATGGGCTAGCCTAGGGGGGTCATGTCACCTGGAGAGTCCCCTTGCTAAAGCATCCGCTCGCCGTCGCCCTCTGCGCGGCTCTTGCCGTGTCTGCCCTGCCCGTGTTCGCCCAGAGCACTGCAGCCACCAGCGCCACGCCGGCCACGAGCGCCCAGCGCCCGGCCGACAACCCGCTGTTCGTCGAAAGCACCCTCGATCTCCAGTATCCGCACTTCGACCGCATCCAGGACGCGCATTTCGCTCCGGCGTTCGACGCCGGCATGGCCGAGAACCTGCGCGAGATCGAAGCGATCGCCGGCAACCCCGAGGCGCCGACCTTCGAGAACACCATCATCGCGCTCGAACGCTCGGGCGAACTGCTCTCGCGCGCTCGGGTGATCTTCAGCAGCCTCAACGGCACCGACACCAACGACACGCGCCGCAAGATCGACGCCGAATACGCGCCGAAATTCGCCGCGCACCGCGACGCGATCATGCTCAACCCGCAGCTCTTCGCGCGGATCGACACGCTGCACAAGAATGTCGCCGATCTGGGCCTGGACGCCGAGGGCCAGCGCCTGGTCGAGCGTTACCACACGATGTTCGTCCGCGCAGGTGCCAACCTCACCGAGGCGCAGAAGCAGGAGATGCGTCGCATCAATGCCGAGTCCGCCAGGCTGGGCACGACCTTCAGCCAGAACGTGCTGGCCGAGGTCAACGATTCCGCCGTCGTGGTCGACACCCTGGACGAACTCGACGGCCTGACCGATGCGCAGATCGCCGCCGCAGCGGCCGAAGCCAGGACGCGCGGCCTGGACGGCAAGTACGTCATCACCCTGCTCAACACCACCGGCCAGCCGGTGCTGCCGCAGGTCAACAACCGCGCGCTGCGTGAGCGCATCCACACCGCGTCGGTGAACCGCGGCAGCCGCGGCAACCAGTACGACAACACCCGGGTCATCGCCGACATCCTCAAGCTCCGCGCCGAGCGCGCGAACCTGATGGGCTACCCGAACCAGGCCACCTTCATCCTGGAAGACTCGACCGCCGGCACGGTGGAGGCGGTCAACAGCATGCTCGGCCAGCTGGCGCCGGCGGCCGTCGCCAACGCCAAGCAGGAAGCCGCCGAACTGCAGGCGATGATCGACCGCGAGCAGGCCGCCAAGGGCGAGCCGACGTTCCAGCTCGAGCCCTGGGACTGGGCGTACTACACGGAGAAGGTGCGCCAAGACAAGTACAGCTTCGACGACGCGCAGATCAAGCCGTACTTCGAGATGAAGAACGTGCTGGAGAATGGCGTGTTCTTCGCCGCCACCCAGTTCTACGGCATCACGTTCAAGGAGCGGACCGACCTGCCGAAGTACCACCCCGACACCTGGACCTACGACGTCTTCAACGAGGACGGCAGCCAGCTCGCGATCTTCATCTTCGACCCCTACGCGCGCGCGTCCAAGCGCGGCGGTGCGTGGATGAATTCCTACGTGTCGCAGTCGGAACTGGACGGCACGCTGACGGTCACCGCCAATCACCAGAACATTCCCAAGCCGCAGGCCGGCCAGCCGACGCTGCTGACCTGGGACGAGGTGACCACGATGTTCCACGAGTTCGGTCACTCGCTGCACGGCATGTTCTCGGACGTGAAGTACCCCTTCTTCAGCGGCACCAGCGTGCCGCGTGACTTCGTCGAGTTCCCGTCGCAGGTCAACGAGATGTGGGCCGACTGGCCGTCGATCCTCGCCAACTACGCCAGGCACTACCAGACCGGCGAGGCGATGCCGGCCGAGCTGATCGAGCGCGTGCAGGCGGCGGCGAAGTTCAACCAGGGTTTCGCGACCACCGAGTATCTCGGCGCCGCGATGCTCGACCAGTACCTGCACCAGCTGCCGGCCGACCAGCTGCCGAGCGGTGACCAGGTCATGGCGACCGAAGCCGCCGCGCTCGCCGCCGCGGGCCTCGACTACGCGCCGGTGCCGCCGCGCTACCGCACGCCGTACTTCAGTCACATCAACGGTGGCTACGCGGCCGGCTACTACGCCTACATCTGGTCCGAAGTGCTGGACGCGAACACGGTGCAATGGATCGAGCAGAACGGCGGCCTGACCCGTGCGAACGGTGACCGTCTGCGCAGCACCCTGCTCTCGCGTGGCGGCAGCAAGGATGCCAAGCAGCTGTTCGTCGATTTCACTGGCGCCGAGCCGCGGATCGAGCCCCTGCTGATCAAGCGTGGCCTGGCGCCGGATCCTGCCGACGCGTCGAACTGACGCCTCGCCCGATCGCGCTTCGGAACGCCCGGCCTTGTGCCGGGCGTTTCCGTTGAGGGCTTCAGGGATGGCACGCGACGCGCATCGCCGCTCCACGTCCGCGGCGTCGACACCGGATAGCATGGACACCATGTCTTCGATCGCCCCCGCCGCCTCCGCCTCCGCGCGCCTGCAGGACTGGCTCGACACCCACGCCCGGATTTTCGTGCTCACCGGAGCCGGCATCAGCACCGGCTCCGGCATTCCCGACTATCGCGACGCGAACGGTGCATGGAAGCGCCCGGCCCCGGTCACCTGGCAGGCGTTCACGGCCGAGCCGGCGGTGTACCGCCGCTACTGGGCGCGCAGCCGCGTCGGCTGGCCCGCCTTCTCGACCGCGCGTCCGAACATCGCCCATCGCGCGCTGGCCGGACTCGAAGCGCACGACCGGCTGTCGCTGCTGCTCACCCAGAATGTCGACGGCCTGCATCAGGCGGCCGGCAGCCGCCATGTCGTCGATCTGCACGGCCGCCTGGACACCGTGCTCTGCCTGGGCTGCGGCGACCGGCACTCGCGCAATGCGCTGCAGACGCGCCTGGAATCCGACAACCCCGACTGGCAACCGGGCCCGGCCGGCGCAGCGCCCGACGGCGATGCCGACATCGCCGCCGAGGCGGTGGCCGCGTTCGTCCCACCGCACTGTCTGCTCTGCGGCGGCTTGCTGAAACCGGACGTCGTGTTCTTCGGCGAGAATGTGCCGCGCGTGCGCGTGGACGCCGCGCAGGCGGCACTGACGGCCAGCGACGCCATGCTGGTCATCGGCTCGTCACTGATGGTGTATTCGGGCTTCCGGTTCGCACGTCTCGCCGCGGAAGCCGGCCTGCCGCTGGCGATCCTCAATCACGGCACCACACGTGCCGATCCTCTGGCGACGCTGAAGATCGACGCCGATATCGCCGGTACGCTGGCTGGGCTCGACGCCTGCGGCTGAGCCTCAGCCCTGCACGAACAGACCGCGATAGCGCTCGGCCACATGCGGCAGCAGCACGGCCGCAGGCACCTCGACGGTCTGCACGCCATCGGAGTACGGGCCCACCTGATAGGGCGGAAACACGAAGCGCAGCGCAACGAGCTTGCCGCCCGGGCCGACCACCGGCTCGAACTGCTGGTAGTTGCCGACGTCCGGACCCGAGCCTTCGTCGATCATCTTGCCGGCCGAGCGCATCAGCCGGCTGCGCTCGTCGGGCTCGAGCTCGTCGGCGTCGATCCGTTGCGACAACGCGGCATGCAGTTGCTCGCGAACGTAGCCTGCGATGGCCTGCCAGTTTTCCGGCCTGGCCAGCAGCATGTCCGCGGTCAGAAGGCGTTCGTCCGCAACCAGCCAGACGAAGCGTTCGACCAGCGGGGCGTCGTGTGCGCCGCCGGTATAGCTGCTGCCGTCGGCGGCAATCGCCAGCAGGTCCGGAGCGTCGGCGATGGTGGTGAAGCTCAGCGACAGGTCGTACATCGTGCCAGCGGGCAGGTCGGCGCCACGCACGGCGTCCATCAACTCGTCACGGGCGCCCTGCGCATACCGGTGCAGCTCCGCAGCGAGGCCGGGATACTTGTTCGCTTCCGGCGGATAGCTGATGCCCACGATGAAGCGGGCATCCATCTCGACAACATCCTCCAGATGGCCGGGGCCTTCCGCTACCGGAACCACCTCCGCGTCCTGTGCGACATCGACCACCGGCGCCGCGGGCGGCGCCTCGCGCTGACAGGCAAGTAGCACCACCGGCAACAGGCCGCACATCACCAACCGCTTCATCGTATCGATCCCCGTGCCGCGTTCGCGGCGTCAAAAAACTAACGGAACGCTAACGCGGCCGTCGTGGCCCCGCCGTGATGGCTGTGGGACGCCCGGCATGCGCATAGAAAAAGCCCCGGACGCTTCCGTCCGGGGCTCGATCTTGCAGCAGGCAGGGCGTCTTAGACGGCCTGCACTTCGTCAGCCTGCAGGCCCTTCTGGCCCTGGACGACCTTGAAGGTCACCTTCTGGCCTTCCTGCAGCGACTTGAAGCCGGTGCCCTGGATCGAACGGAAGTGGACGAACAGGTCCTGGCCGCTTTCCGGGGTGATGAAGCCGAAGCCCTTGGCATCGTTGAACCACTTGACGGTTCCGGTCTGACGATCACTCATGGTGTTACTCCTTGAAGCAGTTTGATGGGAACACGACACCCGCTGACGCATTGGCTTTCGGGTATCGCGACTGTCGAGCAAGGGGTAACGCGAAAGCGATGGAGCGGATCGTCCCGACCGGCGAACCGGGCGTCAACTTGGATCTACCGCATCGGAGCCACGATGTACCGTGATCCCGGCCTTGAACAGTGCGCGAACGATACCGCATCTTTGGCGGAAAATGTGAATAGGCAATTGGCCGGGTCGGAGACTGCCGCCCGTGGTCACCCTGCGGCGACGGAACGCCGACAATGCCGGCACGACGCGGTTTCTCGGAGATCTCCGTTCGTGGCCATGACGCTGAGGGTCACCCGATGGCTGCCGACCCGGATCGGGCCGGGCATGGATGACGTACCCGGCCATTTCTCCGGGTTCTGCAGGCGTCGCCAGTGGCTCGAACGCACGGGACCCGACACCGACGTCGTCGCGCAGATCGTGAGGGCACAAGCTGGCCGGTGCACCTACCGCCGCGAGCCGCCACCGCCGGCTCGCACAGCGGACAGTGGGGGCGTCTCAACCCGCTACGCGCATCACTTGCTGCGGTGGTCGCGCTTGCCCTGGTTCTTGCGATCACGGGTACTGATGCTGCCGTGGATGGGCGCCTGACGTGTCTCGCCCGCGTGCAGTTCGAGCGCGCGCGAACGCGCCTTCGGAGACTGGAAGCCCGGTGCGGCCTGCGCGGTGCCGTCGTTGCCGAGCCCATCCCAGGGCTTGGGCTGGGCGGCCTTTGCGCCCTGTTCTGCCAGCAGCTTCCGGGTGTTCGCCAACGCACGCTTCGGCGATATGCCGGCCGACTTGGCCGCGCCCTTCTTGGCAGCACTTTTCTTGACTGTGCTTTTCTCGGCTGCGTCCTTCCTGGCCGCCGCGGTCTTCGACGCACCCTTGGCCGGCGCCTTGCCTGCGGCGGCCGATGTGGCCTTGGACGACGCCTGCTTGGCAGCTGCCTTCTTCGCAGGCTTTTTCGCGGATGTCGAAGCCGAGGCGGTCTTCGCACCGCTCGCCACCTTGCCACTGCGCGTCGTCTTGGACGCGGCCTTCTTGCCGGTCGCACGCTTTGCGGCAGTGGCGGTTTTCGCCTTGGCCGTGGCTGCGCTCTTGGCGGCCTTCGCCTTGTCGCGGCCGGCGGCTTTTTCAGCCTTCGCCGTATCGCGGTGCTGGGCCTCGAGACGTCTCAGGATATCGGCGAGCAGTTCGGCCTTCTCACCCGTCCGCGCGTTGGCCTGGCCACTGCGGCCGGACTTGCTGCCGGTGGTTGAACGCGAGGCCAAGCGCTGGCGCTTCTCGAGATCGCGGGCACGGTCACGTGCGGTACGCGCACGTGTCACGAGCCGGGCGAGCTTGGCCTCGCTGTGTCCGCGAAGCGCGTTCGCACGACTGTCGTCGTAGAGCCCCATCTCGGTGGCGTTGAGCAGGCTGGTGGCTTTGGCGCGAGTCACTGCCATGAATCTTCACTCCCTTGGTGTTCGAAGCAGAAGCAATATCACGCCACTCATGCAAGCGCGGTGAGTGCAGTCGCCACGCGCGTGCGATGACGGCTCTGGCACCTGCCCACAACACGAAGACCCTTACCGCGTGGTGTCAGAACGACGGCGAAGCGAGACGCTCGAGAAACACGCCGATGATCCTCGGCTCCATCATCGCGGTGAACAGCACGCCGTACCCCGCGCCCCACAGATGCGCACTGTGGTTGATGTTGTCGCCGCCGCGCTTGTCCATCCAGATGCTGTAGCCGATGTAGCAGACGCCGAACACGATTGCCGGCATCGGAATGAAGAACACCAGCAGCAGCGACCAGGGGTTGATCAGGATCGAGGCGAACAGCACCGCCGAGACCGCACCCGACGCGCCCAGGCTGCGATAGTTCGGATCGTGGCGATGGCGCAGGTAGGTCGGCAGGATCGCGACCAGGATCGCCGACAGATAGAACAGCAGGAAGCCGACCGGACCGATATAAGGCGCGAATGCGCGTTCGATCGTGCCGCCGAAGAAGAACAGCGTGATCATGTTGAACAGCAGATGCTGCCAGTCGGCGTGGATGAAGCCGTGGGTCAGCAGGCGGTCGTACTGCCGACGCCGGTCGACCGCAGGCGGCCACAGGATCAGGCGGCCGAGCAGCTGCGGTTTCTCGAACGCCTGCCACGACACCAGCACGGTGATCGCGATCAGGACGAGTGTGACGGGTCCGACATTCATGCGCGCAGGTATCCGGAATCAGGCGATGCGGTAATTGTCCTGCATCGGGTAGCGACGCGCGTACAGACCGAACGCCAGCGCCGCCGCGAATGCGAACGCCGCGAAGAAGAACATCAGGAATGCGTTCTCGCTCAGGCCGGTCGAGGCGATGTACGCCGTGACCGCCTCGTTGCGGACACCGGCGTTGGTCAGTAGCACCCACAGGCTGCCGAAGGTGCTGGTGAGGTACCAGAACGCCATGATCACGCCCTTCATCGCCTGCGGCGCCTGGCTGTAGGCGAACTCCAGCGCCGTCGCCGACACCAGCACCTCACCGAAGGTCAGCAACAGATACGGCAGCGACTGCCAGGCCAGCGACACCTGCTGGCCGTCGTCGATCCACAGCTGCAGCATGCCCGCGACGATCCACGAGATGCCGGAGATCGCGATGCCCCAGCCCATGCGCTTGAGCGGCGTGACGTCGATGCCCCAGCCGCGCAGCAGCGGATACAGCACCAGGTTGTTGAACGGGATCAGCAACATCACCAGCAGCGGGTTGAGCGCCTGCATCTGCGCCGGGTTGTCGATCAGCCAGCTCGGCCACCACCACGCGGCGTGCGGGACGATCATTTCCCGGCCCTGGATGATCCAGGTCGATGCCTTCTGGTCGAACAGCGACCAGAACGGCGTGACCAGTGCGAACACGATCAGGATGCGCAGCACCGCGCGTACGCCGTCGACGGCGAGGTCGGGATGCGCGCCGCGCGCCCGCTCGAGCTGCATCGACGCGCCCCAGCCGCCCAGCGCGATGATCACGCCGAGGGACAGGCAGGCGGTGATGACGAAGCCGAACTCGGTGGGCCACCACGGCAGCGCGAACAGCGCCGAGAGCGCCCAGAGCACGAGCATCACGACCGCCGACACCACGCCGACCAGCGCGACGAGCAGCCCCGGACGTCCCTGCCCCTGCACCTGCGCACGTAGTGCGGAGCGGATCACCGCCGAGAACGCATGCGGATCGCGCCGCGACGGCGGCACGTTGATGTAGTGCCGGCGGCCGAGCCAGAACACGAAGGTGGCGATGAACATCAGCACGCCCGGCACGCCGAACGCGACCGCCGGCCCGTAGGCGTCGAGCAGGCGCGGCGCCAGCAGCGACGCGAAGAACGAGCCGAAATTGATGATCCAGTAGAACGCGTCGAATACCAGCTTGGCCTTGCTCTTGTTGGTCTGGTCGAACTGGTCGCCGCAGAACGACACCACCAGGGGCTTGATGCCGCCGGAACCGAGCGCGATCAGGAACAGTCCGGTATAGAACCCGTTGGCGTTGTTCTCGAACAATGCCAGGCAGGCGTGGCCGGCGCAGTAGATCAGCGAGAACCAGAGAATCGTGTGGTACTTGCCGAAGAACCGGTCGGCCAGCCATCCGCCCAGCAGCGGGAAGAAGTACACGCCGATGACGAACATGTGGAAGATGTCCTTCGCCGCCGCGTCGCGCTCGCTGCCTGCCGGCAGGTAGCCGAGCAACACCGACCCGATCAGGAACGGCACCAGGATGTTGCGCATGCCGTAGAAGCTGAAACGCTCGCAGGCCTCGTTGCCGATGATGTAGCCGATCTGGCGGGGCATGCGGCCGGTAGGGGCCGGGACGGCAGGTGCAGGGGTCGACATGCAGGCGTTCGCGAGGATGGAAAGGCGGCAAGCGTAGTCGAATGTCGGGCCGGCGCGGCAGCGCCGCGCGCGGCCGGTCACGCAGGGCCGCGTTACCATCGACGCCCGTTCCGCTGCCCATGCCCGCCATGCCGACGTCGATGCGCCCGCGCCGCGCCCTGCTCGCCCTGCTGCTGCTCGCGGCACCGCCGCTCTGGGCCGCGCCGCCCGCGGGCCTGACCACCCATGCCGAACGCAGCGGCTTCGTCGAGACCGGGCGCTACGACGAGACCATCGCGCTCTGCGACGCGTTCCAGAGCGCCTATCCCGACGCCGTGCGCTGCTTCGATTTCGGCGTCTCGCCCGAGGGGCGGCCGATGAAGGCCCTGGCCGTCTCGCGCAGCGGTGCGCTGACACCGGAGGCGGCCCGGGCCGCCGATCTTCCGGTCGTGCTGATCCAGGGCGGCATCCATGCCGGCGAAATCGACGGCAAGGACGCCGGCTTTCTCGCCCTGCGCCAGGTGCTCGACGGCGAGGCCGCACCGGGCGCACTGGGGCACCTGGTCTGGGTGTTCGTGCCGGTGTTCAGTGTCGACGGCCACGAACGCTTCGGCGCGTGGAACCGGCCCAACCAGCGCGGCCCGCGCGAAATGGGCTGGCGCACGACGGCGCAGAACTACAACCTCAACCGCGACTACGCCAAGGCCGACAGTCCCGAAATGCAGGCGATGCTGGGGCTGGTGAATGCCTGGGATCCGATCGCCACCGTGGATCTGCATGCGACCAACGGTGCGCAGTTCGAGCACGACATCTCGATCCAGGTCGAGCCGGTACACGCCGGCGATCCGGCGCTGCGCGCGGTGGGCACCGCTTGGCGTGACGGTGTGATCGCCGATCTCGCCGCGCAGGGCTCGCTGCCGCTGCCGTTCTATCCGTCGTTCGTGCGCCACGACGAGCCCGACTCCGGCTTCGAGGACGGCGTATCGCCGCCGCGCTTCTCCACCGGCTACTTCCTGCTGCGAAACCGCCTCGCGATGCTGGTCGAAACGCACTCGTGGAAGGAATACCCGGTGCGCGTGCAGGTCACCCGCAACACCATCGTCTCGGTGCTCGAACACATCGCGCGGAAGGGCCGCGACTGGATGCGCGTGGCGAACGAGGCCGATGCGCGCGCGAGCGCCCTCGGCGGGCAGACGCTGCCGATCGACTACACGACCACCGACGCCGCACGCACGATCGACTTCCGCGGCTACGCCTACACGCGCACGCCGTCCGACGTCTCGGGCGCGCTGATGACCCGCTACGACGAGACCACGCCGCAGCTCTGGCGCGTGCCGCTGCGTGACGAGATCGTGCCTGCGCGCAGCGTCACCCTGCCCCGCGGCGGCTACGTCGTGCCGGCCGCGCTCGCCGCTGACGTGGGCCAGGCGCTGCGCCACCACGGCATCACGTTCGCGCGCATCGGGCAGGCACAGGCCGAAGTCCCCGTGCAGGTGTTCCGCGCCACCACCGCCACGCCGGCGACGGCGTCGGTCGAAGGCCACCAGCGGCTGACGCTGGCGGGTGACTGGTCGGCGGACACGCAGGACCTCGCCGCCGGCGCGCTCTTCGTACCGATCGCGCAGCCGCGCGCGCGCCTGGTGGCCGCGCTGCTCGAACCGCAGGCACCGGATTCGCTCGCCGCCTGGGGCCGGTTCAACAATTTCTTCGAGCGCAAGGAATACATGGAGGACTACGTGGCCGAACAGGTCGCACGCGAGATGCTGGACGCCGAGCCGGATGTCAGGGCGGCGTTCGAATCGCGCCTGCGCGACGATGCGGCGTTCGCGGCGGACCCGCGCGCGCGGCTCGAGTTCTTCTACCGCCGTCACAGCGCCTGGGACACCCGCCTGAATCTCTACCCCGTGTTCCGCACCGACCGCGTCCCCGCCGGCGTGGAGACCGGTCGATGATCCGCGCGGTGTGTCTGCTGCTGGCGGCGCTGACGCTCGCGGCCTGCGCCGGCACGTCGCCGCGCGAAGCCGCGCCATCGCGGGATCTGCGCGTGGTCACGCTGAACATCTACCACGACCGCGCCGACTGGCCGGCAAGGCTGCCGCTGATCGTCGAGCAACTGCGCGCGCTCGATGCGGACGTGATCGCGCTGCAGGAAGTGCTGCAGACCGAAACCCTGCCCAACCAGGCCGAGACCATCGCCGCCGCCCTCGGCTACCACGTGCAGTTCGTCTCGCTGGACCCGCAGGACCGCGCACGTCGCTACGGCAATGCGCTGCTGACCCGGTGGCCGGTCGAGGCGCACGTCAGCACCGCACTCGCGCCGCGCGAGGACTCGCGCAGCATGGGATGGGCGCAGATCAGGTTCGACGGGCAGCCGATCAACGTGTATTTCACCCATCTGCATGCCGGCCAGGGCGGCGCGGCGATCCGCCGCCAGCAGCTCGAGGACGCGATAACGTGGATCGAGGGCACAGCCGGCGATGCGCCGTCACTGGTGCTCGGTGATTTCAATGCGCCGGCCGGCGCGGACGAACTGGCCGTGCTCGATCGCTTCGTCGACACCTACGGTGCACATCATCCCGGCGATACGGAGACGACGACGCTGAATCCGCATTTCTTCCCGGACCTGCGCGGGCGCATCGATCTGGTGTTCGCCGAACGCGGGCGCTTCGAGGTGCGCGATGCCCGTATCGTGCTCGACACCCCCGATGCCGCCGGCACCTGGCCGTCGGACCATTTCGGCGTCCATGTCGAACTGCGCCCACGCGCGGACACCCGCACGCGCTGACGCCGCACGCCCGCTGCGGGCGCATGCTGATCCCACGTTCGAGACCGGAGAGCCCCGATGCCCGCCCCCCTGTTCCGCGCCTGCCTGGCACCGCTGCTCGCCGCCCTCGCCTTGGCGGCCTGCCAGACCACCCCGCCCGCTGCCCCGGAGGCCGCCGTGATGCCCGATACCGACGCCCGCGTCCGCATCCAGGGCGAAGCCGTGTACTTCGAGAAGATCCTGATGCCCGAAGGCGCACGCCTGCGCGTGCAGCTGATCGACGACTCGCTCGCAGATACGCCGCAGGCGGTGCTGTCCGACGCGGTGACCACGGTCGGCAACGGCCCCTACGAGTTCGCGATCGATGTCGCGCGCGCGCAACTGCGCGAGGGCGGTCGCTACGGCCTGCACGTGTCGGTCTCGATGCCGGACGGCGCGCTGCGCTTCGTCACCGATTCCCGCGTTCCGGTGACGATCGCCGCCGACAGCCTCGATGTCCATGTCGGCCGGATACGCCTGCGCCACGTCCAGCCGGATTGAGCGACGCGCGGCGTCAGGCGTTGACGAAGCGCACCCGGCGGGTGATGCCGCAGGTCAGGGCATACGAAATGGTGCCGGCCGCTTCGGCGACGGTTTCCACCGGCAACGCAGGCCCCCACAGGGTGACCGGATCTCCCGCGCGCACGCCATCGACGCCGCGCAGGTCGATCGTCATCAGGTCCATCGACACCCGGCCGACGACCGACGCGGCCTGACCGTTGACCAGCACCGGCGTGCCGGCGGGCGCAAGACGCGGATAGCCGTCCCCGTAGCCGACCGCGGCGACGCCCAGCAGCAGATCTTCGGGCGCTTCCCAGGTGGCGGAATACCCCACGCGATCCCCCTTGCGCAGCCGGTTCACGGCGAGCAGCCGCGTCTCGAACGTCATCGCGGGACGCAGGCCGAACTCGGCGCCGGGGCGACCGGCGACGACCGACATGCCGTACAGCGCGCCGCCGGGACGGATCCAGTCGCCGTGCGACTCGTTCCAGCCCAGCACCGCCGCCGAGTTGGCCAGCGAGCGCGGTCCGGGCAGGTCTTCGGTCGCCGCCGCGAACACGCGCAGCTGCGCCGGTGTCTGTGCACCGCTGCGCGCGTGGGGATCGAACTCGTCGGAGCTGGCGAAGTGCGTCATCAGCACGATATCGCCGTGCACCCCCCGGGCCTCGCACAGGCGCGCGTGCACCTCGCGCACGTGCTCGGGCGGAAAGCCCAGCCGGTGCATGCCGGAATCGATCTTCAGCCACACCCGGATCGGCGCGCCGTCGGTCTGCTCCAGCAGTTCCAGCTGGGCGGCGTGATGGACGATGGCGTCGGCGCGCAGGCCGCGCAGCAGATCGAGATCGGCTTCGCTGTCGAAGCCCGACAGCACCAGGATGGGCTGGTCGAGTCCGGCCGCGCGGATCCGGGCCGCATCCTCGATCGCCGCCACGCCGAAGGCATCGGCCTCGTGCAGCGCACGCGCCGCGGTCTCGAGCCCATGCCCGTAGCCGTCCGCCTTGACCATCGCCATCAACCGTCGACCGGGCGCGCGCGCGCGCATCACGCCCAGGTTGTGGCGCAGCGCGTCGGTGTGGATGGTGGCGGTGATCGGACGGGCCATACGAACGGACGCGAGGACGACGGGAATCGCCGTCTATTCTGCCTGTACCGCGTGCGTGCCGGAACGGCCGGCGTGACGCGAGGGCCTATTCGAAGCTGCCGATCGAATCGTGCGAGAGGTTGTCGAACCGGGTGTATTCGCCGAAGAACTTCAACTTCACCGAGCCGGTCGGGCCGCTACGCTGCTTGCCGATGATGATCTCGGCCAGGCCCTTGTCCGGCGACGTTTCCTTGTTGTAGTAGTCGTCGCGGTAGATGAAGATGATGATGTCGGCGTCCTGCTCGATCGCGCCCGATTCGCGAAGATCGGCCATCACCGGACGCTTGTCGGCACGCGTTTCCAGCGAGCGGTTGAGCTGCGACAGCGCGATCACCGGCACGTTGAGTTCCTTGGCCAGGCCCTTGAGCGAACGCGAGATCTCGGAGATCTCGGTCGCGCGGTTCTCGCTGTTGCCCGGCACCGACATCAGCTGCAGGTAGTCGATGACGATCAGGCCGAGATCGTGCTCGCGCTTCAGGCGCCGGCACTTGGCGCGCAGCACGTCGGGGCCGAGGCCCGGCGTGTCGTCGATGAAGATCTTGGTTTCCTTGAGCATGCGGATCGCACTGCTCACCCGGCTCCAGTCCTCGTCCTCGAGCTGACCGGTGCGCAGGCGCGTGGCGTTGACGCGGCCGTTGGACGAGATCAGGCGCAACGCGAGCTGGCTGGCCGACATTTCCATCGAGAACACGCCGACCGCCTTCTTGGTCTTGATCGCGGCGTACTCGGCGATGTTCAGCGCGAAGGTCGTCTTGCCCATCGCCGGACGCGCGGCGAGGATGATCAGGTCGGTCGGCTGCAGACCGGCGGTCATCTCGTCGAATTCGGTGTAGCCGGTCGGCAGGCCGGTGACGCCGCCGCCGTTGTTGTAGCGCGTCTGCAGCACGTCGAAGGCATCGGCCATCGCCTTGTTGATCGCGGTGAAGTCGGTGCGCCCTTGGGCGCCGGCCTCGGCGATCTTGAACACCTGCTGCTCGGCCTTGGCGAGGATCTCGCTGCTGTCGCGGCCCTCGGGCTGGAACCCGTCGTTGACGATCTCGGTGCCGACGTCGATCAGCTGGCGCAGGATCGCCTTGTCGCGCACGATCTCGGCATACGCACGGATGTTCGCCGCCGACGGCGTGGTGCTGGCGAGTTCGCCGAGGTAGGCGCCGCCGGCGACCAGTTCGGACAGTCCGTTCGACTCGAACCACTCGCCCAGCGTCACCGCATCGAACGGTTTGCTCTTTTCCGCCAGCTCCTGGATCGCGGTGTAGATCTTCTGGTGGTCGCGCCGGTAGAAATCCTCCGGTACCAGCAGATCGGCGATGCGGTCGTAGGCGTCGGGCACCAGCATGAGGCCGCCGAGCACGGCCTGCTCGGCTTCCACCGACTGCGGCGGGATGCGCAGCTGTTCGACGCCCGCGTCGGCGCGGTGGTCGTTGCGGAACTCGGGGCGTGCGGACATGGCGGTGTGTCGGGTCGGAAAACGGAAAGTCGCAAACGGATGCTAGGCCGTGCGCCTGTGGACACGCGACCCCAAAACCTGTGGATAAAGTTCCGAACGACTCCGGCTACAGGATCTCCTGAAGGAATCTCGCCAGTCGCGACGGCACTGCATTGGCATCGGACACAGCGCGCTCCCTGCCGGGCACTGCTCCTCGGCTCGGTCAGCCATCCCTGGCTGACTCGCCGCCGCGGGCCATCCATGGCCCGCTCTCCGCAGTGCCCGGCAGGGAGCACGCCCGCGGCGTGTCGATCCGGACTCCGCTCGCAGCGGCGATCCGGGGAACCCCGCGATCTCCCCGTTCGCGAGCAGCGCACTGGCGGGCGGTCGTCGCGTCGAGCGCGCCACGGATGGCGCACGCCCGAGTCAGGGCAGGAGGCCCTGACCGAGGGAAAAGCGGCGACCGCCCGCCAGTCCGCTGCGCCACCGAAGCCGGAAGCGGCCTCGACGGATCGGGAGGGACAGGCCTCCAAACGAAAACGGGCGCCCTGGGGCGCCCGTTCCTGGAAGCCTGGATCCGCAGGGATCAGGCGACCTCACCCTCGATCACGACCTTCACCGTGGTCTCGGCGTCGGCGTGCAGATGGATGACCACGTCGAACTCGCCGGTGTTGCGGAACGCGCCTTCACCCAGCACGACTTCCGACTTCTCGACCGGCGCGACGGCCTTGGTCAGGGCGTCGGCGATTTCGCGCGGGCCGACCGAACCGTAGAGCTTGCCTTCGGTCGAGGCGTTGGCGTAGATCGTCACGCTCGCGCCTTCCAGCTTCGCCAGGCGGCCCTGGGCCTCGTCGAGCTGGGCCTGTGCCTTGGCTTCGTACTCGGCGCGGCGCGCTTCGAACTCGGCGACGTTGGCCGCGGTGGCCGGCACGGCCTTGCCCTGGGGCACGAGGTAGTTGCGGCCGTAACCCGGCTTGACGCTGACCTTGTCGCCCAGGTTGCCGAGGTTGGTGACCTTCTGCAGGAGAATCAATTGCATGGTAGTGCTCCGTATTCGTTAGCGGCGCGCCTGGTCGGCGGGCCGCAACGCGTGCTGTCCGAATCGGACGGATGGATCAACGTGCGAACGGCGCCGGACCTCCGCCCGGGGCGGCATCCGGCGAACCGGCTCAGACGTTGTGGTTGTCGGTGTACGGAATCAGCGCCAGGAAGCGAGCGCGCTTGACGGCCGTGGCCAGCTGACGCTGGTAGCGCGACTTGGTGCCGGTGATGCGGCTCGGCACGATCTTGCCGTTCTCGGTGAGGTTCTGGCGCAGGGTGTTGAGATCCTTGTAATCGATCTCCTTGACGCCCTCGGCGGTGAACTTGCAGAACTTGCGGCGGCGGAAGAACTTGGACATGGGCGTGATCCTCAGGCGGCTTCGGCGGAATCGGACTTGTCGGCGTTGCCTTCGGCGTCACCGCCGGTGCTCTCGCCTTCGTCGTCGCGGCGACGACGGTCGCTACGCTCGGGCTTGTCGCCCTTGTCGTCCTTGTTCTTCATGATCAGCGACTGCTCGGTATCGGCTTCGTCGCGGCGGACCACCAGGTGACGCAGCACCGCGTCGTTGAAGCGGAACGCTTCGACGAGCTCGTCGAGGCCGGCCTGACCGACTTCGATGTTGAACAGCACGTAGTGGGCCTTGACCAGATTGTTGATCGGGTAGGCCAGCTGGCGGCGGCCCCAGTCCTCGAGACGATGGATGGTGCCTTCGCCGCCCTCGATCATCGACTTGTAGCGCTCGATCATCGCCGGGACCTGCTCGCTCTGGTCCGGATGGACCAGGAACACAACTTCGTAATGACGCATTGTGGTTTCCTTTCGGATATCGACCGCGCCTGCTGGCGGCGGTCCGGATAGCCCCCCGTCGCGATCGCGTGGTGGGGCAAGGGGCTCCCTCGGCGCCTGGACGCAGGGAGCCGGGCATTCTCACAGAACGCCGCCCCCGCGGCAAGTGTGCTGGCCGGGTGCGACATTCGGTCACAGCCCGGGCCGCGCCCCCGCGTGGTGGAATACGGGCCGGGCCGAGGCCGTGCCTGCACAGGGACAGAGGGCCTGCAGCACAGGGATGTCGAACGTGCCCATCCGCAGACAGGCGCCATCGGCGTCCGATACCCACGACCGAAGCCGCCCCTGCGTGCGGCGCAGCGAGATCCGACGTGCCGACCTCCGTGCCCGCCCTGCCACGCCACGCGCCCCGATCGGGGCGGACGTGGCGTGCCGTCCGCTCAGCGGACGGTTTCCAGCGTGCGACTGAAGCCGAGGGCCGCGAGCGTGACCACCGCGCCCGACAGCAGGTAGTACCCGACGTAGGCCAGGCCGAATTCGCTGCACAGCCACAGGGCCACCAGCGGCGCAAAGCCGGCGCCGAGCAGCCAGGCGATGTCGGACGTCACCGCCGCACCGGTGTAGCGGTAAATGCTCTCGAAGCGCGACGCGATCGCGTTGCTCGCCTGGCCCAGCGACAGGCCCAGCAATGCGAAGCCGATGACGACGTACGTGGTGCGGCCGGCCGTGGTGTCGGCACCGAGCAACGGCGCGGCGGCGAAGCTGAACAGCGCGATCGCGACGGCCGCGATGGCCAGCTGACCGCGACGCCCCACCCGGTCGGCCAGCAGCCCGGACGCCATGATACCCAGGCCACCGACGATCGAGCCCAGGAACAGGCTGCTGAGGAAGTCGGCGGCGTCGTGATCGGTGAACAGCGTGGCCCAGCTCAGCGGGAAGATCGTGACCAGGTGGAACATCGCGTAGGTCGCCAGCGGGATCAGCGCGCCGACGAAGACCTGCCGGGGATGGGTGCGGATCGTCTCGAACACCCGGCGGGGCTGCAGTTCCCGCTCCTTGAACAGCTGCACGAACTCCGGCGTGATCACCAGGCGCAGACGTGCGAACAGCGCGACGACGTTCAGTGCCAGCGCGACGAAGAACGGGAAGCGCCAGCCCCAGGCCATGAAGTCCTCCGGGCTCAGCGCACGCACGAACACGAAGAAGAAGCCACAGGCCAGCGCGAAGCCGATCGCCGCGCCCAGCTGGGGCACCATCGCGTACCAGCCGCGCCGTTCCTTCGGAGCGCTCAGCGACAGCAGCGACGGCAGGCCGTCCCAGGCGCCGCCCCAGCCCAGGCCCTGCCCGAACCGGAACACCGCCAGCAGCACCGGCGCGAGCATGCCGGCCTGGGCGTAGCTGGGCAGGAACGCGATCGCCATCGTCGAGCCGCACAACAGGAACAGGGCCACCGTCAGCTTGGTCGCGCGGCCGAAGTTGCGGTCGATGGCCATGAAGACCAGAGAGCCGATCGGACGGGCGATGAAGGCCAGCGCGAAGATCGCGAAGGACTTGAGGGTCGCCTGGACCGGATCGCTGTCGGGGAAGAACAGGTACGGGAACACCAGCACCGAGGCGATGCCGTAGACGAAGAAGTCGAAGAATTCCGACGTCCGCCCCATGACCACGGGGAACGCGATCTTGCCGGGAGAGACCTCGATCTCGTCGCGGGTCTCGGGCGCGTCATCCAGCCCGGTGGTGGCTTGCTCTTCGGCTTGGCTCATACGCGCGCTCTCTCTCCGGTCGGTTTATGGGGGATAATAGTCCCCGCGTTGCATTGTGAACCCGAAACGACCCCGCCGAGCAAGATGCACAGCCGCACGGTCGAACCGGCTCTCCTGAAAACTAGCGTCGGCGCCGTGGCGCCGTCGTCAACTCGTCCGCCCTCCCCCTTGTCGTCGATCACCCAATGAAATCCTTACTCCGAGCCCTCGCGCTGCTGTCGGCCGCCGTCCTGCTGTCGGGATGCGAATGGACCGTCATGCGTCCCGCCGGTGACATCGCGATGCAGCAGCGCGACCTGATTGTGCTCTCCACGATCCTGATGCTGCTGATCATCGTCCCGGTGATCTTCCTGACCTTCTTCTTCGCCTGGAAGTACCGGGCCTCGAACACCGAGGCCGAGTACGCGCCCGACTGGCACCACTCCACGCGCCTGGAACTGATCATCTGGTCGGCGCCGCTGGCGATCATCCTGGTGCTGGGCACGGTGACCTGGATCGCGACCCACAAGCTGGATCCGTATCGGCCGCTGGATCGTATCGATGCCAACACGCCGATCGCCGAGGGCGTCGAGCCGCTGGTGGTCGAGGTGGTGGCGCTCGACTGGAAATGGCTGTTCCTCTATCCCGAGCAGGGCATCGCCACGGTCAACGAGCTCGCCGCGCCGGTGAACACCCCGATCCAGTTCAAGATCACCTCGTCGTCGATGATGAATTCGTTCTTCATTCCCGCGCTCGCCGGACAGATCTATGCCATGACCGGGATGGAGACCAAGCTGCACGCGGTCATCAATCGCGAGGGCGTCTACAAGGGCTTCTCGGGCAATTACAGTGGTGACGGCTTCTCGCACATGCGGTTCGACTTCCACGGCATGAGCGAGGACGGCTTCGACGCCTGGGTGGAAAAGGTGCGCGCCGAGGGCGTGGCGTTCGGCCGCGACGAGTATCTCGAGCTGGAAAAGCCGTCCGAGCGTGAGCCGGCCCGCTACTTCTCCGATGTCGATCCGGCGCTCTACGAAGCGATCCTCAACATGTGCGTGGCCCCGGGCACGATGTGCGTGCACGAGATGGCGCACATCGACAGTCTCGGCGGCGGCGGTGTCGACAGCACCGAGAACTACGCACGCCTGCGCTACGACAACCGCCGCGCGGACCAGCCGTCGGAAGCCCCGGGTGCGACGTTCCCCGAGGCCGGCCGCGACGCACGCGACACCGAGCCGCAGGGCTTCGAACCGCGTCCGGTCTCGCCGGAAGACACGGTCCCGCAGCCGACCGAGGAGCTCGACATCGACGAGGGCACCGAGCCGATGCGCCCGTCGCAGACGCGCACGACCGAAGGCGCGCCGGGCAAGGCCGCCGCCGACGCCGAGGCGGAGCGGCGCTGAGGCGCCCCTCCGCACTTCACGACACAAGCAACAGGCAGGAACCCCATGTCCGCACCCCAGGACCAGATCCACTCACCGGTATTCGGGCGGCTCTCGCTCGATGCGCTGGCCATCCTCCACGACCCCATCATCCTCGTGACCTTCATCGGCACGTTGCTGGGCGGCATCGCGATACTGCTGCTGATCACCAAGTACCGCCTGTGGGGCTACTTGTGGAAGGAATGGTTCACCAGCATCGACCACAAGAAGATCGGGATCATGTACTGCATCCTCGGTCTGGTGATGTTCCTGCGCGGCTTCGCCGACGCCGTGATGATGCGTGCGCATCAGGCCTTGGCGTCCAGCGGCGGCGAAGGCTTCCTGCCGCCGCATCACTACGATCAGATCTTCACCGCCCACGGCGTGATCATGATCTTTTTCGTGGCGATGCCGCTGGTGACGGGCCTGATGAACTACATCGTGCCGCTGCAGATCGGCGCGCGTGACGTTTCGTTCCCGTTCCTCAACAACTTCAGCTTCTGGATGACGGCCGCGGGCGCGGCGCTGATCATGATTTCGCTGTTCGTCGGCGAGTTCGCGCGTACCGGCTGGCTGGCGTATCCACCACTGTCGGGCGCCGACTACAGTCCGGGCACCGGCATGGACTACTACCTGTGGGGTCTACAGGTGGCGGGCGTCGGGACCACGCTGTCGGGCATCAATCTGATCGTCACCATCGTCAAGATGCGCGCGCCGGGCATGAAGTTCATGCGCATGCCGATCTTCACCTGGACCTCGCTCTGCACCAACATCCTCATCGTCGCTTCGTTCCCGATCCTGACGGCGACGCTGGCGCTGCTGACGATGGACCGCTACGTCGGCACGAACTTCTTCACGAACGACCTCGGCGGCAGTCCGATGATGTACGTGAACCTGATCTGGATCTGGGGCCACCCGGAGGTCTACATCCTGATCCTGCCGGCGTTCGGCATCTTCTCCGAGGTCGTGGCCACGTACTGCGGCAAGCGTCTGTTCGGCTACACGTCGATGGTGTACGCCACCGCGGTGATCACGATCCTGTCGTACCTGGTGTGGCTGCATCACTTCTTCACGATGGGCTCAGGCGCCAGCGTCAATGCCTTCTTCGGCATCACGACGATGATCATCTCGATCCCGACGGGCGCGAAGATCTTCAATTGGCTCTTCACGATGTACAAGGGCCGCATCCGCTTCGACGTGCCGATGCTGTGGACGATCGGTTTCATGTTCACCTTCGTCATCGGTGGCATGACCGGCGTGCTGCTCGCGGTGCCGCCGGCCGACTTCGTGCTGCACAACTCGCTGTTCCTGGTGGCCCACTTCCACAACGTGATCATCGGCGGCGTGCTGTTCGGCCTGTTCGCCGGCATCGTGTACTGGTTCCCGAAGGCGTTCGGCTTCAAGCTCGACGAGTTCTGGGGCAAGGTCTCGTTCTGGTGCTGGCTGGTCGGCTTCTGGCTGGCGTTCACTCCGCTCTACATCCTCGGCCTGATGGGCGTCACCCGTCGCCTGAGCCAGTTCGAGGACACCTCGCTGTCGGTGCTGTTCATCGTGGCGGCGATCGGTGCGGCCCTGGTGGCAGCGGGCATCGCGGCGTTCTTCATGTCGATCATCGTGGCCGTGCGCAATCGCAAGGCGCTGGCCGACGTGACGGGTGATCCCTGGAACGGCCGCACGCTGGAGTGGGCGACCTCGTCGCCGCCGCCGGCCTACAACTTCGCGTTCACCCCCGTGATCCACGAGATCGATGCGTGGTCGGACATGAAGAAGCATGGCTACCAGCGTCCGACCAGCGGCTTCGTGCCGATCCACATGCCCAAGAACACCGGCGCAGGCGTGGTGCTGTCGGCGATCAGCGTGGCCCTCGGCTTCGCGCTGGTCTGGCACATCTGGTGGATGGCGGGCGCGTCGCTGGTGGCGCTGATCGTCGCGGCGATCTGGCACACCTTCAACTACGACCGCGACTACTACATCCCGGCCGAGGACGTGATCGCGACCGAGGACGAACGCACGCGCCAGCTGGCGCAGCAGGCACTCTGAACATGGCACAGACGATTTCCAACACCGGCACCACCGAGCGCGTGTACCACGTCATAGAGGACCCGCACGCGCACGACGACGGGCACGCGCACCATCCGGAAACCGGAACCAATCTCGGGTTCTGGATCTACCTGATGAGCGACTGTCTGATCTTCGCGATCCTGTTCGCCGTCCACGCCGTGCTCGGCCGCAACTACGCGGCCGGTCCGTCGCCGGCCGACCTGTTCGATCTGCGCCTGATCCTGATCGCGACGTTCATGCTGCTGTTCTCGTCGATCACGTACGGCTTCGCGATGCTCAATTCGTACAAGAACAACATCAACCGGACGATCGGCTGGCTGCTGGTCACCGGCCTGTTCGGCCTGGCGTTCCTGGGCATCGAGATCTACGAGTTCCAGCATCTCGTGCATCTGGAAGCGACGCCGCAGCGCAGTGCGTTCCTGTCGTCGTTCTTCACCCTGGTCGGCACCCACGGCCTGCACGTCACCTTCGGCCTGATCTGGCTGGTGACGCTGGTGGTGCAGCTCAAAAAGCACGGCCTGATCGAAGCCAACCGTCGCCGCCTGATGTGCCTGTCGATGTTCTGGCACTTCCTGGACGTGATCTGGATCGGCGTCTTCTCGTATGTCTATCTGATGGGAGTCGTGGGATGAGCCACACCACCACCAATCAAACCGCCGCCACGCGCGCCAACGACCACGCCCACGAGCCGGCGCATGACGGCCACAGCCACGGCAGCATGCGCGACTATGTGACCGGCTTCGTGCTGTCGGTGATCCTCACCGTGATCCCGTTCTGGCTGGTCATGGGCGAGGTGCTGGAGAGCCGCGTCTGGACGGTCGCGCTGATCATGCTCTTCGGCGCCGTGCAGATCGTGGTCCACATGGTCTACTTCCTGCACATGAACCGGAAATCGGAAGGCGGCTGGATCCTCTCGTCGCTGCTGTTCACCGGCATCATCATCGTCATCGCGCTCGCCGGCTCGTTGTGGGTCATGCACCACCTCAACACCAACATGATGCCGATGTCGCCGGAGCAGATGCGCGTCGCCCCCTGACGCGCGCCTGCCTGCCGTGGACGATCACCCTGCCCGCCCGCGACGCCCGCTGATCCGCTGGGCGTTGCTCGGGTTCCTGCTGGTGGCGGCTGTCGGCTTCGTCGCGCTCGGCGTGTGGCAGGTGGAGCGTCTGGGCTGGAAGCGCGACCTGATCGCGCGCGTCGATGCCCGCGTGCATGCCGAGCCGGTGGCCCTGCCCCCCGCGTCGGGCTGGACGGACATCGACCCGGCGGACGACGAATTCCGCCGCGTGCAGCTGCGCGGGCGCTTCCTGCACAGCCAGGAAGTGGCGGTCTATGCGTCGACCGACCTCGGTCCCGGCTACTGGATCATGACCCCGCTGGCCACCGGGGACGGCACGGTGTGGATCAATCGCGGCTACGTCGACAATGCGCATCGCCGGGCGGACACTCGCGCGCGGGTGTCGGAAGACGATGTCGTTTCGGTCACCGGCCTGCTGCGTCGGCCGGACCGCCCGCATCTGTTCCTGCGCGACAACGTGCCGGACGAAGACCGCTGGTATCTGCGGATTCCCGCCGAGATGTCGGCCGCGCGCAGCGTTCCCGGTCCGGTCGCGCCGTTCTTCGTGGATGCCCAGAACCGCATCGATACCGGCAACTGGCCGGTGCCGGGCCTCACCATCATCCGCTTTCCGAACAATCACCTCAGCTATGCGCTGACCTGGTTCGGCATGGCGCTGCTCGCGCTGCTGGCGGCGGGCTTCGTGCTGCGCAGCGAGTTCAGACGTCGCGACTGAGCTCGGCGCGCCGCGAAATCCGCGACAGCCGGCGTGATGCCGACTGGGACGGAAATCAGAGCGCCTTGGCGGCGTCGGTCGTGAAGCTTTCGCCGCAGCCGCATTCGGCGGCCGCGTTCGGGTTGCGGAACACGAATTCCTGGTTCAGCCCCTTCTGCGCGAAATCGATCTCGGTGCCGTCGACCATCGGGCGGCTCTGCGCGTCGACGTAGATCCGCACGCCGTCCTGCTCGGTGATCGTGTCGCCGGGCTGTTCCTCGCGCGCCAGATCGACGACATAGCCCCAGCCCGAGCACCCGGTGCGGGTGACGCCGAAGCGCAGGCCCAAGGCGTCCGGGCTGGACGCGAGGAACCGGCGGGCACGTTCAAGGGCAGCGGGAGCAAGTTCGATAGCCATGGCGAGCAGTGTACTCCTGGGTTCGACAGCGCCAGCTGAGCGCGGCCCCGCGCCGCGCCAGCGCGCGACGGCGCGGTTAGACTGTGCGGCCCATCATCGGTCCGGATTTCCGGGATTCAAGGCATGACCACGACCAGCGTCCAGCAGGCCCTCGCAGGCCACATTCCCGAAGGCGGCGACGTCACCGTGCGTGGCTGGGTGCGCACCCGGCGCGATTCCAAGGCCGGCCTGAGCTTCGTCAATGTCAGCGACGGGTCGTGCTTCGCGCCGATCCAGGTCGTGGCGCCGGACACGCTGGCCAACTACGAATCCGAAGTGAAGCGGCTGACCGCCGGCTGCTCGGTGATCGCCACCGGCACGCTGGTCAAATCGCAGGGTCAGGGCCAGAGCTTCGAGATCCAGGCCAAGTCGCTCGAGGTCGTGGGCTGGGTCGAGGATCCGGAAACCTATCCGATCCAGCCCAAGGCGCACTCGCTGGAGTTCCTGCGCGAGGTCGCGCATCTGCGTCCACGCACTAACCTGTTCGGCGCGGTCACGCGCATCCGCCACTGCCTGGCGCAGGCCGCGCACCGCTATTTCCACGAGAACGGCTACTACTGGATCAACACGCCGATCGTGACCACGTCCGACGCCGAGGGCGCGGGCCAGATGTTCCGCATCTCGACGCTGGACCTGGCCAACCTGCCGATGCGCGAGGGCAAGGTCGATTTCAGCCGCGATTTCTTCGGCAAGGAAGCATTCCTCACCGTGTCCGGCCAGCTCAACGTCGAGGCGTTCTGCCTGGCCATGAGCAAGGTCTACACCTTCGGCCCGACGTTCCGCGCCGAGAACAGCCACACCACGCGCCACCTGGCCGAGTTCTGGATGATCGAGCCGGAGATCGCGTTCGCGGATCTCGCCGAGAACGCGCGGATCTCCGAGGAGTTCCTCAAGTACCTGTTCCGCGCGGTGCTCGACGAGCGCGCAGACGACATGGCCTTCATCGCCGAGCGCGTGCAGAAGGATGCGGTCACGCGCCTGGAAGGCTTCATCAATGCGCCCTTCGAGCGGATCGAATACACCGAGGCGGTGGATCTGCTGCGCAAGTCCGGCCACAAGTTCGAGTTCCCGGTCGAATGGGGCCTGGACCTGCAGACCGAGCACGAGCGCTGGCTGACCGAGCAGCACGTCGGCCGCCCGGTCGTGGTGACCAACTATCCCGAACACATCAAGGCGTTCTACATGCGTCTCAACGACGACGGCAAGACCGTGGCCGCGATGGACGTGCTGGCGCCGGGCATCGGCGAGATCATCGGCGGCGCGCAGCGCGAGGAACGTCTCGACGTGCTCGACGCGCGCATGGACCAGTTCGGCCTCGACCGCGAGCACTACGGCTGGTACCGCGACTTCCGCCGCTACGGCACCGTGCCGCATGCCGGCTTCGGTCTCGGCTTCGAGCGGCTGATCGTCTACGTCTGCGGCCTGTCGAATATCCGCGACGCGATTCCGTATCCGCGCGCGCCGGGGCAGGCGGAGTACTGAGAGGCGGGGATTCGGGATTCGGGATTGGGGATTCGGAACGAGCGGATCCCTGAAGATGTTAGAACGATGGAACAGAGAGGCGAGCATGCTTTTTCGAATCCCGAATCCCCACTCCCCAATCCCGGCCTTCCATTGACCCTCTTCCTCGCCCTGTGCTTCTTCGGCGTCGCGATCGGCGGATTCACTGCGTTCGTGATCTTCTGGCCGCTGTCGCTGGTGCATCTGCGCGACCGGCATCCGCCGGTGCGGGAGCGGCTGGGCGACAACGCGTTCATCAGTCCGGCCGCACTGGCCTGGCTGCTGGCGGGCCGCTACTACGAAGTGCCGGACCGGCAGTTCACCGGGCTGGCGACGCCGGCCCGCATTTCGCTGATGGTGATCCTCGGTGCACTCGCGGCGTCGGCCGTGCTGTGGCTGTGGTCGATCGCACCCTGATAAGAGGAAATCCCGCATGACCCGCGACGAATGGTGGCTGGCGAGTCTCGGCCGCACGGTGATCTGGGCGCGCCTGCGCGTGCTAGAGGCCGGCACCGCCGAGGTGTTCGACAGCGACGGCAACACCCTGCCCTACGACAGCGAGGACACCGCCCGCGCGATGCTGATGGACGCGGAGTTCGTCGCATTCGACGGGCTCGACGAGGACGACGCCCGGGCACGCGGCTTTTCGCTCGGCGAGATCGCGCCGCCCGGGGACGGGGACGACGCGCGGCTGCGCGAACGCATGGTGCAGGCGCTCGGCGCGCGCGCCTGAGGTCCGCCGATGGCCACACCGCGAGCCTTCGTCGATCCCGATCCCGCGCGCCTCGATGCCTTGCTCGACGCCCATCCCTTCGTCACCCTGATCACGGTGCGCGACGGCGCGCCCGACGCGAGCCACGTGCCGGTGCTCGCCCGGCGCGAAAACGGGCAGCTGGTGCTCGAAGGCCACTGGGGCCGCGCCAATCCGCAGGCCCGTGACGGCGACGATGTCCTGATACTCGTGCACGGGCCGCACGCCTATCTGTCGGCCAGCTGGTATCCCGACAAGGCCGAGCGCGCGCGCGTGCCCACCTGGAACTACGTCGTCGCCCATCTGCGCGGACACCTGGAGCGCTTCGACGACGACGACGCGCTGGGCGATCTGGTCACGCGCACCGCGGCGCATTTCGAAGCCCGCGTCGATGGTGACTGGCGCTACGATCACGAGGATCCGCGGGAACGCAGCCAGCTGCGCGGCATCATCGGGTTCCGCCTTCGCGTGCATGCGGCCGAACTGACACGGAAACTGAGTCAGAACCATCCCGAGACGAACCGCGCGGCAGTCGTCGATGCGCTCTCGGCGCGGCCCGGCGACGACGCACGCGCGATTGCCGCCCTGATGCGCGACGGCCTGACGTCCACTCACCTACCGGAGCCCTGACCATGGATCTCGATCTCACCGGCCGCCACGCCCTCGTCTGCGGCGGCTCCGAGGGCATCGGGCGTGCAACCGCGCACGAGCTCGCGCTGCTGGGCGCCGAGGTCACCGTGCTCGCACGCCGGGCCGACGCCCTGGCGATCGTGCGCGATGCGCTGCCCACGGTGCCCGGTCGGCGCCATCACCTGCTCGCCGTCGACATGGACGACACCGACGGGCTGCGGACCGCAGTCGAGGCGCATGTCGCGGCGCATCCGGTGCAGATTTTGGTCAACAACACCGGGGGGCCACCGGGCGGCCCGGCCCATGCAGCCCCTTCCCAGGCGTTCGTCGATGCGTTCCGGCGCCATCTGCTGGCCGGGCAGATCCTGGTGCAGGCGGTGTTGCCCGCGATGCGTGACGCGCACTGGGGTCGCATCGTGAATGTGGTCTCGACGTCGGTCCGCGAGCCCATCGCCGGGCTCGGCGTGTCGAATACGGTGCGCGGCGCGGTCGCAGGCTGGGCCAAAACCCTGTCGCGCGAGCTGGCGGGTGACGGGATCACCGTCAACAACGTGCTGCCGGGCTACACCCGCACCGGCCGCATCGAGCAGATCATCGCCGATCGGAGCGCGCGCACCGGGCGCTCGAGCGACGCCGTGATCGCCGAGATGGAGGCGAGCGTACCGGTCGGCCGCTTCGCCGACGCCGCCGAGACCGCCGCGGCGATCGCCTTCCTGTGCGCGCCCGCGGCCGCCTACATCAACGGTGTCAGCCTGCCCGTCGACGGCGGCCGGATGGCGTCGATCTAGTCACGGCGTCGCGACACGGCCGCTGCTTCGATGCGGCATGCCCGAAGGTCCCGAAACCCACGCGCTCGCCGATCGCCTGTCGACGCTGCTGGTCGACGAGACGCTGCGCGCCGTCCGGTTCATCGATCCCAAGCTCCAGCGCCGGCGGGCACTGCTCGAGGGCAAGCGCGTACTGGCCGTCGAGGCGCGCGGCAAGGCCCTGCTCACCGCCGTCGAGAGCGGCTGGACGCTCTACACCCACAGCCACCTGTTCGGCTTCTGGCGCTTCGTCGACGAGCGCGAAGCCTTGCCCGAGGGCGCACCGCCGCGGCTGGTGCTGGCGACCGTGCGCGGCGTCGCGGCGCTGTATGCCGCGCCCTCGATCGCGCTCTGGCAGACGGACGCGCTCGACCGCCACCCGTATCTGGTCAAGCTGGGCCCGGACGTACTCGACCCGGGTGTCGATGCCGGGGATCTGCTTGCGCACATGCGAACGCCGCGCTTCGACAAGCGCACGCTCGCGGTGCTTCTGCTCGATCAGGGCTTCGCCGCCGGCATGGGCAATTATCTGCGGTCCGAAGTCCTGTTCCAGGCGCGTCTGTCGCCGCATCGCATCCTGCAGGACCTCACCGCGGGCGAGCGGCGCCGGCTCGCCAACGCCCTGCTCGACGTGCCGCGACGCGCCTACCGAAGCAAGCACGAGGCGGACGTGCCGCCGGGCAAGGACTATCTCGCGACGACCCGCACCGGCTTCGGGTTCAAGGTATTCGAGCGCGCGGGCGCGCCCTGTCCGCGCGGGGACGGCACGATCACCGAAAGCCGCCTGGCCGCACGCCGTCTGTACTGGTGCCCCGGCTGCCAGCACTGAGCGCGCGGGCGCATCTTCTGTTGTCGACGGCTTGTGGGGGCGACGATGCCGGGCTCCGGTAAGCTGGCGCCATGCAACGGCTGACCCACTGGATCGATGGCGCTGCGCGCGCGCCGCTGGAGGACCGCTGGCTCGAAGTCGACGATCCGGCCACCGGTGCCGCGTTCGCCGAAGTCGCCGCGGGAACAGCGCTCGATGCCGTCGCCGCGGTCGATGCCGCTGCACGCGCTGCACCCGGCTGGGCCGCGTTGCCCAACAGCGCGCGTGCGCGCTGGCTGGAGCAGCTGGCCACCCTGCTCGAGGCGCGCGCCGATGCCTTCGCACACGCGGAGTCCCGCGATGCCGGCAAACCCTTCGCCCTGGTCCGCGATGTCGAACTGCCGCGCGCGGTCGCCAACCTGCGCTTCTTCGCGCATGCCGCCACACAGTTCGCCAGCGAATCCCATCACGGCGAAGCCGGTCTGAACTACACGCTGCGCGCGCCGCTCGGCGTGGTGGCGACGATCTCGCCATGGAACCTGCCGCTCTACCTGTTGACCTGGAAAATCGCACCGGCCCTTGCCGCGGGCAATACGGTGGTGGCCAAGCCGTCTGAGATCACACCGCACACGGCCACCCTGCTGGGTGAGCTGTCGGGCGAGATCGGCCTGCCGCCGGGCGTGCTCAACATCGTGCATGGCACCGGCCCCGAGGCCGGCGAGCCGCTGGTCGACGATGCACGCGTGCGCGCGGTGTCGTTCACCGGCAGCACCGCGGTCGGCCGCCGCATCGGTGCACGCGCCGGCGCGCTGCTGAAGAAGGTGTCGCTGGAACTGGGCGGCAAGAATGCGACGCTGGTGTTCGCCGACAGCGACTGGGAAGCGCACATCGACACCCTGCTGCGCTCGGCCTTCCAGAACAGCGGACAGATCTGCCTGTGCGGCTCGCGGCTCCTGGTCGAACGATCGATCGCACACGCGTTCCGCGAGCGGTTCGTGGCCGAGGCGCTCGCGCTGCGTCTGGGCGATCCGATGGATCCGGATGCACGCATGGGCCCGCTGGTGTCCCGCACCCACTTCGACCGGGTGATGGCGGCGCTGCAGCGCGCACGCGATGAAGGCGGTCGCGTGCTCTGCGGTGGTCACGCGCTCGACCGGCCCGGCTGGTTCGTCGCGCCGACCGTGATCGAGGGTCTGGGACCGGACTGCGCCACCAACCGCGAGGAGATCTTCGGCCCCGTGGTCACCCTGCAGTCGTTCGATGACGAAGACGAGGCGCTGGCGTTGGCCAACGCCGGCGATTACGGACTGTCCGCGTCGCTGTGGACCCGCGATCTCGCCCGGGCCCATCGCCTCGCGGCGCGCCTGCGTGCCGGCATGGTCTGGGTCAATACCTGGATGATGCGCGACCTGCGCACGCCGTTCGGCGGCACCGGGCAATCCGGCCTCGGTCGCGAGGGCGGCATGGAAGCGATGCGCTTTTTCACCGAGCCGAAGAACGTCGGCCTGTCTCTGGGATAATCACGCCATGACCGATATCGAATCCCTGCTGCAACGCAACCGTGACTGGGCCGAGCGCGTGCGTCGCGACGACCCGGACTTCTTCCACCGTCTCGAGAACCAGCAGACACCGAAGTATCTGTGGATCGGCTGCTCGGACTCGCGCGTGCCGGCCAACCAGATTCTCGGCCTCGACCCCGGCGAGGTGTTCGTCCACCGCAACATCGCCAACGTGCTCTCGCACGGCGACCTCAACGCGCTGTCGGTGATCCAGTTCGCGGTCGATGTGCTCAAGGTCGAGCACATCCTGCTGGTCGGCCACTACGGCTGCGGCGGCGTGCACGCCGCCATGACCGGCGCACGCGTGGGTCTGGTCGACAACTGGCTGCGACACGTCGGCGACATCGCCCACAAGCATGCCGAGGTGCTGGCGTCGGTGGAGGATCCGGCGATGCGGCATGCGCGGCTGTGCGAGCTCAACGCCGTCGAGCAGGCCCTCAACATCTGCAAGACCACGGTGATCCGCGATGCCTGGACGCGCGGCCAGCCGCTCGCGATCCACGGCTGGGTCTACGCGCTCGGCGATGGCCAGGTGCGCGAACTGGGCATGGACGTGGCGAAGTACGAGGACATCGGACCGGCCTACGAACGCGCCGTGGCCGACATCACGCGCGTGGCGGCCCAGGGCCGGCGCGATGCCTGACGCCGTCCAGGCCGCCGCCGCGCCCCGGCCGGTCGGCCGCTATCCGCATGCGCGCCGGGCCGGTGGCCTGCTGTTCCTCTCGGGCATAGGCCCGCGAGACCCGGCCACGGATTCCGTGCCCGGCAACGTGCTCGATGGCGCCGGGCGGGTGGTCGGCCACGACATCACCGCGCAGACGCACGCGGTCTTCGCCAACGTGCGTGCCGTGCTCGAGGCCAGCGGCGCGCGTTTGGAGGATCTGGTCGACGTGACCGTGTATCTCACCGACATGGCCGGCGATTTCGCCGGCTACAACGCGGTCTGGGCCGAGTACTTCCCGGATCCCGCCACCGCGCCCTGCCGCACCACCCTCGGCATCAGCGCCCTGCCGACGCCGATCGCGATCGAGCTCAAGTGCGTCGCCGCCCCGAAGGAGTGACCCGATGATCCCCGGACCGCTGAACTTCCAGGCCTGGATCGACGAGCACCGGCACCTGTTCAAGCCGCCGGTGGGCAACAAGTGCATCTACGACGGCGACTTCATCGTCATGGTCGTCGGCGGGCCGAACGCGCGCACCGACTACCATTACGAAGAGGGCCCCGAGTGGTTCCACCAGCTCGAGGGCGAGATGGTGCTGCGCATCCAGGAGGACGGACGCGTCCGCGACATCCCGATCCGCGCCGGCGAGACCTTCCTGCTGCCGCCCAGGGTGCCGCATTCGCCGCAGCGTGGACCGGACTCGATCGGCTTGGTCATCGAGCGCCGGCGACTGCCGCACGAGGACGATGGCCTGTTGTGGTTCTGCGAGCGCTGCAACACCAAGGTCTACGAGGAGTACTTCCACCTCGACGACATCGAGCAGGATTTCTTCCGCGTGTTCGAACGCTTCTACCGCGACGATGCGCTGCGTACCTGCAAGGCCTGCGGCCATCTGAATCCGCGTCCAAGCCGTTACGAACTGCAGGCCGATTCGCAGGCGGATATCACCTGACGCGCCATCGATCCAGAGAACTGGCGACCGACGATGTCGAGACATCTCGCACCTCTGCTGCTGTGCAGCCTGCTCGCCGCAATCGCCCCACTCCACGCGCAGACGGCGGACAACGCGGAACTCGCGCAGTTGCATCGCGCGGATCAGGATGCCCGCCGCAACGCGGCCGACATCGACTGGACGATCGTGGCCCCCGAGGACGCCGAGCGTCGCAAGCGCGTTCTGGCGTTGATGCGCGAGGGCGCGATGCGCATCGCCGTCGACCATTACCGCGCAGCGATGATGTTCCAGCATGACGCCGGCCTGGACGACATCCGCATCGCGCACGCACTCGCGACGCTGGCGTCCACGCTGGCGCCTGACGAAATCAGCTAGCGGTGGCTCGTCGCCGCCTTCTGGGATCGCCTCATGGTTACGCAACTGCAGCCGCAGTGGTACGGCACCCAGTTCCAGGGTAGTGACGGCGGCCTGTTCCTGTACCCGGTCGCCGAAGGTGCGGTCGACGAAGCGGAGCGCGCACGTATGGGCATGCCGTCACGGGCCGAAGCGCAGGCGAACGTCGCTCGAATGGCGGCCTCGATGGGAGTGCCGGTGCGAGCAGAACCGCCGACCATCGAGCAATTGCGCGCGGAACGTCGCGACGCCGGTGCCGCAGCCCCCTGAACCTGCTGTGCGCCTGCGGCGTGATCGCCGCCGGCCGGTCGTCTACGATGACGGCCATGCTGAAGATCGACATCCACGCCCACTATCTGCCGCGCGACTGGCCGGACCTGGCGGGCAAGTATGGCGACGCGCGGTTCCCGGTGATCCACCACACCGCCGACGGCCGCCACCGCATCTACAAGGATGGCCGCTTCTTCCGCGAAATCTGGTCTAAGACCTGGGATGCGCGCGAGCGCATCGACGATTACGCGCGCTTCGGCGTACAGGTGCAGGTGATCAGCACGGTGCCGGTGATGTTCAGCTACTGGGCCAAACCGGCGCATGCACTGGAGCTGCACCAGGCGCTCAATGACCACATGGCGCAGACGGTCGCCGCACATCCGCGCCACTACGCCGGCATCGGCACGGTGCCGATGCAGTCGCCACGGCTGGCGATCCAGGAACTCGAGCGTTGCGTCGATCAGCTCGGCCTCCAGGGCGTGCAGATCGGCAGCCACATCGGCGACTGGAATCTCGATGCGCCCGAGCTGTTCCCGTTCTTCGAAGCGGCGGCGGACCTGGGCGCGGCGATCCTGGTGCACCCCTGGGACATGATGGGCAGCGAATCGATGCCCAAATACTGGCTGCCGTGGCTGGTGGGCATGCCGGCCGAGCAGTCGCGCGCGGCCTGCTGCCTGATCTTCGGCGGCGTGCTCCAGCGCCTGCCGAAACTCAAGATCTGCATGGCCCACGGGGGCGGCAGCTTTCCGTACACCATCGGCCGCATCGAACACGGCTTCAACATGCGCCCCGATCTCGTGGCGACGGACAACCCGCACAATCCGCGCGGCTACCTCAAGCAGCTCTATTTCGACTCCTGGGTGGCCGACCCGCGCGCGCTGCAGTACCTCATCGAGACCTGCGGCGTGGAGCGGGTGATGCTCGGCACCGATTATCCGTTTCCGCTCGGCGAACAGGTGCCGGGCGCCGGCATCGAAGAGATTCCACTCGGCGACGTCGAGCGCGCACGGCTGTATCACGGCACCGCGCTCGAGTGGCTGGGCCTGCCGCCAAGCCGGTTCCTTTGACACCAGACCCATGCCCCATCTCGTCCTGCACCACACCGCGAATCTCGACGGGTTCGATTCCGACCTCGCGTTGGCGGCCGCGAATCGCGCGCTCGTCGACAGCGGCCACTTCGAGGATGTCGCGATCAAGAGCCGTGCGCTCGCACTGGACCACTTCCGCATCGGCAGCGCGGACAGCGGCCACGGCTTCGTCCATGCCACGCTGAAGATCATGCCCGGCCGGTCCGCGGACATCCGCGCCGCGCTGGGCCACGCCGTACACGACGCACTCGCGTCCTGCCTGCCACCCCTCGCCCTGCATTGCCAGCTGTGCGTCGAGGTGGTGGAGCTGCAGGCGGCCACCTACATCAAGAGCACGCATGCCCCTGGCGGCGTGCCGGAGACCTGTCCATGAGCGATCTGTTCACCGATGACTACGCGGCCGCCGCCGACGCCGCCGATCCGCTGCGGCGCTTCCGCGCGCAGTTCCACATGCCCCGCTTCGGCGATGTGGAACAGGCCTATTTCGTCGGCAATTCCCTGGGCCTGCAGCCGCGCGGCGCGCGCGCGCAGGTCGAGGACGTACTCGACAAATGGGCGATGGAGGCGGTCGAGGGCCACTTCCGCGGCAACTCGCAGTGGATGACCTATCACGCCCTGCTCAGCGCGCAGTTGGCCGAGGTGGTCGGCGCGCAGCCGGACGAGGTCATCGCGATGAACTCGCTGACCGCGAACCTGCACTTCCTGATGGTCGGCTTCTACCGCCCCACCGCCGAGCGCCCGGCCATCCTGATGGAAGCCGGCGCGTTTCCATCCGACCGCTACGCGCTCGAATCGCAGGTGCGCTTCCACGGGTTCGACCCGGCGACCGACCTGATCGAAGTGCAGCCCGGCGCCGACGGCCTGTTCGGCATGGACGCGATCGCTGCGGCCATCGAACAGCACGGCCATCGTCTCGCCTTGGTGCTGTGGCCGGGCGTGCAGTACCGCACCGGCGAAGCCTTCGACCTGGCGGAGATCACCCGGCTCGGCCACGCGGCAGGCGCGGTCGTCGGCTTCGATCTCGCGCATGCGGTCGGCAACCTGCCGCTGCAGCTGCACGACAGCGATGCCGATTTCGCCGTGTGGTGCCATTACAAATATCTCAACAGTGGACCGGGCGCGGTGGCCGGCGCCTTCGTGCATGCCCGGCACGCCACGACCGATCGGCCGCGCTTCGCGGGCTGGTGGGGGCACGACCAGGCCACGCGCTTCCAGATGGGTCCCGACTTCCAGCCCACGCCCGGCGCCGACGGCTGGCAGCTGAGCAATCCGCCGATCCTCGGCCTTGCCCCGCTGCGCGCGTCGCTGGACCTGTTCACCGAGGCCGGAATGCCGGCGCTGCGCGCGAAGTCGGAGCGCCTGACCGGCTACCTCGAGTCGCTGATCCGCAGCCGGCTCGACGACGTACTCGACATCGTCACCCCGTCCGAGGCCGCGCGGCGCGGCGCCCAGCTGTCTCTGCGCGTGCGCGGTGGTCGCGCGCAGGGCCGTGCGCTGTTCGAGGATCTGGCCGCCAATGGCGTGCTCGGCGACTGGCGCGAGCCCGACGTGATCCGTATCTCGCCGGCACCGCTCTACAACTCCCATGCCGACGTGCTGCGCTTCGTGCGCGCGGTCGCGCGCTGGCGCGACGCGTGACCGCGCCCGCCCGCCATCTGACCATCATCGGCGCCGGCCTCGCGGGCGCCCTGCTCGGCATTCTGCTGCGCCGGCGCGGCTGGGACGTCGACCTGTACGAAAAACGCGGCGATCCACGCCTGCTGGGCTACGAGGGCGGCCGTTCGATCAACCTGGCGCTGGCCGAACGCGGCCGGCACGCGCTGCGCGCGGCCGATGCCGACGATGCGGTGATGCACCACGCGATCATGATGCGCGGCCGGATGGTCCATATCGACGACGCCGAGCCGGTGCTGCAGCGCTACGGGCGCGACGACAGCGAGGTGATCTGGTCGGTGCACCGGGGCGATCTCAACGTCGTGCTGTTGGATCTGGCCGAGGCCGCAGGCGCCCGACTGCATTTCGACCAGGCGCTGTCGGCGGTGAACTTCGACTCGCAGCGCGCGGTGTTCGTCGATCCGCGTGACGGCCGCGAGCACCAGGTGCGCTTCGAGGCGCTGATCGGCGCGGACGGCGCAGGCTCGGCACTGCGCGCAGCGATGCATCGCGTGCGTGATCTCGGCGAGCGCAGCGACTTTCTCGATCACGGCTACAAGGAACTGGAGATCCCGCCCACGGACGCGGGCGATTTCCGCATCGAGCCCCACGCGCTGCACATCTGGCCGCGCGGGCATTACATGTGCATCGCGCTGCCGAACGACGAGCGGACATTCACGGTGACGCTGTTCCTGCCTCACCACGCGGGCGACGGCGACGGCCCGGCGTTCGACCAGATCGCCGCCGCGCACGATGCCCGGCGCTTCTTCGAACGCGAGTTCCCGTCCGCGCTGGCGCTGATCCCCGCGTTCGATGCCGACTGGGCCGCGAATCCCGTCGGCCAGCTGGGCACGCTGTACCTCGATCGCTGGCATCTCGACGGCCGCGCCGTGCTGCTGGGCGATGCGGCGCATGCGATGGTGCCGTTCCACGGCCAGGGCATGAACTGCGCGTTCGAGGATTGCGTGGCCCTGGCCCGCCAGCTCGACGCCCATGCGGATCTCGCGACCGCCTTCGCCGCCTTCGAGGCCGAACGCAAGCCGGATGCCGCCGCGATCCAGCGCATGGCGCTCGACAACTATCTCGAGATGCGCGATCGCGTCGACGATGCCGACTACCTGCTGCAGCGCGCACTGGAACTGGCGCTGCAGACGCGGCATCCCGGGCGGTTCGTGCCGCACTACGCGATGGTCACGTTCATGCGCATTCCGTACTCGCTGGCGATGACCCGCACCGACATCCAGCGCGGCATCCTGGAGCGTGCGACCGCAGGCCATGCCACGTTGGACACCCTGGATTGGGACGCGATCGATGCGGACGTGCGCGCGCGGCTGACGCCGCTTGAGGACGTGCCGGCATGAACATGCACGGCGCGATCCACGGCGACGCAGCGATGACGCAGCCGCCGCGCCCCTGCACATCGTCGGCGCCACTCGCCACCCGGACATCGCCGGACCGATGAGCGACAGCTTCCTCTTCTACGATCTGGAAACCTTCGGCGCCGACCCGAGGCGCACGCGCATCGCCCAGTTCGCGGCAATCCGCACCGATGCCGCGCTCGAGGAGATCGACGCGCCGATCGATCTGTTCGTACAGCCGGCCGACGATCTGCTGCCCTCGCCGGTCGCCACCCTGATCACCGGCATCACGCCGCAGCAGGCCCGGGCCGTCGGCGTGCCGGAGGCGGACGCGTTCGCACGCATCCACGAGGAGATGGCGCGGCCGAAGACCTGCACGCTGGGCTACAACTCGCTGCGCTTCGACGACGAGTTCGTGCGCTTCGGCCTGTACCGCAATTTCTACGACCCCTACGAGCGCGAATGGCGCAGCGGCAATTCGCGCTGGGATCTGCTCGACGTGATGCGGCTGTGGCACGCGCTGCGCCCCGAGGGCCTGGTGTGGCCCGTGCGCGAGGACGGTGGCACCTCGTTCAAGCTCGAACATCTGGCCGCGGCCAACGCGGTGCGGACCGGCGATGCCCACGAGGCGCTGTCGGACGTGCGCGCGCTGATCGGCCTGGCCCGGCTGTTCCGCAGCGCGCAGCCGCGGCTGTGGGACTACGCGGCCAGGCTCCGCGACAAGCGCCATGCGGCCTCGCTGCTCGACACCATCGCGATGACGCCGGTGCTGCACGTCTCGCAGCGCTATCCCGCCGCGCGCCTGTGCGCGGCGCCGGTGCTGCCGATCGCGCGTCATCCGCGCATCGACAGTCGTGTCGTGGTGTTCGATCTCGACGGCGATCCGGACTGGCTGCTCGACCTCGATGCGGATGCCATTGCCGCGCGCGTGTTCGTGCGACGCGAGGATCTGCCCGAAGGCGTCGCGCGCATTCCGCTGAAGGAAGTGCACAGCAACCGGTGTCCGGCGCTGGTGGCCTGGAGCCATCTGCGGGCCGCCGATTTCGAACGCCTGTCGATCGACGCCGACGCGGTCGAGCGACGCGCCGCCCGGCTTCGCGCTGCCGGACCCGCGCTGGCCGAGAAGATCCGCCGGGTGTTCGCGGTCGAGCGCGAATTCGCGCCTTCCGATCCCGATGGCGCGCTCTACGACGGCTTCGCCGGCGACGGCGACAAGCGACGCATGGCCCAGGTGCGTGCGACGCCACCGCCGCTTCTGGGCGCACGTGACTTCGGGTTCGAGGATCCGCGTCTCCAAGCCCTGCTGCTGCGCTACCGCGCGCGCAACTGGCCCGACACCCTGACCTCCGACGAACAGGTGCGCTGGGATGAGTACCGTCGCGCCCGGCTGGCGCCCGGCACGCTGCAGGCCGAACAGGATTTCGCGACCTACTTCACGCAGATCGACGCCCTGCGCGCCGAAAATCCCGCCGACGCACGCCGTGCCCAGCTGCTCGATGCCCTCACCGACTGGGGCCGCGATCTGCACGCGCAGTTGCATCCGTCTTCCTCTCTGCCGATCACGCCCGGATGACTTCGTATTTCAGCGACAAGAGCTTCAAATTCCTGCGTGCGCTCGCACGGCACAACGAGAAGCCCTGGTTCGAGGCCCATCGCAAGGACTACGAGGCGCACGTGCGCCAGCCGTTCCTGCGCCTGATCGGCGATCTGCAGCCCGATGTCGCCGCCGTCAGCCCGCATTTCCGCGCCGACACCCGCACCGTCGGTGGCTCGCTGTTCCGCATCCACCGCGACGCACGCTTCTCCAACGACAAGTCGCCGTACAAGACCTGGCAGGGTGCGCGCCTGTTCCACGAACGCCGTCGCGAAACGGCCGCGCCGTCGTTCTACGTGCATCTGCAGCCCGGCGGCAGCTTCGTCGGTGCCGGACTGTGGCATCCCGAATCCGACACCCAGCGCAAGGTGCGGCAGTTCATCGTCGACAACCCCGGCAGCTGGAAGGCCGCCGCGCACGCGCCGAAGCTGCGCAAGGCATTCGAATTCGAGACCAGCGAGATGCTGGTGCGTCCGCCACGCGGCTTCGATCCGCAGTTCGAGTTCATCGACGACCTCCGGCACCGCAACTGGGTGTTCTGGCGCCCGCTGGACGACGACACCATGACCGGCCCGAAGTTGCGGCAGACGATCGCCAAGGACCTGACGACACTCGCGCCCTTCGTCGACTACCTGTGCGCGGCGCTGGATCTCGAATTCTGAGCGCGGGGGCCGTGGTGCGGTCGTCGCCTCGTTCAGCACGCACTGCCCCCCGGTCTCGGACAATCGCCGCTCTCCATTCGATGCGATTGCGATGAAGCGATTCGGCTGGCTCATGCTCGCGGTTCTGGTGCTGCTGCTCGGCTACGTGGCCGCAGGGCCCTACCTCACCGTCCACGCGATCCGCGAGGCCGTGCGCAACGAGGACTCGCGCGCGCTGTCGAAGCAGGTCGATTTCCCGGCGCTGCGGGCGAGCCTGCGCCTGCAGCTCGCGGATGCGATCGTGCGCGAAGCGGGCGTCGAGGCGCAGTCGAGCCTGCTGGGCGCGATCGGTCTGCGCCTCGCCGGCAGCGCGGCCGGCACCGGCGTGGACATGATGGTGACGCCGGTGGGCCTGAGCGCATTGATGCGCGGCCAGCGGCTCTGGAGCCTGGCGGGCGGCGCCTCGCCGATGCGCGCAGGCCCCGATCCGGCGCGTGCAGCGCCGCTCGAAGATGCGCACTACCGCTATCACTCGCCGTCGCGCTTCACCGTCACCGTGCGCGACGACCGTGATCGGCCGATCGAATTCGTGCTCACGCGCCAGGGGCTGCGCTGGAAGCTGTCGGACATCCGTCTGCCGCTGTAGCGATCAAGCGTCAGGTGCTGCGGCGGGCGCGAGGCGACGATGTGCTGCTGCCATCCCCGCGGAGCCCTCTGCCGCAGACGCGCGCTCGGGCACGCAGAGACATTCCGGCCCACGTCCGATCGCGCGCGAGCGCCCTGCGACCCAAGCGGCGGTGGTGCCTGCAGGTGCAGTTCGCGCGCGTGATGGCGTTTCGTGCGCGTGAGCGGCTTGCGTCGATTCGCGCACAGCCGGGGACTTACGGACGCGCCGGGTCCGCCTTGCCGAAGCGTCCCATGCGCGGCGGGTGGTACAGCAGCAGATACACGCCCACCACCCAGATCGACGCCGCGGCCCAGCCGGCGAGAATGTCGGACGGGTAATGCACGCCCAGATACACGCGCGACAGCCCCACCATCGGCACGAACACCGCCATCGCGGCGATCACCCACCACCGCGCACGCGTCGGCCAGGCCAGCAGCACCAGCACCAGGGCCAGCGTCATCGAACCCATCGCGTGGCCACTGGGGAAACTGTAGGTCGCCTCCGGGGCGATCGACTCCCACAGGCTCGGCCGGTCGCGCGCGAACAGCTGCTTGGTGCCGATGTTGAGCAAGGCCGAACCGCCCGTCGCCAGCGCGGCGAAGAGCGCATCACGCCACCGGCGCAGCGCCAGCAGCACCAGCACCAGACCGATGTCCACCGGCACCACGCCCTTGGCGTAGCCGATCTCGGAGAAGAACAGGAAGACACGATCGAAGCCGTCGTGCGCGACCTGCTGCGCGAAGAGCAGGATCGGCTTGTCGAACGGAATCGCCTCGGCCTCGTGCACCTCGTCGGCGAGTTCCATGAAGGCCCACATCGGCAGCAGCACGCCGGCGAACAGCAACAGCAGCTTCCAGCCGTGGCGGCGCAGCAGGCCGCCGGTCGCGTGCGCGGCCTCGGCCGGCAGCGAGGACTCAGGCGGCATCGGCCCCGCGGCCGTAGGTGCGGTGGACGTAGTCGTCGACCAGCGCGACGAACTCGTGCGCGATGTTCTCGCCGCGCAGCGTCACCGCCTTCTCGCCGTCGATGAACACCGGCGCCGACGGCGCCTCGCCGGTACCGGGCAACGAGATGCCGATGTTGGCGTGGCGCGACTCGCCGGGGCCGTTGACCACGCAGCCCATCACCGCGAGCGTCATGTTCTCCGCGCCCGGGTGCGTGACCTTCCACTCCGGCATTTTCTCGCGCACGTGGTCCTGGACCACGCCGGCCAGTTCCTGGAAGAACTCGGACGTGGTGCGGCCGCAACCCGGGCACGCGGTCACCATCGGCGTGAACGCGCGCAGGCCCATGGTCTGCAGCAGTTCCTGGGCCACCACGACTTCCTTGGTGCGCGAGGCGCCGGGCTCGGGTGTGAGCGAAATGCGGATGGTGTCGCCGATGCCTTCCTGCATCAGGATCGCCAGCGCGGCGCTGGAGGCGACCATGCCCTTGCTGCCGATGCCCGCTTCGGTGAGCCCCAGATGCAGCGCGAAATCGCAGCGCGCCGCGAGATCCCGGTAGACGGCCACCAGTTCCTGCACGCCGCTGACCTTGGCGCTGAGCACAATGCGGTCACGGCCCAGGCCCAGGTCCACCGCACGCTCGGCCGAATCCACCGCCGAGCGGATCAGCGCTTCACGCAGCACCTTGCCTGCATCCCAGGGCACGGCGCGCTGGGCGTTCTCGTCCATCAGCGTGGCCGCGAGCGACTGGTCGAGCGAGCCCCAGTTGGCGCCGATACGCACCGGCTTGCCGTAGCGCATCGCGAATTCGATCAACTGGGCGAACTGGGTGTCGCGCTTCTTGCCGAAGCCGACGTTGCCGGGGTTGATGCGGTACTTCGCCAGCGCCTCGGCGCAGGCCGGCTCGCCGGCGAGCAGCTGGTGTCCGTTGTAGTGGAAGTCGCCGATGATCGGCACCTCGATGCCCTGCATCGCCAGCCGCTCGACGATCCGCGGCACCGCGGCCGCGGATTCCGGGTTGTTGACCGTGATGCGCACCAGCTCGGACCCGGCGCGCCACAGTTCGCCGATCTGCTTCGCGGTGCCGGCGATGTCGGCGGTGTCGGTATTGGTCATCGACTGCACGACGACCGGTGCATTGCCGCCGAGGGCGACGCCGCCGACGCGGACCTGACGGGTGCCGCGGCGCGCGGCTGCGCCGAAATCGGGCAGTCGCACGGGCTCGGACAGGCAGGCGTCGGGCGTGGAAACGGGCTGGGCGGACATCCGCGCAGTTTACCGGCTCCCACCGCCGGGTTCGCTGACGCGCCGCGAAATCCCGGCGCCGGGTGCGACCGCCGGCCGCAGGGCGCCGGCGCGGCGCGTGCTCTAGGATGGCGGGCGATGCAGCCGCAACCGCCCGCCACCGCGCTCGTCCGCACGCTCTACAGCCTGCGCTGGCTGGCCGTCGGCGGCCAGTCGCTGACCATCCTGTGGGCCACGCAGGGCTTTCACATGCCGCTGCCACCCGGCCCGTTGTGGGGGCCGGTGGCGCTGCTGGCGGTGTTCAACCTGCTGGTGCACCTGCGCCTGCGCAGCGCGCGCGATGCGGTGCCGGCGGAAGCCTTCGCCCACGTCCTGGTCGACACCGCGGTGCTGTCCTGGCTGATCGCCTGGACCGGCGGCATCGCCAATCCCTTCGCCTCGCTGTTCCTGCTGCCGATCGCGCTGACCGCGATGGCGCTGCCGGCCGCGTGGGCGGTGGCGAGTGCGCTGGCCGGCCTGGTCGGCTACCTGTTCGCGGTGCTGTTCGGCCAGCCGCTGCCACACATGCACGCCGGCTTCGATCTGCACCTGCTGGGCATGGCGGTGAACTTCGTGCTGTCGCTGGCACTGGTGCTGTATCTGCTGCTGCGGCTCGCGGGCGCGCGCGACCGGCGCGAGCGCGAGCTCACCGCGCTGCGCGAACGCTTCGTGCGCAACGAGGGCATCCTCGCGCTGGCCACCCATGCCGCCTCGGTCGCCCACGAGCTCAACACGCCGCTGGGCACGATGACCCTGCTGCTCGACGATCTGGACACCAGCCGCCTCGGCGACGACGGCGCCGAGGACGTCGCCACGCTGCGTCGCCTGGTCGACACCTGCCGCGACCGCGTGCGTTCGCTCGCCGACCCCGCCGATCCGGCGGCCAGTACGCGTGTCGACATCGGGCGCGTGCTGGAGCATTGGCAACTCGTGCGTCCGGCCACCGCCCTGGAACGCAGCGGCAATGTCGATCCACAGCAGCGCGTGGACCGCACCATCGGCCATCTGCTGCTGGCCCTGCTCAACAATGCCGCCGACGCCAGCGAAGCCAACGGCAGCGGCCGTGTGGATCTGCACCTGCAGCTCGAGGGCGGTGTGCTCGACGGCACGATCCGCGATTACGGCACCGGCTTCGATGCCCAGGCGCCGTTCCTGCCGGTCCTGTTCCGCAGCGGCAAACCCGACGGGTTGGGCATCGGCCTGGCGCTGTCGCACGCGGCGATCGAGCAGCTCGGCGGCGAACTGGACATGGACGAGGCCGACGGCGGCGGCGCACGCGTGCATTTCCGCGTGCCGGTGGACCCGGCCGACCTTCCCCCTGCTCACGGGCTCAGCGCATGAAAGGCCTGCTGGTCGACGACGACACCCTGTACCTGGACGCGCTGCGCCGCGCACTGCAACGCCGCGGCATCGAGTGCGAGATCGCGCCGGATGCGGCGACCGCGCTGGCTGTCGCCGCACGTATCGCGCCCGATTTCGCGCTGGTGGATCTCAAGCTGGGCGAGGCTTCGGGCCTGTCGCTGATCGAGCCGCTGCGCGCGATCCGCGCCGACATGCGCATTCTGCTGGTCACCGGCTACGCGAGCATCGCGACTGCGGTCGAGGCCATCAAGCGCGGTGCCGACGACTACCTGCCCAAGCCGGTGTCGGCCGACACGCTGCAGCGCATCCTGCTCGATGCCGCCCTCGCCACGCCGGCGGCGCCGGCCGACCCGGGCGACGACGCCTCGATCGAAAGCCCGACGATGATTCCGCTGCACAGGCTGGAGTGGGAACACATCCAGCAGGCACTCAACGAGACCGGCGGCAACATCTCGGCGACCGCGCGGCTGCTGGGCATGCACCGCCGTTCCCTGCAACGCAAGCTCGCGAAACGGCCCGGGCCGGAGCGGCGGCCGCCGTCCGGGGGCTGAAACTGAAGGCGCGCGCGCGCGTCAATGCCGACGTCCGCAGGGCGGGTCGATGCTGCGCATACAACTGAGGGACGGTCTGAACAATTCCGCCCTCGCCCGTCATTCCCGCAGCTCTCAACAGCCGCACGGCTGTTGAGAGCCTCGGGAACCGGCAGAGGCGTCGTATCGGATGTCACCTCGCCCGCCTCTGCGCGTGGGCCGGCCTCCGCTCCCGCCTGCACCACAGTGCAACGCACGCCCGATCGTCGCTGCGCGGTCGCGGGACGCCCGCGCCGATCGCTCAGTGCCCCGAATGCCCCTCGGCCGCCGGCGCATCGCCGGTCAGCGGCCGGACCTCGAACTGCACCGTCTGCTCCGGGGCGTTCTGGAAGCGCAGCGTGGCCTCGATCGTCTGACCCGCGCGGACCGGCTCGACCGGACCGATGAACATCAGATGGTTGCCGCCGGGGCGCAGGCTCACGTCCGTACCGGCGGGCAGCTCGACGCCGTCCGGCAATTCGCGCATGCGCATCACGCCGCCGGCGTGGGACATCTCGTGGATCTCGACGCTGGCCGAGGCTGATGTCTCTACCGCGACCAGGCGATCGTCCGCATCGCTGCGCAGCGTGAGGTAACCGCCGGCGACGGCGGCGTTGGGCGGGGTTTCGCGAATCCAGGCATCACTGACCCGAACGCCCTGGGCCGCGCCGGTGGAGGACACGGTCGCCGGATCGGCGGACGCCGCCGGTGCGGAGGCGCCCTCGGACGCGGGCTGGCAGCCGGTCATGACGATCGCGGCAAGACAGGCGGCGAGCAGGGTCGATCGTGACATTGCGAATACTCCTTGGACTGCGGCGCGGGCGCCGGCGTGAATGGGATTATCGCCCGCTTCGCCTACATGCGCAGGCGCAGGGCGAGTTCGAGCGAGCGCGGCTCGCCAGATACACCATGTCGGTGCCGATGGCGTGGATGACGTAGATACGGTCGCCGAGGTTGCGGCCGCGCAGCTCGAGCGACAGCGTCGGCGTCGCCTGCCAGCGCAGGTGGGCGCCCCAGAGCGCATAGCCGGCGGTCTGCACGGTGTTGGCGGCATTGGCCTGGCGCGCGTCGACGGCGCGCAGGTCCACGCCGGCGCTCCAGTCCGGCGCGAGGGTGTAATCGACCCACAGGTTGCCGACCCGCGCCGGCGTGTTCGTGGGCCGGTTGCCGGCGCGCGAAACCACCACACCCGAGACGGCTTCGGTGAAATCGTCGAGCCGCGCATCCACCCAGCCGGCACCGGGCGCGCGGCGATCGAGGCGTACTGCACGTTGATGCCGTTGAACAGCTGGGTGACCTGGGCGCCGGAAAAGCCGCGCCAGGTCACCGCATTGCCGTTGCCCGGCGGCGAGGCGACCACCAGCCCGGGCAGCGCGAACAGCGCCTCCTGTGTACTGCGCACGCCGCGCGCGTCGAGTGCGTCGCGGTCGATACGGAACACCGAGGCCGGTGTTTCGCGGATCGACAGCGCCAGCCGCGTACCGCCATCGGCGCCGGCATCGAGCGCGGTGCGTGCGCCGGTCACCGCGATCCGGTCCAGGGTGACCGCATCCGGCGGCGCGCCATCGACGGCCAGTGCGGCACCCGGAAGGGACACCAGCAGGGTCAGCCGCTTTAGACGCGGCAGGCGACGGCGACAGGCGCCGGAAGCAGAGGGAGAACGGGTCATGCGGCCGCCACGATCGAGGGCCCACGAGGCTAGGCGCGCATCCCGGCCGCGCCAATGCGACCTGGTGTCGTACCCGGCCCCCGCGGTCCGCGCAGGTATCCTGTGTCGATGCACGACGCCCCCGCCTCCGACGTTCTGACCCCGAGCCAGCTCAACATCCTCGCCCGCGGACTGCTCGAGGATGCGTTCCCGGCGGTCGTGGTCGAAGGCGAACTCGGCAACGTCTCGCGCCCGGCTTCGGGCCACATGTACTTCACGCTCAAGGATGCGCGCGCCCAGGTGCGCTGCGCGCTGTTCAAGCCGAAGAGCCAGTGGCTGCGGTTCGTGCCGCGCGACGGCCTGCAGGTGCGCGCGCGGGGCCGGGTCACGCTGTACGAGGCACGCGGCGAGTACCAGCTGATCCTCGACACCCTGGAAGAAGCCGGCGAAGGCGCCCTGCGCCGCGCTTTCGACGCGCTCAAGGCGCGCCTGCAGGCCGAGGGCCTGTTCGAAGCCGCGCGCAAGCGCGCCCTGCCCGCCCTGCCGCGCCGGCTGGGCGTGATCACCTCGCCCTCCGGCGCCGCGGTGCGTGACGTGCTCAGCGTGCTCGGCCGCCGTTTTCCGTTGCTCGAGGTCGAGATCCTGCCGGCCCTGGTCCAGGGCACCGAGGCGCCTGCGCAGTTGCTGCGGATGCTGCAGGCCGCCGGCGCCTCTGGGCGCTACGACGTGCTGCTGCTGACCCGCGGCGGCGGCTCGCTCGAAGACCTGTGGGCGTTCAACGATGAAGCCCTGGTGCGCGCGGTCGCGGACTCGCCGGTGCCGGTGGTGTCGGCGGTCGGGCACGAGACCGACTTCAGCCTCACCGATTTCGCCGCCGACCTGCGTGCGCCGACGCCGTCGGCCGCGGCCGAACTGCTGACGCCGGACCGGATCGATCTGCTCGGGCGTACGCGCCAGCTGCAGCGTCATGTCGAGACCGCGCAGCGCCGGGCGCTGCAGGACCGTCACCAGCGCGTCGACCGGCTCGGCCTGCGCCTGCAGGCGCTGCGCCCGCAGGCGCGGCTGGAGGCACTGCGCGTGCGTCAGGACACGGCGATGCGGCGGCTGGCCGCGGCGTTCGACCGCCAGCTCCAGCAGCAACGCGCACGCCTGCGTCATGCCGGCGTCGTGCTTCAGACCGGCTCGCCGCAGCGCCGCCTGCAGGCTTTGCGCCAGCAGCTGGACGCGCTGCGCGCGCGCCCGGAAGCGGCCCTGCGTCGTCACCTGCAGCGCGACGCCCTGCACCTGCGCGGCCTCGCACGCTCGCTGGAAGCGGTGAGCCCGCTGGCGACAATCGCGCGCGGCTACAGCATCCTGCAGCGCGAGGACGGCACCGTGATCCGCCATGTCGACGACGTGGCGCCCGGGGATGCGCTGCAGGCGCGGCTGAGCGACGGCAACCTGCGCGTGCGCGTGGAGTCGTCGGACTCCTGACTGCTAAGCGGCGCGCCAGCGCGCCGCGTCGGGCTGAGGAAGGTCTGGAGAATTCCGCTCTTTGCCGTCATTCCCGCGGCTTTCAACGGACGCATGTCCGATCGGGCCGCAGTCCAGCGTCTTCTGGCGTTTCAACAAGACTTGAAGTCACTGGATCCCCGCCCACGCGGAGATGACGGCAGTTGTTCAGATCTTCCTGACGACTGTGGCCCTACGCGCGTGCTCGTGTCGAATCACTGCAGACACCACCTGACCGGATTCCCCTTGGTGGCATTCAATGGGACCGGATTTCATATTCGTGTCCATCAGTCGCCCGGCCACTCCCACGCCCGTGGCGCCGCCGCACATTGCGAACGCTGCGTTCCAGCTCGCCTCGCCCGCCGCTCACGCCGCCGCTGGCATGCTGGTCGTCCACGTCACGACGGAGTTCCCGCACGATGACCAAGGCGTCCGACCTGTTCGTCCAGGCGCTCGAAGCCGAGGGCGTGACCCACGTGTTCGGCATTCCCGGCGAGGAAAATCTCGACCTGCTCGAGTCGCTGCGCGCATCCGATATCGCGCTCGTCCTCACCCGTCACGAACAGGCCGCCGGCTTCATGGCCGCGACTTATGGCCGGCTGACCGGCAACGCCGGCGTGTGCCTGTCGACGCTCGGCCCCGGCGCGACCAACCTGGTCACGTCGGCCGCCTACGCGCAGCTGGGCGCGATGCCGATGCTGATGATCACCGGGCAAAAGCCGATCCGCACCAGCAAGCAGGGCCATTTCCAGATCGTCGACGTCGTCGACATGATGCGGCCGCTGACCAAGTCGACCCACCAGCTGGTATCGGCCGACAGCATCCCCGCGCGGGTGCGCGATGCATTCCAGCGTGCGGAGGAAGAACGCCCCGGCGCCACTCACCTGGAACTGCCGCAGGACATCGCCGGCGACGATACCGATGCGCGCCTGCTGCCTGCGCCCTATACGCGCCGGCCGCTGGCCGAGCACAAGGCGATCGCGCACGCGGCCGAGGCGATCCGCAGCGCGAAGCATCCATTGCTGATGCTCGGCGCCGGCGCCAACCGCAAGACCACCGCCAAGATGCTGCGCGCCTTCGTCGACCGGCTCGGCATCCCCTTTTTCAGCACGCAGATGGGCAAGGGCGTGCTGGACGAGACGCATCCGCTGTGGCTCGGCACCGCGGCGCTGTCGGACAAGGACTTCGTGCACCGCGCGATCGACGCGGCGGACTGCATCATCAACATCGGCCACGACGTCATCGAGAAGCCGCCGTTCTTCATGCACCGCGGCAGGCGCACGGTGATCCATGTGAACTACGCAAGCGCCGTCGTCGACCAGGTGTATTTCCCGCAGATCGAGGTCGTCGGCGACATCGCCAATTCGGTCTGGCAGCTGGCCGAGGCGCTGGATGCCCCGCAGCCGCATTGGGACTTCGCGTTCTTCGACCGCGTGCGCAGCGCGCTGTGCGAGAACATCGCCGGACTCGCGGCCGATGACCGCTTCCCCGTCCACGGCCCGCATCTGGTGAAGACCGTGCGCGACGCGCTGGACCCGCGCGACATCGTCTGTCTCGACAACGGGCTCTACAAGTTGTGGTTCGCACGCAACGACCGTTGCCGGGAGCCCAACACCCTGCTGCTCGACAATGCGCTGGCGACGATGGGCGCGGGCCTGCCGTCGGCAATCGCCGCCAAGCTGGTGCACGGCGAACGCAAGGTCGTCGCCGTCTGCGGCGACGGCGGTTTCATGATGAATTCGCAGGAGCTCGAAACCGCGGTGCGGCTGAAGCTCGATCTCGTCGTCATCGTATTGCGCGACGATGCCTACGGCATGATCAAGTGGAAGCAGCAGCACGAGGATTACCCGGTCTACGGCATGGACTACGGCAATCCGGATTTCGTGCGCTACGCGGAGAGTTACGGCGCGCGGGGCCATCGCCCGGACAGCGCCGCCGCGTTCGCCGACATCCTGCGCACCGCACTGGACACGCCCGGCGTGGACCTGATCGATCTCGCGATCGACTATTCCGACGACGACGCCCTGCTCAACACCGACATTCCCGCGCGCAGCGCCGCGATCGACTGATCCGCGCCGCGCACCTTCTTTCCGTCCGATTCCGGAGCGCCCCATGGCCAAGAAGACGACCGCCCGCAAGCCCTCGGGCCTTGCCCGCAGCTATCCCTACTACCTCGCCAATGCCGCGGTCGCGGCGAACACCGATCTCGAGGTGCGCGACAAGTACAGCGGCAAAGTCGCCACGCGCGTGGCGATGGGCGACCCCGCGGCGATCCGCAAGGCGATCGTCGCCGCACACAAGGCGCGCGGGCCGATGGCCGACTTTCCGCCCGACAAGCGCCGCGACGTGCTCGAGCATTGCGTGCGCCGGTTCGAGGAACGTTTCGACGAGCTCGCGCTCGCGCTGTGCATCGAGGCCGGCAAGCCGATCAAGGATGCGCGCGGCGAAGTCACCCGCCTGATCGACACCTTCCGCATCGCCGCCGGTGAAGCCACCCGCGGCGAAGGCGAAGTGATCGAACTGCAGATTTCCGAGCGCACGCGCGGCTACCGCGGCATGGTCAAGCGCGTGCCGATCGGCGTCTGCAGCTTCATCACGCCGTTCAACTTCCCGTTGAATCTGGTCGCGCACAAGGTCGCACCGGCAATCGCGGCCGGTTGCCCGTTCGTGCTCAAGCCGGCGGCGAAGACGCCGGTGGGCGCGCTGATCATCGGCGAGATCCTGGCCGAGACCGACCTGCCCAAGGGTGCGTTCTCGGTGATCCCGTGCAGCAACGAGGACGCCGCGGCGCTGACCGAGGACGAGCGCATCGCGCTGCTGAGCTTCACCGGCGGCCTGATCGGCTGGGATCTGAAGGCGCGCGCCGGCAAGAAGAAGGTGGTGCTGGAACTCGGCGGCAATGCGGCCTGCATCGTCGACGAGGACCCCGGACTGCCGCTGGACAAGGTGGTCGAACGCCTCGTATTCGGCGCGTATTACCAGTCCGGACAGAGCTGCATCGGCGTGCAGCGCATCTATGCGCACCGCAACGTGCACGAGGCCCTGCGGCGCAAGCTCAAGAAGGCGATCGGCGCGCTGCGCAGCGGCGACCCGCGCGACGAGAACACGTTCGTCGGCCCGGTCATCGACAGCGACGCGGCCGACCGGATCGAGTCCTGGATCGACGCTGCGCGCAAGGTCGGCGCCAAGGTCATCGCCGGCGGCAAGCGCGAGGGCAACATCATTCCGGCGACGCTGCTGGAGAAGGTGCCGCGCGATGCGGATCTCGAGCGCAAGGAAGTCTTCGGCCCGGTCGCGTTGCTGGAGCCGGTCGACAGCTTCGACGCGGCGATCGCGCGGGTGAACGACAGCGACTTCGGCCTGCAGGCCGGCGTATTCACCGGGAATCTCGCCCACGCGATGCGCGCCTGGGACCGGATCGAGGCCGGCGGCGTGGTCGTCGGCGACGTGCCGAGCTTCCGCGTCGACAACATGCCCTACGGCGGCATCAAGGATTCCGGCTGCGGCCGCGAAGGGGTGAAGTACGCGATCCGCGACATGACCGAGGAACGCCTGCTGGTCATCCGCGACCCGGCCTGAGCCGGGTTGCCGCCCCCTCAGGCGATGGCGCGATCGGCGTCGGCGTCGCGGCTCCGTCCGGCTGCGACGTCAATGGCATCGATCGCGCCCCCGCGCAGTGCACTGCGCAGCAGATCGATCGGAGCCGGCGGCGTCGAGGACGTATCCGTCTCCATCCCGGCCTCGAACACGCGGGTCTGCCGTCGCCCGCCCCGCTTTGCCGCGTACATGGCCTGGTCGGCCTGGCGCATCAACGTGGCAAGGCTGTAGTCCGCGGTTTCCACCGACGCCACGCCGAAGCTGGCTGCAATTTGGAACGCATAGCCTTCCGCTTCAGTATCGATCGCGCCGAAGCGTGCCTGCGCATCGCCGGCCAGACGGACCGCCGCCGTCGCGTCGAGTCCCGGCAGGAACAGCGCGAACTCTTCACCGCCCAACCTTCCGAACGCATCGACGTCACGGCACAGCGGACGTACGGCCTCGGCCACGCGCTGCAGCGCCCAGTCACCTGCCGCGTGCCCGAAGCGGTCGTTGACCTGCTTGAAATGGTCGAGGTCGAACATCACCAGCACCGCGGGCTCCGCATTCCGCGCGCACTGCACGAGCGCAGCCGCGGCGCGTTCGGAAAAATGCTGCCGGTTGCAGATGCCGGTCAGCGCATCGGTCTCGGTCATGCGCTTGAGCCGCACCTGCAGCCGCTTGGTCTTGTAGGCCCAGTAACCCACCGATGCCAGCCCGGCGATGAGCACCAGCGCCAGCAGCAGCCAGGTCTGCGCGCGCTGCTCGGTGACCCGCTTCTGCAGCTCCAGCAACTGGTTTTTCTGGTGCAGCAGCTCGATCTGCTGTGCCTGCTGCAACGACTGGTGTCGCACGACCTGATAGGCCATCTCGCGCGACTTCACGTCGTTGAAGTGGGCGCGCTCGGCTTCGGCGTAGCGGCGATAGGCGGTAAGGGCAGCCGCCAAGTCGCCATCCTCCAGCGCCAGCAGGTATTGAACGTGATGAGCCTTGACGACAGCTTCGGCCGACATCGCTTCCTTGCTGATCGCCAGCGCCTTTTCGGCGTGCCGTCTTGCCGCGGCCTGGTCGCCGGTTCTCATGGAGAGCTCGGCGAGTACTGCGTGATACTGCGCAATGATGAAGGGGTAGCCCGTCGCTTCGACCACCGACAGGTTTCCGGACAGCAGCTGGATTGCTTCCGGTATGCGGCCCTGCATTTCCATCTGCCGGGCAAAGTGCCAGCGCAAGAAGGCCGCGAATATGGGTTCGCCGTCGCACCTGCTCAGCGCGTCTAACGCAGAATCGTCATCAAAGGAATGACCAAGTCCATTCGTGGCTTCGAAGCTGACGCTGGCGATCGCGCACTCATTACGTCGAGTCGGCTCGTCGCTTGTAATGGCATCTACGTGACGTAAAGCCAGCGAATACTCACCAACTTGGTTGTACACGATGGCGGCGACTAACAAGCCACGGTGTCGAAGCTCCTTGTCCTCAATGCTCTCCAGGAGCGGAAGCATAGAATCCAGAGCACGCAGCGCATCCTCAAATTGACGTTCAATCGCGTAGGCGTTCGCTAACATCGAGGCGGCGAGAAAACGGGTCGGCGTGTCTGGGTTCCCGCCGAGAATTTGTCTCAATTCTGCAATCGCGGCTGCTGATTTCCCCGCTGTGATAGAGCGGTGTACATGCAGCATCCTGATCCGCTCGATCTGAGCGGGCGTCGCCGCCGGGAGCATCGACTCGAGCTGTAAAAGCACGGCATCGACGCGCTGCGGATGCGACGTTCTTTGCGCATCTGCCTCCTTAATAAGTGCGTCGATCGACGGGTGCGCGATAAGGTTGCTGCTTATTGTTAATGCGCATGCTAGCGCCAGCAGACGGCCGCGTAGGACCGTCTGCTGAAAAGCGCCTAGCGCTTTAAAGGCTGTCCTCTGCCTGCTCATCCTGCTTACCGTCATCGTCCTGACTTGGCTCGTCCTGCTGTGGCTCGGTCTCGCCACCGTCAGGCGTCATGACGAGACACGTCATCGCCACCCGACTCCAACGCGCTGTGCGCGCTTGCACGACAGAGGGCAGGTCACTCTGACCCTCGGCTTCGAACGCTGTCTCCATTCCCGCGGCCTCAAGCTGCGTGATCACATCCAACATGCATTTCCCCCAAAACTGGCATGAGCCGGCGGTGCCCGCTCTGACTTCATGCATGACGTCACCACATGCGCTCATCCCGCACCATCGCCCGCCCCGGCGGCACCACGAGCGTGGTGTGCTGGTGCAGCGTGGCGTCGACGAGCCCCCTGAGCGGCACCCGCTCCACCCGGGGCCGCGCAACGGCGAGCGTAGCAGCTTCATAGAGCGTCACGACATGGTCCAGGGGGTAGTCCTCCGACAAACGGTCGACCAGCAGTGCCCGCTCCGCCGCCGTATTGGAGAAACGTCCGGTGTCGCGAACTCCGGCCACGCCGACCTGCCACAGCACCAGCCAGGCGGACGGGTCGATGATCCGACGGTAGAACATGAACTGGCTGGCCTCGTAATGCTGGCAACCGACCTCGCCCGGGTCGATCCCCAGATCGGCATAGAGGCAGTCCTCGGCCGAGATGCCCGGCTCCATCACGGCCTGGAAGCCCTCGGCACGCGCTGCGGCGATCGCCCGGTGCGGGACGCAGGCGAACACGCCCGGATGGCCGTAGAACGCACCGCAGACCTCGCGGCCGGCGCGCACTTCGGCCAGCATCGCCTCGACCATGTCGGCATAGGTGCGGTGGCGTGAGCGGCCCTCGCTGTAGAACGGCTGCAGGCTGCGGCTGTCCGCGTTCATGCGCATCACCCACTCCTCCACCAGCGGGTCGGAGACGGCGACGAACACCACGTCGGCGCTCTCGATGTGGCGCCGGGCCCTGGGCCCCAAGTGCGCGCCCAGCATCATGCCCACACCCACACAGGCCAACCGGCCCTGGCTTTCCATGCGTGATCCGCCCCCTTGCGAAGGCGGCAATCTAGACGGTGACCGTTGTCACGGCAAGCGCCTGCAGGCGCGCCCGGTCCATCTGCCAGCGTGCCCATCCGGCCGCGGCATCGAGCGGGGCGAATCCGAGCGCTCGCATCAGGCCCTCCGCCGCGGCATGGCCGGGCCGATGGCGGGTCCACACCGCTTCGAGCCCACCGGTGCGGATCACCCGCGGCAGCAGCGCGGCCAGCGCTTCGCGGGCGATTCCGCGCGAGCGCGCACCTGCACACAGGAGCAGACCGGTTTCGGCCGTCGTCCGCGTCGGATCGACGACCAGCGACAACAGGCCAAACGCCTGCGGCCCTTCGTCCAGCCGCCAATAGCGCGCCCTGGGCGGATCACTGCACATCTGGCGCAATGCGGCCGACAGCGCCCGGCGGGCCGCCTCCGCGTCGAGCGGCGCGCCGACCTGCGCCATCGTGTCCGCATCGCCATACAGCGCGGCGAACAGCGCGCCGTCGGCGTCGCACAGCGGCGTGGCGCGCAGACGCGCGGTGGTGAATTCACCGGGCCAGACCGACGAGACATCGACGCGACCGCCATCGCCGCTCATCGCGGGCGGGCCCCCTCGGCCAACGCGTGCAGCAGATCGACATAGGACTTCTCGACGTCGGCCAGGCCGGCCGCGCCGACGCCGGGAGCCGGTCGGATCAGCATGTACTCGTCCGGCCCGTGCGCGCCCCAGCCGTGCCCGAGCCCGCCGAACACGAACGGCAGATCCAGCGTGCGCGTGAACTGGTAGAACGGCGCGCTGCCCGCGAGCCAAGGCGCCACGCGCGCCTTGGCGCCGTACTTGTTGAAGACCCCGATCGCGGCCTGCACCAGCGGCGCCTCGGCCGGCGTGGCCGCGGCGGGATAGCCGGACAGCGGTCGGATCACGACATCATCGAAACCGCCGGCATCCAGATGCGCGCGGATCATCGCGTAGGCGGCATCGGGCTCGAGACCGGGCGGCAGGCGCGAATCGAGTTTGGCCGTGGCGACGTGCGGCAGGATCGTCTTCATGCCCTCGCCGGTGTAGCCGCTCCAGAGGCCGTCGATGTTTAGCGTCGGCTCCCACAGGTTGCGCACGATGGCCTCGCGGCCGGTGAGTCCGTCGATCCAGCGCTCCACGCCGAGCGAGCGCTGCAGCGCGGCATCGTCGACATCGGCGGCCAGCGCGTTGACGAGGGTCTGCTCCGCTTCGCTAGGCGGGGTGACCGCCTCGTAGTAGCCGGGAATCGCGACCGTGTTGCCGTCGGCCGAGGTCAGCGAGGCGATGGCCTGCACCAGGCGCAGCGCCGGTGCGTCGACCAGGGACTTGAACGAGCCGTGGATCTCCGCGCGGGTCGGCCCGCCGTGCGCGCCGCCGCGGGCTTCGAGTTCGAAGTAGATGATGCCCTTCACGCCGAGGTTGAGCTGGGCATCGCCCGCAGCGCTCTGCACCAGCATCGGAAACAACGCGCCATCGGCCCCACGCAGCCGATCGCGCCACGGCGCCAGCACGGCGCCGAAGTTCGGCGAACCCAGTTCCTCCTCGCCTTCGGCGACGACGTAGAGATTGACCGGCAGCGTGCCCTCGACCGCCAGCATCGAGGCCACCGCATTGAGGAAAGCGCGCTGCGGGCCCTTCTGGTTCATCGCGCCACGTGCCATCAGCACGGTGCCGAGTTCGTGTTCGACCAGCTCACCGGCGAAGGGATCGGCGATCCGCCAGTTCGGCTCGACCGGCTGCACGTCGTACATCATGTAGACGACCAGCGTGACCGGTGCGCCGGCGTCGTAGTGACCGAGCACGCCGGGATGGCCGAGCGTCTCCACACGCTGCACGTCCTGGAAGCCCAGGCCGCGCAGGTCGTCGGCGAGCAGATCGGCCATCGCCGCGATGCCGTCGTCGGTCGCGCTGATCGAGCGCTGGCGTACCCAGCGCTGCAGCTGCGCGACGTGCGCGGCCTGCTGTGCGTCGATGTGCGCATAGACCGCATCGTGGCGGCCCGCGTAGGCCGGCACCGCCGTCGAATCGAACTGCGCCTGCGTGGTGAAGGTGTAGACGGGGCGTTCGGCCTGGGCCGATGCGATCGTCAGCAGCACGGCGGACGTCAGGGCGATAGTGGACAGGCGCATCCTTGGCACTCCCGGGTCAGGTCACCGGATCATGCCCGCGATCGGCGCGCGTGCAAAACCGCGGCCGGCCACGCCGGCACCATGCGGTGCGCACGGCGGCGCTTACCCGCCGCGCGCGCGCAGCACCTGTTCGACATCGGCCAGCGACAGATCCCGCGCGCGCAGCAGCACGATCAGGTGGTAGAGCAGATCCGCGCTTTCGCCGAGCAGAGCCTCGTCCTCCTGCACCACGCCGGCGAGCGCGGTTTCCACGCCCTCCTCGCCCACCTTCTGCGCGATGCGGCGGATGCCGCCTTCGAACAGCCGCGTGGTGTAGCTGCCCTCGGGCCGTTCGCGCGCACGGGTGGCGATCAACGCGTCGAGTTCGGCGAGCACGCCCGCCGGTGCATCGGGAAAACAGCTCGGACGCTGCAGGTGACAGGTCGGCCCGCGTGGATGCGCCAGCACGAGAATCGTGTCGGCGTCGCAGTCGGCCTCCATCGAGACCAGTTCCAGCGTGTGGCCGGACTGCTCGCCCTTGGTCCACAGGCGCTGCTTGCTGCGACTGAAGAAGGTCACCTGGCCGCGGCGCAGCGTTTCCGCGTACGCCGCGCGGTCCATGTAACCGAGCATCAGCACGCGCAGCGTGGCGGCATCCTGGACGACGGCGGGCAGCAGGCCGTCGCCCTTCGACCAGTCGAGCGCGTCGGCGTCGGGCGCGGTGGCAATGGCGGGGGATGTCATGGGCGGCGCACCTCGATGTGCTGCGCGGCGAGCGCGCGCTTGAGTTCGGGAATGGCGATGCGGCCGCTGTGGAACACGCTCGCCGCCAGCGCGCCGTCGACGTCGGCCTGCAGGAACGCGTCGGCGAAATGCGCGATCTCGCCGGCGCCGCCCGAGGCGATCAGCGGCACCGCACAGACTGCGCGCGCAGCCGCCAGTTGTTCGAGATCGTAACCGGTGCGCACGCCGTCCTTGTCCATGCAATTGAGGACGATCTCGCCCGCGCCCAGGTGCACGGCCTCGGCGATCCAGTCCAATGTGCGGATCGGCAGTTGGCGGGTGCGATCGGGATCGCCGGTGTGGCTGCGCACGCGCCATTCGCCGTCGGTTTCACGGATCGAATCGATGCCGACGACCACGCATTGCACGCCGAAGGCCTCGGCCAGTTCGGCGATCAGCGCAGGCCGCTCCAGCGCCGGCGTGTTCACCGAGATCTTGTCGGCGCCGGCGTGCAGTACCGCGCGCGCGGTGTCGACGTCGCGGATGCCGCCGGCCACGCAGAACGGAATGTCGATCAGACGCGAGACCCGCTCCACCCAGCCGCGATCGACCGAGCGCCCTTGCGGGCTGGCCGAGATGTCGTAGAACACCAGTTCGTCGGCACCTGCGTCGCGATAGCGCAGTGCGAGATCGACGATGTCGCCCATGTCGACGTGGTCGCGGAAACGTACGCCCTTGACCACGCGCCCCTCGCGCACGTCGAGGCAGGGAATGATGCGGTGGCTCAGCATGCCAGCGCCTCGGCGAGATCCAGTCGCCCTTCGAGCAGTGCCCGGCCGAGCACGATCCCGCCGCAGCCCTGGGCCTTGGCCGCACGCACGTCCGCGAGTTCGCGTACGCCGCCCGAGGCCTGCACGTCGAGCGTGGGCACCAGCGTTTTCAGGTGCGCGTAGAGATCGAGATTGGGGCCGGAGAGCATGCCGTCGCGGGCGATGTCGGTACTCAACAGATGCGTGAGACCGCCCTGCGCATAGCGCGCCGCGAGCACGTCGAGCGTGGCGTCGGCGGTTTCGGTCCAGCCGTGCACCGGCAGATGCCAGGCGCCATCGCGACCCTGCCGGGTGTCGAGCGCGACGGTGATGGATTCGGCGCCGAAGCGTTCGATCCATTGCAGCACGCGCTCGGGCTCGCGCACCGCGAGCGAGCCGACCACAACGCGTTCGGCGCCAGCATCGAGAATACGGCGCACGTCGTCCTCGGTGCGCACGCCGCCGCCGGTCTGCACGCGCAGGCCGGTATCGGCGCGGATGCGCGCGAGCAGCGGCGCGAGCGTGTAGCCGCCTTCGCGGGCCGCATCGAGATCGACCAGATGCAGCCACTCGGCACCGGCTTCGGCATAGGCCTCGATCTGCGCCATGGGATCGTCGCCGTAGCGGGTCTCCTGCGCGTAGTCGCCCTGCACCAGGCGCACGACACGGCCGTGGCGGATGTCGATCGCGGGATAGACGGTGAACGCCATGACTCAGGCCTCGAACGCGGGAGAAAGGAAGTTGCGCAGTACGCGCGCGCCGACGGCCGCCGAGCGCTCGGGATGGAACTGGGTGCCGGCGACGCGGCCGCGGCGCACCGCGGCGGCGAACGCCTCGCCGTGATCGCCGGCCAGCACGCAGTCGTCGGTGACCGGCGCGGCGAAGCTGTGGACGAAATAGGCCTGGGCGCCGTCGACGCCGTCGACCAGCGCGTCGGCACGTGTGGCGCGCAGCGTGCTCCACCCCATGTGCGGCACGCGCAGGCCAGGCCCGCCGCGCAGGCGCGACACGCGGCCCGGCAACAGGCCGAGACCGGCGACGTCGCCCTCCTCCGAGGACTCGAAGAGCAGCTGCATGCCGACACAAATGCCGAGCAGCGGCCGCTCGAGCGTGCGCAGCACCTCGACCAGATCGAGCTGCTGCAGTCGCGCCATGACCTGCGCCGCGGTGCCGACGCCGGGCAGGATCACCCGCTCGGCAGCGCGGATGCTGGCGGCGTCGGTGACCAGTGCTGCATCGATGTCGAGACGCTCGAAGGCGTAGCGCACCGAACCGGTGTTGGCGCCGCCGGCGTCGACGATGACGACGCGCATCACAACGTCCCCTTCGTACTCGGCAGCGCATCGCCGCTGCGGCGCACCGCCTGGCCGAGCGCGCGTGCGAAGGCCTTGAAGCAGGCTTCGACCTTGTGGTGGTCGTTGTCGCCCTCGACCTTCAGGTTGAGATTCAGCGCCGCCGAATCGCAGATCGAGCGGAAGAAATGCTCGACCAGTTCGGTCGGCATGTCGCCGACGCGTTCGCGCACGAAGCTGCCGTCGAACACGAGGTACGGCCGGCCGCCGAAGTCCAGTGCAGCGCTCGCCAGCGTCTCGTCCATCGGCAGGGTGAAGCCGTAACGCGCGATGCCGCGCTTGTCGCCGAGCGCCTCGCGCAGCGCATGGCCCAGCGCGATCCCGGTGTCCTCGATCGTGTGGTGCTCGTCGATCTGCAGATCGCCGTCGGCCTGCACCACCAGCGAGATGCCGGCGTGCGTGCCGATCTGGTCGAGCATGTGATCGAAGAACGGCAGGCCGGTGGAGACGCGCGCATCGGCCGCGGCATCGAGGTCGAGCTCGACCCGGATCTTCGTTTCCTTGGTGTTGCGGACCACGGTCGCGCGCCGGGGCGCGTCGCACAGCTCGTGCGCGATGCCGGCCCAGTCCCACTCGCCGCCGAACTGCGCGGTGCGCAGCTTGAACCCGCGGATACCGAGGTTCTCCGCGAACTGGATGTCGGTGTCGCGGTCGCCGACCATCGCCGAGTTGTCGAGATCGATGCCGCGATCGCGCAGGTAGTGCATCACCAGACCGAGCGCCGGCTTGCGCGTCGGCGCGTTGTCTGCCGGCCAGCTGCGGTCGACCAGCACTTCGCGGAACACGATGCCCTGGCTTTCGAAGATGCCGAGCATCAGATCGTTCGGGCCGTCGAAGCTCGCCTGCGGATAGCCGTCCGTGCCCAGGCCGTCCTGGTTGGTGACGATGACGAACTCGAAGCCGGCATCGCGCAGGCGCAGCAGTGCGGGGATGACTCCGGGCACGAAGCGCAGTTTCTCGAACGAATCGATCTGGAAATCCGCCGGTTCCTCGATCAGGGTGCCGTCGCGATCGACGAACAGGATCTTCTTGCCGCGCGTACTCATGCCGCGATCTCCAACGCTTGCAGGGCGGACACCACGCGCGCGTTCTGCGCAGGCGTGCCCAGACTGATACGCAGCGCATCACCGAGTTGCGCCGCGGCGCGCTGGTCGCGCACGACGATGCCGGCCGAGAGCAGCGCAGCGAACGCGCGATCGGCGTCCTCGAAGCGCACCAGCAGGTAGTTGCCGGCCGACGGATAGACCCGGCGCACGCCCGGCATGGCCGCGAGTGCCGAGGCGAGCGCATCGCGCTCGACCATGGTCTCGGTGACGCGCGCCTGCGTGAGCGCGAGCGCGTCCGGCGACAGCCCGGCCAGCGCAAGGTCGGCGCAGGGCGTCGGCACCGGATACGGCGCCTGGCAGCGGCGCAGCACCGCGATCAGATCCGGATGCCCGATCGCCACGCCGATCCGGGCGGCCGCAAGCGCATGCGCTTTCGACAGTGTGCGCAGCACCACGAGGTTCTCGTGCGCGGCGAGCAGCGTAGTGGCCGAGGCCGCGTCGGCGAACTCGATATAGGCCTCGTCGACGACGACCACCGCCCGCCCCGACAGCGCATCGGCCAGATGATCGACCTCGGCCAGGGGTACCAGGCCGCCGGTGGGATTCGACGGCGAACACAGGAACACGAGCTTCGCGCCACGCGCGAGCGCCGCGCCGCGGACCGCGGCGATGTCCACGCCGAAGCCGTCCGGGCCATCGATCAGCGGCACCTCGATGAAGGGCGCGCCCTGCAGCCGTGCGCTCACCGCGTACATGCCGAACACCGGCGGCGTCGCCAGCACGGCGTCGCGGCCGGGCACGCACAGCGCGCGCACCAGCAGGTCGATCGCCTCGTCGCTGCCGCGGCCGATCAGCAGCTGCTCGACCTCGACGCCGTACACCTCGGCCAGCCGCGCCTGCAGTTCGGGCGGCTGCGGCGACGGATAGCGCCGGCAACGCCCCTCGGCATCACCGGGATTCGCCAGTGGCGACTCGTTGGCGTTGAGCCAGACGTCCCCTTCGAGCCGCTGCGTGCGCGCCGAGGCGTAGCCGGCGAAATCACGCAGGTCCTCGCGGACCAGATCGCGCACGCTGCTCATGCCGCCGCCTTCGCGATCCGCAGCGCGACCGCGTTCGCGTGGGCGTCCAGACCCTCGGCACGCGCCATCGCCACCGCGTCCGGTCCGATCGCACGGATACCGGCGGCGCTGGCCGACTGCACGCTGACCGTGTTCTGGAAGCTCGACACGCTCACCCCGCTCCAGGCGCGCGCGGCGCCGCCGGTCGGCAGCACGTGGTTGGTGCCGCTGCAGTAGTCGCCGAGCGCTTCGGGCGTCCAGTCGCCGAGGAACACCGAGCCGGCGACCTCGACGCGATCGAGCCAGTCGCGCGGCGCTCGCAGCGCGAGGATCAGGTGTTCGGGCGCATAGCGGTTGCTGATCTCGAACGCGGTGTCGAGCGTGTCCACCCGCAGCAGCCGCGAGCGCGCCATCGCCTGGCGTGCGATCGCAGCGCGCGACAGCGCCGCCAGTTGCGTCGACAGCTCGGCGCGCACCCGCTGCAGCAGCGCGTCATCGTCGGACAGCAGGATCACCTGCGAATCCGGGCCGTGTTCGGCCTGGGACAGCAGATCGGCAGCGACGAACGCGGCATCGGCACCGGCGTCGGCGATCACCAGCACTTCCGACGGACCGGCCGGCATGTCGATCGCGACCGTGCCGCCTTGCGCCACCTGCTGTTTGGCTTCGGTGACAAAGCTGTTGCCGGGACCGAACAACTTGTCGCAGGCGGGCACGCGCGCGGTACCGAAGGCCATCGCCGCGATCGCCTGCGCGCCGCCGAGCTTGAACACGCGGTGCACGCCGGTGAGTCGAGCGGCCACCAGCACCGCCGGATCGGCGCTGCCGTCGGGGCGCGGCGGCGTGCACAGCACGACCTCGCGACAGCCAGCCAGGCGCGCCGGCACGCCGAGCATCAGTGCGGTCGACGGAAGCGGCGCAGTGCCCGCCGGCACGTACAGGCCGACGCGCGGGATCGGCCGCACGATGCGTGCGCAGTTGACGCCGACGGCGGTGTCGACGTCATAGCCGGACGGCATGCCCGCCGCGTGGAAGCGCTCGATGCGCGCGGCGGCATTGATCATCGCCTCGCGCAGGTCCGCGGGCACGGCGTCCTCGGCCGCGGCGAATTCGTCGGCGCCGACCTCGAAGTCCTCGAGGACCACGCGATCGAAGCGTTCGGTCAGCTCGCGCAAGGCGTCGTCGCCTCGCGTGCGCACGTCGTCGAGCACGTCGGCGACTGCGCTGCGCGTCTGCGCGGCGACGGCCTGCGTGGGCCGGCGCAGCAGTTCGGTGCGTGCGTCGGCGTCGGCCGCGCACCAGTCGACAATCGCCGGGATCGCGTCGTCGGGATCGGTCGTCACGATCTGCGTGCTCATGCCAGCATCCGCTCCACCGGCAACACCATCAGTCCGGCAGCGCCGGCCTGCTTCAGGGCCTCGAGCCGTGGCCAGGTCATCTCGCCGTGGCAGAGCACCTGCAGTGCGACGCGATCGCTGCCGTCGACCTGCAACAGGGTCGGCGCTTCGGCATCGGGCAGCAGCTCGAGCAGCGCGTCCACGCCGTCGCGACGCGACTGGAACATCACCAGGCGGCTGTCGCGCAGCCGCAGCACACCGTCGAGCCGCCGCAGCAGAAGCGCAGCGAGATCGCCGCGCACGTCCGGCAGCGGCGTCACCGGGCCGGCCAGCACCGCCTCGCTGGTCATCAGCGTGACCGCGGGCTTGAGCTGATTGGCGGTCAGCGTGGCGCCGCTGGAGACGAGATCGCAGATCACGTCGGCCTGGCCCAGACGCGGCGCGATCTCCACCGAGCCCGACAGGTTGACGATGGTCGCCTCGACGCCGTTCGCATCCAGCCACTGCTGCAGCAGGCCGGGATAACTGGTGGCGATGCGGCTGCCCTGCAGTTGCGCCGGACCGGTCCATTCGGCCGATTCCGGAATCGCGATATCGAGCCGGCAGCCGCCGAAGCCGAGACCGCGCACCGCCTTCGACACCTGCGGCAGACCGCGCAAGGCACGATCGGCCGCCACCTCGTCGAGCACGTTGCGGCCGACGATGCCGTAGTCGCAGACGCCGTCGGCGAGCAGGCCGGGAATGTCGTCGTCGCGCACCAGCAGCAGATCGACCGGCAGCGTTTCGCCGTAGCAGAACAGCTTGTCGCGGCTCTCGCGCCAGGACAGGCCACAGGAGGCCAGCAGGCCCCGCGCCGGCTCGCTCAGCCGGCCGGACTTCTGGATGGCGATACGCAGGCGATCGCGCGGGGCGCCGCCGTTCACAGGACTCATGGGGGTGACCTCAGTGGGATTCGTGGGTGCGGGACGCGCGGCGTGCCGCGATCGCATAGCCGCCGGCGCCTCGGTCGAGCGTGCGCGCGACGCGGCCCACCGTCGTCACGCTGACGCCGGTGCGCTCGTGGATCTCGCGATACGGCACGCCCTGCTGCAGCAGCGGCACCACGCGCCAGCGGTCGACCAGCGCTTCCAGCTCGGCCGGCGTGCACAGATCGTCGAGAAAGCGCGCGACCTCATCCGCCGTCTTCAAACCCGCGAACGCGCGCGCCAGCGCCGTCAGCGAGGCACTGGCTTCGTGGTCCGGCAGGGGTTCGGGGCGTTGCTTCATGGGAGCGTGGACGTATCAATGTAATAGCGCGCTAGTACATTACTCCGATCTCTGTCGAAGTCAATCGGCGGATACGCGCGCGATTGCCGCGAGTCAGCGATCGAACCCGCGAGCGACCCGACGCGCGCCGCCGGAGCGCCCATGCGCCGGCCGCGCGCGTCCGATGGACCGCAGCGTTCCACCCTGCATGCGCGTTTCCGGGCGACGATCGGGCGCCACATCAGACCCGGCACTTTCATGCGCGAACGCCTCCAGGCCCTGCTCGATGCAGGTCGTGACGATGCACTGCTGCGCTTCGGGCTGGGCACTGCCTGCCTGCAGGCGGGCGACGCGGACGCCGCGGTGACGCATCTGGCGGCGGCGACGCGGCACGATCCGGAGTACTCGGCGGCCTGGAAACTGCTCGGCAAGGCGCTGCTGGCCTGCGGATGTGAAACCGAGGCGGAGGCCGCCTGGCGGGCGGGACTCGGAGCCGCGGCGCGGCGCGGGGACGTGCAGTCCTCGAAGGAAATGACGGTATTCCTGCGGCGGATCGCGCGCGGGCGCCAGGCGACGTCCTAGGCGCTTCCCCGACGCACGGTCCGCGGCCGCTTGGCACCGCTCGTCCCGAAGCTGGGCGGGCACCGGGTGCAGGCGCGCGCTTGCGCGGCATGCGCCAACCGGGGAATCGCCATCGCGCGCGGGCGCGCTCCTGGCGAAGGTCTGAAAAATTCCGCTCCTGGCTGTTATTCCCGCGGCGCTCATCAGCCACACGGGTGGTCAAGCGGGAATCCAGCGTCTTCGGTGTTCGAAGGCTTGACGTCGCGGGATCCCCGCGTTTGCGGGGATGACGGCAGTGATCGGACCTTCCCTGGAAGGCGGCGGACCTATTCGCCGTCCCGGCGCGCGTGCAATGCCATCCACGCCAGCGCGACGCCCGACAGCGCGCCGATCGAGGACATCAGCACGCGGGTACCGAGAAAATCCGGGTCGTGGATCTTCGCCAGCGCGATCCGCGCATAGACCGGCGACTCCAGCCGCACCACGCCCATGTAGAACAGGTTCCAGGCATCGATGCCGGTGGCGATCACCAGCGCCGCCAGGCAGCCCCAGCCGAGGCTGGGGCCATGTGCCCAGCGGTTGCGCATACCCAGCCAGTGGAACAGCGCGAAGCACAGCGCGCCGACCAGCAGCGCGATGCCGGCGGCTTCGAGCACACCGAGCCAGCCGACGTGCAGCGGCAGGTTCACGCGTCGGGCACGACTTCGCCGGCGTGCCAGCGCGGCAGCACCGACAGCAGCGCGCCCTCGCTCACCAGACGCACGGCCGCCGCGACTTCACCGTCGAGGGCACGGTCCCGATCAAGAAACGCAATGGCCTCGCGAATGCGCGCATGGGCCGCCGCGACCACGTCGCCGGGACGGAACGCCTCGCAGGCGGCCAGTTCGGCGCGCAGGCCCTCGACCTCGTCGTCGAATGTCGTGCGCGTCGCGCCATCGGCCGGCGGGCCACCCTGCACCTTGGCGGCCAACGCCATCGCGTCGCCGCGCCGGGCCAGATCGCGCGCGGCGTTGATCATGTCGGTGCGCAGATCCAGCGCCTGCGCGGCCGTGTACAGCTCCAGCGCCAGCACCTTGCCGAGATCCTCGGCCATCGACAGCACGTGACGCGCCTCGTTGGTGCCCATCGACACATGGTCTTCGGCGTTCGCGCTCGTCGGGATCGAGTAGACGCTGGCCGGATGCGCGCGCGTGGCGAGATCGTTGACGATGGCCGCGGCGGTGTACTGCACGATCATGTAGCCCGATTCGGTGGCGTCCTCGTTGCCGATCAGGAACGCCGGCAGGCCGTCGTTGGTGGCCGGATCGACCAGCTTGTTGAGACGGCGCTCGGAAATCGACGCCAGCACCGGAATCGCGGCCTTGACGTAGCTCATCGCCAGCGCGAGCGGCATGCCGTGGAAATGGCCGGCGGAGATCACCTGCTCCTCGACGTGCTCGGCCGCGCGCTCGGGAAACACCAGCGGGTTGTCGGTGACCGCGTTGAGTTCGATCTCGAACACACGCTTGGCCTGCTCCACCGCATCGCGCACGGCGCCGTGCACCTGCGGGATGCAACGCAGCGAGTAGCTGTCCTGCGGCTGGTGCTTCTTGCCGCCGCGGAACGGGCGGAAGCGTGTATAGAACTTTTCGCGGCCGTGGCGCTGGTCGCTCGGCACCCAGTCCCAGCCGATGTCGAAGCGCAAGGCCTGCGCCTCCGGCGTGTCCCAGCTGCCCGGCAGCCACGGGCGGAAGCGCGGCACGAGGTGGTAGGGAATGTCGGCGAGCGTGGAGCCGTCGAGCAGTTCGCGCAGGTGCGCCGCCACCTCGACCTGGCCCGGATGCGGGCGCAAGGCATGCACGTCGGCATCGAACGCGCCGAGCCGCCCGGCGAACGCGTCGATGGTCATCGCCGCGGCGAGATCGGCCGTATCGAGCAGCGCATCCAGCTTCTGCAGGGCCAGCACGCCGGTGGCCAGCATCTGCGCGGTGCCGTTGTTGAGCGCCAGGCCTTCCTTGTACGACAGCGTCACAGGTTCGAGCCCCGCCCGCTTCAGCGCTTCGGCGCCCGGCATCCGCTCGCCGTCGACGAAGGCCTCGCCGCCGCCGAGCAGCACGATCGCCAGATGCGACAGCGGCGCGAGGTCGCCGGAGGCGCCCACCGAACCCAGTGCCGGCACCACCGGCACGATGCCGGAGTTCAGCAGCGCGGTCAGCGCCTGCAGCGTCGAAACCCGGATCCCGGAATGACCCCGCAGCAGCGTGTTGATGCGGATGCACAGCATCGCCCGGACCACGTCGGCGGCCAGCGGCTCGCCGACGCAGACCGCATGCGTGACGATCAGATTGACCTGCAGTTCCTCGTGCAGCGAGCGGCCCGAAGGCTGCGCACCCGGGAGGTCGTCGCGCAGCGGACGCGCGCCGAGCAGCCGGTCGGCATTGCTGCCGAAGCCGGTCGACACGCCGTAGATCGGTTCCTCGCGGCGCACCTGTTCGGCGAGGAAGTCGGCGGCGCGGGCCACGGCCTGCAGCGCGCCCTCGTCCAGATCGACCGGCGCGCCGTGCGCCACCATCACGAGATGGGCGCGACTCAGCGAGCGGCCGTCGAGGCGGATGGATTTCATCGGGTGGACTCCATGCAGGTCACGGTCGTGGTGACGCGGGCGGCGGGACACTCGTCGAACACGCTGCCGCGGGTACCGAGAAACAGGGTGGCGGTGTCGTCGAGGCGATGGCCGCCACGACAACGGCGTTCGGCCTCGGCCACGATGTCGGCCAACGCCGCGGACGCATCACCGGAGGCGTCGCACTGCACGCTGTCGACGTGGTAGACACCGGGCATGACGCGTTTGAAGCGGGTCTCGAACGGCGAACAGGCCACCAGCGACAGAATGATCGGCAGCGACAGGGCGGCACGCCCCGACGAGCGCAACGTCATCGCATCGCCTGCCACTGCTCACGCTCGACCAGCAGCGTGCGCGGCAGGTCGTCGTCGGCCACCTCGAACTGCTCGCCGCGGCGCAGATCCTTGACCGCGACCACGCCCTTGGCGATCTCGTCCTCGCCGCGGATCACGACGAAGCGGATGCCGGCGCGATCCGCGTACTGCATCTGCTTGGCGAGCTTGCGGGGTTCGAGCTGGGTCTCGACGTTGAGGCCGGCGCCGCGCAGCCGCTGTGACAGCGCCAGCGCGTCGGGCAGCGAGGCGTCGTCCATCAGCGTGACCAGCACGTCGACCGAACTGTCGGCCGTCGCGATGAGCCCGGCGTCGCGCAGCTGCCAGAACAGGCGCGTCAGGCCGATCGAAATGCCGACACCGGGCAGCTTCGACTTCGTGTAGTGGCTGGCGAGGTTGTCGTAGCGGCCGCCCGAGCAGATCGAACCGATCTGCGGGTGCGCGTCGAGAACCGTCTCGTAGACCATGCCGGTGTAGTAATCGAGACCACGCGCGATCGAGAGGTTCAGCGCGTAGCGCGATTCCGGTACGCCGAGCGCGCGCAGCTGGTTGAGCAGGTCGCGCAGTTCGTTGCGGCCCTCCTCGAACAAGGCAGTGCCGGCGCCGAGCGCATCGAGCTTCGCCAGCGCGTCGTCGTGGCCGGTCGAGCGCACGCGCGAGAACGCCAGCAGGCGGTCGGCGACCTCGCCGGACAGACCGAAGTCCTCGCCGGTCAGCGTGGCGCGCACGGCGTCCTCGCCGCGCTTGTCGAGCTTGTCGATCTCGCGCAGCACGGTCATCTGGTGCGCATCGTCGATGCCCTGCCCTTCGAAATAACCGCGCAGCAGCTTGCGATGGTTGAGCTGGATCGTGAATTCGCCGATGTCGAGCGCGGCGAACACGGCGCTGATCACCGCCGGCACTTCGGCGTCGTAACGCGGCGACAGACTGTCCTTGCCGATGACGTCGATGTCGCACTGGTAGAACTCGCGGAAGCGGCCGCGCTGCGCACGCTCGCCGCGGTAGACGCGCTGCATCTGGTAGCGGCGGAACGGGAACGCGAGATCGTGCTCGTGCTCGGCGACGTAGCGCGCCAGCGGCACGGTCAGGTCGAAGCGCAGCGCCAGCTCGGGCAGGCCGTCGCTCTGCCCGGCTTCGGACGACTTGGCCAGCGCGCCGGTCGACTGCACGAAGTACACCTGACGCTCGGTCTCGCCACCGGATTTGGTCAGCAGCGTCTCCGACAGCTCGAACACCGGTGTCTCGATCGGCAGGAATCCGAAGCCCTCGAACGTGCGGCGGATCGTGTCCAGCATGCGCTGGAAGGCGATCTGGTCGCGCGGCAACAGTTCCATGATGCCGGGCGGCGTCCGGGGCTTGATCATGCGGGCAGGCTCGTGTCGTGAAGCGGATTGAGGCGGCCATTCTAATGCGTCCCTATCCGGCACAGCGGCTGGCCCGGATTCCCTGTCGGACCGCGCGCGGGGCGTACCGGGTGAAGCTCTCGCGCGCCAGGGCGCTGTTACGCGGGCGTTTCCGGGCGCGGATCGCTGTGCAGGCGGCCATCGCGCAACCACAGATGCCGGTCGACGACGCCCTCGGGCAGCACACCGTGGGTGATCAGCAGCAGACTGCGGTCGCCGAGCAGCGCCGGCAGCTCGCGCAGCAGCGCATCCGCGGTGTCCTGGTCCAGACCTTCGGTGGGTTCGTCGAGCACCACCAGCCGTGCTTCGCGCAGCAGCGCACGCGCGAGCGCGAGGCGGCGCGCCTGACCGGCCGACATCGTGACCCCGGCCTCGCCCACCCAGGCGTCGAGCCCGCCGATGCGCTCGGCCCAGCCCTTGAGCCGCACCTGGGCCAGCGCGGCCCACAGCCGTTCATCGTCGGCGTCCGGCGCGCCCAGGCCGAGGTTGTCCCGCACCCGCCCGGCGAACACCGGCGCGTTCTGCGGCAGCCAGCCGACCCGCGCGAACCAGTCCTGCGCGCGCATCGCACGCAGATCCACGCCGCCGAAAGCGAGTGCGCCGGCATCCGGCTCGGCGCTGCGCAGCAGCAGCGCGGTCAGCGTCGACTTGCCGGCGCCGCTGTCGCCGCTGATCGCCACCCGCTCACCCGGCGCGATGCGCAGGTCCAGCCCCGACAGCACCGGTCGCGCGCCCGGAGCCCAGGCAAAGTCGACGCCCTCGAACACCAGCGCGCCGGTCGCCGGGACCGCCTGCGGCGTCGCGGGATCCACGACTGACGGCTCCGCGCCGGCCACGGCGTCCAGTCGCTGGATCGAGGCCCGCGCCGCGGTCAGCGCCTGCCAGGCCAGGCCGGCGCCGGCCCAGGCCTCGAACAGGCCGATCGCAATGAAAAACAGCGCGGCCGCATGCGCGGGCGACAGGGTGCCCCCGGTCGCGGCTGAAATCGCGATCCACGCGATCGCCACCAGACCGGCGGAGCTGACCAGCCCATGCCAGAGTCCGCCATCGGCGAGCTGACGCCGGCGCGCACGTTCGAATACGGCGATGTCATGGCCGTCGGCGTCCACCCGCGCCAGCCAGGCCGCCTCGGCGCCCAGTGCCGCCAGATCCGCATGGCCTTCGTAGAGTTCGTGCAGGCGCGCGCGCAGGGCGGCGCGGCGCCGCGCACGCTCGGTTTCCTCGGCCGCGCGGCCGCGCGCCACGATCCACGGCACGCCGAGGCCGCTCGCCAGCGCAACGGCGGCCAGCACCGCGCCGCCGGGCGGATGCAGCCAGGTCGCGATGCCGATGCCGAGCACGCCCACCGTGCCCAGCGCCAGCAACGGCCCGGTCGCCCGCAGCAGCAGGCCGTCGACGGCGTCGATGTCGCCCATCAACCGCGCCAGCAGCTCGCCGGTGCGCAGCCGGCCGAGCTGGCCCGGGGTGAGGCGCAGTGCGCGGGCGAAGAACCAGCTGCGCAGGTCGCGCGCGATGCGCAGCATCACGTCGTGTCCGAGCAGCTTTTCCAGATAGCGCGAGACGATGCGCGCCAGCGTCAGCCCGCGGATGCCGGCCGAGGGCGTGAAGAAATTGAAGCTGCCCAGCGTGCCGTAGGTCAGCGCCGCGGCGGTCAGAAACCCACCCGACACGCCGAGCAGGCCGACGCCCGCGATCAGCGTGGTCGCCAGCAGCGCGATCGCCAGCAGCACCCTGCGGCGATGCCGGCGCAGCAGCATGCGCGTGCTGCCGATGTGCTGATCGAGCGGCGCGCTCATCGCGACGCTCCCGATGCCGGAATGCGCCAGACCGCATCGGCCCAACGCATCACCGCGTCGCTGTGGGTCGCCACGACGACCGTGCAGTCGTCGAGATGCGCGGCGAGCGCGTCGAGCAGCGCGGCCTCGGTCTGCGGATCGAGGAAGGCCGTGGGTTCGTCGAGCAGCAGCAATTGCGGACGACGCAGCAGCGCGCGGGCCAGCGCCACGCGACGCGCCTCGCCACCGGACAGGCCGAAGCCGCGCTCGCCGATCACGGTCTCCAGTCCGTCGGGCAGACGCTCGACGAAGCGCATCACCTGGGCGACGCGCGCGGCCGCCTCGATCGCCTCGTGGCTCGCCTCCGGCGCACCCAGCCGCAGGTTGTCGGCGATGCTGCCGTGGAACAGCCACGGCCGCTGCCCGGCGAGCGCGATGCGCGTCTGCGGCGGCAGCGCGACGCGCCCCTGCTCGGGCGTCAGCCAGCCCGCCAGCGCATCGAGCAGCGTGCTCTTGCCCGCGCCGCTGGGGCCGACCAGGGCCAGCCGCGTGCCGGCCGGCACATCGAACGACACGTCGCGCAGCACCGGCGCGGCTGCGCCGGGATGACGCAACGTCACCGCTTCCAGGCGCACGGCAGGCGCGGCCTGGGATGGTGCGGTGGCCTGCGCCGACGCGGCATCCTCGCGTACAGGCAAGGCGCCGAACGTGGCCTCGATCTCGGCCACCGCGGCCAAGGCGTTCGCACGGTCGTGGTAATGCGCGGCGAGCCGCCGCATCGGCGCGTAGAACTCCGGCGCCAGCAGCAGGCAGAACAGGCCGGTCGACAGCGACAGCGGCGTGCCGCGCAGGTCGAGCATGCCCAGGTAGGTGAAGCCGAAATACACCGCGACCAGCGCCACGCTGACCGACGCGAAGAACTCCAGCACCGCCGATGACAGGAACGCGATGCGCAGCACGCGCAGGCTGCGCTCGCGGATGGTTTCGGTGGCGGCGCCGACCTGGGCCAGCTCCGCCTCGCCCTGGCCGTAAACACGGATCAGATCGAGCCCGCGCAGACGATCGGTGAAATGCGCACCCGCACGCGCGAGGGCCGACAGCTGGCGTCGCCCGGCGGTTTCGGCGCCCATGCCGATCAGCATCATGAACACCGGCGCCAGCGGCGCGGTCAGCAGCAGCACCAGGCCGACGATCCAGTCGGCGGCGAAGACCGCGGCCAGCAGCACCACCGGCACGCAGGCCACTTCGGCCCGCGCCACCAGGTAGCCGCTGTAGTACGGCGCGGTGGCATCCACGTGCCCGGTCGACAGCGCCACCAGCGCGCCGCTGCGCTGGCTGCGCAGCCATACCGGTCCGCGTGCGATCGCCGCGCGCGCGAGATCCGTGCGCATGCGCCCGATCGTGGTTTCGACGGCATCGGCCGAGGCCCGCTGCCCCCACCAGCCCAGCAGCACGCGCAGCAACAGCGCCGCGCCGAGCAGCGCCAGCGGGCGCGGCAATGCCTCTAGGCCACCGGCGGAGAACAGCACCGCGTCGAAGCCCCAGGCGATCGCCGCGGCCTGCGGCACCCACAGCCAGCCGGCGAGCACCTGGCAGGCCACCGCCACGCGATGACGCGGACGCGCCTCGACGAGCTGCGCATCGAGCCAGCGCGAGCGGAGGCGTCGCTGCGGACCGGCGGGGTCCGCGCCGGGCGTGGGCGAGGGCGAGGTCATGAAACGGAACGGGTCTGCTTTGGTGGGAACAACCGCATCGCCCATGGCGGCATCGCGACGCGTCCGCTAGTATCGCAGCCCGCCGCGCACACGACGCGGTCGACATCCGCCTTCGATGACGACCTGCACGTGTTCGACACGAACCTCTTGCCCTCGGGCTGAGGGCATCGGTAGAATGCGCGGCTCACCTGTCGGGGTGTAGCTCAGTCTGGTAGAGCGCTACGTTCGGGACGTAGAGGTCGCAGGTTCGAATCCTGTCTCCCCGACCATCTGGTGACATCGAAACCGGCCATCTGGCCGGTTTTTTGTTTTCCGGGCCGTGCCCGCTCGCGGCGCCGCGGAGTGCAGCCCGCCATGACCCCTTCGCCCACCGCCTCCCGTCCGCCCTCCGGCGCCGTGCGCGCGCTGGTGCTGCTGGGCGTCGTGCTGTCGGCGTTCAATCTGCGCACCGCGGTGACCTCGCTGACACCGTTGCTGGATCTGCTCGGCGCCACGTTCGGATTCGGCTCCACCACGGCCGGTGTGCTCGGCATGCTGCCCACGGCGGCGTTCGCGGTGTTCGGCGTCACCACGCCGATGCTGGCGCGGCGGATCGGCATCGAACGCACCGCGCTGCTGGCGATGCTGCTCGCCGCCGCCGGGCTCGCGTTGCGTGCGCTGGCCGACGGGGTCGGCGTGCTGATGGCGGGCTCGATCGTCGCACTCGCCGGCATGGGCATCGGCAACGTGGTGCTGCCCCCCCTGGTCAAGCGCTATTTTCCGGCGCGCGTCGGCGCGGTCAGCACGCTGTACATCACGGTGCTTCAGCTGGGCACGATGCTTCCGGCGCTGGCGGCGGTGCCGCTCGCCGACGCGGTCGGCTGGCGCTTCGCGCTCGGTGCGTGGACGTTCGCCGCGGTGGCGGCCGCGCTGCCGTGGATCGGCCTGCTGCTGCTCGCGCGACGCGGCCTGCACGGGGCGCGTATCGACGGTCCGTCGACCGCCCTGCCCGGCGTGGCGATGCCGCAGGCCGGCCGCGCCTGGCGCTCGCCGGTGGCCTGGGGCATGGCCATGATGTTCGGCACCACGTCGCTGATCACGTATTCGATGTTCACCTGGCTGCCGATGTTGCTGACCGAGGCCGGCGCCTCGGCCGCGTTCGGCGGCACGATGCTCGCGGTGTTTTCGGCCTTCGGACTCGTCGGCGCACTGGCGATGCCGTCGATCGCGGTGCGCATGCGCAATCCCTTCGTCGTGGTCGCGCTGTGCGCGGCCTGCCACCTGATCGCCTTCAGCGGTCTGCTGCTGGCGCCACTGGCGGCACCGGCGTTGTGGGTGCTGCTGGTGGGCCTGGGCACCGGCACGTTTCCGCTGAGCCTGACCCTGATCAACCTGCGCTCGCGCACGCCGTCGGGCTCGGCGGCGCTGTCGGGGTTCATGCAGGGCGTGGGTTACGCCTTCAGTTGCGCCGGCCCCTTGTTGTTCGGCGTGCTGCACGGCGCCACGGGCGGCTGGCAATGGCCGTTCGCGATGCTCTACGGCATGGTCGGCGTGCTGCTGTTCGGTGGCTGGATGGCCTGCCAGCCACGCGCGCTCGAGGATGGCTGGCACGCACGCGGGCCCTGAGGCCGGCATCCGTTCGAACGCGTCGGCGTTACCGCGCAGCACGTGGTGGCACGCAGTGGCGCAACCCTCGAGAGCGACCCGCCCCGTGGCGGGCGCTCGGGATTTCGCTGAACGCGCCGCTCAGGTCCGCGTGAGGACATGACCGAACTTTGACGTGCGTCACGTGAGGATGCGCGCCGTCGGGGAAGCGCAGGACGCGCGAATCGACATCGCCCGCCCTCCGGAACTGCCGCCCCGTGCCTTCATCCCTGCTTCGCCGTGCCCCGCTTCCGCTCGTCCTAGCCGCGCTCCTGATGCCGCCCTCGATGCCGTTCGTGGCGATGGCATCCGAGCCCGCGCCGGCCATCGCCCTGGAGGCCGCGCAGCGAACGCTGGCGCTCGAACCCGCCGACGACGAGGCGTTCCGCAGCCAGGTGCTGGCCCTCGACGCCCTGGGCGCCTCGGCGCTGGCCGCCGAGCGCATGCGCCAGCGACCGCAGCTGTTCGCCGATCACGAGCGCGAGCGCATCGAGGGTGACGCCATCGCCCGGGCCATCGGCTGGGGCCGCGTCGAGCCCATCTCACCGGAGACCCGGCTCGCCGAAACGCGCGCCGCGCTGGCGCAGCTCGAAGCCCTGCAACGCGACACGCCACGCAGGACGAACTGGGAAGCCACCCGTCTGCGCGTCGATGCGCTGTCGGCGCTGAACCATCTGCAGCGCCATGCGGAGGTCGTCGCCGGCTACCACGCGCTGCTGGACGACGGCATCGAGGTGCCGGCCTACATCCTCGCCACCGTCGGCGATTCGCTGCTCGCGTTGCGACGCCCGGCGGACGCGATTCCGTTGCTGGAAGACGCGATGGCCCACGCGCCGCATGACGTCGACGCCCGCATCCTGCTCGGCTACGCCTTCATCGAAACCGAACGCTTCGACCGCGCCCTGCCGCTGTTCGAAGCGCTGGCCACCTCGCAGGACGCCTGGCCGCGCGATGCCGGCGCGCGCAGTGGCTACGAGAACTGGGACCGCTACAGCGCCGACCTGAACCACGCGCTGGCGCACTCCTACGCCAACGACCATGCGCGCGCGGAGGCGATGCTGCAGTCGCTGATCGGCATCGCGCCCTACAACCCCGGGCTGCAGGCCGCGTACGGCGCGGTGCAGTCGAGACGACTGCGTCCGGCCGCCGCGCTCGAGCGTTACGACATGGCGCTGACGATGGCGCCGCAGGACCGCGACGCCCTCGCCGGTCGCGTGGGCGCACTGACCGCACTCGATCGCAGCGACCAGGCGCGTGATGCGCTCTCCACGCTGCAGCGGGCGCACCCAGAGGATCCGCGCCTGAAACGCGTCGAACGCGAGCTCGACCGCCACCGCGGCGTGCAGGCAACGCTGTCGGCGAGCCGGGGCCGAAGCCGGCAGCGCGAAGGCGCCGGCACGTCGATCTCGCCGTTCGGCAGCCGTGATGGCGCCTGGGCGCTCGAAGTGCGCTCGCCGTTGATCGACGACCGCTGGCGCGTCGGCGTCTTCGCACATGAGGACCACGCCGACTTCATCGATGGCCGCGTGCGTCATCGCGCCGCGGGCATGGGCGCCTGGTATCGGCACGACCGGCTCGGTGCCTGGGCCACGCTGGGCGCGGCCAGCGGTGCATCCGGCGGGACGACCGCGACGCTGGGTGCCGACTGGCGCTTCAACGATGCCTGGCGCACCGGTCTCGAACTCGCCCGCAACGCGCAGGACACTTCGCTGCAGGCGCGGCGCCTCGGCATCGAAGCCGATAGCGCCACGCTCATCGCGTCCTACGCGCCCAGCGACACCTTCGCGCTGCAGGGCCGGCTGTCGCGACTGCGCTACGACGACGGCAACTCGCGCGACCAGCTCGGCGTCGATGCCGCGCAACGCGTGCTCACGCGGCCGCACCTGATGGTCGACGGGCTGCTCTCGGCCTATACGAGCCGCGGTTCGCGCGGCGACACGGTGGGCTACTTCAATCCCGAACGCGATGCATCGGCCACGATCGGCCTGCGCGTCGACCACATCACCTGGCGGCGCTACGAGACCGCGTTCCAGCAACGCGTCGATGTGATGGCCGGCCCGTACTGGCAGCGCGATGCGGGTACGCACTGGGTGCCGTCGCTGGGCTATCGCCACCTGTGGCGGCGCGACGGCCACGAACTCGAATACGGCGTGGCCTGGTCGCGCCCGGTCTACGACGGCCTGCGCGAGCAACGCGTCGCCGTCGATGTCGAACTGCGCTGGGGAGGTGCCCGATGATCACGTCCACACGGCTCTGGGTCGCCGCCGTGCTGCTGGCCTTGCTGTCGGTGCTCGCACCGGCGCGTGCCTCGCTGCTGGTGCTCAGCTATCACGACATCCGCGACGACGTCGCGCCGAAGGGTGATCCCGATCCCTACGCGGTGTCGACCACCAATTTCGCCCAGCATCTCGACTGGCTGCGTGCGCACGGCTATCAGGCGGTCAGCGTGCAGGCGGTGCTCGACGCACGCGCCGGGCGCGCCCCGCTGCCGGACAAGGCCGTGCTGCTGACGTTCGACGACGGCCTGCGCAGCGCCTATACGCACGTGTTCCCGCTGCTGCGCGCCTACAACTGGCCCGCGCTGGTGGCACCGGTGACCCGCTGGGTGGAACTGCCGGCCGACCAGGTAGTGCCCTACGGCCCGCGCGATTTCACCCGCGACGACTTCCTCACCTGGGCGCAACTGCGCGAGATGCACGACAGCGGTCTGGTCGAGATCGGCTCGCACAGCCACGACCTGCATCGCGGTCTGCCCGGCAATCCGTTCGGCAACCAGACACCGGCCGCGGTCACGCGCATCTGGACCGATGGTGCCGGCTACGAAAGCGAGGACAGCTGGCGCGCGCGCATCGAAGCCGATCTGCAGACCAGCCGCGGCCTGATCGAACACCACATCGGCCAGGCACCGCGCGTGATCGTGTGGCCTTACGCCGCTTACAACGATGTCGCCAACGGCATCGCCACCGCGCTCGGCATGGACCTGTCGTTCGATCTCGAAGGCCGCGCGCAAGAAGCCGACCTCGGCCTGCAGGGCGAGGACCGCGCCGACCAGGCCTCGCTGGCGAGCCTTGCGCGGCTGTTGATGCACCGCAATCCGGACGTGCGGGATTTCGCCGGCGAACTGCGCCGGGACCTCTCGCTCGACGGGATGCGCGCGATCCAGGTGGATCTGGACTACGTCTACGACGGGGATCCGGCGCAGCTGGCGCGCAACGTCGACATGCTGGTGCAGCGCATCCAGGACATCGGCCCCAGCCATGTCTGGCTGCAGGCCTTCGCCGATCCCGACGGCGACGGCGCTGCCGAGGCCGTCTACTTTCCCAGCCGGCACATGTCGGTGCGTGCCGACCTGTTCAACCGCGTCGCCTGGCAGCTGCGCACGCGCGCACAGGTGCGCGTGTATGCGTGGATGCCGGTACTCGGCTTCAAGCTGGCCGATGCGGGTCTGCAGCGCGAACTGCAGATCGCGGCGACGAACGCGAACGAGATTCCACGCCTGGATCCCGGCGATCCGCGCACGCTCGCCATCGTCTCGGACATCTATGCCGAACTCGCCGCGAACAGCCATTTCGACGGCCTGCTGTTCCACGACGACGCCTATCTGCGCGACGACGAGATTCCCGCCTACGGCGACGGCGTGCCCGCCGCGCGCACGCAGGGGCTGATCGACTTCACGCTGGCGCTCAAGACCGCCGCGCAGCGCTGGCGGCCGAAGCTGATGACGGCACGCAACCTGTTCGCCCGACCGGTGCTCGAGCCGGCATCGGAGGCCTGGTTCGCGCAGCGCCTCGAACCGTTCCTCACCGCCTACGACATCACCGCGCTCATGGCGATGCCGCAGCTGGAGAACGCCGACGACCCGCAGGCCTGGCTGCGTACGCTCGCCGACACCGTTCGCTCGACGCCCCAGGGCGTCGAGCGCACGCTATTCGAACTGCAGACCGTCGACTGGCGCGTGCCGGCGCCGCTGCCCGGAGAGACGTTGCGCGCGCAGTCGCGTCTGCTGCAGGCGGCCGGCATCCGCCATCTGGGTTACTACCCCGACGACTTCATCGGCAACCAGCCGACGCTCGAGGATGCGCGCGACGCGATGTCCGCACGCGCCTTCCCGTATCTGGAGCGCTGAGCCGATGGACTGGACTTCGATCGAATGGACCCGCTGGCTGTTCAACTTCGCGTTCTTCTATCCCATCGTGATGGCGTTCTTCTGGATGACGGGCGGCGTCTATTACTACCTGCGCCGCGAGCGCGAGGCGCCGCGGCCGGATGCCCCACCGCCACTGGCCCGCACGCCGTTCGTGTCGGTGCTGGTGCCGTGTTTCAACGAGGAAGCGCACATCGCCGCAACGATCACCGCGCTGTCGGCACAGGCCTATCCGGACTTCGAGATCATCGCGATCGACGACGGCAGCAACGACCGCACCCCGGAACTGCTGGATGCGCTTGTGGCCGACCATCCCCGGCTGCGCGTGGTGCACCTGGCGCAGAACCAGGGCAAGGCGAATGCGCTGCGCATGGGCACGCTGGCGGCCACGTCCGACCTCCTGGTGTGCGTGGATTCCGACGCCACCCTCGACCCGCATGCCGTGCGCTGGATGGTCGGCCATCTGATCGACGGCCCGCGCGTCGGTGCGGTCACCGGCAATCCGCGCATCCGCAACCGCACCACGCTGATGGGGCGCATGCAGATCGGCGAGTTCTCCGCGATCATCGGCCTGATCAAGCGCGCGCAGCGCACCTACGGCCGACTGTTCACGATTTCCGGCGTGATCTGCGCTTTCCGGCGGACCGCGCTGCACGACGTCGGCTACTGGTCCGACCGCATGGTCACCGAGGACATCGACATCTCCTGGCGCCTGCAGATGGCCGGCTGGGACATCCGCTACGAGCCCAATGCGCTGTGCTGGATCCTGATGCCGGAAACGCTGCGTGGTCTGTGGTCGCAGCGTCTGCGTTGGGCCTGCGGCGGCGTGGAGGTGTTGCTGAGCCACGGCCGCAGCGTGCTCGGCTGGCGAAAGCGGCGCATGTGGGGCGTGCTGCTCGAATACCTGCTGAGCCTGGCCTGGGCGTACGTGATGCTGACGATCATCACGCTGTGGGTGGTCGGCCTGTTCGTCACACTGCCGGCCGCGTGGCACGTGGAGACGATCCTGCCGCGCTGGCACGGCGTGGTGCTGGCCTTCGTCTGTTTGCTGCAGTTCGGCACCAGTCTGCTGATCGAGCGCCGCTACGAGCGCGGTATGGCCCGTCATTTCTATTGGGTGATCTGGTACCCGATCGCGTTCTGGGCACTCGGCATGCTCACCGCCGTCGTCGCCCTGCCCCGCACCCTGCTGCGCCGCCGCCGGCGCGCGGTCTGGGTGAGCCCCGATCGTGGAGCCACCGCATGACCCCACCCATCATCGATCACACCCCCACCCGCGGCCCCGGCAAGCGCCTGGCCTCGGGCGCGTTGACCGCGTTCGCGTGGAGCCTGTACGCCTGGCTCTGGGTGCCGCTGATCACCGTGATCGCCTGGGTGGTGGGCGTGCGCACAGCCTACGTGCGGCTGTACCTCGACGACAGCGAGATCGACCCCTTCCTGCTGCTGGCCTTGCCGGTGATCGCCCTGGTCTGCGCCGCGCTTCTGATCGGCTGGGCGGAATACAACCGTGCGCGCTTCAGCGGTGTCGAGCGCCGGAGCCGCCGCGACGACATCGACGACGCGCAGGTCCGTCAGGCGCTCGGTGCGAGCGCCGCGCTGGCGGCGAAGTTGCGCGATGGCCGCATCGTGCGCATCGCGCTGGACGACGACGCACGCCCGGTCGCGGCCACCAGCGGCAGCTGACTAGGACGCGGCCGCACCGGCGGCGTTTTCAGGATGTCGCACCTGCCCCGCCCCCTCCACCACGAAGCGCTCGACCGTCAACGCCTCCAGCCCCATGGGGCCGTAGGCGTGCAGGCGGGTGGTCGAGATGCCGATCTCTGCGCCCAGGCCGAGTTCCCCGCCGTCGCTGAAGCGCGACGAGGCGTTGACCATGACGACGGCCGAGCGCAATGCCGCGATGAAGCGGCGTGCATTGCCGTCGTCGCGCGTCGCGATCACTTCGGTGTGATCGGAGCCGAAGCGCCGGATGTGCGCGAGGGCGTCGTCGAGCGAGTCCACCACGCGCGCGGCGATCACGAGATCGAGAAATTCCGCCGCGTCGTCTTCCGCACCGATCGGCAACACGCCTGCGGCGCGTGAAGCGATGCCGGCGTCGCCGCGGACTTCCACACCGCGCGCCTGCAGCGCCGCGATCGCGTTCGGCACGAAGGTCTCGGCGATGTCGGCATGCACCAGCAGCGTCTCCAGGGCATTACAGGCGCTGGGCCGACCGGTCTTGCCGTCGAGCAGCAGGCGCAGGGCGAGATCGGGATCGGCGCTGGCATCCACGAACAGATGGCAGACACCCTTGTAATGCTTGATCACCGGCACACGGGCGTGTTCGGCGACGAAGCGGATCAGGCCCTCGCCACCGCGCGGGATCGCCAGATCGACGATGTCGTGAAGCTGCAGCAGTTCGAGCATCGTCTCCCGGCGCAGATCGGTGACCAGGGTCAGCACATCGGCACCGATGCCCTGCGCTGCGATCGCCCCGCGCAATGCATAGGCGATCGCGGTATTCGAATGGATCGCCTCGCTGCCGCCGCGCAGGATCACGCCGTTGCCGGCCTTGATGCACAGCGCCGCAGCGTCGGCGGTCACGTTGGGGCGCGCCTCGTAGATCATCGCGATGACACCCAGCGGCACCCGCACCTTGCGCACGCGGATGCCGTTCGGGCGCACGTCGTCACGGGTGACCTGCCCGACCGGATCGGGCAGATCGGCCACTTCGCGCACGGCGGCGGACACACCGGCGAGCCGTGTCGCGTCGAGACGCAGGCGGTCCAGCAAGGCGCCGCGGGTGCCGCGTGCTTGCGCGGCCTCGATGTCGCGCGCGTTCGCGGCGAGGATCGCTTCGGTCTGCGTGTCGAGCGCAGCGGCCATCGCGCGCAGCAGGGCGTTGCGGGCCTCGGTATCGAGCCGGGCCAGTGAATCGGCGGCATCGCGGCAGGCGAGCGCGGCGGAACGGATGTCGCTCATGGGCAGGGACGTGCGGTGGGGAGTGCCAAGTTAGCGCGATGCGGAACTCCGCGCGACGCTTGCGGCGGCAACTTCCTGCGTCACGCGTCTATCGGCGCGCGGAACAACCACTACCGTCATTCCGGCGCACGCCGGAATCCAGCGACTCCAACTTGACGAGTCACGCGATTTAACCGGAACTCACTGCGTCCCGGCGTGACCAGACATTCGTCTGTTGAGAGCCGCCGGAACGACGGTAGACAAGTACTCGCGAGCTGACACCACCGGAATCACACCAGCACCAGATCATCCCGGTGCACGACGGTTTCCCCGTAGGTATAGCCCAGCGTCGCCTCGATATCGCGCGAATGCCGCCGTGCCAGCCGCCGGATGTCGTCGGCCGAATACTGCGTCACGCCCCGCGCGATCGGCTCGCGCGCATCGCCATCCAGCAGCGCGATCGTCACCAGGTCGCCGCGCCGGAACTGGCCCTCGGCGGCGAGCACACCACCCGGCAGCAGCGAGGCCCCCTTCTCGACCATCGCGTTCGCAGCGCCGCTGTCGACGAGGATCGCCCCGGCCTCCGCCGGCGCGTTCTGCAGCCAGTGCTTGCGCGCGGCCATGCGCGTGCGCAGCGGATGGATGCGGGTGCCCCGCAGACGATCGTGCGCGAGACCGTCCAGCACGTCGGCGCGGCGGCCGTTGAACAGCACCGTGGCCACGCCGGCCGAGGCCGCGCGCTGCGCGGCTTCCAGCTTGGTGCGCATGCCGCCGGTACCGACGCTGCTGCCGGCGCCGCCGGCGACCGCGAGCAGCGACGCGCTCATCTTCGCGACCAGCGGCATCGGCCGCGCGTGCGCTTCGATCCGCGGGTCCGCGTCGTAGAGGCCGTCGATGTCGGTGGCGATGAACAGCACCTCGGCATCGACCAGTGCCGCAACGATCGCGGCCAGGTTGTCGTTGTCGCCGAGCTTGAGTTCGTCGACCGACACCGTGTCGTTCTCGTTGACCACCGGCAGCGCGCCGTGGCGCAGCAGTGCGGTCAGCGTGGCGCGCGCATTGAGGTAGCGGCGGCGATTGCGCAGGTCGTCGTGGGTCAGCAGCACCTGGGCGACAGGGCGTTCGAAGAAGCCCTGCCAGAACCCGGTCAGTCGCGCCTGACCCAGTGCAGCGAGTGCCTGGCGCTCGGCCATCGGTGCACCGGGAGCGAGGTTCGCATGCAGGATCGCGCGACCCGCAGCGACGGCGCCGGACGACACCAGAACGATCTCGCGCCCGGCCGCATGGCTCGCGCGGATGAAACCCGCGAGCGCCGCGGCATGCCGATCCGACAGTCCTCCGCCATCGGCCGCGAGCAGGCTGCTGCCGACCTTGAGCACCGCACGTCGCCACGGCGGCAACGGCTGCTCGGGAAACACATCGGCATCGGGCGTGTGCATCGCGGGGACGACCTCAGCGGGTGTTCCACTCGTGGACGACGAGGTCGCTCGCATTCTGCAACGCCAGCGGATCGGCCGCGACGATGGCCTGCGCTTCGGCCAGCGTGTCGATGCCACTCAGCAGGTATGCACCGCCGGTGCCGTCGGCGAATCCGCCGGTCATGTCGAGCAGACCACGCGCGCGCAGATCGTCGAGGAACGTCTGATGTGGCGCGACGACGGATGCGTCGAACCCGGGGCGGCGCATTGCGATGACGAGAAAGCGCTTCATGCCAGCAGGCCTATCAGTTGATGGAAACTGTCACGCCAGCGCGTTCCAGCGCGCACGCAGCGTGTCCAGACGGAGGTCGGCAGCGCCACCCGGCGAGGTGCGCGCGGCGAGGCTGCCTTCCGGCGTGCGGCCCTGCCCGGCCGTGTCGGCGCTCTGCGCGGCGGCCTTGTACGCCTCGCGGAACGGTACGCCAGCGATCGCGGCCTCGACCGCGACATCGGTCGCGTACATGCCCGAGTCGACCGCCGCGCGCAGCCGGTCCTCGCGCCATTCCAGATTCGCCAGCAGTGCCGGCAGCAGCTCCAGTGCGGCGAGGCCGCGGCCGAAACCGTAGAAGATCGCGCCCTTGGAACTCTGCAGGTCGCGGTGGTAGCCCGACGGCAGCGACAGCAGATCCTCGATCTCGGTGCGCGCCGCGGCCACGCTGGCATGCGTGGCGCGCATCAGTTCGACGACGTCGGGATTGCGCTTGTTCGGCATGATCGAGCTGCCGGTCGTGTACTGCGCCGGCAGCGCGACGAAGCCGTACTCGGCGCTGGTGAACTGCGACAGATCCCAGGCCAGCCGGCGCAGGTCCAGGGTCGCGCTGCCCAGCGCTTCGAGCGCGGCCAGTTCGAACTTGCCGCGCGAGAGCTGCGCGTAGACCGGCGAGACCTGCAGCCGCGCGAAGCCGAGTACGGTGGTGGTGTGGTCACGATCGAGCGCGAGGTTCACGCCGTAACCCGCAGCCGTCCCGAGTGGATTGCAGTCGATCAGCGCCAGCGTGTCCTGCGCGCGCATCGCATCGTCGATGAAGGCCTCGGCCCAGCCCGACCACCACATGCCGCCCGAGGACAGCACGGCGCGCTGGATATGGGTGTAGCCGGGAATCGGCAGCTGCGCTTCCGCTTCGGCGCGATCGAGTGCAACCTTTGCGATCTCGCGCGACAGCTCGACAAGACGCGCGAGCTTTTCCTTCAGCCACAGGCGCGTGGCGACCAGCACCTGGTCGTTGCGGCTGCGGCCGGTATGGATGCGGCGGCCGGCATCGCCGAGCCGCTCGGTCAACCGGTCCTCGATCGCCGAATGCCCGTCCTCGAAGCGTTCGTCGAGCACGAAGGCGCCGCTACGGAAGTCGTCGGCCAACAACGCCAGCTCGCGCTTCAGACCTTCGAGTTCTTCGGCCGACAGGATGCCGACGCGCTGCAGGCCTTCGGCGTGCGCGGTGCTCGCGGCGATATCGTGCAGGAAGAACTCGCGGTCGAGGATCACGTCGTCACCGGCGAGGAAGGCCTGGATCTGCGTGTCAACGGCGACGCCGGGCTTCTGCCAGAGGAGGTTGCTCATGTCGGGGCTCTCGGGAGTGGGGATTGGGGATTCGGGATTGGCAAGAGCGAGGATGCGCGGCTGGCGGGGTTCGCGAATCCCCATTCCCGAATCCCGAATCCCGAAGAATCATTGCGGAATCGACGTCAGCTCGTCGAAGCCCAGCGCGAGATTGAGGTTCTGCATCGCCTGCGTCGCCGCACCCTTGAGCAGGTTGTCGAGCGTCGCCACGACGACCACGCGGCCATTGCCCGGCGCCATCGTGAAGCCGCCGATCTGTGCGCCGTGCCGGCCGGCGATGCGGCTGACCCAGGGCGCCTCGTCGATCACCTCGACCAGCGGCTCGTCGGCATAGCGCGCATCGAACAGCGCCTTGACCGCATCGCGCGACATCGGCGCCGACAGCCACAGGTTCACGGTCATCGTGATGCCGCGGAAATGCGGCGCGACGTGCGGCATGAACTCCACCGGCATCGCCAGCTGCCTGGACACTTCGCGCTCGTGCACATGATCGGTCAGTGCGTACGGCATCAGGTTGTCGGTCAGCAACGCGACGTTGTTCTTGTCCGACGGCGTGGTGCCCGCGCCCGAGTAACCTGAGACGCCGAAGCACTGCGGCGGGCCGGCCAGATGTCCGGCCAGCGGCGCGATCGCCAGCTGCATTGCGGTCGCATAGCAGCCGGGGTTGCTGATCCGGCGCTGGCCGGCGTAACCGGTGCGCGTGAGTTCGGGCAGGCCGTAATACCAGCCGGCGTCGAAACGGTAATCGGCCGACAGGTCGACGATCACGGTATCGGGCTTCGCGGCGTCTATCGCAGCGACGAACGGCGCAGCTTTGCCATTGGGCAACGCGAGGATCACCGCATCGGCGCCCTTGGCGGCGACCGCGTCCGCGTCGAGATTCTCGAAGCGCAGCTCGCCCTTCCAGCCGTCGTTGTGATCGGCGACGCGCTGCCCGTCGAGCTCGCGCGAAGACACGAACACGAGTTCGAGACCCGGATGCGCGGCGACGAGGCGGACCAGTTCCTGGCCGGTGTGGCCGCGCGCGCCGACGATGCCGAGGCGGATGGGAGATGTGCTCATGGATGACTGTCCAGCTTGTGACGAAGATGGCGACGCACCGCCGGCCACTCGGCGTCGATCACCGAGAACACCACGGTGTCGCGCAGCGAGCCGTCGGCATGCCGCTTGTGATGGCGCAGCACGCCATCCTGTTTCGCGCCCAGACGCGCGATGGCCGCGCGCGAAGCGTGATTGAACCAGCTGGTCTCGAAGGCCACCGACGCGCACCCCAGCACATCGAAAGCATGCGTCAGCAACAGCAGTTTGGCTTCGGTGTTCAGGCCGGTGCGCTGCACCTGCGGCGCATACCAGGTGTAGCCGATCTTGAGGTTGGGGACTGTCGCATCGAGATCGTAGAAGCGCGTGCTGCCGACGACATTGCCATCGGTATCGAGCACCGCGAAGGCCAGCATGTCGCCGGCCGCCTGCGCGTCGAGCGCTTTCCCGATGTAGCGCGACACGTCATCCGGCGCCGGCACGTTGGTGTACCAGAGCGTGTGCAGCGCGCTGTCGCGCGACACCGCGGCCAGCGCGTCGGCGTGCGCCGGTACCAAAGGCACCAGCGACACCTGCGTGCCGACCAGGGTCGGCACCTCGCGCCATGCGGCCGGAGCGGTCATGTCAGCCCACCAGGGTCGGGGCGCGCGTCTCGCAATGCGCGACGCAGCGCTGGATCTGCTCGAAGCCGTCGAGGCCGTACCAGAACACCTTCCACTTCTCCTGCTTGATGCAGCCGTCGGACTCGGCGTAATAGAAGATGTTGACCTGGTTGTGGTGGCGCGAACGCCAGAACAGCTGCGGCGTCTCGTCGCGCATCACGTTCCACACCGCGCGGCCGAGGCCCTCGCCCTGCGCGTCGTCGAGCACGGCGAACTTGTCCAGATACACCGTGCCCTCGCCGTCGGTCAGGATCACCGCGGCGCGGTAGTTCTCGCTCACGTAGGCGCGCAGCAGCGGCGTGCGTTCGAAGTAGTCCGGTGCGAGTTCGCGGCCGAAGCTCGATTCGATCAGCGACTTCAGGCGCGCGAGGTCCAGCTGCGACCAGTCGGTCACGCGCAGCACCTGCTCGCCGCGACGCACCAGCGTGCCCGAACCCTTGTGGGTGAACAGCTCCTTGGCGAGATCCGCCGGGCGCGTGATCGACACCGACGAGGCCATCGGCAGACCTTCGAGCAGAGCCTTGATCTGTTCGATCTTCACTTTCATGCCGCCGTGAAGCCACGGCTGCTGGATCAGATGGTCGTATTCGGTCGACAGGTTGATCGAATCGATGACCTTGCCATCGGCGTCCAGAAGACCGCCAGTGCCGGTGAGGAAGATGATCTTGTAGGGCTGCAGTTCGCGCACCAGTTCGTTGGCGGCGAAGTCGGCATTGATGTTGAGAATCTGGCCCGACGCGGTTTCCCCCAGGCTCGTGATCACCGGGATCGAGCCGGCCTGCAGGCTGGCTTCGATCGGCGCGAGATTGACGCCACGCACCTCACCGACCAGGCCGTAGGTGGCCTGGTCGAGATACTCGGCCTCGAACACGCCGCCGGTGATCGAGGTCGCGCGCGCACCATTGCGCTGCAGCGCTTCGACCAAACGAAGATTGGCCGCCTGGAACACGCGGCGCACGATCGCCAGACCTTCGGGCGAGGTCACGCGCAGGCCGTTGACGGTCTTCTTCTCGATGCCGGCGGCGGACAGCTCAGCGTCGAGCTGCGGGCCGGCGCCGTGCAGCACGATCGGCGTCAGGCCGACCTCCTGCAGGAACGACAGCGAGGACGTCAGATCGTCGAGTTCGTCGCGCAGCACCGCGCCGCCGACCTTGACCACGGCAAAGCGCTTCGCGTCGAGCTGCGAAAAACGCTTGAGGTACTGGCTGATCTCCTTCGCGCTGGCCATGCTGGAGAGCAGGCGCACGATGGTCTGGCGGGTCTGGACGTGGGTCGCGGGAATGTTCACGGGCTGCAATCGGTTGGGCGTGGAATGACGCGTTGAAGACGGAAGACGGCCGCGCTCAGCGCACGCCGTTGATGATGGTGTGCACGGACTCGGCGTAGCGCTGCAGTTGCTCGAACGTCACGAACTCGTCGCCGGTATGCGCCTGGGCGATGTCGCCGGGACCGTACACCAGCGCGGTGTAACCGCCGGCCGAGAACAGCGAGGCTTCAGTCCAGAAGTCGACCGCGTTGCCGATCGGCAGATCGAAGGCATCTGCGATGTCGCGCGCGGCGAGCCGGCGTTCTTCCGCACGTGCGATGTCGCCCGACGGCAGGCTCGGCCCGCGGAAGGTTTCCTCGAAATGCGCGGCCTCGGGCTCGGCGAAGCCGGCGAACGTCGACAGCAGACCGTCGACATCCATCGACGGCAGCGGCCGGAAGCCGAAGCGCAGCTCGGCGGCCGGCGCGATCATGTTGGCCTTGATGCCGCCCTCGACCCGGCCGATGTTGAAGCGCAGACCGGTCAGGCCACCGAAGCGTGCGTGGGCGAGCGACTCGACATGGTCCAGCGCACGGCCGCCCCAGCGCATTGCCTGGTGCAGCGCGCTTGCCGCCGGATCCTGTTTGCCGGATGCATGCCCGGCCGTGCCCGCGAAACGCATCAGCACCGAGCTGATGCCGCGATGCGCGAGCACCGCTTCGCAGTTCGTCGGCTCGGCGACCAGCACCGCCTCGAACTGCAGACCGCGTGCGAGGAAGGCGGCGATGCAACGCGGATCGTTGGCTTCCTCGTCGGACGAGAACAGGAACGCCGCATCGCCGTCGCCGGCATTGGCGGCCGCGATTAGCGCGGCCGCCGCACCCTTGATGTCGCAGACGCCGAGGCCGACCACGCGGTCGTCGAGGCGCCGCATCACGTGCGGATCGGCGCTCCAGTCCGGCGAATCCGGCACGGTGTCCAGATGCACGTTGAACAGGATCTTCGGCGTGCCACGCACCGCGAACAGGCTCACAGCGCCAGCGCCGTGGTCGATGACCTCGACCTCGAAACCCGGCAACTGCCCGCGGATGTAATCGAAGATGCCGCCCTCGGCCGCGATCGCGCGCGGCGGATTGCGGGTGTCGAAGGACACCAGCCGTTCGAGGTGGTCGAGCGTATGGGAGAGCAGTTCGTTCATGGCGTTCCAATATCGGTCGGGACCGGTGATCCGCTGTTTCGAATCACCAATCCCAAATCCCGAATCACGGCTTCTCAGCGATTTACCTGCGCATACAAGGTGCTGCTCATGCCAAACAGCTTGATGAAGCCCTCGGCTTCCTCGACGCCCCAGTCCGCCGACTGCGCATAGGTCGCGCCCTTGGCGTTGAGGATGTGCGGCGATGTCACCGCCACCGCGTCGACGCGGCCGCCGCGGGTTTCCAGCACCACTTCACCGGTGACCTTGGCCTGCGAGGATTGCAGGAACGCTTCGATGTCAGCCTTCAGCGGATCGTGGAAGAACCCCTCGTAGACCAGCTCGGTCCACTTGCGCGCGACTTCCGGCTTAAAGCGGTTCTGCTGCTTGGTCAGCACGGTCTCCTCGAGCGCGCGGTGCGCGGCGAGCAGCGAGACCAGGCCCGGCGCTTCGTACACGATGCGGCCCTTGAGGCCGATCACGGTGTCGCCGGTGTAGACGCCGCGGCCCACGCCGTAGGGCGCGAACAGGGCGTTGAGCTTCGCCAGGATCTGCGCGCCCGGCAGCGTTTCGCCATCGAGCGCGACCGCCGTGCCCTGCTCGAAGCGGACCTTGACCTGAAGCGGTGCCTCCGGCCATTCGGTGCGCGGCGCGCACCAGCCGCGCGCGCCCTCGCCCGGCGCTTCCCAGCGGTCGATCTCGCCGCCGGACATCGTCAGGCCCAGCAGGTTTTCGTTGATCGTGTAGGCCTGCTGCTTGGCGCGCACGCCGAAGCCGCGTTCTTCGAGATACCCCTGCTCGTAGGCACGCGTCTGCGTGTGTTCCTTCTGGATCTCGCGGATCGGCGCCACGATGCGGTACTCGCCCTGCGCCTTCACCGCGAGGTCGAAACGCACCTGGTCGTTGCCCATGCCCGTGCAGCCGTGCGCGATCGCATTCGTGCCCAGCTCGGCCGCGCGCGCGAGCGCGGCATCGACGATCAGATAACGGTCCGAAACCAGCAGCGGGTACTGGCCCTGATAGGCCTCGCCCGCCCAGACGAAGGGCTTGACGAAACCGTCCCAGATCGCCGGGCCACCATCGACGGTGACGTGGCTGGCGACGCCCAGCTCGGCCGCACGCTGCTCGATGAAGGCCCGCTCGTCGGCATCGACGCCGCCGGTGTCGGCGAACACGGTGTGCACGGTCCAGCCCTGCTCTTTGAGATAGGGCACGCAGAAGCTGGTGTCGAGGCCGCCACTGAATGCAAGGACGATGTCTTTGGAGCTGTGATTGGTGATGGGTGATTCGTGATTCGAAGAAGCGGGCTGCTGCGACATGGGAGTATCTCGTTACAAGAAGGATGAAGAAGGCGGGCGATCGGCTCTGGCTCTTTCGAATCACCAATCACCAATCACGAATCACAAGAAACGAATTACGGCTTCATCAGCGCCGCCATCACGGCCTTCTGCACATGCAGCCGGTTCTCGGCCTCGTCGACGGCGATGCACTGCGGCGAATCCATGACGGCGTCGGTCGCCTTGACGTTGCGGCGCAGCGGCAGGCAGTGCGAGAACACGCCGTTGTTGGTCAGCGCCATCTTCCGCTCGTCGACGATGAAGTGCCGGTACTGGTCGCGGATGGGTTTTTCGGGCGCCCAGTTGCCGAAGAACGGCAGCGCGCCCCAGCTCTTGGCGTAGACCACGTCGGCACCGGCGTAGGCGCTGTCGATGTCGTGGCTCACGGCCAGCGAGCCGCCGCTCTCGGCGACGTTCTGCTTCGCCCAGTCCATGTAGCGCTCGTCGAGCACGTAGTCCGGCGTCGGGCACAGCAGGGTCACGTCCATCCCCAGGCGCGTGGCGATGGTCAGCGCGGAGTTCGCGACCGCGGTGTTGAGCGGCTTGGGGTGGTAGGTCCAGGTCAGCACGTACTTCTTGCCGCGCAGATCGGACGTGCCGAAGTGCTCCTGCAGCGCCAGCGCATGCGCCAGCTCCTGGCAGGGATGGGTGATTGTCTCCATGTTGATGACCGGCACCGGCGAGTACTTCGCGAACGACTTCAGCACGATGTCCTGGCGGTCGTAGGCCCAATCGACGAACTTCGGGAACGCGCGCACGCCGATCATGTCGACGTAGCGGCCGAGCACGCGCGCGACTTCGGCGATGTGCTCCTCGGTGTCGCCGTCCATCACCGTGCCCAGCTCGAACTCGATCGGCCACGCGTCCTTGCCCGGCTGCAGCACGATGGCGTGACCACCGAGCTGGAAGGCCCCCAGTTCGAAGCTGGTGCGCGTGCGCATCGACGGGTTGAAGAACACCAGCGCGATCGAACGGCCTTTCAGCGCGTCGCCGAGCTTCTCGCGCTTGAACGCGGCGGCGTCGGCCAGCAGGGCGTCGAGGTCGGGACGGGACCAGTCCTGCGTGTTGAGAAAGTGTCGGATCGCGGTCATCGGGGATCTCGTGGAGGCGATGGAGAGAAGGAAAGATCGGAAGCTTCGATGAAATCAGGGTGTCGGAAACGAAAAAACCCGGCATCGGCCGGGTCTTCTACAGAACAGTACGCACAGGCGAACGCGTCCCGACTAGCCCCGGAGGATGTGGGCTTCCGGTCGACGCGCACGCGAGGTCATGCCCGACGCCATACGGGCGGAGGTCAGGATGTCGGCGTCGGCGCGGAGGGCGTTCATGAGGCGCGCATCCTCGCACGCGGAGCGCGGGGCTGCAACCGGGCGCGACATGCGCTAGCGGGCATCCGCCGGCGTCACCATCGGAGTCACCGTCACGCGGACCCGCAGGCGGTTACCGGGGTCGTAGGGCAAACGGGACCGGTACTTGACGCCCTTGTGCACGTAATCGACGTCGAACGCGATCGGCCGACGGAATTCCCGCTCGATCGGCACCATGCGGCAGTCGCCTCCGGCGGACCGGTCGACTTCCTGGACCGCATCGCCGTCGGAACGGAGCACGTCCTTGACCGCGCCGACCACCCGCGCCAACCCACGCCGCTCTTCCTGTTCCGGCAACACCGGCGTCGTCGCCTCGCAGCGCTCGACCATGCTGGTCGCACGCAGCGTCTGGTACACCGGCTCGGCGCGCAGAACCTGGGCGTATTCCATGCGGCTGTTCTGGGCACTGGCCTGGGCGGTCGACTGCGCGTAGGCCGGACACGCGCACGCGAGCACCACTGTCCCGAAGGACAACGGTGCACACCACCAGCGGCTGCGTCGACGGTCGGACAACACCGTCGCAGTGTAGGCGTGGCGCGCGCGCCCGGGCTGAATCCTCGCTGTCGTGAGCACGCCCGTCCGGGTGTCGGCGTGCGCCGTGCGTGGCCGCGCAGCGCCCGTTAGAATCGCGACGACTTCATGTCCGGACGCGCAATGCCTCTCCATCTGTTCAACAGCCTCACCCGCCAGCTGGAGCCGTTCGCGCCGCTCGATCCCGCCTGCCCCACCATGTACGTCTGCGGGCCGACGGTCTACAACTACGTCCATATCGGCAATGCCCGCGGCCCGGTCGTGTTCGGCGTGCTGGCCGACCTGTTGCGCCGCCGGTTCGGTGCGCTGAAGTACGCGCGCAACATCACCGACGTCGACGACAAGATCAATGCCGCCGCCCGCGACCAGGGCGTGCCGATCTCGGCCATCACCGACCGCTTCGCCGCCGCCTACCGCGAGGACATGGCGGCGCTCGGCATCGCGCCACCGGACATCGAGCCGGCCGCGACCGCCCATATCGGCGAGATCATCGCGATGATCGAGCGCCTGATCGACAGCGGCCACGCCTACGCGGCCGAAGGGCACGTGCTGTTCGCCGTCGGCAGTTATGCGGACTACGGAAAGCTTTCGCGGCGTGACACCGAGGACATGCTCGCAGGCGCGCGGATCGAAGTTGCGCCGTACAAGCGCGACGCCGGCGATTTCGTGTTGTGGAAGCCGTCGTCGGACGACCTGCCCGGCTGGGCGTCGCCCTGGGGTCGCGGACGTCCGGGCTGGCATATCGAATGTTCGGCGATGGCCGCCGCGCATCTGGGCGAGACCATCGACATCCATGCCGGTGGCGTGGATCTGCAGTTTCCGCATCACGAGAACGAGATCGCGCAGAGCGAATGCGCCCACGGCGGCGCGCCGTTCGCCCGCGTGTGGCTGCACAACGGCATGCTGACCTTCGCCGGCAGCAAGATGTCGAAGTCCGTGGGTAACATCGAACGTGTCCACGACCTGGTGCAGGCGCACCCGCCCGAGGCGCTGCGCTACGCGTTGCTGTCGGCGCATTACCGGCAGCCGCTGGACTGGTCGGATGCACTGATCGAGCAGTCGGTGCGCACGCTGGACCGGCTGTACGGCACGCTGCGCGATCTGGCGGATGTCGAAGCCGATGCCGCCATTCCGACGAGCATCGAGCAGGTGCTCGACGAGGATCTCAACACCCCGGCCGCGTTGGCGGAAATCGCGCGGATCGCCGGCGAAGCGCGCAAGGCCACCGACCCGACCGCGCGTGCGACGCTCAAGGGCGAGCTGCTCGGTGCCGGTTTCGCGCTGGGTCTGCTGCAGCAGGCCCCGGCCGACTGGTTCGCACGTGGCGCCAATGCCGATGACGATGCGCGCATCCAGGCCCTGATCGACGAGCGCATCGCCGCCAAGCAGGCCCGCGATTTCGCGCGTGCCGATGCGATCCGCGACCAGCTCGCGGCCGAGCAGATCGTGCTCGAGGACACACCGCAGGGCGTGCGCTGGAAGCGCGGCTGACGTCCCATTAGTTGCGCGCGGGCCGGGGCTTCACCCGCGAGTCCCACCGCGCGCAAGCACGTTCCCGCGAACGAAAAGGCCCGCTTGCGCGGGCCTTTTTCGATCAAGCCAATGTCACCGTCAGATCTTGCGGAACACCAGCGAACCGTTGGTGCCGCCGAAACCGAACGAGTTGGACATCACGTACTCGACCTGGTGCTCGCGCGCGGTGTGCGGCACGTAATCGAGATCGCAGCCTTCGCCGGGATGCTCGAGGTTGATCGTCGGCGGAATGATGCCGGCATGCAGCGCCATCACCGAGAACACCGCCTCCACGCCGCCGGCTGCGCCGAGCAGATGCCCGGTCATCGACTTCGTGGAACTGACCATCACCTTGGCCGCATGGTCGCCCAGCACGCCCTTGATGCCCATCGTCTCGGCCACGTCGCCGGCCGGCGTCGACGTGCCGTGCGCGTTGATGTAGCCGATCTGCGCCGGATCGATGCCCGCGTCGTTGATCGCCGCGCGCATGCAGCGTCCGCCGCCCTCGCCGTTCTCGCTCGGCGAGGTCATGTGGAACGCGTCGCCGCTCATGCCGAAGCCGGCAAGCTCGGCGTAGATGCGTGCGCCGCGTGCCTTGGCGCGCTCGTACTCCTCCAGCACCAGCACGCCGGCGCCGTCGCCCATGACGAACCCGTCGCGGTCGCGATCCCACGGACGCGAGGCGCCGGTCGGATCGTCGTTGCGGGTGGACAGCGCCTTCATCGAGCAGAATCCGCCCACGGATGTCGGCGTGGTGGCGAACTCGGCGCCGCCGGCGATCATCACGTCGGCATCGCCGTACTGGATCATGCGCATCGCCAGGCCGATGTTGTGCGTGGCCGTGGTGCACGCGGTCACCGCGGCGATGTTCGGCCCCTTGGCGCCGGTCATGATCGAGACCTGGCCCGAAATCATGTTGATGATCGTCGACGGCACGTAGAACGGCGAGATCTTGCGCGGACCGCCCTCGTGGTACTTGATCGCGGTGTCCTCGATGCCCTTGAGGCCACCGATGCCCGCGCCGATCGCCACGCCGATGCGCTCGGCGTCGGATTCGCGCACGTCGATGCCGGCATCGCGGATCGCCATCAGGCCACCGGCCACACCGTAGTGGACGAAGGGATCCATCTTCTTGACGTCCTTGGGCGCGATCCACTCGGACGCGTCGAAGCCCTTCACTTCACCCGCGATGCGCGTGGCGAAGTTCGTGGCGTCGAAATGGGTGATCGGGCCGATGCCCGAACGACCGTTGACGATGCCGTCCCAGCTCGAAGCGAGATCGTTGCCGAGCGGCGACAGAATGCCGATGCCCGTGATGACGACGCGGCGCTTGGCCATTGCTCAACTCCTGACAAGTCGTTGGTGCGGTGCGGAACGCAACCGCCCACATGCACGAGGCCGCAGTGGCGGCCTCGTGCTTGGAACCTGGATGTCCGGCCGCCGTGCGGCCGGAGCGGTCTCGCGCCCGTCCCGAAGAACCGTGGGCGCGGACGCGGGCATCAGCCCTTGGTGTGCGCCTTGATGTAATCGATCGCCTGCTGCACCGAGGTGATCTTCTCGGCTTCTTCGTCCGGGATCTCGCACTCGAACTCTTCTTCCAGCGCCATCACCAGCTCGACGGTGTCCAGGGAATCGGCGCCGAGATCGTCGACGAACGACGCGCTGTTGCTGACTTCGTCTTCCTTCACGCCCAGCTGTTCAATGACGATCTTCTTGACGCGTTCTTCGATGTTGCTCATGGGTAGTCTGCTCCGGGGAGGCGATTTCGGTGGATAGTGTAAGGGAAAGCCGGGCGACGGGCGTACCACCATCGAAGCCCTTGCCTTTCAACGACTTGCCCTTGAATCGGGAGTAGCTTCAAGCCCGCATCAGGGCATGTACATGCCGCCGTTGACGTGCAGGGTTTCGCCGGTGATGTAGGCCGCCGACGGACCGGCCAGGAACGCCACGGCCTGTGCGATGTCGTCCGGCTCGCCGAGCCGGCCGAGCGCGATCTGTTCGGTCAGTGCCGCTTTCGAGGCTTCGGGCAGATCCCGCGTCATGTCGGTGGCGATGAAGCCCGGCGCGACCACGTTGACGGTGACGCCGCGCGAGCCGATCTCCTTGGCCAGCGATTTGCTGAAGGCGATGATGCCGGCCTTGGCCGCGGCGTAGTTCGCCTGACCCGCATTGCCGGTGACGCCGATCACCGAGGCGATGTTGACGATGCGGCCACGGCGGGCCTTCATCATGCCGCGCATCACCGCCTTCGAGCTGCGGTAGACGCTGGTCAGATTGGTGTCGAGGATGGCCTGCCAGTCCTCGTCCTTCATGCGCATCAGCAGGTTGTCGCGGGTGATGCCGGCATTGTTGACGAGGATCGAGATCGCGCCGAACTCGGCGGCGATCGCGTCGACCAGCGCTTCGATCGCGCCGGCCTGCGACACGTCCAGCACGCGTCCATGGCCGCCGTGTGCGGACAGGCGCTCGCCGATCTTCGCCGCGCCCGCGTCACTGGTGGCGGTGCCGATCACGGTCGCACCCTGCGCAGCCAGCGTGTCGGCGATGGCGGCACCGATGCCGCGGCTTGCGCCGGTGACCAGCGCGATCTCACCCTGCAGGGGCTTGCTCATGATGCGATTCCTCGAAGGGGATGGGACGCGGCTCCTTAGCCGCGACGACGGCGGAGGCGGCACACGGGAACGCGTACCACCGGCTCGGACCGGCTCAGTGAACCCAGGCATCCAGCGCGGCAGCGAACTCGGCGGGCGTGCCCATCGGACGCGCCTCCACCGACTTGTCGATGCGCTTGACCAGGCCGCTCAGCACCTTGCCCGGCCCGCATTCGACCACCTGGGTCACGCCGTGCGCCACCAGTGCCTGCACGCACGACGTCCACTGCACCGGCAGATACAGCTGCTGCACGAGCGCCTGCCGGATGGCGTCGACGCTCTGGTGCACGCGCCCGTCCACGTTCTGGACCACGGGAATCGCGGGCATGCTCCAGGCCAGGCCCGACATCGCATCCGCCAGGCGGTCGGCCGCGTCGCGCATCAACGGCGTGTGCGACGGCACGCTGACGGCCAGCTTGACCGCCTTGCGCACGCCGCGTTCTGCCAGCAGCGCGAGCGCGCGATCGACGGCATCGGCGTCGCCGCCGATCACGATCTGCCCCGGAGAATTGAAGTTGGCCGGCACGACGACCTGATCGCCCGCCGCCTGCTCGCAGACCTCGGCGACCAGCGCATCATCCGCACCGAGTACCGCGGCCATCGCGCCGCGCCCCGGAGGCGCGGCGTCCTGCATCAGCTGGCCACGCAGGCGCACCAGGCGCGCGCCCTCCTCGAGCGACAGCGCCCCGGCGGCGACCAGCGCCGAGTATTCGCCGAGGCTGTGACCGGACAGCCATGCGGGCCGTTCGCCCCACTGCGACACCCATAGACGCCACAGCGCGACACTGGCGGCGAGCAATGCGGGCTGGGTGAACTCGGTGCGGTTGAGCTCGGCCTCCGGGCCCTGTTGCGCCAGTGTCCACAAATCGACGCCGGCACCGTTCGAGGCATCCGCGAAGGTCGCCTGGATCACGTCGTGCTGCGCGGCGAGTTCGCCGAGCATGCCGAGCGATTGCGAGCCCTGCCCGGGAAACACGAATGCGAGGTGCGATGCGGTCACGCGATCTTCCAGTCGTTGAAGCGGGGCGATGATAAAGGCCATCGCGCGACATTGTCTGTACCGGGGCGTATTGCGCGACGCTCAGAACAGCAGTTGCACAAGCTCGAGTTCGCCGTCTTCGATCAGGTCCCACAGCAGCGCCGCGGCCAGCAGCATCGGCAGCACCGTGGCCGCGCGGACGACGAGAATCGAGTGCGCGATCTGGCGTGCCGAACGGCCGAGTCGACCCAAGGTGCGCGCCAGACGCCCCAGGCGGCCCACCCGGCCCGCGTGCGCCGCTACATCCGGCGCCTGCTGCAGCGCGGCCGACAGCAGCCCGGCAAGCACGTCGGTGCGTCCGTCGTAGTACTTCGCCATGCCGAAGGCGAACAGCAGCCAGTCACGCGCCTGCGCCTGCGGCAGGGACATGACCTCGAGCGGGTCTTCTTCGAAATCGATGAAACCCACGCGACCGCTGTCGTCGAGGGTGATGTTGCGCGGCACCAGCTGGCCGAAATAGGCACCGCGCGCATGCGCAGCCGCGATCGCGTCGATCACGCGCGTGGTCAGCGCATCGACAGCGCAGGCGTCCTCCGCCGCGCGCAGGTGCGCGGCGAGCGTCGTGCCGAGATCACTCAACAGCAGCGTCGAGTCGCCCTCGCCGAGGACGCGGGGCACCCGCACCCCGAGCGCGGCGAGTTCGCCGATACGACGTGCTTCGACGCGTTTGGCCGCGCCGCCTCCCGGATGCGGCGGCGGGCGAAGCGCCTCGATGTCGAGCCGGCGCGCGAGCGCGTCGAGAAGCCCGAGCGACAGACGACGACCGTCATCCTGCGCATAGGCCTTGAGCCACGCGTCACGCCCGGCGATCACGATCGATTCGACGCCCATCAGGCCTCGTGTGTCAGATGCACAGCAACGCGGCCCGCGGCACGCGTGCGGCAAAGCCCGACCGCCGGATTCAATAGCGCAGCAGCGCCGAACCCCAGGTAAAGCCGCCGCCGAAGGCCTCGAGCAGCACGAGCTGACCGCGCTGCACGCGCCCCGAGCGCACCGCTTCGTCGAGAGCCAGTGGCACCGAACCCGACGAGGTGTTGCCGTGCCTGTCGACGGTCACGACCACGCGATCCATCGGCATGTCGAGCCGCTTGGCGGTGGCTTCGATGATGCGCAGATTGGCCTGATGCGGAATCAGCCAATCGATGTCGTGACGATCGAGACCGTTCGCGGTGAGCGTTTCCTCGACCACCGAGTCCAGCGCCTTGACCGCGTACTTGAAGACGTCGCTGCCTGCCATGTTGATGCGCACGCCGGCATTCTTCTCGCCTTCCTTGAAACCGACCGAGACGCCGACCGGATTCCACAGCAGTTCCTTCTTCGCGCCGTCGGCGTGGAGATGGGTACTGAGGATGCCGGTCTCGGTATCGGCCTTGAGCACGACGGCACCGGCGCCGTCACCGAACAGCACGCAGGTGGTCCGCTCGGTCCAGTCGACCATGCGGGTCAAGGTCTCGGCGCCGACCACGAGCACGGTCTTCGCGTCGCCGGACTTGATGAACTTGTCGGCGACCGACAGCGCGAACAGAAAGCCCGAGCAGGCCGCGTTGACGTCGAACGCACCGCAGCCGTTGGCCCCGAGACGCGCCTGCAGCAGGCAGGCGGTCGACGGAAAGATGATGTCCGGCGTCGTGGTACCGACGATGATCAGGTCGATTTCGGACGCGGCGACGCCTGCCGCTTCCATGGCGCGGGTCGCGGCATGGAACGCCAGATCGCTCGTCGTCTCGCCCTCGGCGGCGATGTGCCGCTCGCGGATGCCGGTGCGCGCCGCGATCCACTCGTCATTGGTGTCGACGATCTTCGACAGGTCGTCGTTGGTCAGCACCTTTTCGGGCAGATAACTGCCGGTGCCTGCAATGCGGGAATAGATGCGGTCGCTGGTCATCGTGGGGCTGCCCTCGCCTGTACGGATGCTGGGGGACGGCCCACGTGCCGACGGATCGGCCTGGTGCGTCACCGCAGCGGGCGCGCCGCCCGGATGATCGGACGTTCCGCCGCATCGCGCGGCGGAACGGCACGCTGGATCAGTCTTCTTCGACGACCCGCGTCTTCGGCTGGATCACCTGCTTGCCGCGGTAGTAGCCGTCGGCGGTGATGTGGTGACGGATATGCGTCTCGCCCGTCGTCGGGTCGGTCGACAGCAGCTTGGCGTCGAGCTTGTCGTGCGCGCGGCGCATGCCGCGACGGGACGGGGTGACGCGGGATTTCTGCACAGCCATGGGAATTGCTCCAGCAAGGTCTAGTTGTTTCGGTCTTTCTTCAAACCCGCCAACGCCGCGAACGGGTTGGCGCGCGATTCTTCTTCCATCGATACCGGCCAGTCACGCTCGACCGATTCGGAACCGGGCGCGACCGGGATGACCGGAATCGCCAGGATGAGTTCGTCCTCGACCATCGTGGCCGGTGCCAGCATGCCGTCCTCCGGCACGAGCAGGGCCTCGACGTCGGGCAGCAACCCGGCCTCGTCCGCCTCGTCGCGGATCAGGCCCAGTCGCTGCACGAGCTGAACCGGCAGCACGAACCGGCGCAGGCTGCGCTGGCACATCAGCGGCAGTTCCGCCTCGATGCGCAGCTCGGCAAAGGCCGTCTGCAGCGCATCCTGGCCGAACTCGATCGAGCACACGGCGTCCACACTGTCGGTGTCGGCGAGCGCGTCGGACAGACGCGGCATCGAGGACAACGCCAGCCGCCCTTCCAGGCGGCTCCTGGTCGCGACCATGCGCCACGCATCGACAATCTCGGGCATCTGGGCGGACATAAGCCGCTGAATGTTAAAGATGGCCGGCGGCACTGTCAACGACGCGAGTCCAGAGGCCGTCACGCCCCCGTTCCAGGTTTGCCCAGCCCCCGCCCGACCGGCAGACTGCCGGGCCGAGCCGACGAATCCCCAGCCGTGCCCACACTCCCGAGCCTTCTGCTGTCCGCCGTCCTGGCCGCCGCCATTGTAGGCCTCTGGCACGCGCGGCGCGTGCGCCGGCGGCGGCACGCCTACGCACGGGTGCTGGATGCGGCGGACGCGTTCGAGGCGAGACTCCGCCTGGCCCGCAGCCAGATCGACAGCCTCGACGGGGGCGCCACCGACCCGGTCCGCGACGCCCTCCAGGAAATGCTCCGCCAACGGCTGTGGCTGCAACAGCACGGCGCCGGCGCGAGCGTCGCGACGCTGGACACGCTGCGCGATTCGATCGTCGCCGCGCAGGCGAAGATCGACCGCCATCTGGCACAGCTCGCCCAAGCGCGGGCCGCGGCGGGCATCTGACCGTGACCGCGCCGCTGATCCTCGGCTCGACCTCGCCCTATCGCCGCGATCTGCTGATGCGGCTGCGACTGCCGTTCGCGTGCCGGCGTCCGGAGGTCGACGAGCATCCATTGGAGGGTGAGACACCCGAGCGGCTCGCACACCGCCTGGCCTGCGCCAAGGCCGAGGCGGTCGCCGCACTCGCTCCCGACAGCTGGGTCATCGGGTCCGACCAGGTGGCCGAGCTCGACGGCCGGCCGCTCGGCAAACCCGGCGACCGCGCATCCGCACTGAGCCAGCTCGGCGCGATGTCGGGACAGCGCGTGCGCTTCCACACCGTCGTCGCGCTGGCCCGCTGCGGTCATCCCACGCGCGTTGCCCGGGATCGCACCGACGTGGTGTTCCGGACGCTGACGACTGAAGAGATCGCGCGCTACGTCGATGCCGAGCAGCCCTTCGACTGCGCCGGCAGTTTCAAGTGCGAGGGCCTCGGGATCACGCTGTTCGACGCGATCGACAACCGGGATCCCACGGCGCTGATCGGGCTCCCGCTGATCGAAACCGCGCGCCTGCTGCGCGAAGCGGGCTACGCCCTGCCGTAGCGGTCAGTCGGTCCGCGATGGCGCGGTCACCCGCAGCGGCTGCTGCGCCCAGTCCTCGACCGAGCCGTCGCGACCGGTGATCCGCAGACCCAGCCAGTAGAGCCCGGGTGCGCGGTCGCCCAGGTCCATGCGCGCGGAGAAGCCGACGTCCGGCAGTGACGGATCGCGCGCTTCGTTCTGCAGAAAGCCTGCCACCCAGCCATTGGGTTGCCCGTAGCGGGCCTCGGCAACCGGCACGCCGTCGAGGGTCACCTCGATCGATTCGATCCCGCTGACATCCTTGACCGCCCAGCCCGACACATCGACGACGCCGCTCGCACGTGCACCCGCTGCCGGCACGTCGATGTGCGCCACCGCAGGCGTGACACAGGGCGCCACCGGCGCGGCGGGCGCGATGCGCGACAGCACGAAACGCTGTGCACCCCGGTCCGCATTCACCACGCGCGTGACCGGCAGGCTGCCGAAGCGGCTGCACAGGATCTGGTAACGATCGAGCAGCGCGCTGAACTTCACGTCGCTCGCGCCGACGACGACGAGCGCAGGCCGTCCCCCCAGATCCTCGCGCCCGTCGAGTTGCAGACCCCACAGCGCGAGCTGCGGGGCGCGGCCGTGATGCCGGTTGAGCGGGTGATCGAGCACGCGGATCCGGGGATCGCCCAGCGCGAAACCGAGTTCGGCGCCGATCTTGAAGTTGTCGGCCACCAGCACGGTATCGGGCGGCATGCGATCGAGTTCCTCGCGTACCGCGGCCGCGAGTTCGTCCCAGCCGGCGAAGTTCGACGGATACCACTTGGACGCCGCCGCCCGTTCGCGCACCTGCGGAGTGGACACGGCCACGTAGTACACGTTCACGGCGAGAAACCCCGCCGCCAGCAATGTCCAGGTCGCCACGCGGAGCGCGCGCGACCACCCCAGCAGCACGAAGCCGGCCAGCGGCAACAGCGCCAGATAGCCGGGCAACGGCCAGTGGAAGCTCACGCGTTCGGTATCGGCCACGAAGCCGAGGACGAAGAAGCCCGCGACCAGCAGCGCACCGCACAGCGCCAGGAACCGCGCCGCATCGTCCGGCATGCGCCGGCTGCGCCACGCGGCCAGCAGCAGCGCCGCGAACAGCAACGGCGTGACCACGACCGCCTGGATCAGCACGAAGCGCCAGCCTTCGGCATGCAGCGCCCAGGGGTGGCGGTCCACCATCTGGAACCGGAGCCCGGCTTCGGCGTTGTCGACGTTCCAGGCAAGCAGGGGAATCCAGGCCGCCGCGCCCGCCGCGATTGCGATCCACACGCGCGGGTCGCGCAGCGCCGCACGGCCGGCCGGCAGGGCCAGCAACGCGACGATGCCGACACCGATGACGGCGATGAAGCGGTAATGGCTCAAGGCGCCGAGGGTCAGACCGACCGCCAGCAGCGCCGCGCCGCCATGACTGACGCCACGCATCAGGCGCACGCCCGCATCCACACACAGCACGGTCGCCAGCGCCAGGATGGCATCGGGCAGCGCCATCACCCCGAGCGAACCGAGCAGCGGCAGCAGCAGTGCCAGGCAGCCCGAATACCAGCCGGCGTGCTCACCGAACTCGCGCCGGGTCAGCCACACGATCCACCACGGCACCAGCGCCGAAATGAAGATGAAGGGCAGGCGCACGGCCAGCAGGCCGTCGCCGAAGAGTTCCGTCCCCAGGCGGATCAGCCACGCGGTGAGGCCGGGAAGATCCGAGTACGCCCACGCCGGATGCTGGCCTTCGAGCCAGTAGAAGGCCTCGTCGACGAACAGCGGAAGACGGGATGCGATCACCAGCTTCAATACGACGGTCGCCAGCCACAGCACGACGAACACCGTGCGCATTTCCATCCGCCGCATCGAACCCGACCTCGCTACACTCCAGGGGAAACGCCGCAGGGAGACAATGCATGTCCGATCCGTCCACGACGCCCGTCATGCTAACCGACCGGCACCGGGAGGCTCTGTCATCGGCCCAGGCACAGGTCAATCGCGTCGTGCTCGGCAAGCAGACCGCCGTGGTGATGAGCTTCGTGGCCCTGCTCGCGGATGGACACATCCTCATCGAGGATCTGCCGGGCCTGGGCAAGACCACACTGGCACACGCGCTGGCGGCCACCGTGGGGCTCGAGTTCCAGCGGGTGCAGTTCACCTCGGACCTGCTGCCGTCCGACGTCGTCGGCGTCTCGGTCTACGACGGCGGCGTGCGTCGCTTCGAGTTTCATGGTGGCCCGGTCTTCACGAACGTGCTGCTGGCCGACGAGATCAACCGGGCGCCGCCGCGCACGCAGAGCGCGCTGCTCGAGGCGATGGCCGAACACCAGGTCACCGTCGACGGCGTGACCCATGCACTGCCCGATCCGTTCTTCGTCATCGCGACCCAGAATCCGGTCGATCTGTCGGGCACCTACCCCCTGCCCGACTCCCAGCTCGACCGCTTCCTGCTGCGGCTCAACCTCGGCTATCCCGATCGCGACGCCGAGCGCGCGCTGCTGGCCGGCGAGGATCGGCGGACGCTGATCGCCGGCATGATGCCGCTGATCGGTGCCGATGACCTGCGCCAGCTGCGGCGCGCTGTGCTGGGTGTCCATGCCAGCCCGGCGCTGATCGACTACGTGCAGGCCCTGCTCACGCGCAGCCGTCAGCATCCCGGCGTGCGCGTGGGGCTGTCGCCGCGCGCCGGACTTGCACTGCTGCGCGCCGCGCGGGCGCTGGCCCTGCTGCAGGGCCGCGACCACGCGCTGCCCGACGACGTGCAGACACTGTTTCCGCTGATCGCTTCGCATCGTCTGGTCGCCGACAGCGATGCCGCCGCGGCCGGCAGCGCGAGTGCCGACGCGATCCTGCAGGCCGTTCCGGTCGACTGACGCGGGCGCGGCTCGATGTCCCTGTTTGCCGGCCTGCGTCGCCGCGTCGAATCCTGGGCGCGCCCCCGCGCGCCGGAACCGCTCCCCGTGCGGCTGGACCGGCGCCGCATCTACATCCTGCCCACTGCGTTCGGCTGGTTCCTCGTCGCGCTGCTGGCGACGATGGCGGTGGGCGCACTGAACTACAACAACAATCCGGCGCTGCTGCTGTGCCTGCTGCTGATCGGCGCGGCCTTGGCGAGCCTGCTGTGGACGCAACTGCAGCTGAGCGGACTCGAGGTCCACGCCGTGCACGGCGAGCCCGTGCCCGCCGGACGCCCGATGACCGTACGTCTGCATGCGGGTGCAGCGCCGGGGCGCGAACGGCGCGGCCTGCGGATCGAGGGCGAAGATGCCCGCGCCGGGCTCTCGCTGGAGATGGCCACGGGCGAGGCGACGCTGCTGCTGGAGACGCGTCGGCGCGGCTTGCGGCCCCTGCCTCGCCTGCGGATCTCGACGTCGCGGCCCTTTGGACTGGCCCGGGCCTGGTCCTGGGTCTGGCCCGAAACGCCGGTGCTGGTCTACCCGGCACCCGAGCCGGCCGGGCCGCCGCTGCCATCGGGGGACGGCGATACGGCCCAGGCGCGACTGCACGCCGCGGGTGACGATCTTCACCATCTGCGTGAATGGCGACAGGGCGATGCGCGACGCGCGATCGCCTGGAAACCGTCGGCGCGCCGCGACGCGCTGATCGTCCGTGAACTCGAGCGCCCGCAGGGCGCCGATGTCGTGCTCGACTGGACCCTGACCGCCGGACTCGCCTACGAGGATCGCATCCGTCGTCTGGCCCGCTGGGTGGACGAGGCCGAGCGCGATGGACGGCGCTACCGGCTGCAGCTGCCGGGTCGACCGCCCTTGGGGCCGGACGCCGGCGTCGCCCATCGGCATGCGTGCCTGCGTGCGCTCGCCCTGCTGCCGGAGGCGCGATGAGCCCACCGTCACCCGATCAACTGGATACCGCCGGGCGCCGCCGCGTGCTGCTGGCCGCAGGCGCCTGCGTGCTGCCGTTGCTGCTGCAGCTGCCCGTCACGAGCGCCATCGCGATCGCGGGCATCGGCGCGATCGTCGCCTCGCTCGCATCCCGCGGCGCCGTCGCAGGCTGGCTGCGCGGCCTGCTGGCGATCGCGCTGCTCGGCCTGGTGCTGGTGCAGAGCGGGTTTTCTCTCGGCCGCGATACCGGCTCGGCGCTGCTGGCGGCGATGCTGGCCATCAAGCCCTCCGAACTGCGCAGCCTGCGCGATGCACGCAGCCTGCTGGGCTTCGCGCTGTTCGCACCGTTCGCCACCTTTCTGCTCGATCAGGGCCCGCTGTCGCTGGTGCTCGGCCTGGTCGCCACGACGCTGGTGCTGATGGCGCTGCTGCGCCTGTCGGAACAGGAATCGGGCCTCGCCGCGGTACCGCGCTCGGATGGTCAGCGGCTGCGGATCGTGCTGCGCCTGGCGGCAACGGGGCTGCCGCTCGCCCTGGCTGCGTTCTGGCTGTTTCCTCGCCTGGCGACGCCGCTGTGGGGTGTGCCGGAGCTGTCGGTCGCGCGCCCCGGGCTGTCGGATGAGATGTCGCCGGGCCAGTGGCTGGACCTGATCGTCGATGACTCGCCCGCCTTGCGCGCGACGTTCCGGGGCGCCGAGCCGGAAACAAGCGACATGTACTGGCGCGGCCCCACGCTCACCGATTACGACGGGCGCACCTGGACCGCCTCGCCCTGGCTGCGGCATTTGCCGCCCGCCGAGGTCGAGCACGGTGCCGTGGTGTGGGACTACGAGATCACCGTCGAGCCCACCGAGCGCAACCTGCTGGTCGCACTCGAAATGCCGCTCGCCCTGCCCGACGGCATGGATGCCTCCCACACCTGGACACTCACCAGCCCGCGGCGCCTCGATCGCGTGAGCCGCTGGCAATTGCGCTCTTCGCCTCAGGTGCGGTTCGAAGCGGACCTGCCCGACACGCTGCGTGCGCAGGCCTTGCGCCTGCCCGAGGGCTTCAACCCGCGCACGCGCGAACTGGCCCGCCAGTGGCGCTCGGACACCGAGGACGACGGCGCGCTGGTCGACCGCGGCCTGGCCTGGATCCGCAGCGAGTTCGCCTACACGCTGGACACGCCGCTGCCCGGCCGCAACGCGGTCGACGAATTCCTGTTCGAACAGAAGGCCGGCTTCTGCGAGCACTTCAGCTCGGCATTCACGGTGCTGATGCGCGAAGCCGGCATCCCCGCGCGCGTGGTCACCGGCTACGTGGGCGGCTATCGCAACGCCTACGGCAATTACTGGATCGTGCGCAAGATGGACGCGCATGCCTGGGTGGAGGTGTGGCTGGAAGGCCGCGGCTGGGTGCGCGTGGATCCCACCGCGGCGGTCGCGCCTGAGCGCATCTACGACACGATCGAGGACCGGCTGGCCGCGGGGGGCGCGGCCGGTGGCGCACTCGCACCGCTGCTGGACATCGGCGACTGGGCACGGCGTGGCTGGAACGATCTGGTGCTCGGCTTCGATGCCGGTAGCCAGCAGTGGATGCTGCAGCGCATCGGCCTCGGCCACGGCGACCCCGCGACGCTCGCCCTGCTGTTCGCGCTGGTGGCTGCACTGGCGTTGGGATGGATGCTCTGGCGCGTCGCGCGCAGCGAGCGCGAGCGCGATCCGCTGCTGCGTGCCTGGCGCGCGTTGGACCGGCGCTACGCGCGGCTCGGTCTCGCCCGCGATCCGCACGAGGCGCCGCTGGCCTGGGCGAGGCGCGTGGCCGCCGCGCGGAACGGCGCTTCCGCGCTCATCGCCCTCACCGGCCGTTTCGTGGCGGCCCGCTACGCTCGCGGCGCAGCGGATCCGACACTGGTCCGCGACCTGCACGCCCACCGCCCCGACCCCGAGGCTTCCCGCCGATGAACCGTCTCCATCTGCCACCCATTGCCGCATTGGCCCTGCTGCTCGGCGCGTGCGCGTCCCAGCCCAAGCCGCTCCAGGGCGGCTATCTCGAAACGCCCACGCCCCATGCGGCCGTCCAGGGCGACTACACCGGCACCGCGGTGCGTTGGGGCGGTCGCATCGTCCAGGTCGAACCGCGGCCGGATGCCACGTGCTTCGAAATGATCGCCACCCGGCTCACGGCGCACGGCCGTCCGTACTGGGCCGCGGACGATACCAACGGTCGCTTCATCGCCTGCCGCACCGGCTTCTACGATCCGGCGGTGTTCCAGGTCAATCGCGAAGTCACGTTCACCGGACGGATCGCCGGCTACGACACGCGCCGCATCGGCGAATACGACTACCGCTTCCCGCGCATCGATGCCGAGGTGGTCTACCTGTGGCCCGTGCGCGAGCGCGTGGACGTGGTGACGCGGCCGGCGCCGTGGCCTTGGTGGGGGTATTGGTGATTGGGGATTCGGGATTCGGGATTCGGGATTCGCAAGAGCGTCGCGCCTGACGCGCCGCGCGGCGATCACTTGACGTCGCCGTGGTCATCGCTCGAGGTACGCCTTGTGCGTCGACGGGATCAGTCGCTCGGCGCGGGCCGCTCCTGCCGCAACCGCCTGTAAGCGTCCGTGTTCCTGAAGATCGTGGCCGCCCCGGCTGCGCGGGGCGTCAGCCTTCCGGTGTGCCGAAACGGCCCAGGGGGGCACCCGCCAGCAGGTGCAGGTGGATCTGGAACACCGTCTGGCCACCGTCCCCGTTGCAGTTCATGACGATGCGGTAGCCGTCCTCGGCGAACCCCTGCGCCTTGGCGTATGCAGCGGCGGCAATCGCCAGGCGGCCGACGATCTCGGGGGCGTCCAGCGGCACGTCGTTGAGCGTCGCGTAGGTGGCTTTCGGCACGAACAGCACATGCACCGGCGCTTGCGGCGCGATGTCTCGGAACGCGATCAAGTGCTCGTCCTCGTAGACGATGTCGGCCGGGATCTCGCGCTGGATGATCTTGTGGAAGAGTGTCATGGAAGGGCCGGGATTCGGGATTCGGGATTCGGGATTCGGGAAAGCATAGAGGCAACGCGAACGCCTCGCTCCTCGAATCACCAATCACCAAGGACGAATCACCGCCTTCAAACCACGTCGCTGCGGCTGCCGAAGGCATGCGACAGCGTGCCGCGATCCACGTATTCCAGCTCGCCGCCGAGTGGCAGGCCGTGCGCGGGACGACTCGGGCGCACGTCGTGCTGGCGGGCGATCTGCGCGAGGTAGTGCGCGGTCGCCTCGCCTTCGACGGTCGGATTGGTGGCGATGATCAATTCGCGCACCTCGCCTTCGGCCAGTCGCGTGGACAGGCTGTCGAGCCCGAGTTCGCGCGGACCGATGCCGTCGAGCGGACTCAGCCGGCCCTGCAGCACGAAATAGAACCCGCGGTAGCCGGTCGCCTGCTCGATCGCGAGCCGATCGGCCGGGGATTCGACCACGCACAGCGTGTGGGCATCGCGCGACGCGTTCGCGCACGTCGGGCACACCGGTGTTTCGCTGAAGTCGCGGCAGCGCTCGCAATGGCCGATCTTCTCGACCGCCTCGGCCAGCACCGTCGCCAGTCGCGCGCCGCCTTCGCGGCCGCGTTCGAGCACGTGATAGGCCATGCGCTGCGCGGACTTGTGCCCGACGCCGGGCAGCACGCGCAGTGCATCGATCAACTGGTCAAGCAGGGCGGACATCGGGAGCCGTGATCCGTCATTGGTGATGGGTGATTCGACAAAGCAGCCGGTGCCGTGATCCGCTTCTTCGAATCACGAATCACGAATCACCAAGCCCGGCCCTTCAGAACGGCAGCTTCATGCCCGGCGGCAACGGCATGCCCGCCGTGGCACCAGCCATGCGCGCCTTCGATTCCTCGTCGATCTTGTTCGAGGCATCGTTGAACGCGGCGGCGATCAGGTCTTCGGCCATCTCCGGATCCGTGAGCACGCTCGGGTCGATGCGCACCTTGCGGCATTCCTTGGCGCCGCTCAGGGTGACGCTGACCATGCCGCCCCCTGCGCTGCCGGTGACCTCGAGCGCGGCGATTTCCTGCTGCACGCGCTGCATGTTTTCCTGCATCTTCTGCGCCTGCTGCATCAGCTGGGCAATATTTCCACGCATCAGTTGAGTCCTTGTTCGTCGTAGGGGCGGATCGAGTCCGGCACGAGCTTCGCGCCCTGCTGCGACATCAGCCGCTGCACATCCGGATCCGAAAGGAAATTCTGTTCGGCCGACGACTGCCGTGTCTCGCGCTCGCGCGCATTGCGTTCGTGCAGCGTCGGCGCGGCGCTCGCAGGCGCGGCCTCGAAGCGGATCTGGGGCGCCCGGCCCAGCGTCGCGGTCAGCGCGTCGGCCAGCTGGTGGACCATGATCGGCGCCTTGAGGTGTTCGTCCGACTCGGGCAGCGCCAGGCGCAGCACGGCACCATCGAAGTCGACGAAGGCCGCACTCGCGGCCAGTTCGCGTACCGGCCCGCGCAAGGGAAGATCGGCGACGAGATCCAGCCAGCGGTCGGCATCGAGGGCGGTCGTGGTGCGCGACGGCGTGGCCGGGACCGGCTCTGCCGCAGCAGGTGCGCGGCGCGGCATTTCGATGCTGCGCGACGCGGTCGCCTCCGGCCTCTGCGCGGTCGGCCCGGCAGGTGCCGACGTCCTTGCCGGCACCGCCACTGCGGGCGCCGGCATCGGCGGCGCAACGTTCGTTTCGCGCGCAGCTGCCGTCGAGGGGTTTGCCGCAGCGCCGAGCGCTGCACGTGCAGCGGCCGGCCCACCGGACTGCGTCTGGCCGATACCGGCCGGCGACGCCGCGGTGCTGCCCGCGGCGGGCCGGAATGCCAGCATCCGCAGCACCGACATCTCGAAGCCGGCACGCGGACTGGGCGCCAGCGCGAGATCACGACGTCCGTTGAGCGCCATCTGGTACCAGAGCTGCACGACTTCGGGCCGCGCGGCGGTCGCGAGTGCGTCGAGATCCAGGCCGTCGGCCTCGACGGCCACCTCCGGCACCAGCTGACGGACCTGGATGCGATGCAGCGCTTCGGCCAGGGCATCGAGCACGCTCGACCAGTCCGGCGAAAAATCAGCCAGGGTGGCCACCTCGGCCATCAGCTGCGCACCGTCTCCGGCCGCCAGGGCCGACAGCAGATTGCCCACGCGCGTGCGATCGACGCTGCCGAGCATCGTGGCCACCGCGTCGTCGGCCAGCGCCCCGCCCTCGCCGCCCGCGCCGGTATAGGCGATGGCCTGGTCGAGCAGCGACAGCCCGTCGCGCAGGCTGCCGTCGGCGGCCTTGGACAGCTGGCGAATCGCGCCGGACTCGGCGGCGATACCTTCGGCCTCGAGAATCCGGGTCATCTGGCCCTGGATCTGCTGCTCGTCCAGCCGCTTGAGGTTGAACTGCAGGCAGCGCGAGAGCACGGTCACCGGCAGCTTCTGCGGATCGGTCGTCGCCAGCAGGAACTTCACGTGCCCCGGCGGTTCTTCCAGCGTCTTGAGCAACGCGTTGAACGCGGACTTCGACAGCATGTGCACTTCGTCGATCAGATAGACCTTCACCCGGCCGCGCGAGGGCATGTACTGCGCGTTGTCGATGAGTTCGCGCACGTCGTCCACGCCGGTGTTGCTGGCGGCGTCGATCTCGAGCAGGTCGATGTAGCGGCCGGCATCGATCGCCAGGCAGGTCTCGCAGGTGCCGCAGGGATCGGACGAGGTGCCGGTCTCGCAGTTCAGGCTCTTGGCGAAGATGCGCGCGATCGTGGTCTTGCCGACGCCGCGCGTGCCCGTGAACAGGAACGCGTGATGCACGCGGCCGGTCTCGAGCGCATTGGTCAGCGCACGCACCACGTGCTCCTGCCCGACCAGTTCGGCAAACCGCTTCGGACGCCACTTCCGGGCGAGGACGAGATAGGACATCACCCTATTCTGCCACGCCCGTCGACGTTCCTTGTGACCCGCCGCGGCCCCGGCTAGAATGGCCGGCCCGCGGCGTGCCGTGGCGGCCGTGTGCCGGTTTCGACCGCATGCGGGCAGTATCCGGAGAGGTGTCCGAGTGGTTGAAGGAGCACGCCTGGAAAGTGTGTAAGCGTCTAAACCGCGCTTCGGGGGTTCGAATCCCCCTCTCTCCGCCAATTTGAACGTGGTTAGATGGTCCGTGTCGCGTGGGTTTCGCCGGCGACGCGATGAGGGGGTGAGAACCCCCGCGGGTTCGACAGGCCGCGCAGCGGCCTGCACGGCGAAGCCGCCCGAAGGGCGAGGCGCGCGAGCGCCGAGTGAATCCCCTCTCTCCGCCAGCTCCAAGCAGAACGCCCCGCACGGGGCGTTCTGCATTTCCGGCGACGCGTTTTCGAACCGGACGCGAGGGAAGCGATCTCGAATCTGCCGTCTGCCTACGTCTTCCGGATCCAACTGAATGCCACGGGGCACGCGTGGCATCCGGATCGCCGCGCCGGCAACTCTGACGACAATCGCCGCGCACGCGCTGCAGTTGCTCACGCAATGCAATCGCCTCCGCTGTTGGGATCACGCCTCCCCCAAGCGAAGGATCCCAGATGAAGGCCCTCACCTACCACGGCACCCGCGACGTCCGGGTCGAAACCGTGCCCGACCCCGTGCTGCACGATGCCGACGACATCCTGCTGCGTGTCACTGCGACCGCGATCTGCGGCTCCGACCTGCATCTCTACCGCGGCAAGATTCCCGAGCTGCACGACGGCGACATCCTCGGGCACGAGTTCATGGGCGTGGTCGAAGAGATCGGACCCGAGGTGACCAACGTGCGCGTCGGCGACCGGGTGGTGATCCCGTTCGTCATCGCCTGCGGCGACTGCTTCCATTGCCAGCTGTCCGAATTTTCGGCCTGCGAGACCACCAATACCGGTCAGGGCGCCTCGCTCAACCGCAAGGGCATGCGGCCGCCGGCGGCGCTGTTCGGCTACAGCCATCTCTACGGCGGCATCGCCGGCGGCCAGGCGGAATTCGTGCGCGTGCCCAAGGCCAATGTCGGGCCGCTGGTGGTGCCGGAGGGACTGTCGGACGACCAGGTGCTGTTCCTGTCCGACATCCTGCCCACCGGCTACCAGGCCGTGCTCGATGCGAAGGTCACCAAGGGTTCGACGGTGGCGATCTTCGGCGCCGGCCCGGTCGGCCTGATGGCCGCGGCCTGCTGCCGCATGCTCGGGGCCGAGCGCATCTTCATGGTCGATCGCTACCCGTACCGGCTCGATTTCGCGCAGGCCACCTACGGCGTGATTCCGATCAACTTCGAGGAGATCGACGACCCGGCCGATTTCATCGTCTCGCAGACCAAGGGCCGCGGCGTGGACGCGTCGATCGATGCCGTCGGCTTCGAGGCCAAGGGCAGCAAGGCCGACACCCTGATGACGGGCCTGAAGCTCGAGACCAGCAGCGGCGCGGCGATCCGCCAGTGCATCGCGGCGACGCGGCGCGCGGGTACGGTCAGCATTCCGGGCGTGTACTCGGGCTTCATCCACGCCTTCATGCTCGGCGATGCGTTCGACAAGGCCCTGACGTTCAAGATGGGTCAGACCGACGTGCAGCGCTACATGCCGGAACTGCTGACGCGGATCAATGCAGGCGATCTTCGTCCCGACGTGATCATTTCCCACCGCATGGCGCTGACCGATGCGGCCAAGGGCTACGCGATCTTCGACGAGAAGGACGAGGCGGATGGCTGCCGCAAGGTCGTGCTGACGCCCTGATCGGCGTGCGGGCCATCGCCCGAGATGGCGATGGCCCCGCCGACTGACCTCGGCACCCGCGTCGATCGATACCGTTGCTGCCTTCCGGCCCTGGCGGGATTTTCGATCTAGCGTCGCGAGGGGCCGACGGGGCCACCATGGAAACGAACGATCCGGGCCTTGCACCCGACCCGCGTCGAAGCGGGACGCGGAGTCTAGCAGGACCGCGACGGCGCGCCTATCGCTGCGCCGCGATCAGGGCGCGCCCATCCGCTCGACCTCGGGCCGGCCGGCGGTCTGACTGAACCGGAACGCATACGACAGGCGCACGGCGGTCGGCGGTCGGCGTCTCCACCATGCCCTCGGCGGCGCACGCGTCATCACCCGCGTGCCCGGCCGGCGCCTCGCACAGCAGCGCGGGGGCATACCGCCACCCGGCAACAGCGATACTCACCGCGTCCAGGAACGCGGCGGTGTCGTCGGAGGACGCCGCGGCGCAGTCGCCGTCCTGACGCGGTGCCACGGCCGTCACCTGTCCGGCCGCATCGATGACGACATCGACGCAGACGGTCACCGGCGGCAAGCGGCGCGCGAGCACGTTCTCCGGGTAGACCGGCAGCGCGCCTTCGCTCTCGAGGTTGGGATGGAGAAAACGTCGATTGGGCGCCAGCACCATGCGCCGGGTCTCCGCCGCAGGCGCAAGCAGCGTCGCGCCTACCGCGCCCGTGGGCGCGGGCGTCGGCTCGGTGACCATCGGCGTCGACGTGCACGCGGTCAGCAGGACCAGGCATCCGCCTGCGAGCAGGCGCCTCATTCAAGCGGCGCCGTCGGCACGATCGCGAGCGCATCGGGCTCGCGGCCGGTGGCCCAGTGCCCGACGACCTGCCAGTCCCGGGTGTCGATGACGGCCACACGGTCGGCGCCGCTGATCGCGACATAGGCGCGATCGGCAGACGGATCGACCACTGCGCCGATCGGCAACGGCCCGCGCCCCAGCAGGGTGTCCTGCAGCGCGGCATCGGTCGGCGTCAAGGCGACGGTCGTGATCGCGGACCGTGCGGCCACGTCGAACACCGACAGCGTGGCCGTGGTGGCGTTGGTGACCAGCGCATGGCGGCCGTCCGGAGTGAAGACGACGCGGATCGGAAAGCCTGCGCTCGGCAAGGTGGCGACGATCTCGAGCGTTCCGGGATCGTGCACGGTCACGCTGTCGTCGGCGCGGTTGGTCACCCAGACGCGGCCGTCCGGCGCGATCGCGATGCCTTCGGCGCCGGCCCCGGCCGGCCGCTCGGCGGTGACCTGCATCGTCGCCACATCCACGCGCACCACCGTCCCCGCGCGGATCTTGCTGACATAGGCTGCGGTTCCGTCCGGCGACACCGCGACCATGTGACCGACGCCCTCGCCCACGTCGGCAACGCCGGTCACTTCGCCACGCCGGACGTCGACGCGCAGCAGGCTGCCACTGGCTTCGGTGGTCACCAGCGCGTCGCCGTCCGCCAGCAGTTGCAGGCCATGCGGACGGCCGTGCGCACCGAGGTCGATGCTGCGCGTGCGCCCGCCCACGAGATCGACGACGGTCAGTGCGTGGTGAGGCTCGCGATGGCCGTAGGTCGTGACCACCGCGTGGCGACCATCCGCGGAGACCGCGATCTCGTGCGGCGCGGGGCCGGTGGCGTATTCGGCGATGCGCTCGCCGTTGGTCGTATCGAGCGCCCAGACGGTATCGGCCGACTTGTTGCCCACGAGCAGACGGGATTGCGCGTGCGCTCCGAAAGCGAATGCGACGAGCACGGCGGAGAGCACCAGGCGCTTCATGCCGCGTCCCCGCCGGGCGCGCGCTCGGGATGCAGCCAGCCGGCATCGCCGTCGACATAACGCTCGTGCTTCCAGATCGGCACGCGGTCCTTGATCGAATCGATGATGTAGCGGCAGGCATCGAACGCCGCGCCGCGATGCGCCGCGCTCACGCCCACCCACACCGCCATGTCGCCAATCGCCAGATCGCCGATGCGGTGCACGCAGACCGCGCCGCACAGGTCGAACCGCGCACGCGCTTCGGCGAGCACCTTCTCGCCCTCACGCTCGGCCAGCGCGACATAGGATTCGTAGCGCAGGCCACGCACCGGACGCCCGTCGTTGTGATCGCGCACCCAGCCCTCGAAGCTGGCGAACGCGCCGGCGCGGTCGTCCTCGAGACGCCGGCGCAGCGGAGCGAGATCGAGCGGCGCATCCGCCAGCCAGAACATGCGGTCGTCCATCTCAGCCTCCGCTGACCGGTGGAATGAAGGCGATCTCGCTGCCGCCGCGCGGCGCGTCGTCCCAGCGTGCGAACGCACCGTCGACCGCCACGCGCAGGCGCTCGACTGGAAGCGCGAAGCCGTGCAGCGCCTGCAGCTCGGCATACAGCGAACGCAGATCGACCGCGGTGGTGTCGCGGGTTTCGGCATCGGTGCCTGCGTGATCACGCAGGCTGGCGAAATACAGCAGGCGGACCTCGGTCATCGCTTCGATTCCTGGTTCGTGGGCTTGCGCGCTCCGCGCCCCGGCGTCGCGACAGTGCCGACGTCGCGCTTGCCGCCGCGCTTGCCGACGAGTTTCGCCGGGCCCAGCACGATCGCATGCGACAGCGCCTTGCACATGTCGTAAACGGTCAGCGCGGCGACGGTCGCGCCCGTCAGCGCCTCCATCTCGACACCGGTGCGGTGCGTGGTCTTGACGGTGCAGTCGATGCGCAGCTCGCGATCGCCCTGCCACGCGATGGCGATCGAGATGCCGTCGATCGGCAGCGGATGGCAGAACGGAATCAGCTCGTGCGTGCGCTTGACCGCCATCGTGCCGGCGATGATCGCCGTGTCGACGATGCCGCCTTTCGCGCTCTTCAGTCCGTTGGCGTGCAGCTGCCGGGCCACGTCCGCGGGGAACCGCACGCGGCATTCGGCGCTGGCGACGCGGGCGGTGGTGGCCTTTTCGGAGACGTCGACCATGGCCGGCCGGCCGGCGGCGTCGATGTGGGTCAGCCCTGCGGGCCGCTTGGAGTTCGTGCGGGCCATGCGCCTGCATCGTGACTGCGGGACGCCGATGGTACCGGGGCCGGTCTGAAGCGGGTCGCGACGCGTCGTGCTCCCTGCCGGAATCCGGGTCGCGCCATGCGCGGAGTGCGGGCGGGATGTCCGGGCGACGCGGCGCCGGCTCGCATCGTCGCGTGCACGCCTGCCTGCGCCGCGCGTCAACCGCCCAGCGTCCGTCATCCAGGGCGTGTGTCTCCTTGCACGTGTCGCGCCTGCGAGGCAAGCGAGGTCACCCGCGTCCGGCGTTCGCCGGAACGACGATCGCGTGTGCACGCAGGCTGGCCGCTCGAACCGAGGGCGCTCAGCCGCCGACCAGAAACATCTCGACATGCTTGCGCGGCGCGCTTAAGCGTCCACGCAGCTCGCTGTAGCGATCCGCACGGCGCGACCACAGCTCGGCCAGCCGCGTGGAAAACGCGGCGTCGCCCTCGGCGAGCCAGCTGCGCAAGGGCTGGCCACTGCCGGAGAACAGACAGGTGTAGAGGCTGCCGTCGGCGGACACCCGCGCACGCTGGCAGTCGCCGCAGAACGGCGCGGTGACCGAACTGATGAAGCCGATCTCGCCGGCGCCGTCGGCGAAGGCGTGCCGTTCGGCGACTTCACCGCGATAGTTCGCATCCAGCGCGCGCAGCGGCCAGCGGGCGTCGATGCGCGCATGCAGCTCGCGCGAGGGCACGACGCGCGCGCGATCCCAGCCGTTGCAGGTGCCGACGTCCATGTATTCGATGAAGCGCAGCACGTGGCCCGTGCCGCGGAAATGCGCGGCCATGCGTTCGACCTCGTGGTCGTTGATCCCGCGCTGGACCACGCAGTTGAACTTGATCGCGGAAAACCCCGCGCGCTCGGCGGCGGCAATACCGGCGAGCACATCGTCGATCTCGCCGCGCCCGCCCGACAGGGTGCGGAACAGGGCGGGGTCCAGTGCGTCGAGGCTGATCGTCAGACGCTGCAGCCCGGCATCACGCAGCGCCTGGGCATGGCGTGCGAGCAACGACGCATTCGTGGTCATCGCCAGGTCCTCGATGCCCGCCACTTTCGCCAGACGCGCCACCAGCGCCGGCAGGCCCTTGCGCAGCAGCGGTTCGCCGCCGGTCAGCCGCAGCTTGTGCATTCCCAGCCGCGCGAAGCCGCGCACCAGGGTTTCGATCTCGTCGAAAGACAGCCGCCCGGCCTGGTCGAAGCCGTAGTCGTCGGGCACGCGATCGGCCGGCATGCAGTAGCCGCAGCGGAAATTGCAGGCCTCGATCACCGACAGGCGCAGGTCGTGCAGCGGACGTCCCAGACGATCGAGCGGTGCCTGCGCCGGGTTGGGCAGCGCGCTCATGCGGTGGAAGTCTGCGCAGGCTGCGGTGCACGCAATGCGAAACACGCGCCGGGGCGCGCGATGCGATGGCTGCGCGCCTCCAGCGCGGTGCCGTCGGCCTCGGAGGCGTAGTGGTACAGCACGCAGCGCGCCAGCAACGCGCGCGGATATTCGCGTTCGAGATCGTCGATACCGCTGTGCGACGGATTGCCGTGCAGGCCACAATCGTGGGCCACCAGTTCGTCGCTGTCGGCGAAGCGCGCCAGCATTTCGGGAATCGGCCGCGTATCCCCGCTCCAGGTCAGGCTGCCCGGCAGGCGCAGCCCGTAGGCCGTTTCCGGCCAGTGATGGCGGACCGGAAACACCTCGAGTCGCTGCCCCTCGTGCCAGAACGCATCGCCCACCGGGATCAGCTGGAACGCGTCCCAGAAATTGGCGCCGCCCTCGGCCAGCACGTTGGGATAGTCGCCCACGCGCCTGTGCAGCAACGGCACCACCGGCGCCGGCACGTAGATCCGCAGACGACCGCGCCGCGCGGGATCGAAGTAGCGGTCGACGAACAGACGCTCGAAGCCGGCGACGTGATCCAGATGCACGTGGGTGATGAACAGCGCACGCGGGGCCTCGCCGTAATGATCGAGATAGGCGGTCAGGCCTTCGGCGCCGCAGTCGATCGTCAGCCACGGCGCGCCGCCCTGCTCGATCGTCGCCATCGGCGAGCCGAGTGCGACCGCCGATGCGTTGCCGACGCCCTGGAACCGGACCGCCCAGTCACCGGACGCCGACATCAGGTGCCCCGGCTCCACAGCGTGTCGTAGGAGCGGCGCAGGCGCGCGAAATCCTCGGCCACCGCCTCGGGCGCACGCGCGCCACGCAGCTTCAGCAGCGAACGCTCCAGCCGGGCCAGGTTGCGCGCGCGCCAGCGCGTCTCGGGAATGCGCAGCTGGCCGCGATCGAGATCGATCAGCCAGCCCTTGCCCAGCGAATCGAACAGGATGTTGTGGGCATTGAGGTCGGCATGGTCGAGACCGGCGCGATGGAAGCGCGCGATCAGGCGGCCGGTCTGCTCCCAGGGTGCGTCGGCCGGCGACTCGGCAACCAGGTCCGCCAGCGAGCGCACGTCGGGCAGGCGTTCGATCAGGATCCAAGCGCGGTAGCTCAGGCCGCGGCGCAGATAGCTGGCGGCGATCGGCTCGGGCACGGGCAGATCGCGGCGCAGCAGTTCGCGCAGCAGCCGGTATTCGACGAAGCTGCGCACGTGCCGGGTGCCGCGCCACAGGTGCAGCTCGCGATTCACCCGCCCGACCAGGCCGCCGCGCAGGTACTGGCGCAGCACGCAGGGGCCGTGGGTGGCGTCGATGAACCACGCGCCGCCGCGTCCACTGCCTTCCACCTGCTGGGCGCGATTGCCCCACAGCGCCGGATCGAACCAGCGCGGGTCGGCTTGCCGCAGTTGCGTACCGTCGAACAGAATGGCGCCGTAGTCACCCGCGCGACCGGCGGCCGGAATCGGCGTCAGGCTCTCGCTGGGGTCGAATCTGTTCATCCAGCGAGTCTATCAAGCCTTGACCCCCGCCCCGCCCGGTTCCGCCGCGTCCGCGCCTGCTTTCAGGCCCCGTTCGATCTGCCTGCTGCGACTCTCGGCACTCGGCGACGTGACCCATGTGCTGCCGCTGATCCGCATCCTGCGCGCGGCGTGGCCCGAGGTCGCGCTGACCTGGGTGATCGGCAAGGGCGAACACCGCCTGCTCGACGGCCTGCCCGGCGTGGACTTCGTGGTCTACGACAAGAAGAGCGGACTCGCCGGCATGCGCGCGCTGCGACGCGAACTGAAAGCCCGCCTGGGTGATGCCGGGCGGTTCGACGTGCTGCTGCAGATGCAGGTCGCCGCGCGTGCGAATCTGCTCTCGGCGTTCATCCCGGCACGCATGCGGGTGGGTTACGACGCCGCACGTTCGAAGGATCTGCACGGGCTTTTCGTCAATACCCGCATCCCGAACCGCCCGGGTATCCATGTGCTGGATGCGCTGGGCAGTTTCTGCGAACCGCTGGGCCTGCGGCAGACCCAGGTGAGCTGGGCCGACATGCCGGTGCCCGACGATGCGCACGCCTGGGCGCGCGCGCAGTGGGACGATGACGGTCGGCCGGTGCTGATGATCTCGCCCTGCTCCAGCCACGTGCGCCGCAACTGGTACCCCGACCGGTATGCCGCCCTCGCCGATCACGCCGCCGATGCCGGCTGGCGCGTCGTACTGTGCGGCGGGCGCAGCGATCTCGAACGGCAGACGACGGATGCGATTCTCGCCTCGATGTGCACCGAGGCCCTCGATCTCGTCGGCAAGGACACGTTGAAACAGCTGCCGGCCCTGCTCGCCCGCGCGCAGCTGCTGGTCACGCCGGATTCCGGCCCGATGCACATCGCCAACGCGATGGGCACCAAGGTGCTCGGCTTGCATGCCGCCAGCAATCCGGCGCGCAGCGGCCCCTACTCCGATCGCCGGTTCTGTGTGGACCGCTACGACGATGCCGCGCGGCGCTTTCTCGGCAAACCGGCGGCCGACATCGCCTGGGGGACCAAGATCGAGTTCGACGATGTGATGGCGCTGGTGACCGTGGACGATGCGATCGCCGCATTCGAACGCCGGCGCGACGATCTGGCGGCAGTCGGGTGACACCGTTCTCGGCCGGCGTCGTCGCCTCGCTGGTCGGCGCGATCGTCGGCGCGGTGGTGGGCGGCGCGGTGAGCTGGCTGCTCAACCGCCAGTTGCATGCCCAGCAACTCGAGCGCCTGCGTACGCAGTACAAGACCGAATTCGCCGCCGAGGACACCGCGCGGCATTTCCTCGGCCACAAGGGCTACACCGACCGCTCGTTCGAAGTGCTGCGCAAGCATCTGGGCGGCTTCGACGACGACGAGTTGCGCCGGATCCTCGTGCGGGCGGGCGCCGTGCGCACCTACCGCGACGACGGCAGCGAATGGTGGCGCCTGCTCAGCCGGATGGACGAATACATCGAGCACAAGGCCGGCGCCGCGCCCCGAGCGTGATGTGCGACGTGGGCTTCAGGGCGCCGCTGCGCCGCTGCGGTAGTCCTCGTAGGATTTTTCCTCGACGTAGGCCGAGCCCAGCGCCAGGTTGATCTCCTTCTTGATCCGCGCGCGCTCGTCGTTCTCGAAGTACACGCTGCGCGCCAGACGCACGAACTCGTCGTCGAAGGCCTGCGCCTTCTCCTTCAGACGGATGTCGTCCTCGATCACCCACAGCCGTTCGTTGACGGCCTTGAGCTCGGCGCGCAGGCGCACGATGTCGTGACCGGCGGCGGGATGCGCCATCCAAGTGGTCTCGAGGGCCGTGAGTTCATGGCGGATGTTGGCCAGCTTGGCCTCGTCGCGGATGCGCTCGGACTTGATCTGCAGGATCGCGATCTTGTCCAGCAGCTCGCCGAAGGATACGGGTGCGGAAATCTCGGACATGGGCAACCTGAGGTGGACGACGTGGCCGCACAGTGTAGCGGGCCGCTTGTCGGCCGCGCAGGCGGCCCGTATGATTGCGCCCCCGACAGTCGCCCAGCGACGCCGGGATCTGGAGAGGTGGCAGAGCGGTTGAATGTACCTGACTCGAAATCAGGCAGGCGTTAATAGCGCCTCGGGGGTTCGAATCCCCCCCTCTCCGCCAGATCATGCAGAACGCCCCGCAAGGGGCGTTCTGCGTTTGTGATATTCGCGTGAGCGCCATGCATGCGCGCGTGCACCGGGAGGCCGCGAGAGGTGTGAGACAGTACCGGCCCCGTTCCAGGAGTCGGTCATGCCTCAGCCCACTGCACTGATCCTCGACGATGACGGCACCTTCGCCCGGGCGGCGGGTCAGCTGGCGTTCTCCGCCGGCTTCCGCGTGCAGCTGGCGGAAACGCTCGCCGAAGCCCGGACCTTTCTTGCGCGCACGCGGGCCGATCTCGTCCTGCTCGACCTGCAGTTGCCCGACGGCTCCGGCATGGACCTGTTCGACGATGTCGATCTGGCCGATCACGGTCAGGTGGTGATCGTCACGGGGCGCCCCTCGCTGGAGTCGGCCACGCGCGCGGTGTCGACGCCGGTCATCGAGTACCTGGTGAAGCCGCTCGATCCGGCCCAGCTGCGCCGTGTGATGGACCGTGTCGCCGCGCGCTGGCGGCCCGCCGGGCCGTCCTCCGTGGATCTGTCGGCCGTCAGCGGCATCGTCGGCAATGCGCCGCAGATCCGCGCGGTGGTGGACAGTGTGCTGCGCACCGGCCCCACCGATGCCTCGGTCCTCATCTGGGGCGAACCCGGATCCGGCAAGGCGCTGGTGGCGTCCGCGCTGCACGCCGCGAGCGGCCGGAGCGGTCCGCTGGTCACGCTCGACTGCAGCGCACTCGCACCCGACGATCTCGCCGCCGCCCTGTTCGGCACCGACGCCCGCTCGAGCGCTCCGGTGAGCCGGTGCAACGGCAGCGCCTTCGCGCGCGCGCAGGGCGGCACGTTGTTTCTGGATGCGATCGATCGCATGCCGCTGGACCTGCAGGCGCGCCTCGCGGAGGCGCTTGAAATCCCCGCGCCGTCGCGCGACTCCAGCGGTATACCCGCGCCGGCGCCGATCCGCGTGCTGGCGGCCAGTGCTCGCGACCCCGAAGAGGCCATGCGCGATCGCGCCCTGCGCCCGGACCTGTATTACGCGCTCGCCCAGGTCAGCCTGGCCCTGCCGTCCCTGCGTGAACGCGGTGAAGATGTGGTCGTCCTGGTCGGCCACTTCATCGAGCGCCTCAACCTCCACTACGGGCGGGCGAAGCGGCTGGCGCCCGGGAGCGAGGCGGCCCTGCTGCGGCACAGCTGGCCGGGCAACGTCCGCGAGCTGCGCGCCGCGGTCCAGCGCGCCTATCTGCTGGAGGACAGCGACGACCTGCACGTGCGCCCGCAACTGCCGAGCGACCCGGTGTGGAGGGAATCCGACACCTCGATCCTGTTCTCGGTGGGCACGCCGCTGGCGGAGATCGAACGCCGCGCCCTGCTGAAGACGCTCGCCCACTTCGACAACGACAAGACCGCGACCGCGCGCGCGCTCGGGGTCAGCGTGCGCACCGTCCACAACCAGCTCGCGCGGCTGGGCATCCGCCGCGTCGGTGCGGACGGCAGCGCGGAATGAGCGACGCGTCTCCGTTGCAGGGCGCGGACCCGGCCTGGCTGCACGCGCTGCGCAACGCGGTCAACGCCGCGAGCGTCACCGTGGCGGCCGCGCGCAGTGCACTCGACTCCGGAGATCCGACGCGCGCCGGATTCTTCCTCGACGAAAGCGCCGGTGCCTGTGAGCGCGCGTCGAAGCTGCTGCACACCCATGGGGTGTGCAGCGACATCTCTGCGCCTGGTCCAGGCGAAGGAATGCCTGAACAAGTCCGTCCTTGACCGTCATTCGCGTAAAGGCGGGAATCCAGCGCCTCCGGTTTCCAAACGTTTGAAGTCGCTGGATTCCCGATTGGCCAGCCGTGCGGTTGCTCATAGCCACGGGGACGACGACAGCTACTCGGACCTCAAAGACCCATGGCGGCGAGCACCTGTTCGATATCGACCGGCTTCACGCAGTGCGGTACGTCGTCGAACCCCGCGGGCAGCAGCGCGCGGTCGTAACCCGACACGAACACGCAGCGAACACCCAGCGCGCGCAGGCGCGTGGCCACCGGAAAGATCCGCTCGCCGCCCAGATTGACGTCGAGGATCGCGCCGTCCAGGGGCGCCCCGCTGTCGAGCAACGCCTGCACCTCCTCCAGCGTCGCCAGCGGGCCGACGGTCTCAAGCCCGCGCGCGGTCAATCCGTCCTGCAGATGCAGGGCCAGCATGTACTCGTCTTCGGCGACGAGGATGCGATAGGCCCGGGGCGTCATGGCGGCGACCCTCCAACGTCCTCGTCAAGCGGAACCTCGATGGTGCAGAGCACCCCGTCGCGCCGCAGTTCGTAAGTGGTCTGCGCCTTGAGCTGGTACGGCAGCGCGCGCTCGATGAGTTCGCGCCCGTACCCGTCCGCGGTCCGGCCCGGCTCCACACGCACGCCGCGCTCGTGCCAGGTCACATGCAGGGCCGGCGCTCGACCCTCGCCGCGGCCAACGATGCACCAGGCCACCTCGAGCCGACCGCCGGCGTCCGACAGGGCCCCGTACTTCAGGGCATTGGTGGTCAGTTCGTGCAACGCCAGCGCCAGCGTCTGCACCAGCCGTGAACGCAGTGGAACACCCGCCGGCCCGCGCAGCGCGACCCGCGGATCGTCGCCGGCCCCGACGCCATGCGCGTCGAGTTCCTGATGCAGCAGCGCGTCGAAGGTCACGGGATGACCGTCGGGACGTTGCGACAACAGGCCCTGCACCCGCCCCAGCGCGGCGAGCCGCGCCTCGAACCGGCGCCCGAACGCGTCGACGTCGCCGCTCTCCTGCAGCGTGCGCCGGGCCAGCAACTGGACCACCGCGATCAGGTTGCGGGTGCGGTGCTGAAGCTCGGCGACGAGGGTTTCCATCATCGCGGCATCGTCCCGCTCGCGGGTGATGTCGCGCCCGATGCCGCCGATGCGCTTCACCTCGCCCGCATCGTCGCGCACCGGAAAATCGGTGTTGCGGATCCACACCACCCGTCCGTCGTCAGGCCGCACGATGCGGAACTCGTAGCTGGCGCGGGCGCCCTTGCGCACCCGACGTATGAGGCTGCGCACCCGCGCGTGGTCGTCCGGATGCACCAGCGACAACCAGTAGTCGGGGTCGCGCTGCGAAACTTCGCGCGCCTGTCCGTAGATCGTCTCGAACGCGGGGCTGAGATACTCCAGAGCCAGTGTCTTCGCGTTGCGGATCCACAGCACGTCCGAGGACGCATCACCGAACTGGCGGAATCGCGCCTCGCTGTCGCGCAGCCCCTGCTCGGCGAGGCGGCGCGACGTCAGGTCGAGGCTGACCGCGAGACTGCCCGCGATCGCCCCGGCGCCGTCGCGCCACGGCCCCACGGCCAGACGGATCCAGCGCGGCTCGCCGTCGACGAGTACACGTTTTTCGGTCGTGAACGGCGTGCCGTCGCGATACAGCGCCGCCATGCGCTCGGCGTCGCCGGGCCAGTCGTCCGCATGAGTCAGGGCCTTGATGCGCACCCCGAGCAGGGCCGCGCGCGAGCGCCCCATGACGTCGCAGTGGCGATCGTTGACGTAGACCAGGCAGCCGTCACGGTCGGCGATGGCGATGCCGACCTCGGCCTGTTCGGCCACCGCACGGAACCGCTGCTCGCTGGTGGCCAGCGCCCGCTTGGCGCGGGCGCGCTCGGCCGCGGCGTGCACGCGTTCGCCGACTTCGCGAATCAGGTCCAGCTCCGACGCCGTCCAGCAACGCGGCGCGCGGCTCAGGGCGACGAACCGGTCGATGCCGGCCACGCGCGGCGGAGGTGCTGCCACGGCGGCGATGTCGTGCGCCTCCAGCAGCGTGCGGCGGGGCGTGTCGAGACGGGGATCGCGGCGCACGTCATCGATCACCGCGCCGGCGGCCCCCGCGCCATCGCCGACGAGGATGGCCGCCAGGGCGGCCGCCGGCCATGCGCGAGGGGGACCGGGCGCCGGCCAGCCCTGACGGATCACCAGACCCCCGTGGCCCGAATCGCCATGACCGATGCGATCCACCTGCAGATGCGTGCCGAGCAGCGCCGCCGCGGTGTCATGGATCTCGCCCGGATCGGCGAGATCGCGCAGGGCATCGCTGAGCGCGAGCAGGCAGCGCTCGCGGTCGCCGCTCGCCTCCGCCGCCCGCACCGCGGATTCGCGTGCCAGTTCGCGGACCACCAGCCACATGCCGGCCGGACGTCCGGCGCCGTCCCGGATCGGCGAATAATCCACGTCCAGGAGCACGCGCTCGCAGCTGCCGTCGCGCATCAGGTCGAAGGGCTGCGCGCGCAGCTGCACCGAGCGACCGGCGAGCGAATCGGCCAGCATCGAAGCGGCCTGGGCCTCGATCTCCGGCCACGCCTCGATGAAGGGCTGGGCGAACTGGCGTGGATGTCGCTTGCCGGCCAAGGGGCGCAAGGCGTCGTTGTAGAGGTAATAGCCGGGCGATCCCCATGCGATCGCAATCGGCACCGGGGATTCCAGCATCAGTCCCACCGCATGGCGCAGCGATGCCGGCCAGCGTTCGACGGGGCCCAGTCCGGTGTCGCGCCAGTCGTGCGTCCGGACGCGCTCGGCCATTTCGCCCGCGCACCAGGGCCAGGACGCTGCATGTTCGGACATTGGAAACCGGATCAGGACAGACGCGCCCACCTTACGCCACCGGGCATGGACGGCGTGATCGCATCACCCCGCACGTCCGGCGCTGCGTCTGCGCGCGCCATCGCATCGCGTTGGGCGCCCCCCTGCCGCATGGCCTATGCTCGCGGGCAATCCAGGCGCCACAATGCCGCATGCCGTCGACTTCTCCGTTTTCCGTCCTCCCCGCCGCTCCCTGCCGTTCGACATTGGCCGTTCCGCCGTGCGGGCGCCGTTGTCCGCAGCATCCGTCCACCATGCACGCGCCGGGAGCCGCATGATCGAGTTCGGACATCTGACGCACGTCGGCCTGCGCCGCGACCTCAACGAGGACACCTACTACGGCGACAGCGAGCTCGGCCTGTGGCTGATCGCCGACGGCATGGGCGGACACGAATACGGCGAGGTCGCCAGCGCACTGGCGCGCGAGACCATCGTGCGCGAGATCCGCGCCGGCGCCTCCCTGTCGCATGCGATCCGTGTGGCCGACGAGGAGATCATCCGCGCCTCGCGCCGCCGCAACGACAGCCTGCCGATGGGCACCACCGTGGTCGCGGCGCGTGTGCAGGGGCCGCGCTTCGAAGTGGCCTGGGTGGGCGACAGCCGTGTCTACCTGTGGCGCGACGCCAAGCTGGCCCAGCTGTCCCAGGACCACAGTTACGTGCAGGAACTCATCGCCAAGGGTGCACTCAGCGTCGACCAGGCCCGCAGCCATCCGCATCGCAACGTCGTGACCCAGGCACTGGGCGTCACCGATCCGGACGCACTCAATGTCGAAACGCTGTCGGGCGAACTGGTGCCGGGCACCCAGCTGCTGCTGTGCAGCGACGGTCTGACCGAAGAGGTCGACGACGCCGTGATCGCCCGTGTTCTGGCGCATAGCGAATGCAGCGCCCAGGAGTGCGTCGACGGGCTGGTGGCGGCCGCGCTGGACGGCGGCGGCTCCGACAACGTCACGGTGATCCTGATCCGACGGCAGTAGCCGCCGCATCACCTCAGGCCGGCAGGGCGGCCTCCTCGGCGACATCCCACAGACAGCGGCCCGCGCGCGTCCGGATCGCCGCGACGCGCGCCGCGTGCAGGGCGAGATCCGCGTCCGGCACGCGCAAGGCGGGGCGCGCGCCGGTGGGCTGCACGATCACCCGGTGCGCCACCGAACGGCCGGTGTCGACCGGCGCCTCGAAGCCGATCTCGTGCTGGCCGGCGGTGAGCGCGAGGTAGACCTCGGCCAGCAGCTGGGCATCGAGCAGCGCGCCGTGCAGCTGACGGTGCGCGTTGTCCACGCCCATCCGCTTGCACAGTGCGTCGAGGGAATTGCGCTGTCCCGGGAACCGTTGCCGGGCCAGCAGCAGTGAATCCTCGATGCGCGCGCGCGCGCGGATGTCGCCGTAATGCGGACCGAGCCGTGACAGCTCGTAATCCAGGAAGCCGACGTCGAAGGCCGCGTTGTGGATCACCAGTTCGGCGCCGTCGATGAAGGCGAGAAACGCGTCGGCGATCTCCTCGAACGGCGGCTTGTCGGCCAGGAATTCGAGGCTCAGGCCGGTGACCTCGGCCGCGCCCTGTTCGAAATCGCAGTCGGGGCGGATGTACTGGTGATAGGTCCGGCCGGTCGGTCGCCGCTCGACCAGCTCGACGCAGCCGATCTCGACCACGCGGTTGCCCTTCTTCCATTCCAGGCCGGTGGTTTCGGTGTCGAGCACGATCTGCCGCATGCTGCCGGAGTCCTCTGGGTTCAGGCGACGGCGCTGCGCTGTGCGCGCGCGGCCGCGGTGGCGAGCGCGTCGACGCGCTCGTTCTCGGGATGACCGGAATGGCCTTTGACCCAATGCCATTCGATGGTGTGACGTTCGCTGGCCGCCTGCAGGCGTTGCCACAGGTCCTGGTTCTTCACCGCGCCGCCGGCCGCGGTCTTCCAGCCACGTCGCACCCAGTTGCGTAGCCATTCGGTGATGCCCTGGCGGACATACTGGGAATCGGTGTGCAGGTCGACGCGGCAGGCCTCGGTCAGGGTTTCGAGCGCGACGATCGCCGCCATCAGCTCCATGCGGTTGTTGGTGGTCTGCGGTTCGCCCCCGCTGAGCTCGCGCTCGATGTCGCGGTAGCGCAGCAGCGCGCCCCAGCCACCGGGGCCGGGATTACCGAGGCAGGCACCGTCGGTGTAGATCACGATCGACTTCATGGAATCCAAGGACGAAAGAGCGCAGTCAGACGGCCGGCGCCGCTGCGGGAACCGGCAATGCGCGCGCGCGCCGGACCGGGGTGAGCGGAAGATGCCGTTTCTGGCCACGCAGCGCGTAGGCCGCGCGCAGCCCCGGACCGTCCTGGCTGTCGCCGGCAGGCACTTCGCGCCAGCTCGGGCCGACGCCGCGTGACACCGCGTCGGGCGCGAGTCCGGCCTCACGCAGACGCCGCCGCCAGGTCAGCGGTTCGGCACTGGTGATGCGGTGGCCGCGCCAGCGCCAGCGGTAGGGCGTCAGCGGATTGAGCACCAGCAGCCAGAGATGCCCACCGGGCGCGAGCACACGCGCGGCTTCTTCGAGGAGGGCCTCGTCGCGCACGCCCACCACGTGCTGCAGCACGATGGCCCCGAAGGCCTCGCTCGGGAGCGGCAAGGGACAGGCGCACCGCACCGGGCCGTGCAGATGCACGCCGCGGCGCGCCAGATGCAGGCCGCGCCCGCCGACCGCATGGCGCTGCTCGCCCGGCGACACCCACAGCCAGGGCAGCCCCGGATGCGCACCGAGCGCTTCGCTGACGAGCGCCTGCTCGCTGGCCAGGACCGCACGGCCGGCAGGGGTGGCGAACCAGTCGCTGGCGGCGTCCGGTTGACCGGTCGGGAAGATCGCGGGCATGGTCCGCATTGTACGGGCTTCGCTCCCGCCACCGTCCGGACACCATGCGCCTGCAGCCCATTCCCGCCTTCGACGACAACTACATCTGGGCGCTGGAGGCCGACGATGGCAGCACGATCGTGGTCGATCCCGGCGATGCGCAGCCGGTTCTGGCTGCGGCAAATCATGGTCTGACGCCCTCCCTCGTGCTGCTGACCCACCACCACGATGACCACATCGGCGGCGTCGCGGCGCTGCGCGCCCGCTGGCCGGGGCTGCCGGTCATCGCACCCGACGATGCGCGTATCCCCGTCGCCAGCCGGCGGGTCGGCGGTGGCGATCGGCTCGAAGACGGCCCGTGGCGCTTCGAGATTCTTGCCGTACCGGGCCATACCGCGACCCACATCGCATTTTTCGGCCATGGGCACTTGTTTTGCGGCGATACCCTGTTCAGCCTTGGCTGTGGGCGTCTGTTCGAAGGTACGCCCTCCCAGATGCTGGACTCACTCGACCGCCTGGCGGCCCTGCCCGCCGACACCCTGGTGTGTTGCGGCCACGAATACAGCCGGTCCAACGCCGCGTTCGCACGCGCCGTCGACCCGGACAATGCGGCGCTCGAGCGCCGCGAACAGGAGATCATCGCGATGCGCAGTGCCCACAGGCCGACGCTTCCCGTTCCCTTGCACAGCGAGCTGGCGTGCAATCCGTTTCTGCGCGTCGAAGTCCCCGCCGTGCGCGACGCGGTGGCGGTCCACGCGGGTGAGGCATCCGACGACCGCGTCCAGGTCTTCGCCGCGCTCCGGCGCTGGAAGGACGGATTCCGCGCATGACGGCGCGGGGTGGTTCCCGGCTCGCCATGGCCCTGTTGCTCGCGGCGATGCCGGCCCTGCCGGTGATGGCCGGCTCCGAAGCCAAGCCGGCCGTTGCGTCTGTGCAGGCGGCCGCCGCGGCCGGTGTTGCCGGCCCGGCTGCCGGCGGCCCCACTGTCCGCAATGGTCAGGAGATCTATCGCCGGTTCCTCGACGGCCTGGCCGACCAGGACTGCAGCGACGACGCCAGCACCCGCTGGCGTTCGCATTTCGGCCATGTGCCTCGCCAGTTGGCCTCGCGCAGCAACGACGTGCTGCCGCTGTTCGGTTACGTGGTCGAGGCCATGCGTGACGCCCACCTGCCGACGGAATACGCGCTGATTCCCTTCATCGAGAGCGGCTACCGGCCCGGTGCACGCAGCGCCTCCGGGCCCGCCGGGCTGTGGCAGTTCATCGCGGTGACCGCGCGCAATCACGAAATCCCGATCCGCCCCGGCTACGACGGCCGGCTGTCACCGGCCGATGCCACGACCGCTGCGGTGCGCTACCTCAGAACCCTGCACGGCATGTTTGCCGGTGACTGGCGGCTGGCGGTGATGGCCTACAACGCGGGCGAGTACCGCGTGCTCAATGCGCTCAAGCGCGCCGGCCAGGCACCGGCGACGGCGGACCCGGCATCACTCGCGATGCCCGACATCACGCACAGCTACGTGCGCAAGCTGCATGCGCTGTCGTGCGTGATCAAGGAAGCCGAGGCGCGCGAAGGCTGGCTGGTCTCACTCGATCGCGAGGTGCCGGTGCTCCAGGCGATTCCGGTGCCGGATGGCGTGCGTGATCTCGACACGCTCGCCTCGCGCCACGACACCGACGCCCAACAGCTGCGTCGCCTCAACCCGGCGCACGCCGACGGCCGCGTGGCCCGGATCGGCCAGCCGGTGCAGGTACTCGTGCCGCAATCCGCGGCGACGCCGCCGGTGTTCATGGCCGAAGCGCCGCCGGAGCCGGACGATGCGGTCACGGCTTCGGATATCGCATCGACGGTCGCCCGGCGCGTGCACACCGTGGTCAACGGCGATTCGATCTGGGCGATCGCCCGCCGCTACGGCGTCAGCAGCCGGGCCCTGCTCGAACACAACGGTCTCGACGCGCGCAGCGTGCTGCGCCCGGGCATGGAACTGCGGATCGACGGCGGCCCCTGATCGCAGCCGTCTGCCGCCCTGCCCGCCCGTGTGCGGGCTCCAAGGCGGTCTTCGCGATGCACGGTGCCTGCTGCAGGTTCGACACCGGGCCTTGCGCGCACCGCGGCACGCGGATCGTGTCGTCATCGCCACGCCCGTTCCGCCAGTCGCCGCCGCGCGGCGCATCGACATTCCGCGGCGCGCAGGCCGCGCACCGGGCCTGCGCTGCCCACGCGTGATTCGCCCTTCTGGACGCGAAACGCCCGGCACGGGGCCGGGCGTTCCTGACAGCAACGGGGACGTGTCACACCGTCAGAGGCGCGCCTCGTTGACCGTGATCTTCATCTGGCTGCGCAGCGCACGCTGCAGCACCTCGGCGTCCTCGTTGCCCAGCAGGGCACCGAGCTGCTGACGCAGCATCGCCTGCTCCTGCTCACTGGCGTCGGCCGGATCGCCCACGATCACCCGGTCGACGGTGAACACGACGGCGCTGCCGTCGGCCAGCAGCACGCGGCCCGGCGTGGTCGCACCTTCGGCCGGCGGGGTGGCGCGGAAATAGGCCTGGTTCGCGGTGGCGTCGGGCACCGGTGCGCCGCGCGGCACGCCCGGCACCGAGGTCGCCTCCAGCGATCGCGCTTCGGCCAGCGCCTGCAGGGTCATGCCACCCGCGAGTTCGGCGACCATCGCGTCGGCGGCGGTTTCGGCCTGCCGGCGCGCGCGGTCACCGCGGATCTCGGCCGTCACCCGGGTCCGCACCTCGTCGAGCGTCTGGGCGCGTTCCGGGGTGTGGCTGGTGACGCGGATGAAGACCGTGTGGTTCGGCGCGATCTCGATCGGATCACTCACCGTGCCGTCCTGGGTGAGCGCTTCGGAAAACGCCGCCTGCACCACCGCCGGATTGGCGGCGATGCCGCTGCCAGCGCCGCGTGCGAACGGCCCGATCGTGCGCACCGGCAGCTGCGCTGCCGCGGCGGCCTGCTCCAGCGACATCGGATGGCGGTTGATCTCGTCGACGATCCGACCGACCTGTTCGTTGTAGACCTGGGAGCCGGCGTTGTCGCGGACCTCGCGCTCCATCTCCTCGCGCACGTCTTCGAACGCCACCGGCCGTGCGGCGTCGACCTCGCGCAGCTGCAGCACGTGCCAGCCGAAATCGGTGCGCACCGGATCGCTCACCTGACCGGCCCGCATCGCGAACAGCGTGTCCTCGAAGGGACCGGCCATCATGCCCGTTTCGATCCAGCCCAGATCGCCGCCGCCCTGGTTGGAACCCGGATCGTCGGATTCGGCGCGCGCCAACGCCGCGAAGTCCGCACCCGGCTGCTTCGCACGCGCCGCGATGTCGGCGGCCTTGGCCTGTGCGGCCTGCTGGGCGGCGGCATCGGCGCCGGCGGGCACTTCGACCAGGATGTGCGAAGCGAGGCGACGCTCGGCCGCAGTGAAGCGCGACTTCACCTGCTCGAAATGCGCGCGCGCGTCGGCTTCGGACACCGGCGTGTCGGCAGCCTGGTCCTCACCGCGGACTTCGATGTATTCGAGCGCGACCTGCTCGGGCGCGCGGTAGCGACTGGCGTTCGCCTCGTACCAGGCCTGCAGATCGGCATCGGCGACCGGCGTCTCGTCGGCTGCCGGCGGCGGCACGACCACGAAGCTCACGTCGCGGCGCTCACCGAGCAGGCGCATCAGACGCTGCGATTCGCCCGGGGTCACGAACGCCGACTCGGCGATCGCCTGCGGCACGAGCGCGCGCTGCAGGTCGAGGCGCACCGACGCTTCGAACTCGCGCGGCGTGCGCGGCGGCTGCGCCGACTGCAACGCCATCTGGTAGCGCTGCGGATCGAAGCGGCCGTCGACCTGGAAGGCCGGAATCGACGCGATGATCGACTGCACCTGCTGGTTGTCGACCACGATGTTGGCGCGCTCGGCAGCGAGTGCCAGCACCGCACGATCGATCAGCTGCTCGAGGACTTCGCGCTTGCTCTCCATCGTTTCGAAGCCGCGTGCATCGAAATTCTCGCCTTCGGCTTCGCGACGCTGCTCGCGCATCGAATCGAAGGCCTGGCGGAATTCCTCGGCGCTGACCTCGGTGGTCGACCAGGCGAGCTTGCGCACCAGCCACACGTCCGGCGCGGAGCGCCACCACTTCGGCGGCGCTTCGACCTTGGCCGCGTAGTCGGCATTGTTCTGGAAGAGATACTGCTCCATCCCGAAGAATGCGAACGGAACCGCCAGGACCGCCACGATGGCGATGGCGATCCAACCACTGGTCTTTTCTCGAAGCGCTTGCAGCATTGTCGGGCACTGGATGGGCGAGCCGGTCAGTTTACCCGCATGGTGCCGTGCGCGCAGGCCGCGGCCTCCGCGTCCCCGCTGAACCCGGCTTCGGCGCGCGGCGTGGGCCGAAGTCGTATTCCCCGGAACGATCGCGTACCATGCGCCTCCGAACGCCCCCGGGGCCGCCGCACCGGTTGGCGCCCCGTTTCCTAGACGCCTGACACGCGCACATACAAGAGAAGAGGAACGCTCATGGCTCATACCAAAGCTGATATCACTGCCGCCGTTGCCGAGAAGGCCGGTCTGTCGCGCGCCGATGCAGGCCGCGCCGTCGACGCCGTGCTCGACACGATCACCGAAGCGCTGAAGAACGGCGAGGCGGTCAACTTCGTCGGCTTCGGTTCGTTCGTCGCCCGTCCGCGCGCCGCGCGTACCGGTCTGAACCCGCAGACCAAGGAGCAGATCCAGATCCCCGCCTCGACCGTGCCTGCATTCAAGGCTGGCAAGGCGCTGAAGGATGCGGTAAAGTAAGCGGCTGGTTGGTTCCGCATGGGTGCTTAGCTCAGCGGTAGAGCGTCTCCTTTACACGGAGAGGGTCGGGGGTTCGAAACCCTCAGCACCCACCACGCACCAGGTTTCCAATGTGGAGCGGTAGTTCAGCTGGTTAGAATGCTGGCCTGTCACGCCGGAGGTCGCGGGTTCGAGTCCCGTCCGCTCCGCCATCGGATCAAAGCGAAACCCCGCGCATGTCGCGGGGTTTTTCTTTTGCGCAGCTTGCACATGCGTGGTCGGTCCGCAGCCCGCTCGGCGAATGTGTCCGGGGTGCGGCGACATCGCAACACGTTCGCCATCGCCGCGACCTGCGCATCGTCGACGTTGCAGGCTGCCCCGCGCGCAGACACATGGATCACGCCGGCGCCCTGCGACGAGCGCGCGCCATCGACGGGTCGAACGTCCTGCCTGCGCCCCGCGTACGTGCGCAGACGCCGCACTGCTCCGACGTGTTTTGCCCTCGGAATGCGACGACACCGGCGCGCGCAGATCGATCGCATCGAAGTTGCATCACACCCCTTCCCAAGCGCGAAGTTTCATGTAGAATCTCGCGCCTCGGAGCGGTAGTTCAGTTGGTTAGAATGCTGGCCTGTCACGCCGGAGGTCGCGGGTTCGAGTCCCGTCCGCTCCGCCAGTTGTAACGAAAAGCCTCGCAGCGATGCGGGGCTTTTTCGTATCTGCAATTTGGACTCGCCGCACGGATCCAGCGCCGCGGCGCCGCATGCATACCGCGCGCCCACCCGCATGCGGGTCACCGTGATTCGCGACCCGCGAGACCGGTCGTATCGATTGCGCGCCGCCGCGGCAGTTGTCCGGTGCGGCAAATCCCATATCCTCGATGCGTCCAATCGCGTGCGCGGTGCATGCGATGCAGGAGGTGTGATGCGTCGGTCCCGTTTTCGTCTGTCCGCTCCGATCGTGCTCGCATGTCTGCTGGCACTCGGGACGTCCGGAAGCCACGCCGCCCCGCCCGGCTCGACGTCTGCGCACGCGATGCCGGTACCCGGCCTGAGCGAGCAGACGCTGTCACCGGCGTTCTGGATCGAACGTGCACAGGCGCCGGAGGCGCTGCTGCTCGATCGCGCTGCGATCGAGTCGATCAACATGGCCATGCGCGACGAGCCGTCGATCCACGCACCGCTCGCCCTGCCCGACACGATGACGCGCGCTGTGGTGATCGCCTGGATCAAGCAAATCTCCGTGCGGCCGACCGCGCCCCGTTTCACGGCCGAAGGACCCGTTGCCGAATCGACACTCGACGCCCTGGTCGAGGCCCTCGCACTCGATGCCGTGAACGCGACCGTCGAGCCCGATTTCGGGCTGGTCGTCCGGCGCGCGGATCTGCGGACGTTCCCCAGCGCGTTGCGGGTCTTCAGCCGCGTCGACGACACCGACATCGACCGGTTCCAGGAAGACGCGCTGTTTCCCGGCACGCCGGTCGCCGTGCTGCATCGCAGCCGTGACGGTGCCTGGCTGTTCGTCGTCAGCGAACGCTACGCCGCGTGGATCGACCACCGGCATGTCGCGCTGGGGACGCGTGCGGAGGTGGCCGGCTACGTCGATCGCGCAGCCGACGGCCTCGTCGTCACCGGCGCGACCGCACGCACGGTGGTCACGCCGGAGGCGCCGGCGGTGTCGGACGTGCAACTCGAGATGGGTGTGCGTGTGCCGCGTGTGGCGTGGCCCGATGGTGCCTCGCTCAACGGTCAGGTTCCGGCCTACGGCCATGTCGTCGAACTTCCGGTGCGGGGGGGCGACGGCACGCTGTCGTTCGCGCCTGCGGCGATACCGCGCTCCGCCGACGTGCACACGGCCGCGCTGCCGTACACGCATGCGACGCTGATCCGCCAGGCGTTCAAGTTCCTCGGTGAGCGCTACGGCTGGGGCCACGCCTACAACGCACGGGACTGCAGCGGTTTCGTCTCCGAGATCTTCCGCAGTGTCGGCGTGCTGCTGCCGCGCAACACCGGCGCCCAGGCCGTTGCCGAGGCGCTCGACGGAATCACCGTCGCGCCGGAGACATCGCGCGCGCGGCGCTTGCAGTGGCTGCGCGAGGCCGACGTCGGCGATCTGGTCTTCGTGCCCGGGCACGTGATGATGATCATCGGCCACGTCGACGGCGAGCCCTGGGTGATCCACGACACCGCCGGCACCTTTCTTCGCGACGACGCCGGCATGATCCATCGTGCCCCGCTCAATGGCGTCGTGGTGACCCCGACGACCCCGTTGCTCGCCGATGCCGGAGGCGTGGCGATGATCGATCGCATCACCCACATCCGGCGCGTGCGCTGATGTCCGGGAGACCGCGCCGATGAAGATCACCCGCCTCGATCTGGGCACGCTGCGTGTGCCGCTGCGCGCGCCGTTCAAGACCGCGGTGCGTACTGTCGACGCCGTCGAGACCGTCGTCGTCAGGATCCGAGCGGACACCGGGCACACCGGCTTCGGCGAAGCACCGGCCACGGCCGCCATCACCGGCGAGACCTGCGGTTCGATTATCGCCGCGATCTCGGGCGTCATCGCGCCGCGCCTGCTCGGCGGCGAGATCGACACCTTCAACGATCTGCTGCAGCGTGTGGACAGTGCGCTCGTGCGCAACAGCAGCGCGAAGGCGGCCGTCGAGATCGCCCTGTTCGATCTGTTCGCCCAGCGGCACGGCGCGCCGTTGTATCGGCTGCTCGGCGGCGGCACACCGACGCTCTCGACCGATGTCACGATCAGCGTCGGCGGCGTGGACGCCATGGTGAGTGACGCCTTGGCGGCGATCGATCGCGGCTACGCGGCCCTGAAGATCAAGATCGGCCTGGACCCGGAGACCGATCTCGACCGCGTGCGCGCGCTCCACGCCGCAGTCGACGGTCGCGCGCAGCTGCGCCTCGATGCGAACCAGGGTTGGACGCCGAAGCAGGCGGTGCGGACGATGCAGCGGCTCGAAGGCGCCGGCATCCTGCCCGAACTGCTCGAGCAACCCGTCCGCGCCGACGACCTCGACGGCCTGAAATTCGTCACCGAGCGCATCGCGACACCGGTGATGGCCGACGAGAGCGTGTTCGGTCCACAGGCGCTGATCGAGCTGATCCGCGTGCGCGCCGCCGACATCGTCAACATCAAGCTGATGAAGAGTGGAGGACTCTCGAATGCGATCCGGATGGCCGATATCGCCGCGCTGCAGGGCATGGCCTGCATGATTGGCTGCATGCTCGAAAGCCGGATCAGCGTGACCGCCGCCGCGCATCTGGCGATCGCGAAGTCGCAGGCGTTCCGCTACGTGGATCTCGACGGTCCGGCGCTGTGCGCAGAGAACCCGGTCGAAGGCGGCGCGGAGTTCGATGGTCCACAGATCACGCTCGGCGATGCACCGGGACTGGGCATCATCGCGGTCACCGGCCTCGAACCCGTTAGGCTGTAGGCACACGCGAATTCGGCCGGCCGTGTACACGGCCGGCCGCTGCGAATCTTTCCAGGAGACGCCCATGCTCGCACCGATGCCCTGCCCGCGCGCCCGCTGGTGCCTGTCGGCACTGTTGCTGCTGCTTGCTGCCTGCAGCAGCACGCCGCCGCTCTCATCCGCTGCCGGGCCACTGGCCGATGCACGCCAGTTGATCGTCGTCGCCAGTGCGGACTGGGACGCACCCGGCGCGCGCCTGCAGCGATTCGAACGCGACGACGGCGGGCCATGGCGCCAGGTCGGCGCCGAGGTACCGGTGATGCTCGGACGCAGCGGCAGCGCCTGGGGGCTCGGCGTGCATCCGCCGCAGACACAGGGCCCGCAGAAGCGCGAAGGCGACGGCCGTGCACCGGCCGGCATCTTCGCCATCGGTCCTGCGTTCGGCTATCCCGCCACCGGCATCGGCGCCCTGCCCTATCTGCCGATGCAGGCGTCGCACTACTGCATCGACGTGCCTGCCTCGCCGCTCTACAACCGCATCGTCGATGCGCGGGACGTCGGTGACGAGGCGGTTGCAGGGTCCACCGAGCCGATGCGCCTCGATCTGCACAAGGATGGCGACATCCGCTACCGCCGCGGCTTCGTCATCGAGCACAACGCGGAAGGTGTGCCCGGCCACGGCAGCTGCATCTTCGCCCACCTCTTGCGCCGCGCGGACGAGACCACCGCCGGATGCACGGCGATGGACGCGGCGGCACTCGACACCGTGCTGCAGTGGCTCGATCCCGCGCTGACGCCGCGCTTCGTGCTGCTGCCCGAGGCCGAACACACGCGGCTCGCCGCCTCGTGGCAATTGCCGGCGATGCGGCCGTGAGCGCAGCGCTCGCGGCGCGGCCAGCCACCGAGGCCGATCTGCCCGCACTGCTGCTGATGATGCGCAGCTTCTGCACCGAGGACCGCATTCCTTTCGACGCCGCGCGCGTCGAGACGGCCGCAGCGGCGCTGATCGACGACGACGCACACGGCACGATCCTGCTGCTCGGCGATGCCGCGGACGCCGGCTACCTCGTTCTCACACGCAACTTCAGTCTCGAGCAGGGCGGCGTCTACGTGCTGCTGGACGAACTGTTCGTCGCCGAGCATGCGCGTGGGCACGGCATCGGCGCCGCCGCCCTGGCACTGGCGGCGCGGCAGGCCCGCGACTGGGGCGCCGCGCGTCTGCGCCTGGAAGTGCATCACCACAATCCCAGAGCCAAGGCGCTGTACACGCGCGCTGGATTCCGCGACGACCATCGCGACATGCTCACGCTGGATCTCGCATCGACGGCGTGAGTCGCCCCGTGTCGGCGCGTCCGATCCGCAAGGCGCATTTCCCCCACCGCCCCGACGCGAGCCCCATGGCATGCTGCGCGGGCCTTCCGAGCGCCCGGTGCCGATGACCGCTGCCCCGTCCTCCACGTTCCGCCTGTCGATGCCGGCCCGCGTGCTCGTGGCGCTCGCCCTCGGCGCCGGGGTCGGCCTTTCGTTGTCGGTCTGGGATGCCGGCATCGCGACGTCGGCCGCCGACATCGCGCAGCCGGTGGGCCGGCTCTGGCTCAATGCCTTGCAGATGACCGTGGTGCCGCTGGTGGCGGCTTTGGTGATCGTCGGCATCAATTCGGCTGCCGATGCGGCCGCTTCGGGGCGCAGCGCGCGGATGGCGATGGCGGTGTTCGCGATCCTGCTGGCCGTGTGCGGCGCGTTCGCCGCGGTGGCCGCGCCTGCGTTCCTGGCGCTGCTGCCGCGCGACGAGACCCAGGTGGCGGCGTTCCGCGCCGCGCTCCAGGCACCGGATGTGCTGCCGCAGGCGCCGGACTTCGGGCTGTGGGTCACCAGCGTCATTCCGAGCAACGCGATTGCCGCCGCGGCCGCCAGTGCGATGCTGCCGCTGGTGGTGTTCTCGATGTTCTTCGGCTTCGCGCTGACCCGGCTCGAGCCCGAGCGGCGCCAGCGCATGCTCGAGCTGGTGCGCACCGTCGGCGACACCATGCTCGTGATCGTGCGCTGGGTGCTGTGGGTCGCTCCACTGGGCGTGTTCGCGCTGGTGCTCGCGGTCTGCGCCCACGTCGGGCTCGGTGTGCTCACCGCGCTGGGCTACTACATCGCCCTGCAGTGCACGCTCTACATCGCGATCACGCTGCTGATGTACGGCGTGGCGGTGGTCGTCGCGCGCGAGCGACTGCCCCGGTTCGCCGCAGCGCTGCTGCCGGTGCAGGCGATCGCTGCGAGCACCCAGTCCTCGCTCGCCTCGTTGCCGGTGATGGTGGACAGCGCGCGGCAGCGGCTGGGTTATCCGCTCGCGGTGACCTCGCTGGTGCTGCCGATGGCCGTGTCGCTGTTCCGGATCGCGAGCCCCACGCAGTATCTGAGTGTGGTGGTCTTCATCGCCTGGATGTACGGCGTCGAGCTGGGACCGGCGCAACTGGCGGTCGCAGTCGGCCTGAGCATCGTCATCAGCATGGGTTCGGTGGGTCTGCCGGGCCAGGTGAGCTTCATGACCAACAACCTGCCGGTCACCCAGGCGATGGGCCTGCCGGTCGAACCGCTGGGCGTGCTGCTGGCGGTCGACACCATTCCCGACGTGTTCGCGACCGTCGCCAATACCAGTGGGCAGGTCACCGCGACCGCCGTGGTCGCCCGCCGCGGCGGGACCGGGGATCCGCTCGAGCCCGGAGACGCGCCATGACCGATACGTTCGTCCTCTACCACAACCCGCGCTGCTCCAAATCGCGGGCGGCCCTCGCCCTGCTGGCCGAGCGCGGTATCGAGCCGCGGATCGTGCGCTATCTCGACACGCCGCCGGATGTCGCGACGCTGCATGCGCTGCTGGCGATGCTCGGTCTCACGCCACGCGCCGTTCTGCGGACCGGCGAGGAGGCGTTCCGCACGCTCGGGCTGGCGTCGCCGGACCTCGACGATCGCGCGCTCGTCGACGCGATGGCCGCGCACCCGGAGCTCATCGAACGCCCGATCCTCGTCCGCGGCAACCGGGCGGTGATCGGACGTCCGACCGAGCGCCTGCTGACGCTTCTGGACTGAACCCTAGCCCTTGCGCTTGGCGACGTGCATCGCGGCTGCACGCGCGGGCGCGGCGAAACTGTCGCTGCGCGCCTGCGGCCAGAACGTCTGGAACACCGCGTGCTCCGGCACGCCGACCAGCAGCTCGCCGGGTTCGAGGAAGCGGTACAGCGCCGCGAGCGAGCGCACTTCGGTCGGCGACACGCGCCGCAGAATGTGCTCGGGCCCGAGCTGCATCGGATGCTCGAGGCCCGCCGCGCCGATCATGTCGCGCAGCGCACGCAGCGTGTTGCGATGGAAGTGGAACACGCGATCCGCCTTGTCCGGCACGTCGAGCAGGCGCCAGCGCGCCGGGTCCTGCGTCGCCACGCCCGTCGGGCAGTGATCGGTGTGGCAGGTGCGCGACTGGATGCAGCCCAGCGCGAACATGAAGCCGCGCCCGGCGTTGCAGAAGTCGGCCCCCATCGCCAGCGCCCGGGCGATGTCGAACCCGCTGGTGATCTTGCCCGCGGCCGCCACGCGCACCCGCTCGCGCAGGCCGATGCCGACCAGGGTGTTGTGCACCAGCATCAGCGCTTCCTGCAGCGGCAGCCCGACATGGTTGATGAACTCGGACGGCGCAGCGCCGGTGCCGCCTTCGGCACCATCGACGACGATGAAGTCCGGCAGGATGCCGGTCTCGAGCATCGCCTTCGCGATGCCGAACCATTCCCAGGGGTGGCCGATCGCCAGCTTGAAGCCGGTCGGCTTGCCACCCGACAACACACGCAGGCGATCGACGAATTCCAGCAGCCCGACCGGCGTCGAGAACGTCGTATGTGCGGCCGGCGACTCGCAGTCCACGCCGACCGGAATGCCGCGCGTCTCCGCGATCTCGGGCGTGACTTTCGCGCCGGGCAGCATGCCGCCGTGACCGGGCTTGGCCCCCTGCGACAGTTTGAGTTCGATCATCCGCACCTGCGGATCCACCGCCTGGGCGGCGAACTTCTCCGCATCGAACCGCCCCTGTGCGTCGCGGCAGCCGAAATAGCCCGAGCCGATCTCCCAGACCAGGTCGCCTCCGTGCTCGCGGTGGTAGCGGGCGATCGCGCCTTCGCCGGTATCGTGATAGAACCCGCCGCGCTTGGCGCCGAGGTTCAACGCCCGCACGGCATTCGCCGAGAGCGATCCGAAACTCATCGCCGAAATGTTGAACACGCTCGCCGCATACGGCTGGGCGCGCTCCTCGCCCACCGGGATACGGAAGTCGTGCGACTCGGCATGCGCCGGCACCAGCGAGTGGTTGATCCATTCGTAGTGCGAGCCGTACATCGGCAGCTCGCTGCCGAAGGGCACCACGTCGCTGACGTTCTTCGCGCGCTGGTAGACGAGCGCGCGCTGCTGGCGCGAGAACGGCACCTCGTCCTGATCGTCCTCGATGAAGTACTGACGGATTTCGGGCCGGAACGACTCCAGGCCGTAGCGGAAATGCGCGGTCAAGGGATAGAGCCGGCGCAGGGTCGCCTTGGGTTGCAGAATATCGAGTGTGCCGAGCACGGACAGGGCGGTGAACACGATTGCCGCCAGGATCCAGCCGGCGCCACCGGTGCGCAGCGCCAACCAGAGCGATACAAGGGCCATCGCGATGCTCGTGGCATACGCCAGGTAACGGGCCATCAGTCTCCTTCAGGGAATTCGGAATGGATGCCGGGCCCGGGCGTGCCATGCGCGCATCGGCCGACCCGCACATCGTAGACACCCCGCTGCCGCCGGCGCGTCAAGGTTGCAGGCGATGAGCAGAACAGCTTCACGGCCGTTTGGCGCAGGGCGGCCTAGCGTTGCCTCACTCCCACGCTCTCCGGCAGTCCTCCCATGCACCACGACGCCCAGCACCGCGTGATCCTCGCCGAGATGGCCCGCGCCATCCGGACCGGTCAACCCGATGCGGACTGGCACGAGGTGGAACCGCACTTGCGCGCGCTCTGGGAGCATGCGCCCCGCGCCGCGACGTGGAGCGAGGTGCGCAGCGAGGCAGCCCGGCACTGGCGATTCGGCGAAGCGCTGCCGCCGTGCACCGTGGTTTCGCTCCCGGACGCTGCACGGCACACGGCGTGCGTGGGCCTGGAGCACCGCCCATGATCTCGGCGCGTACCGTCTGGCGGGTCGTCGTCGTCCCGCTGTACGTGGTTCTTGCGGGGGCGATCTTCGCCGCGGCCATGGCACGCACGGCGGGGTCGATCATCGGTGGACTGGCTGCGCTGGCCCCCTGGGCCTTCGTCTTTGCCGCCGCGCTGGCGTTGTTGCTGGCACTGGGTGGCATGTTGCGCATCCGCCGCCGCCTGCGCTGCATGCGGCGCTCGCTGCGCCGGCAGCGCGGGCGACATGCGGCACGCCGCGACGCGGCCGCGTGGGACGAGCCGGGATCGAACTGGGTGGATACCGGGCGCTGAGCCGGATTTCGGATCGGATTGCAGGACGCATGCGGTCACCGCGGAGCGTCGTGAGCGCGAATGGATGAGGTTGTTATTGCGGCAGCGACTCTGCGATGTGCACCCGGTCGCGTCCGGCACGTTTGGCGAGGTACAGCGATGCATCGGCGCGCGCGAACCAGTCCTGCCAGTCCCGTTCCCCGCAGTACATCGCACCGCCGATTGAAACGGTGATCGGGCCCGCAGGGCTCTTCACCCGCTCCGACACCGCAGTCCGCAAACGCTCGGCCACGGTTTCGAGCGCGGTGTCCGTTCCCGCAGGCAGTACCAGCACGAATTCCTCGCCGCCGAAGCGATACACGCTGTCGCCCTGTCGACGTTCTTCGTGCAGGGCGGCAGAGAGCGCGATCAGGACGGTGTCTCCTGCCGCATGCCCGAAATCGTCGTTGATGGCTTTGAACCGGTCGATATCCAGGATCAGCAGGCCTGCACGCCCCCGCTCACGACCGGCCACGATGGCCTGCAGCCGGGCCTCGAGCGCGCCGCGATTCGCCATGCCGGTCAGGGGATCCTGGTTGGCGCGCAGTTCGAGCGAGTCGTTGTGCTTGCGCACGCGGCGCGAGAACGCATAGGAGAACGCGTAGACGAGCGCCCACGTGACCGGTGTGCTGAGGTGATAACCGCCCTCGCCCAGTGCCAGCGTCGCCGTCGCGGCCAGCACCAGAACCAGGCCGCACCAGGCCGCGGTCCGGGTGCCGGCGATGTAGAAATTGGTCATCAGCGCGACATAGACCCAACCGCCCACACCCGGACCGATCATCCAGGTGGCCACGATGCAGGCGGTGGTGTTGAAGACGACCATCAGCGTGCCGGCGACGTCGATACGCTCCGACCGCCAGGCCAGCCCCGTGATCGACAGGATGCCGACGATCACAACGCCGTCGAGTGCGGCTTCCGCCCACTCGCCGCGCAGCAGACGCCACACCAGAAAGCCGGAAAGCGTCAGGGCCGTCGTCACCCCCAGCAGGGAGATGATCGCGAGCCGGAAGCTGTGTCTGGAGCCTGAGATCATGCGTTCACCGGCGCCGCGATGGGCGCCGCCGCCCCGTGTCGATCGGCGCTGGCCGAGGCCGACACTCTAATCCGGCGTCGGTGAAAATCGTGCGGAGCGCGTCGCCAGAGGTCGCGCGTCGGCGCGACATGGTGCCCGGAGCCGGAATCGAACCGGCACGACCTTGCGGCCAACGGATTTTAAGTCCGGTGCGTCTACCAGTTTCGCCATCCGGGCAGGCGGGAGGAGCGTGCCTGAGTGCACGGCGGATTGGAACCGCCCTCAGCAGGCGCTCAAAAAAAAAGACCCCGCATGCGCGAGGCCTTTCTCTAAGACTGGAGCGGGAAAAGGGGCTCGAACCCTCGACCTCAACCTTGGCAAGGTTGCGCTCTACCAACTGAGCTATTCCCGCGATGAATCGATTGTAACGCCGTGCCCGATGGAGGCGCCGGTGGAGGCCTGGGTCGGAATCGAACCGGCGTACACGGATTTGCAATCCGCTGCATAACCACTCTGCCACCAGGCCGGTGACCCGACGACCGGCCGAAGCCTGCCGACAAAACGAAACCCCGCGTACTGCCCGGGGTTTCGCGTTCGAAACTGGAGCGGGAAAAGGGGCTCGAACCCTCGACCTCAACCTTGGCAAGGTTGCGCTCTACCAACTGAGCTATTCCCGCTTGGGAGGCGAAATTCTACCCGTCGTTGCCGGGGTGTCAATACTTGTTCTTCTCCGCTGCACGCATGATCGGCCATGCGGCGCGCAGATAGGCCAGACCCGACCACAGCGTCAGCACCGCCGCGATCGCCAGCAGCCAGTCGCCGATGACGAACACCACGTGTCCCATCCACGGTTCCGGACGGGGTGGACGCTCGGGCGTCACCGAATACAGCAGACACAACAGCGCGACCATCTGCGCGATGGTCTTGATCTTGCCGATCGCCGCGACCTTCACCGCCGCACGCTGGCCGAGTTCGGCCATCCATTCGCGCAATGCCGAAACCGCGATCTCGCGTCCGACGATGACCGCCGCCCAGAACGCCATCCACGGCGTGGGATGTCCCTGCACGATCAGAAACAGGGCCACCGCCACCATCAGCTTGTCGGCCACCGGATCCAGGAAAGCGCCGAATGCCGAGTACTGGTGATACCGCCGCGCGATCCAGCCGTCGAGCCAGTCGGTCAGCGACGCGAGACCGAACACCAGCACCGCGGCGAAGTTGGTCCATTTGAACGGCAGGTAGAACACCAGCACGAGGACCGGAATCATCATGATCCGGAGCAGCGTGAGCCAGGTGGGAATCGTGAATTTCATTGCAAGCCTGTGGGGGGATCAGTCCTGGCCCTGGCCGGAGGTGTCCGTGTCGAGCCCGTGTAGGGTCGCATAGATGCGCCTGGCGAGCGCCGCATTGACGCCTTCGACCAGCGCGATCTCTTCGGCGCCTGCCGCCTTGAGTCCGCCCAGGCCGCCGAAATGTTTCAGCAGGCTCGCCCGGCGCCGGGGGCCGATGCCCGGAATGTCCTCGAGCCGGCTGGTGCTGCGCGCCTTCTGGCGGCGACCGCGATGGCCCGTGATCGCGAAGCGGTGCGCCTCGTCGCGCACCTGCTGCACCAGCTGCAGGCCGGGCGACGAGGCGCCCGGCTTGAGTTCGCGCCCGTCGGGCAGCAACAGGGTTTCGTCGCCGGGCTTGCGCGCCTCGCCCTTGGCCACGCCGACGAGACAGACGCCGGTGATGCCCAGTGTGTCCAGCACGTCGCGCGCCTGCGCGACCTGCCCCGCCCCGCCGTCGATCAGCAGCACGTCCGGCACGACGCCGTCGCTCTCCACTGCGCGCTTGAAACGCCGCGTCAGGGCCTGGTGCATGGCGGCGTAATCGTCGCCGGGCTCGATGCCGTTGATGTTGTAGCGGCGGTACTGACCGCGCACGGCGCCCTGCGCATCGAAGACGACACACGAGGCCACCGTGGCCTCGCCCATGGTGTGACTGATGTCGAAGCACTCGATGCGCTGGGCGGGCTCGGCCAGGCCGAGCATCTCGCGCAGGGATTCGGCGCGCGCCTGCTGCGCGGCCTGACTGCCCATCTCGCTCGCCAGCGCGATCTCGGCATTGCGACGGGCCAGATCCACGTAACGCGCGCGGTCGCCGCGCACGCTGGTCTTGATCTGCACGCGCCGGCCACCGGACTCGCCGAGCGCCTGTTCCAGCAGGGCCACGTCCTCGATCGCGCGGTCGAGCACGATCTCGCGCGGCGCGGGCTGCTCGGCGTAGTGCTGGGAGACGAAGGCCGCCAGTACCTCGGCCGGATCGTCACTGCCGTTGGTGCGCGGATGGAACGCACGGGTGCCGAGATTGCGGCCGTCGCGGAACGAGAGCAGCAGCACGCACGCATGGGTGCCGCGCATCGCGCAGGCCAGCACGTCGAGCTCGGCGACGCGGCCGTCCACGTACTGCTGGGCCTGCATGCCGCGGATGTTGCCGAGCAGATCGCGCAGGCGCGCGGCTTCCTCGAAATCCAGACGCGCGGCGGCAGCCTCCATGTCACGCGCCACTTCGTCGTTGAGTGCATCGCTGCGACCGTCGAGAAACATCGAGGCGCGGCGCACCGCATCGGCATAGTCGCGTTCCGAAACCAGCCCGACGCACGGCGCGGTGCAGCGTCCGATCTGATGCTGCAGACACGGCCGGGATCGGTTGCGGAAGACGCTGTCCTCGCAGTTGCGCAGCTTGAACAGCTTCTGCATGAGGTTCAGCGTCTCGCGCACCGCGGTGACGCCGGGATAGGGACCGAAATAGCGGCCGGGCACGTTGCGCGGGCCGCGATGCACCGCGATGCGCGGCCAGGCATCACCGGTCACCAGCACGTAGGGGTAGCTCTTGTCGTCGCGCAGCGAGACGTTGTAGCGCGGCTTCAGCGATTTGATCAGCTGGTTTTCCAGCAGCAGCGCCTCGGCCTCGGTGCGCGTGACCGTGACTTCCATGCGCGCGATCTGCGCGATCATCGCCATCGTGCGTGCCGCCTTGGGCGTGGCGTTGAAGTAACTCGCCACACGCTTGCGCAAGTCGGCCGCCTTGCCGACGTAGAGCACGGCATCGTCCTCGGCCAGCATGCGGTACACGCCGGGCGCGGTGCTCAAGCCTGCGACGAACGCCTTGCCGTCGAACACCACACCCGCCTTGCGCGCGCGTCCTGCCGGCGCGGTCATTCGCCGATCGGGACGTGGCGCAACGCGCCCGTCGACGGGTCGAGACGCAGCACCGCGTGCGCGTCGGTATCGGCGATCCACACGGCCTCCGCCGACACGGCGAGGCCGGCCGGTGCGTGCAGGCGCTGCGGAAGCTCGTACGTCGTCAATTCGCCACCGCCCAGACGCAGACGTCGCAGCGTGTCGTTGCCGCTGTCGGCGATCCACAACACCGGCGCCTCGGGATCGAGCGCCACGGCCTGTGGATTCTGCAGCCGCGCATCGGTGCGCGCGCCGTCCACCCGTCCGAACTGCCACGGATCCTGCCCGACCAGGGTCGTGACCTGGCCGGTTCGCGTGTGCACGCTGCGCACGGCCGAGCCGACCGCCTCGCAGACATACAAGGTCTGCTGCACGCAGGCCAGACTCACCGGCTCGGCGAACGACGCCATGGCCATCGTGCCGTCGGTCACCGAGAGGCGGCCATTGCCGGCCACCAGCTGGAGGGTCGACGTGCCCAGATCGAGGCGCCAGATGCGGTTGTCGCCCGCGGTGGCGATGAAGAGTTTGTCGCCGGCGAGGATGACGTCGCGCGGTTGATCGAGCGCCACCGCGCGCGGGTCCGCCAGTGGGCCTTCGACCGTGGTGCCCGGCCGGCCGGCGCCGCAGACGGTGGCGATGTCGCCGGTGCGCAGTTCGATCGCGCGCACCGCGTGATTGCCGGTGTCGGCGACATAGAGCACGTCGCGCTGCACGAACAGGCCGTGCGGCCGCGACAGCGCCGCCAGTTCCATCGGCCCATCGATGAAGCCCGGGCTGCCGCTGCCGAACTGACGCAGGATCCGCCCGCTGGTGTCGCATTCGAGCACGCGATGGTGGCCGCTGTCGGCGACGTAGAGATAGTTGCCCGACAGCGCCAGACCCACGGGAAACCGCATCGGCAACGGCGGTTCGCCGCTGCGCCGCAGGCGCACCGGATCGGGATTGAGCAACTGCGGCGTCAGCTCAGAGATCAGCGCCGCCACACGGGCATCGAGTTCGCGCAGACCGCCTTCGCCGACGATGCGCTCGCGCACCTTGCCCTCGCCGTCGAGCAGCACGACCGTCGGCCAAGCCTCGATGCCGTAGTGCTGCCACAACGTCCAGTCGCCATCGTGGGCGATCGGAAACTCGTGCTGCTGCGCATGCGACCGCTTGCTGCTGCGGCGCACCTCGCGCTCGGCATCGAAACGCGGCACATGGACCGCGACCACCTGCAGCCGCTCGCGATGCCGCGCGCGCAGATGCCCCAGATCCGCCAGACGTTGCTGGCACCAGGCCGAGCCCAGGTTGACGAACGCGATCGCACAGACCTTGCCGCGCAGCTGGGCCATGCGCAGCGGGTCCGTCAGATTCAGCCATTCGAGGCTGGCCGGAAACTCGGGCGCGGGCGCGGCGTCGGCGGTCATGGACGGATTATGCGCGATCGGACGCCGTACCGGCGCCGATCCGCTCGACGATGCCGGCTGCGGCCCGATCGACCAGTTGCCAGACCGTCTCGAAGCCCGCGGCATCCCCGGTGTAGGGATCGGGCACGTCGCCCGGCCCCAGGCCCGCCCAGTCCAGCAGGCCGACGATCTCGGCGGTGGCGTCGGCGGGCTGCCGCGACCGCACGATCTGCAGGGTGCTCGCGTCGGCACACAGCACGACGTCGAAATGACGGTAATCGGCGGGCACCAGTGTCCGGGCCCGCAGCATCGAGATGTCGATGCCGTGCCCGGCTGCGCTGCGGATGGCGCGCGGGTCGGGCGGATCGCCGACGTGCCAGTCGCCGGTGCCGCAGGAGTCCACCTCCACCCGCTTCGCCAGCCGCGCGTCGGCGAGGCGGTGGCGCAGCGCGCCTTCCGCCACGGGCGAGCGACAGATGTTGCCCAGGCACACGACGAGCAGGCGGATCATCCGCGCGCTCCGGACGCGAACCGGGCCTCGGCCCGGGCCAGATCCTCCGGGGTGTCGACGCCCGGCGGAAAGGGCTCCGGCGCAATGCCGACCGCGACCCGGAAGCCCGCTTCCAGCACGCGCAACTGCTCGAGCATCTCGATCTGCTCCAGGCGTCCGGGCGGCATCGCCGCGAACCTGCGCAGAAAGCCGGCCCGGTAGCCGTAGATGCCGATGTGCCGCCACCAGTCGCCGGCCGGCATCCGGCTGCGATCGTGCGCGAACGCATCGCGTGGCCACGGCACCGGCGCGCGGCTGAAGTACAGGGCATCACCGTTCGCGGCGCGCACCAGCTTGACGGCGTTGGGATCGAGCAGCGTGTCCACATCCTCGACCGGGGCAGCCAGCGTCGCCAAGGCGACCCCCGGATCGGCGGTCAGTGCGGCGACCGCCCGGATCCCCGACGCCGGCGCGAACGGCTCGTCGCCCTGCAGGTTCACCACGATGCGCTCGTCGTCCCAGCCGGCGATGTCGGCGCATTCGGCCAACCGGTCGGTGCCCGAGGGATGATCGGCTGCGGTCATCGCGACGCGCACCGGCGTCCCGGCCAGCGCATCGCGCACGCGCGTGTCGTCGGTGGCGACCCAGACGTCGGCGGCACCGGCGTCGAGCGCGCGCCGCGCGACGTGCAGGACCAGGGGTTCGCCACCGAGCGGCTGCAGCGGTTTGCCGGGCAGCCGGGTCGAGGCATGGCGTGCGGGAATCGCGACGACGAAATCAGGAGTGGCGGTCATGGCCGCATTGTCCCAGATCGATGCGGGCGTGGCGGTGGCCGCCCGCCCTCCACGGCACGCGAGCCGGCGCCGGTGCCGATGGCGCCGGACTCAGCGCAGCGCCGACAGCCGGTCGAGCAGTGCGATCCAGAAGGCTTCCGGCAGCCGCGCCGATACCGGCACGCTGAAATGACGCTCGCCTGCGAAGCGCATGCACTTCACGGCGTCCTTTTCGGTCATCAGCACCGGCAGATCGCTTCCGAACTGCAGATCCTCGGGCGTGTAGCGGTGATGGTCGGCGAATGCGTGCGGCACGACCGCGATGCGGTGCGCACGCAAGGTATCGAAGAACCGCTCCGGATCGCCGATTCCGGCCACGGCATGCACGCGCTGGCCGGCGAAGGTCTCGATGCGACGCGGCCGACCGCCGAGCAGCGGCAGGGCGTGGCCGGTTTCCAGAGCCATCGGCCATTCGCCGAACCGGGGCGTGACGTCGGCATCCATGGCGGTATTGAGCACGCGGAAATCGCAGCGCGCGCCGCGCTCGGCGGGTTCACGCAAGGGGCCGGCCGGGATCAGCTCGCCATTTCCGTAGCGCCGCCGCCCGTCGATGACCTCGATCTCGAGATCGCGATGGAGCCGATAGTGCTGCAGGCCGTCGTCGCACACGACGATGTCGCAACCGGCCGCGATCAGCGCACGCGCGGCAGCGACCCGGTCGGCATCGACGCGCACCTTCGCGCCGGTGCGCGCGGCGATCAGCACCGGCTCGTCGCCCGACAGCGCGGGATCGCTGACCGCCTCCACCCAGCGCGGCGTACCGGCGGCTTCGCGCCCGTAGCCGCGGCTGGCGACGCCGGGGGTCCAGCCCGCCGCCTGCAGGCGCTCGACGATCGCGATCGTCAGCGGCGTCTTGCCGCTGCCGCCCGCGATGAGATTGCCGACCACCAGCACCGGCCGCGACACCCGCTGTCGACGCAGCAGGCGCAGACGCAGACGCGCAGCCGCGCCGTAGATCCGGGCCAGGGCCCGCGCATGCACGGGCGGGCGCCGCCCGTCGAACCAGTACTTCGGTGGTTTCACGCGCTGCGATCCCCACCCTCGCCGTCGCGGAACTGCATCCGATGCAGATGTGCGTACAGCCCGCCCTGCGCCAGCAGCTCGCGATGGGTGCCGTGCTCGACCAGCCGGCCCTGGTCGAGCACAAGGACCTGGTCGGCGTGCTCGATCGTCGACAGCCGGTGCGCGATCACGAGCGTGGTGCGATCGGGCATCAGATGGTCGAGCGCGTCCTGCACCAGGCGTTCGGATTCGGTGTCGAGCGCCGCAGTGGCTTCGTCGAGGATCAGGATCGGCGCGTCCTTGAGCATCGCGCGCGCAATCGCCAGACGCTGGCGCTGGCCGCCGGACAGGCGCCCGCCGCGGCTGCCGATGCCGCTGTCGAGCTTGGCCGGCAGTTTCTTCACGAACTCCATCGCGTTGGCGCCGCGGATGGCGTCGGCAAGGGCCTCGGGCGTGGCCCCGGCCATTTCGCCGTAGGCGACGTTGGCGGCCACCGAATCGTCGAACAGCATCACCTGCTGGCCGACCAGCGCGATCTGACGGCGCACGTCGGCGATGCGGTAGTCGTGCAGGGAGTGGCCGTCGAGCAGGATCTCGCCCCGCTCGTAGTCGTAGAACCGCGGAATCAGCTTGATCAGCGTCGACTTGCCGCTGCCCGAGCGACCGATGATCGCGGTGACCGTCCCGGGCCGGGCGACGAAACTGATGTCCTGCAGCGCCGGCTGCTCCTGCCCCGGATACCGCGCCGACACGCCGCGGAACTCGATCTCGCCGCGCGCGCGCGTCAGTGCACGGGTGCCGGTGTCGCGCTCGTCGTCGGCGTCGAGGATCTCGAACAGGCGCTCGGCCGAGGCCACGCCCCGCTGCAGCATGTTCTGCACGTTGGTCAGCTGCTTGAGCGCGGGGATGATCGCCATCATCGCGATCATCAGCGCCACGAAGCCGCCCGCAGTGAGCCGCCCCTGCGAGGCTTCGTAGCCGGCGATGACCAGCAGCAGCGCCAGACCCACCGAGCCCATCAGCTGCACCACCGCCGACGAGATCGCGCGCGTCGCCTCGACCTTGAGGTTCAGGCGCATGTGGTTGTCGGCGACCGCGCGATAACGCGCGTTCTCCGCCGCCTGCGCGCCGTAGATCTTCACTTCCTGCTGGTTGCTCAGCGACTGGTCGGCCGCCTGCAGCAGCAGCGCCGAGCTGTCCTGGATGTTGTGGCTGACGCGGCGGTAGCGACGCGCCACTTTGCCCATGATCCACGACAGCGGCGGCGCGATGACGAGGATCGTCAGCGTCACCTGCCAGCTCGTCCACAGCATCACGATCAGCGACGCGATGATCTGCAGCGACTGCTGGATCATCACCTTGGCGGCATCCACTGCGGCCTGCGAGACCTGGTCGGAGTCCGAGCCCAGACGCACCAGCATCGACGGCACCGGCTCGGCGTCGAAACGCATGCCCGGCAGGCGCAGATACTTGCCGAGCACGCGCACGCGCAGATCACGGGCGATGCCGCGGCCGGCCTTGGCCATGTTGTAGTCCGCGAGATACCCGGCGATGCCGCGCAGCACGAACAGCCCGATGATCGCCGCGGGCAACCACAGGTTCACGCCCGCGTTCGCACCGACGAAGGTCTCGTCGATGATCGGCTCCATCATCTTGGTGAAGGCCCCGCCGGCGGCCGCTTCGATCAGCATGCCGATCAGCGCGACCGACAGCAGCGCGCGGTACTCGGAGGAGAACGTCAGCAGCCGGCGGTAGATCGGCCATGCCCGTTCGGCACGCGGCGGCGCGCCCGCAGGCGCGTTTCCGGCGACGGCGCCCACGTTACTGCCCCTGCGCGGCATCGGCCGGCGTTGCGGTCGCGACCTGCGGCGCGGTCGCGTTGGCGATCCGGGTGAAACCGAGCTGACCGAGCGCGTCGTAGGCGGTGACCACCGCCTGCCACGGCGTACGCGCATCGGCGCGCAGCAGCACGGTGCGCTGGCGGTCGTCGCCGGCGACCTCGGCAATGGTGCGCTTGAGCGATTCCACGTCCGTACGCAGCGCTTCGCGGTCGTCGACGAAATAGCGGCCGTCGGCATTGATCAGCAGGCTCAGCGTGCCCGCCTGGGCGTCGTTGCGCTCGCCGGTGGCCTGCGGCAGTTCGAGCTTGAGCACCGAACGCGCATCGAAGGTGGTGGTGATCACGAAGAAGATGATCAGCACCAGGATCACGTCGATCAGTGGCACGAGATTCAGCTCGGGCGTGTCCTCGGCCCGGCGGTCACGGATGCGCACGGGTCAGCCCTGCGCCGCGACCTGCGCGGTCTGCCGGGTACGTGGGTCGATCGCGTCCATCAGCGCGATCGCCTCGTGCTCCATCTGCACGATGTAGCCGTCGATGCGCGCGCGGAAATGGCGGTGGAACATCAGCGCCGGAATCGCGACCACCATGCCCGCGGCCGCGCACACCAGCGCCTTGCCGATGCCGCCGGCGAGCTGGTTCACGTCGCCCACGCCGTGGTCCATCACGCCCAGGAACATCTGGATCATGCCGACCACGGTGCCGAACAGGCCCAGCAGCGGGCCGGCGGCAGCGATGGTGCCCAATGCGTTGAGATAGCGCTCCATGCGGAAGGCGATGTGCCGGCCGACGTCCTGGACCCGCTCGCGGATCTCCTCGCGCGGCCGGTTGCGCACATCGAGCGCGGCCGCCAGCAACGCACCCAGTGGCGCGGTGTTGCGCAGTGATTCGATGTGCGCCGGATCCAGCGCGCCGCGCGCCGCCCACACGCGCACCTCCTGGCCCAGGCCCGGCGGCAGCACCGCCTTGCGGCGCAGCGCCCAGAAGCGCTCGACGATGATCGCCAGCGCAACGGCCGACAGCAGCAGCAGCGGAATCATCGGCCAGCCGCCGGCCTTCACCAGTTCGAGCACGCAAACCCCTTCGGCCCGCGGCCGGTTCAGTCGTCGGAATAGGATAGCGCAGCCCGTGACCGCGCCCAGCGCGCGTCACGCTGCGCCGCGTCCCACAACCGCCGATGGCGCAGGCGCTGCGCATCGACTGCCGGTCCCTGGTCATCGAAGCGGATCCGGAGCGCACCACCGGCGGCCGTGCCCAGGACCGCGCTGCCCGCCTCGCCCCAGCGGTCGACGACCGTCGCATGCGGATGGCCGAAGCGGTTGCCGTGGCCCGCCGAGATCAGCGCGTGGCGCGCACCCGTCGCATCGATGAAGGCCGGGTCCGACGAACTGCGACTGCCGTGATGTGCGGCCACCACCACGTCCGCCTGCAACGCGGCGGCATCGCGATGGACCAGCAGCCGCTCGACCACGGCGTCGATGTCGCCCGGCAGCAGCAGCCGTCCGTGACGCGTATCCAACCGCAGCACGCAGCTGGACGGATTGCGGAAGTCGGGAAAATGCACATCGGGATGCAGGAACCGGAAGACCACGCCGTCGGCCTGCCAGGCGCTGCCGGCCAGACACGGCGCGGCCCCCGGCACGCGGTCCCATTGCGGGGCGAACACCACCGGCGCGGCGAAGCGCCGCTGCACCGCGGCAAAGCCGCCGGCATGATCGGCATCGCCGTGGCTGACCACGATCGCATCCAGTCGGCGCACGCCCAACGCGTGCAGCGCCGGCACCACGACGCGCTCGCCGGCGTCGAAGCCCTCGGGCACCGCCGGCCCCGTGTCGTAGAGCACCGCATGCGTGGCCGTGCGCACCAGCACCGCCAGGCCCTGCCCCACGTCCAGCACCACCGCCTCGGCGGCGCCGGGCGCCGGCAGGCGCCGGTCCGGCCACAACAGGGGCAGCCACAGCAGCGCCGCGAGCGCCTTGCCCGGCACGCCGCGCGGCAACAGCATCCAGAACGCGGCCAGTAGTGCGAACGGCAGGGCCAGGACGTGCGGCTCGGGCAGCCACCACAGCGCGAAGGGGCTGGCGGCGAGGCGCTCGAACAGCGGCCAGCTCAGCGCGAACGCCCATGCGGCTGCCTGCCAGGCCCAGTCACCGGCACCGGAGTGCAGCGCTTCGAGCCCCGTGCCCACCAGGGCCAGAGGCACCACGACCAGACTCCACCACGGAATCGCGACGAGATTGGCGATCGGCCCGGCGAGCGAGGCCTGCCCGAACAGCGTGGCCGTCAACGGCAGCAGACCGAGCGTGGCCACCCATTGCGAGGCCACCAGACCACGCGCCGCCGACAGGTCGCGCGCATCGGGCAGGCACCACACGAGCCACGCGACACCGGCGAAGCTCAGCCAGAAGCCGGCCGACAGCACCGCCATCGGATCGACCAGCACGACAGCCGTCGCCGCATAGGCCAGCGCGTCCGCGATGCGCAGCTGGCGACGCGCCAGTCGCGCCGCCGCCACGACGGCGATCATCAACACCGTGCGCAAGGTCGGCAGTTCCCAGCCGGCGACCGCGGCGTAGCCCGTCGACGCCAGCAAGGCCACGACCGCGGCGCCCTGCGGGCGCGGCGCCACCCGCGCCAGAACCGGCAGACACCACCAGACACCGGCTGCCAGCAGGGCGAAGAAGCCACCGACCATGCCGACATGGAAGCCCGAGATCGCGATCAGATGGGTGAGTCCGGTCGCGCGCAACGCTTCCCAGTCCAGATCGCCCAGCGCACGCGTGTCGCCGATCGCGAGGGCGCGGATGTAACGCGACGCGTCGCCATCGACCACGGTGTCGATCCGGTCGGCCACCCGGGCGCGCCATCCGTCGATGCCGCGGCGCACGTCGCCCTGCTCGATCGCCTCTCGGGTGCGCACGTAACCGACTGCCGTGACCCGCTGCGCCATCGCGTGCTTCTCGCCGTCCATCCAGCCCGGGTTACGCAGGCTGCGCGGTGCACGCACGCGCGCGGTGAATCGCCAGTGGCTGCCCGGCACCAGCGCGCGCCGTCGCACATCGGATTCGCCGTCGCGCGGGTCGTACCAGCTCAAGCGCAGCAGGCGGCCACGCAGGGCATCCGGACTTGCATCGCCGTCGTCGACGCGGAAGGCGAAGCGGGTGCGCTGCACCTCGTGGACCGGCAGTTGCACCACGCGACCGCTCAGCACGACGTCGGCCCGCTCCAGATCCCCCGGCAACTGGAGCCCCAGGCTGTGGGCCACGTGCAGGCCGCAGAGCGCGGCGCCGAACACCGCGGCACCGGCAACACGCAGCCGGTGCCGGCCACGCGCCCAGCCGGCACCCCCGACGAGCATGCCTGCCGTCAACACCCAGACCGGCGGCAGACCCGGCAAGCCCAGAAGACCGGCCGCGCCGAGCACGAGGGCGGCGGCCGTCGCCAGGCCGAACACCGGCAGTCGTGCGCGTGGCTCTTCCGCGACGACCGGGGCGACGCGCATCGCCTCGCGGCTGACGATGGAATGCCCTGTGTCTTCTGTTCGCTCCATTCCACGAGCCTGTCGGCGCCGGGGACCGGCGCCCATCCGCCTCGGGGGCGCCGCGCTGTCGGGAAAGCCCGGTCACGCGCTGCTTCACCGGCGGCGCGCGATCATGGCCCCATGTCCGACACCCCGCCCGTCCGCAGCTTTCCGCCGGTGATCGCCGACGACGCACGCGTGCTCGTCCTCGGCAGCATGCCGGGCCACGCGTCGCTCACCGCGCACCGCTACTACGCCCATCCGCGCAATCTGTTCTGGCCGATCATGGGCGTGCTGTTCGAGGCCGGACCGGCGCTGGACTACGACATCCGCCTGCGCCGGCTCCAGGCCGCCGGCATCGCGCTGTGGGACGTGGCGGGCGAATGTGTCCGTCCGGGCAGTCTCGATGCCCGCATCCGCGCCGACACCGTGGTGCCGAACGACATCCCGGGCCTGCTCGACGCACATCCCGGCATCCGGCGCATCTGCTTCAACGGCGCGACCGCCGAGGCGCTGTTCCGGCGCCACGTGCTGCCCGCGATCCCCACGCCACCCGAGCACGTCCGTCTGCCGTCGACCAGCCCGGCGCACGCGGCGATGTCGTTCGACGCGAAGCTCGAGGCGTGGCGGTCAGGCACGCGGCTCCCACCCTGAGACCCGCCGGCCGCAACGGATCGTCCCGCACGAACGCCGCGCCGCCGATCGTCGCGCTGGCATGCTGGTGCCCCTGCCCGATCGCTTCGGAGCCGCCATGACCACACTCATCCAGCCACGTACCCACGACTTGGGCGGCGGCTTCGAAGTGCGCCGCGCGGTGCCCACCCTGCAGGCGCGCAGCGTGGGGCCCTTCGTTTTCGTCGACCACATGGGTCCTGCGGTGTTCGAACGCGGCGCCGGCATCGACGTCCGACCGCATCCGCACATCGGCCTGGCGACCGTGACCTTCCTGTGGGCCGGCACCATCCACCACGCCGACACGCTGGGCTCGTCGCAGGACATCACGGTCGGCGACGTCAACTGGATGACCGCCGGGCGCGGCATCGCCCATGCCGAGCGCACGCCGCTCAGCCTGCGCGAAGGCGAGCAGCCGCTGCACGGCATGCAGACCTGGGTGGCGCTGCCGAAGGCATACGAAGAGACCGCACCGGAGTTCCACCACCATCCCGCGAGCACGCTGCCGCAGTTCCGCCGCGACGGCGCCTGGGTGCGGGTGATCGCAGGACGCGGCTTCGGCGAGGAATCCCCCGTGCGCGTGTTCGCCGACACGCTCAACGTCGCGCTCGATCTCGACCCCGATGCCGAACTGTCGATTCCGCCCTCGCACGCCGAGCGCGCGCTTTATGTGCTCGAGGGCGATGCCCAGCTCGACGGCGCCGACGTGCCGGCACGCCACCTCGCCGTGCTCGATGCCGGTTCACCGGCCGTGCTGCGCGCGAAGACGCCGTTGAAGGCGATGCTGTTCGGCGGCGAGCCGTTGGACGGCCCCCGGCACCTGTGGTGGAACTTCGTCTCGTCGTCGAAGGACAGGATCGAGCAGGCGAAGGACGACTGGCGAGCCGGCCGATTCGGCAAGGTTCCGGGTGACGACGAGTACATTCCGCTTCCTGAAAAGTGAAGTGCGTCACACATTATCCTGCGGCGCAGCACGCAAGTAGCGGTATCGTCAAGACGGGGTGACACACAGGGGATTTTCGATGCACATCACACGATCACTGGTGCTGGTCGGCGCGCTGCTCGCCGCCGGTGCGGCCCAAGCGCAGACCGCCAATGACTGCCCGCAGCTTCCCGCCGGCACGGCGACCCAATGGGAAGTCCAGCAGGGTCCGAGCTTCGTGTTCTGCCGCGCCGTGGAGCGCGATACCGCACGGCAGGCCTTCGCGGTGACCATCGGCCGCGAGGCGACGTTCAAGCCGCGCCGCACCGACCGTGTCGGCAATCGCGTGTCCATCGACGGCAACCAGACCTACTGGCACGCGCCGCAGAACGATCTGTCGACCGGCACCCTGGTGCGCGAAACCCTGCTCGAGCTGCCGTCGGGTGATTACGCGCACATCATCGTGCGCGCGAACGACGAGACCCAGCTCACGCGTGCGCTGCAGGAAGTCGAAGGCCTGCACTTCTCCGGCATCCGGCTCGGCAGCAAGTAGCCCCGTCGGGCGGCAAGGCGGCGTGCGGCCGCCCGCGTCGCGCGTCTGGATGACGACCGGGGCCGCGTCCGCGTCAGAAGCGGCCCTGCTGGAAATCCACGAACGCCTGCATCAGTTCTTCGCGGGTGTTCATCACGAACGGCCCGTGGCGGGCGACGGGCTCGCGCAGCGGTCTGCCCGCGACGAGAATCAGGCGCGTTTCCGCATCGCCGGCCTGCAGCTGCAGGCGCGCGCCTCCGCCGAGCACGGCGAGCTCCTGCTGCGCGAGCGGCCGCGCATCCTCGCCCTCGCCCACGTCGAGTCCGCCTTCGTAGACGTAGGCGAACGCGTTGTGGCCGTCGGGCAGCCGGTAGGACCAGGCCGTGCCGGCCTGCAGCGTGATGTCGAGATACACCGGATCGGTGGCCGGCTGCGCGATCGGACCGCTCACGCCGTCGACCGTGCCGGCGATGAGTTTCACCGACACGCCCGCGGCCGGCGCCACCACAGGCAGACCGTCCGGCGCGAACTCCTGGTACTTCGGCGCGGTCATCTTGTCCCTGGCCGGCAGGTTGATCCACAGCTGGAAGCCGCGCATGCGACCGGCCTCCTGCTCCGGCATTTCCGAATGCACCAGGCCGCGGCCGGCGGTCATCCACTGCACGCTGCCCGGCACCAGCAGGCCCTCGTTGCCGTGGTTGTCCTTGTGGCGCATGCGGCCGTCGAGCATGTAGGTCACGGTTTCGAAGCCGCGGTGCGGGTGGTCGGGGAACCCGGCGAGGTAGTCCTCGGCGCGGTCGGTGCCGAATTCGTCGAGCATCAGGAACGGATCGAGATCCGGCAGCTGCGCCGTGCCGATCACGCGTGTGAGTTTCACGCCCGCGCCGTCGCTGGCGGCCATGCCGCGCACGGTGCGGACGATGCGGGCGGCATCCGGGATCGCGTTCATCGGTCGACTCCTCTCAGGCGTGCACACGACGATGCGGGCATCACGGCCGGATTGCATGTGCACGGGTGGAACGGAGGTTTCCGCTCGGGCGGCAATGTGTGGGAGCGCGCTGGCGCGCGATGGGGTGTTCCCGGTGGAGTCCGATCACGCGCCAGCGCGCTCATACACCAAGTGAGGCGGCGCCCAGCGGGCCGCGGGTGAGGCGGCAGTCGGACCGGCACGCGACCAGACGCGCTCGGATCCGACCGCACCCGCAGCGGCATCTCAGCGCGCGGTGATCCGCCACGCGCGATGGATGCGCGGGTTGCGCTCGAAATCCGGCGGGATCGTCGCCGGGCTGATCTCCTCGACATGCGCGAACGCGCCGACGGCCTCCGCATCCAGCCTGAAACGGCGGAAGTTGTTCGAGAAATACAGCACGCCGCCCGGCGCGAGCCGCGCGACTGCTGCCTGCAGCAGGCGCACGTGCTCGCGCTGGATGTCGAAGTCCTTCGCGCGGGCCGAGTTCGAGAATGTCGGCGGGTCGCAGAAGATCAGGTCGTACTGCGCGGTCTCCGCTTCCAGCCACTGCACCGCATCGGCCTGGACCAGACGATGCTTGGCGCCGCCGAAGCCGTTGGCGGCGAGGTTATCGGCACACCACTGCAGGTAGGTCCCCGACAGGTCGACCGTGGTCGTCGTGCGCGCACCACCGCCGGCCGCATGCACCGTGGCCGCGCCGGTGTAGCCGAACAGGTTGAGGAAGCGCGTGTCGGCGGCCTCGTCGGCGATGCGCAGGCGCATCGGGCGATGATCGAGGAACAGGCCCGTGTCGAGATAATCGAACAGGTTCACGCGCAGGTGCACGCGGCCCTCGTCGACCAGCAGAAACTCGTGCCGCGCATCGAAGCGACCGTACTTGCTGCCGCCCTTGCCCTTCGCGCGTGTCTTGACCGCGATGCGCTCGCGCGGAATGCGGAACACGTCGCGCGCGGCAGCCAGCACGTCGCCGAAGCGGCGCCGGGTCACGTCCTCGGGAATTTCCGCAGGCGCGGCGTATTCCTGGATGTGCAGCCACAGCGGTGTGCCCTCGGCGTTCACGTCGGCCTCGGACTGGATGTAGACGTCGATCGCGGCCGCGTACTCGGGCAGGTCGGCGTCGTAGACGCGATAGCAGGTCACGCCCTCGCGCTCGCGCCAGGTCTTGAACTTGCGCAGGTTCTTGCGCAGGCGGTTGGCGACCATCGTCGCGCCCTCGCCCAGTGCGTCCGGCGTCTCGCTGACCGCACGCTGCGGCGGCCGCACCGGATCGCAGACGATCAGGCTGCACTGGAGCGCGCCGTTGAACACCTGGTACTTCTTCTTCGCGCGCAGGCCGGTGGCGTGCGCGAGTTCGGCATCGCCGCACAGCAGGCTTGCGCGCCACTCCGGCACCGCGCGCGCCAGGGCGTTGCCGAGCGTGCGGTACAGCGCGGGATCGGCCGCCAGGCGCGCGTCGTAGGGCGGATTGCACACTGCGAGGCCACGTTTGACCGAATCGGCCAGCGCCGCGTCCTCCTGCGACGCCGGCGGCACCGGCGCCTGCAGCGTGGCGACGTCGCCGACCTGCCAGTCGATCGCTTCGCGCAGGCCGGCGGCGGTCGCGTTCTCGCGCGCGGCATGGATGGCATGCGGGTCGAGATCGCGGCCGAAGAACACCGCGCGCAGACGCTGTCGGCCGCTGCGCTCGCGCGCGAGCGCCTCTTCGCACAGGGCCTGCCAGTGCGCGGTGTCGAACTGGCGCCAGCGGCTGGGCGCACGCCCGGCCGTCGCCGCGCCGCCGTCGCGCGCCAGTCCCGGCGCGACATCGGCGGCCATCAGCGCGCCTTCGATCAGCAGCGTACCGCTGCCGCACATCGGGTCCAGCAGCGCGCCGCCCTCGGCGTAAAGCGCCGGCCAGCCGCCGCGCATCAGCACCGCGGCGGCGAGGTTCTCCTTCAGCGGCGCCTCGCCCTGCGCGCGGCGCCAGCCGCGGCGATGCAGCGGGCCACCGCCGAGATCCACCGACAGCAGCGCGCGCCCCTTGCGCACCACCAGGCTCAGGCGCAGATCCGGCGATTCGACATCGACATCCGGGCGCGCGCCGGTCGCTTCGCGCAGGGCATCAACGATCGCGTCCTTGACCCGCTGCGCGGCGTAACGCGCGTGGGTGATCGCGCCGCCGGAGACGTGCGGATCGATCGCGAGCGTCATCGTCGCGTCGAGATGCGCGGCCCAGTCGATCGCGCGCGCGCCGGCGTAGAGCGCGTCCTCGTTCTCGCAGGCGTAGTCGGCGATCGGCCACAGCACGCGGCTGGCCAGACGCGACCACAGCACCGCGCGCTGGGCGTCATGCAGCGTGCCTTCGACGTTGGCGCCGGCGGTGGTCGCCGTGGCATGCGCGCAGCCGAGTGCGAGCAGTTCGTCGACGAGGAGGTACTCGAGGCCCTTGGGGCAGCTGGCGAAGAATTTCATGGGACCTGGGTTGTACGTTTGAAGCCCGCCGTCATTTCCGCGTCGTCCAACAGACGTCTGTCTGTCCGGGCGGGAATACAGGATCCTGGCGCGGTGGTCGGGCGATGCGTGCCGGATGAGGCACCGGATTCCCACCTACGCGGGAATGACGAAAGGAGGTCTGGAAGGCGTGGAGGCGAACACCAGGGGTTCGTCCGTCAAAGCGACCGCAGCAAGGCCGTGAACGCATCCGCCGAAGCGTCCACATGCGCGGTCAGACGGTGGTCGTCGTCGACCAGCAGCAGACGCGCGCGTCGTGCGCCTGCCCAGCCGACCACGTCGGCTGCGGGAATCAGCTCGTCCTCCCAGCCGTGCACGACCGCCAACGGCACCTCGGCCGCCTGCAGCGGATGCGCGGCGTCGAGCCGCACCGGCGGCGCCATCAAGAACAAGCCGGCCACCGGCACCTGCAGCGAAACCCGGCCGGCGATCCACGCGCCGAGGCTGGACCCGGCCAGTACCACCGGACCGCGCCGCGCGGCGGCCATCGTCAGGCCGAGCAGGCGCTCCACACGCGCGGCCACGTCGCCGAGCGGGCTGACCTCGCGCTTGCCGTCGAGATCGGTGTAGTCGGGGCGCTCGTGGCTCCAGCCCAGCCGCTCGGCAGCCTCGGCGAGCGCGGTGACCTTGGTCGCCTCGGGCCCGCTTTCGAACCCGTGCGAGAGGATGCAGTGACCGCGCGCGCTCATGCGTCCACCCATTCGACCGCGTCGCCGATCGTCAGCGCGCCACCCTCGATCACCCGCGCGCACAGGCCCCCCATGCCGCGCATCGCGTTGTAGCCGCCCGGGCCGAGCAGCGCTTCCATCTTCGAACACGGATCACAGGGCGCCGTGCCTTCGAGCACGACATCGCCGATGCGGAACCGCCGACCCTTCAGCGCAATCAGCGGGATGCCCGAGACCACGAGATTGCGCCGCAGCGCGGCCGGCGCGACCTCGGCATGGCCGGCGAGCGCGGCGATCGCCGGCAGATGCTCGGCCTGGATCAGGGTGACGCCGCGCTTGCCGCTGCCGCCGGTGTAGCGATCACCTTCGAGGCCGCCGCCGGTCACCGCGAGCGCATGATCGACGGCGCGCACCGGCACATCGCGGGCCGGCCGCAGGCCGATCCAGTCGACCCGCCCGGCGCGTGGAAACTGCGTCATCAGGGCGTGCAGATCGGAGTTCGGCGGCGGGTTTCTCATGCGCGAATGCTAGCATCCGCGCCATGTCCGACCCCACGTCCGCGCCACGGATCACGCTGCAGCCGCTGCCGTACGTGGACCTGCTGACGGCACGCGCGGCGGCCGACATCACGCTCGCGGTCATCCACTGCACCGAACTGCCCGATCTCGCCACCGCACGCGCCTACGGCGAGCGCGTGCTCTACGACAGCGGCACCGGTGCCAGCGGCCACTGGTACATCGATCGCGACGGCGCGATCGTCGAGTACGTGCCGCCCACGCGCGTCGCCCATCACGTACGCGGTTACAACGCGCACTCGGTCGGCATCGAGCTGGTGAATACCGGCCGCTACCCGGACTGGTACGACAGCCGCCGCCAGGCGATGGAGGAGGCCTACCCAGCGGCGCAGATCGACGCGCTGGTGGCCCTGCTCACGCGGTTGCGCGCCACCCTGCCGGCGCTGAAAGACATCGCCGGGCACGAGGATCTGGATACCGGACACATCGCCGCCAGCGACGATCCTGCGCGCACCGTCGCCCGCAAGCGCGATCCCGGTCCGCTGTTTCCCTGGTGCACGCTGCTGGCGCGGGTGCCGCTGCAACGCATCGGCGTCTGAACGCCGGGGTCAGGGCCCGGGCTCGGCCCACCTATAATTGCCGGCCGGCACGCCTCCGCGCCGCCGCTCCCTTCCGTGCACGGTTTCCGCGATGACGCCCCCCGTTTCCGAACTGATCGATCTGCTCTCGCTCGAACGCCTCGAGGACGACCTGTTCCGCGGCCAGAGCCGCGACATCGGCACCAAATACGTGTTCGGCGGCCAGGTGCTGGGCCAGGCGCTGTCCGCGGCGCAGGCGACGATGACCAGCCCGCGTCCGGCGCATTCGCTGCACGCGTATTTCCTGCGTGCGGGTGATGTCGAAGCGCCGATCGTCTACGACGTCGACCGCACCCGCGACGGCGGCAGCTTTTCGGTGCGCCGGGTGACCGCGATCCAGCACGGCAAGGTGATCTTCTTCTGCGCCGCGTCGTTCCAGGAGGAGGAGGCCGGCGCCGAACACCAGCTGTCGATGCCCGAAGTGCCAGCGCCCGAGGACATCGAACCGCAGGATCCGCTGCCGGCCGAGGTGCTGGCGACGCTGCCGGTGAAGGTGCAGCGCTGGCTCGACCGCAGCGGCCCGTTCGAATTCCGCCACGTCTACCCGCGCGACGAGCTCAAGCCGCCGAAGCGCCCGCCGTTCCAGCAGATGTGGTTCCGCCTCACCGGCCCGGTCGGCGACGCGCCGGTGCTGCACCGCGCCCTGCTCGCCTACGCCTCCGACTTCCAGCTGCTGGGCACGGCGACCTTCCCGCACGGCATCAGCTACTACCAGCCGAACGTGCAGATGGCCTCGCTCGATCACGCGCTGTGGTTCCACCGCCCGTTCCGGGTGGACGACTGGCTGCTGTACTCGCTCGACAGCCCCAGCGCCCAGGGCGCGCGCGGCCTCGCCCGCGGGCAGATCTTCGACCGCAGCGGGCGGCTGGTCGCCAGCACCGCGCAGGAAGGCATGATCCGCGCCCGCCCGCCCGCGCCGGCGGCGGGCTGAGATGCGCCAGGTCTTCAGCAGCCCCCGGCTGGAAAACGTCGAACGCGTGGCCGAACTGCTGCGCGCCGAGGCCATCGAGGTGCGCATCGTCAACGGCCGCTCGTACAAGGGCAGCCGGCGCAGCACCTTCAGTTACCGCGAGGGCGCCAGCGGTCCGCGCCCCTCGGTGTGGGTGGTGCGCGCCGAAGACCAGACCCGCGCCCGCGCGCTGCTGCGCGAGGCCGGCCTGCTGCAGAACCTGCCGTCCACGCGCAGCTATCTGGGCCAGGGCGAGGTCGTGTTCGCCACCGAACGCCCCGCCCCGCGCCAGGGCATGAGCCGCGCGTCGAAGGTGCGCTACACCCTGCTCGGCGGCGCGGCGCTGGTGACCGCGCTGGCATGGCTCTCCCGCCCGGATGCGGACGCGCCGACGGCGGACGAATCCGCCGTGATCGCCGACGCACCAGCAGCCGAGGCGCGGAGGCTGGACATGGTGCCGCCGACGGTCGAGGCCACGGTGAACCGGCTGCCCGTTCCGCAGGCGCTGGCCGAAACCCTGCTGGCCGCCGAACTGGCCGGACTCGACGGGACGGCCTGCGTCGCCGTCGACGGCCGTGCGCCGAGCGCTCCGCTGCTCGCCGCGCTTGCATCGACCGCGCCGGATGTGCGCAGCCTCGCCGCGTGCGACGACGCCGGCGCGGCGCCGCGGCTGGACATCGCCAATTACCGCACCGACGGCTCGGGCCGTGGCACCGTCGATGTGATCATCGACGTCGACGGCGCGCGCACGTCACGCACGCTGGACGTGGTGCGCGACGGTCGCACCTGGAGCGTTGCGCCCCCGGAGTGAGGCATTATCGACCGGCCGGTCACATCCGGCCGGCCGCACACGTCGTGTTCGTCGTGACCCGCCGAACGGACCCGACCGATGCACACCCTCACCGCTGACGCCAGCCTCGAAGACCGCATCCATCTCGAACTGCCGGCCGCACGCAGCGGTGACCAGGCCGCCTACGGCCGCATCGTGCGCCTGAGCCAGAACGCGACGACCGCCATCGCGCTGGCGATCACCCGCGACGTGCAGGCCAGCCAGGACATCGCCCAGGAGGCCTATCTCAAGGCCTGGCAGCAGCTGGGCCGGCTGCAGAACACGACGAGCTTCCTGCCGTGGCTGCGCCAGATCACCCGCAACCTCGCCCGCGATTACCTGCGCGCACGGCGCGACCGGTTCGTCGCCGGCGAGACCGCCGAGCTGGCGATCGCGCAGGCCGCCGATCCGGACGGCTGCCCGATGCAGCAAATCGTCGACGACGAGACCGGCCGCGTCGCGGCCGACCTGATCTCCGAACTGCCCGACGAGAGCCGCGAGGTGCTGCTGCTGTACTACCGCGAAGGCGGCAATTCGAAGCAGGTCGCCGCCCTGCTCGGCCTGTCGGACGCCGCGGTGCGCAAACGCCTGTCGCGCGCGCGTCGCAGCCTGCGCGAGGACCTGATGGCGCGCTTCCGCGAGTTCGCGACGAGTTCCGCGCCCGGCACGGCGTTCACCCTGGTAGTGACCGCAGGCCTGATGGGCTTCGCCAAGCCCGCCACGGCGAGCACCGCCGCGGGCGTCGCCGCCGGCGCTGCATTCGGCACAGGCGTCGCGGGCAAGGCGGCGCTCGGCAGCGCCAGTGCGCTGGGGGCGGCCGGCGTGTCGCTGGTGTTCGGCGGCCTGACGCTCTGGCTGTGCCGCAAGATGGTCGCGCGCTATGCCGACACCGAGGCCGAACGCCGGGCGATCCTCAAGCTCTACGACCGGTGGTTCGTGTGGGGCTCGCTGGCCGGTGGCACGCTGGGTGCGGTCCTCGGCTTCATGGTCGGCAGCAGCCGTCTTGCGGACGGCTGGATCATGCTGTCGGCCGCGATCGCGCTGTTCCTCTACAACTATCCGTTGCTGACCAGCATGCCGCGCCTGATGAATCCGCTGATCGCGCGCGACATCGCGCGCGATCCGAAGGGCGGCGCGCGGCGCGCGTTGGGGTATCGCCTGATGTTCGGTTCCAGCGGACTGATCCTGACGAATGTCAGCCTGATCGGCGTGCTGCTGATCTTCTGGCTCAAGACGGCCTGATCGGATCCCCGCGGGCCGGTGTCGCGTGGCGCGCTTCGGCTTGCCGACGTCCGCAGCCGCTCCGTGCGGCACGAAGAAGTCCTGCCGCGAATGAAACGAGAGAGGCCGCGCATTGCGCGGCCTCTTGCTGACACCCCGTCTTGCGGACTCAGCGCTGCGGACGCCCCGCCTGCAGCTCCTCGCGGCTGAGGAAGCCGTCGCGGTTCTCGTCGAGCCACGCGAAACGCTCGGCCAGACGCGGCATCGTCTCGCTGACCTCGACCCGACTCAGCTTGCCGTCGCCGTTGAGATCGGCCTCGCGGAACATCGTGTCGAAGCGACGCTCGCCCTCGGCGCGACGCTCGGCCGCCTTCGCCGTGTGCCAGGTGCGCAGCTCGCTGCGGGTGAGATAGCCGTCGCGGTTGGCGTCGATCGCGTCGAAATTCGCGACCAGATCGAAGCCGCGTCCTCCATGGGCACGCGGGCCACCGCGGCCGGCCTTCGCGCGCTCGCCGCGGGCCTCGGCGCTGCGTGCACCCTCGCGTCGCGGCGCTTCGGCACGTTCGCCGTGTTCCGCGCGCTTGGCCTCACGACGCGCTTGCATCGCCTCCTGGCCCGTCTGCGCTTCGGCGCGGCTGATGCGGCCGTCATTGTCGGTATCCAGACGCGCCAGCGCGTCGACCGGATTGCCCATGCGGTGATGGCCACGCATGCCGTGCGCGCGCGGTCGCTCGCCGGCAGGCTTGGACGCTGCAGCGGTGTCGCTGCCGGCGGCACGCGTCTGCGACTGGGCGAAGCCCGCACCGGCCATCGAAAGGGTGATCGCTGCGAGCAGCGCGGCGGCAAGAGTCTTGGTCTGCATTGTCGGTTCCCGTTGTGTGCGGCACGGCGCCGCCTTGTGCAGGGATCAACGCGCCCGCCGCGACATCGGTTGACCCGCGCACCGGCCGGTTCAGCTCCGGTGCGGCCGCGGCGCCTGTCGCGTGCGCTGCGATCGGCGACGGTATCCTGATCGCATGCAGCACTCCCCGCGCCCCGATCCGGACGGCGACATCGCCGCCGACCTGCGCCTGTTCCACACCGGCGCGCACGCGTGTGGCTACTGGCCGGAGCGCACCGCGCGCGACCTGGTGCTCGATCCGCGCGACAGCCGGCTGCCGCGGTTCTATCCGCAGGCGCTGCGCTGGGGCTTCCGCCGCTCGGGCGACATCGTCTACCGGCCGCATTGCGCCGGCTGTCAGGCCTGCGTGGCGGTGCGGATTCCGGTGGATGCGTTCGAGCCCAATCGCAGCCAGCGGCGCACGCTGGCGCGCAATGCGGGTATAGAAACGCGCGTTGTGGCGGCCGAACGCAACGACGAGCGTCTGGCGCTCTACCAGCGTTATCTCACCGCCCGGCATCCCGGCGGTGGCATGGACGATCACGGCGCCAGCGAGTTCGACCAGTTCCTGATCGGCAGCTGGAACGAGGGCCGCCTGCTCGAACTGCGCCTGCAGGGACGCCTGGTGGCGGTCGCCGTCACCGACATCGCCGACGATGCACTCTCGGCCGTCTACACCTTCTACGAACCCGATCTCGCGTCATGCGGGCTCGGCACACTGGCGATCCTCAAGCAGATCGCCTGGGCGAAGCGCGAGCGCCGCCCGCATCTCTACCTCGGCTACTGGATCGAAGGACACCGCAAGATGGATTACAAACGCAGCTTCCACCCGCTCGAGGGCTTCGACGGCCGCCAGTGGCGCGCCCTGCCGGACCCGGCGCGATGAGGTCTGCAATGGTCTGGCTTCTGCTGGCGCTGGCGGCGCTGCTGCTCGCGGCCTGCGTGCGGGTGGCGGTACACGGCGATGCGCCGGCGCCGACATCGATGCCTGCGCCCACCCAGGGCGCGCTGCGCATCGCCACCTACAACGCATCGCTCAACAGCGACGAGGCCGGTGGCCTGATGCAGCGCCTGCAGGGCGAGGACGACGACGCGCGCAAGGTGGCGGCCGTGCTGCAGCAGGTGCGGCCCGACATCGTGCTGATCAACGAGTTCGACTACGTCGCCGACGGCAGCGCGGCCGATCTGTTCCAGCGCCGCTGGCTGGAGCGTCCGCAGGCCGGTGGCGGCGATGCGCTGCACTATCCCTATCGGTATCTCGCGCCGGTCAACACCGGGGTGCAGAGCGGGCTGGATCTGGACAACAACGGCACGGTGGGCGGCACGGGCCGTGACCGCGGCAACGACGCCTGGGGTTACGGCCTGCATCCCGGCCAGTACGGCATGTTGCTGCTGTCGCGCTATCCGATCGACGCGGCGGCCGCGCGCACGTTCCAGCTGCTGAAGTGGAGCACGATGCCCGATGCCACCCGGCCGCGCGATCCGGCGACGGGCGCGTACTTCCATTCCGATGCCGTCTGGTCGCAGTTGCGGCTGTCGTCCAAATCCCACTGGGACGTGCCGGTGCGCACGCCGCAGGGCGTGTTGCACGTGCTGGCTTCGCACCCCACGCCGCCCGCCTTCGACGGGCCGGAGCGGCGCAACGTTGCGCGCAACCGCGACGAGATCCATTTCTGGAACGCCTACCTCGCACCTGCAGGCCACGAGAACTGGCTGTGCGACGACGCCGGCACCTGCGGCGGTCTCGCGGCCGATGCACGCTTCGTGATCCTCGGTGATCTCAACAACGACCCCGTCGACGGCTCCGGCGACCACAGCGTGATCACCGAGCTGCTCGAGCATCCGCGCGTGCTCCGCATGACCACGCCACGCAGCGACGGCGCGGTCGAGGCGGCCGCGGCCGAGGGCGGCGCGAACGCGGCGCATCGCGGCGCCGCCGCACACGACACCGGCAGCTTCGGCCCGCGTGTGGGCAATCTGCGCATCGACTACGTATTGCCTTCGGTCGGCCAGCGGGTCACCGGCAACGGGGTGTTCTGGCCGCCGTCGGGCTCACCGCAAGCGGCGATCGTCGACGGCACCGATCATCGTCTGGTCTGGGTGGACGTGCTGCGCGATTGAGCGCGTGCGATACCGCGCGGCTCAGCGGCGTCGGCCCGAGCGCCAGATCGACAGCAGGATCCACACACCGCCCAGCGCTGCGCCGATGAAGCCGATCACCCCCAGCGCCATCAGCCAGGGGTTGCCGGGTCCGTTGCTGACCGCGTTCATCACGATCGACGAACCGATGATCAGCGCGGCGACGATGACGCCCATCGTCATCCGGTTGGCCGCGCTGTTGACCTGGTCGCCGAAGGCCTTGAGCGAGGTCACCTCGATCTGCCCGCGCAACCGTCCGCGGCGCGCACTCTGCACCAGCCGGCGCAGATCGCGCGGCAGATCGGTCAGCAGATCCAGCGCGCCCGACAACGACTGCTGACCGCGCTGGGCCAGCGCGCGCGGCGAATGGCGCTGCCACATCAGCCGCTGCAGCCAGGGCTGCGCGGCGCCGGTCATGTCGAAGTCCGGATCGAGCTGGCGCCCGAGGCCTTCGAGCGTCAGCAGTGCCTTGATCAGCAGCGCGAGATCCGGCGGCAGCATCAGGCCGTGCCGACGCAGCAGGCCGGTGACGTCGCCGAGCATCGCGCCCATGCGCAGGTCCTTCAGCAGGACGCCACGGTACTGGTCGACGAAGGCGTCGATCTCCGACTGCAGCCGCATCTCGTCGACGTCGGCACCTTCGGTCCAGTCCAGCAGCACGTCGCAAACCATCTGCGGCTGCTGGAACACCAGGCCGTAGAGCAGCCGCGCCACCTGCTCGCGCAACGTCGGCGATACGCGCCCGACCATGCCGAAATCGATCAGCGCCACGCGTCCGTCGCGCATGAAGAACAGGTTGCCGGGATGCGGATCGGCGTGGAACAGGCCGTCCTCGAACACCATCTGCATGACGATATCGGCGCCGGTCGACGCCAGCGCATGACGGTCGAGGCCGGCGGTGTCGATCGCGGCGAAATCCCCGGCCGGGATGCCGTCGACCAGCGCCTGGACATTGAGCCGTTCGCTGGTCCATTCCCAGTACACGTGTGGGATCAGCACGCGTGGGTCTTCGGCGAAATTGCCGGCGATGCGTTCGGCGTTGCGGCATTCGCGGGCGAAGTCCAGTTCGCGGCGCAGCGATGCGTCGAACTGGCGCACCACCTCGACCGGGCGATAGCGACGCAGATCGGGCGCCTGCGACTGCACGATCTCGGCCAGTCGCGCGAGCAGACGCAGGTCGGCCTCGATGATCTCGCGGATGCCCGGCCTTCGGATCTTCAGCACCACCGGCGTGCCGTCGTGCAGCCATGCGCGATGCGCCTGGGCCAGCGAGGCCGCGGCCATCGGCACGTCCTCGAAGCGGGCGAACACCCGCTCGGGCGCGTCGCCGAGATCCTCTTCCAGTTGTGCGCGCAGCGCCTCCATGGGCACCGCGGGCACATGGCTCTGCAAGCGCCCGAGTTCTTCGATCCACTCGGGCGGCAGCAGATCGACGCGGGTGGCCAGCACCTGGCCGAGCTTGACGAAGGTCGGTCCCAGATCCTGCAGCGCATGACGCACGCGTTCGGGCGGCGACAGCCGCAGGGCCGAAGCCTCGCCGCCTCCGATGTGGAGCAGCCGCCCGGCGCGCTCCAGTGCACCGGCCATGCCGATGCGCTGGACCACATCGCCGAAGCCGTAACGCACCAGCACCGAGGCGATCTCCTGCACGCGGCCGAGGTCGCGCACGGTGGCCAGCGTCTCCCACATCAGCGTGCGTCCACGGTCTCGGCCAGGCCCGCCAATGCAGCGGCCACCGTCTGCCGGCGCACCGCATCGCGGTCGCCGTCGAACTGGAACAGGCGCGCGCTCGCATAGCCGCCGCGGCGCTTCCATCCGATCCACACCGTGCCCACCGGCTTGTCGTCGCTGCCCCCGCCAGGGCCGGCGATGCCGGTCACCGCGACCGCGACGCTGGCACCGGAATTCACCAGCGCACCGGACACCATCTCGATCACCGTCTCGCGGCTGACCGCGCCGTGGGTTTCCAGCGTGTGCGGGTTGACGCCCAGCAGCGCCTGTTTGGCCTCGTAGCTGTAGGCCGCCATGCCGCAGTCGAACCAGTCCGAGCAGCCGGCGATGTCGGTCACCGCCTTGGCGATCCAGCCTCCGGTGCAGCTTTCGGCGGTCACCAGCCGGTGGTGGGTGTCGCGCAACAGGTGACCGGTGCGCTCGGCCAGAGCCTGCAGGGTCGCGTCGGTGGGAAGGTCGGCCTGGTGCATGACGGATGCCCGTGGGAGGGCCTGCCGTTGTACCGCATATCGGCCGTGGCGATCGATGCGGAGCGCCGGCGCCGGACACGAGAACGGGCCGTTGCCGGCCCGTTCCGTCCACATCGCGCAGTGGCTATCGGTCAGTAACGCAAGCGCAGCGTCATGCCGTAGGTCCGCGGCGCGCCCAAGAACGCGTTGAACGACCCGGTCTGGATCGGCGCGTCGATGCCCACCTGCTTGTACGTCTCGTCGGTCAGGTTCTGACCCCAGACCTCCAGCATCCAGCGCTGGTCCTGGCGGCCGAAGCCGAGCCGCGCATTGAGCAGCGTGTAGGCGTCCTGCATCTTCTCGGGCTTGAGGTCCGAGCCGGTGTTGTACTCGGACATGTACTTTGCGCCGATGTTGAAGCGGCCCTGCAGATTGGCGCCGATGTCCCAGGCGTACGTAGCCGAGGCATTGCCCGACCACTTCGGCGCGAAGCTCATCTGGCCGCCGGGCAGCAGCGGCAGGTCGGGCACGATGTCGTTGCCGTACTCGGTTTCCGCGTAGGTCAGACCGGCCTGCAGCATCAGGCCCGGCATCCGGGTCTGCCACAGCACTTCGGCGTCGACGCCCTGCGACGTGACCTTGGGAATCGAGCGCACGACGAACGCGGTGCCGAGGAAGCTGTTGAGCTGGAAGTCCTCGTAGGTCTGATGGAACAGCGCCGCGTTGAGCAGCAGGTTGCCGTCGGCCCAGTTGGTCTTCAGACCCAGCTCGTAGCTGTCGACGAATTCGCCGTCGAACGCGGTGTCGTCCACCGGCGTGATGCCGACCTGCACGCGGTCGAGATTGAAGCCACCGGCCTTGTAGCCGCGCGATGCCGACACGTAGGTCATCACGTCGTCCGACCAGTCGTAGGCGACCTTCAGCGTGCCCGACCATTCCTTCTCGGTGCGCTCCTGATAGGTGCTGCGGCCGTTGTGCGCGATGTTGGCCCACGGCAGGCACATGAAGCCCGCGACCTGCGGTGCAATGGCCGGCACCAGGCCGGCCAGCAGCTGCTGCTGCAACGCCGGCGGCAGCGTGCCGAAGCCGTTGATGCGCTGCGCCAGTGCGCCGCCGACGCGCGCGGCCGGATTGGCCAGCGTGGCCGCGCAGCCCTGGGCACCGTTGGGATTGGCGAAATCCGACTGCAGGGTCTTCTTTTCGCGCGTGTAGCGCAGGCCCAGGGTGATATCCAGCGCATCCGTGGCGTGGAAGGTGTTGTTGGTGAAGATGGCCGCACTCTTGGCGTTCTGCTCGTAGCGATCCAGCGCGCCCTGTCCGGTGAAGTTGGTGCCGAACGGCCGGCCGCTGACCTGCGACAGGAACGTCGCCGGATTGGCGGTGTTGACCGTCAGGCCGCGCGGTGCGAGCTGGGCCGCGAGTGCAGGCAGCACCTGCGACGCCACGGCCGTCGACAGGTAGGGCTCGTAGGCCGCACCGAAGTAGTACGAGTCGTTACGGCCGAGATCCTCGTCCGCATAGAACAGGCCCACCATCCAGTCGATGCGATCGCTGGAGCCGGTCAGGCGCAGTTCCTGGCTGAAGTTCTCGAACTTCACCAGCGAGCCGTCCGGGTTCGGCGGGCGATAGAGGATGTCGGCGGCGCTGTAGTCGAAGTCGATGCTGGTGATCGCCTCCCAGTCGCGGAACGCGGTGATCGAGGTCAGCACCGCATCGTTGGCCCACGGGGTGGTCCAGTTGAGTTCGGCCGACACGCCCTTGTCCTTGAGGTCCTGCTCGGTGGTGCGGTTGGCGTAGGCCAGGCGACGATCGAGATCGACGACCGGGATCACACCCTGCCCGCCCGGCGTCAGCGCATCGATGATCGGCGCCGTCGGGCCGCGCTGCGTGGTCACCGAGACGCAGCAGTTCTCTTCGCGGCTGGTGTAATCGGCGATGAAATTGATGTTGAGGTTGGACGTCGGCTCGAGCAGCAGCTGGCCGCGCAGCGAGTGGTAGTTCTGGTCGCCGTCGTCGCTCTCGCGGCGCGGACCGCCGCCCCGGGCCACGTCGTCGACGCCGTCGCGCGAACGCTTGGTCGCGAAGATGCGGAACGCGGCGTTGTCGCTGAGCGCGTCGTTGTACGAACCCGATACCCCGACCAGGCCGTAGTTGCCGACCGTGACCTCGCCCTCCAGCGCCTGGGTGTAGCTCGGCCGCCGAGTGATCACGTTGATCACGCCGGCCGAGGTGTTCTTGCCGAACACCGTGCCCTGCGGGCCCTTGAGCACCTCGATGCGCTCCATCTCGCCGAGGTCGCCGAAGCCGACGCTGTTGCGTGCGCGGTAGACGCCGTCGATGACGATGCCCACCGACGATTCCAGACCCGGGTTGTCACCCACCGTGCCGATGCCGCGGATGCGCGCGGTGGTCTGCGCGGCGGACTGGGTGCTGGTGACCGTCAGGCCGGGCACCAGCACCTGCATGTCCTTGATGTCCCGCACGCCGGTGTCCTGCAGCAGCTGCTCGGGCAGCACGTTGATGACGATCGGCACGTCCTGCAGCGCTTCTTCGCGCTTCTGGGCGGTGACCGTGATGCCGGCCAGCGTCGTCGGCCCTTCCTCGGCGGGCGGAACGGACTGCGCCAGCGCGGGCATGGCGGTGGAGGCGAGCGCGACGACGACCGCGCGCGTGAGCAGACGACGCTGCAGATAACGTGAATCCATGAAAGATGTCCCCCGAATGCGTTGTGTGTGGTTCCGGAACGCCCGCGCCGCAGCGGCATTGCGCCACTGCGGATTCCCCGCCTCCGGTCCTGCGTGGGGGACACGACCGGAAGGCCGACAATCGCTTGTCTTGACGGAAACCTAACACAGTTCCGGACGGCTGCGTACGGCGTCCTCGGACGGCGGAATGACCGGGTTCGCGGGGGCCCCGGGGGCATCGGACATGCGCCCTTTCGGGCAGAATGGCGGGCCGGCCGCACGAGCGATTTGATGTCCGCACCGCAGCACACGCCCCTGATGCAGCAGTTCTTCGCCGCCAAGGCCGACCACCCCGATGTGCTGCTGTTCTTCCGCATGGGTGACTTCTACGAGCTGTTCTACGACGACGCCCGCAAGGCGGCGCGGCTGCTCGACATCACGCTCACCCAGCGTGGCAATTCCGCCGGCGCGCCGATCCCGATGGCGGGCGTGCCGCACCATGCGTCCGAGGGCTATCTGGCGCGCCTGGTCGCGCTGGGCGAGTCGGTGGCGATTTGCGAACAGATCGGCGATCCGGCCGCGAGCAAGGGCCTGGTCGAGCGCAAGGTGGTGCGCATCGTCACCCCCGGCACCGTCACCGACGAAGCCCTGCTGCAGGAACGCCGCGACACCCTGCTGATGGCGGTCGCACGCAACCGCGCAGGCCGGTACGGACTCGCCTGGGCGGATCTCGCCGGCGGACGCTTCCTGGTCTGCGAATGCGCGAACGAAGACATGCTGGAGGCGGAGATCGCGCGGCTCGATCCGGCCGAACTGCTGGTGCCCGACGAGGACGGCTGGCCGGGATTTCTGGCCGAGCGCACCGGGGCGCGGCGGCGGCCGCCGTGGCTGTTCGACGCCGACTCCGGCCGTCGCCAGCTGCTTCAGTTCTTCGGCCTGCACGATCTCACCGGCTTCGGCATCGACGACAAGCCGCTGGCGATCGCCTCGGCAGGTGCGCTGCTGGGCTATGTCGAAGAAACCCAGAAGCAGCGCCTGCCGCATCTGACCTCGATCGCGGTGGAAAGCGGCGACGGCGCGATCGCAATGAATGCCGCCACGCGCCGGCATCTCGAACTCGACACCCGCGTCGACGGCGATACCCGGCACACCCTGCTCGGCGTGCTCGATTCCACCGTCACGCCGATGGGCGGGCGGCTGCTGCGCCGCTGGCTGCATCGGCCGCTGCGCGACCGCGACGTGCTCGAACAGCGGCTGCATGCGGTGCAGACACTGATCGACGCGAACGCCGACGCCGACCTGCGCGAGCGCTTCCGCGCGCTGGGCGATCTGGAGCGCGTATTGACCCGCATCGCGCTGCGCTCGGCGCGGCCGCGCGACCTGTCCACGTTGCGCGATGGCCTGGCCCTGCTGCCGGACGTGCGCGGCGTGCTGGCTCCGCTCGACTCGCCCCGCCTGCGCGCGTTGCACGAGGCGCTCGGCGAGCACGCGGCCGAAGCGCATCTGCTGGCCTCGGCGCTGGTCGAGCAACCGCCGGTCCTGGCACGCGACGGCGGCGTCTTCGCCGACGGCCACGACGCCGAACTGGCCGAACTGCGGCGCCTGAGCACGCATGCCGACCAGTTCCTGGTCAACCTCGAAACACGCGAACGCGAGGCCAGCGGCATTCCCACGCTGAAGGTCGGCTACAACCGTGTCCACGGCTATTACATCGAAGTCTCGAAAGCGCATTCGGCGAAGGCACCCGCGCACTACACCCGCCGGCAGACGCTGACCAACGCCGAGCGCTACATCACCGAGGAACTCAAGACATTCGAAGACAAGGTGCTCTCGGCCCGCGAACGCGCCCTCGCCCGCGAGCGCCTGCTCTACGAACAGCTGCTCGACACGCTGGGCGAACGGCTCGAGGCGCTGAAGCACTGCGCGGGCGCGCTGAGCGAGCTCGACGTGCTGGCCTGCTTCGCCGAACGCGCGCAGGCGCTGGACTGGTCGCGCCCGCAACTCGACGACGCGCCCGGCATCCGCATCGAGCGCGGCCGGCACCCCGTGGTCGAAGCAGTGCGCCGCGAGCCGTTCGAACCCAACGATCTGGTGCTCGGTGACGGCGACGCCTTCGACGCGCGCCGCATGCTGGTGATCACCGGCCCGAACATGGGCGGCAAGAGCACCTACATGCGCCAGAACGCGCTGATCGTGCTGCTTGCGCACATCGGCAGTTTCGTGCCGGCCGCGCGCGCGGTGATCGGCCCGATCGACCGCATTCTCACCCGCATCGGCGCCGGCGACGATCTGGCCAAGGGCCAGTCGACCTTCATGGTCGAGATGGCCGAGACCAGCTACATCCTCCACCACGCCACCGACTGCTCACTGGTGCTGATGGACGAGATCGGCCGTGGCACCTCGACCTACGACGGCCTGGCGCTGGCCGATGCCTGCGCGCGGCATCTGGCGGCCAGCAACCGCAGCTACACCCTGTTCGCCACGCACTACTTCGAACTCACCGCGCTCGCGCAGCCGGGCAGCGGCATCGCCAACGTGCATCTGGACGCCGTGGAGCACCGCGATCGCAGCGGTGGCGAGACGCTGGTGTTCATGCATGCGGTCAAGGCCGGGCCGGCCGATCGCAGCTTCGGCCTGCAGGTGGCCGCACTGGCCGGTCTTCCGAAAGCGGTCGTCCGCGATGCCCGCGCACGGCTGGCCGAACTCGAGCAGCGTCGTCACGACGGCACCGGCGCGGCGCCGATCTCGTCCGAATCACTCGACGCGCCGCAGCAGATCGGATTGTTCGCCCCGACGTCGGCCGCGCTCGAAGCACTTTCGGGGCTGGATCCCGACGAGCTGACCCCGAAGCAGGCGCTCGAAGCGCTGTACCGCCTGCGCGCACTGCTCTGATCGGTTGCGCGCCGCCGATAGCAGGGGGCTATTGGATAGGCGCGAACAATCGATTTCACGCGCAGCCATGACTGCGCCTACTCTGGGGTTCGTCACGGGCGGGCCTCGGCCTGGTCCGGGCGGCCTTCGCCGAGGATCCTGCGGACGGCCAGCCCGGCACGGTGTGCCCCCGGTGTCGCTGCCACTCCGCGCCCGGCCCTGACCGGCGCGCCGCCATCATCCGGGAGAACCACGCCATGTCGACCGAAGCCAAGTGCCCCTTCCATGCCACCGCCGGTGGCGGTACCTCCAACCGTGACTGGTGGCCGCAGCAACTGCGTCTGGATCTGCTGAACCAGCATTCCAACCGCTCGAATCCGCTGGGCGAGGATTTCGATTACGCCGCCGAGTTCGCCAAGCTCGACTACGAAGGTCTCAAGCGCGATCTCGCCGCGCTGATGACCGATTCCCAGGACTGGTGGCCGGCCGATTTCGGGCACTACGGCGGCCTGTTCGTGCGCATGGCCTGGCACAGCGCCGGCACCTACCGCATCGGCGACGGCCGCGGCGGCGGCGGCCGCGGGCAGCAGCGCTTCGCGCCGCTCAACAGCTGGCCCGACAACGTCAGCCTCGACAAGGCCCGCCGGTTGCTGTGGCCGATCAAGCAGAAGTACGGCCGCGCGATCTCGTGGGCGGATCTGATGATCCTCACCGGCAACGTCGCGCTGGAGACGATGGGCTTCAAGACCTTCGGTTTCGCCGGCGGCCGCGAGGACACCTGGGAGCCGGATCTCGACGTGTACTGGGGCCGCGAAACCACGTGGCTCGGCGGCGACGTGCGTTACGCGCACGGCTCGCACGGCGTCCCCAAGCACGGCGACGACGGCGTGCTGGTGTCCGATGACGATGCCGATGCCGACGTGCATTCGCGCAAACTCGAAAATCCGCTCGCCGCCGTGCAGATGGGCCTGATCTACGTCAATCCGGAGGGCCCGGACGGCAATCCCGATCCTTTGCTGGCCGCGCGCGACATCCGCGACACTTTCGGCCGCATGGCCATGGACGACGAGGAAACGGTCGCGCTGATCGCCGGCGGCCACAGCTTCGGCAAGACCCACGGCGCCGCGCGGTCGGAGCACGTCGGCGCCGAACCCGAGGCCGATCAGCTCGAAGCCCAGGGCTTCGGCTGGCACAACAGTTACGGCACCGGCAAAGGACCGGACACGATCACCAGCGGCCTCGAGGTGACCTGGACGAAGACGCCGGCGCAGTGGAGCAACGATTTCTTCGAGCACCTGTTCGGCTTCGAATGGGAACTGTCGAAGAGCCCGGCGGGTGCGCACCAGTGGGTGGCCAAGGGCGCCGAGGCGACGATCCCGCATGCGCACGATCCGTCGAAGAAGCTCGTACCCACGATGCTCACGACCGACCTGTCGCTGCGCATGGACCCGGCCTACGAGAAGATCTCGCGCCGGTTCCTGGAGAATCCCGACCAGTTCGCCGACGCCTTCGCGCGCGCCTGGTTCAAGCTCACCCATCGCGACATGGGGCCGCGCGCCCGCTATCTCGGCCCGGAAGTGCCGGATGAAGTGCTGCTCTGGCAGGATCCGGTGCCGCCGGTCGAGCACGCGCTGATCGACGAGGCCGATACCGCCACGCTGAAGCAGGCGATTCTCGCCAGTGGCCTTTCGGTGTCGGAGCTGGTGTCCACCGCCTGGGCATCGGCATCCACTTTCCGCGGCGGCGACAAGCGCGGCGGTGCGAACGGTGCGCGCATCCGGCTCGCGCCGCAGAAGGACTGGGCGGTCAACAATCCGCCGCAGCTGGCGAAGGTGCTGGCCGCGCTGGAGCATGTGCAGGCCGATTTCAACGGCAAGGCCGCGGGCGGCAAGCAGGTGTCGCTGGCGGACCTGATCGTGCTCGGCGGCGCGGCGGCGGTCGAGAAGGCCGCACAGGACGCCGGCGTGCCGGTGACCGTGCCGTTCTCGCCCGGCCGCACCGACGCCTCGCAGGCGCAGACCGATGTCGAATCCTTCGCCGCGCTGGAGCCCTGGGCCGACGGCTTCCGCAACTACGCCAAGGGCGAGTCGGCGGTGCCGCTGGAGCATCTGCTGGTCGACCGCGCGCAGTTGCTGACGCTGACTGCGCCGGAGATGACCGCACTCGTCGGCGGGCTGCGTGTGCTCGGTGCCAATCACGACGGCGCGGCCCACGGCGTGTTCACCGACCGCCCCGGCGTGCTGAGCAACGACTTCTTCGTGAACCTGCTCGACATGGGCGTCGCCTGGACACCGTCCTCGGACGCGCGCCTCGCGTTCGAGGGGCGCGACCGCCAAAGCGGTGCGCCGAAGTGGACCGGCACGCGGGTCGATCTGGTGTTCGGCTCGAACTCCGTACTGCGCGCCCTGGCCGAGGTGTATGCCGGCAGCGACGCGCAGGAGAAGTTCGTGCACGACTTCGTCGCCGCGTGGTCGAAAGTGATGGACCTGGACCGCTACGACCTGCGCTGAGTGCCGCGCGGCATCGCCTTCCGGGCGATGCATCCCACTGGACGCCGATGCACTGCATCGGCGTTCGCGTGTGTGGCCCGCGCGCGCCGCCGGATGCGCTGCAGGACGGCCACCGCGCTTGCGACCCGGACGCGGACATCCCTCGCCGATCGCGCCTGAAGACCGATACGAGCCGCACGCGGTGCGTGTCGCGTCGCTCGCGGCTTGCCCCGGTCCGCACGCAGCGCGATCGTGTCCGCGGTCGTGATCCCGTCGCGCCGCCGCCCTACACTCGACGGCCGACTTCCCGAAGGGCGCCACCGCCGATGCTGATCGACACCCGCAGGCGCCGCCTGCTCCAGGCCGGCACGCTGGCCGCACTCGCGAGCGCCCTGCCCGGCTTCGCACGCATGCCTGCGCTGGATGCGAACACGACCGCCGAAGAGGCGACCGCGGGCCTCGACCTCCGGGGCCGCACGATCGTCGTGACCGGCTGCACCTCGGGCATCGGCCAGGAAACGATGCGCGTGCTGGCACTGCGCGGCGCGCATGTGATCGGCACGGCGCGATCCCGCGCTTCCGGCGAGGCCGCCTGCAATGCCGTGAAGGGCCGCGCGACGCCGGTGGTGCTGGATCTGGCGGATTTCGACACGGTCGTCACCGCGAGCACTGCCATCCGCGCGCTGGACGTGCCGGTCGACGCGCTCGTGTGCAACGCCGGCGTGGTGCTGGACGGTCTCGAGCAGGTGCGCGGCCTCGAAAAGACCTTCGTCGTAAACCATCTCGGCCATTACCTGCTGGTACGGCGCCTGCTCGATCGCGTGATCGCGGCGCCACAGGGCCGCGTGATCGTGCTCGGCAGCGGCGATGCGCGCAATGCGCCGCCGGGCGGCATCCAGTTCGCCGATCTGTCGGGCGCGAGCTGGGAGGCGCGCTACGCACACTCGAAGCTGGCGAACGGCCTGTTCTCGCTCGAACTGTCGCGCCGGCTCGCCACCACGCGCGCCACCTCCAACTGCGTTTCACCCGGCCATACGCGCAGCCACATCCTGCGCAACGTGGGCAACCGCTACCGCAGCGACGCACGCAGCGTGCAACAGGGCGCGGCGACGCCGTGCTGGCTGGCGGCGGCGCCCGCCGCCGCGGGCTTCAACGGCGGCTTCTACCGGGACTTCGCACCGGCCGAACAGAGTACGCTCGAGCGCGACACCGCCATGGCCGCACGGCTATGGACGGTGTCCGAGTCGCTGGTGCGCGACTGGCTACCGGCCTGATCCCGCCTCACAACGCGTCGATGTCACCGAGCGCGCGGATCAGCTTCCGCGCGCGCTTGTCGGGCTTGTGCTCCGGCGCCCGATAGCCCGCACGCGCAGCGCGCGCTTCCGCAAGCCGCGCCAGGCGCGCCGTGCGCGAGGCCTCGGTTTCGCTGTACAGCGTCTGCGCCACGCTGGCGGGGCCGCGCGTGTCCGACAGTCCGGCCACCGCGATCTCGAAGATCTCCTCACCGCGTGCCACACGCAGGGCATCGCCGATGCGGACCGCACGTGCCGGCTTCGCCCGCTGGCCGCCGACATCCACTTTGCCGGTTTCGATCGCCTGCCTGGCCAGCGCGCGGGTCTTGAAAAAGCGTGCCGCCCAGAGCCAGAGATCGAGACGGACGGTGGCGAGAGGTTCGGTCATGGGGTTCTGTGCCGCACGGCATGGGAGTGACGGTGGTGACGCACGGCATGGCCCATGCGTGCGACTGCAACCTGTTCGGCATCGTAGCTGCCGCCGGGTGCGGGCCGCCCAGCGGCGCGTCTCGGTGCGGGACGCATGCGATGCCCGAAACATGGGCCTGCCCTTCGTCCGTGCAGCCGCCCACAGTCAGGGGAAACACACTTGGCGCCGCACTGCGCAAGCCCAAACGCAAACGGCCGCCTTGCGGCGGCCGTCGTGTGCATCGAACGCAGCGATTACTCGCCGGTAGCCGCCGACTTCGCAGCCGCGGCCGCTTCGCTCTTGGCAGCGGCGTCGGCAGCGCGGTCTGCGCGTGCCTTTTCGTTCTTCGCCTTCGCACCGGCCGACAGATCTTCCTTGATGCGGGCCTTCTTGCCTTCCAGGCCACGCAGGTAGTACAGCTTGCCGGCGCGGACCTTGCCGCGGCGCTTGACTTCGACCGACTCGATCGTCGCGCTGTGGCTCTGGAACACGCGCTCGACGCCGAAGCCGTGCGAGATCTTGCGCACGGTGAACGCGGAATTGAGGCCGGCATTCTTCTTGCCGATGACCACGCCCTCGTAGGCCTGAACGCGCTCGCGGTTGCCTTCCTTGACCTTGACGTTGACGACGACGGTGTCGCCGGTGCCGAAGTCAGGGAGCTGGCGCGAGGCCTGGGCGCTTTCGAAGTCCTGCAGCAGGGTATTCAGGGAGGGCTTGGTGGTCATGGTCTTTGCCTGTTGGTGTCGTTGTAGGCGTGGTGCACGTGGACGCACGCTCTGGCTCGGCGAGCTCTTCGGCTCGGGTGAAACGGGTTAGCCGCGCATTATAGCCGCAGCGATCCGGCGAATGCCAGCACCTGCCGGGGCTGGTCAGGCGGCCGGAGGCTCGCCCGGATCGGCGTGGTTCGCCGACCGCCAGTCGGCCAGCAACCGGCGGTCCGCCTTGCCGAGCGCTGATTCGTCGATCAGATCCGGACGCCGCTCCAGCGTGCGCACCAGCGACTGCTGACGCCGCCACTTCGCGATTTCGGCGTGGTTGCCCGACAGCAGCACCCCGGGCACCTGACCAAGCGCGTGCGACACGGGCCGGGTGTAGTGCGGGCAGTCGAGCAGGCCGTCGCCCTCGAAGCTGTCCTGTACGGCCGATTCCGCATCGCCGAGCGCGCCGTCCTGCAGCCGCGCGACGGCGTCCAGCACAACCGCCGCGGCCAGCTCGCCGCCCGAGAGCACGTAATCGCCGATCGACAGCTCCTCGTCCACCTCGGCCTGCAGCAAGCGCTCGTCGACGCCCTCGTAGCGGCCGCACAGCAGGATCAGCCGAGGCAACGCGGCGAGTTCGCGCACCTTGGCCTGGGTCAGGCGCTGCCCCTGCGGACTCATGTAGATCACCCGCGCAGGCGCCGGATCGGCCGCACGCGCGGCGGCGAGCGTCGCGCGCAGCGGATCGATCAGCATCACCATGCCCGGGCCGCCGCCGAACGGGCGATCGTCGACCCGGCGGTAGTTGCCATCGGCGTAATCGCGCGGATTCCAGGCCTGCAGCGCCACCAGCCCGCGCTCGCGTGCGCGGCCCACGACACCGACATCAGCCGCCTGAGTGATGAAGTCGGGAAACAGGCTGACGACGTCGAAACGGATCGGGCCGGGATTCGGAATTCGGGATTGGGGATTCGGCAATACGTCCGACCTCATGACTGCTTCTCCAAATCCCGAATCCCCAATCCCCACTCCCGGGCTTCTCAGAACTCCGGATCCCAGTCCACCGTCACCAGTCCCGCATCGAAATCGATCGAGACGATGTAGTCCGGCAGCACGAAGGGAATCATGCGCTCGCGGTCACCGTGCGCGACCAGCACGTCGTTGGCGCCGGTCGAGAACAGGTGCGAGACCACACCGAAATCGGCGCCCTCGACGTTGCGCACGCGTAGGCCTTCGAGATCCACCCAGTAGTACTCGCCGGGTTTCGGCGGCGGCAGTGCCTCGCGCGGCACGAAGACATCGAGTCCCCGCGCGGCCTCGGCCGCATCGCGATCGTCGATGCCCGGCAATGTGGCGACGACACCCTTCGGCGTTTCACGCCCTTTCGCGCCTTCGCATTCGCGCTCGACACCGCGCGCATCGCGCAGCACCCAGGGCTGGTAACGGAAGATCGCGTTGCGCGGCTCGGTGAAGGATTCGAGCTTCACTTCGCCACGCACGCCGAACGCGCCATGGACCTTCCCCACCTGGATCATCCGGCGGGGGGGCTGGCGCGTCGGGTCGTTCATGAGCACAGCGGCCGCGCGCGAAGGCGCGGCCCGGGGGTCAGGCGGCGGTGGCCGCAGCCTTGCCCGCTTCCTTGTACAGGCCGCGGACCTTGTCGGTCATCTGCGCACCGTTCTTGACCCAATGGTCGACGCGGGCGGTGTCGAGCACCACGCGCTGCTCGCCACCGGTGGCGACGGGGTTGTAGTAACCCACGCGCTCGATGTTGCGGCCGTCGCGCGCGCTGCGCGAGTCGGTCACGATGATGTGGTAGAACGGACGCTTCTTGGCGCCGCCGCGCGTCAGACGGATCTTGACCATTGCTTTGCTTCCTGTGTTGCCCAGTCGCCAGGGTGGCGAGGTAAGCCGGCGATTATAGCGGAAATCCCCATCCGCTCGGCAAGCGGGGCCGCTCAGCGCCCGAGCGGGTCCCAGGGCACAGCCGCCAGAATGGCCTGCAGTACATCCGGAACAGCCGGATCTCCCGCGAACGCCCGGCCGTCGACCGACGCCAGGGGCCACAGGCCGCTGCTGTTGCAGGCGAACGCCGACCGGAACGCCGAACACGCCGAACGCGGGATCGACGCAACGCGCTGCGCACATCCCGCGGCGTCGAGACCCGCACGCAGCAGGCCTTCGGTGACGCCCCGCAACGCGTCACCCTCCGGCCAGACGATCCCACCGTCGGCATCGACGAAGCCGATGTTCCACAAGGCGCCTTCGGTCACCTGGTCCGCAGCATCGACCAGCAACGCGTCATCGAAACCCGCGGCGCGCGCGACCCGCCGTGCGTGCAGCAGCGGCAGGGTCGCGAGATGCTTGAGATGCGCCAGCGGCCGCACGCAGCGACAGCTCTGCAGACGCTGCGGCGTCGTGGGCGCGGTGCGCGGCGGCGACAGCGCGACCAGCAGCACGACCTCGACGGCATCGCCCCGCTCCACGGCGGCGACGTCCGGCGCGCCCACCGATACCCGCAATGTCGCATCGTCGATCGCCGCGGCCTGCAGTGCCGCTGCGAGTTCGCTGCGGATACGTGCAGCGGGCAGCGCGCGGCCGAACAACGCGAGGTTGGCCGACTGCAGACGCGACACGTGGCGCTCGAATCCCTGCACCGCGCCACCGCGCACCTGCATCGTCGACAGATGCCCGTAGTTGGTCTGCAGCGTGGACAGCAGGGCGAGGTCGGCAGGTCGGCCATCGACCCACAGATGCGTCGCCGCCGCGGCCCGGCTCACAGCAGGGCCTCCGCCGCGCGCCACCCGTCGGCGACGAGCTCGGCCGCGGGCCGGGCTTGCGCATAGGCGGCCGACTGCCCGGCCCAGGCCTGCATCGCATCGATCCGGTCTTCGCGCACCGCCGCAGCGCGCATCGGTGCGGTCAGCGCACGCTGCACCGGATACGGCTGCGGCGGCGGTGCATCCGGTGCGTCTGCGGCGCGCACGTAGGCCGTCGCCAGCGCGCGACCGGGGCGGCCGCTGAAGGCGCGGGTCAGTCGCATCTGCTCGGGAGCGGCGCGTGCAAGCGCATCGGCCCACGGCGGCGAAACCCCGACCTCGGGCGTGCGCAGAAAGGCGGTCCCCATCTGCACCGCACTCGCGCCCAGCGTCAACGCCGCCGCAATGCCGCGTCCGTCGGCGATGCCACCGGCGGCGATCACCGGCACGCGCAGCGCATCGGCCAGGCGCGGCACCAGCGAAAACAGGCCGACCGCTCGCGCTTCGGCGTGGGCGGAATCGAATGCGCCCCTATGCCCGCCCGCTTCGAACCCCTGCGCAACGACCGCGTCGGCCCCCGCCGCTTCGGCGGCGAGCGCCTCGTCGAGCGTCGTCGCACAGGCGAACCAGGCGATGCCCGCAGCCTTGAGCCGGGCGACGAACGGCGCCGGAAACACGCCCATGATCGACGACGCCACCGCCGGCCGCGCGGCGAGCAGCGCCGCGCTTTGCGCATCGAAATCGGCCGGCATCGCATCACCCGCCTCGGCCGCCACGTCCGGCCCCCACTGCGCGAGAAACGCGCGTGTCGCCGCTTCGGCGGCGCCGTCGCGCACCGGCGCGGGATCGGGAATCCAGAGATTGATCTGCGCGGGTCCGCCGCCTGCGGCGCGCAGATCGGCCATCCACGCGCCGATGTCATCGGGCTGCGACAACACCGCGCCCATCGCACCCATGCCACCGGCCTCGATCACCGCACGCGACAGCGCGACCGGGCATGCGCCTGCCATCGGCGACAACAGCACCGGCCGCTGCAGCCCGAAGCGCGCGCAGAATGCCTCGCTGCGCTGACGGGCTGCGGACGTCATGCGTGACGTCCCTTCTCGAGGCCCGCTGCCGACGCTTGCAGATCGCGCGTGGCGGAACTCCGGAAGCGCAGGGTGCACGCGGCAGGTGAGCCACTCGCGCGCCGCACACGCGTCACCTGGCAAGCGCAGCCGGACATGGCGCCGGAACTCAGCGGAACGGCATGCGGCCCATGCCGCCCATCATGCCCTGCAGGCCGCGCATCATGCCCTTCATGCCGCCGCGGGCCATCTTGCCCATCATCTTTTCCATCTGCATGTACTGCTTCATCAGCTTGTTGACGTCGGACGGCGTGGTGCCCGAACCGGCGGCGATGCGCGCGCGGCGCGAACCGTTGAGCAGGTTCGGGTTGCGACGTTCCTTCTTGGTCATCGAGTTGATGATCGCGATCATCCGCGGCACTTCCTTGCCCTGGCTGACCTGCTGCTTGAGGTGCTCGGGCACGTTGCCCAGGCCCGGCAGCTTGTCCATCAGGCTGCCGATGCCGCCCATGTTCTGCATCTGCTCGAGCTGGTCGCGCATGTCGTTGAGGTCGAACTTCTTGCCCTTGGCGACCTTCTCGGCGAGCTTCTGCGCCTTGTCCTTGTCGACCTGGCCTTCGACCTGTTCGACCAGCGACAGCACGTCGCCCATGTCGAGGATGCGGCCGGCGACACGCTCGGGATGGAAGACATCGAGGCCGTCGACCTTCTCGCCGGTGCCGACGAACTTGATCGGCTTGCCGGTGATGTAACGCACCGACAGCGCCGCGCCGCCACGGGCGTCGCCGTCGGTCTTGGTCAGCACCACGCCGGTCAGCGGCAGCGCTTCGCCGAAGGCCTTGGCGGTATTGGCGGCGTCCTGGCCGGTCATCGAGTCGACGACGAACAGGGTTTCGACCGGATTGACCGCGGCGTGCAGCGCCTTGATCTCGGCCATCATGGCCTCGTCGATCGCGAGACGGCCGGCCGTGTCGACCAGCAGCACGTCGATGAAGGACTTCTTCGCCTCACTGATCGCCGCGCGCACGATGTCGACCGGCTGCTGCGAGGACTCCGACGGGAAGAAGCTCACGTCGACCTGCTGGGCCAGCGTCTTCAGCTGCTCGATCGCGGCCGGACGGTAGACGTCGGCCGAGACCACCATGACCTTCTTCTTGCGCTTTTCCTTCAGCAGCTTGGCCAGCTTGCCGACCGTCGTGGTCTTGCCCGCGCCCTGCAGGCCGGCCATCAGGATGACCGCCGGCGCCGGGACATTGAGGTTGAGCTCGGTCGCCTGCGCGCCCATGACCGCGGTCAGCTCGTCGCGCACGACCTTGATCAGCGCCTGGCCCGGCGTCAGCGATTTCAGCACTTCCTGGCCGACCGCCCGGACCTTGATGCGTTCGATCAGCGCCTGCACCACCGGCAGCGCGACGTCGGCTTCCAGCAACGCGATACGCACCTCGCGGGTGGCCTCGCGGATGTTCTCCTCGGTCAGGCGACCGCGGCCGCGCAGGCGCTCCATGGTGCCGGACAGGCGCTGGGTCAGGGACTCGAACATGCGGGACTCGATACGGCGGAATACGGCCGGCGATTATAGCCGGCGCCGTCGTCGGCGCCGGGGCGTGGCAACCCGCGCCTCGGGGCGCTGCCCGGCACGCACGCGGCATGCGACACTGCCACGATGACAATCGTTCTCATCGCAGCCCTGCTCTATCTGCTGGCCGCCGCGGCGCTGGTGCGCGGCGTCGCACGCGAGCCCAGGCCCGGCAATGCCTGGTGGGCCGTGCCCGCGCTCGGCGCCGTGGTGCTGCATGCCGCCGCCCATGTGCTGGTCTGGCGCGACGTGGGCGCCGAACTGCATTTCTTCGCCGCGCTGTCGCTGGTGGGCCTGGGCATGGCGGTGCTGACGGTGCTCTACGACGTGCGCGGCCGCATGGCGGCGCTGGGCGTGATCGTGTTTCCGATCGCCGCACTGAGCCTGCTCGGCTACGGACAATCCGCGCACACCGTATCCGACACCCTCGACTGGCGCCTGCAACTGCACGCCTGGTTCGCGCTGCTGGCCTACGCTGCGCTGGCCGTCGCCGCCGTGCTGGCGCTGATGCTGTGGGCACAGGAACGCGCGCTGCGCCGGCGCGAATTCCACCGCTGGCTGCGCGCGCTTCCGCCGCTGACCGAACTCGAATCGCTGCTGTTCCGCACCATCTGGGTGGGCTTCGCGCTGCTCACGGCCACGCTGGTTACCGGCGTGCTGTTCGTCGACGACTTCTTCGCCCAGCACCTGATGCACAAGACCGTGCTCAGCGTGCTGTCGTGGCTGGCGTTTGGTGCCCTGCTGCTGGGCCGCTGGCGCCACGGCTGGCGCGGCACCCGCGCAGTCGGCTGGACGCTGGCGGCGATGGCGCTGCTGGTGCTGGCGTTCTTCGGCAGCAAGTTCGTGCTGGAGCTGGTGTTGCGGCGTACGGGCTGAGCCTCAGTTTTCCGACCGGGAAGATCCACATGCGCGCATGGATGGCCGCCTTCGTACTCGCCGCATCGATGTCGACCGCTGCCGCGGCCGACGACGCGCCCTCGCCGATCTTCGGCCACATCGAATTCCTGTGGGAGCCACCGGTGCCAGGCACGGGCGCACGCCCGGTCGCGCTGGGCCTGCTGATCGATCCGGATGCACCGCATCTGGCCTGCTGGAAGACGCAGGACTTTCCGCAGCGCGCGGTCGAGGTGCGGCTGGAGCCAAGGCCGGTGGCGCGGCGGCAGGCGGGCATTGAGCGGCTGCCGCCGCGTTACGGAGCCAGCGCAGGCAAGCGGATCTCGAACCTAGGCAAGGCGGACAGGGTGGCGATGTCCTGCGCCCGGCGCGTCTTGAGGTCGACCAGAAACCCGCGCGCCGCGTCGCCATAGCCCCGACGGCTGATGCCCACCATCGTCGTGCCCTGCCCACCCGGCCCTCGGCGATAGCGATAGGCATTCCATTCGACGATGACGCCCGACGCATCCGGCGCCGACAGCAGGAAATCCAGCAGCACTTCGTCGCCGGCCTCGTTGACCAGCACCTCGAAGTTCGCCACCGGATCGGTGGCCTTGCGGGCCTCGATCTGCTCGATCATCGCGCGCGCCGTTTGCGCGAGGTCGGCGCCGAGTGGCCGCACGTCGAGCATCAGCATGCTGTCGTAGCGCTCGACGCGTTGCCCCGCCGGCACGTACTCCTGCTTGTAGAGCTCGGGCGACGGATTGCTGACCCACTGCAGTGCGAATTCGGTATCGCCGAAGCGGATCGGGCCCGGCACGCCGATGCGGTCGGCCGCATCGGCTGCGAGAGCCGCGATCGGCGCGAGCAGCAAGGCCAGCCAGCACACCATGACGCCAAAACGAGGCGTGAGTGATCGTCGAGAACCGTGCATCTGCATGCGTCCTTGATCCGCGCGGCGACGTGCCGCCACGACAGCCTGCCCGATCAATCCAGCCGCCAGCATCGGAACCTGCCGCGTCCGAGCGTCAGACCGCCAGCAAGACCATCCCCGCAAGCAGCCCCAGCGTCGCACCGCCGAGCACTTCGACCAGCGTGTGCCGCGCCATCCGCAAGCGCGCCCATCCGAGCAGCGGCAGGGCGACCAGCGCCGCGAGGGCCGCCGCCGGCCACAGCGCCCAGGCAGCCACGCTTGCAAACGCCAGACTCGCCATGTGCAGCGACAGCTTGATCCGGCGGTTGGCGATACCGGCCACACACAGCATGGCGACCGCGGCCAATACGCCGTTCGATGTCGCCGATGCGCGCCCGCCCATCCACAGCCAGTAGGCCCCGGCGACCAGCAGCGCGAGTGCGTACAGCAACGGACGCTCCTGACGGCGCGACGCGTCCACGGTTTCCCAGTGCCCGCCGCGCCGGCGCTGCCAGATGAAGACCGACACGATCGCAATCGCCACACCGATCCCCAGCGCCGTGCGCGTCAGCGATACCGGATCCACGCGCCATGCTGCCAGCAGCGCGAGCGCTGCCAGCACGACGAAGGGATGCAGGACGATGGAGACGCCGCGCGCGGCGGTCATCGTGATGGGCGTGGACGGCATCGCCCGATGGTAGCTGCCGCCTCGCGTCAGATGTGCTCCAGCGCTTCGGCCAGGCGCTCGACGCCGATGACCTCCATGCCCTTGAAACTGCCGGTCTTGGGCGCGTTCGCCTTGGCGACGATCGCGCGCTTGAACCCGTGGGTCGCCGCTTCGCGCAGGCGCTCTTCGCCGTTGGGCACGGGCCGGATCTCGCCGCTCAGACCGACCTCGCCGAACGCGATGGTCTTGTCCGGCAACGGCGCATCGCGCAGCGACGACAGCACCGACAGCAGCACCGGCAGATCGGCGGCAGTTTCCTGCACGCGGATGCCGCCGACCACGTTGACGAAGACGTCCTGGTCGCCGGTCATGATGCCGCCGTGTCGATGCAGCACCGCCAGCAGCATCGCCAGGCGGTTGCCTTCCATACCCACCGCGACGCGGCGCGGATTCGACAGCGGCGACGTATCCACCAGCGCCTGCACCTCGACCAGCAACGGCCGCGTGCCTTCGCGCGTGACCATCACGCAGCTGCCGGGCTGCGGCGTGCTGCCGCCGGACAGGAAGATCGCCGACGGGTTCGGCACCTCTTTGAGCCCCTTGTCGCCCATCGCGAACACGCCCAGTTCGTTGACCGCGCCGAAGCGGTTCTTGAACGCACGCATCACCCGGAAGCGGCTGCCGCTGTCGCCTTCGAAGTACAGCACCGCATCGACCATGTGCTCGAGCACGCGCGGCCCCGCGATGCCGCCTTCCTTGGTCACGTGGCCGACGAGGAACACGGCGGTGCCGGTTTCCTTGGCGTAGCGCACAAGACGCGCGGCGGTTTCGCGGACCTGGCTCACCGAGCCGGGCGCGGCGGTCAGCGATTCGGTCCACAGCGTCTGGATCGAGTCGGCGATGATCAGTTTCGGGCGCAGTTCGGACGCGTGCTGCAGGATGCGTTCGATGCCGGTTTCGGCCAGCGCGTGCAGGCCGTCGAGTGACAGCCCGAGCCGCACCGCGCGGCCGGCCACCTGCGCCAACGATTCCTCACCGGTGACGTACAGGCCCGGCAGCGTGCCGGCCATCTGCGCCAGCGCCTGCAGCAGCAGGGTCGACTTGCCGATGCCCGGATCGCCGCCGACCAGCACGACGGCGCCTTCGACCAGGCCGCCACCGAGCACGCGATCGAACTCGCCGATGCCGGTCGACACGCGCACGTCCTCGCCCTGCTGCACGTCCTTGAGCGCCATGACCTTGGGCGCGTCGATCTTGCCCGCCCAGCCGCTGCGCCGCGACGCGGGCGACTTCGCCGCCGCTGCGCTTTCCAGCACGATCTCGGCAATCGTGTCCCAGGCCCCGCAGGCGCTGCACTGCCCCTGCCACTTGTTGAAATCGGCGCCGCATTCACTGCAGACGTATGCCGTCCTTGCCTTTGCCATCGAGGTGTCCGCCTTGCATCAGCCATCACTCTAGCCGCCCCCCGTCTCGGCGGGCGAGACCGCTGTCATCGGGTCGACACCGCATCACCGCATCGTCGAGGGCCCGCCGCACGGAACACCGACCATGCGTGCCACGATGCTGTTCCCGCTGTTGGCGCTCGCCGCCTGCGCCAGCTCGCCCCGGCCGGCGGCCGTTGCCGGAGAGGTCATGCCCCACGTCGAGCGTCCCCTGCTGATCGCCCACCGCGGCGCGAGCGCGGTGATGCCCGAACACACGCTGGCCGCCTACGCGCGCGCGATCGAAGACGGCGCCGATGCCATCGAGCCCGATCTGGTGAGCACCCGCGACGGCGTGCTGGTGGCCCGCCACGAAAACGAGATCGGCGGCACCACCGACGTCGCCGCGCACCCGGCATTCGCCGCACGCCGCACGCGCAAACAGATCGACGGCGACTGGGTCGACGGCTGGTTCACCGAGGATTTCACCCTCGCCGAACTCAGGACCCTGCGCGCGCGCGAACCGCGCCCCGCCTTGCGACCCACCGACCACGACGGGCAGTTCGACGTGCCCACGCTGGACGAGATCATCGCGCTGGCCGCCGACGCCGCCGCACGCACCGGGCGCGATATCGCCCTGGTGCCCGAGCTCAAGCATCCCGGCTACTTCCGCGCGATCGGCCTGCCGATGGAGGAGCGCCTGCTGGGCGCGCTGGCGGCGCATCCCTACACCCGGCGCGCGCCGGTGATCATCCAGTCGTTCGAAACCGGCAACCTGCGCGCTCTGCGCCCGCGGCTCGGCGCGCTGCCCGACGTGCGCCTGCTGCAACTGCTGGGTGACCCGCGCAGCCGGCCCTTCGATGTCGCAGCCGACGACGGCCCGACCTACGGCGAGATGATGCAACCCGACGGCCTGCGCGCCATCGCCGCCTATGCGGAACTGATTGGCCCGCCGTTCCAGGTACTCCAGCTGCAGCGCGGCCGCGACGGCCGCCTGCGCAGCCCGCTGATCGACGCCGCCCATGCGACCGGCCTGCAGGTGATGCCGTACACCTTCCGCCCGGAGAACACCTATCTGCCCGCGGCGTACCGGAGCGGCGACAACACGGCGCGCCACGACGCCGGCTCGATCAGGCACATCCGCGATCACGTCGAGGCCGGCATCGACGGCCTGTTCGCCGACGATCCCGCGCTAGCCCGCCGGGCGCTGGACGGCGAGTGATCGAAGGCACAGCCCGCAACCGATCACGCGTCGCGCGTACGCTCTCGCACTCCATCGCCACGCGGGGATGAGCGTGCTCGCAGCGATGCGCGCATGGGCCTCGGCACATGCGCCGGCGGCGGCGCGCCGTGGCACCGATCCTTGACGCAACACCACGCACGAAAAAGGCCACGCCCGGGAGGCGCAGCCTGTTCGTTGCAGCTTGGTGCCGGAAATAGGAATCGAACCTACGACCTACGCATTACGAATGCGCCGCTCTACCAACTGAGCTATTCCGGCTTGGGACGCGAATTCTAGGGAGCGCAGGCCCCGCGGTCAATCGACCAGTTGCAGGCGCAGCTCGCGCGGCAGGGCGAAGACCATGTTCTCCGGCTCGCCGGCCAGTTCACGCACGCCGCCTGCGCCGAGCTCGCGCAGACGATCAAGCACGCCCTGCACCAGCACGTCGGGCGCCGAGGCGCCGGCGGTCACGCCGATGTGCTGACGGCCTTCGACCCAGCGCGGGTCGATCTCCTCGGCGCCGTCAATCAGATAGGACTCGACGCCGTCGCGCTCGGCGAGCTCGCGCAGGCGATTGGAATTGGAGCTGTTCGGCGAACCGACGACGAGGACCAGATCGCACTCGCGGGCCAGGTCGCGCACGGCGTCCTGACGGTTCTGGGTGGCGTAGCAGATGTCGTCGTTCTTCGGCCCCTGCAGCGCGGGAAACTTGGCGCGCAGCGCGGCGATGACGCCGCGGGTGTCGTCCACCGACAACGTGGTCTGGGTGGTGTAGGCGAGATTCTCCGGCTGGCCGACGACCAGCGCGGCCACGTCGGCCTCGTCCTCGACCAGATAGATCGACCCGCTGCCCGCTTCCGCGCGCCACTGACCCATCGTGCCTTCGACCTCCGGGTGGCCCTCGTGGCCGATCAGCACAACATCACGGCCGGCGCGGCAGTGGCGGGCCACCTCGAAATGCACCTTGGTCACCAGCGGACAGGTGGCATCGAACACCTTGAGCCCGCGGCGGTCGGCTTCCTCGCGCACGGCCTGCGAGACGCCGTGCGCGCTGAAGATCACGGTCACCCCGTCGGGCACCTCGTCGAGCTCCTCGACGAAGATCGCGCCCCGGCGCTTGAGGTCTTCGACCACGAAGCGGTTGTGCACCACCTCGTGACGCACGTAGATCGGCGCTCCGAGCGTCTCGATCGCACGCTTGACGATCTCGATCGCGCGATCGACGCCGGCGCAGAAGCCGCGGGGGTTGGCGAGGACGATATCCATGAGAGACGCAGTTTACCGGAGCCGGTTGGAATGAGGCGGCAACGGACATGACGAAGCGTCTCCCGCATGGCACACCCGCCCTCTTCCTCTGGAGTAGGGCGGCACGCCTGCGAGCCTCCCGCTCGCGGCCGATGAACGCTCTCGCAGCGACGCGAGGGCCGGGGCGCGGAGCGGCGGCACAGGGTGAGGGTGAAGTCGCGGGAATGCTGCTTTTTCAACCCTGAACATCGCGCAGGCCCGGCGTCATCCCGACCATCGCGACAGCGCTGCCCTCGCCCGACGCGCCGTGCGCGTCGACCCCGGATCAGGCCCGGAGGCGCCCTCCCCGAGGGAGAGGTGCTGGATCCGCAGAGACAGCGGCTTACTTCGCCTTCTTCCCCGGAAAGAACCCGAACAGCGCGATGCCGATCGCACCGCCCACGATCGCGGCGTCGGCGAGGTTGAACGCAGGCCAGTAATAGTCCTGCCAGTGCCACTGGATGAAATCGACGACGTGCCCGTGGATCTGCCGGTCGATCACATTGCCGATCGCCCCGCCGATCACCAGTGCGAACGGCAGCGCCGTGCGCCAGTCGCTGCGCGGCGTACGCGCCAGCCAGACCGCGAGCACACCCGAGATCACGATGGCCAGGCCGGTGAAGAACCACTTCTGCCAGCCGCCCGCGTCGGCGAGGAAGCTGAAAGCCGCGCCGGTGTTGTAGGTGCGGTACCAGTTCCAGAACCCTTCGATGACCGGAATCGCGGTGTACTCCGGCAGGGAAGTCAGCACCCAGTACTTGGTCAGCTGGTCGAGCAGGATCACCACCACCGACAGCGCCAGCCACGGCAGGGCATTCGGCGTCACCTTGGCCATCAGAACCACCTCCGGATTTCGCCTTGGCCGTCGCGGCCGTCGGTCGCGATGTTCTCCACGCAGCGGCCGCACAGTTCGGGATGCCCGGCATGCGCGCCGACATCGGCGCGGCGCTGCCAGCAGCGCACGCACTTGGGTTTGTCGGTCGCACGCGCGGAGACGCCGATCGCGGTCGCGCGCTCGTCGTCGACGATGGTCACGTCGCCGCTGATCAGCAGGAACCGCAGTTCGTCGACGACCGGCGACAGCCAGTTCGCATCGGCCACGCCGCAGCGCAGCTCGATCTCGGCATCGAGCGCGGCGCCGATCTCGCCGCTGGCGCGCATCGGCTCCAGCACTTTCGACACGCGCTCGCGCAGTTCAAGCACACGTTCGAAGTCCTGCGGACCCCAGTCGGGATCGCCGTCCATCGCTTCTAGCCCGGTGTACCAGGTCGCGAACTGCACGTTGGCCTCGCGTGCGCCGCCCGCCGGTGCCGGCAGGTAGCCCCACAACTCGTCGGCGGTGAAGCTCAGCACCGGCGCGATCCAGCGGGTGAACGCCTCGGCGATGTGGTACATCGCGGTCTGCGCACTGCGACGGCCCACCGAATGCTCGGGCATCGTGTACAGGCGGTCCTTGGTGACGTCGAGATACAGCGAGCCCAGATCGACGCTGCAGAAGTTCGACAGCGCCTGCACGATCTCGGCGAAGTCGTAGCGCGCGTACGCGTCTTCGATGCGCGCCTGCAGCTGGGCCGCGCGATGCACGATCCAGCGGTCCAGCGCGACCATGTCCTGCGGCGCGACCAGATCACGCGCCGGCTCGAAGCCGGCCAGATTGCCCAGCAGGAAGCGCGCGGTGTTGCGGATGCGGCGGTAGGCGTCGGCGGTGCGCTTGAGGATCTCCTGCGACAGCGACATCTCGTTGCTGTAGTCGGCCGATGCGATCCACAGGCGCAGGATGTCGGCGCCCAGCGTCTTCATGATGTCCTGCGGCTCGATGCCGTTGCCGAGCGACTTCGACATCTTGCGGCCGTGCTCGTCGACCGTGAACCCGTGGGTGAGGCACTGCCGGTACGGCGCGGCCTTGTCGATCGCGACGCCGGTCAGCAGCGAGGACTGGAACCAGCCGCGGTGCTGGTCCGAGCCTTCGAGATACAGGTCGGCCGGCTTGTCGAAACCACGTGCCAGCAACACGCCTTCGTGCGTGACGCCCGAGTCGAACCAGACATCGAGGATGTCGGTGATCTTCTCGTAATCCGCCGCGTCGTCGCCGAGCAGTTCCGCGGCATCCAGCGTGTACCAGACGTCGACGCCATGCTGCTCCACGCGATCGGCGGCCAGGCGCATCAGCTCGATGCTGCGCGGATGCGGCTCGCCGGTCTCGCGATGCACGAACAGCGCGATCGGCACGCCCCAGGTGCGCTGGCGCGAGATCGTCCAGTCCGGGCGTCCTTCGACCATGGCGGCAATACGCGCGTGGCCCCATTCGGGGTACCAGGTGACGTCCTTGATCGCGGCCAGCGCATCGTCGCGCAGGTTGGCCTGCGACATCGAGATGAACCACTGCGGCGTCGCGCGGAACGCGATCGGCGTCTTGTGGCGCCAGCAGTGCGGATAGCTGTGCTCGAGCTTGGCGAACGCGAGCAGGCTGCCCTGCGCGCGCAGCGCATCGACGATGACGTCGTTCGCCTTCCAGATGTGCAGGCCGGCGAGCACGGTGTCGCCGATCGGCGGCGTCGACGGCAGATAGACGCCGCGGCCGTCGACCGGATTGAGCTGGGCTGCGGTGTAACGGTCGAGCAGGCCGTAGGCCTTGCCGACGACGTAGTCCTCCTGGCCGTGTCCGGGCGCGGTGTGCACGGCGCCGGTGCCGTCTTCGGCCGACACGTGCTCGCCGAGGATCACCGGAATGTCGCGCTCGGCGTAGAAGGGATGCGCGAGCACGAGATTCTCGAGCGCACTGCCGGCGACGCGGCCGTGCACGACGACATCGCCCTCGACGCCGTAGCGACGCAGCGCGCGTTCGGCGAGCGCATCGGCCAGCACCAGCCAGCGGCGACGGCCGTCCTGCGCCACCGGACCTTCCACCAGCGCGTACTCGAGATCCGCGCCCAGCGAGATCGCCAGCGACGCCGGCAGCGTCCACGGCGTGGTGGTCCAGATCGGCAGCGCGACGTCGACATCGCTCGGCAGCGTCGCGCCGAAGGCATGCGCGAACGCCGCCGAATCGCGCGCGACGTAGGCGACGTCGATCGCCGGCGAGACCTTGTCGGCGTACTCGATCTCCGCTTCGGCCAGCGCCGAACCGCAGTCGAAGCACCAGTGCACGGGCTTCACGCCGCGGGTCAGATGGCCGTTGTCGATGACCTTGGCCAGCGCGCGCATCTCGTCCGCCTCGAAGCGGAAGTCGAGCGTGCGGTACGGGTTGTCCCAGTCGCCGAGCACGCCCAGGCGCTTGAAGTCGCGGCGCTGGATGTCGATCTGCTCGTTGGCGTATTCGCGGCACTTCTGCCGGAACTCGACCGCGTCGAGCTTGACGCCGACCTTGCCCCACTTCTTCTCGATCGCGATCTCGATCGGCAGGCCGTGGCAATCCCAGCCCGGGACGTAGGGCGCATCGAAGCCCGCCATGCCCTTGGACTTGACGATGATGTCCTTGAGGATCTTGTTGACCGCATGGCCGAGATGGATCGCGCCGTTCGCATACGGCGGACCGTCGTGCAGCACGAACTGCGGACGTCCGCGCGCGTGCTCGCGCAGTTGCGCGTACAGGCCCTCCTCTTCCCAGCGCGCCAGCATCGCCGGCTCGCGCTTGGGCAGATCGCCGCGCATCGGGAAGTCGGTCGCCGGCAGATGGATCGTCGACTTGTAGGGGTTGGCGTTGCTGGCGTCTGCGCTCACGCGGAGTCCTGTGTTTGCGTTTCGTATCGTGGGGTCTGCGTCGCGTCGAGGATGGCGCGCGCCTGTGCGGCATCGAGATCCATCTGCGCGACCAGGCTCGGCATGTCGTCGAACTTCTCCTCGTCGCGCAGACGCGCGACGAACTCGATTTCGATGCGGCGGCCGTACAGGTCGCCGTCGAAATCGAACAGGTGCGCCTCGAGCAGCGGCTCGACGCCGCCGACGGTCGGCCGCGTACCGAAGCTCGACACCGACGGCCAGGGAACATCGCCGATGCCGTGCACGCGCGTGGCGTAGATACCGCGCAGCGCCGGCACCTTGCCGCCGAAGCGCAGGTTGGCCGTCGGATAGCCCAGCGTGCGGCCGAGCTGCTTGCCGCGCACCACCCGTCCGGACACCGCGTACGGCCGTCCGAGCAGACGCGCGGCGTGTTCGAAATCACCCGCGACCAGCGCCGTGCGGATATGGGTGCTCGATACCCGCTCGCCGTCGACGACCAGCGGCTCGATCTCGCCGGCGATGAAGCCCGCCTCGCGACCCAGCGCCTGCAGCGTCGCCAGATCACCGGCGCGCTTGTGGCCGAAGCGGAAGCCCGGGCCCACCCAGACCTCGCGCGCGCGCAGGCGCTGCACCAGCACGGCATCGACGAAGGCCTCGGGCGACATCGCCGCCATGCGCGCATCGAAACGCAGCAGGCCGACCACGTCGGCACCCAGGCCACGCAGGCCTTCGAACTTCGCCCGCACCGGCCCGAGCCGCGGCGGCGGCGATGCGGCGGCGAAGAACTCGCGCGGCAGCGGCTCGAAACTCAACGCCGCGGCTTCGACACCCAGCACGTGCGCCCGCGCCACGGCGTGACGCACCAGGGCCTGATGCCCGAGATGCAGCCCGTCGAACGCGCCGATGCAGACCACGCTGCCGTCGGCACAGAGGGGCCCGCCGGCGATGTCGCGGAACAGCCTGCTCATGTGGGTCCGTTGCGGCGGGCGCCGGTGCGCGCCCGCGGAGAAAAGTGACCGGCAAGTATAGCCGTCCCCCGCCCGGCGCCGGGTCCGGGCAGCGTGCGTGGCGGTCAGGCTCAGTGCCGCAGATGCCGCGGCCGCAGGCCCAGCGCCGCCATGGCCACGACGTAGGTCGCCCCACCCGCCCCGATCACCAGCACCAGCCAGCCGATGCGGTGCAGCGCACCCTCGATGTCGGTCCACGCGCCGATCGAGAACCGCAGCCCCAGTACCACCACCGCCATCGCCGCGCAGGCCCCGGCCAGGCGCAGCGTGTACCGGGCCCAGCCCGGCTCGGGGGTGAAGATGTCGCGCTGGCGCAGGTAGCGCCACAGCAGCACGGCATTGACCACCCCGGCCAGCGCCGTCGCCAGCGCAATCCCGCCGTGGGCACCCGGCACGTCGTAGAGCCACAGCGGCGTGGTCAGCACGACGGTCAGGGCCACGTTGGCACCGACCGTCCAGATCGCGGCGCGCATCGGGGTCTTCGTGTCCTGGCGCGCATAGAACGCGGGTGCCAGCACCTTGCTGAGCATGAAGGCCGGCACGCCGAGGCTCATCGCGGTCAGGCTGATCGCGGCCATGCGTGTGTCCGCGGCGCTGAACTGGCCGTAGTTGTAGACGGTCGCGGTGATCGGCTCGGCCAGCAGCAACAGGCCCAGGCCCGCCGGCACACCGGCCAGCAGCGCCATGCGCAGCCCCCAGTCCAGCGACTGGTTGTAGCCACTCGCATCCTCGGCCGCATGGCGACGCGAGAGGTGCGGCAGGATCACCGTGCCCAGCGCCACGCCGAACAGGCCGAGCGGGAATTCGATCAGGCGATCGGAGTAGTACAGCCAGTCCACGCTGCCGGCGGCCAGCAGCGAGGCGAATGCGGTGCCGACGATCAGGTTCACCTGGGCCACCGAGGACGAGAACAGCGTCGGCAGCATCAGCCGGCCCACCTTGCGCACCTCGGGATGATTGAATCCGGGCCGGAACCGGGGGCGCATGCCCAGCCGGCCGAGCGCCGGCCACAGCAGCGCGAGCTGCAGGAACCCTGCGATCAGCACACCCCAGGCCAGACCCTGCGGCGGCAGCTCGAAGCGCGGCGCCAGCCACAGCATCGCCGCGATCATCGTCAGGTTGTGCAGCACCGGGGTGAACGCCGGCAGCCCGAACCGGCCGTGGCTGTTGAGGATCGACGCCGACAGCGCCATCAGCGAAATGAAGAGCAGATACGGGAACGTGATCCGCAGCATCGTTGCGGTCTGGGCCAGCAGTTCGGGCTGATCCGCCCAGCCGGGCGCGAACAGCCGCGCGATCAGCGGCGCCAGCAGCATGCCCAGCGCACAGACCACCAGCACCACCGCGCACAGGGCACCGGCCATGTGGTCGATGAAGGATTTGAGCGCCGCGCGGTCGCCGCGCTCCTTGATCTCGTTGAGCACCGGCACGAAGGCCATCGCCATCGAGCCCTCGGCGAACACGCGGCGCAGGAAATTCGGGATGCGATAGGCGACAATGAAGGCGCTCATGGCGGGATTGGTCGCGCCGGTCCCGAACAGGGTCGCCTGCAGCATGTCGCGGGCGAAGCCGGCGATCCGGGAGATCAGGGTCATCGCGCTGAACACCGCGCTCGAGCGGAGCAGGCCGCCCCGCGGCTTCGGCGGCGGACTCGCCGCCGCCGGATCGGTCGCCGTCACCGGCCGATCCCGTTCAGGCCGCGCATGTTGACGCAAGTGACTGAAACACCCATAATTTCCTGCTCAAATTTTCATTGGTCCGGCGACGCCGGATTTTCACACGTCCAGCTTCCAGGAATCCATCGTGGCAAACATCAAGTCCGCCAAGAAGCGCGCCAAGCAGACCGTCGTGCGCAACGCGCGCAACTCCGCCCAGCGCTCGCAGCTCCGCACCGCCGTCAAGAAGGTGCTCAAGGCACTCGACGCCAACGACGCGACCGGCGCGCAGGAGGCGTTCAACGTTGCCCAGCCGATCCTCGATCGTTTCAGCTCGCGTGGCCTGATCCACAAGAACAAGGCCGCTCGCCACAAGAGCCGCCTGACCGCACGCATCAAGGCACTCAAGGCCGCTGCCTGAGCCAGCCCGACCGCTTCGGCGGTCGTCGATGCGGCAAGAAGAACCCGGCCATCGGCCGGGTTTTTCTGTGGGAGTTCGAAACCGGAAGGATGACGGAGCCTTCCGCTCACGGGGCCGCCCGCGCCCACTCAACTTCGCAATGGCCGACAGCGGCGCTGAGCGATCATGCACCAATCCCTGCGCCTGACGTCACACATGAAAAAGCCCGGCCGCCGGCCGGGCTTGTCACGCGTACGACCAGCGCTCGATGTCAGAGCGCGTCGGCCGCCTCGCGCTCGCTGCGGTCGAGTTCGTCGAGCGCTGCCTGCACCTTGAGCATCACCTCGCGGGTGCCGTCATGGGCCAGGCCGGACACGAGGAACCAGGGGCCGGTCCAGCCCAGGGCCTCGATGACGCGCGCGGCTTCCGCCTCGGCTTCCTCGGGCAACAGGGTGTCGGCCTTGTTGATCAGCAGCCAGCGCGGCTTGTCGAGCAGCGCCGTGTCGAACTTCTCCAGCTCGCGTTCGATCGCACGCACCTGCTCGACCGGATCGGTGCCGTCGAGCGGCTGGATCTCCACCAGATGCAGCAGCAGGCGTGTGCGCTGGATGTGGCGCAGGAACAACGCGCCGAGGCCCGCGCCGTCTGCAGCACCTTCGATCAGCCCCGGAATATCGGCGATGACGAAACTGCGCGCCGGCTCCACGCTGACGACGCCGAGATTGGGATACAGCGTGGTGAACGGATAGTCGGCGACCTTCGGCGTCGCCGCCGACACCGCACGGATCAGTGTGCTCTTGCCGGCGTTCGGGAAGCCCAGCAGACCGACATCGGCCAGCAGCTTGAGTTCGAGCCGCAGCGTGCGCTCCTCGCCCGGTTCGCCCGGCGTCGACTGCCGCGGCGAGCGGTTGGTCGAGCTCTTGAAGTGCATGTTGCCGAGCCCGCCTTTGCCGCCGCGCGCCACGAGCAGACGCTGGCCGTGCTCGGTGAGGTCGCCGATGACCTCGTCGGTGGCCACGTTGTGCACGACCGTACCGACCGGCACCACGATCACCAGATCGTCGCCACCCTTGCCGTACATCTGCCGCCCCATGCCGCCCTCGCCGCGCTGGGCGCGGAACAGCGTCTGATGGCGGAAATCGACCAGCGTATTGAGGTTCTCGTCGGCCTGGACCCAGACGCTGCCGCCGTCGCCGCCGTCGCCGCCGTCGGGCCCGCCCAGCGGAATGAATTTCTCGCGGCGGAATCCGACGCAGCCATTGCCGCCCTTGCCGGCGGTCACGGTGATTTCAACTTCGTCGACTAGTTTCATAAGGCGGTGATTCGTGATGGGTGATTCGTGATTGGAAAACGCGGGCGCGCCGCCAGCTCGAAGTCTACGTGGCCGGCTTCGCGAGCAAGTCGACGCGGCGAGGCCGCTCCGTCGAATCACCGATCACGAATCACCAATCACGGCTGCACCAACGAAAAACCCCGCCGAAGCGGGGCTTTCCGGTGTCACGCATCGCGCGAGGCTCAGGCCTCGGCGACCACGCTGACGGTGCGGCGGTTCTTCGGACCCTTGGTCGCGAACTCGACCTTGCCGTCGACCAGCGCGAACAGCGTGTGGTCGCGGCCGAGGCCGACGCCGGCGCCTGGATGGAACTGGGTGCCGCGCTGACGCACGATGATGTTGCCGGCCTCGATGGCCTGGCCGCCGAAGATCTTGACGCCCAGGTACTTCGGGTTGGAGTCGCGGCCGTTGCGCGAGGAACCTACGCCCTTTTTGTGTGCCATGACTGCTTCTCCTTACTTCTTGTCGCCACCGGCGATGCCGGTGATCTCGATTTCGGTGTAGTGCTGACGGTGTCCCTGGCGCTTCATGTGGTGCTTGCGGCGACGGAACTTGATGATGCGGATCTTGTCGGCGCGGCCGTGGCTCACGACCTTGGCGGTGACGCTGGCGCCCTTGAGCGCGTCGCCGATCTTGATGCCGTCGGCGTCGCCCAGCATCAGGACGTTGTCGAACGTGATCTCGTTGCCGGCTTCGGCTTCGAGCTTCTCGACGCGGAGCGTTTCGCCCTGCGCCACGCGGTATTGCTTACCGCCGGTGACCAGTACTGCGTACATGTGGAGCCTCTCGTATCGGTGTTGGTTCTGTAGTTATTCTTGTTTCCGTCCGCCGTCGAGGGCAGACAGGAGCGGAATTGTAAGGGATTCAGTGGATTAGGGTCAAACGGGTGGAATTCGGCCCGCCGACGCCCGCTCCCGGGCCATGTCCCGGCGCGACACCCGCCCCTTGGCCACGCCGGGGCCCGAGATTGCGGACGCGGCAATGAACGACGCGCCGTTCGCAGGGACTGAGACAGAGTGTCACTACGCTGGGGTTTCCGGTATTTGCCCCCGAATGACCGGCTCGGTAGTCTGACCGATTGGCCGTTCCACGGCCCGCGTCGACCGTACCGCCTCCCCCCTGCTCCACAACCTGGATCTGACGCCGATGGCGATGGACACCATCCGCATTCGCGGTGCCCGTACCCACAATCTGAAGAACATCGATCTCGACCTGCCGCGCGACCAGCTGATCGTGATCACCGGCCTGTCGGGCTCGGGCAAGTCGTCGCTCGCGTTCGACACCATCTACGCCGAAGGCCAGCGCCGCTACGTCGAGTCGCTGTCGTCCTATGCGCGCCAGTTCCTGAGCGTGATGGAGAAGCCGGACCTCGACCACATCGAGGGGCTGTCGCCGGCCATCTCGATCGAGCAGAAGTCGACCTCGCACAACCCGCGCTCGACGGTCGGCACGATCACCGAGATCTACGACTACCTGCGCCTGCTCTACGCACGCGTCGGGAGCCCGCGCTGTCCCGACCACGGCTATCCGCTGGAAGCGCAGACGGTCAGCCAGATGGTCGACCAGGTGCTGACGCTCGACGGCGAGACGCGCTGGATGCTGCTGGCGCCGGTGGTGCGCGAGCGCAAGGGCGAGCATGCCCAGGTGTTCGAGCAACTGCGCGCCCAGGGCTTCGTGCGCGTGCGTGTGGACGGCGAACTCTACGAGATCGACGCACTGCCCACGCTCGCCTTGCGCCAGAAGCACACGATCGAAGCCGTGGTCGACCGGTTCAAGGTCCGCGAGGACATGAAGCAGCGCCTGGCCGAATCCTTCGAAACCGCGCTCAAGCTCGGCGAAGGCATGGTGTCGGTGCAGGCGATCGACGACGCGTCGAAGCCGCCGCAGCTGTTCTCGTCCAAGTACAGCTGCCCGGTCTGCGACTACGCGTTGCCTGAACTCGAGCCGCGTCTGTTCTCGTTCAACTCGCCGATCGGCGCCTGCCAGACCTGCGACGGCCTGGGCGTGAGCGAATTCTTCGACCCGGATCGCGTGGTCGTGCATCCCGAGCTCTCGCTCGCGGCCGGCGCGGTGCGCGGCTGGGACCGTCGCAATGCGTACTACTTCCAGCTGCTGCAGTCGCTGGCCAAGCACTACGGCTTCGACGTCGATACGCCCTGGCAGGAGTTGCCGCAGACCGCGCGCGATGCGGTGCTGTTCGGCAGCGGCAACGAGACCATCAGCTTCACCTACATCACCGACTCGGGCGCGCGCACCCAGCGCAAGCATCGCTTCGAAGGCATCGTGCCGAATCTCGAGCGTCGCTATCGCGAGACCGAATCGGCCGCGGTACGCGAAGAGCTGTCGAAGTACATCAGCGAGCGCCCGTGTCCGGACTGCGGCGGTGCGCGCCTCAACCGCTCCGCGCGCAACGTCTTCGTGGCCGATCGCCCGCTGCAGTCGATCGTGGTGCTGCCGATCGACGAAGCCCTCTCCTTCTTCAGTTCGATGGAGTTGCCGGGCTGGCGTGGCGAGATCGCCGCCAAGATCGTCAAGGAGATCGGCGAACGGCTGAGCTTCCTCGTCGACGTGGGCCTCGACTACCTCACGCTGGAGCGCAAGGCCGACACCCTGTCGGGCGGTGAGGCGCAGCGTATCCGCCTGGCATCGCAGATCGGCGCCGGCCTGGTCGGCGTGATGTACGTGCTCGACGAGCCCTCGATCGGCCTGCACCAGCGCGACAACGAGCGCCTGCTCGGCACGCTCACCCGGCTGCGCGATCTCGGCAACACGGTCATCGTCGTCGAGCACGACGAGGATGCGATCCGCCTCGCCGACCACATCGTCGACATCGGCCCCGGCGCCGGCGTGCACGGCGGTGAAGTCGTCGCCCAGGGGTCCTACGAGGACGTGCTCAAGGCCCCGCGTTCGCTGACCGGGCAATACCTCAGCGGCCGCAAGCGCATCGACATCCCCGCTAGGCGCCACACGCCGAATCCGAAGATGCGGCTCAGGCTGCTCGGCGCCTCCGGCCACAACCTCAAGGACGTCGATCTGACGATCCATTCGGGCCTGTTCACCGCGATCACCGGCGTGTCCGGCTCGGGCAAGTCGACGCTGATCAACGACACCCTGCATTCGCTGGCCGCCAACGAGATCAACGGCGCCTCGCACAAGGCGGCGCCGTATCGCGAGATCGAAGGCCTGGACATGTTCGACAAGGTCGTCGACATCGACCAGTCGCCGATCGGCCGCACGCCGCGGTCGAATCCGGCGACCTACACCGGTCTGTTCACGCCGCTGCGCGAGCTGTTCGCCCAGGTGCCGGAAGCGCGTGCACGTGGTTACGCGGCCGGGCGCTTCAGCTTCAACGTGCGCGGCGGCCGCTGCGAGGCCTGCCAGGGCGACGGCCTGCTGAAGGTGGAGATGCACTTCCTGCCCGACGTCTACGTGCCCTGCGACGTCTGCCACGGCAAGCGCTACAACCGCGAGACGCTGGAGATCCTCTACAAGGGCCACAGCATCCACGACGTGCTGGAGATGACGGTCGAGGACGCGTTGACCCTGTTCGAGAATCTGCCGCCGATCGCGCGCAAGCTCGAAACGCTGATCGATGTGGGCCTGGCCTACGTCAAGCTCGGCCAGAGTGCGACCACGCTCTCGGGCGGCGAGGCGCAGCGCGTCAAGCTCTCCAAGGAACTGTCGCGCCGCGATACCGGCCGCACGCTGTACATCCTCGACGAACCGACGACCGGCCTGCACTTCCACGACATCGAGCATCTGCTCGCCGTGCTGCACAAGCTGCGCGACGACGGCAACACGGTGGTGGTGATCGAGCACAATCTGGACGTGATCAAGACCGCGGACTGGGTGATCGATCTCGGCCCGGAAGGCGGCCATCGCGGCGGCATGATCATCGCCGAGGGCACGCCCGAGCAGGTGGCCGCGATGCCGCAGTCGCACACCGGCCAGTTCCTCGCGCGCCTGCTCGACGCCAAGCTGCCGGAACCCGCGGCGCCGAAGCCCGAGCGCAAGATGGCGCGCAAGTCGACCTCGCATCTGCCCAAGCCCCTGCCGCGCAAGGGCGCGTCCACCAAGGCGGCCGAGGCCGAGGCGAAGGTGCGCGCCGAACTGATGAAAGCCGGCTCCAGGCAGGCCGATCCGGATGCCGAGCGTGCGACGCCGGCGAGTGCGAAGAAGGCCGCATCGAAACAGGCGACGAAGAAGAAGGGAGCCAAGGCATGAGTGAGTCCAAGGTGCTGATCCGGATGCCGATCGAGCTGCGCTGGCGCGATCTCGACGCGTTCAATCACGTCAACAACTCCAACTTCATGACGTATCTGGAAGAGGCGCGGATCCGCTGGTTCGACTCGCTCGGCGAAGCCTGGGTGACCGACGCGACGGCGCCGCTGCTGGCCGCGGTGCAGATGAACTACAAGGTGCCGATTCCGTATCCGGCGAAGATCGTCGTCGAACTGCTGGCCGAGCGCATCGGCACCAGCAGCGTGACGATCGGCCATCGCATCGTCTCCGACGACGGCGGCACGCTGTTCGCCGACGGCCATGTGGTGATGGTCTGGATCGACCGCGCCACCGGCCGTCCGACCGCCCTGCCCGACCAGGTCAAGGCGATCACCGCGGCGCTCTGAAGCAACCGCCACTGCTCCGGGCGGTCGGCGGCGGTCACGGCTCCGTCCGGGCGCCTCGGTGCGCCCAGGTGCATGTGCGTTGCCGGCGTCCGGCCGCGCGTGCCGGGATGTTGAACAGCGGCACGCGATCCGGCGCGCTGCTTGCGGCGGGGCCCGTGCGTCGCGCGGGCCGCTGGTGTCTGACCCGCTACCATGCCGCTTCCTCCCGGACGGGCACGCGGACATGACGGCATTGATCGACACCCACGACCACGGCGCCGTCCGCGAACTGCGGCTGGCGCGTCCGCCGGTGAACGCGCTCGATCCCGCCCTGTGCCTGGCGCTGCGCGACGCCCTTGCGCAGGCCGCAACCGACGGCATTGGCGGCGTCGTGCTCGCGGGTGGCCCGAAGGTGTTTTCCGCCGGGCTCGATGTGCCGCATCTGCTGGCGTTGACGGACCCGGCCGCGCTGCGGGCCGCCTGGGATGCGTTCTTCGCGGCGGCGCGTGCACTGGCCGCCGCGCCGATGCCGGTGGTCGCGGCGATGTCCGGCCATGCGCCGGCAGGCGGCTGCGTGCTCGCACTGTGCTGCGACTACCGGGTCATGGCGCGCGGCGATGTGCGCATCGGCCTCAACGAGACCCAGGTCGGACTGGTCGCACCCGAGGGCATCCAGCGGTTGCTGCGTCGCGTGGTCGGCGCGCGTCAGGCCGAACGGCTGCTGGTCGGGGGCCTGCTGCTCGACAGCGAAGAGGCGCTGCACGTGGGCCTGGTCGATGCCCTGGCCGAGGCGCATGAGGTCACGGGGCAGGCGCAACAATGGCTCGGAACCCTGCTGGCGCTGCCGCGCGCGCCGATGCTGGACACCCGTGCGATCGCGCGCGCCGATCTGATCGAGGCGCTCGCGCCGGAACACCTCGATCTCGACCGCCTCATCGCCGCATGGCAATCACCCGACACGCAGGCCGGCCTGCAGGCGCTGGCTGCACGCCTGCGCCGCTGAGCGATCGAAAGGCTCAGCCGGGGCTGGTGGCGACGGCGCGCGCGGGATCATCCACCCAGCCGCTCCACGATGGCGCGAACAGCCGTGCGCCGGGGCGCCCGGCATGGGCCATCGCCAGCAGGTGGTGACACGCGGTGACGCCGGAGCCGCACATCACCGCCAGGTCGCTCGGAGGACGCCCGCCGAGAACGGCGTCGAACTCCGCCGCCAGGACCGCCGCAGGCTTGAAGCGACCGTCCGCAAGGTTATCGGCATACGGCCGGTTGACCGCGCCGGGCACATGACCCGCGCGCGGATCCAGGGGCTCGACGTCGCCGCGAAACCGCGCCGCCGCGCGGGCGTCGAGCAGCAGGCCGCCGGCATCGAGATGCCGTTGCAGGGCCTCCGCATCCCGCAGCAGGCACGCGGCATCGAATGCCGGATCCGACATCGGAGCGGCCGGATCCGGGGCGACCGCCCCGTGTTCGACCGGCCCGCTTCGGGCGAGCCACTGTGCCCAGCCGCCGTCGAGCACCTCCACCTGCGCATGGCCCAGGCAACGCAGCAACCACCACAGGCGCGCCGCGAAGGCGCCATCACCGTCGTCGTAGGCCACGACGCGGGTGCCGCGGTCGATGCCCCAACGCGCCAGCGTCGCCGCGAACGCATCCGCATGCGGCCAGGGATGGCGGCCGAGGCCCGCACCGGACGGGCCGGAGAGATCGCGCTCCAGATGCGCGTATACCGCGCCGGGCACATGCGCCGCCCGCCACGCGCGTTCACCCGCGCCGGCATCGGCGCCGCCGGCCGACAGCGTGAACCGGCAGTCCACCACACGCACGTCCGCGCGCCGCGACAGGTCGATCAGCGCCGGCACGTCCACCAGCGGGGTCCATTCGATGCTCACAGTCGCTCCAGATGCGTGCGCAGGTTGAGCAGGATCGACGCGGTGACACCCCAGATCCGGTGCGCGGGTCCGTCGGCGAGCGCTTCGTACTCGAGCACGTGACGCGTGCGTCCACCGAACTCGATATCCACCCGGCGCAGGCGCTCGGGTGCCATCAGAAACGTGAGCGGCGCTTCGAACACATCGGCCACCTCGCCCGGATCGGGCACCGGTACGAACTCGGGATCGAGCATCGCCACCACCGGCACCACCCGATAGCCGGTGATCGTGGCCAGAGGATCGAGATAACCGAGTGGTGCGGCCTGGGCCGGCGACAAGCCGATTTCCTCCGACGCCTCGCGCAGCGCGGCCTGCAGAGGGCCGCCGTCTTCGGCTTCCACCCGGCCACCGGGAAAGCTGACCTGGCCGGCGTGGTGGCGCAGCGTGTCGGTGCGACGCGTCAGCACCGCCTGCAGACCGGTCTCGCGACGGATCAGTCCGACCAGCACCGCCGCCTCGCGCAAGGCCAGCCCCGGGGCGATCAGCCCGTCGAGCTCCTCGGCATTCCAGGCCCGGGCGTCGGGCACGCCATCGAGCGGATGCAGCACACGCCGGAGGTCCGCGGCGGCCAGCCGCGCGATCACGCGCGCGCCGCCTCGCGCGCCGGCAGCACCACGTCCATCATTCTCTGGCGTTCGGCGTCGCCCATCTGCAACCACGCCCCGATTTCCTCCAGCGTGCGCAGGCAGCCGTGGCAGGTGCCGTGTTCGTCGATGGTGCATACGCCGATGCAGGGCGTGAGTACGGCGCGGGGTGTGGAGTCCATCCGCCGATTCTAACGGCCGGGGCCGCACCGGGCGTGCAAGGCCGCGGCCCGCGCCGAGGCCGGCAACAGCGCACACCACCGCCCGTGCGATGCAGACCCCACATACGACGACGCCGACGTGCGAGCACGTCGGCGTCGAAGCCACAGCGGTGTCGACGACTCAGCGGACGCTGAGCAGCTTCACCATCACGCCGACCGGCTGGCGGGCGATTTCCTGGGTGTTTTCACCGGTGACGAAACGGCCCGGCGGGAACACGACTTCGTACACGGCGTTGAGCGGCATCAGCGGCAACACCTCACGCAGACCCGCGATCGGCGAATCCGACACGCGGAACGGTTCGGTCTTGTCGTCGGCGCTCAGGCCGATACCGACCGGCACCACGAGCGCCTGGTACGCGATCTCGACCTGGCTGCTGGCCGACGGCTTGGCACCGGCGCCGGCTTCGACCACGCGGTACATCACGCCGCTCGGCAGCGAGACCACGCCTTCACGCGCGCGGTATTCGGCGAGGAACGCGGTGGCCTTGCCTTCGTTCTCGGTCAGGGCCGCACGACGCTCGGTCACGATCTTCTGCTGCATGCGCTGCTGGAAGCCGTTGTAGGCGGTGCTCATCTGCTCGGGGGTGTAGGTCGGATCCTTGCGGCTGTGTCCGTCCTGCAGGCCCCTGATGATGGTGTTCACGTCGACCGGCTCGCCGGTCTCGGCCAGGCGGTTGCCCAGATCGAAACCCAGCGCGTAGCTCAGCGTCGTCCTGTCGTTACCGGCTGCGGGCGCAGCGGCCTGCTGCGCGAACGCGGCGCCGCTGAACGTGGTGGCCGCCAGGACGGCGGCAATAAAACGCAACTTCATTCCGTGGATCTCCGCTAGGTCAGATTTCGATATCGCCTGTCGCGAGAAAGGGCGGTCGAACCGCCCCATCTGGACGCGCTAGGATAACGGTCGCAGGGCTTAACCGCCACTGACGACTCCCTATCCGACCGCGCGCGGCCTGACAAGTTCCGCAGCCGTCGCGGCACGCGCCTGGAACCCTTCTCCGATGTCCGATTCCCCGCTGCTGATCGAAGACCACGACGGCGTCCGCCTCATCACCATCCACCGGCCGGACAAGCTGAACGCGTTGAACTCCGCCACGCTCGATGCGCTGCACGCGGCGTTCGACGATGCAGCCGAGTCCGCGGACGTGCGTGCCATCGTGCTGACCGGCGCCGGTCCCAAGGCGTTCGTCGCTGGCGCCGACATCGCCGAGATGGCCGATCTGCGCCCGGTCGAAGGCCGCGATTTCGCGCTGCGCGGGCAGCGGATGATGCGCCGTGTGGAACTGATGCCCAAGCCGGTGATCGCGATGATCAACGGTTTCGCACTCGGCGGCGGACTGGAGCTGGCCATGTGCTGCCATCTGCGCATCGCGGCCGACACGGCGAAGATCGGTCAGCCCGAGATCAATCTCGGCCTCATTCCCGGCTTCGGCGGCACGCAGCGCCTGCTGCGTCTGGCCGGCCGCGCCGCGGCGCTGGAGCTGTGCCTGACCGGTACGCCGATCGACGCCACCCGCGCGCAGGCGCTGGGCATCGTCAACCGCGTGGTGCCGGCGGCCGAACTGACCGACGCCACGATGACGCTGGCCCGGCAACTGGCCAACGCCGCGCCGCTGGCGCTGCGCGGCATTCTCGACTGCATCAACATCGGCGGTGAGAGCGCGATCGGCGAAGGCCTGGAATACGAGGCTGCGCAGTTCGGCCTGGCGTTCTCGACCGACGACATGCGCGAAGGCACGCGCGCGTTTCTCGAACGCCGCACGCCCGGGTTCAAGAACCGCTGAGTCGAGGCGTCGATGCCGTCTTCGCATTCCAACGCGCCCGCCCCGTCGCGCGACCAGCTCGAACACATCGTCGCGCTGCTGCGCGCCGATGCGGTCGATGCGGCGATCCAGGCCGGACTGATGGACGGCTGGGCGGACGCGTGCGCCGACGCGCTCGAGCCGGATGCGCGTTCCCGGCTGCTCGCCGCGCGTGCGCGCCTGCGCACCGCCTGGGACGCGCGCGCGCGCTACGAAGCGCGCACTGCCCGCCTCGCGCGT
>NTJG01000006.1 GCA_002324875.1 Lysobacteraceae bacterium NML93-0793
GTCAGAGCAGGGGCTGTGGCGACGGCGGCCTGACGTTCGGGGGCGCGCGGCTCGGCAGGCGTCTCCGCGGGTACGGCAGCGGCCTGGGGAACGTCGGCAGCGGCGCGCGTGCGCTCGGTGGCCGGGGCCGGCGTTTCGCCACGGTCGGCCGCGGAGGACGCCACCGGTGCGCGCATCGCCTGCATCGCTGCCGGGGCTTCGGACCACGGCTCAGGGCGCACCTCGGGCGTCGGCCGCAGTTGCCAGGCGACGCCGATGGCGACCAGCACTGTCGCGGCGATGCCAGCACCGACGGGCCAGCGTCGACGCGGGGGTCGATGCGTGGACGAGGCAGGTCGTGGCGCGGCCATTGGCGACGCAGGCGTGCGGGATGTCGCGGGCGCAACCGAGGCGCGCGCAGCCTCGAGAATCGCCGCGTCCAGCGCGGGCGAAGGCGACGCCACCGGATCGCCCGTGAGCCGCGCAGCCAGTGCGCGCTCTTCGTTATCCAGCGGCGTGTGTGGGCGGTGACTCATGGGTTCAACATCGCGCGAAGTTTGTCCATTGCGTAGCGCAGGCGCGACTTGACCGTTTCGCGCCCCGCACCGGTGATGTCGCCGATCTCCTCGAGGGTCAATTCATGCTCCAGGCGGAGCAGCAGCACCTCACGCTGTTCCGCGGGGAGCGCGTCCAGCGCCTGCTGCAGCCGGCGTCGCTGATCGAACGCGTCGGCCTGGCGCTCCGGCGTATCCGGATCGACGATCGCGGCGGTCCGCGCGTCGGCATCGTCCGGCGCCGGGGGGCGATGACGCGCCGCGCGCCAGTGGTCCGCCAGACGATTGTGGGCGATGCGGTAGAGCCAGGTCGTGAACAGTGCCTCGGGGCGCCAGCCTTCGCGTGCGGCGATCACGCGTTGCCACACGTCCTGGAACACGTCGTCGGCGAGCGCCGGGCTGCGCAGCTGACGAACGAGAAAGCGGTAGAGCCGGTCGCGATGCCGGTGGTACAGGACCTCGAACGCCGAGGCGTCGCCCGCAGCGAAGGCCAGCATCAACGCGTCGTCGCCCGGAGTTGCCTGCGCGCTGGCGGAATCGTCCATGGCGGGCAGGGTACGTGCTGGCCGCAGCGGCGGGAAGACACGGGCGGGGCCTCGGACGGCGCTGGTGGCGGTGGCGCTGGTGTGCATTCCGGGGTCAACGCACGGACGGCCGGCTCGGGGTCGAAGCCGCGGCCCGCTGAGCGGATTTGGGTATGCTGCCGCGGGGGAATGGAGATCCGGGGATATCGTGTCCGCACGTCATCGCATATCGACGGCCGTCCGGCAGTCGCCCGTCGACGTCGAGGCTCGTCTGCGCCCCATCGTCGACACCGCGCCCGGCGCTGCGGCGGCGCTGCATTGGCGCTGCGCGTTGCTCGGCAGCGGCACCGTGTCCACGGCGGACGCCCCCGCCGTGCTGCTGGCGCGCGTGGCATCCGAGGCGCAGGCCGAGTGCGGATCCGGCCTGCAGGTGCTGCAGCGCGACGGCCTGCATCTGGCGGTCGCCCTCGAGCCTCCCGCCGACGACACGGCGTCCGGATCCGCCTGGCGCGCACTCGCGCTGCAGGCGGCGGCCAGCGCCATCGACGCGCTGCATGCGGAACTCCGGCTGGAGCAGTTGCGCCGCTCCGAGCGCCTGCAACAGGCGCTCTACGAGATCGCCGATCTCGCCGGGTCCACGCTCGAGATGGACGAGGTGCTGCGCCGCATCCATCGCGTGGTCGGCGGCCTGACCACGGCCGAGAATTTCTACATCGTGCTCTACGACGATCTGCGCGACACGATGCGGTTCCTGTATTTCGTCGACGAGCGCGATCCGTGGACGGCGGATCCCGAGGAGGAACTCGGGCTCGATACGATGCCGCACAGCCTGACCATCGCCCTGCTGCGCGATGGCCAGCCCATGCTGGGGCCGTCGGCCGAACTGCGTCGGCGCTACGGCGTCAGCGATGCCGAATCCGTGCACGGCCCCGACAGCGCCGACTGGCTGGGCGTACCGCTGCGCCGGGACGGCCACGTCTGCGGCGCGATCGTGGTGCAGAGTTACGACCTGCCCGGCCGGTACACCGACGACGACCGCGCGCTGCTCGAATTCGTCGCCCAGCACATTCTGACCGCACTCGACCGCAAGCAGGCCCAGGCCGAGCTCGAGCGCCGTGTCGCATCACGCACGCTGGAGTTGCAGGAGGCGAACTACGGCCTGCAGGCGCAGATCGCCGAGCGCGCGCGTGCCGAAACCCTGCAGCGCGCGCTGTACCGGATCAGCGAACTGTCGATCGCGGCCGGCAGCCTGGAACGGTTCTACGCCGACCTCCATGCGATCGTCGGTGAGCTGCTGTATGCGCGGAACTTCTACATCGCGATGCTGAGCGCGGACGGCCAGCATCTGGAGTTTCCGTATTCGGTCGACGAACGCGATGCCGTGCGGCGCACGCGCGCACTCGCCAACGGCCTGACCGAATACGTCATCGCCAGCGGCCAGCCGTTGCTTGCGCGGCGCGAGGGCATCCTGCTGCTGGAGTCGCGCGGCGACGTGCGCAGCCGCGGCACGCGCGCGCAATGCTGGCTGGGCGTGCCGCTGACCCGCGACGAGCGGCCGGTCGGCGTGATCGCCGTGCAGAGCTACGACCCCGAGATCGGGTTCGCGCCCAGCGACCAGGCGCTGCTGACGTTCGTCGCCCACCACATCGACAGCGCGCTCGAGCGCAAGCGCGCGCAGGACGCGTTGAAGGCCGCCCACGCGGAACTCGAATTCCGCGTCGAGGCGCGCACCCGCGAACTCGAGGACGCCAATCGCGAACTGCGTGCGCAGATCGGCGAGCGCGTGCGCGCCCAGCAGCGCCTCGTCCACCAAGCGCGCCACGATCCGCTCACCGGTCTGCCGAACCGGCTGCAGCTGCTGGAGCGGCTCACCCGTGCGCTGCAGCCCGACGAGCAGGGCGCGCGCGCGCCGTTCGCGGTGCTGTTCCTCGATCTGGACCGTTTCAAGCTGGTCAACGACAGCGTGGGGCACGCGGCCGGCGACGCGATGCTGGTGGAGATCGGAACGCGGATCTCGGCGATGCTCGGACCTCAGGATCTGGTCGCCCGGCTGGGCGGCGACGAATTCGCGGTGATGCTCGCAGGCGTCGATGATCCCTGCGTGGCCGAGGCCACGGCCGACGCGTTTCTCAAGGCGCTGGCGCGGCCGATCTGGGTGGCCGGGCGCGAGCTGTATCCCTCGGCCAGCATCGGCATCGCGATGTCGCATCCCGATTACGCCGACGGTCACGGCCTGCTGCGCGACGCCGACGCCGCCATGTATCGCGCCAAGGCCTGTGGCCGTGACCGCAGCGAACGCTTCGACGAGGCCATGCGCGCGGAGGCGACCCGCCTGCTGGATCTCGAGGCGGATCTGCGCCGGGCGATCCTGCAGGACGCCTTCGAGCCCGTGTTCCAGCCGATCGTGCGCCTGTCCGACGGCGCCGTCGTCGGACACGAAGCACTGCTGCGCTGGCGCCACGAGGTCCACGGCATCCTGCCGCCCACCGACTTCATCGGCGTGGGCGAGGACAGCGGCCTGATCGAACAGGTGGACTGGCTGATGTACCGCAAGGTCGTGCGCCGCATGGCGGACGACGCGCGCGAGGGCTATGTCTCGATCAACGTCTCGCCGCGCCACTTCCGCTCCGATGATTTCGTCGAGCGGCTGCTGCAGCTCGTCGACGACGCCGGTGCCGACCCGCGTCGGTTGCGCATCGAGATCACCGAGGTCGCCTTGCTCGACGACGCGCCGCGCGCGCTGCGCATGCTCGAAACATTGCGCGGCCACGGCGTGATGGCGCTGCTGGACGATTTCGGTACGGGGTTTTCGGCGCTGTCCTACCTGCACCGGTTTCCGATCCAGGCGCTGAAGATCGACCAGAGTTTCGTGCAGGGCCTGGGCAGCGGCATGCACGCCGAAAGCCTGGCCCTGGTGCGCGCGATCCTCGCGCTGGCCGGAACGCTGGGCATCGACACCATTGCCGAAGGTGTGGAAACGCAGCAGCAGCGCGATCTTCTCGACGAACTCGGCTGCCAGTACGGCCAGGGATTCCTTTACGGCCGTCCCGCGCCCGATCCGGTGGCAAGGCTCGCGCCCTGAGCGCGAGGGGGCTCAACGAGCGCGCGTCGCCGGCTCAGGCGGCGACTTCGACGCAGTCGCGGCCGTTGGCCTTGGCGACATAGAGCGCGCGATCGGCGACGGCGAATGCGACCTCGATGCGTTCGCCATGCGCGGCCGCCATCACGTGCACGCCGATGCTGGCGGTGACGTGGATGCGCAGATCGCCCGAAACGCAGGGCTCCTCGTTCAGCGCGCGGCGGATCCGCTCGGCGATCGCCACCGCGCCGTCCAGGTCCTCACCCGGCAACGCGGCCACGAACTCCTCGCCGCCGAAGCGGGCGAGCAGGGCGTCGTGCGGACGCAGCGTTCGCCCGATGCGGTGCGCCGCCCAGCGCAGGCAGTCGTCGCCGGCGAAATGGCCGTGGCGATCGTTGATCGCCTTGAAGTGGTCGAGGTCGATCATCATCAGCGCGAGCGGCGTGCCGGCGGCCCGCGCCTGCTCCGACAGCGCGGCGAAGGCTTCCTGGAACCAGGCGCGGTTGTAGAGCCCTGTCAGGCCGTCGCGCCGGCTCGAATCGCGCAGCCGTGCATGGGCATCCTCGAGGCGCAGCAGCGCACTGCGCACTTCCTGCGTGCGCTGCGCGACCTTGCGCTCGAGCCGCTGGTTGGTCTCGGCGACGATCCGCTGGTTCTCGTTGCGCAGGGCGGCGTAGCGATGCCCCAGCGCGATCGACAGCAGCAGCATCTCCAGCGCCGATCCGATCTGCACGCCGTACTCGGTGAGGAACACCTTGGGCAGCAGTCCGAACGCGAGCAGGGTGAACACCGCGGTGCCGAGCAGGAACGCCGACCAGGCCAGCAGCAGCAGCTTGGCCGGCGTGTAGCCACGCCGCAGCACGACGACGGTGGCGATGACGATGCCGACCACGCCGATCAGCACCGCACGCGAGGCCAGCGGCGTCGAGATGCGCAGCGGCAGCCAGAACGACGCGATGCCCAGCAGCACGAAGAACGCGATCAGCGCCTGCAGCAGGCGGTTGCCGGCCGGCCAACGGCGTGGCAACTCGAGAAAGGTGCGCGAGAACTGCAGCATCGCGATCAGTGCGAGGCAGATCGAGATCGGCACCATGTGGTCGGCCAGCCACGGGGACGCGGGCCAGAGGTATTCGAAGCCCAGCCCGTTGAGCGTGAACAGCACCAGCCCGAACGCGGTGATGTGGCACAGGTACCAGAAGTAGCTGGCATCGTGCAGCCACAGCCACAGCACCAGGTTGTAGAAGAACAGCGCGAGCAGGATGCCGTAGTACAGGCCGATCGCGAACTGCGCATCGCGCGAGACTTCGGTGAACGCCGCCGGCGTGTAGAGCTGCAGCGGCACCTGCATCGAACTCTGGCTTTCCACCCGCACGAGCAGGTCCACCGGCACGTCGACGGGCAGGTCCAGCGCGAAGTTCGGATGCCGGTAGCGGATGCTGCGTGCACTGAAGGGGCGATGGTCGCCGCCGGCGAGGACCGATGTGTAGCCGTCGGCGCGACGTACATGGACGTCGACCTGATCGCTGAGCGGGTACTCCTGCACCAGCAGCCAGCGCGTCTGCGCCGGATCGCGGTTGACCACGCGCACGTGGAACCAGAACGCGCCGGACTGGAAGCCGAAGGCGCCGTTGCCATCGGGCAGGGGACCCAGGGCGTCGGCTTCGACGCGCGTCCACACGGCGTCCGCGCCGAGGTCGCCGGCGACGTCGTGGTAATAGCGCACGTGCGGCGCCAGCGCGACGGTGCCGCTGTCGGGCGACAGTTCGACGCTGCGCGGCGCGGCGACTGCGGCAAACGACAGGCAGGCGAGCAACAGGCCGGCGAGCATCCGCCATGGCCGGCCGCATGTTGCGACGCGGTCGTTCTCCATTCCCGCTGCCCCTTGTGACGATTCCCTGTTCCGCACGCGTTTCGGCATCCGACGGCGACCTGCCCATTGGTCATGAGCGAACGCGGAGAGCGTACGCCAGCGGCCAGCTGAAATCAGCCGCGGGCATACTTCCCGATCCGCCGTCACGCCCGGTCGATGCCATGCCCCCGTTGCGCCGCTCCTTGCTGTGCCTGCTGCCTCTCGTTGTCGCGCTCACCATGCCGGCGCTCGCCTGCGACCAGGGCCGGGTGTTCGAGGATCGCGACGGCGACGGGCGGCAGGGCACGGGCGAGCCGGGACTCGCGGGTATCCGGGTGTCGGACGGGGTCCGCATCGTCGAGACCGGCGTCGACGGCCGCTTCTCCGGGCTCGACGGGCGCCGCGCCGCGGTCTTCATCATCAAGCCCGCCGGCTACGGCGTGGCGCGTGACGGCGCGCTGCCGCGCTTCTGGCGCCCGGCCGGCACGCGCGACCACGCCTGCACGTTCGCCCTGCGCCCACAGGCCCCGGAGACCGCGCTGGACATGCTGGTCTTCGCCGATCCGCAGGCCGGCCGCGAGGCCGAGGTCGGCTACTACGAACGTTCCGTGATCGCGCGTGCGCGCGACGTGCCGGCGTCGCTGGGGCTGACCCTCGGCGATGTCGGCAACGACGTGCCGGCGCTGTACCCGGCCATCAATCGCGCCACCGCGCAGCTCGACGTGCCGTGGCTGCATCTGCCGGGCAATCACGACCTGGATTTCGAGGCGGGCGACGATCCGGCGTCCACCGCGTCCTACCGCGCGATCTACGGGCCCGAGACCTACGCCTGGGAGGAGGCACACGCCAGCGTGCTGATGCTCGACAACGTGATCTACCAGCCCGGCGCGCGGCCTGCGTACGTGGGTGGTCTGCGCGAGGACCAGTTCGCATTCGTCGAGGCGTATCTCGCCGGAGCGCCGACCGATCGCCTGCTGGTCGTCGGTGCCCACATTCCCTGGTTCGACACCGCGGCCGAGGGTGCGGCCGAGACCGTGCGCAGTGCCGACCGGGCCCGGCTGTTCGCGATGCTGCAGCGTTTTCCCCATGTGCTGCTGCTCAGCGGCCATCGGCACACGCAACGCCACGTGCATCACGGACCCGACAGCGGCTGGCACGGCCCGATGCCGCTGCACGAGTACAACGTGGGCGCGGCCAGCGGCGCGTTCTGGAGCGGCGCACCGGATGCCGACGGGATCCCGGCCGCGACGATGGCCGACGGCACCCCGCACGGCTTCGCCAGTCTTCGTGTCGAACCCGGCACCGGCTACCGCCTGGACTGGCATCCCGCGCGGCGGCACGAGGACGATCCGGCCTCGACCGGGGCAATGGCCCTGCATGCGCCCCGCGTCCTGCGCCGCGGGGCGTACCCGGCCTGGGGCGTGTACGCCAACGTGTTCATGGGGCAGCCCGATACGCGCGTGGAGTACCGCGTCGGCGACGGCGACTGGCGGCCGATGCGCCGCGTGAACCGGGCCGATCCGCGCCTGGTGATGGAGAACGTCCGCGACGACACCGCGACCGCCCTGCGCGGCTTCGACCGATCCCCTGAGGCCGACCTGTCCAGCCACCTGTGGCGCGGGGCGCTGCCGACCGATCTGCCGGTCGGCACGCACACGGTCGACGTGCGCGTGTTCGATCCCTGGCACGGCGAGCGTCGCGCATCGACGGCGTATCGCCTGGATGCCTGGCCGGAGGATTGACCCGGAGCCGCCCGCGAGCGCGGGCTTCAGCAACTGCGCACGCAGCGGCCGGATCGGTTTGCGAGCGCCGCATGCGGGCCCGGCGACCGCGACAGGCCGTGGGTTCGTGACGCCGTGCGCGCCTGCATCGGTGGGCCAGCCGCCGCATCCGTGCGCGGCAGCGGTCGCTTCCGCTCAATCGATGGGATACGGATAGCGGGCCGGCGCGGCAGGCGGCAGCGTCCCCAGCCAGCGCGCCAGACGCGGCGGCATGCGCTTGCCGATGTCGATCTGCGGGCGCGACGGCGTGAAGCCGAGATCGGTTTCACGCGCGATGATCGCGCGCGTCGCATGCCGGTACGCCGCGGTGAAATCGCGATCGCGGTTGAGGCCGTCGAGCAGCCAGGCGCGACCGAAGAACGTGATGGTCGATTCGCTCCCGCAGCCGAACGACGGCCGGTCGGCCGCGGCGGCGGTGATCACCAGGGTGTCGGGTGCACGCAGTGCGGGTAGGAAGCCGCCCGCATAGCAGGCCGACACGACGACGATGCGCGGGCCGATGCCGGCGTCGTCGAGCAGGGCACGCAGTGCCTTCGGGGTGATCGTCTCGTCCACATACGGCGGCCAGTAGACCCCCAGCCGGTGATCGTCCGCGCCATGCATCGTGAGATAGAGCAGCAACAGATCGTCCGGCCGCTGCCGGGCCGCCACCCGCTCCAGGGCGTGACGCAGGTTGGCCTGAGTGGCGAGAGGCCTCGGCCGTGTGTCGAGGCTGTCGGTGTGATTGATCAGCGTGAGCGTGCGCGCGGCGGCGCCGAGGCGCGCAGCCGCAGCGGTTTCGAGGAAGTGCACCTCGTTGCGGAAGACGTCTTCGGTGCCGTCGCCCGCCATGCCGATCACGTACAGCACCGGCACTTCGTCCGCGGGGGCGGGCATCGCGGCCACCGTGGTCTCGATCAAGGCGCGATCGCGCGCGGCCAGTGCTGCCTGCGGGGCGGGCGCCGTGACGTCCTTCGCCGCGATCGGCCCGCATGCGAAGGCGAGCAACAGGCCGGCCAGCGCATGAGCCAGACGTGGGCGGAGGGACTGGCGCACAGACCTGCCGCGCATGCGGGCGGGTCGCTCAGCGCGCCGGATCGATGGCGTCGAAACGCGTCACCCGGGGATGGCCGTTGGCCGCGGTGGCATCGCGCGGCACCGGATAATCGTCAAGACGATCGACCAGCATCGTGCCGAGGCCCGCCTCGCGCGCGGCGTCAAGCTCGGCGACGACGTCCGACAGGAACAGCAGCTCCGCCGGTGCGACCTGCAGGGCCTCGGCGATCCGGGTGTAGCTCGCCGCCTCGCGCTTGCCGCCGATCTCGGTGTCGAACCAGGCCGAGAACAGACCGGTCAGATCACCGGCGTCACTGTGGCCGAAGAACAGCTTCTGCGCCGGCACCGAACCGGACGAATACACGGCCATCCGCTCGCCCGCGGCGTGCCAGCGCTGCAGCGCCTCGGCCGCATCGGGGTAGATGTGGGCGGTGAAGTCGGCATCGCGATAGCCGTCGGCCCAGATCATGCCCTGCAGCGCCTTGAGCGCGGTGTGCTTGCGGTCGGCGTCGATCCAGGCCTGCAGGGTCGCGACGAGCGCGGCGTCGTCGGCAGCGCCGGTCTCCTCGCCCACTGCGTCCAGCCAGGCGCGCACCTCGGGCTCTTGGCCGCGCGCTGCGACGAAGCCGGGCAGGGCGCGGCGCGCATACGGAAACAACACGTCCTTGACGAACGAAATGCTGCTGGTGGTGCCTTCGATATCGGTCAGGATCATCCGCGCGTCAGCCGGTCCGGGGACGTGGAAGTGTACGGCGTGGAAGGCGGGCTGGCCTGTAGCAGTTCGGTCCGAAACCTCGGCGAGTCGATGCCCGTCGCTGCCCACAGCCCGCTGGAGGACACCCGACACCCTTCGAATCCGTCATTCCCGCGCAGGCGGGAATCCAGTGCCCTCCGGGGTGGTTGAACGTGCGCTGGTTACAGCGTCGAACAGGTCGAGTGAGCGAGGCGACGATCGATTGCGCTGCCGCACCCGTTCAACGCAAAGACACTGGATTCCCGCCAGCGCGGAAATGACGGTGGAAAGGACGCCGTCGGCCGTGGCTGTGGTCGTGTGGTGCGCCCATGCGCGTCAGCCAGATCGCCGGACGCAGCCTCAGCGCGCGCCCGGCTCGTAGCGCGGGAACTTCTGCGCGATGTCCGAACCCGTGAAGTGGCCGATCCAGCCGTCGGGTTGCTCGAAGAAGCGGATCGCGACGAAGCGCGGCTCGGGGCCCATGTCGAACCAGTGGGTCACCCCGTCGGGCACGCCGATCAGGTCGTCCTTGACGCATTCGATCTCGTAGACCTTGCCCTCGACGTGCAGGGTGAACAGCCCCGAGCCGTCGACGAAGAAGCGCACCTCGTCTTCCTTGTGGAAGTGTTCCTCGAGGAACTTCGCGCGCAGCTCGTCGCGCTTGGGGTTGTCGGGCGCGATGCTGATCACGTCGACGGTGTTGAAGCCACGCTCGGCACTGATGCGGTCGATGTCGGCCTTGTAGGCGGCGATGACGTCCTCGGGCGATGCGCCGGCCTCGACCGGCTTCGCGGCCTGCCAGCGTTCGAAGGTCACGCCGATCGTCTGCAGTTCCCGGGCGATGGCGTCGCCGTCACGGCTGTCGAACAGCGGTGTCTCGGGTGCGGTGTCTTCGAAAATGCGGAGGCGGCTCATGGCGGTCGGACTCGGCGCGATGCGGGCCGCTCAGGTTAGCAAAGCCCCTGCGCGGCAACGTTGACCGTGGTGGAACGCGAGCGTTCCACGGGCGCGCGGCGCCCGCGCGGTGTCAGCCGCGCGCGCCGAGCCGGCGCAGTTCGAGTTCGCAATGCAGCAGGAACTCGAAGGCCTCCAGGTGCCGGCGTGCCTCGGCCATGTCGCGGCCCCAGGCGTAGAGGCCGTGGCCGTCGATCAGATAGCCCCACATGGGTCCGGCATCGAGCAGCGCTTCCACCTGCGCCGAGAGTTGGGTCATGTCCTGGCTGTTGGGCAGCACTGGAACGTCCACGGACATCTCGTGGGTCTGGTTGCCGGCGAAGGCCTTCAGCAGTTCGTAGCCTTCCAGGCGCACATGGCCGGCGTCGGCGAACAGCCGCGAGGCAATGGTCTGGGTGGGCGAATGCGTGTGCAGGATGCAGCCGATATCCGGAAACCGGCGGTAGAGCTGGGTGTGCAGCAGGGTTTCGGCCGACGGGCGGTGATCGCTGCCGACGGCGGCGCCGTCGAAGTCGACGACCATGATGTCGTCTTCCTTCAGCCGGCCCTTGTCGCGGCCGGAGACCGTGATCGCGGCGTGGCGGTCGTCGAGGCGGCGCGAGAAATTGCTGCTCGTGGCGGGCGTCCAGCCGGCCTGGGCCAGCTCGCGGATGTTGACGATCAGCTCGCCGGCGAGCTCGCGCAGGCGGTGGACGTCGTAGGGGGCTGTGGTCTCGGACATGACGCGCAGTCTAGCGCGCGCGATGCCGGGTCAGCGTCGCCAGCGCGGGGGCTCGCCCTTCAGGGCGCAGACGATGATCAGCAGCACCGTGGCCAGGCCCACGCCGATCAGGAACACGGCGAGCTCGCGCTGCGGCGGAAAGCGCAGCGCGATCCCGATGACCGCGGCCATGTAGAACGCGAGCACCACCCAACCCTGCCAGCGCCGCGGCGGCCCCCAGCCGTAGCCGACGGTCTTGGCCGGGAACCAGTGGTCGCGATCGGATTCGCTCATGCCTGCGGGCCGTCCTCGACGCGACGGCGCGAAAACCCCCGGTACGCCGCCCAGGCGAGCAGGGCGACGATCAGGGCGCCGACCAGGATGTCGGTATCGGTGGACCATGCCAGCAGGCCGCAGGCGAGCAGCGCGCCCATGCCCAGGGCGCGATCACTGCCGGTCGGGCGCCGCGCGGGCGTGCCGAACAGCAGGCTCAGGCCGGCCGCGACATAGGCCATGACCACCAGGGTGACGACCATCTCGATGATGGTGCCGAACTGTTCGCCGACCGTCGGCGCCTGGGTCAGGATCGCGATGCCGGTCATCGACAGCGCAATGATGAACAGCCCCCAGCCGGCCGAACCGTTCGCGCGCACGCGGCCGAAGATCGCCGGCAGGAAGCCGCGCTGGGCGGCGCGCGCGCCCGATTCGCCGGTCACCAGCATCCAGCCGCCCAGCGTGCCGGTGGCCTTCAGCGCAGCGGCCGCGGCGATCACCGGAATCGCCCAGGCGCCGAACATCTGCCCGGCGACCAGCGCGAACGGCGCGCTCGACGCGGCCATCTGCTCGGCCGGCACGATGCCCATCATCAGCACCGACGAGACCAGATAGACCACGCCGGCGATCAGGATGCCGCCCAGGGTGGCGATCGGCACGTTGCGGTTCGGATCGCGGACGACGCCGGCGACCATCGCACCCGTCTCGAGCCCGACGAAGGCCCAGAACACCGAGGCCAGTGCGCCGAACACGACCGCGGTGTCCGAGTTCTCGGTGACGTTCCAGCCGTCGCGATAGATGTCGGCGTCGAAGCTGCCCCAGCCGGCGATCAGCACCGCCACCACCGGCAGCAGGCCGAAGATCACGCACATCGACTGGAAGCGCGCGATCGAACGTGGGCCCAGCAGGTTCAGCGCGAACATCAGCCAGATCAGCACGACCTGGCCGACCAGACGCACGCTGCCGCCGTCGTCGATCGGCAGCAGGATCACCAGATAACCGAACGCGGCCACCGCGATCGCGTTGTTGCCCATCCACGACGAGATCCAGTACAGCGTGGTGGCGAGGAAGCCCATGTCGCGGCCGAGCGCGGGCCGCACGTAGTCGTCGGGCGAGTTGAGGTCCGGATACTGCCGCGCGAGCCTCGCGAACGCGCCGCCCAGCGCGACGGCGAGGATCGTGCCGAGCAGCCAGGCGAACGCGGTCACGCCGCCGACGCCGGCCAGCGATGCGGGCAGCAGGAAGAAGCCCGAGCCGATCATGTTGTTGGCGACGACGAAGGTCGCCAGTACCGGGCCGATCTTCTTGGCGGTGGAGGTCGTGGACATCGGGGAGACCGGCTGTAGGAGGGAACGGGCGGTGGCCATCACCGACACGGCCCGCGCGAGGCGGGCCGTGTGCGGACGACGCGAAGGCTCAGGCGCTGGCGTTGAGCTTGCTGTGGCGCCGGCCGTAGAGGAAGTAGATCGCCATGCCGATGATCGTCCAGGCCACGAACAGGTGCCAGTGCTCGCGGAACGACTGGAAGAACAGGAACATGCACGACAGGAAGCCGAGCGGGCAGATGATCGTCGCCATCGGCACGCGGAACGGACGATGCAGTTCCGGACGCGTGCGGCGCAGCACCAGCACGCCCAGGCACACGGTGGCGAAGGCGATCAGCGTGCCCATCGACACCAGCTCGCCCAGCACGCTCAGCGGCATCAGGCCGGCGAGCAGGCAGGCCGCGATGCCGACGATGATCGTGCCGACGTACGGCGTCTGGTGCTTGGGATGCACGCGGCCGAAGATCTTCGGCAGCAGGCCGTCGCGCGACATCGTGTAGAAGATGCGCGGCTGCGCCATCAGCATCACCAGGATCACCGACGACAGGCCGGCGATCGCGCCGATCTCGACCGCGGTCTTCAGCCACGCGAGGTTCGGATACGCCTCCAGCGCGGTGGCGACCGGCTTGGCGGTGTTGAGTTCGGTGTAGGGCAGCATGCCGGTGAGCACGGCGCACACCGCGATGTAGATGGCGGTGCAGATCGCCAGCGAACCGAGGATGCCGATCGGCATGTCGCGCTGCGGGTTCTTCGCTTCACCCGCCGCCGTCGACACCGCATCGAAGCCGATGTAGGCGAAGAACACGATCGTCGCGGCGCGGAACACGCCGTCCATACCGAACTGGCCCGGGCCCACGTTCTCGGGAATGAAGGGCGTCCAGTTCGCCGGGTCGACATAGAAGAAGCCGAAGCCGAGGAACGCCGCGATGACCGCGGTCTTGATCGCCACGACGATGCCGTTGATGAAGGCCGACTGGGTGATGCCGACGTAGCACAGCCCGCTGACCGCGGCGACGATCATCACCGCCGGCAGGTTGAACATGTTCGCGGTGCGCACGAAGCCGCCGTCCTGCCAGGCCAGCGGCGCGCCGGCCAGTTCGGCCGGGAACGGCAGGCCGAGCGTGGTGGTGAGGAAGCTCACGAAATACCCGGACCAGCCGACCGCGACGGTCGACGAGGCGAAGAGGTATTCGAGCACCAGACACCAGCCGATGAACCAGGCGATGAACTCGCCGAGCGTGGCGTAGGAGTACGAGTAGGCGCTGCCCGAGACCGGCAGCAGCGCCGAGAACTCGGCGTAGCACAGGCCGGCGAACGCGCAGGCCAGACCGGCGAGCACGAAGCTGAGCATGATCGCCGGGCCGGCGTGATTGGCCGCGGCCTGACCGGTCAGCACGAAGATGCCCGCACCGATCACCGCACCCATGCCCAGCAGCACCAGATGCTTGGCCGTCAGCGTGCGCTTGAGCGTGGCCTCGCCCTGCAGGCTGCCCTCCACGGGTTCACCGGCGTCGACATGAGGCGCGGCTTCAACGGGCTTGACCCGGAACAGACTCTTGAGCATGGGTGCGTACTTCCCCGAGTGGTCGTGCGAACGCTTGCGCGATTCGAAATCCGCGCGGCGTGGCTGCGCGGGGATCGCGGTACCATGCCAAACGCGGACGCCCCGCACAAGCGACGTGGCGTGCGTGTCACGGCGCATCGCTCCGCGCTATTTCCCTGCCACTGTCACGCCGCAGCGCAGCATCCTCGTGCCCGACTCACGCCCCGTTCCGCCCCGGAATCCTCAGCTCGCCGAAGCGTTCGCCGACTACGCGCGACGCCATCCGGACGAAGCCGATACCGCGCGACTGTTCCTGGATCTGCTCGATGATCCGCTCGATCCGTTCGTGCGCGAACGCCTGGCCGGGCACTTCACCGCATCGGCCTTCGTCGTCAGCGCCGACGGCACGCGGACACTGCTCTCCCACCACCGCAAGCTCGGTTTGTGGCTGCAGCCGGGCGGTCATGCCGACGGCGATCAGGACCTGGCCCGCGTCGCGCTGCGCGAGACCGAAGAGGAGACCGGCCTGCGCGATGTGCGCGTCGATCCGGTGATCGTCGATCTCGACCGGCACCGCATCCCGGAACACAAGGGCGTGCCCGCGCACTGGCACTACGACGTGCGCTACCTCGTCCATGCCGGCGCCGACGAGACCTTCGTCGTCAGCGAGGAATCGCATGCGCTGGCGTGGGTGTCGATCGCCGACGTGGCCGGCGATGCGACGTACGACGCGTCGCTACGGCGGATGGCGAGGAAGTGGGGGAAGCGCCGGGATTCGTGATTGGTGATTGGTGATCGTAATTGGTGATTGGTGATTGGTGATTCGAAAGTGCGGCAATGCCGCGCGCGATCGCCACCCGCACGATCGCAGCAATACGCGTGCAACCCCACAACATTCCGTCGCTCAGTCCCACGACACGCCAGCTCTGAACGCCCGGCTGCTCCGCGTCGGATCGTCGCGCCGGATGGCGAGAACGCGCCGGGGCGGTCATTCCTGGTTGGTGATCCGTAATTGGTGATCGGTGATTCGAAGGGGAGTTGCCGCGCTTCAAGTCCTTCCGCGCAACAACAACAACGCGCGGTATGCGATGCCTCCGGTAGTCGAACACGCCTATCGAGCTGGCAATCCCGACAGCGGCTTTCCGCTCACCGAGCCTTCGTGTACCGATCAGCCCGCAGCGCCGCCCGCGTTTCCTAATCACGAATTACGAATCACGAATCACCAGTCACGGCTAATAAAGCACCCGCGTCCGCAGCGTCCCGTCGATCTTCGACAGCTCGCTGCGCAGGTGCGCGGCCTGGTCTTCGGTGGCGGCGACGTCGATGACCACGTAGCCCACGTTCGCATTCGTGCGCAGGTACTGGCCGTCGATGTTGATCGCCTCGCGCGAGAACACCTCGTTGATCTTCGACAGCACGCCCGGAACGTTGCGGTGCAGATGCAGCAGGCGGTGGCTACCGGCGTGCTCGGGCAGGGTGACCTCGGGGAAGTTCACCGCCGACAGCGTGCTGCCGTTGTCGCTGTAGCGCACCAGCTTGGCGGCGACCTCGATGCCGATGTTGTCCTGCGCTTCGAGCGTGCTGCCGCCGACGTGTGGCGTGAGCAATACGTTGTCGTGACCCAGCAGCGGCGATTCGAAGGCATCGTCGTTGCCTTTGGGCTCGACCGGAAACACGTCGATCGCCGCGCCGCCGACCTGGCCGCTGCGCAGCGCCGCATCGAGCGCGTCGATGTCGACCACCGTGCCGCGCGAGGCATTGATCAGATGCGCGCCGGGCTTCATCGCCGCGAGCTCCGGCGCGCCGAACATCAGCTTCGTCGCCGGCGTCTCGGGCACGTGCAGGGTGACCACGTCGCTGTACGCGAGCAGGTCCTCCAGGCTCGCGGCGCTGCGCGCATTGCCGAGCGAGAGCTTGGTTTCGATGTCGTGGAACAGCACGTGCATGCCCAGCGACTCGGCCAGCACGCCGACCTGGGTGCCGATGTGGCCGTAGCCCACGATGCCCAGCGTCTTGCCGCGGGCCTCGTGGCTGCCGAGCGCGGATTTGCTCCAGCCGCCGCGGTGGCACTGCGCGTTCTTCTGCGGGATCCCGCGCAGCAGCATGATCGCCTCGGCCACGACCAGCTCGGCCACGCTGCGGGTGTTGGAGTAGGGCGCGTTGAACACCGGAATGCCGGCGCGTTCGGCGGCGTCCAGGTCCACCTGGTTGGTGCCGATGCAGAAGCAGCCGATCGCCATCAGACGGCGCGCATCGGCGAGCACCTCGGCCGTGAGCTCGGTGCGCGAGCGGATGCCGACGATGTGCGCATCGGCGATGCGTGCGCGCAGCTGGTCCTCGGGCAGCGACTTGGGATACACGTCGATCTGGGTGTAGCCGGCCGCCCTGAACACGTCGACCGCGCTCTGGCTCACGCCTTCGAGCAGCAGCACGCGGATGTCGCCCTTGGGAAACGAAGTCTTCATCGGTGCACGGCGCCTTCGACAGGGCGCCACATGGTGCCAGAAGCCAAGGCCGCATGCGGCCGCGCGCTGGACGCGGACAGGGGCGGCTGGCAGGCTGGCGTCCCCACGATTTCCGGCGCCCACGCATGTCCGACGCGCGCGTTTCCAGCCTGCAGGCCGCGGTGCCCGCGTTGCAGGTGCTGACCGATCCTGCCGACCTCGCCCATTACGGCGTCGACTGGACCCGGCGCTGGACGCCGGCGCCGCTGGCGATCGCGTTTCCGGCCGATGTCGCCCAGGTGCAGGCGGTGATGCGCTGGGCCCATGCGCATGGCGTGGCCGTGGTGCCCTCGGGCGGCCGCACCGGCCTGTCGGGCGGCGCGGTCGCCGCGAGCGGCGAGCTGGTGCTCAGCCTGCAGAAGATGAACAAGGTCCTGGCCTTCGAGCCGGTCGACCGCCTGCTGACCGTGCAGGCCGGCGCCGCACTCGAATCGGTGCAGGACGCGGCGCGCACGCATGGCCTGCAGTATCCGGTGGACTTCGCCGCGCGCGGCTCGTGCACGATCGGCGGCAACATCGCGACCAACGCCGGCGGCATCCGCGTCGTGCGCTACGGCAACACGCGCGAGTGGGTGGCCGGGGTGAAGCTGGTCACCGGCACCGGCGAACTGCTCGATCTCAACCGCGGCCTGGTCAAGAACTCCAGCGGCTACGACCTGCGCCATCTGGCCGTCGCGTCCGAGGGCACGCTCGGCGTCATCGTCGAGGCCACGCTGCGGCTGGCCGCGCCGCCGCCGGCCACACGGGTGATGCTGCTCGCGCTGCCGTCGTTCGAGGTGCTGATGCAGGTGTTCCAGGCGCTGCGCGAGCGGCTCGGGCTGGAGGCCTTCGAGTTCTTCACCGATCGCGCGCTGCACCACGTCGTCGCCCACGGCGCGCAGCCGCCGTTCGACACCGCGTATCCGTTCTACGTGGTCGCCGAGTTCGCCAGCGAGGGCGAGGCCGGCGAGGTGGCGCTGCTGTCGGCGTTCGAACACTGTGTGGAGCAGGGCTGGGTGGAGGACGGCGTGATCAGCCACGGCGACACCCAGGCCGCCCAGCTGTGGCGCCTGCGCGAAGGCATCACCGAAAGCCTCGCGCCCTACGTGCCGTACAAGAACGACGTCTCGGTGCGGGTGTCGGCGATGCCGGCGTTCCTCGCCGAAACCCAGGCCCTGCTGGCGGCCGAGTATCCGCAGTTCGACGTGGTCTGGTTCGGGCACATCGGCGACGGCAATCTGCACATCAACGTGCTCAAGCCCGAGGCGATGGCGAACGCGGACTTCGTGGTCGAGTGCGAGCGCGTGACCAAGCTGCTCGCCGCCGCGCTGGAGCGCCATGGCGGCAGCATTTCCGCCGAGCACGGCATCGGCCTGGTCAAGAAGCCCTATCTGCGCTCGACGCGCAGCGACGCGGAAATCACCGTGATGCGCGGCATCAAGGCGGCACTCGATCCGGCCGGCATCCTGAATCCGGGCAAGCTGTTCGATCCCTGAGCGGCGCGCGTGCGAGGCGCGGGCGCGCCGTGGGCCTCGTGTAAAGTCGGGCGCCCCTGCCCGGAGATTCCGCGATGTCCCGTCCGCTGCTCGCCTGCGCCCTGATCGCCCTGTCGTCGCCCGCGTTCGCCGGCAGTTTCGCCGGTACCACCGGCGGTGCATCCGCGGCGGGATCGTCGGCCTCCAGCGGCAGCACGTCGGGCAACGACAAGGTCGTGGTGCAGGCGCGGGAGGATGCCGCGAGTTTCGTCGCCAGCGACGGGCGTATCCGCGGCGTGCAACTCGAAGCCGCGTTGCGTCATCTGCGCGCCTCGAACGCGGACGCACGCACCGCCAGCGATCTCGAGCTGGCCCAGGCCATTCTCGCCCGCTGAGCGCAGGCGGCGCGTCCGGTATCCGGTGGTGCATGGCCGCATCCGAGTCCCCGGGTGGCGTCGTGATGGCGGCGCGTGATCGGCGACCGGGCGTGCCACCGGTGCCGCTGCGCGATCCGGCCTGATGGCCACAGGCGACCGGCCCCTCTGTCTGCGCCGGATGGTGTGCGCCTTGCTGCTGTGCGCCGTGAGCAGCGGCGTGTCCGCGTCCTGGCACTGGCAACTCGACGCCCGCGATGCGGCGCAGCTGAACCCGGCACAGCAGGCGGCGGCCGCCGACGTGTTCGACGCCGCGCTCGCCGCGCTTCCGCCGGCGTGGCGGGATGCCGACCGGCTCGATGTCCGCGTGCAGTGGCGCGACGATCTGCGTGCCGGCGTGCACGGCCACTCGCGTGGCGATCGCGTGCTGCTGCGACGGGCCCTGCTCGACGACTGGATCGCGGCCGGTCCAGCGGCCGGAATGGCGTCACCGCCGCGTCGCGCCGCGCTTGCCGCCGTGCTGCACGAACTCGCGCACCGCTACGACCGCTCGCCGCATGGGGGGCTGTCGGCGGATGCGCGCCTGCGCGACCTGGCCGGCTGGCCGGTGCGGCCGCTGCGTTTCGGTCTGCGCGCCAGCGGCAATGCGATGGCCGATCGCAGTCCCGATGCCTACGAGCGCCATGCGCCTGCCGAATTCGTCGCGGTCAATCTCGAGCACTTCCTGCTCGATCCGGAATACGCCTGCCGACGGCCGGCGCTGCACGCGTATTTCGCCGCGCATTTCGCCTGGGCACCGGAGGGCGTGGCCTGCGATCCCGGACTGCCGTTCGTCGAGGCCGACGCAGTGGACGGCACGGAAGCAGGCGCTTCGCCGCTGCTGCAGCTCGATCCGGCGCGCGTCCATGCGGTCGACTATCTGTTCGCCGAAGGCAATGCGCGGCCGATGAGCCGCTGGGGCCACAGCATGCTGCGGCTGGTGATCTGCGCGCCGGGCCGCGCGCCCGGGCCGGACTGCCGGTTCGATCTCGCGCACCATCGCGTGCTGTCGTTTCGCGCCTTCGTCGACGATGTGCAGATCTCCAGCCTGCGCGGGCTGACCGGGCGCTATCCCTCGCGCCTGTTCGTGCTGCCCCTCGACCAGGTGATCGAGGAGTACACGAAGCTCGAACTGCGCGGCCTGCAGTCGATTCCGCTGGATCTGTCGCGTGGCGAGATCGCGGGTCTGCTCGACCACGCCGCGACGCTGCACTGGAGCTACGACGGCCGCTATTACTTCATCAGCAACAACTGCGCGGTAGAGACCTGGTCGCTGCTGCAGACCGGCGTGCCACGCCTCGCCGATGCCGGCCTGCGCAGCATCACCCCGACCGGTCTGTTGCGGCGGCTCGTGCGTCGTGGCATCGCGGATGCATCGGTGCTCGATCGCGGCGATGCGGTGCGGACCGGTGCCTATTTCCCATCCGCCGAGGGCGAGTACCAGGCGCTGTTCGACGGTGCGCGCGGCGCGCAGCCATTGCCGGTCGCGCGGGTGGCCGACTGGTTCGCGCTCGGTCCCGCTGCGCGCGCACGCTGGCTCGCGACCGTGCAGCTGCGTGACGGCGCGGCGCTGCTGGTGCTGGAACAGGCTGCGCGCCGTCGTGACGATCTGGCCCTGCGTGACGTGCTCAAGCGTCAGCTGCGCGACCCGCAGCAGGCGCCGCGGATCGCCCCTGCGCTGGCGACATTGCGCGCGTTGCAGGCGGCCGGCGACGGCCTCAGCCGGCCGGCGCAGCTGCTGGATGCCGGCTACGGACTGCCGTTCGGCGCGGAGCGCGATGCACTTGCGGACGAGGTCGGCGCCGGGGCGCGGACAGTGCGCGGGTTGCGCAGCCGGCTCGAAGACGACGCACGTGCGGCCCTGCCGCCCGAGGCGCAGGCGCGGATCACCGCCTCGGACCGCAATCTGGAACAGCTCGGCACGCGGCTTCGCGAGCTGCATCACCAGACGGGCGGGCTGCGTCTGGAGTGATCACGGACCCGCGGACGTGGCGCGTGCGGCGGGGGCGCCCATCGCCGGCCTCACGTCGGATAGTCGTCGCCCCACTGCGGCGCGAAGCGCGCACTGCAGGCGCGCTTGCGGTGAAGCCGTTCGCGCTCGACGGCGTGCCTGCAGAGCCGCGCGCGTTCGTCGTCGCAGGCGCGCTCGCACGATCCACCGGGCACGGTGCGAGATCGGGGCGCGCGGCGCCCCGGAACCGCGTCAGTCCGCGCGGCCGCCGAACTCGCCGGTGGTCGTGTTGACCCACACGCGTTCGCCGTTGGTGATGTACTCGGGCACCTGGATCTCGATACCGGTGTTGAGCACGGCCGGCTTCGGGCGCTTGGTCGCGGTACCGCCCTTGAGTTCCGGCGGCGTGTCGACGACTTCCAGCACCACGCTCTGCGGCAGCTGCAGGCCGACGGGGGCATCGTCGATCACCTGCACGAAACAGCCGGTCAGGCTGTCGGTGATGTAGCCCGCGCCGTCGCCGACGACGCTCGCGTCCAGCGTGTACTGGGTGAAGTCCTCGTCGTCCATGAACACGAACGCGTCGCCGTCCTTGTACGAGAAGCTGGCCTGGCGGCGGGCCAGATCGACCTCGCGCAATTCGTCGTCGCCGTCGAAGCTGGCATCGGTCTTGGTGCCGCCGGGCACGCTGTACATCGTGAAGCGGAAACGCACGTTGCCGCCACGGCCCTGCGGCGAGCTGCGCTCGATGTCGCGCACCTGGTACACGCCGTTGTTGTGTTCGACCACGTTTCCTTTCTTGACGTCGTAGGCTTTCATCGCTGTTCGCTGATAGAGGGTGAAGAGGAAGCCCCGCCGCCACGTGCGCCGGGATTGCGGAGATAGAGCCGCAGGTTGGGGTAGTCGATGATCGCGCCCCCGCGCTCGAGCACGTCGGCGCCGAGCACGCCGTCGACCGCGGCCTCGCCGCGGCGCACGAAGGCCGCATTGACGTGGTCGAGCGGCATCACGTGCACGGTGAAATCCTCGTCGCGGTAGTCGCCGATGCGCAGGCGGCTGTCGGGCAGGGCGGCGATCGCCATGCCGGCGCCGCCGGCACCGGTGGCCACGCCGCCCGAGACCGGCGTGCGGCCTTCGTCGAACCGCGATTGCGCCGCGCGGTCGAGCACGGTGCGGCCCGCGCCGGTATCCAGGATGAAGATGCCCGGCACACCGTTGAGCTGCATCCGGACGGTCAGATGCGCGTCCCCGTGCCGCCGCATCGGCACCGCGGCGTAACCGCCGGCTTCGAGCGCCGTGGCCACGCCGGGCGGCACGGCGTTCTGCGCCGCGACGGGCGCACAGGCGAGTGCGGCCGCCAGCAGTGCGGCGATCCAGCGGGCACGCGATGGCCGGAGGCGCGCCACTTACTTCGGCGCGAGACGCACCGCGCCGTCGAGGCGGATGGTTTCGCCGTTGAGGTAGCGGTTGCCGAGGATGTAGGCGACGAGATCGGCGAATTCCTCCGGCCGGCCGAGGCGCGACGGGAACGGAATCGAGGCCGACAGCGACTGCTGCACCTCGTCGGGCATGCCGTCGACCATCGGCGTCCAGAAGATGCCGGGCGCGATCGTGTTGACGCGGATGCCGAAGCGCGCGAGCTCGCGCGCCATCGGCAGGGTCATGCCGACCACGCCGCCCTTGGACGCGGAGTACGCGGCCTGGCCGATCTGGCCCTCGTAGGCGGCGACCGACGCGGTGTTGACGATCACGCCGCGCTCGCCGTCGTCGCCGGCCTCGTTGCCCTGCATCGCCGCCGCGGCCGCCTTGGCGACGTTGAAGCTGCCGACCAGGTTCACCATCACCGTGCGGCTGAAGGTCTCGAGCGGCATCGGCGCCTCGCGCCCCAGCACACGGCCGGCGCCGAGGATGCCGGCGCAGTTCACGGCGACGTTGAGGCCGCCCAGAAATTCGCGCGCCGCATCGACATTGGCGACCACGCCCGCCTCGTCGGTGACGTCGGTGCGCAGGTAGCGGGCATTCGCCTCGCCGAGCTCAGCCACCGCTTCGGCGCCCTTGTCGTCGTTGACGTCGAACAGCACGGCCTTGCCGCCGGCCGAGACGATGTGGCGGGCGACGGCGAGGCCGAGGCCGGAAACGCCGCCGGTGACGATGGCGCGGACGGAATCGAGGCGCATGCGCGGATCCTTGAACGGAAAGCGCGCAGTTTAACCGGCCCGCGGGACGTGCCGCCGCCGCCGTTCAGCCGAAGACGCCGCCCGTATCGCGGACGCGCCGGGCGAACTCGTCGGCCGACATGCCCGGCGCGAACAGGAAACCCTGGCCCACGGGCACGCCGAGGTCGATCAGGAAGCGGCGCTGCGCCTCCGACTCCACACCTTCGGCCACCAGACCGAGACCGAGGCCCCGCGCGATGCCGGCCACCGCCTGGCACACCGCCACGTCGGAGCGGTCGCCGGGCACACCGGCCACGAACAGCTGGCTCAGCTTGAGCCCGTGGATCGGCAGCCGGCGCAGATAGTTCAGTGCGCTGTAACCCTCGCCGAAATCGTCGATGGTCAGCATCACGCCCATCGCCCGCAGGGTGGCGAAGGTCTCGAGTGTGTCCGGCGCGTCCTCGATCAGCACGCGCTCGGTGAACTCCAGCTCCAGCGCGCTGCCGGGCAGGTCGAATTCGGCGAGCACCGCGCGCACCTGTGCCGCCAGATCGTCGCCCATCAGCTGGCGGAACGAGACGTTCACCGCCACGCGCACGATGCCCAGCCCCGCATCGCGCCAGGCCGCCGACTGGCGGCAGGCCTCGCGCATCACCCAGGCCCCGATGCGCACGATATCGCCGGTACTTTCGGCGTGGTCGATGAAATGGTCGGGCCGCATCTCGTCGAGCTGACGGTTGCGCCAGCGGATCAGCGCCTCGGCCGCGACGATGCGCCCGTGGCGCAGCTCCACCTGCGGCTGGTAGACGAGGTGGAACTCGTCGTTGTCGATCGCCCGGCGCAGATGGGTCTCCACCCGCAGCCGGTCCTGCTGGCTCTGCGCCAGCGCGGGTGTGAAGCGCTGCCAGCCGTTGCGGATCCGGCGCTTGCTCTCGTACATCGCCGCATCGGCGTTCTGGATCAGCGTCTGCGGGCGGTCACCGTCGTCGGGCGCATGCGCGATGCCGATGCTCGCGGTGATCGAGAACTCCTCGCTGTCGAAGCGGAAGCCGTCGCCGAAGCTGTCGAGGATGGCGTTGGCGACGCGTTCGGCATGGCTGGCCGCGGGGCCGGCATCGCAGACCACCAGGAACTCGTCGCCGCCGAAGCGCGCGATGCTGCCAGCCTCGCCGACTGCGCGGCCGATGCGGTGCGCGGCGGCCACCAGCAGATCGTCGCCGGCGTTGTGGCCCAGTGCATCGTTGACGAACTTGAAGCGGTCGAGATCGATGTAGAGCACCGCAACCGCGCCGGGCACGCCGTTGCGCATGCGTGCGTCGAGCTCGCCGAGGATCGCGTCGCGGTTGAGCAGGCCGGTCAGCGGATCGGTACGCGCCTGCAGCCGCAGGATTTCCTCGTCGCGCTTGCTGCGGGCGATGTCCTGCAGCGTGCCGGTCAGCCGCGAGGTCGGGGGGTCACCATGGCGCGGACCGCCGATCGCACGCACCCAGAATGCGCTGCCGTCGTGGCGCAGCCCCTGCAGTTCGAGATCGAAACCCGACGCCTCGAGCATCGCGGCGCCCAGTGCATCGCGCAGCCGCGTCTGGTCGCCGGGCAGCAGCATCGCGACAAGGTCTTCCATCGTGTCCGGTGGCGCATCGGCGTCGAGAATCCGTGCGGCTTCGGCGGTGAGGTGCAGGCGGTCGCTGGTGCAGTCGAGCTCCCAGCCGCCGATGTGGGCCAGGGCCTGCACGCGGTCGAACATCGCGCTGTCGCGCTTGAGCGTGGTGACGTCGCTGAACAGCGACAGCACCTGATGCGGTCGATCGCCGCCGGCGGGGTACTGCGGCACGGCGTTCACCGTCAGCCAGTACAGCTGGCGCCGGCCGCGGTGATAGAGGCCCATCAGCGTGCTCTCGACGATGCAGCCCTCGCGCAGCGCGCGCACCGGGGGCAGCGCGTCCCAGGGCATTTCGCTGCCGTCGGGCGCGAGCGGGATCCAGTCGCCGAGGTTCGCGGTATCGCCGAGCGAGGTGCCCTGGCGGATGCCCAGCAGGCGCAGCGCCGCCGGATTGCCGTAAACGAAGCGTCCGGCGGTGTCGTGGATCGCGATGCCGCGGTCCATCACGTCCATCAGCTCGCGGTAGCGCACCTCGGCTTCGCGGCGTTCGCTCAGGTCGCGGGCCACGGCCACGAGGCAGGGCCGGCCTTCGTGCTCGAAGCCGGCGGAGTGCACCTCGACCGGAAAGCGCGACCCGTCGCCGCGCATGTTGGTCACTTCGATCACGTAGGTGCGACCGCGATGCACCGCGTCCCAGACCGGCGCCAGGTGGTCGCGCGGCAGGTCCGGGTTCAGCACCTCGATGGGCTGGCCGACGATCGCCTCGCGCGGGCGCCGGTAGGCCAGCAGCCCGGCGCGATTGAGGTCGAGCACGATGCCCTGGGCATCGAGGATGCTCACCGGGTCGGGCACGGCGTCGAACAGGGCGTGGTAGCGCAGGTGCGCCGCTTCCGCCTCTGAGCGGGCGGCGAGCAGCGCCTCGCGTGCGCGCTTCAGCAGGGCGCGCGTGGAGGCGGGCAGGGTGGGGTCGTCGGCGGCCGCGGCCAGCGCGTCGGGCAATGGCGGAACGTCGTCCGGATGATCCGGCAGCGTGGCGTCCTCCATGCCTGTCGCCTGTTTCATTCCCGTGCGGCCAACGCCTCTCCGACCTTGCTGTGGGTGGTGCGTCCCAGGCGCGCGGCGAGCCAGCGGCCGGTCTCGGCGAGCAGATCGAGGTCCACCCCGGTGTGCACGCCCATGCCCTGCAGCATATACACCACGTCCTCGGTGGCGACGTTGCCGCTGGCGCCCTTGGCATAGGGACAGCCGCCGGCGCCGGAGACCGAGGCATCGACCACCGCCACGCCGTCTTCCAGGCAGGCGAGCAGATTGGCCAGCGCCTGGCCGTAGGTGTCGTGGAAGTGCACGGCGAGTGCGGCCAGCGGCACTTCGGACGCGACCGCGCGCAGCATCGCGCGCGCCTTGCCGGGCGTGCCCACGCCGATGGTGTCCCCGAGCGAGATCTCGTAGCAGCCCATGTCGTGGAGGGAACGCGCAACCCGGACGACATCGGCCAGCGGCACGGCGCCCTGGTAGGGGCAGCCGAGCACGGTGGACACGTAACCGCGCACGCGCACGCCATCGGCCCGCGCGCGCGCCAGCACCGGCGCGAAACGCTGCAGCGATTCGTCGATGCCGGCGTTGATGTTCGTGCGGTTGAAGGCCTCCGACGCCGCAGTGAACACCGCGATCTCCTCGACGCCGACCGCGCGCGCGCGATCGAAGCCGGTCTCGTTGGGCACCAGCACCGGATACGCGATGCCGGGCCGTCGGGCGATACCGGCATAGACCTCGGCCGCATCGGCCAGCTGCGGTACCCATTTCGGGCTGACGAAGCTGGTGGCCTCGATCGTGCGCAGGCCGGTCGCCGAGAGCCGGTCGATCAGTTCGATCTTGGTCGCGGCCGGGACGATCGCCGATTCGTTCTGCAGCCCGTCTCGCGGGCCGACTTCGACGATGCGCACGTCCGCCGGCAGCGCACTCACTCCAGCACCGCCAGCGTGGCGTCCGCCTCGACGAACTCGCCGACCGTGGCGCGCAGTTCGGCCACGCTGCCGTCGCGCGGGGCCTTGAGCGCGAGCTCCATCTTCATCGCCTCCATCACCAGCAGCTCCTGGCCGGCGCTGACGGTGTCGCCGGCCTGCACGCGCACGGCGACCACGCGGCCGGGCATCGGCGCGCGCACGCGGTCGTCGGTGGCGGCATCACCGGCGCCGGTGCGTGGATCACCGGTGAGGCGGCGCAGTTCGAGGCGTGCCTCGCCGTCGTGCACGCGCACCGCGTCGTCGACGATCGAGACCGCGAACCGCCGGCCGCGCCCGTCCATGCGCGCCGAGAGGAATCCGCCCTCCAGGCGTGCGCCGCGGACCTCGACGCGGCTGCCATCGAGGACGACGTCGTAATGCCCCGCGCGGCCGGTGACGGCGAGTGTCAGCGCTTGACCGCGATGCTCGAAGACCACGCGCTGCGCGGCCGGTACGCCGAGGCGCCAGCCGTCGGTCTGCGCCCAGGGCGAGGTGTCGTCCGGCGCGGCGGATGCCGGGTGCAGCAGCGTGGCGACGGCGGCTGCCGTCAGCAGCGCCGGCTCGGGCGCAGGCGCGGCATCGCCGGCGATGAACTCGTCCAGATGCCGGTCGAGGTAGCCGGTGTCGATCGTCGCCTCGACGATCGCCGGATGCCGCACGAGGCGTTCGAGAAAGGCGATGTTGGATTTCGGCCCGTCGATCGCGCACTGCGCCAGCGCCTCGCGCAGCCGCGCGAGCGCGCGCGGGCGATCGCTGTCGTGGACGATCAGTTTGGCGATCATCGGGTCGTAGAAGATCGTCACCGTGTCGCCTTCGACCACGCCCGAGTCGATCCGCACGTGCGCCGAGGGCGCCGGCAGCCGCAGCGTGCGCAGCGTGCCGGAGCCGGGCAGGAAGCCGGCATCCGGATCCTCGGCGTAGAGGCGCACCTCGATCGCGTGGCCCTGGCGCGTCACCGCGTCCTGTGCCAGCGGCAGCGCGTCGCCGGCGGCGATGCGCAGCTGCCATTCCACCAGGTCCAGCCCGGTGACCAGCTCGGTGACCGGGTGCTCCACCTGCAACCGGGTGTTGATCTCCATGAAATAGAACTCGCCCGACGGCGCGACGATGAACTCCACCGTGCCGGCGTTGGCGTAATCGATCGCGCGCGCGGCCTGCACCGCGGCCGCGCCCATCGCCGCGCGCAGTTCCGGCGTGAGGAACGGGGAGGGCGCTTCCTCGAACACCTTCTGGTAGCGCCGCTGCGCGGAGCACTCGCGTTCGCCCAGATGGATCGCGCCGCCGTGGTGATCACCGAAGATCTGGATCTCGATGTGCCGCGGTGATTCGATGTAGCGCTCGAGCAGCACCCGGTCGCGGCCGAAGGCGCTCTTCGCCTCGCGCTGGCAGCTCTCGAGGTTGGGAATGAAGTCCTCGAGCGCGCGCACGATGCGCATGCCCTTGCCGCCTCCGCCGTGCGCGGCCTTGATCATCAGCGGAAGGCCGATCCGCGCCGCCTCGCGCGCCAGCGTGGCCTGGCTCTGGTCCTCGCCGGTGTAGCCGGGCACCACCGGCACGCCGGCGGCGTGCATCAGGTCCTTGGCGCCGGCCTTGCTGCCCATCTTGCGCATCGACGCGGCCGACGGCCCGATGAAGCGCAGGCCGGCGGCTTCGACGGCATCGGCGAAGTCGGCGTTCTCGCTGAGGAAGCCATAGCCCGGATGGATCGCCTCGGCGCCGCTGGCGCGCGCGACCTCGAGGATCGCGTCGCCGCGCAGGTAGGAGTCCTGCGGCCGCGGCCCGCCGATCGGCCAGGCCTCGTCGGCCTGGCGCACGTGCTGGGCGTCGGCGTCGGCCTCGGAATACACCGCGATCGTGCGGATACCGAGCCGTCGGCAGGTACGGATGACGCGGCAGGCGATTTCGCCGCGGTTGGCGATCAGGACACTGGAGAACATCGGGACATCCGGTACGGGGCGCGCGCTGCGCGGGCGCCGGGCAAAGGGGAATGGATCAGCCGCTGCGGTCAGTGCGCGGTCCACGCGGGCGGGCGCTTGTCGAGGAAGGCGCCGAGGCCCTCCTGGCCCTCGGGCGAGACCCGCAGGGCCGCGATCAGCGCGGCGTTGTCCTGGTCGAGCCGGTCTCGGTCGGCCGTGCTGACGACCGCGTGGACCAGACGCTTGGCCCCGGCCGCCGCCACGGGCCCGGCCTTGCGCAGCAGCGCGATCTGCCGGTCGATTTCCGCATCGAGCTGCGCGGCGTCGACCACCGCGTGCAGCAGGCCGATCCGCAGGGCCTCCGCAGCATCGAAGACCTCGGCGGTCGCGAACCAGCGCCGCGCCTGACGCGGGCCGATCGCGGCGATGACGTACGGCGAGATCACCGCAGGCAGCAGGCCGAGCCGGCTTTCGGTCAGGCCGAAGGTCGCTTCCGGCACGCCGATCGCGATGTCGCAGCAGGCGACCAGCCCCACGCCACCGCCGAAGGCTGCGCCGTGCACGCGGGCGATGGTCGGCTTGGGCAGTTCGTCCAGCGTGCGCATCAGGCGGGCGAGGGCGAGGGCGTCGTCGCGGTTGGCCGCCTCGCTGGCCGCGGCCATGCCGCGCATCCAGTTGAGATCGGCGCCGGCGGAGAACGAGCGGCCACTGCCTTCGAGCACGACCACGCGGACGTCCGGATCGCGCCCGAGCGCATCGAGCGCGGTCGTGAGCTGCGCAATCAGGTCGGCGTCGAAGGCGTTGTGCAGCGCGGGCCGATCGAGGCGCAGGCGGGCGACCGCATCGCGGCGGTCGAGGATGAAGGCATCGGGCATGGCGGGGTCACGGTGAAAACAGGCGGGAATCATAACGATTCGCCCGAAACCGCCATGCCGCAGTGCGGCGGCGGCGCTAGGGTTGAGAACCATTCCGATCTGGCCCGCCCCGTGAACCTGTCCCAGCTGCCGCGTCGCACGTCCGCCGAGGTCGAGGCCGTGGACGATCTGCGCGCGCACGATCCCATCGCGCGCCGCCTGCGGGAGCTGGGCTTCGTGCCCGGCGAACCGGTCGAGATCGTCGCTGCTGCGCCGTTCGGCGGCGATCCGCTGCTGGTGCAGGTGGGCTTCACCCGGTTCGCACTGCGACGCAGCGAGGCCGAGCGCGTCCGCCTGCGCGAGCCGGCGAGCGCATGAGCACGGCGACGATGCCGCGGCTGGCACTGGTCGGCAGCCCGAACGCCGGCAAGACGGCCTTGTTCAACCTGCTGACCGGCAGCCGGCAGAAGGTGGCCAACTACGCCGGCGTGACCGTCGAGCGCAAGGAGGGCCGGACGCTGGGCCCCTCGGGCGAGTCCTGGGCGGTGCTCGATCTGCCCGGCGCCTACAGCTTGCAGCCGGCGAGTCTGGACGAGCAGATCACCCGCGACCTGTGCCGGGGCTTCTATCCCGGCGAGCCCGCGCCGGACGTCCTGGTCTGCGTGGTCGATGCGACCAACCTGCGCCTGCACCTGCGTTTCGTGCTGGAACTGCGCAGCCTGGGCCGGCCGATGGTGGTGGCATTGAACATGGCCGATGCGGCGGCTCGACGCGGCATCGTCATCGACCGCGCCGCGCTCGAGGCGCGACTCGGCGTGCCGGTGGTGGAGACGGTGGCGATCCGGCGCGATGGCGCCCACGCCCTCCGTGCGCGGCTGGCGGAGGTGCTGGCGCATCCGCGCGCGCCCGACGCCGTGGCGCCGGAGGACACGCGTGATCTGCACGCCGAAACACGCGCCCTGATCACCGCCACGGTGACCATGCCGCGGCGCACGGCGCGCATCGACGACAGGCTCGACCGGTGGCTGCTGCATCCGGTGTTCGGCCTGCTCGCGCTGGCGGTGGTGATGTTCTTCGTGTTCCAGGCCGTCTACGCCTGGGCCGCCCCGCTGATGGATCTGATCGACGCGGGCACGTCCGCACTCGGCGGCTGGGTGAGCGCCACGTTTTCCGAGGGGCCGCTGACCAGCCTGCTCGCCGACGGCATCATCGCCGGCCTCGGCGGGGTGATCGTGTTCCTGCCGCAGATCCTGATCCTGTTCCTCTTCATCCTCGCGCTCGAGGAATCCGGCTATCTGCCGCGCGCGGCCTTCCTGCTCGACCGGACGATGAAGGGAGCGGGGCTGTCGGGCCGCTCGTTCATCCCGCTGCTGTCGAGCTTCGCCTGCGCGATCCCGGGCATCATGGCCACGCGGTCGATCCAGGACCCGCGCGACCGGCTTGCGACGATCATGGTCAGCGCCGCTGATGACCTGCTCGGCGCGGTTGCCGGTGTACGCGCTGCTGATCGGTGCGTTCATCCCGCAGCAGCAGGTGGCCGGTGTGTTCAACCTGCAGGGCCCGGTGCTGTTCGCGCTGTACGTGGCCGGCATTCTCAGCGCGCTCGCGGTGTCCTATGCGATGAAGCGCTGGCGCCGCGACACCGGCGAGCGCGCGCTGCTGCTCGAACTGCCCTCGTACCGGATGCCGCACCCCCGCGATCTCGCGATCGGCCTCAAGGAGCGCGCGATGATCTTCCTCCGGCGCGTGGGCGGCATCATCCTCGCACTGACCGTGCTGCTGTGGTTCCTGCTGTCGTTTCCAGCGCCCCCGGCCGATGCCACGGGCGCGGCGATCGAGTACAGCTTCGGCGGCCGCATCGGGCACGCGCTGGCGGTGGTGTTCGCGCCGCTCGGCTTCAACTGGCAGATCTGCATCGCGCTGATCCCCGGGCTCGCGGCGCGCGAGGTCGCGGTGGCCTCGCTGGCGACGGTCTACGCGCTGTCGGCCGCCAATGACGAGGCCGCGGCGCAGGCGCTCACGCCGATCATCACCGACGGCTGGTCGCTCGCCACCGGGCTGTCGCTGCTGGTGTGGTTCGTCTATGCGCCGCAGTGCCTGTCGACCTGGGCGACGATCCGGCGCGAGACCGGCTCCTGGCGGCTGATGGCGCTCAATGCCGGTTACCTGTTCGCGCTGGCGTATCTGGCCTCGCTGGTGACCTACCAGCTCGCCGTCGCGCTGGGCGCGGGCTGAAGGACGCGACTGCGCATGATCGCCGGCCTCGTCCTCCAGTACGTGGTGATCGCCGTCGCCGTGGCGCTCAGCGCCTGGGCGGTGCTGGCGGCGCAGGCGCCGGCGCTGGCGCGCGCGCTGCGGCTGCGGCTCGCCGTGCCGCTGGTGCGTCCGACGCGGTCGCGCTGGGTGCGCGCGCTCGGACGCCGCATCGCGCCGCCGTCGGTGCACGTCGGCGGTTGCGGCAGTTGCGAACGTTGCGGGCCGCCGGAGTGAAGCGGCAACGCGGTCTCAGCCCGGCGGCAGGATGACGGTGCCGCTGCCGACCTCGCGCCCACCTTCGACCAGCACGAAGCCGGGGGCGTCGGACCCGATCTCGACCGGCGCGTCGCAGACCAGTGCGGCCGCGACCCGGGTGCCGGGTTCTGCGCCGCCGTCCTCGTCCAGACGCACCGCGCAACGCAGCGGCGCCCGTGCGTCGTCGTCGCGAGTCAGGTGCACCTCGGGCCGATAGCCGCTGTAGATCGGCGTACGCCGCCCGCCATCCGCCTGGCTGCGCAGCGTGATGCATGTGCGCAGCGCTTCGCGCGCGGTGTAGGCGTGGCGACGTGCCGGCCCCGGTGGCGCATCGGGAATGGTGGTCGCCTCGGCGCACGGCGCCTCCAGCGTGGGGCCGCGCGGGCCGCTGGTCTCCGCGGTGGCCTCGGCTTCGAGCACGCCGATCTCCGCGGTCCCGGACGCTGACGTGGCGCCACCGGTGACCGTCGTCGGCGCGGGACTGCAGCCTGTCAGTGCCAGCAGCGTGAACGCAGCCAAGGCGGCGGGGAGCACAGCACTCGGTGTGGTATTCGGCATCGGACGTCCTGTCGTGCCCGCGGACGGGCTAGTGGCGGCCGCGGCTCAGCGGCGATCGGGTGGGGCGACGCTTGTCGTCGGTCGGCGTCACCTCGACCGACAGATTGAACGTGCGCTCGTCGCCGACCAGCAGCGCGCCGACACCGATCACCTGGCGGTTGATCTCCTTGCCGTCGCCGTCGCGGATGGTCAGCACCACCGAATATTCCCAGGCGCCGCCATCCGACGGATGCCGGATGCGGCCCTCGACTTCGAGCGCGGTGGTCGTCGGCTCACGCTGTACCGCATGCCGGGCCACGATCGGCGAGCCCGGCGCAGCGCCCAGCTTGATGAAGTGCTGGCACGCCGGGCAGCGTGCCGCACTCTCGAGAATCACGGTCTTGCAGTGCGGACAGGACCGCGTGGCCCCTGCCGCGCCCGGGCGACTGCTCACGGTCAGGCGGCGTCGCTGGACTTGTCGTTGGCCGCCGCCTTGTCCTTGGCGTTGTTCGAACCCGAGCCGGCCGACTTGACCTCGCCCCAGCCGCATTCGATGTGGCCGCGGATCTTCGAGCCCGAGGCGACGGTCAACGAGCCGGCCTTGAGGTCACCGGTCAGCACGGCCGAATCGCGAAGCTCGACCAGCGACGCGGATTCGATGTTGCCTTCGAGCTCGCCCGACACCAGCACCTGCTTGGCACGCACGCCGCCATTGAGCTTGGCGCCGTGTTCGATGGTCAGGTTGCCCTGCACGTTGACGTCGCCCTTGAAGCGGCCCGCGATGCGAACATCGCCCGAGCCCTCGATCTTGCCTTCGATGGTCAGGTCGGCCGCGATCACCGACTCCTTGCTCACCGGCGCAGCGGCCGGGGCCTGACGCGGCGCGGTCGGCGGGGTGGACGGCGAGAAATCCGCGACCGCCGGGGCGGGTTCGCGTGCGGGCGGCGCCGGCGGCGGATCGGAGGCGAAGCTGGGGGAATTCGTCTTGGCGTTGGCGTTGCCGGACTGCGGGAAGATGGCCATGTCGCGCGTTACCTCGGTCTGGACAGGGTGGACGGCTCGAACATGCTCGAACAGGCGCTCGAACGGGGGATCCGCGCCGCCACGGTCTGACCGCCGACGCGGAGGTCGAGCCTAGCACGGGCACGAAGACCGTCGACTGTGATCCACGCAGCGGAATCGAGACGCGGCAAGCACTTGCCCTGCATTCGCAACCCATCACCGCAGGTACGGCGCGGCGCCGGTCACATGCGGAAGACACCGAAGCGCGCGGGCTCGATCGGTGCATTGAGCGAGGCGGCAATGCCGAGCCCGAGCACCCGGCGCGTGTCGGCCGGATCGATGATGCCGTCGTCCCACAGCCGGGCGGTGGCGTACCACGGGCTGCCCTGGGATTCGTACTGGTCGCGGATCGGCGCCTTGAACGCGTCCTCGTCCTCCGCGCTCCAGTGGCCGCCCTTGGCCTCGATGCCGTCGCGCTTGACCGTTGCCAGCACGCTCGCGGCCTGCTCGCCGCCCATCACGCTGATGCGGGCATTCGGCCACATCCACAGGAAGCGCGCGCCATAGGCCCGGCCGCACATCGCGTAGTTGCCGGCGCCGAAACTGCCGCCGATCACCACGGTGAACTTGGGCACGCTGGAGCAGGCCACGGCGGTGACCATCTTCGCCCCGTCCTTGGCGATGCCGGCGTTCTCGTACTTGCGGCCCACCATGAAGCCGGTGATGTTCTGCAGGAACACCAGCGGAATGCCGCGCTGGTTGCAGAGCTCGATGAAGTGCGCGCCCTTGAGCGCACTTTCCGAGAACAGGATGCCGTTGTTGGCGACGATGCCCACCGGCATGCCGTGGATGTGCGCGAAGCCGGTGACCAGGGTCTTGCCGTAGCGCGTCTTGAATTCGTCGAACGCGCTGCCGTCGACGATGCGCGCGATGACTTCGCGGATGTCGAACGGGCGACGCGTGTCCTTGGGCACGATGCCGTAGAGTTCGTCGGCCGCATACAGCGGTTCGCGCGGCTCGCGCAGCGCCACCGGCAGGGTCTTGCGCCGGTTGCAGTGGCCGACGATGTCGCGTGCGATCTGCAGCGCGTGCCGGTCGTCTTCGGCGAAATGATCCGCCACGCCCGACAGACTGGTATGCACGTCCGCGCCGCCCAGCGCCTCGGCGTCGACCACTTCACCGGTCGCCGCCTTCACCAGCGGCGGGCCTCCGAGGAAGATCGTGCCTTGCTCCTTGACGATGATCGACTCGTCGCACATCGCCGGCACATAGGCACCGCCGGCGGTGCAGCTGCCCATGACCACGGCGATCTGCGGAATGTTCTCCGCGCTCATCCGCGCCTGGTTGTAGAAGATGCGGCCGAAATGCTCCTTGTCGGGAAACACCTCGTCCTGCAGCGGCAGGAACGCGCCGCCGGAGTCGACCAGATAGACGCAGGGCAGGTGGTTCTCGCGCGCGATTTCCTGCGCGCGCAGATGCTTCTTCACCGTCATCGGGAAATAGGTCCCGCCCTTGACCGTCGCATCGTTGGCGACGATCACCACCTCCTGGCCCTGCACGCGACCGATGCCGGCCACGACGCCCGCCGCAGGCGCGGCGCCGTCGTACATGTCTTCGGCCGCGAGCGGCGCGATCTCGAGGAAGGGCGCGCCCGGGTCGAGCAGGGCGGTGATGCGGTCACGCGCGAGCAGCTTGCCGCGTGCGGTGTGCTTGGCCTGCGCCTGTGCGCCGCCGCCTTCGGCCGCGCGCGCCAGGCGCGTCCGCAGTTCGTCGGCGAGCGCGCGGTGGTAGTCGGCATTGGCGATGAAATCCGCCGAGCGCGGGTCGAGCTGCGAGGTCAGTGCGGGCATCCGTCGGTCGCCTGGTGAAAACGGCAAGGATACGGAACCCGTCGAATGCGCGCAGCGCGGAGACTGCCATGGCCGCGCACAGTCACACCGGAGTGCAGCTGCGTGCCCATGAAAAAGGCCCGCCAGAGGCGGGCCTGTGCAACGCGCGTCGTGGGCTCAGCGCTCGGCGCGTTCTTCCACGCGCTCGCCGGTCTGCTCGATCGCCTCGCCTGCGCGCTGGGTGGCGCGGCCGGTCGCGGCGGCGGCTTCGCGCGCGGCTTCCTCGGTACGTGCTGCGGCGGCATCGGCGCGGATCTCGGCTTCGCGCGCGGCATCCGCGCTGGCCGCTGCGGCAGCATCGGCGCCCTCACGCGCGGCCTGGCCGGTCGCGGCCGCTGCGTCGGAGATCGCGCGGCCGGCGTTGTCGGCAGCGGCTTCGGCTTCGGCGCGCTCGCGCTGCGCGTCGGGCGAGGTGTTGCTGCAGGCCGCCAGCGCGAGTGCGGTGAGGGCGGTCGCAGTCATCAGGGTGAAACGCATGGCAGCTCTCCTGTTCCGGTGGGTGGCGCGGATAGTGGGCGCGGCCACGTGAGCATCACGCGAACCCGGGCGCGCTGAAACAACTGCACGCTGAATGCGCAAAAAGGCCGGGGCCACCGCATGGGCTGCCCGACACGGTCGGGCGTCGAGACAAAAAGAAAGCCGCCGGGAACCCGGCGGCTTTCCAGATCACTGGCGATGGCCGGAGGGCCATCGAGTGAATTACGGCGTGACTTCTTCCGCGGCCGAAGCAGCGTCTTCAGCCTGCTGCTCAGCGTGGTCAGCGGCGTCGGCAGCGTGCTCGGCAGCAGCGTCCGTGCCAGCGGCAGCGGCGTTGGCAGCAGCGTCGGCAGCGGCGTCAGCAGCGGCAGCGGCGTCGTCGGCAGCAGCCTGCGCGGTGCCGGCCAGGGCCGGATCGGTGGTTTCGTTGGCAGCAGCCTGCGCGTCGGCAGCGGCGTCAGCAGCGCCTTCGGCCGAGCTCTGGGCCTGGTCGGCGTTGCTGCAAGCAGCCAGTGCGAAACCCATAGCCAGGGCCAGCAAAGCCTTGTTGATCGTCATTGTGTCTTCCTCGTCTGAAAGTGTGGGCAACGCGCTTAATGCGCGCCGGCAACATGATGACAAGCCGCGTTGCAGTGTCAAGCGGCGTCGCGTGGTTTTTTCGTAAAAAACACGTTATCCGAAGTTCACGCCATTTCCACGGCAATTGCCGTCGCTTCGCCGCCACCTATGCAAAGTGACGCAACCCCGCGCTTCTGGCCGCGCGCCTTGAGCGCGTGGATCAGGGTGACGATCAGTCGGGCACCGCTCGCGCCGATCGGATGGCCGAGCGCCAGTGCGCCCCCATTCACATTCAGACGGTCGTGCGGGATGCCCAGGTCCTTCATCGGCGCCATCGCGACGTTGGCGAAGGCCTCGTTGACCTCGAACAGGTCGACATCTTCGACGGTCCATCCGGCCTTGTCGAGCACATTCTGAATAGCCGTCACCGGCGCGGTGGTGAACCATTCCGGTGCCTGCGAATGGCGCGCATGGGCGACGATGCGTGCCAGCGGGGCGAGGCCGCGCTTGTCCGCTTCGTCCGCCGAGGTCAGCACCAGGGCCGCCGCGCCGTCGGAGATGCTCGAGGAGCTGGCGGCGGTCAACAGGCCGTCCTTGCCGAAGGCGGCGCGCAGCGTGGGGATCTTGTCGGGCTGGATCTTGCCGGGGGCCTCGTCGGTGTCGAACGTGGTTTCGCCCTTGCGCGATTGCACGGTCACCGGCGCGATCTCGGCCTTGAACGCGCCCGAGGCGATGGCCTGCTTGGCGCGGGTGGCGCTTTCCACGGCGTAGGCGTCGAGGTCCTCGCGCGTGAAGCCGTACTTGTTGCTGGCGATGTCGCCGAACACGCCCATCGACTTGCCGTCGTAGGGATTGGTCAGGCCGTCCCACGCCATGTGGTCGAGCATCTCGGCGCTGCCGTAGCGGATACCGGTGCGCGAGCCGTTGAGCAGGTGCGGCGCGTTGGTCATCGACTCCATGCCACCGGCGACGACGAAGGTCGCGCTGCCGGCCTTGATCAGGTCGTGGCCGTACATCACCGCCTGCATGCCCGAGCCGCAGACCTTGTTGATGGTGACGCAACCGGCCGAATCGGGAATGCCCGCCGCGCGCGAGGCCTGACGCGCCGGTGCCTGGCCGAGGCCGGCCGGCAGCACGCAGCCGATGATCGCCTCGTCGACGAGATCCGGCGTCACGCCAGCATGTTCGAGCGCGGCCGTGATCGCGGTCGCGCCGAGCGTCGGCGTGGGCACGCCGGTGAACTGTCCGAGCATGGAACCGATGGGGGTGCGCTTGGCACCGACGATGACGATGTCAGTCATGGCGGAACGACTCCGGGTGTGTGAACTGCACAGAACGTCGATTATCGCACCCGGCGCACCGGAAAGTCGCGGCGCGCCGCAGTTCCGCACTGCGTCGTGCGATGGCGGGTGCCGGAAAATCCGCGTATAGATGCGGCGACAGGGGACGATCGAGGCGCGCGCTCGCGCGCAGGGAGAACGAGGGATGCAGACAACAGAACGCACGTGGGCGCACGCGTATGCGCCGCGTCGGGCAGCGCTGGCCTGCGCACTGGCTGCGGCACTGGCCGCGTGCGGCGGCGGCTCCGGTGGCGGGCTGGTCCAGGGCCCTGCGCCGCCGCCAGCGGCACCGCCACCGGTGACACCCCCGCCCGTCACCCCGCCGCCTGCCACACCGCCGCCTGCGGTGGTGCAGCCGCCCAACCCCGCCTACAGCCGCCATCTCGCCGATACGAACACCGGCGCCGCGCATGCGGCCGGATTCACCGGCCAGGGCGTGCGCATCGGCTTCCTCGACAGCGGCATCAACCGCAATCACCCGGCGCTGCGCGGACGGGTCACGGACAACCTGATCTACGTCAACCGCACGACCAACAACACCAGTGTCGACGACGTGGTGGGGCACGGCACCGCCGTCGCGCAGGCGGCCGCCGGGCGGCCGTTCGGTGCCTGGCCGGGCGGCGTGGCACCGGGCGCCACGCTGGTCTCGGCGCGGATCATCAGCGACAAACCACCCGTCGACGACGGCTCGGGCAACGGCAATCCGGTCGATGGTGCGCTCGGTCTCGAGCCGATCCATCGCGACCTGATCAACCGCAACGTCCGGATCATGAACAACTCCTGGGGCGGTCTGTATCTGGACAACCCGGCGGCCGCCACGCCGATTGCCGCCGAGTACCGGCCCTTCGTCGTCCAGCACGGCGGGCTGGTGGTGTTCGCATCCGGCAACGCCGAGCGTGCGAACCCGTCGGATCTCGCCGCGCTGCCGAGCCAGCAGCTCGCCAACGGCACGCGACCGGGCGCGGACCTCGAACGCGGCTGGTTGACGGTCTCGGCGCTCGCGGAAGGCAGCACCACACAGCTGGCGAGCTATTCCAACGCCTGCGGCGTCGCGATGCGCTATTGCCTGGTCGCGCCGGGCACCGTGGTGGTCACCGGCACCAACGACGCGCCGGACCGGCCGGAGTACTGGAAGTACAACGGCACCTCGCTGGCCGCGCCGCTGGTGTCCGGCGCCGCGGCGCTGGTATGGGAAGCGTTCCCGTACTTCGACAACGATCTCGTGCGTCAGACCCTTCTGGGCACCGCGACCGACATCGGCGCCCCCGGTGTCGATCCCGTGTTCGGCTACGGCGCCTTGAACGTGGGCAAGGCGGTGCGCGGACCGGCGCGCTTCGACTGGGGCGACGTCACCGCCAGTTTCAACAGCGGCACCTCGGTGTGGGGCAACGACATCGCCGGCGACGGCGGGCTGATCAAGCGCGGCGCCGGCACGCTGCGCCTCGACGGCAGCGCGTCCTATCGCGGTGCAACGCGCGTGGAGGGCGGCACGCTGGTGTTCGCCGGCCAGGGGCCGATCGCGGGGGCGATCAGTGTCGACACGGTCGGAAGCCTGCAGTGGGCCGGCAGCCTGATCGGCGGCAACGTCCTCAATCGTGGCACCTTCGCGCTGACGGGCGATACCCGCGCGCGCACGATCACCGGAAATTTCGAGCAGACGGTCACCGCGCGCCTGGCCGTGCCGGTCGGCGCGCCGCTCTCGGTCAGCGGGACCGCGCGCCTGGCGGGCGAACTGCTGGTGACGGGCGTGGTCAGCGGGTACACCTACCAGAGCAACGAGACCGTGGTCCGCGCCTACGGCGGGCTCAGCGGCACCTTCGCCAGCCTGGGCCGCGGCCCGGGCGTGTTTCTCGACGCGAGCCTCGGCTACGACAGCACGCGCGCCTGGCTCGACATCACCCGCCTGGACGTCACGGCGACGGCGATGTCGCTGGCCGGCGCCACCGCGCAGTCGATCGGATCGGCAGCGCGTGTGGAAGGTGCATTCGTCGGGCTGGATGGCGAGGATGGCGGCGCGCTCGACACCCCGTTCGCACGCAGCGCCGGCGCTTTCCAGCGCATCCAGGAGGGTGGCGCCGCGCTGGCGGCGCTGGAGAGTCTGTCGGGCGCGCAGCATGCGTATGCGCTCAATGCCACGCTCGACCAGGTGGACATGACCCGGCGCGCGGTCGCCGGGCGTGTGGGTGACGTTGCGGCGCAGGGTGCACGCGCCGGCGCCTGGCAGCAGGCCCTGGGGCAGGGCGGCCAGGGCGGCTTCGCGCGCGAGGGGTTCCAGGTCGACGGCTGGAGCCTGGGCCGCGACCACGCGCTCGGCAATGGCGTGATCGCCGGCTTCGCGTTCGGCGAACTGCGTGGCGACGGCATCGTGCAGGCGCGCGGCGATCGCAGCCGCGATCGGCATACACAGGCGCAGGCCTATCTCGCCCGTTCGTTCGGCGACGCCTACGTCATGGCGCAGCTGGGCAGCGGGCGCGTCGAACGCGACCTGCAGCGCCAGCTGTTTGCCGGCACCGACTGGCAGGGCGTGTCGACACGGTATGCCGGCCACGTCAGCCAGGTGGCGGTGGAGGCCGGTCGACACTGGCGGCTCGGCGCGACCGAACTCGCGCCCTACGTCGGTGCCGAACGCGTGCATCTGCGCAGCGACGGCTTCGAAGAACTCGGCGGCGACGGCTTCGGCCTGCGGGGTGCGGGCTGGGATGTCGCACGCAGCCAGGCCTTGGCCGGCCTGCGCGCGCGCTGGGAGGCACCGGGGTTCACGTTGCACGGCTACGGCGAATGGCAGCACACGCTGGCCGCCAGCGGCTTCGATCTGCAGGCGAGCTTCACCGGCATCGAGGCCTGGGCGCCGATCGCCGGCCTCGCGCCTGCGCGGTCCGGCGGCATCGCGGGCCTCGCAGTCGAGACATGGCTGTCGCCGCGGACGCAGATGGGTTTCGGCATCGACCAGCGCTTCGGCCCGCGCGGCAACGAGCGCATGGCGTCCTTGCGCGTCGCGCACGGGTTCTGAGTCCGCCACGCGCTCCGGAAACGAGAAGGCCGCCCCGGGGGCGGCCTTCTCGCTCTCGCGCACTGGCGACATGGTCGCGCGCGGTTGCGCTCAGCTCTTGCCGTCGAACAGCTCGCGCCCGATCAGCATGCGGCGGATCTCGTTGGTGCCGGCGCCGATGGCGTAGAGCTTGGCATCGCGCAGGATGCGGCCGGTCGGGTATTCGTTGATGTAGCCGTTGCCGCCGAGGGTCTGGATCGCTTCCAGCGCGACCTGCACGGCCGCCTCGGACGCGTGCAGCAGGCAGCTCGCGGCATCCACGCGCGAGCTGTGCCCGGCGTCGTAGTCGCGGGCCACGGTGTAGGCGAACGCGCGGCTGGACTGCAGCGCGGTGTACATGTCGGCGATCTTGGCCTGCATGATGCCGAAGGTGCCGATGGCCGCGTCGAACTGCTTGCGCTCGCGCACGTAGGGCAGGGCGATGTCGAGCGCGGCCTGCATCAGGCCCAGCGGACCGCCGGTCAGCACCAGACGCTCGGTGTTGAGGCCGCGCATCAGCACCTTGACCCCGCCGTTGACCTCGCCGAGCACGTTGGCGGCCGGGATCTCGCAATCCTCGAACACCAGCTCGCAGGTGTTGGAGCCGCGCATGCCGAGCTTGTCGAGCTTCTGCGCGGTGCGGAATCCCGGCATGCCCTTCTCGACGAGGAACGCGGTCATGCACTTCGAACCCGCGTCCTTGCCGGCGGTGCGCATGTAGACGATCAGCACGTCGGCCTCGGGGCCGTTGGTGATCCACATCTTGTTGCCGTTGGCCACCCACACATCGCCGCGCAGTTCCGCGCGGCAGCTCATCGAGCCGACCACGTCCGAACCCGCGCCCGGCTCGCTCATCGCCAGCGCGCCCTTCCATTCGCCGCTGCACAGCTTCGGCAGGTAGTGCTGGCGCTGCGCCTCGGTGCCGTTGGCGTAGAGGTTGGCCACACAGAGATTGGAATGCGCGCCGTAGGAGAGGCCCACCGAGCCTGACGCGCGCGAGATCTCCTCCATCGCCACCAGATGGGCGAGGTAACCCATCTCGCTGCCGCCGTATTCGCCCGGTACGGTGATGCCCAGCAGGCCGAGCTCGCCGAGCTTCGGCCACAGGTCCTGGGGGAAGGCGTTGTCGTGGTCGATCGCCTCGGCGCGCGGGGCGATCTCGGTCTCGGCGAAGCGGCGCACGGCGTCACGCAGCGCATCGAGGTCGTCGCCGAGCGGGAAAGTACGCATGGAATCTCCTGGAGCGGAACGGGGCCGCACGTGCGGCCGCTGCGCATCACTGCGCGAAGACGGGAACCGGCGCCGCGCATGTGCGGGTGCAGCATGCGCGACCGCCGGAGACGACGATGGGGCCGAAGCCCCATCGTGTTGTACGGATCAGCTGCCGCCGCGGATCCGGCCCTGGAAGCGCGGCTGCGCGCGTCCGAGCGGAAGCTTGAGCTTGCCGATCACCTCGATCCGCTCCTCGGCCAGACGATCGGCCGCGCGGTAGGTCGGAATGCCGTCGCGCTCGGCGATCTCGAAGATGCGCGTGAGGTTGTGGTAGATCGTGCGCATCATGCGCATCGCACGCTCACGGTTGTAGCCGTCGATCTCGAGCGACACGTTCATCACGCCGCCGGCGTTGACCGCGTAGTCGGGCGCGTAGAGGATGCCGCGCTTCTCCACTTCGTCGCCGATCGCGTTGTTGGCCAGCTGGTTGTTGGCCGCGCCGCAGATGATCTTGGCCTTCAGGCGCGGCAGGGTCTTCTCGTTGACGGTGCCACCGAGTGCGCACGGCGAGTACACGTCGGCGTCGACGTCGTAGATCTCGTCCAGGCCCACGGCTTCGGCGCCGTACTCGCTGACCGCGCGCTCCACGCGCTCCTTGTTGATGTCGGTGACGAAGATCTTCGCGCCGCGTTCTTTCAGCAGCTTCACGAACTCGATGCCGACATGGCCCAGGCCCTGGACGGCGTAGCTGTAGTTGCCGACGTCCTCGTTGCCGAACTTGCGGTTCAGCGCGGCCAGAAGACCCTGCAGCGTGCCGTAGGCGGTGAACGGCGACGGATCACCCGAGCCGCCGTGCACCTGATGCACGCCGGTGACGAACTGCGTCTCGCGATAGACGTATTCCATGTCGTTGACGTCGATGCCGACGTCCTCGGCGGTGATGTAGCGGCCGCCCAGCGATTCGACGAACTGGCCGAACGCGCGGAACAGCGCTTCCGACTTGTCCGTCGCCGGGTCGCCGATGATCACCGCCTTGCCGCCGCCGATGTTCAGGCCGGCCACCGCGTTCTTGTAGGTCATGCCGCGCGACAGGCGCAGCACGTCGTTCAGCGCGTCCTGTTCGGACTCGTACGGCCACATGCGCGTACCGCCGAGCGCCGGGCCCAGCACCGTGTTGTGGATCGCGATGATCGCCTTCAGGCCCACATCCTTGTTGTGGCAGAACACGACCTGCTCGTGGCCGTAGGTGTCGAGGTGCTCGAAAATCATTCAAAACTCCGTCGCGGGCGCAGGGCCCGGCACGTGTGGTGGCTGGAGCGGCGAGGGGGCTGAAGCGATCGGCCGGTGCGGCCGGACCGTCGGACAGGGCCGCGGTGGTGGCGATCTGGGGCGGCATTTTACGCCGGTCATTCCGGAATTGGTTGAAGACGCAACCAATTGGCCGGTTCGCCATGCAGATCAATGGCTTGCAACGGTAGGGCGCCCTGTATTCAGCGTTGTGCGGTGCGGCAAATGCGCGGCTGTGTTCAGTGGTTCGCGCCGACGCGCCTGACCATCTGCAGCACCGGACACCCGGGCTGCCATTCCCGTTCCTGTCATCTGTCGAATCGACCGCCCTGGATTCCCGCCTTCGCGGGAATGACGGGCTGGCGCTTCGGCAACCCAGGCCGCCGATCGGATCGCAGCCTCAAGGACGTCCGCGCGACTCCGTCATCGCTCGTCATTCCCGCGAAGGCGGGAATCCGGCGCCTCCGCTCTTGTTCACCCGAACCCACCGGATCACCCGGTCTGCGGCGCCTGAAGGCCCGGCCGGACCGGGCGCGCGTCCGCTGTAGCCCGACGATGACGCGCAACCACGAAGCTGCGCCGAGCGTTCCTACAGCTGCGACTCCACCGGCAACCAGCGCACCACGTTGGCCGTCGCACGCTGGCGGCGGGTGCTGTCGGGCTCGTTGTCGAGCACGCGCAGCGGCGAGGCCGCGCGGTCGAGCCAGCGCATCCGTCCGCGGTCGTCGAGGAATACCCAGTAGCTCATGTCCGCGCCCACCAGGTGCAGGTACTCGTCCAGCAGCGCCGCGCCCAGCGCGGGATCGTCGAACAGCACGCCCATCTCGGTGTTGAGGTTGGCCGAACGCGGATCGAGATTGAACGAGCCCACGAACCCGCGCGAGCCGTCGATCAGCACCGCCTTGGTGTGCAGGCTGGCGCCGCTGCTGCCGAACACGCTGCTCGCCGCCTGGGATTCGGCGCGGCTGCGGGTCTCGAACAGGTGCACACCGGCCTCCAGCAGTTCCCTGCGATAGCGGGCATAGCCGCCGTGCACGGCCACCACGTCGTTGGCCGCCAGCGAATTCGTCACCACCGACACGTTGACACCGCGGCCGGCCAGATCCACCAGGCCCCGGGCACCGTCCACGCCGGGCACGAAGTAGGGCGAGATCAACAGCGCGGCGCGCTCGGCGCCGGTGATCTGGTCCATCAGATGGTCCACCAGCCAGTTCTCGCGATCGTCGCCGCGCCACTTGATCGGCGGGTCCGACAGCACGCGCACGCCCTCGGTCCAGATCGGCGTGAGCTCCCGCGAGAAATAGCGGCGCACGCTGGGCGAGACATCCATCGCGTCGAGGAACTTGCGTGCCTCCTCGCTTTCGGCCTCCTCGTGGATCTGCGCCAGCACCTCGCGGATCGTCGACGGACGCTTGCGGTTGAGCGCGGCGATCGGGATCGCGGCCTCGCTGTTCCAGAAATCGTCGAAGATCGTGCTCGCCTGGGCCACGGCCGGGCCGAACAGCACGATGTCGAGATCGTGGAAATTGAATTCCTCGGCCGCACTGAAGTATTCGACACCGATGTTGCGCCCGCCGACCACGGCCACGCGCCCGTCGGCGATCCACGCCTTGTTGTGCATGCGGTGGTTCACGCCCCAGGCGCGCTGCACCATTTCCAGCAGGCGCAGCACGCCGCTGCGGTTGCGGAACGGGTTGTAGACGCGCAGCTCGATGTTCTCGTGCGAATCCATCGCCAGCAGGGTGGCATCCATGTTCCCGATGCCCACGTCGTCGAGCAGGATGCGCACGCGCACGCCGCGCTCGGCCGCCTCCCAGGCCTCGTTGGCGAGCATCCGACCGGTCAGGTCGTCGTGCCAGATGTAGTACTGCAGATCGAGGCTGCGCCCGGCCTGGCGCGCGGAGATCGCGCGCGCGGCGTAGGCGTCGATGCCATCGGGCAGCAGGATCGCGCCGGTCTGTCCGGGGTGGCGGGCGAGCAGGGGCACCAGCTCGCGGTCGAGCGGCGTATCGGCCTCGGCCAGCGCCAGTGCGGTGCTCGGCCTGCCGCTCGCCGGCGGCAGCAGATGATCGGCCACGAAGATGCTGCTGACCGCCATCACCAGCAGCGTGAAAAGGCCCCAGCCGATGATTTTCTTGACGCGCTTCTTCATGGTGCGAGGGCCCCTGTGATCGCGGCAAGCATCGCAGATTCGTGTGCAGACCGTGCGGTGACTGCGATACTCGCGGGCTTCGCATTCCAGGGGCAGACGATGGCGGACATGCCGGATCAGGTGGTGCTGGTCACCGGTGGGGCACGTGGCCTCGGAGCCGCGATCAGCCGGGCGTTTCTCGGCGCCGGCGCCCGGGTGGTGATCAATTTCCACCGCAGCGCGGACGCCGCCGCGGCGCTGGTGGACACGGCCGGCGCGCGTGCGTTGGCCGTGCAGGCCGATGTCACCGACCCGGCGGCCATGGGTGCCATGGTCGAACGCGCGCAGGCGCATTTCGGCGCGCCGGTGACCACGGTCGTCAACAACGCGCTGGCCGATTTCCGCTTCGACGGCGACGCCCGCCCGCAGGCCGAGGCCATCACCTGGCCGCGCTTCGCCGCGCAGTTCGAGGGCAGCGTGCGCGGCGCGCTCAACACCGTGCAGGCCGCACTGCCGGGCATGCGCAGCGCCGGCGGCGGGCGCGTGATCAACATCGGCACCAACCTGTTCCAGAACCCGGTGGTGCCGTATCACGACTACACCGCCGCCAAGGCCGCACTGCTGTCGCTCACCCGCACACTGGCGGCCGACCTCGGCCCGGACGGCGTCACCGTCAACATGGTCTCGGGCGGCCTGCTGCGCACCACCGATGCCAGCGCGGCCACGCCGGACGCCGTGTTCGACCTCATTGCCGCCAGCACGCCGCTGCGCCGTGTGACCACCCCGGCCGAATTCGCCGACGCCGTGCTGTTCTTCGCCTCGCCCTGGGCGCGCGCCGTCACCGGCCAGAACCTCGTCGTCGACGGCGGCCTGGTCAAGGACTGAGCGCCGCGCGGGCTCGACCCGGTCGCTCGGCCCGCCCATCCCGTCGAAGCGTCCCGAGCGCCGTCGCGCGCGCTGCGATCCATCGAGGCCAGAGTCTCCCGACGGCGCCGCGCACCGCATGCGATGCCGTCACCCCGGCGGTGCACACTGCACCCGGGGGATCCAGGCCGGCATCCGGTGCCGGTCGCGTTCAACGCAAGGACGGAGGCACCCGCATGGCCACCCGAACGACCGGCACCCGCCGCAAACCCGCGCCCACGCCGCGGCTGCTCGACGCACGCCCCGACACGGCCGATTTCCGCGACCGCATGTTCGAACCCAACCTGGTCGACGTGCCCAGCGTGATGCCGCTGGCACGCTTCACCGCCCTCGGCGTACCCGTGCTCGACCAGGGCGAGGCGGGCGCCTGCACCGCCTACGGCCTCGCCACCGTGGCCCATGCGCTGCTGCGCCGCCGCCGGCCCGAGCCGGTCACGCAGCGCGTGAGCACGCGCATGCTCTACGACATGGCCCGCCGCTACGACGAGTGGGAGGGCGAGGACTACGAAGGCGCGAGTTGCCGCGGCGCGATGAAAGGCTGGCACCGCCACGGCGTCTGCGCCGAGGACTGCTGGCCCGGCACGCCCGGCCGCCTCGAGGAGATCCTCACCGAAGAGCGCGCGCGCGCCGCGCAGGAACATCCGCTCGGCGCCTATTACCGGGTGAACCATCGCGACCTCGTCGCGATGCACGCCGCGTTCGCCGAAGTCGGCGTGCTCTACGCCTCGGCCGCCGTGCACGAGGGCTGGCTGGCGCCGCCTGCGAGCGGCGTGATCGACTGGGCCGAACAGCCGGTCAGCGGCTACCACGCCTTCGCCATCGTCGGCTACGACCGCGACGGCTTCTGGCTGCAGAACTCCTGGGGCACGCGCTGGGGCAAGCGTGGCTACGGCTGGGTGAGTTACGACGAATGGCTGCAGCGCGGCACCGATGTCTGGGCCGCGCGGCTCGCGGTGCCGGTACGCCTGCAACGCGCGCAGGCCACCGCGGCCAGCAATTCGAGCCTCGCCCGGCAATCGAACGGCTACGCCCAGGCCGATCTGCGCCCGCACGTGATCAGCCTCGGCAACGACGGCCGCCTGCGCGCCAGCGGCCGCTTCGCCACCGGGCAGGACGCGGTGCGCAACATCGTCCGCGAGGACCTGCCGCGCATCACCCGCACCTGGCCGAAGAAGCGCATCGTGCTCTACGCCCACGGCGGCCTGGTGCCCGAGCAGGCCGCCATCCAGCGCGTGGCCGACCTGCGCGAGCTGATGCTGCCGCATCAGGTCTATCCGCTGTGTTTCGTCTGGAAGACCGATCTGTGGAGCACGCTCGGCAACCTGCTGCGCGATGCCGTGCGCCCGCGCACCGAAGGCCTGCTCGACCGCGCCAAGGACCTGCTGCTCGACCGCATCGACGACACCATCGAACCCTTGGCCCGCGCGCTCGGCGGCCGCGCGCTGTGGGAGGAGATGAAGGAGAACGCCCGCCTGGCCACCACCGCCGTCGTGCGCACCGGCGACACGCTCACCGAAGCCGGCGGCGCCGCCCAGGTGGCGCGTCTGCTCGGCGAATGGATGCGCAATGACCCCGCGGTCGAGCTGCACCTCGTGGGCCACAGCGCCGGCGCGGTATTGCTCGCGCCGCTGGCCCAGCTGCTCACCACACAGGGCGTGGTGCCTGCCGGCCCGGCGGCCGGCATGCAGGGCCTCGGCCTGCCGGTCGCCAGCCTCACCCTGTGGGCGCCGGCGATGACGATGGCGCTGTTCGAGGACAGCCTTGCCCCGGCGCTCGCCGACGGCCGCATCGGCCAAGGCGCATTGTTCACGCTGAGCGATCGCGCCGAGCGCGACGACCACTGCGCCCGCATCTACAACAAGTCGCTGCTGTATCTCGTGGCCCACGCCTTCGAGGAGCGCGCGCGCAGCTGGGTGCGCAGCAGCCATCGCGACGGCACGCCGCTACTGGGCATGGCGCGTTTCATCGAATCCAATAGCGCCATCCGCGATCTGCTGGCCACCGGCCGCCTCGACTGGATCCAGGCACCGGTGCAGAGCCCGCCGGCAGACCCGGCGGATGGCAGCACTGCGACCAGCCACGGCGCCTTCGACGACGACCCTGCCACGCTGCAGGCCACGCTGGCCCGCATCACCGGCGCCCGCACCGCGGCCGGGCCGGTGCGCCTCCACCGCTCCGAAGCCGGCCTCGCCGATTGCCGCAGGCAGCTGTGCGAGGCATTGGAAACGCCGGGTCCGCGTCGCTAGGGCATCGCTCACGCGCGAGCGCAGGCGTGGGGATTGGCGACACCGGACCCCTTGGTTGCGCGTTCTGCTACGCGCAGTCGCTGTAGCCACCTGCAGGAGCGCGCGCCCGCGATGAGGCTGTCTCGGTACCGCCCTCGCGCGCTCCTACAGGGGCGTGCTTGGGTGCGGGCGACATCGGGATCCGCGCCGCGCGCGCTGTCGTTCGCAGTCGCTATCGCCACCTGTAGGAGCGTGCTCGCGCGCGAAGGGGCGTTCTCGTGATCACCATCGCGCACGCCAGGCCCGCCCCCCGCGACGCCTGCACCCGCGGCCACACTCAGCGCGTCGTCAACGAGGCCTGCAGCGCCGTTGCCAGCGCCGCATCGCCGCTGACCAGATCGGCCCAGCGCAGCGCCAGCCCCTTGCGCTTGCCCTTGGGCACCAGCGTCAGCCCGTCGGGGTCGATCGTCAGCGTGTAGGCCTGGTCATCGATCAGGACTTCGCGCTTGAGGGGCTTGTCGAGTGGGGTCATGGCACGGGCTCCGAAGCATCGAATGCGCATGTTGCGCGCAACGCTGTCGAAAGGCGGCAGAACGCGCCGGGCGCCCGGCCTGCGGGACGGGTGCCTGGCCGCGTCGCTCGGCCGCAGAGTGCGCCCGTACTCGCACGCCTGCACCGCATTCCGGGCCGTGTGATGCGTCGCCGTCATCCCCGCGCAAGCGGGGATCCAGCGACGTCCAACCATCAGCACGCGAGGCGCCGGATTCCGACTGCGCGGGAATGACGGCCGAGCGGGCAGTCCGATGCGCCCTCACGAGGCCGCAGCGTTCGCAGGGCCGTCACCCGGAGCGCGCTTCGTTCGTCCGCGCATCTGTATTCCCCGGGGATGTCGAGCGGGGGCATGACCGGTCGGGGCGGGACAGCGCGACGTCAAGCCTCAGGCGTGCAAGGCGCTGGATTCCCGCCTGACCGGACATGCGTCCGTTGCAAGCCGCGGAAACGACGGACGAAGCGAAATCGTTCGGAGCGTCGCTGAAGAATCCGCGGCGTTTGTAACCCGCATCCGGAACGAGCTCCCGACGTTCCGTAGGCGCTCGACGCATGCCTGTCCGGTCAGACCGGGACCCGGCGCCGTCCGTCACCGCGCCGCGGCGCAACCGAACACCGGCTACGAGCGGCGAGGGCGTCATCGCGCCCCGCGTTTTGCCGCACCGCAGCATACTTTCAACTGAAAACGTCAAGGCGCCCACCGCTACAATCGGCACATCTTTTTCACCGCAGGAGCGCGCCATGAGCACGCCGGCCAGCCAGATCGATTCCACCGCCACCGCCGCCCGCGCCGACGCCTCGCCGCTGCGCTTCGTCACCGCCGCCAGCCTGTTCGACGGGCACGACGCCGCCATCAACATCATGCGCCGGCTCATCCAGTCGCAGGGCGCGGAGGTCATCCATCTCGGCCACAACCGCAGCGTCGAGGACGTGGTGCGCGCCGCGCTGCAGGAAGACGCCGACGGCATCGCGCTGTCCAGCTACCAGGGCGGCCACGTCGAGTACTTCAAGTACATGGTCGACATGCTCAAAGAACGCGGTGCCGGCCACATCCGCGTCTTCGGCGGCGGCGGCGGCACCATCACCCCCGAGGAAATCCGCGAGCTGCAGGCCTACGGCGTCGAGCGCATCTACCACCCCAACGACGGCATGAAGATGGGGCTGGTGGAGATGATCGAGGATGTGGTTGCGCGCGCAGCACGCAACCGTGATTCGTCATTGGTGATTGGTGATTCGAACGAGCACCTCAACCCGACGATCGACGACGAAATCGGCATCGGTCGCGTGCTCAGCGCCATCGAGGACGGCGTCTATTCCGAATCCGAACTCGCCCTGATGCGCAAAGGCTGGCAGAAGCCGCGCTCGTCCGAATCCCCAATCCCCAATCCCCAATCCCGCCCGACCACTCCGGTGGTCGGCATCACCGGCACCGGCGGCGCGGGCAAGTCCTCGGTCACCGACGAACTGCTCAACCGCTTCCTCGCCAGCTTCCCGCAGATGCGCATCGCGGTGATCTCGGTGGACCCCACACGTCGCCGCAGCGGTGGCGCACTGCTGGGCGATCGCATCCGCATGAACTCGCTGCGCAGCCATCGCGTCTACATGCGCTCCATGGCCACGCGCCGGCAGAACGTGGCCACCAATGCGGTGCTCAAGGACTGCATCGGCTTCCTCAAGAGCCTCGCGTTTGATCTGGTGATCGTGGAAACCGCCGGCATCGGCCAGTCGGATTCGGAGATCGTCGATCTGGTCGATTTCCCCATGTACGTCATGACCAGCGACTACGGCGCGGCCAGCCAGCTCGAGAAGATCGACATGATCGATTACGCCGAGCTCATCGTGCTCAACAAGTACGACAAGCGCGGCGCCGAGGACGCGCTGCGCGACATCCGCAAGCAGTGGAAGCGCAATCGCGTCGCGTTCCAGACCGCCGACGAAGACGTGCCGGTGTATCCCACCATCGCCAGCCAGTTCAACGACCCCGGCGTGAGCTGGATGTTCGCCAACCTGTGCCGCCTGCTGCGCGAGAAGATCGGCGCCGGCAGTGCAGGGCACTGCAGCTTCGAGCCCAATCTCGACACCTCGCTCAAGGAACCCCGCGCCACCGTGCTGATCCCCGGCGCACGCGTGCGCTACCTCGCCGAAATCGCCGAAGCCGGCCGCCGCATCAACAGCGACATCGAGCGCCAGGCCGAAGCCGCCGACCGCGCCCAGGCCATGTGGCAGGCGCTGCAGGAACTGGGCGACGCCCAGCTGCCGAAAGCGCTCGACCTCTACAGCGCCGACCATCTGCTTGCCACCTCTCCCCTTGCGGGAGAGGTCGGCGCGCAAAGCGCGCCGGGAGAGGGGGCAGGGCCTGCCACTGTCGTCGACAGCCCGTCCCCGGCCGTCCCCGCCGAGCCCGTCCAGGCCGGCACCGCGCCCGCCGTCGACCGCTCGCTCCTCACCCTGCGCCAGCGCTACAACGACGCCATCCAGGCCCTCAGCAGCGAATCGCTCAAGCTCCTGCGCGACTGGCCGCAGCGCCTCAAATCCATCACCGACGAGTTCACCGAGTACCAGGTGCGCAACAAGTCGATCAAGGTCGACAACTACCGCGACTCGCTGAGCCACCAGAAGATCCCCAAGATCGCCGCGCCCACCTACAAGAGCTGGGGCGAGCTGCTGACCTTCCTCGGCAAGGAGAACCTGCCGGGCAGCTATCCCTACACCGGCGGCGTGTACCCGTATCGCCGCACCGGCGAAGATCCGATCCGCATGTTCGCGGGCGAGGGCACGCCCGAGCGCACCAACCGCCGCTTCCATTACTTGTCCGTCGGCCAGCCGGCCGCGCGCCTGTCCACCGCGTTCGACAGCGTCACCCTGTACGGCGAAGACCCGGCGCCGCGCCCGGACATCTACGGCAAGATCGGCAACTCGGGCGTCAACATCCCCACGCTCGACGACATGAAGAAGCTCTATTCCGGCTTCGACCTGTGCGCGCCCACCACCAGCGTCTCGATGACCATCAACGGCCCCGCGCCGATGATCCTGGCGATGTTCATGAACTGCGCCGTCGACCAGCAGGTGGAGAAATACCTCAAGGCCGACGATGCCCGCTGGGCCGACGCGCAGAAGACCATCGACGCCTTCTTCGAAGGCCGCGAGCGTCCGCGCTACCACGGTGAGCTGCCGCCCACGAACGACGGCCTCGGCCTCGGCCTGCTGGGCGTCTCCGGCGACCAGCTCGTCGACGCCGAGACCTACGCCCGCATCAAGGCCGAAACCCTCGCCACCGTGCGCGGCACCGTGCAGGCCGACATCCTCAAGGAGGACCAGGCCCAGAACACCTGCATCTTCAGCACCGAGTTCGCGCTGCGGATGATGGGCGACATCCAGCAGTACTTCGTGGACCAGAAGGTCCGCAATTTCTACTCGGTTTCCATCTCCGGCTATCACATCGCCGAAGCCGGCGCGAACCCGATCAGCCAGCTCGCTTTCACCCTGAGCAACGGCTTCACCATCGTCGAGTACTACCTCGCGCGCGGCATGAAAGTGGACGACTTCGCGCCCAACCTGTCGTTCTTCTTCTCCAACGGCATGGACCCGGAATACACCGTCATCGGCCGCGTCGCCCGCCGCATCTGGGCACGCGCCATGCGCGAGCGCTACGGCGCCAACGAACGCAGCCAGATGATGAAGTACCACATCCAGACCAGCGGCCGCTCCCTGCACGCGCAGGAGATCCAGTTCAACGACATCCGCACTACGCTGCAGGCGATCTACGCCCTGTTCGACAACTGCAACAGCCTGCACACCAACGCCTACGACGAAGCCATCACCACGCCGACGGAAGAAAGCGTGCGCCGCGCCGTCGCCATCCAGATGATCATCAACAAGGAAATGGGGCTCAACTTCATCGAGAACCCCTGGCAGGGCAGCTTCGCCGTCGACTACCTCACCGACATCGTCGAAGAGGCCGTCTACAAGGAGTTCGAAGCCATCAGCGAGCGCGGTGGCGTGCTGGGCGCCATGGACACCATGTACCAGCGCGGCAAGATCCAGGAAGAGTCCATGTACTACGAGCACAAGAAGCACGACGGCTCGTTGCCGCTGGTGGGGGTGAACATGTTTCTGCCGAAGGAGGGGGGCGGCGAGGTCGCGACCGAGATCGAGCTGATCCGCAGTACCGAGGAAGAGAAGGGGCAGCAGATCGCCAACGTCCAGGCGTGGCAGGCGAGCCGGAACCGGCTGGCGCCGGAAGGCGAGACCGAACTCGGGCATTCCGCAGGCAGCGAGGAGTCAGACGAGAGCTTCGTCCACGACGGGCATGGGCTGGCGTATCTTCAGCGGACCGCCCGCGAGCGGAAGAACGTGTTCGCGGCGCTGATGGAGGCGGTCAAGACGCATAGCCTGGGGCAGATCAGCCATGCGTTGTATGACGTGGGTGGGGAATATCGACGGAATATGTGAATGTTCGATCGGTGACATAGCCATCCAAGCCTCATAGTGCTTGTTGGACCAAATCAAGGAAAGTAAATGGTCGACTTTAGTAAGCTGAATAATGCGGGATCGAGCAAGAGTGCGGGATCTCTCATAGAGACATTTGCAAGGCTGGATCGACAAGTTTCGCATGTGGAGCTTAGGCCGTCTCAGATCGAGATATTCAAGCAAATTGATAACAGCATCGCCAATCGCGATCTTGTCGTTAAGCTAAATACCGGCGGTGGAAAGACCACGACGGGACTTATCTATCTCAAGCATATGATGGACAAGTACCGCGAGCCCGCCGTGTTCTTGGTGCCAACCACGCAGCTTGCTGAGCAGGTCGTAGACGAGGGCGCCAAGATAGGCCTTGACGTCCATGTTTGGGCGGCAAAGGAATCTTATCCGCCCGAGGGTTGTGTTCAATGTGCAGCCGTAATGGTTTGTACCTATGACAAATTCTTCAATGGCAAATCGACCTTCGCCCGTAAGGATGTTCGGTTGGTGCCGTGTGCACTTGTGCTCGACGATGTCCATTCAGGCATAGAGACTATCAAGAAGAATTTCAGTGCTAATCTCGTCTTGGACGCGAGTCGAGAGTTGATTGATCTTCTCAGGGAACCACTGAAGCAGGCGGAGCCGGCAAATTGGACGCGTCTCGAGCTAGGGGATGAGGGGGCTATTCTCGAGGTGCCGCACTGGATAATTTCAGAGAATATTGACGCAATCCGCGGCGTGCTCGCTAAGTATTCCGGCGATGGTGATCTTCTATTCTCTTGGAGTTACCTCAGCCGTTCTCTGGAGATGTGTCGAATCGTGATTGGTCTGCAAGGGGCGGCTATCACTTTAGACCCTCCATTTTCAGATTATTTAGAGCACTATGTGAAAGTTCGGCATAGGCTGTTTATGTCGGCGTCTTTGCACGACGGTGCACCGCTAATCCGAGAGCTTGGATGCGATGAAGTTTCGGCCGCGAACCCAATACAGGTTAGTGGTGAAACCGCCGTGGGCGAGCGGATGGTACTCGTACCATCGCTAATAGATCCTGCCTTCTCGCGTGACTCGTTGCTCAGACTTGCGCGTCACTTTTCCCAACTTACAAACGTTGTGGTGCTGGTTTCGTCAGATGCTCAGTCCGAGTACTGGGTAAGCGGTGGTGCTGTGAAAGCCGAGAAGGTTTCTTTCTCGGCAGTAGTTGCAAAGCTTAGAGCGGAGTCGAGAGGTAACTTTGTCGTCTTTGTTAACAGGTATGACGGGATCGATCTTCCTGACGCGGCCTGCCGGATCTTGATTATTGACGGACTTCCTTCTGGAGAAGGGATAGTTGACAGACTGGACAACTCAAACTCTGGCGGCCTTCTTGGGATGCGAGGCAAGCTCGCGAACAAGATTGAGCAAGGGCTCGGAAGAGCGGTCCGCTCAAGCTCCGACTACTGCGCTGTGATTCTGGCTGGACAGGATCTAGCAAACTTTGTGTCTAGGCGCGTGGTTCTGGAGAGCTTTTCGTCTGGAACCGTGAAACAAATCGAGATTGGGCGCGAGGTCTCCAAAGCGATCGCGCAAGAAGCTGACAAAGTCACCGGTATCGCAAATGCCCTAGGTCAACTCCTCGGTCGTGATCAGGGGTGGCGTGAGTACTACGCCACTCAGATGGCCTCGATCATCGCTCCTCCCGGAATTGCTGAGGAGGCTGCGACCCGCAGAAACGTAGCGGTGGCTGAGCGGGATGCAACGATAGCTGCACAGGCTCGCGATTATCCCGGCGCTTCAAATAAGCTCAGGCGTGCAGCTAATCTGCTGGAAAAAGATCGGTACTCACGAGGGGCAATTAAGCAGAGTGCGGCAAAGATAATGTACCTGCACGACAGAGTTGCGGCGATGGACCTTCAAGGGTCCGCATACGCTGACAATTATAATTTGTCTCGTCCGCCTGTACTTCCTGCGCCATCTCAGCGTCGGATAAGCGACCAAGCTGATTTGCTGGCTGAGTGGTTCCGTGAGTTTGATGATAAGAATGGCGCGCTTATCGAGCTAGATGCCTTGGCGGCGCGAGTCTCGTACTCCAATGATACGGAGACTGTTGAAGCGGCAATTTATGATTTGGGTAGGTTCCTAGGGGCTGAGTCTCGTCGGCCCGAGAAAGAAACCGGTAGGGGGCCGGATAATCTTTGGATGTTTGGTGAGCGTGCTTTCTGTATTGAGATGAAGAGCGAAAAATTCTCAAAACTATGGAAGAGTGACGCTGGTCAGATTGCCGTGAGTTCACGTTGGGTTTCCGACAATTTCCCTGGTATGGCCGAAATCTTTGATGTTATCGGGAGTGACGTAGTCGAGGCCGATAACGTGGGTGACTTTTCGGATCTGACCAAGGTGATGACCGGTGAAGTTATATCAGATATGGTTGTTCGCCTTCGCGGCCTAATTGTGGGTTTGATTACTCAAGGCCCTCTTTTTGGCGAAGATCCCGCGAATATACAGCGTCAGTTGGGACCGCACGGCATCCTCCCGCAACAAATTCACGGGTACCTTAGAGAAATTAAGTAGGTGACTAACGAGTAACGTTGTCAGGTTCGCTTATCCAGGACGACGCCGCGTGCTGACGGTGCCAGGTTGAGGGAATAACGGTGCCAGGTTCACTTATCCCGCTTTGACGGACGATGCGCAGGCCGCGTGCCTGCGAAGCGGCGGGTCTTGGCCTCTACCATTGCGCGGAATTGGTCCCGGCCCCAGGCGCGCTGTTGTTGGAGGTAGGCCCGGATCTCGACAAGCTGCTCATCGGTGAGTGCTTCATCCAGCAGGTCGCGCCATATCTTCGATCGTCTGACCGGATTGGCGCGACTAACGGTGCCAGGTTCACTTATTCCACTTTGAGGGGCGGTGTGCGGGGCGTGTGCCCGCGAAGCGGTGTGTCTCCGGAGAGGAATAACGGTGCCAGGTTCACTTATCCCGCTTTGACGGACGATGCGCAGGCCGCGTGCCTGCGAAGCGGCGGGTCTTGGCCTCTACCATTGCGCGGAAATCGTCCCGGCCCCAGGCGCGCTGTTGTTGGAGGTAGGCCCGGATCTCGACAAGCTGCTCGTCGGTGAGTGCTTCATCCAGCAGGTCGCGCCATATCTTCGAGCGTCTGACCGGATTGGCATCGAGCGCGAGCCAGGCGGGGTGGGGCGTCAGCATCGAGGCAGTACGCTGTCCCAGATGGGCAGCGCAGCTCGACCAGCGATAGGCCAGGGGATCGTCGGTGATACGCGCGCGCACCGGGTTGAGTTCGATGTAGCGCTGGCAGGTGAGAAGGTAGCGCTCGTCGCCGACCAGGCAGGCTTTGTAGCGGCCTTCCCACAACGTGCCGGTGCGGCGATGCCGCGCGTTGAACAGGCCGACGTACTGCCGGCCGAACGTCTGCATCATCCGGCTCAGGTCACCGGTGCCCACTGGCGTCGCCAGCAGGTGGACGTGGTTGTCCATCAGCACATAGGCGTGCAGCCGCACGCCCGTTGCGGTCAGCGCTTCCCGCAACAGGTGGAGATAGTCCAGACGGTCGCGGTCATCGAGAAAGCACGGCAGGCGGTTGTGTCCGCGCTGCACGATGTGCTGCGGAACGCCCGGCAGATCGAATCGCGGTGTGCGGCCCATGCGTACAGCATCGCGTGGACGTCGGCATGGCGGCGGTCAGCCTACGACGAGGGCATGCGTCCGTATTGCGTCGCCTGACGTTCGGAGAAGTGAACCTGGCACCGTTTTGGGCGAAAGACGATCCCGCCATGCTCGCTGTTGCTGCAGATGCGTAACTCGATGTGACCCTTTGCACTGCATCAAATGCCCGGTGGACGCCCCGCTCGAGGGAGTAACCCTGACTCGTTTTCCCTCGTTTCTCCGGTTGTCGCCGCAGAGACCGCGGCGTAGTGTCGGCGTTCCACCGGATGGAGCATGCGAATGCGCGCGTATTTACTATTGGCCTTCTTGGGCCTCGCAGCGTGTGCTGGGCCAGGCGCCGGACACGGCGACAACGGGGCACGCATCGGCATGCGCACCACGCACGCAGGGCAGTCGTCTGTGCTGGGTGCTTCGCCTTCGTCGAAAGACGGATCGTTCGAGGGCGCCTGGGCTTCGTGTGAGGGCGCGGCGTCGCACGACGAGTGCAGCCGCTATGTGCTCGTGCAACGCGGCCAACGTATCTGCGGCACATGGTCGTATTTGGCCTCTGGCCAAGCATACGAGGGCAGGTTGGCCGCACGCGTAATCTCGACAACTCGAGCGCGGCGCACTCGCGTTTGCGGTCGACCGGGCTCGGAGACCGACACCGAATGCGATGCGGGCTGGCAGACGATTGATCGGCCGCTGGAACTCTGCAATGGCAGGCTCAGCGACATCGCAGGCGCGAACGGAAGCTGTTTCGCCGACTATGTCGCTTCAAATGAGGCTGAAGCAGATATCGCGAAATTGGAGGCCCAGCCGTGGTTGCGGACGTGCCTTGCGACGGACCCGTGACATTCACAAGGAGGTGGTCGTGACAAATCCCAACCCGCTTACCGACAACGAGCTGCGAGCGGCTGCTTATTTTGCGGTGGGCGTTACATCGGAGGGCAGCATCGCAGGGCGCGACGTTGCCTATCGTCTCAGCTTCGCCGGGAACGTTGGAGCCGGCGGGCGCATGGAGCCGGTTGCGAACAGCGGCTACTCGTTCGGAACGTTGCAGATCGATCTCGGGCAGCATCCAGATGTCGCGCGCGATTTGCTGAATGGATATCAGCGGTGGGCAGCAACGCAGCCCGATCGGGCAACGCTTGAGCTTGCCCCGACTCAATACGACGCGACGCTCGCATCCCTGCAGCGAACGGGACGGGAAATGCGCGCGACGAATGCGATTGACATCGATCGAGCGCCGATCAACCGGTTCCTGGCCTCTGATGACGGCCGCGCGTTCGTGCATGGCCTGGATTCCGAGCACGTCCACCGGGTGACTGCAACTGATGCGGTCGTTGGCAACGGCGACTCCGCATTGGAACGGCTTCAGCGCACGGATCTCTACCAGGAAGCCACAGGTCATGATCAAGCCAAACTGGCTGGCATGTTCATGAAGCTGCAGAACCAAGCCGGGCAGGGGCGATGGCCTGGGCTGATCGATCGTATCGAGATGGGCACGCTGACGTCAGCTGCCGAGGTCAAAACCGCGATCGACGGCTTGCTGCCCAATCAGCGCAACGGCAATCCGGATTACCTCGAAAGCGGTGCGAACAATACCCTTCGTGGTATCAGCGTGCTCAACGCGCTGCGCAGCGCCGGTCCTGACAATCCGCTGGCGATGGCTTGGACCAATGTGTTGGAGAATCCGTTGGTGGGGCCGGTCGCCGCGCGTGGGTTGAATGCGGCAAACTCGAATCTGGGCTTCGAGTACGACACTGTGCGCTCGCTGTTCCTTACACCCGAGCAGTCTCTTCGATTCATCGCCGCGCTCGACCGAGGCAGTTCTTTAGGGGAGGGCAATCCAGAGCGGCAAGCTGGCGGTAGTCGCCAGCCGGGCTTCTATGTGTCTGGTAACGATTTCGTGCACTGGAACCGCAGCGGTGAGGGGCAAGCCTTCATCGGCGGGCAATGGCGCAGCCTCCACGTACAAGACCTTACTCGCGTGCGTCATACGGACGGCACGACAGAGCTGTCCATTAATGAGAATGGACAGCGATCGACGCTGCTTCGCGTGGACCCGCGAATGCCCTCGCTGCGCGCAGAAGCGTCTACTCAGACCGGAACTCGAGAGGCGACGTTTACGGAAGAACGTCAGGTAGCCGCAAAAGCTGCGGCCTTCGAAAACCCGTTTCTCAACGACATGCTGGCTGCCGCGATTTCGGGAGACGGACCTGGCAGCCGTCGGGCGATGGACGCATTCGCACGTTCGAACGAGGGTATGGCGTTCGCCCAGCGCGGCGCGGAGCTTGCGGCAAACCGGCAGGCGGAAGGGCAGCCTCTCCAACCTCAAGCGTCCGAGCAAAGTGGCTTTGAGAGAGGTTGAGCTAGAGACGCAGAAAGAGAGCGCTAGAAGGTGTAGGACTTGTTCGCCGCCCCGGATAGCGCGTCGCTCTCAGCGTGTCCGAAAGACGCAGCACACCACGTTGATGCCAGCATCTAGGGAACGCCCTAGGTCAGTGATAGGGCTGATTTCACATCTCGTTTATGTAGTCCAATTGCGCCTGAAGACGTGCGGTTCATGCTGCAAAAACGCCGCTATATTCCGGTCTCCCCCGAAGCAGGAGAACCCCGATGTCGCTGACACAACAGCAGAAGAAGACGGCACAACTGATCGGTGTGGCGCTCGTCGCCGCCGTGGGCCTCGGTGGCTGCGCCACCTACAAGGAAGACTTCGCACGCATCGACTCGCGTCTGGATTCGCTCGACTCGCGCGTGCAGGGCGCGGCCCAGAGCGCGGAGTCCGCCAACCAGTCCGCTACGCAGGCCAACCAGCGCCTGGACCAGATGGAGCGTCGCGTGCAGCAGCTCGAAACGGCGCCGCGTCGCACGCCGCGCGGTTGATCTGATAGGTCCGGGACCCGTTGGCCCAGCCGGCCGCGGGTCCCGGTGTTCCATCCGTCTTTTCGAGGAGTCGTCCCATCGCCACGTCCACACACCCTGCGAGGCGGGTTTTCCACGGCGCGCTGCTGTTCGCGTTGGCATTCACCAGCATTGGCGTCGCCATGGCCCAGGAGAATGCCGCGACGCCACCGGCCGCCTCGGCCAACCAGCTTCCGCCCGGCCAGGAGGTCTCCGACACGGTGATCGAACTTGCGGGCTGGGTCATCGCCGCCAATGACAACCACGGCTATCCCTTCATGGTGATCGACAAAGGCGCCGCGCAGGTGCTGGTGTTCGGGGGTGACGGTCGGCTGCGTGGCGCAGCGCCCGGGCTGTTCGGTTCTGCGGTCGGCGATCATGCTGCGCCCGGTATTGCCGGCCTCGCACTGCGCGAAATTCCAGGGCGCGATCGCACCACGCCGGCCGGCCGCTTCGTGGGCGGCTACGGCCCATCGATCGACGCCGGGCGCGTGCTCTGGGTGGACTACGATTCGGCGGTTTCTCTGCACCCGACGGCCGCCGGCCTTCCGGCCGAGCGACGTGACGAACGCCTGGCATCGCCCACGCCCGACGACAATCGCGTCACCCATGGGTGCATCAACGTCGCGCCCACGTTCTACGAGCAGGTGGTGCGCTCGACGTTCGAGAAGGGCGGCGTGTTCTACGTATTGCCGGACAAGGATTCGATTGAGGAGACCTTTCCGGAGTTCGCTGCGAGTCGCGCGGCGGCGAACGGCGACGATTGATCCGATCACGGCGGCTAGGCAGAGCAGCCTGGCGCCACTCGGTTGCGGGCCGATCGCGTGGCCCAGCCGCGGCGCGAACCCGACACCCCAGTCTGCAGGCGCACGCTGGCGCGCGAACGGAGCTTTCCCGCGAACACATCGCGTGCGCGCCTGTGAAGGCTCGGCCGCGACGGCGATGTTGAAGCCGATCGCGACGCCCCGAGCTGCGATGCGATCGCTGGCGCGTGTCCCGTCGCTTTCGCCTGGCCCCTCAAGAACCCGTGCCGACGGCCGATAACGTGCACGCCGGGCTCCGGGCGACGACCGAGCGTTCCGCTGCCGCGCGTTGGTCTTGCGCACGGACTGCGTGGAACGCCTGCTGGTACTGCCGTCCGCCCGAGTGACCCGATCGCCCATGCCCGTTGTCTCCGCACCGCCTGCGCTCCTTCTGCACCTGCTGCCCGACGTGGTGGTGCAGACCGATGCCTGCTGGACGGTTACCTATCTCAATCCCGCGTGGCACAGGCTGACCGGGCATCCGCTGGACGGGGCGGTCGGCCGCTCGCTGCTGGAATTCGTGCATCCGGACGACGTCGGCACCTTGCGCTCGGGGATGCCGGTATTCCGCCTTCGGTTCGTGGATGGCGAGTACCGCTGGATGCGCCTGCGTCTGCAGCCCGATACCGATGCCGAGGACCGTGTGCTCAGCCGCCAGGGCGTGCTGATCGAGATCACCGACGTCACCGAGCAGGTGCTGGTGGAAGTGCGCCAGCGTTTTCTCCGGTTGCTGGAGACGATCGACGGCGTGGTGTGGGAAGCCGAACGCGGCGTGGGCAATACATTTCTCAGCCCGCAGGTGGAGCGCCTGTTCGGCTTCACGGTGGAGGAGTGGCGCGCGGATCCGGGCTTCTGGCGCTCGCGTGTGCATCCGGACGATCTCGAGGCCGCGCTGGCCATCGACGACGCCGCCTACGACGCCACGCACAGCTACGCCTACGAGATGAGCTACCGGCTGATCACGCGCAGCGGCGAGGTGGTGTGGGTGCGCGATCTGTGCCGCACGGTGGTGGAGGCGGGACGGCCGAACCGCATGATCGGCCTGATGATCGACGTCACCCGGCAGAAGACCGCGGAACTCGAGCTGCTGCGCTCCGACGAGCGTTACGCGCTGGCGACGCGCGGTTCCAACGACGGCATCTGGGACTGGGATCTGCGCACCGATGTGCTGCATGTCTCCGGCCGCTTCAATGCGATTCTCGGCCTGGATGCAACCGGGCCGGTGCACGCGGATGGCTGGCGCTTTCTGCAACCGCTTATCGATCCCGATGACCGCGCCCGCGTGCAATCGGCCTACCGCCGGCATCGGGCGGGCGAACGCCCGAACTTCTCCGTCGACTTCCGCGCCCTGCATGGTGCCGGGCGTCCGGTATGGGTGAACTGGCGCGGCGTTGCGCGGTTCGAGAACGGCGTGGCCGTGCGCATGGCGGGCTCGCTGAGTGACCTGGCCCAGCGCGGCAGTTCCTACGACACCTTGACCCATCTGCCGGGCCGGCCGCTGTTCCGTGACCGCCTGGATCACGCGATCGCCATGCATTGCAGCCGGGCGGGCAAGGGCGAGGGCACGCCGGACGCCAATGACACCACGACGTTCGCGGTGCTGATGCTGGACCTGGACCGCTTCAAGACCGTCAATGACACGCACGGCCACCACGTCGGCGATCAACTGCTGCAACAGGTGGCCCGGCGGCTGGAAGCCTGCGTGCGCGCGGTGGACCTGGTGGCCCGCATGGGCGGCGACGAGTTCAACGTGCTGCTCGAATCCGTGGGCCCGGCCGATGCCGAAGCGCGTGCCCGGCAGATCGCGACCGCACTCGCCGCGCCCTATGCAATCGGCGCGCTGCAGGTGGTCACGGCCGCGAGCATCGGCCTGGTCTGCAGCCATCCCCGCCTGACCAGCAGCGACGCCTACCTGCGCGCCGCGGACGCGGCGATGTACCAGGCCAAGAGCCGTTCGCTCGGCGTCAGCGTGTTCGCGGTGGGCGATTGAGGGTGTGAGCCCGGTGGCGATCTTCCGGACGACGGAACCGCCGGGGTATCGGGTTGCAGCGCAAGGTTCTCGCTGCAGTGGTCGACGCGCCGCGCCGGGGTGGTCGTCCGGCGGGTGTGGCTCGCAACGAATGTCCGTAGTGCAGGAGTGCGCACGCTGTCCCGCGCCTGCCACACACGCCGCGTACGCTGGTGCGTTCGCACGCATGTGGCTGCACTGGAGACCCGATGGACACCGATACCCCGCTGATCGCCCGCCGCCGCCTGCTCAAGGCCGCTGGATACGGACTCGGCCTGGCCGGCATGGGGCTCACGCCGGTGGGGCAGCTCCTGGCGCGGGCCGGCAGCACTACGCAGGTGCACGGCGGCTACGGCCCGCTGAAGCCGGTGCGCGATCTCAATACCGGCCTGCCGCTGCTGCGCCTGCCCGAGGGCTTCCGCTACACCACGTTCGGCTGGGCGGGCGAGGCATTGGCAGGCGACATCGCGTGTCCGGGCAAGCACGACGGCATGGGCGTGGTGCGCGCGGACGGCGACGTGGTCACGCTGGTGCGCAACCACGAGATCGGCGGCGAAACCCACGGCAGCTTCACGCCTGCCGGCGCCACCTGGGATCCGGATTGCGCCGGCGGCACGAGCACGCTGCGCTTCGATACCGCGGCGGGCCGGCTGCTGGAGGCGCGCCCGTCGCTGTCCGGCACGCTGGTCAATTGTGCGGGCGGGGTGACGCCGTGGGGCACGTGGCTGTCGTGCGAGGAGATCGTGCTCACGCGTGGTCAGGCGGTGCAGGTGGACGGCGTCTCGCACACGATGCGGCAGTCGCACGGCTATGTGTTCGAAGTGCCGGCCGAGGGTCTGTCCACCGCCGAACCGATCGTCGCGATGGGGCGTTTCAAGCACGAGGCCGCCACCATCGATCCGTCCACGGGCATCGTCTATCTCACCGAAGACGGCCATCGCCGTGCCGGTTTCTACCGCATGCTGCCGGCCGTTCCCGGCGAACTGCTGCGCGGCGGGCGTCTGCAGATGCTGGCGGCCGAAGGCGCGCCGGATCTGCGTCGCGGCCGCCGCCAGGGCGAACGGCTGAAGGTGCGCTGGGTGGAGATCGAGCAGCCCGATCAGGGCGCCGACGACGACAGCCCCACGCGCGACGAAGGCGTCGTGGCCCAGGGCGTGGCCGGCGGCGGCTCGGTGTTCACCCGGCTCGAAGGCTGCATCTACGGCGACGGCCGCGTGTTCTTCACCTCCACCGACGGCGGCGACGCAGGCTGCGGCCAGGTCTGGGCCTATGCGCCCGGCGCCGAGACCCTGGAACTGGTGTTCGAATCGCCGGATCCGCAGGTGCTCGACTATCCCGACAACGTGGTGCTGAGCCCGCGCGGCGGCCTGGTGATCTGCGAGGACTCGTCGCAGCCGGTGCAGCGGCTCTACGGCATGACCGGCGCGGGCGGCCTGTTCGAGTTCTGCCGCAGCGACGTGGTGCTCGAGGGGCAGGGCGGCTTCACCGGCGATTTCCGGGGCGCCGAATGGGCCGGCGCCTGTTTCTCACCGGACGGGCGCTGGTTGTTCGCCAACGTCTACACGCCGGGCTTCACGGTCGCGATCACCGGGCCCTGGCGCGACGGCTTGATCTGAGCGCTTCCGCCTCCGGCGTTCGCAAGGGGCTGCGATGGATGCGCCGACATCGGAGACAGCGGCCGGACCGAGAGGGGCTGTCGCCGGCGTCGTCGCATTCGAACTGCGTGCGCAGGCAGCGGGTCCGTGCAGGCGATCCGGTGAAGCGCGATGCGCTCGGCCAAGACCGCGCCAGCGGCGCATCTGTCGCGGCCGAGGCACCGTACACGCGCGGAACCACGGCGTTCCTCGGTCGCCGCATCGGCCGCGCACGCGGTTGCAGCAATCCGTCCGCGGTTTGGGTAGCCTTTCACGCCCGGAATGGAGAGCACGCGGGCATGAGACCTACCGTTGTCGACCTCGTGACGCCGCACCTGCTGCGTATCGTCGACCTTGCCAACGAGGCCCAGAAGGGCGTCAGCGTGCAGTGGCATCTGAACGATGCCGTCGGCCGTTCGATGGACGGACTGGCTGACCAGTACAACGCGTCCACCCTGGTGGCCGCCTATGTGGACGGCCTGGAAAGCCTTGTCGCCCAGGCACCGCCCGCCCGCGAGGATTACATCCGTGTGCTGAAGACTGCAGTCGAGGCGGCGCGGCGTCTGCGCCGCGACTGAGGACAGCGACTGGTCTGGCGGAACGGCGAGGCGGCACGTCCATGATCGAACCCTTGCGGCACAGGTCTGGAGGAGACGGCGCTTCCCCGACGGGGCGCTGAAAGCGCCTATCGCACTCCGGCAATCGCCCTCGCATCCGGTGCTGATAGGCTGGCCTGGAAACGGAGATCCGACAATGCGAATGCTGGCCGCGGCAGGTTTCGGGCTGATGATGTTGCTGGGTGCCTGTTCAACGGCGCCGCCGCGTCAACAGGCAGTGTCCGACACCCCGCTCACTGCGCCACCACTGCGTCCCGATCTGTTCGGTGCACCGCTCGACGTCCCCCGCGTCGAGGCCCTGCACACGCTGACGGACGCGCAGCAGGCCGAGTTTCTCGCCTATTTTTCGGATCCAGTTCGCGCCGGGCAAAAGCCCCATGCGCGCATCTACGGGTATCTGGAACGCCGGCTGGGCAGTTTCACCTACTACGCGAAGACATTGGCAGCCGCCGACGCGCTGGACCAGAACCAGGGCAATTGCCTGTCGCTGGCGCTGGTGACCACCGCACTGGCCGAGCTGGGCGGTGTGGACTACGGCTTCCAGCGGATCCGGAACCGCCCGGTCTACGAAAGCCGGCAGGATTTCGTCATGGTGGCCGACCACCTCCGCACGCGCCTGTACGATCCCACCTTCATCCCCGATCCCGTCGCCGGTCGTCTGACCCGGCCTTTCATCGAGGTCGACTATTTTCCCGAGCGGGGACAGCGTTACGGGGGACAGGTGGCAGGCGACGAAGTGGCCGCGATGTACTACGTCAATCTGGCCGGTGAGTCGCTGGTCGACGGTGACCTGTCACGCAGCTACTGGCTGCTCGATGCTGCGCTGACCCAGGCGCCCGACAATCCGGGCGCGCTCAATTCGATGGCGGTGCTGCACAGGCGTGCGGGTGATGCGCGCACGGCCGAAGCGCTCTACGGACATCTCCTGGCCGTCCACGGGGACAGCCTTCTGCCGCTGGGAAATCTGCAGAATCTGCTGCGTGATCAGGGGCGTCTCGAAGAGGTCGCGGCGCTCGATGTCCGGATCCGGCAACTGCCGGTTCGTGATCCCTACCGGCTGGTCGAGTTCGGCATGCAGGCGTATGCGGACGGACGTCTGCAGGACGCACTCGAGTACTACGCCCAGGCCCTCGACGCGGCCCCGTACATGCACGAGATCTACTGGCGCCAGGCGATGGTCCATCACGCGCTGGGCAATCAGCGTCACGCTGACGCGCTGCTCCAACAGGCCCGGGACATGGCGCCGCGGGTCAGCGATCAGAACCGCTACCAGGCCAAGCGCCTCGCGCTTTCGGGCGTTCTGAACTGAGCCCCATTCCGCCCGCGGGGCGCGCGGTGATCCGGGTGCGCGGCTCCTCGTGATGTGAGCCGGATTGACGGGACGGCATCCTGGCGCCTCGACCCGTGTCGTGAAACACCTCGAGGGTGCTCGGGATCGTTACTTCCGGACGTCCAACAGCTCCACCTCGAACACCAGCGAGGCGCCCGGCGGGATGACGCGGCCGGCGCCGCTGTCGCCGTAGCCGAGCCACGCGGGAATGTGCAGTTCGCGCGTGCCGCCGGGCCGCATGCCGGCCACGCCTTCGTCCCAGCCGCGGATCACCTGGCCGGCCCCGAGCTGGAAGTCGAAGGGTTGGCCGCGTTCGACGGAACTGTCGAACTGCACACCGCGCCTGTCCGGCGCGTTCTGGTCGTACAGCCAACCGGTGTAGTGCACGCGCACGGTGTCGCCGGCCGCGGCGGGCGCGCCGTCGCCGGTGACCGTGTCGATGCGCTGCAACTCGCCGACGTCGCCGCCGGTGTACGGCGGTGGGGCACTGCACGCAGCCAGAAGCAGGACGGCGAGCGGCACGATGTGGCGGCGCAGGCGAGGGGTCATGGCATGGGCGTGTTCGAAGGAGGGATCAGCATAGCCGGATCACGGGCCGGCCCTGTTCGAAGAGGCGCGCTGTGGTCACTGACGAAGATCGAAGGTGCCAGGCGTTTGCGTACGCATGTCCCTGCGGGCGACGTGCGATCGCGACGCACACCAGCGCGCGCACGCCGCGGCGCCGACGTGACGGGCTCAGGCCGGCACGAGCACGAACGCCGCGGCCAGCACTGCCGCAGCAGCGATGGCGACGGCGGCCCATCGGCGCATGCGCGTGCGCGGCACCGGCCGTGCATCCGCTGCATCGCGCGGCATCTGCTGGGCGGCGTCGATTCCGGGTGCGATCAGCTGGAAGCGCATGGTGTCGAGCCGCAGTTCGTCGCCTGGGCCGAGAAAGCCGTGCTCGACGCGCGGGGTGTTGATGTAGGTGCCGTTGGAGGATTCGAGATCCTCCACCGAGACGCCGTCGCCGACCGGCTTGAGCAGCGCGTGGCGCCGGGAGATTTCGTCGAGCGGCACGGTGATGTCGCAGTCGGGCGCGCGGCCGATGACCACCGGGCCCGAGACCGGAAAGACCTTGCCGAACACGGCGCCCGACAGGCCGCGCAACACGAAACGCGGTATCGCCGTGCGCACGCGGGTGGCGCCGATGTCGTCATCGTCGGCGGGCTTCGGCAATAAAGGGCTGCGTGCCGGCTGAATCGTGGCGAGCGCGGCCTCGATGCCGCCGATATCGATGCGATCGCCGCTGCGCAGCGCCATGAGTTCGGACACGGGCTTGCCGTTGAGCGCCACCGCACCGCCGCCTGCGGGCACCTGGAGATTCGCGCCGACTGCGGTGAGATGGATCTCGCAGTGCACCGGGTGGATCGCATCGCCGCCGAGTACGACAGCGCAGTTCGGCGCCGTGCCGATCCGGTTGACGCCCGGACTCAGCAGCACCGCACCATGCTCACCGTTGGGAAACACCAGTTTCATCTTCGCCCCCTGCGAAACGGTGCAGGCTGGAGCGCCGACAACCGTTCGTATTCTAGTCATGCCGATGGCGCGCCGGTCTCGACGCGGGCATCACGGATGCGATGGCCGGCGACACCGCGGCGGACTGTGCACGATCTGGCGTGACGGGCGCTGCAGATTTCCGTCACGCGGCCGCTAACATGCCGATGGCGCCGATCGACGGGCCTCCATGCGTCCTCATCCGGCTCTGACATCGGGGCTGGTATGCGGCGTCTGGGATTGCACAACAGGGGACGTCCGATGTTCGAGTGGAAGAGTTGGCTGCTGGCCGCGTGCCTGCTGGGCAGCGTGTCGCCGGCCGTGGCATCCGGGCCGCACGCAGCACTGGTGAAGGGCGTCAGCGGCGGTGTCAGCATCGTGCAGGCGGGCGGGATGCGCGCGGCGGAGGCGGGGAGCCGGCTGCAGGTGTCCGATCGCATCGTGACCGCGCCGGGCGCCACGGCCTCGATCGTGTTCCGTGACGGCAGCATGCTCACGCTGGGCGGCGGCGCCGACGTGCATGTGCGCGATTACGTGTTCGAGCCCAGGGCAGGGCGCTACGCGTTCTCGCTCTACATGCAGCAGGGCGCGGCGATCTACGAGTCCGGGAAGATCGGCCGGCTCGCGCCGGAGGCGGTCGAGGTGGAGACGCCGCAGGCCACGGTGGGCGTGCGCGGCACCCGCTTCCTGATCGAGGCGGGTTGAGCATGGGCCGGATGCCCTGGCGCGCGGCGGCGCTGCTGTGCGCGGCGGCGTTGCTGTCCGCGTGTTCCGCATCGCCGACACGCGTGACCCTGCTGCCGGACCGCAGCGGCGCGGTGGGCGCGGTCATGGTGGGCAACACGCATGGACAGGTCGGTCTGGACGAGGCTTACGGCCGGGCGGAGGCGGACGTCGCCTCGGCGCCGAAGCGCATGCAGACCGGCAGCCGCGAGGCGTTCGAAACCCGGCACCGCGGACTGCTCGATGCCCAGCCGGAGCCGCCGGTGAGTTTCGTCCTGAATTTCCTGTTCGACAGCATGCAGCTCACGCCCGAGTCCCGGCAGATGCTGCCCACGGTGCTGGATACGGTACGTCGCCGGCTGCCCACGGAGGTGACGGTCTTCGGCTATGCGGATTCGGCCGGCGCCGCGGACTACAACCTGCGTCTCTCGGCCGATCGCGCGCGCGCGGTCGCCGCGCTGTTGCGCGGGATCGATCCGGAACTGCCGGTGCAACTGGACTGGTTCGGCGACCGGTCGCCGCTGGTGCCGACCGCACCCGGCGTGCCCGAGCCGCGCAACCGTCGCGCCGAGATCCTGATCCTGTGATGCGCCCGCGCATTCGCCCCTGCGCCGCCGCGCCGCGATGCCGGAACTAGGCGCCCGCCCGCCACCGCCGGGTCTCACGCGTGAGGCCTGGCGTCGTCACGGCTGGACGCTGCTGGTGACGGGCTTGCTGATCGCGCTGGTGCTGGGCGTGGCCGGCATGGCGCGAATCACACCGATCGTGCGGCTCGATGCCGCGCTGTTCGATGCGCTGATGCGCGCAACCGCGAACGACGTGCCCGAACCGGCCACGGCGGTCGCCGACATCGACGATGTGAGCCTGTCGGCGGTCGGCCAGTGGCCGTGGCCGCGCTACCGGCTGGCGGCGTTGCTCGAGCGCATCGCGTCCGAGCGACCGGCGGCCGTCGCGCTCGACGTCCTGCTGCCCGAGGCGGACCGGGTATCGCTGGCGGATATCAAAAAGACCTACCAGCGCGACTTCGGCCTCGAGGTCGCGATCACCGGCGTGCCCGAGGGCCTGCAGGACAACGACGGCTATCTCGGCCACACGATGGCCCGGGCCGACGTGGTGGGCGCGCGCTACTTCTACTTTGACCACGTCAGCGGCGATCTCGCGCCGCCGCGGCCCGGCATCGGCGTCGACGGCGCGCTGGAGGCCCTGCATCTCGACAGCGCGTACGGCGTTCTCGACAACGTGGCACCGATCGCCTCGCAGACCCGGCTGAGCGGCTTCGTCAACATGCGCGTCGACGACGACGGCGTGTTGCGACGCCTGCCGTTGCTGGTGGAATACCGCGGCGTGGTGTATCCGAGCCTCGCACTGGCGACGGCTATGCGCGCGCTGGGCGCGGATTCGGCGCGGGTCGTCGATGGTCGCGACGGGCCGTCGATCGTCATCGGCGCGCATGTCGTGCCGATCGATCGCAGAGGACAGGCGCTGCTGCGCTTCGACGGTGCGCCCGAGCGCTACCCGGCGCTCGCGGCGGTGGACGTGCTGGCCGGACGGCACGCCGCAGACGACCTGCGCGGCAGGACGGTGATCGTCGGCTCTTCGGCCGTGGGACTGGGCGACCGGCACCGCACCGCGATGCATCCTGCGTTCTCGGGCGCGCGGGTGCATGCGGCATTCGTGCAGAGCGTTCTCGACGCCCGCGTGCCGCGCGCGCCGGCCTGGGGCGCGGCGGCCGCGCTGCTGCTCGGTCTGTTGATCGCGGCCGTGCAGGGCGGCCTGCTGCTGGCCGGTGGTCGTCTGTCCACGCTGGTCGCGGCGACGTGCGCGGGTGTGCTGATGCTGGCGACGCTGGCCCTGGCCGCGTTCGTCAGGGGCCAGTGGGTGCTGCCCGTCGCGGTACCGGTGCTGGTGGCTGGCACGGTGCTGGTGACGGCCTTCGCCGCCCGCTACGTGCTGCAGCACCGCCACGCCCGACGCTGGCGCAAGCAGCTGGAGAACGCGCGCCAGGTCACGATCGAATCGATGTCGGCCGTGGCCGAAACACGCGATCCGGAAACCGGCGCGCACATCAAGCGCACCCAGCACTACGTGCGCGCGATCGCGCGACGGCTGCGCGACACCGGGCGTTACGCCGACGTCCTCGACGAGGCGTACATCGAGCTGCTGTTCCTGTCGGCGCCGCTGCACGACATCGGCAAGGTCGGTGTGCCCGACCACATCCTGCTCAAGCCCGGGCCGCTGTCCGCCGAGGAATGGGTGCTGATGCGCAGGCATGCCGAGTTCGGCCGACGGATCATCCTCAGCACCTCGCGCCACATCGAGGGCGACAACTTCCTCTCGGTCGCCGCCGAGATCGCGGCCACCCATCACGAGAAATGGGACGGATCGGGTTATCCGGCCGGACTGCGCGGCGAGGCGATCCCGCTGTCGGGTCGCATCATGGCGGTCGCCGACGTCTACGACGCACTGGTCAACCGGCGCTGCTACAAGCCGCCGTTCCCGCATGCGCAGGCGATGACGATGATGGCGCAGCTGCGCGGCGTGGCGTTCGATCCGGTCGTGCTGGACGCGTTCTTCGAGATCGAAGACGAGATCACCCGCATCGTCGCCGACTTCCGCGACGAGGATGACGCCGCACGCAGCGTGGATGTTGCGGCCGCAGTGGCGGGCGGCGGCTTCGCGGTCGACGCCACCGGCGTGGCCACGGCGCGGATCGAGGTGGATTGCCAGCGCGGTTGAGGGCCGCGGGTGCGTGTGCCTGCAGCCGGTCGGCATCGCGGGCGGTCGCCGCGAAGCGGGCGGCAAGGCGATGCACACCGCCGGTGCTGCTGCGCCGCCGCGTCGACTGTGAACACCGTGCTCCTCGCGTGCAGCCGATCGCCGCGCCGGCGCGCGTCGTGGGTGCTGTTACGCTCGGCTGACATCCATACGACGGAGGCGGCATGGAAACGAACCGCTGGGCGAACGGACTTTCACGCCGCCGCGTTCTGCAGTCGATGGTGCTCGCAGGCGCCGCTACGCTGCTGCCGCGGAGTTTCGCAGCGCCGCCGACGCGTCGTCTGGGTGTGGCACTGGTGGGGCTGGGCGGCTACAGCCGCGATCTGCTGGCGCCTGCGCTCGCACTCACGCAGCACTGCCGTCTCGCCGGCATCGTCACCGGCTCGCCGGACAAGGTGCCGACGTGGCAGACGCGTTACGGCATCCCCGATGCGAACGTCTACAGCTACGACGATTTCCATCGTATCGCCGACAACCCCGACATCGACGTCGTCTACATCGTCACGCCGAACCATCTGCACAAGCCGCAGACCTTGATCGCGGCCAACGCCGGCAAGCACGTCTGGTGCGAGAAGCCGATGGCGATGGATGCCGGCGAGGGCGAAGCGATGATCAAGGCGTGCCGCGACAACCGCGTGCAGCTCGCCATCGGCTACCGCATGCAGCACGAGCCGAACACGCGCCGCTTCATGGAGATGGCGCAGACGCGGCCGTTCGGCGACATCGTGCAGCTGCGCGCCGACGCCGGCTGGTTCGGCTGGCGCCAGGGGCGCGACGAGGCGTGGCGGCTGGATCCTGCGCGCGGCGGCGGCGCCATGTACGACATGGGCGTGTACTGCGTGAATGCCGCACGCTACAGCACGGGCCTGGAGCCGGTCGCCGTGCGCGCGTGGGATGAAACCGCACGCCGGGACATTTTCACGGGCGTGGACGAAACGATGCGATTCACCCTCGAATTTCCGGACGACATCGTGGCCCAGTGCGTGACCAGCTTCGGCCGCAACCTCAATACGCTGCACGTGGACTGCGAACGCGGCTGGTACGAGCTGTCACCGTTCCAGTCCTACGACGGCAACGTCGGCCGGGCCAGCGACGGCACCCGCTTCACTGCGCAGCTGGGTGAGCGGCCGCGCATGCAGGCCGAGCAGATGGATCAGGACGCGTTGGCGATTCTCGAAGGTCGACCGCCGCGCGCGCCCGGCGAAGACGGCCTGCGCGACATGCGCGTGCTCGATGCGGTGTTCGCGTCGGCGCGCGGGGGCAATGAACGCATGCGGATCGCGCGGTAAAAAACGTCCGCGCCGCGCGTCGGCTGCCCGCGGTTCGACGCGCCCGCGGGCGCGGTGTCGAGTGGAGTGGCGCGCCGGCGCTGGGTGGTTGCGCGATATCGGCTGGATGGATCGCCCGCCGCGCGTGGCGGTCAGTGTCACGCGTCGCCGGCGTTGTTCCCGATACCTACACGTGCGCGGCGGATCTCCTCCAGTTCGGCGCTGTCGGCGTCGACCCGTCGCCAGGTCATGCGGTGGGTGGTGAAGACGCGGACCTGCAGTGCGAACCGGTCTTCGGCGATGTCGCTGACGCGCATCGCATTCGTGACGCCATCGTCGGGCAGCAGGCAGGTGAAGTCCGGGGTGAAGGTGGCGCGACGCTCGCCCTTGCGCGACGTGCCGACGACGACCGCGGTGCGCGCATCGGCGTCCACTTCGATCCAGCTGAGCCGTGAAGCGGCTTCGAGCTCGGCCTCGAGGTCGCGGGCGATCGTATGCGCCAGTGCGGATAGCGCGGCTTCGCCGAGCGCGGCGGGATCCAGCGCCTCGTCGGCCTGGAGCGGTGCGGGCAGCGGGGCGCCGGTCTCGTCGTCGAAGGTTTCGAAGCGATCGAGGATGTAGAGGCCGCTCGCCGGCTGCGTGCCGGCGGGTGTCGCACGCGCGGCGTCCGCGCAGTGATCGGCAATGTCGCGCGGCGAGGGCAACCGGGCGTGGTCAGGCAGCAGCAGGGCGGACGACAGCAGCACGTACAGCAGGGTTCGGAATGTGGACATGCGTTCTCCAGAAGCGATGGGCCATGGTGACGAGCGCGGCGTGGTGTCGACAAGTCGCAGCCCCGCGGTTGGCGTCGCGAACACAGCGCCCAAGCAGCGCGGATGCGCATCGATGGGTGATTGCTAGACTTGCGTGCGAGCGGCGCCCCCGGACTGCCGAACGGACGTGGTGAGGCCCGATGCGCTTCGCGATCTGCATGATCACCGTGCTGCTGATGGCGCTGGCATCGGCCGCCGGCTGCGTGCGCGTGCCGCCGGCGACGCTCGAGCGCGCGCCGGAGCGCAGCCTGCGCCCGCTGGCCGCCTCGCCGGTACCGCGTGCCCTGGTCCGTCTGCGTCGCGCCTCGATGCATGCAGCGCAGGCCGCCGACGCGCCCGCGTTCGAGTACGCCTATCGCGCGCCGGTGTCGCCCGAGCTGCAGCCGATCTTCGTGCGCGTGCGCGACATCGATCTTCTGCGTGCGCTGCCGGAGGTGCAGGCCATCGACGGCATGTTCATGCTGCCGCGACCGCTTCGCTACGTCACCGCCGAGTGCGGCGAGTTCGGCGCGTTCTACCGGCCGGGCGAGGGCGAGGTGGTGCTGTGCTACGAAACCCTGCGCACGCTGTACGAACGCGGCCAGGCCCTGCAGCGCCGGTTCGCCCTGGCTGACGACTATCCGCTGCGCTACACGCGCGCCAATCTGCGCTTCATCGTGATGCACGAGACCGGCCACGCGCTGGTGCATCTGCTCGATCTGCCGGTGACCGGGCGCCAGGAGGACGCCGTGGACCAGCTGGCAGCGATCCTGATGCTGCGTTTCGCCGATGTGGCGGAAACGCCGGCCGAGGTGATCGACAACCTGCGCATGGCGGCCAACTGGATGTTGTCCGACAGCACTGGGGCCTACAACCTCGACGCCTACGCCGACGAGCACGCGCTGGGCGAGCAGCGCTATTTCAATCTGCAGTGCCTGATCTACAGCACCGACCCCCCTGCCTTCGCCGGCATGGTCGCCGCCGGCGACCTCACCGCCGCGCGCGCAGCCGGCTGCGAGCGGGAGATGCGCCAGGCCGCGCGGGCCTGGCTGCGGCTGTTGCTGCCGTCTCTGGCACCGGGGTACGAGGCGTACGAAGAAGAAGCCGCGCGCTATCTGGGCGTGCCCGGCGCCTGACGCGGGATGTCCAGTGCACCGCGTCGACGCGCGGTTGCGCCCTGAGCGCGCGAGCGCCTCGCACGCGCTCGCACATGCGTTCGCAATCAGGGCGTCGCATCGCGATGCGTGCCGTCCCACAGATCGAGATCGCCGTACTCCCACCGCCACGGCACGCCCGTTTCTCCGAGAACAGCACGTACGAGATACGGAAATGCAGCCTCGGCGCGTACGTCGTTCGCCAGCAGCAGCGCGCATCGGCGCCCGCGCTGGACGCAGACCAGGGTATTGCCGGTGCTGTCGTTGTGGCCCCCTTGAAGAAGCCCGGGCCCCGCGGGCCTTCGAACACGATGACACCCAGACCGGCCGCGATCGCATCGCCGCGCTGCGCGGCCGGCACGTCCGGCTGCAGGGTGGGGAACTGCGTACGGGTGGTGATCGGCAGCTGCGGGTGCGTCATCGCCTGCGCGCTGTCGGCCGACAGCAGGCTGCCGCTGATCAATGCCGCGGCGAACCTCGCCAGGTCGTCGATCGTGGTGTCCATCGAGCCTGCGGCGCGCACGGTACTGCGGGCATCGTGGGGCTCGGGCGTTCCGTCGGCCCGCCAGCCGTCGGCGAGATTGCGCGAGAAGTCCTCCCGCCATCTCAGGCTGGTGCTGTGCATCTGCAGCGGTTCGAACACGCGCTGCTGGAGTTCGCGTCCCGTGTCGAGGCCGAGCCCGCGCTCGAGGACGAACTGCAGCAGGATGTATCCGTCCCCGGAATACGCATAGCGGCTGCCGGGTGTGAAATGGATCCGCAGCCGGCCATCGGGTTCGAGACGACCGAAATTGGCGAAGCCGGGGCTGTGGGTGAGCAACATCCGGGGCGTGATCGAACGTCACCGCGGATCGTCGGCGAGCGCAGACCAGTCGGCGTAGCCCCGCTCTGCGGGATGGTCGGGCAGGGGCTGCGCGAGGAGGCGGTCGATCGGCGTATCGAGAGCCAGCACGCCCGCGTCCACGAGCTGCAGCACCAGGTGCGCGAACACGGTCTTGGTGAGCGAGGCGCCGTACATCACGGTCTCGGGCTGCAGCGGATCGCCATCGGCGTTCCGTTCGCCGTAGGCCGCGGTGGTCAGCACGCGGCCGTCGTCGATCACCGCGACCGCCAGATCACGGGCGCCGGTGGCCTGCATGGCACGCGCCACCTCCGCGTCGAGCGTCGCGCGGTCCGGCAATCGAGTGGCGATGCGCCGTCCGACGGTGGCACGGTGGCGCAGCCGGCCGCCAGCCCGATCAGCACGGGAAGAATGCGCATCGCTGTTCGCATGGGGGGTGCCGGGGTGCGAGACGGTCATCGTGGGCCTCGGGCACGGCCCGCGCCAGTGTCCGTGTCGGGCGGGGGCGGTCGGATGACGATGATGCGGGCGTGCCGAGTGCGGACGCCCATGCCGTGCATCCAGTCCGATGTCGCGCGGAAAGCGGCTGGCGTCGTGCGGGCGGCGCGTCCGGTGGCGCATCCGCCGGGCGCCGGCGTGACGCGTGCGGATCACTCGCGCATCATGCGCATCGGCAGGACTTACCGGAAAACGACGTGAGAACGGATCTGCGCCTGGGCGCGCTGGCGCTGCTGTGTCTGCTGCCACTGTGGCTGTACGCCGCGCGCGAGCCGCACACGCTGGACGGGAACGCCTGCGGCGGTTATCCGCGACTGGCGATCGGGACGCTGCGCGGCATGTGCGCGGGCCTCGTGATCGGGCCCACCGCGCAGGCACCCGAGCGCGTCCTGCGGTTGCCGCGCACGCTGCTGCAGCTCGACGCCAGCACCTGGCTGGTCACCGACCTCGGGGCCTGGGAGGGGGCGCGTGGCGCGGTGTGGCGCCTGCGCACGGGAGCCGACGGCAGGGTGACCACCGAGCGCGTGCTGGACGGTCTGCATCTGCCGCATGCGATCGCGCGCGGCCCGGACGGCGCGGTGTACGTCGGCGAGATGAGCCGCATCGTGCGCTTCGATCCGGATGCGCCTGTGCCGGGCGACACCGTGAAGCCGGTGGTCACCGGTCTGCCGGACAACCGCCTGCATGCGCATCGGCATCCGCTGTCGATGTTCGTCTTCCTGCCCGGTGGCGATCTGCTGGTGAATGTCGGTGCGCCGAGCGACCAGTGCAGCGGCGCCGATGCGCGGACGCCTGCGGATCTGTGTGCCGAGAGCGAGGGTGACGGGGACGCCGCGAGCCTGCGCCGCTACGCGTACGAGGGCGCGGGCCGCTGGTCTGCGACCTACTCGGTGTACGCCCGCGGCCTGCGCAACTCGCTGGCGCTCGCGGTCCACGCCTCCGGCACCGTGCTGCAGGCCGAGAACAGCTACGACTTCGACCGCCGGTGGTCGCCGTTCGAGGAACTCAACGTTATCGAAGCCGGCCGTCATTACGGCTGGCCCTACTGCTTCGACATCTCGGGCGCTGCGCCCCAATGGGCCGACAAGGCCACGTGGTGTCGCAGCGGCGCACACACGGCACCGGCCCTGTTGCTGCCGCCGCACGCCGCCCCGCTCGACATGCTGTGGTACGACGGCGCGATGTTTCCTGCACTGCAGGGCCGGCTCCTGATGAGCTGGCACGGACACCGCTCGGTCGGCGGCCGCATCGCGAGCTTCGCAGTGGACGAGCGGGGTGTGCCCGAGCCGGACGTGCAACCGCGGTTTCCCGTGTACGGCGCGGGCATGCGCCCGTACGGCGCCGGCCCGGCTGCGACACCGGTTGTGCTGACGCCCGGCTGGGGCCTGAGCCGCGGCGTGCGTCCCCAGGGGTCGCCGGTGGGCCTGGCAGTGGCCGACGATGGGGCGATCTGGGCCACCGACGATCGCGCCGGCCTGGTGATCCGGTTCGCGCGGGACGAGTGACGCGGTGGAGACGGCGCCGGAGACGACGCCTCGGGCGGCGATCTGACCGGGCTACGCGTTGATCCCTGCGCTGGAGAGGGCGGCGCCGCAGCGTCGTATTCCACATCACGTGCTCGGCGGCGCACGCGGAGCGGGGCAGCGGCACGGGTCGGCGCTGCGCGTCTGATGGTCGGGCCTCTCGTCGCGCGTTTGCGGCCGCGGCCGAGCGACCGCGGTGGTCTCTGCCTCGCTGGCCGCGTTCTGCGCTCTACGGCGTTCAAGACAGGAAACCCGACCCTGGCGCAGATGCGCCGCCCTCCGGAGACCACGATGGCCTCGACCTGTCCGCGGTGCGCCGCGCTGTTGCTCGCGGTGCTCACGCCGTTCGCCCTTGCCTCGGCACCGCCGCCCGTTGCGAAGGTGGTGCCGGTGACCGATGACTACTACGGCACCACGGTGACCGATCCGTACCGGTGGATGGAACGTGGCGACGATCCCGACTGGCTGCCGTGGCTGAAGGCGCAGGGTGCGCACGCGCAGGCGGTGTTCGCCGACCTGCCCGGACGCGCCGAGCTGCTGGCCGACGTCGCCGCGCGGTCCGGCGAGTTGACCAGCGTGGGCAGTGCCGAGCTGGCAGGCGGACGGGTGTTCCACGAGATCCGTGCCGCGGGCGAGCAGGACACCAAGCTGATGGTGCGCGACGTCGACGGTCGCACGCGCGTGCTGTTCGATCCGCGCACGCTGCCCGGTGACGGCGAGCAGGTCCTCGACCGCTGGATGGCCGCGCCCGACGGCCGACACGTGTTGCTGCAGACCTCCCTGCGCGGGACCGAGCACTCGACGATCCGGGTCGCCGACGTCGATGCCGGCACGCTGCTCGATGTGGCGATACCGCATGCACAGGGTCTGAGCTGGACCGGCGACAGCCGCGGCTTCAGCTATCTCAAGTTCATCGGCGCACCCGGCACGCCCGGCTACTTCGTCGGCAACGAGCCGCGTCTGCACCGCCTGGGCGGCGGTGCGACCGATGCCGTGCTCGCGCAGCGTGGGCGTGCGGGCATCGTCGCGACGCCGGAGCAGTTCCTGCTGGTGGTGTTCGAGGCAGGCAGCGATACCGCGCTGGCGATCGTCCGCGATGGTCGCAGCGAGGCGGCCGTGTATCGCGCCGAGGCCGCCGCGGCGCTCGCCGGCGATGCCGCGTGGACGCCCGTCGCGGATTTCGACGACGTGGTGGTGGATGTGGCGCTGCGGGGCGACCGCATGTACCTGCTGTCGAAACGCGATGCGTCAGGCGGACGCGTGCTGCTGACGTCCGCCGCCGCGCCTGCGTTGGCGTCGGCGCGCGCACTCGCGCTGCCCGGTGCGCCGGTGATCGAATCGATGCTGGCGCGCGCCGACGGCCTGCTCGTGCGCACGCTCGAGGGCGCCCGCTCGAGCGTGTGGTGGCTGCCCGCGACGGGTGCGCCGGAGGCGGTCACGTTGCCCTTCGACGGGCAGGTGGCGTGGCTGCAGGGCGATGCGCTCGGCGATGGCGTCCTGGTGGCGATGATCGGCTGGTTCACGCCGCTGACGGTGTACGCGCTCGACCCGGATGGCCGACGGCTCGACGATCTGGCGCTGGTGCCGCCGCCGCCGTTCGACACCGCCGGTTACGCGACGCGCAGAGGCCGTGTCGTGGCTCGCGACGGGGTGGACGTGCCGTACACGCTGGTCATGAAGCAGGGCACCACGCCCGACCGCACGACACCGGTATTGCTCGAGGCCTACGGCGCGTACGGGTATCCCGCATCGCCGCGGTTCAGTGCGCGGCTGCTCGCGTTCCTCGATCGCGGCGGCGTCTACGCGGTGGCCAACGTGCGGGGTGGTGGCGAGTTCGGTCGCGACTGGCACTACGCCGGCAAGGCTGCGACCAAGGCCACCACATGGCGCGACGCGATCGACGTGGCCGAGGCGATGGTGGCCGGGGGCGTGGGGTCGCCCGGCACGCTCACGCTGCTCGGCACGTCCGCCGGCGGCGTGATGCTGGGCGGTGCGATCAACGAGCGGCCCGATCTGTTCAGCGGTGCCATCGCGAACGTGGGCTTCATGAATCCCATCCGCTACGTGTCGGAACAGAACTACGCCGACATCGAAGAGTGGGGCGGGCCGATCACCGATGCGGATTCGTTCCGCACCATGTACGCGCTGGACCCCTACCAGCACATCCGCGACGGTGTCGCGTATCCCGCCGTGCTCGTGGTATCGGGCCTCAACGATCCGCGCGCGGCCACGTTCCACAGCGCCAAGTATGCGGCGCGCCTGGCGGCCGCGACCGCGAGTGCGGAGCCGGTGTTGCTCCGGATCGATTTCGACGCCGGCCACGGCATGGGCTCGAGCCGCAGCCAACTGGATGCGGTCTGGACCGACATCTATGCCTTCGCGCTGTGGCAGGGCGGCGCGGCTGCCTTCCAGCCGTCGACCTCATCATCGCCCTGAGGAGACGCGCCGCGCGTGCCATTTGCATGTGGGCGCGGCTGCGAGTATCCGGACTGTTCCTTCGCTGCCGGGGCTTCGTCATGTCGATCCGGGTCGGTGTCTCTGTCGCACCGTTGCTCGTCGCCGCACTCGCGTCCTGCGCCGCGTGGCAACCCGCGCCGGGTGTGCCGCAGGAACGGGCTGCGGCCTCGGGCACCTGTCACGCCGGGCGCGTGCAGTGGGCGGTCGGACAGGTCTCGACGTCGGAGGTGACCGGCCGCGGCTGGCGCGAACGCCATGCCGGACTGATCCGGCCGCTGCGGCCCGAGCGGACGGCGGGACGCGACACGCGGCCGGACCGGATCACGCTGGAGCTGGACCGCGACAACACGATCCGCCGCGTGTACTGCGGTTGAGGGCGATGCGACACCGACGCGCTTCCCGGCTCGTGGACAGGTCCGGATCCGGCCGGACGGCGCGCCTGCGCCGCTCGGGGCGCACGGTCCGTATCGAACGCTCGAGCGACAGCTGAAATGGACATCGTCGGCTTTGCCCTCGCGGTGTGGCTGGTCGAGATCACACCCGGGCCCAACATGGCCTGGCTTGTGACGCTGACGCTGGCCCAAGGGCGGCGCGTCGGGCTGGTGGCGGTCGCAGGCGTCGCGGTCGGGCTCGCGCTCAACGTCACCCTGTCGGCCTTCGGTCTGAGCGCGCTGCTGGTGCGCGCGCCCGCCATCGGCACCTGGGTCGGCGTCGCCGCCGGGCTGATGATGCTGTGGCTGGCCTGGCAGGGCTGGCGGTCGCAGGACGACGGGGCGGCACCGGCCGGCGCCGTCGGCCGCACGCGCCGCCAGGCGCTGTTCGCAGGGATCGCGCTGAATCTGGTCAACGTGAAGGCGGCGCTGTTCTTCGTGACCGTGGCGCCACGTTTTCTTTCCGGGCCGGACGCGCCCGCGCGTGAATTCGTGATGCTCGGGATGATCAGTGTGGGGGTGGCCACCCTGGTCCACCTGGGGCTGGTGCTCGGCGCCGCCGGCTTGCGGCGCTGGTGGCTGCGTCCCGGCCGCGTGGCGATCATCCGGCGCGTGCTGGCGCTCGGCATGGCCGCCGTGGGCGTCTGGTTCATCACGACCGCATTGCACTGACCGGCACACCCGATCTGCGCCCGACGCATCGTGCGTCTGTCGCGGCGTCGCCGGGCCTCGAACGAGCGGCGCGGAAACGTCGATGCAGGGCGGGCGTTCGCTTCTCGTGCCGCAGGTGCGGCGTGGCGCGGCGTGGCGCGGCGTCGTCTGCGGCGATGCGGCAGGGATGTTCCGCCTGGTCGTCGCCTATTCAGTGAAGCAGGACAGTCCGGCGAGCGGAATCACGCTGCGGCCGACCAACGGCGCTCAAGGCTTCCCGGCCGACGCCGATACAGGGAACCACAAGGACGCGTTTCCGGATTCATCGCTCATGTATCTCATCATCGGTGCCATCGTCGTCGTCGCGAGCATGGTCGGCGGCTTCACCATGGTGGGCGGCAAGCTGCTGTCGTTGTGGCATGTCAACGAGATCATCGTGATCTGCGGCTGCGCGTTGGGCGCCTATGTGATCGCCACGCCGCCCAAGGTGATGAAGGGCGCGATGCAGAGCACGATCGCGCTGCTGAAAGGGCCGAAATACCAGCGCACCGATTACGTCGATCTGCTGAAGCTGATCTACGAGATCCTGATGAAGATGCGCCGCGAGGGCACGATGGCGATCGAGGATCATGTCGAGAATCCCGAGCGCAGCGCGATCTTCCAGAAGTATCCGAAGATCGCCGCCGACCACCACATGCTGACCTTCATCACCGACTGCCTGCGCCTGATGATCGGCGGCAGCATGAGCCCGCACGAGCTCGAATCGCTGCTCGAGTACGAACTCGAAACCCACCACCAGGAAGCGCTGGAGCCCGCGCATTCGGTGCAGAAGGTCGCCGACGCACTGCCGGGTTTCGGTATCGTGGCCGCGGTACTCGGCATCATCCTGACGATGTCGATCGTCGGCAGCGCGCCGCCGGCCGAGATCGGCCAGAAGGTCGCGTCGGCGCTGGTCGGCACCTTCCTCGGCATCTTTCTCGCCTATGGCTTCGTCGGTCCGGTCGCCACCGCGATGGAGAACCGTGCGCATGACGAGGGCAAGGCCTTCGAGGTGGTGAAGATGGCGCTGGTGGCGTCGCTGCGCGGCTACCCGCCGTCGGTGGCCATCGAGTTCGCGCGCAAGCTGCTGTTCTCGGGTGTGCGTCCGAGCTTCCAGGATCTGGAAGCCGACCTCAAGGCCGCAAAGGGTTGACCGCCATGAGCGAGCAGGCGCAACCGATCATCATCGTCCGCAAGAAGAAGGGCGGTGGCGGCGGCCATCACGGCGGCGCGTGGAAGGTCGCCTACGCGGACTTCGTGACCGCGATGATGGCCTTCTTCATGGTGATGTGGCTGGTCGCCACGATGCCGCAGGAACAGCTCGGCGGCATCGCGGAGTACTTCAAGAATCCGAGCGCGGTGGCCGGTGCCGCCGCGTCAGCCGCCCCTGGCGTGAGCGGCCCGGGCGGCGCGGGCGACGTGCCGATCAAGATGTTCGACCATCTGCGCAACCCGCCTGGAGCGGGTGCGACGCCGGACGAGACGCGTCGCGATGCCGCCGATCGCGCGCGTCTGGAAGCGCTCAAGCGCGAGCTCGAGGAGGCCGTGGCGAAAAGCCAGGCGCTGGCCCCCTTCAAGGACCAGCTGCTGATCGACATCACGCCCGAAGGCCTGCGCATCCAGATCGTCGATTCGCACAACCGGCCGATGTTCGATCTGGGATCACCCAATCTCAAGGACTACACCGCCAGCATCCTGATGGAACTGGCGCGCTATCTGAACCAGGTCGACAACCGGGTGGCGATCTCCGGGCACACGGACACCACGCCGTTCGCCGATGCCAACGGCTCGGGCAACTGGGAGCTCTCCAGCCAGCGCGCCAATGCGGCGCGGCGCGCGCTCGTCGCCGGCGGTATGGACGAGGCCAAGCTCTCGCGGGTGGTCGGATTGTCCTCGTCCGTGCCGTTCGACAAGACCGATCCGCGCAATCCGATCAATCGTCGCATCAGCATCGTCGTGCTCAGTGACGCGGCCGAGCGGATCGACGTCGAGGACCAGGAAGCCGTGGCCGTCGACGATGCGGCCGTGGCCGCGGCCATGCACGACGGCGGCGCCGTCGCGCAGGCTGCACTGGCGGAGTGAAGATGCGGGGCCGCGGGACGCATCCGCGCGAGCGCGGCCGTGCCGGGCGAGGCCGGGTGGACTAGTCTGTGCGACCTGCCGCACGGGTCTCCGCCATGAAGCTCCAGTTGTCGCTCGAATGGTTTCTCAATCCGGATCACCTTCCGCTGATCGCGGGCATCGAGCGCGGCTGGTACCGCGACGCCGGCCTCGATCTCGAGCTTCTGGTGCCCGACGATCACTACGACGGACTGGCGGCCACGGTGGCCGGCGAGGTGGCGTTCGCCTGCAACGAGCCCTTGCACATGATCGATGCGGACCGTCCCGGTCTGAAGGCGCTCGGCTGCTTCTTCGAAACCGAAGGCGGCATCCTGCTGCAGCGCGAGGCCGGCCAGCGCCTGCTCGCGGGCGGCGCGGTGCGCCTCGCGTCGCCGGTGGCGGGCGGCGTCACCGATGCGATCGCGGTCGAAATCCTGTCGCGCTGGTGCGCGCAGCAGGGGGCGCCGTTCGGTGACGGGCAGGTGCGGATCGAGGAGGCCGGCTTCGCGCATCTCGACAACCTGCGTGCCGGCTTCGACGGGGCGTGGCTGTGTTTCGCCAACTTCGAAGGTGTCGAGGCGCGGCTCGAAGGCATGGACACGCAGTTCATCGCCACGCACGAGGTGGGCCTGCAGAACTTCTCCGCGCTCGAGCTGTTCACCTCGGAGCGCTTTCTGCGGCAACACGCCGGCGTGGTCCAAACGGTCACGCAGCTGATCGGCGAAGGCGCGCGGTGGTGCCGTGAGCAACCGGCCGAAGCCGCCGCCATGTGGTACCGCTACAGCGGCACCGCGCCCACGCCGCTGGTGGACGCGATCATCGCCGATACCTGTCCGCGCCTCGTCGCGCCGCTGCATCGGGACGCCGCGCGCTGGCACGGTATGTGGGCGCAATTCGAACAGCTGGGCCTGAGCCAGGTGGACGACGCGGGCTACGCCGCGCTCTATTCCTGATCCACCCCTCGGGCAAGGGGCCGTTCGCCCGACAGGCCCGTGCCCGTGCCGCGATCGCGCCGCCTGGACCGCCTCGGGCGGGCGGCCCGCACCGCGGTCCGCGCGGCCGCTCGTGGCTTGTTGCGGATGAAGAATGCGCGCATTCCCACGCGCATCGCCCCGAGCCGGGCACGCGTAATGCGCGCATGTGCGGGCTTTGCTGCACTGCATGGTGACAACGCTGCCATCAGGCGATAGACCGTCACTTCAGGGGTGTTAGCGCTATCACTTTCACGGCGATGGAAGCGGGGTTCGGACGTTTCGACAGTGCAGTGCAGGGAAGGCGCCCGAGCGCCAGGCACACGGCGAAACAGCAGGATTCCGGAGCGATCGACGCACGTGCATGGCGGCAGGACGAGCCGAGTCGACGCCGTATGTCCCCACCGACCGACGCTCCAGTGCGTTCAAGAGAACACTCGAAGGAGGCCCCCGAGCCACAGGTGCCGCAGGGCGCAGGCGAAGGTGGTCGGGTGATGTGGGTGCCGTGCGCAGCCTGCGTGCGGTCGAACCAATCCTGGTGCTGAGGACGGGCGAATGAACCTGAAGTTGAAGCGTTTGAAGTCGACGGCGATGTTTACCTTCGTCGGCGGCGTGCTGATCATCAATCCTGCGTTCGCGCAGGAGCCGCAGGGGTCGGCAATTCCCGGCGCGCAGTCGACGAGCGCGCCGCGGAGCACGGCCACCGACCTCGACACGGTCACCGTCACCGCGCTGCGCAGCAGCCTCAACCAGGCGATGGAAACCAAGCGCGATGCGGCCGGCGTGGTCGACGCGATCAGCGCCGAGGACATCGGCAAGTTCCCCGATTCCAATCTCGCCGAATCCCTGCAGCGCGTGACCGGCATCTCGATCGAGCGCCGCGATGGCGAGGGCGCGCAGGTCACCGCGCGCGGTTTCGGTCCGCAGTTCAATATGGTCACGCTCAACGGCCGCCAGGTGCCTGGCGCCGACGCCTTCGGCGCGTCCGGCCAGGTGGCGATCGGCGGCGTGGATGGCGGCACGCGCGCGTTCAACTTCGCGCAGCTCGCGGCCGAGGCGATCAGCGGCATCGAGGTCTACAAGACCAGCCAGGCCCATGTGCCGAGCGGCGGCATCGGCGCGACGATCAACATCCTCACCGATCGTCCGTTCAACCACTCGGGCGTGGTCGCCAGCGCCGGCGCCAAGGTGGTGTCCGACCGCAGCCAGCTGTTCGAGAACGACCTGACGCCCGAGCTGTCGGGCATCTTCAGCTACACCAATCCCGACAAGACCTTCGGCGTCGGCCTGAGCACCAGCTATCAGAAGCGCAAGGGCGGCTCGGTCCAGGCCACCAACAACTACTGGAACATCCAGCCCTGGACGGGCACGATGCCGGGTGATCCCGCGGTGACCAACGCGCCGGCCATCGGCGAGCTCTACGCGCGTCCCAACGACCTGCGCTATGCGTTCTCGGAGTTCGAGCGCGAGCGCGTCAACGGCCAGGCCGTGCTGCAGTTCGCGCCCACCGACAGCGTCACGCTGACCCTGGACTACACCTATTCGACGAACGAGATCACCGAGAACCGCGGTGAGCAGGGCATGTGGCTGCAGAACAGCGCCTACACCAACATCGAATTCGACACCTCCGGCGCGGTGGCCACACCGACCTACATCGGCGAGATCGCCGGCACCAAGGATTTCGGCCTCGAGCAGCAACGCAGCATGCAGGAGTACGAGCTCGGCTCGCTGGGTTTCAATGCGGTCTGGGACGTCAACCCTGATTTCCGCTTGAGCCTCGATGCGCACAACTCCAAGACCGAGAGCCGGCCCAACGATCCGCTGACCGGCGGCGGATCGATCTTCATGAGCATCGCGGGCACCAACAACTGCACCACGGGTCCGCATTGCGGCGGCTCGTGGGTGCAGGAGATGTTCTTCAACAACGGCATGCCGGTCGGCACGCAGACCTGGTATCCCTCGACCGCCGATGCGATCGCGCGCACCAACGGCGTGGTGAATCCGGGCTTCGTGGCCGGCGAGATCGGCAGCCAGGTGCTGCGCGTCAACGCGCAGACCCAGGTCAGCGAAATCAAGCAGGGGCGGGTCGACGGCGAGTGGAGCTTCGATCAGGGCCGCTTCCAGTTCGGCGTCGACACCAACAAGGTCAGTACCCACCGTTTGCAGGCCGAGGAGGCCTATTCGACGCTCGGCGACTGGAGTGTCGCGAACGTCGATTCCGACGTCGCGGGCGGGCTGATGAATTTCCTGCAGCCGGTCAGCATCGTCGGCCTGTTCGACGACTATTCGTTCAGCAGCTGGCCGGCCTGGCGCGGCGACGCCGGCGCACTCGCGCAATGGGCCGCGGCGCAGTACGGCGTGGGCCTGGGCGTGAGTCCGCGCAACTCGGCCGACAATCGCGTCGAAGAAAAGACCAATGCGGCCTACATGCAGCTCTCGCTCGAGGGCGAGCTGGGCGGCATGCGCACCAATACCCGGATCGGTGTGCGTTACGAGACGACCGACATCACCTCGACCTCGCTCATTGCGATCCCCGAGGCGATCGAATGGCAGTCCAACAACGATTTCCGCATCGTCCTGTCGGATGAGCTCGAGCCGTACAGCGAGCGCGCCAGCTACAGCTACATCCTGCCCAATCTCGATTTCAGCATCGATTTCACCGACCAGCTCAAGGGGCGCGCGTCGTTCGGCAAGAGCATCGCGCGTGCGCCCTACGGCAATCTCTACGCCGGGCCGGGCGCCCAGCAGCCGACGGGCTCGGTGCTGCTGGATCCCTCGTCCCGCGCGCAGGGCAACTCGCAGAACCCGAGCCTCAAGCCGCTGGAATCGGACAACCTCGACCTGGCGCTCGAGTGGTACTTCGCGAACGCGAGCTATCTGTCGGTGACGTACTGGACGAAGTCGGTGAACAACTTCATCGGCAACACCATCACCCAGGAACCGCTGTACGGGCTGCGTGACCCGACGTCCGGTCCCGACGCCCAGGCCGCACTGGCGTTCCTGCTGAGCCCGGCGTGCGCCGCCCAGGTGGGCGCCGCCAATGCGGCGGCATGCTCCGGCAACGACACCTCGCTGTTCAGTGCGCTGGCGCTGCTGCGCAACGACCCGGCGGGTCTGGGCGCGTTCGACGGCAGCGACGCGCAGGCGCTGGCACTCGAGGCCGCCTACGATCTCTACGGCAATGCCAACGACCCGCTGTACCAGTTCAACGTCAGCCAGCCGATCAACCAGAACGCGGCCACCTTGCGCGGCTGGGAGCTGGGCGGCCAGTACTTCTTCGGCGACTCAGGCTTCGGCATTCTCGCCAACTACACCATCGTCAATGGCGACGTCGGCTACAACAACGGGGGCGATCCGAACATCGACCAGTTCGCGCTCACCGGCCTCAGCGACACCGCCAATGCGGTCTTCATGTACGAGAAGTACGGCTGGACGGTGCGTCTGGCGTGGAACTGGCGCGACGAGTATCTGATCCTCGCCAACCAGGGCAACAGCAAGAATCCATACTACGTCGAGGCCTACGACCAGTGGGATCTCAGCGTGAACTACGCGCTCAACGACCACTGGTTGTTCGGCTTCGAGGCGGTCAATCTGACCGGTGAGGACGTGCGCTGGCATGCCCGCACCGACCAGCAGATCGTCAAGCTGGCCGACCAGAGTCCGCGTTACATGCTGGGCGTGCGCTACCGCTTCTGATCCCGTCACCGCCTCCCCCAGGGACGATGCCGGGCGGGACCGCTGCAGCTGCAGCGGTCCCGTTCTCACTTGGCGCGTGGGGGCGCGCATCGATGCGCCCGCGCGCATGCGCCCGTACCATCCAGGGACCGTCCGCATCGTCCGGGCGTCCCCAGCCCGGAGACCCGATGGCCCGCTTCGAACTGCTCAACAACGTTGCACACAAGGATCTGCGTGTCGCCACCGGCTTCGATCCGCGCTTCGGCGACGCGGTCGGAATGGTGCCGGCCTATCCGAGCGAGTACGCCGAGCTGCAGCGCGAATATCCGATCTTCTTCCGCAAGGACGAGGCGGGCGAGTGGATGTCGGTGGCGCTGCTGGGCTTCGAGCAGCACGAGAATCTGTTCCTGCGCGATGGCCGCTGGAATGCCGCCTACCTGCCGGGCGCCGTGGCGAAGGGCCCGTTCCTGATCGGCTTCCAGGAGCAGCACGTCGACGGTGAACTCCGCCAGGCCCCGGTGATCCATGTCGACCTCGATCATCCACGTGTGAACCGCGATGACGGCGAGGCGGTGTTCCTGCCGCAGGGTGGGAACAGCCCGTATCTCGATCACATCGCCGACGTGCTGCGCGGCATCCGTGATGGCGCGGAATTCGGCGCGGCCATGTTCGCCGCCTTCGATGCGCTGGGTCTGATCCAGCCGATGCAGCTGGCGGTCGAGCTGGACGCGCGGCATCGTGTCGACGTGCGCGGTCTGCACGGCATCGACCGCGATGCGCTGGCGGCACTGGATGGCGCGGCGCTCGAGCGTCTGCATCGCGCCGGGTATCTGGAAGGGGCCTATCTGCTGCTGGCGTCGCTGCACAACGTGCGCCGGCTGATGGCGGAAAAGCAGCGCCGCCTGCGTGAGCAGGAGACGGCCACGAGTCACGGGGGCCACTGAACCGTGGACGTGGCGCCGACGGCAATGCGCACCCTCGACGTCGCGAACGCGGGCGGGCTTCCGCTCGACGATCTGCTGGCGGCCGGCGTGCCCACGCGGTTGCGCGGAGTCGCGCGCGACTGGGGGCTGGTTCGCGCCGGGCAGGACTCGACGGATTCGGCGATGGCCTACCTGCGCGGCTTCGATACCGGCCGTGTGGTGCCGTACTCGTACGGCGGGCCGGAGATCGACGGGCGCCCGTTCTACAACGACGATTGCACCGCGCTGAACTTCGAGGTCCGCCGCGGCGGTCTCGGCGAGGTGCTCGACGCGATCACCCGGCATCTCGACGACGCGCGACCGCCGACCTACTACGTGGCCTCGCTGCCGATCGCCGGCGCGTTGCCGGGTTTCGCTGCGGACAACGATCTGGGCCTGGCCGGGCACGGGGTCGAGGCGCCGCCGAGCATCTGGATCGGCAATCGCGTCGTCGCGTCCTGCCATTTCGACGCGCCGGAGAACCTGGCCGTCTGCGCCGTGGGCCGGCGCCGGTTCACCGTGTTTCCGCCCGACCAGATCGACAACCTCTACCCGGGACCGCTGGAGCCGACGCCGGGCGGGCAGGTCGTGAGTCTGGTGGATTTCGACGCGCCCGATCTCGCGCGCTTCCCGCGTTTTCGCGACGCGCTCGCCACCGCCCAGACCGCAGTGCTGGAGCCGGGCGACGCGATCTACATTCCCGGCATGTGGTGGCACCACGTGCGCAGCGAGGCGCCGTTCAACGTGCTGGTCAACTACTGGTGGCGCCGCGCGCCGGCCTTTCTCGCATCGCCGGTGCCGGCGCTGCATCACGCGCTGTGGACCTTGCGCGACCTGCCCGAGCGCGAGAAGCAGGCCTGGGCGCAGGTCTTCGATTACTACGTCTTCGGGGCCGCCGGGCGCGCAGGCGCGCACGTGCCCGAGGCTGCACGCGACGTGCTGGACCCGATCGACGACACGCGCGCGCGCCGCATCCGTGCCCGGCTGATCGCCGCGCTCAACCGCTGACAGGAGGACGCACGACATGGACCACGCCGACACACCGCCGGGTGCCATCCGCCGCGTGGTCATCGCCGGTGGTGGCACCGCGGGCTGGCTGGCCGCCTGCGCACTCGCGCACCAGTTCCGCGATCGCCTGGACATCACGCTCGTGGAATCGGAACAGATCGGCACGGTCGGCGTGGGTGAATCCACCGTGCCGCCCATCCGCACCTTCCACCGCTTCCTGCAGATCGACGAGCAGGACTTCCTGCGCGCCGTCGCCGGCACGTTCAAGCTGTCGATCTCGTTCGAGAACTGGCGCCGGCCCGGCGACCGCTACATCCATCCCTTCGGCATCACCGGACAGGGCACCTGGGCGGCCGGCTTCCATCACTGCTGGCTCGATGCCCAGCGCCGCGGCATGGTGTCCGAGCTCGGCGATTTCTGCCTGGAAACGCTCGCCTCGCGCGCCGACCGCTTCGCGCTCGGCACCGATCCGCAGGTCAACTACGCCTATCACCTCGACGCCGGCCTCTACGCGAGATTTCTGCGGCGGATCGCCGAGCGGCACGGCCTGACGCGCATCGAGGGCAAGATCCGCGAAGTCACCCGGCATGCGCACAGCGGCGACGTCGAGGCCCTGGTGCTCGAAGACGGGCAGCGGCTCGAGGGCGATCTGTTCATCGACTGCACCGGCTTCCGTGGCCTGCTGATCGAGCAGACGCTGCAGACCGGCTACGAGGACTGGAGCGAATGGCTGCCGAGCGACCGCGCCGTCGCCGTGCAGACCGAATCCGACGGCGCGCCGGTGCCGTACACGCGCGCGATCGCGCACGAGGCGGGCTGGCGCTGGTACATCCCGCTGCAGCATCGCGTCGGCAACGGGCTGGTGTTCTCCAGCCGCTACATGTCGGACGACGAGGCGCACGCGAAGCTGCTGCGCGATGTCGGCGGGCGGCCGCTGAGGGATCCCTGGCTCGTGCCGTTCCGTACCGGCCGCCGGCGCAAGGCCTGGAACGGCAACGTCGTCTCGCTCGGCCTGGCCAGCGGCTTCATCGAACCGCTGGAATCGACCAGCCTGCACCTGACCATCAGCGCGGTCGTGCGCCTGGTGCAGCTGTTCCCGTTCGACGGCATTTCACCGGCACTGGTCGAGGTGTTCAACGACGTCAGCCGCGCCGAGATGGAACACGTGCGCGACTTCATCGTGCTGCACTACCACGCCACGCAGCGCGACGAGCCGATGTGGGTGGCCTGCCGCGAGATGGCGCTGCCGCCGTCGCTCGACATCCGCCTGCGCGCCTGGCGCGAGCGCGCGCACGCCTGGCAGAACGCCGACGAGCTGTTCCGCGTTGACTCCTGGACCCACGTCCTGCTGGGGCAGGGCATCGCCCCGGGCCCGCCGCATCCGCTGGCGCGCGCCCTGGCCGACGATGACCTGCGCCGCCTGCTGCACGGCATCCGTGCGCCGATCGAACGCGCGGTGGCGCAGATGCCGTCGCAACAGGCGTTCATCGCGCGCTATTGCCGGGCCGATACGGGCGTCTGGCGGGCGCCGGCGCCCTCCGGGGACATCAGGCCACCGGCATCGCGCACCGGCGGCGCTTGACCGCATACATGGCGTGGTCGGCATGCGCGAGCAGGGCGCGGGCGTCCTGGCCGTGCGCGGGGAAGCTGGCGATGCCGATGCTGGCGTCGATGCCGGTGTGCAGGTCCGCAGCCACGGCGGCGATCAGGCGCAGCCGTGTCCGGATGCCGTCCGCGACGGCCGCTGCGCCGTCGACATCGACGCATCCCGGTAGCAGCACGACGAATTCATCACCGCCCATGCGCCCGGCGCAATCACCCGGACGCAGCGACTGCCTGAGGCACGCCGCCACCGACTGCAGCAGACGATCGCCGGCCTCGTGACCGCCGGCATCGTTCGCGGCCTTGAACCCGTCCAGATCGATGAAGAGCAGGCTGAGGCCGCCGCCGGTGCGTCTCGCCTCGTCCAGCGCCTGCTCGAGCGCGCGATGCAGGGCGTGGCGATTGAGGAGCCCGGTCAGCGCGTCGTGGTGGGCGAGGTATTCGAGCTGCTGCTCGGCGCGGCGCAGTTCGGTGACTTCGCGCCCGACGCCGATGCGCACGCCGTGCGACGGGTGCCAGGTCGCCGACCACTGCATGTCCACCAGATGGCCGGCCTTGTGCCGGTAGCGATTGCGGAAATGGCGCTGCATGGCGCCGTCCATGATCTGCGCGGCCTGGGCCATCGTGCTGGCGCGGTCCTCCTCGTGGACGAAGTCGAACGCGCGGCGGCCGATCACTTCGGCCGGCGCGTAGCCGAGGATGCGTTCGAAGCCGGCGCTGACGAACAGGAACCGCCCCTCGGCGTCGACGACGCAGACCGCATCGGGCAGCAGGTCGATCACGGCGTCGGGCGGAGGCAGGATCGGCGTCATCGTGGCCGCAGCGTCATGGGAGCGATCGGCCGACAGCATGCCAGAGCGGGTGGCCGGCGCGGGGGCATCAACGCCGGAACCAGCTGTGCAGGCGGGCGAGCAGGCGTTCCACATCGTTGAGCGCGGCCCGCTCCTCGCGCACGCGGACGGCCTCGGCGGGGACGTCGGTGCTGATGTCGTCGACGCCGAGGTCCATGTAGCGGGCCATCCGCGCCGGATCGTTCACCGTCCAGGCCTGCAGCGTGTAGCCGCGGCGGCGGGCATCGGCCACGCTGCGCAGGTCGAGCTGGAGGTGGTTCAGACCCAGCAGGTCGAAGTCGGTGCGGCGCGCGGTGCCCGGCAGCGCCGCATTGGCGAAGAGCGCCAGGCGCATGTCGGGAGCGGCGTCACGCGCGGCGCGCACGAGGTCGGGTGACAGCGAGGCCAGCATCACGGCGTCCCGGTAGCCGCTGCGCTCGACCTCGTCCAGGACCGCCGCGAGCAGGGCGTCCGCGTTGGCGGCGTCGGGTTTCAGTTCCACCAGCGCCAGCGCACGCCGGTCGATGAAGGCCAGTGTCTCGCCCAGTGTGGCGACGCGCTGGTCGGCGAAGGCGGGATCGAACCAGCTGCCGACATCGAAACCGCGCATCGTCGCCAGCGGCGTGTCGATCACGGCGCTGGCATCGCCGGCGACACGCCGGAAATCGCTGTCGTGGAACACGACCACGGCGCCGTCCGCGCTGAGGCGCACGTCGAACTCGATCGCGTCGGCACCGGCATCGATCGCGGCCTGGAACGCGGCGAGCGTGTTCTCCGGTGCGACGGTCGATGCGCCCCGGTGCGCGGTGACCGTGACCTCGTTGCGCAGGTTCATGCTGATCACTGCCAGCGTCGCCTGCACCAGCGCGATCACCAGAAAGGCCGCTTCCGCGCCCCAGACGAATCGGCCCGGATGCGCGGGCGCGCGCTCCACCGCGTGTCGTCGGCGTGTGCCGCCGAGGCGCAGATACAGCGCACGCACCAGCAGCGCGTTCAGGGTGGTGCCGAAGAACAGCGCGCCGAGCGCCGACGCGGCGTAGAGCGTCAGGTAGAGCACCATGCCGGCGCTGACCAGCCACCGGTGTGCCGGCAGCCAGTCCAGCATCGGTGTCGCGGCGCGATCGTAGAGTTCGGTCACCAGCAGGGGCAGTGCCGCAACCGTCACCGCCACACCGACGACCAGCAGCGCGATCCGCAGGTGGCGGCCTCGCGTGAGCCGTCGGCTGCGCACCAGCGCGGCCACCGGCCCCAGACCCTCCAGCACGAGCGCGGGCGTGGCCAGCAGCCAGCGGAAATACAGCGTGGCGTGCAGGAACAGGCCGATGGCCAGCACCGGCGCGAACACCGCGACGAACCACCACAGCGCGGCCGGACGTGCGCTGATCACGTAATAGGGATCGAAACCGCCGAGCAGCGCCCGGTACAGCAGACCGCCCGTGATCAGCCAGGGCAGGGCCAGCACCGCATGGGCCGCCACCTGCATCATCGCGAGCAGCGCGAGCGGCCCGGCGCGGCGCAGCATGCCCAGCAACGCCGCGGCTGCCGTACGGTACCGGCAGCCGTGGCTGGCCGAGACCAGCAGCATGCCGGTCTGCTGCAGCATCACCACGAACCAGGCGAAGGCGCCGGCGAGCGCCAGCCAGCCGAGCGCGAGTGCGATGCCGGCGATGCCGTCGAATTCGCCGGCCAACGGCCGTTCGATCCAGTGCAGCAGCGCAGCGAGTGACCAGGTGGTCAGTGGTGCAGTGGCCACCGTAGCGAAGGCTGTGAACAGCAGGTACCAGGCCAGCATCGGCCGCAGATGCCGGCGCAGGTCGCGGCGCATGTCGTGTGCGAGCACGCCGCGAAGCAGCGCGCCATCGTCGAGTGGCGCGTTCACCCGGTGGGGGCGAGGGTCGAGGGGCGGCGGGCCGGGGTCGTGTCGCATCCGCCGAGTGTAGGCAGGCGGTGCATACCGGTGCAGGCCGTCACGGCCGGGGACCGACGGCGCGCGGCGCAGCCCCGGTCGTGCATACGCGGCCGCGCGTCGTCCCGATCACGGCACGCCGTACGGCCGCGACAGGTCGCGGCGCCTCAGTAGCCGCGCTGTTTCTGGATCCGAGAATCGAGCAGCGACTTGAGCTTGTCGCAGGCGCCGCGGATGGCCTTCTCGACATCCGCATCGTCATGGCTGGCACCGATCGGCTCGTCGTTCTGCAGCCGGGCCTCGAGCGCGCAACGCTTGTCGTCCGGGCCGCCCTTGGTGGAGTTGCTGTCGGACAGGAACACCTCGAGCCGGCTCAGACGCGGAAAGAAGCGCCCGAGGTGCTGCTCGAGCATCGCGTTGACGCGGGACTCGAGCGCATCGTTGCCGTCGATGTGGTTGTCGGTGTTGAACTGGATCTTCAATGCTTCACTCCCGGCCCGCGGGACGCGGCCTTCGATGCGCCAGCCTAACCGCGGCACACGGGGATCCTGCGTGAAGCGCGCGACCGGCGCCGCCTCAGCCGCCGGCCCGCTGTTCGATGAGGCGGCGCAGGTCCCGGATCTCGTCACGCAGCGCGCGTACTTCCGAATGCACGTCGGCCTCGATGTGATCCTGCGTCCGGTCGAGGGCATCCAGGGTGTCGGCGTGCTCGGCTTCGGACACGGTCTGCATCGCGTCGACGATCACGCCGATGAAGAGATTGAGCATGGTGAAGGTGGCGATCAGGATGAAGGGAATGAAGAACGCCCAGGCGTACGGGAATTCCTCCATCACCGGCCGCGAGATGCCCATCGACCAGCTCTCCAGCGTCATGATCTGGAACAGCGAGTAGAACGAGCGCCCCAGATTGCCGAACCAGTCGGGGAAGACCGGGCCGAACAGGTTGGTCGCGATCACCGCGCAGACGTAGTAGATCAGCACCAGCACCAGGCCGATCGACAGCAGGCCCGGCACCGCGCCGAGCAGCGCGCCGACCACGCGGCGCATCGACGGCACGATGGTCAGCACCCGCAATACGCGCAGCACGCGCAAGGCGCGCAATACCGAGAACGGGCCGGTGGCCGGCACCAGCGCAATGGTGACGACGGCGAAATCGAACAGGCTCCACGGGTCGCGAAAGAACCGCGCGCGGTGCACGAACAGGCGGATCGCGATCTCGGCCACGAACACGGCGAGGATGACCGTGTCCGCCAGACGGATCAGCTCGCCCGCAGCGGCCATGATCACCGGCGAGGTTTCCATGCCGAGCAGGATCGCGTTGATGACGATCAGCGCGAGGATGCCCGTCTGCACACGCGGATGCGCGATGAAGCGGTGCAGACGGCCGCGCAGGCCGGTGTATTCGGAAGAGGGAAGGTCGCGCATGGGGGCTCCGGGACAGGGCGGACGCATGCCGCCGGGCCGGGCAGCCGGGCCGGCGGACCGGCGTCCGCGAAGCCGCAAATGGTATCCGGCGCCGGGCGGGTGCGCAGCCTGGCGTCTGGGCCCGGGTGCCGGTTACAACGGGCCTGCGTTGCAGACGCAAGGCCCTCGGCGACGAGGCGGAGGCCGTTCTGCTCGGCGCAGGGCGCTGCGTCTGCAGCTTTGTGCCCCTTGAGCACCTTCGCGGCGACCGGAACGGGGTTGTGGCGAAGGCGCGGCGCCGATCAGCCTTTGCAGTCTCTCTCGCGGCCCCACGCGGCATAGCGGCGTCGCCAGCTCTTGGCCAGCGCCCGCGGCGGCTCGGCATAGAGCCGCGCGCCCAGGGCGTTCGCCGCCTGCGCCAGTGCGCGCTGCCGCGCGCCGATGTGGGCGACGAGGGCCTCGACCGCCTGCGCCGGGATGTCGGACATCCGCCCGGCCTGTGCCGCCAGCACGGCGAGATCGTGATGCCGGCCGAGCGTGTCGCCGAGGGCGTCGGCGCAGGTGCGCTGGGCGCGCATCGGGCCCGGCCAGATCGGACCGAGCAGACGCAGATGGAAGGCGAGGTCCTTGCTGCATTTGCGCCAGCGGTGGAAGGCCTCGGCGTCCCCGCTGCGGCAGGCCTCACGCATGGTTCTGCGACCGCGCCGGTAGCGGGCTTCGAGTCCTTGCGAATACGCAGCAAAGCCGTCGTTCTCCAGCGTCCAGCGGGCGATGTGCGGCAGCGTGGCAGCCAGCGCGTCGCGGGCTTCGCGCAGAAGGATGTCGGTGTCGTCGCGTGCGCGGATCGTCTCCCGGTGCCGGCCGAGAGCGGCGCGGACCGGCGCCAGAGCGGCGACCTCCGGGGCGCTGCAGTCTGTCAGCAGATCATCGAACGTCTCGAGCAGCACGTCGGCATCGCGCCGCGGGCCGAGCGGCGCGGCGATTGCGCGGAAGGCCGCGTTGCCGGCTCCATCGGCGTCCAGTCCCGGGTGGACCAGCCGCAGCAGAGCGCGGATCTTCTTGCAGCGCTTGCGGACCTCGTGGAGGGTGCGGCCGGCGTCCCCGGTGGTGCCGTCGATGCACGCCAGTGCTGCCTCCACCTGCTGGCGCGCGATGCGACGCACGGCTGCGCCGGCACTTCGGTCCTTGTGTCTGATGCGATAGGCCATCTGCGTTGCTCCCGTGTCGCCGGACATCTAGCACCGACGGCGTGAGCGTCGGCGCACGGCCGCCACGGTCTGCGCACGATGGCAGAGGACTATCGCCGTGCCGCCGGCGAACTGCGGACGCGGGCACTATCGGGGCGCGCACACGGAGACGCTGTGCGAGGCGCAGCCGGGCTCCGTCACGCGGCGTGCGTTCGCAGGCCATGTTCGCCCGGCAAGATTTCGCCGGCGATCCGCGGCCAGGACCCGGCTCCATCAGGGTGTGCACGGCGACCGGGCACCCGGTGTTCACGACGGGGAATGCCAGACTCCCCCGGGCTCGGGCGGCGCTTCCGCCGCCGAATCAACGGAGTCCTGCGATGTCTGTCTTCCCGTACCGGACGCGCGCGCGATGAGCGCCGACCGTCATCCGGCTGCCTCGCGCGCGCTCGAGGGCACGTGGCGCCTGCAGGCGTACATGGTCGAGGTGCGCGAGACCGGCGAGCGTTTCCCGCCCATGGGCGAGGCGCCGGCCGGCTATGTGATCTTCAGTGCCGGCGGGCGGGTGTGGTTCATGCTGACCGGCGAGGGCCGCGAGCCCGGTGACTCCGACCGCGAGATGGCGCGCCTGCTGGAGACGCTGATCGCCTACACCGGGCGCTACTGGGTGGAGGGCGATGCATGGGTCACCGCAGTCGACGTGGCCTGGAACCCGGCGTGGGTGGGCACCGAGCAGCGGCGGCAGTTCGTGCGCGAGGGCGATCGGCTGCAGGTGCTGACGCCGTGGCGCGTGATGCCCAACTGGGCCGACAAGGGCGAGACCCGCAGCATCATCAGCTTCGAACGCGAAGACGCCGGCACCTGAACCCGCCGGATCACCCGTCGTCCCGTGCGCGGTACGCCGGCACGACCTGCGGCCGGCGGTACACTGCGGCGCCCCACGCATCCTCCCGAATCGATGATCAACAACGACGTCCTGCGCAGCATCCGCTACATGCTCGACCTGAGCGACCAGAAGGTGGTCGATCTCGCCCGGCTGGCGGATCCTGCCTTCGCCCTCGACAAGGACGACGTGCGGCCGATGCTGCTGCGCGAGGACGAGCCGGGCTATGTGGCCTGCAGCGACAGCGTGCTCGCCCACGTGCTCGACGGCCTGATCGTGCATCGGCGCGGCCGCGATACGAGCCAGCCGGCGCGGCCGGTGGAATCGCGCATCAGCAACAACGTGGTGCTGAAGAAGCTGCGGGTCGCGTTCGAACTGACCGACGTCGACATGCACCAGATCTTCGTCGATGCCGGCTTTCCGGTCTCCAAGCCCGAGCTGTCGGCGCTGTTCCGTCAGGCCGGCCACCGCAACTTCCGTCCCTGCGGCGATCAGCTGATGCGCAATTTCCTCAAGGGCCTCACACTGCGCGTGCGCGGCGGCTGAGCGAAGCCGTCAGCGCTGGTCGAGCGCGTGGTGGATCAGCACCACGCACTGCGAGGCGAACAGCATCGTCGGCCCGAGGGTGATCTTCGTCGCGCCCATCCGCTCGAGGCCGGGAATCGCCTTCTTCGGCATCGGAATGTGGTCGGTCAGCAGGAAGCAGGGCCGGTCCGCGAAGACCTGTTCGCCGATCGGCGTGCCCTTGCGGTCCATCAGGAACAGCTGGTGATCCGCGGCGAGCGCCTGCACCAGACGTTCGAAGCTGCTGGTGCGCACGGTGACGCCGGCTTCGACTGCACGTTCCTCGTCCTTGCCCATGCCGCGCGAGGCATCCAGCGCACGCGCCACCTTTCCGAGCAGGGTGCGCTCGTCGAAGCCGCCGATGTCGTGCATGGCGTCGACCTCGAACCGCAGCGTGCGCGAGAAATCCCGGGTGCTTTCCAGCACCAGATAGACGACCACGTCGGGCCGGTGCGCCTGTGCCACGAAGAACGCGTTCATCAGCGTGTGCGCGAGGATTTCGGTGTGCGCGTCGCCACCGACCTGGGCGAGCAGCGCCACGCTGTCGGTCGGGGCCGCGCGGGCGCGAAGAACGAAGGTTCGCATGAGGCTCCTGAGGTCGATATCGCGGCCGCCTGGCGTGACGCGGCCGCGCCCATTGTCCCCGCAAAGACGCCGGGGCGCGATCGGTGCGGGCGTCGTGCGATGGTCGGGCGGGACGACGTGATACCCGTGAATCGTCGACGGCACGGCATTGCTGGCAGGCGCAGGCTGTCGCTGCGCTGACGTTCGCGATGCCGGCTTCACCGTCGTCGAGGATGCTGCTCGGCGGACAGGCGTCCTGATGCGGCGATCGCGATGCGCGTATCCGCCCATGCGTGCGCCGACCGTCCTTCACTCACACGGAGTCTCCGCATGCGCCGGCATCTGACTGCACGGGATCTCGGATTCACCGTGGAACCGGGCGATGAGGCCGCGCTGTTCAAGTGGCTGCTGGCCAGCATGCTGTTCGGGCACCGCATCGCCCAGACGATCGCGGCCCGGACCTGGCGGGTGCTCGTCGACGCGGGCATCGACACGCCGCACGCCCTGGCCGGTAGCCGCCACGCCGCTCTGGTGCGGATGCTCGGTGAGGGGGGCTACCGGCGCTACGACGAATCCACCGCCCGCCGTCTCGCGCGGCTGGGCCGCACGCTGGTCGACGACTACGGCGGACGGGTGCTCGGCATCGCCGAACACGCCGACGACCGCGCCGACTTCGAGCGCCGGGTGCTCGCCTTCGACGGCATCGGGCCGGTCACCCTGCGGATCTTCATGCGCGAGGCCGGACCGTCGGTGTACGGCGGGTCCGGGTGAGATTGAGCCAATCGACGGCGCGCGCGGCGGCGCTCAGCCCCGCGCCGCACACCACGCGGCACGTGCGCCGGCGGCCTGATAGGTCCAGGCGACGAACCGGCTCTGCTTGCTGCCCTGGGCCATCGCGACCTCGCGCACCTCCCGGGCGCCGGCCTGACGCAGCTGTCGCCGCAGACCCGACAGATGCTCGGCGCGTGCGACGAGGCTGCTGAACCACAGGACGCGGTCGCGGACCTCCGCGCTCTCGCGCACCATCCGGCGCAGGAAATCCGCTTCCCCGCCCGGGCACCACAGCTCGTGGGCATGACCACCGAAATTCAATGCCGGCGCGTTCGCGCGCCCACGCGTGGGCGTCGCGGCACCGGCGAGTTGGCGACGCTTGCGCGCATGCGCGCCGGCCGCCTCGGCGGCGGAGGCATGGAAGGGCGGATTGCAGAGGCTCAGGTCGAAGCGCTCGTCGTCGCGGACCACTCCCTCGAAAATCTGCTGACGCCGTGGCTGCCGGCGCAGCGTGATCGCGCGCTGCAGGCGGTTGGACGCGACGATCGCCGACGCGACCTCGAGCGAGGTGGGCTCGATGTCCGCACCGACGAAGCGCCAGCCGTACTCGGCATGGCCGAGCAGCGGGTAGATCGCACTCGCGCCCACGCCGATATCGAGCACGCGGACGGAGAGGCCACGCGGAATGCGGCCGTCGCCGGTGTCGGCCAGCAGATCGGCCAGACCGTGCAGGTAATCGGCGCGGCCCGGGATCGGCGGGCACAGCGCACCGTCGGGCTGGTCCCAGTGGGCGATGCCGTAGTCGGCACGGAGAATCGCGCGGTTGAGTTCGCGCACGGCCCCGGGATCGTGGAAGTCGACGCTGGCTTCGCCGCGCGGCGTCGTCACCAGGTGCCCCGCCAGCGCGGGATTGGCCCGGACCAGCCGGTCGAAGTCATAGCGGCCCTGGTGCCGGTTGCGGGGATGCATGGGCGGGCGCGCGGACGTCTCGGAACGGGCGCGGGGGGTGTCGGTGCGTGTCGGGGCGGTCATGGGCGTGGATCGGCGGGACGCAGGTCGATGGGAGGCGTGGGACTGTCCTGCGGCGACACCGCGCGGACGACGCGTGGCGATCAATCCTCGTCCTGCGCCTCGCGCCCCTGCTGGCGGATCAGTGCAAGCTCGCGCGCGTCGTTGATAGCATCACGCACGCCGTCGAGGTCGATGGTGCGGGCATCGAAGGTGAAGCGTCCGGTGAGTTCGCTGTCGGGGCGCAGCTCGCCCAGCTCGAACAGGGCCCACATCTCTTCGCCATACCAGGTCTCGAGCAGCTCCGGCGCCCAGCGACCGAGCGTAGCGGTGAGATTGTTGACGTCGCGCAGCAGCATGGTGCGCGCGGCGTTGTTGCCGCTGGCGCTGACCACCTGCGGGAAGTCGATGACCACCGGACCGTCGGGAGCGACCAGCACGTTGTAGGCCGACAGGTCGCCATGGATCAGGCCGCAGCACAGCATGCGCACGACCTGGCGCACGAGCACGGCGTGGACGTCGCGCGCCTGGTCCGGCTCGAGTTCCACTTCGCCCAGACGCGGCGCCGAGAATCCGTCCGCATCGGTGACCAGTTCCATCACCAGCACGCCGTGGAAGAAACCGAAGGGCTCGGGCACGCGCACGCCGGCCTCGCGCAGCTGGTAGAGCGCGTCGACCTCGGCGTTCTTCCACTCGGCTTCCTGCTGGCGCCGGCCGTAGCGGCTGCCGCTCGCCACCGCACGCGACTCGCGGCTGCCTCGCGATTTGCGGCCTTCCTGGTACTGCACGCGCTTCTGGAAGCTGCGCTGCGCCATGTCCTTGTAGACCTTGGCGCAGCGGATGTCGTCACCGCAGCGCACGACGTACACCGCCGCCTCCTTGCCGCTCTTGAGCGGGCGCATCACGTCGTCGATGACGCCTTCGTCGATCAGGGTCTGCAGGCTGGCGGGTGTTTTCACGAAATCTCGGATCGGGGCGCGTGCGCCGCGCAGGGCGTGCAGTGTCGCCCAAAGCGCCGGCTGGCGCTCGGCGACGGCCCCGGTTCATGGAAGTGTGCGGACTGGCCGGGCACCGCTTGCGCAACACGCGCGGCAGTCCGCAGGGTCGCCGCCTCTGTGACGGTGGAGAGGCGCCGGGTGCGAAACGAGGGGTGGGAACGGTCGGAGACGACACGCGTTCCGGCTGTGCATGGGGCTCTGTGCGGTGGCGCTGGGCGTCGGCCTCGCCTTCGCGCAGGCCCGGCCGATCAGTGCCTATCGCGGCACGATCGGCGACGCCGCGGTCGAGGTGATGCTGATCCACGACTGGCAGCTCGACGGCATGAGCGGCTACATGGTGGCGGCGGGCGGCGCCCCGGTGCCGCTGGAGAAGACGCCCTACAGCGCGGATGCGCTGCTGCTGCTCAATGCACTGGACGATCCGGGATTGCCGGGGCGCACGCTGGTGCTGCAGCCGTTCGCGCCGGGCGCGCGCACTGTGGTGGGCCGTGCGCTCGATCTGCGCAGCCGTCTGCAACAGCCCCTGCGTCTGCAGCGCGAGACATTGTTCTCGAGCGAGCCGCGCCATGCCTACGACGGCGAGCTGCTGCAGATCGGCGCGGATGCGCGTTTCCTGTTCCGCGTGCACGCGCACAAGCGGGCGGGTGCGCATCTGGGGCGGGTGGATCGCATCACCGTCATCGATCGGGCCACCCGCGAAGTGGCGCAGGTGATCGACGGCGTGGAAATCGTGTTCTTCGGCGGCGAAACACTGGGCTTCGCCGACATCAACGGCGATGGCGTGCTCGACTTCAAGGTCACCCCACTGCATCCGGATGATCGCGAGCGCGGGGCCGATCACAACCGTCACTACGTGTATCGCGAGGACGGCGGCCACGTGCGCGACGAGGCGCTCGATGCGCTCGGCGCACAGGGCCTGCTGCAGTTCGACGGCGCGGGTGGGGTGGCGCTGCGGCCGCAGGCGGGCATCGACTATCGCGCCGGCACCATCGCGTGGCGGTATTACCGCTACGTCACGGCCACACGATTCGAGTACGTGCGCAGCGGCGAGGAGCGGTTCTGATGGGCGTCCGTCACGGTCTCGCCGCCGCACTGCTGTCGCTCGGCCTGCTCGTCGGCGGGAGCAGCCCGGCAGCCGCCTCGCATGCGATCTACAGCGGCCGCATCGGCAGCCACGACATCACCCTGGTGATCCTCAGCCGCAACGCAGTGCAACGCGCGATCTACGCCTACGACCGGCACCGCACCCCGATCCGGCTCAAGCCGGCCTTCCTGCACGTCACGCGCGATTTCGGCATGGACGAACTCGATGCCGCCGGCCTGCCCAATGCGCGGCTGCGCTTCGACCGGGCCGGTTTCCATCGCGCGGCGCCCCACCTCACCGGCACCTGGACCGACTACCGCACGGGCCGCACGCTGCCGCTCCAGCTCGCGCTGGTGGCGACGCTCGATCGCGACGGCGCCTGGCCCGACAGCCCGCACGCGCTGCTCCAGGCTGCATCCACCGAGCAGCTGTATTTCCGCGTGCCGATGGACGACGAGGACGCGCCGGTGACGCGCATCGAGGTAATGGACAAGGCGAGCGGCCGCCGGCGGCAGATGCTGGTCCTGGCCCAGCCGGCATGCAATCTCGGAATCGAGACCGTGCAGGTGACGATCGAGCGCGGGCGCACCCAGCTGCGGCTGCCGGTCAGTGCCGGCTGCCCCGGCGCGGTCTACCAGTGGAATCCGGCGACCGGCGCGTTCGAGGATCTGTCGGCGCCGCCGACGTGAGTGCCGCGGCGGCTCAATCGATCGCCTGGGCGATCACGCTGTGCCAGCCGGTGCGGTAGGTCTCGTAGCCCGGTGATGCGGCGTGGGCGATGCAGTGCGCCCGCCCGCGCCAGGTCGTGTCGATGGCCCCGCTGCTGCGCGCGAACAGGGCATCGCGCCCGTCGAGCTCGAAGACGGGCTGATCGAGGTGCGGGCTCGAATCGGCCAGGATCCGGCCGGCGTCGTCGACGATGCACACCCGGCTGCGCGGCCACTCCGCATCCGACAGCGGTGTCCGGGTGACGATGGTCTGCGCCAGGGCGTTCCAGCGGAACACGATGCCCAGAACGGCGAGCGGTGCGCCGTCGACACGGCCACCCTGCCGCACGGTACAGGCATAGACCATCGCCCGTTCGCCGCCCGCCAGCGGGCTGGCGTGCACGGACTGGACACCGTAGTCCTCGCCTGATCGCGTGCGCATCGCGCTCTGGAACCACGGCGCGTCGGCGACGTCCGCGCCCGCCGACGCGTACTGCCGCGGCCGCCCGTTGGCGAGAATGGGCCCGTCGAGGCTCGCCAGCACCAGGTCGAAGTACACCGTGTACGAGTCGAGGATCTGCGACAGGCGGCGGCTCGCATGGCCGAGGGTGTCGGCATCGGGTCGCAGCGCCGCGTCGACCAGCGAGGGATCGGTGGCCCACCAGCGCACATCGCAGCTGCGCTCGTAGAGGTTGCGATCGATCAGATCGATGTTGCCGAGCGCCAGTTCCGTCAGGCGCGTATGCCGCACGTCCGTCTGCAGACGCTGCAAGCGCGATTGCAGATCCAGGCTGGTCGCGCCTGCCATGCGGTCGATGTCCTGGGCGGTGTCGCTGACGTTGCGCGAGAGGGTATCCATCTCCTGCGCGATCACACCGAAACTGCGTCCCGCCGCGCCGATGCGCACTGCTTCGATGCGGGCGTTCATCGAGATGATCCGGGTGACCCGGTTGATCTCGTCGATCCGCTGCAAGGAGTTCCGCAGCTGGCGGAGCAGGGCGTCGGAAATGCCGGCGACGGAGCGGATGTGATCGTCGACGCTGGCCTCGGCCACCGCACTTGCAACAGATTCGGTCATAACGCTCCAAGGGGTGCGGCAGGCGGCGGTGGGCAGCGGCAGCGGCGCGCAGCCGCATTCCTGCGCTATCTGCCGGCGATGTGCGGACTTGATGCCGTCGGGGCGTCGAAGATGCGAGGCCAGTCGACGCGCCGACGGGATGGCTTGGGCGGTGGCACTGCGTGCCGGGACAGGCCTCGTGTGCGGCGGCTTCACACCCGGGACGCCGGAACGTCAAAACTGCACGCCGCACGCGCTCGCCTACACGCGCCACTCGTTGCGCCTTGCCTAGGCTGCGCGCTACCGAATCGTGCATGCCCATCGCATGCGAAGGACCCCGAAGGATGGCTGCTTGCCCCCATCGTCATCACCCCATCGACACGGCGTCCGAGATGCGCCCGGTGTCGCCCGCTACAGGCGGTGCGCTGTCGACACGCTTTCTCGACTTCGTGGCGGCGCCGTCATTCCCGTGTGTGGGCTCGAAGGCCGCACTGGCGCGTGACGCGATCCGCCCGTTCGAATTCGGACGGCTGGGTGACCGTGCCAACGACGCGCCGCTGCTCGACACGCTGGCCGCGTTCGCGGCGATGGTGGACGCGGCGCCCGAGGACGACACCACGGTGCACTCGCTGGTGGCGCTGTTCGAAGGCCCTGCCGACACCGACGAACCCCGCTTCGAGGCGCTGCTGTGGTCGCAGCTGCAGCGTCTGCACGACCTCGACGTGAAGCGCGGCACGCCGTGGGCCGCCGACGTGAGCCGCGATCCCGACGATCCGCACTTCAGTTTGAGCCTGGCCGGCCACCCGTTCTTCGTCATCGGCCTGCATGCGGGTGCATCGCGGCAGGCGCGCCGCTTTTCGTCACCCGCGCTCGTGTTCAACTCGCATCGCCAGTTCGAGCAGCTCCGCGCCGACGGGCGTTACCAGAAGATGCAGGCCGCCACCCGGCAGCGCGACATCGCCCTGCAGGGATCGATCAATCCCAATCTGGCGGATTTCGGCGCGGCTGCGGAAACCCGGCAGTACAGCGGGCGCAGGGCGGAGGCCGACTGGACCTGTCCGTTCCGCGTGCGGAGCGTGCGGTGACGGGGGCTCCGGTGCTCGAACGCATCCCGCCGTGTTCCGGACGCGCGGTCGAGCTCGACACGGGCGACGTGCTGGTCGTGGTCGATCCAATGGGGCAGCAGGTCAGCGACCTCACTGCATTCGCACGCGACGATCTCGCGGAATACCTGTCGTCGGGACGTTCCATCGACTACGCGTCGCGGTTGCTGCTCACGACCGGCGACACGCTGTACTCCAACCGCAGCAATCCGATGTTCACCATCCTCGAGGACACCTGCGGCCGTCACGACTTCACCCTGACGCCGTGCTCGAAGCGGATGTTCGAGCTGCTGTACGACGAAAAAGAAGGCCGGCCGGGCTGCGAAGGCAACCTCGCCGCCGCGCTGGCGCCCTACGGGATCGGGATCGACCGCATACCGGTCGCCTTCAACATCTTCATGCACGTTACTTACGACGGCGAGACCGGCCAGGTGGCAGTGCTTCCCCCACTGAGCGGGCCTGGCGATTTCATCCGCCTGCGCGCGGAAATGCCGCTGGTGGTGGCGATGACCGCGTGCTCGGCAGGGCAGTCGAACAATTTCAGCTACAAGCCGATCGATTTCCGCATCGAGCGCGCCTGAGCGTGGGGCAGGGGGCGCACATCGGCCCTGTCGTTCGCACAGCGACCGGATCGTGCATTGCACGTGATGCGAGGCGTGATTGCGCACTTCGCGCGTTACGCGTGAGTCACGGTGGCTGATCACGTAGACCGGGATCGGTGCGAGGGATCAGCGGCTGAGTGCCCGCCATCGACACTCGCGCAGCGATGACTCAGCACCGCGTGCACCGCGGTTCAGAAGCGCTCGCCCACCGGAAGATAGCGCCAGCTGCCGACCGGCATCTTGGCCAGCGGCACCTTGCCGATGCGGATACGCCGGATGGCGACCACGGTGAGACCGACCTGGGCGCACATGTCGCGCAGCTGGCCACCCTGGACACCCTTGATCGCGAAGCGCAGGCGGATCTCGTTCTGCCAGCTGACTTTGCACGGCGGCAGCGCGCGCCCGTTGTAGTGCAGGCCGTGGTTGAGCCGGCGCAGGCCGTAGGGCGCGATCTCGCCGTCCACTTCGACGACGAATTCCTGCTCGATCTCGTCGCGATCCTCGGTCAGACGTCGCCACACGCGGCCGTCCTGCGACAGCACCACCAGGCCGCTGGCATCGCGATCGAGGGGCATCAGCGTGGTCAAGCGGTGGAAGTGGCGCTGCAACAGACGCACGCCCGAGGGATCGTCGGCCCAGCGCGTCTCCGGGCGGGCCAGCGGCGTGACCGGATTGTCGTCGCCGATGGTCTCGAATCCCACCGGTTTGTGCAGCAACAGTGTCGCGGGCTCGGCGGCTTCGAGGCGGGCGCCGGGGTCGAGTTCGACCCGTTCGCCGGCGAACATGTGCTGCGGCTGTTCGACCACATGGCCGTCGACCGTGACCCAGCCGCCCTCGATGTACTGCTCCGCCTCGCTGCGCGAGCAGCGGGCCAGCTCGGCGACGCGTTTCGCAAGTCGGACGGAATCGGACATCGGAGCACCAGGCGATCGGGCCGGGCAGTGTAGCGATCCACTGGCGGGATGCCGCAGGGGCGGACGTGCGGATCAGGCTGCGGCGCGGGTGTCGCGCAGCGGTGCAGGCAGTTGCGCGCTGCCTGCCGCTGACAGGCCGGTTCAGACCGGTGAGAAGCCCTTGGCGGTCTTCTTGTCGCGCTTCTCGGCCTTCTTTTACTTGGCGGTCTTCGCCGGTTTCTTCTTCTGTTTCTTCTTCTGGTCCATGCCCTTGCTCATCGCGGTGTCCTCGGCGTGCCGTCGCGTGGCCGTGGATGGCGGCGGTCGGCGGAGTATGCGCCGCTGGGTTGCGGTGATGTGCGACCGGCTCGCGCGCGCGGACGGGATAATCGTCGCACTCCAGGTCCACGCCGCGCGGCCGATATCCGACCCTGTGCACCGGCATGCCGGTAGAGGCGGGCGTTGTGCGCCGCTACGCCATGTACACACACCGTCTCCACACGGTGCGCCACTCTCAACAGACCCGGCAGACGGGTCACCGCGTCGAGGACATCGTATGTATCTGCACCAGTTCTTCGGCGACACCTCCGAGCCGCGGCAATGCGCCGAGTGTCAGGGTGACCAGCGCCTCGGGTTCGAGTTCCGCTTGGCGTTCCAGCCTGTGGTCGACGCGCGTGACCGCTCGATCTACGGGTACGAAGCGCTGGTACGCACGCCGGACGGCGGTGGCGCGGCCGAGGTCATCGCCCAGGTCCCCCCCGAACAGCTCTACCGTTTCGACCAGACGTGCCGGGTACGCGCCATCGTCACTGCAGCCGAGCTGGGATTGCGGTCGCGGCTGTTCATCAACTTCTTCCCTAATGCGGTCTACCAGCCGGCGACGTGCATCCGGCTCACCCTGCGCGCGGCGCAGATCTCCGGCTTCCCCACCGAGAATCTGGTGTTCGAAGCCGCGGAGTCGGAAGAGGTGCGCGACCAGGCCCACGTGCGACGCATCTTCAGCGACTACCGCAGCCGGGGCTTCCAGACCGCCATCGACGATTTCGGCGCCGGCTACGCGGGCCTGTCCAGCCTGACGGGATTCCAGCCCGATCTCATCAAGCTCGACATGGGCCTGATCCGTGGCATCGATACCGATCCAGTGCGTCAGGCGATCGTCGCGGGCACGGCCCGCATCGCCAGCGGCATCGGATCGACCCTGCTGGCCGAGGGTGTGGAGACGGCCGGCGAATACCGCATGCTGCGCGCGCTGGGTATCGACCTGTTCCAGGGCTATCTGTTCGGACGGCCGGCACTCGAGCGCCTCGAGACCGTGCCCGAAGCGCTGTGGGCGGAACTCGAGGACTGAGGCGAAACGCGCTGCGCGTGTCCGCCGGCGATTGCAGACCGGAATCGCCGGCGGCGCGCCTTCAGGCCGACGGATGTCGCGGCTTCCCTCGGAGTGCCCATCCGTCCCGATCGTGTCTTCGCTCCAGCGGCGCGCGAGGCGCTCACCACGCGATCGGATCCCCCCGCCAGTCGAAGAACCCGCCGCTGTCGCGCGGCTCGATCCGGTCGATCACGTCGAGCAGATGCGCGGCCGCCTCGCGCGGCGCATGGACGTCGAGGCCGGTTTTCGCGAACGGGGACGACAGGCCGGTGTCCACGGTGCCCGGGTGCAGGGCGACGCAGAGCGCGTCCGGCGCGCGTCGCCGCAGCTCGATCGCCGCGGTGCGCACCAGCTGGTTCAAAGCGGCCTTCGAGGCCCGGTAGGCGTACCAGCCGCCGAGGCGGTTGTCGCCGATCGAGCCCACGCGCGCCGACAGCGTGGCGAACACGCTCTTGCCCGAGCGCGGCAGCCGGGGCAGCACGTGTTTCATCAACAGCGCCGGGCCGATGGCATTGATCGCGTACGCGTGCGCGAGATGGGCGGCATCGAGTTCGCGCAGGCTCTTCTCGGGCGTGAAACCGTCCCCGTGCAGGACGCCGGTCGCGTCGATGACCAGCCGGAGATCGCCGCGCGTGCAGACCTCGGCCATGGCCGACGCGATGCTCGCTTCGTCCGTGAGGTCGAGGCGCAGCGGTCCAGAACGACGGGTGCCGAGGACCTGCGCGAAGCGCCCGCTGTCCGCCAGCGCGGTCTCGACGGCGGCGCCGATGCCGCCGCTGGCGCCGATCACCAGGGCGATGCCGCCACGCGGAATGGAGTCGAGCGCAGACGTGGAGTCGGACACGGGAGCGGCACCGTCGAACGGGCGTCCAGTGTGCTTCAGAAGGCTGCGCTGTAGAGCCGCCGTCGCAACGGGAGCGGCGCCCCTGGACCGCGTCGCCGGGGCGACGCACACGAGGGCGCGCAAGCGGCCTGGACTCAGGGACGTTCCAGCGCCGCGAGCACCCGCGTGACCACACCGGCGAGATCGGGCGTCCAGCGCGTGACGATGACCAGGTCGTGTGCGCGATCGACGTACACATGATTGCCGCCGAAGCCGGCCGCCCAGAACGCACCTTCGGGTGCGGCCGGGATCGCCACGCGTCCGGTGTTGAGCCACCAGAGGTAGCCGTAGTCGGGCTTGATCGGCGACGGCGTCAGCGAACGCGCGATCCAGTCCGACGAGAGCAGGCGCTGCCCGGCCCACACACCGTCGCGCTGCATCAGCAGGCCGAAGCGGGCGAGATCGCGTGTGTTGACGACCATCCCGCCGCCGAAGTGGCCGCCGCCGGACACCGACTGCATGCGCAGGCCCTCCAGGGTGATCCACGAGTTCCCGTAGCCCTCCCAGCGCCAGGTCGACGACGCGCCGATGGGATCCATCACCCGACGCTTGAACACCTGCGGCGCGGGCTCGCGCTGCAGCTCGAGCAGGGCCAGCGCCAGCAGGTTCACGCGCACGTCGTTGTACTTGTAGCGCGTGCCGGGGGCGTGCAGCGGACGGTTCGCCGGATCGTCGCCTTCCGGCCGGTCGGCCCAGTCGTGGATGTCCCACAGCGTGCCGCTCCAGTCCGAGGTCTGTTGCAGTAGATGAGTCCAGGTGATCGCGCCGTTGTGTGCGCCCTCGAACCACGGTCCATGAACGTGGCTGGCCACACGCTGTCCGGGATCGGGCAGCAGGCCGTCGTCGTAGGCGAGGCCGGCCACCACCGACAGCGTGCTCTTGGCTACGCTGAAGGTCATTTCCGGCCGGCGCGTGTCGCCCCATTCGGCGACGATGCGCCCACCGCGCAGGATCATGCCGTTCCCCGGGCCGCGCGTGCCGACCGGACCGAGGATACGGTAGCCGGGTTCACGCGGACCGAAGGACGCCACCAGTGCGTCGCGCAGATCGGCCGGCGCCTGCTCGCCGTGCTCGCGGGCCCAGTCCACGGCCGCGGCGAGCCGGGCCGGGTCGAAGCCGGCTTCCGAAGGCGCGACCTCGGCCCAGGCATCGCGCGGCGGCACGTAGTCCTGCGCCAGCAGGGGCAGGCACAGCAGCCACAGGGCGAGGGGCGCGAGCGCGCAGAGTCGGATACGCATAGGGGAAGTCCAGCGGACGGGGCGCCATTGCAGCAGACGCGAGCGAGATCGAACAGGGCGCGTGGTGCGGCTGTCGCACGCTCCTGGTCACGCACCCCGCATCAGCTGCAACGCGCGTACGTGGGGCCGACCGCGCTGCGACGCGCGTGATGCGCTGGTCGATCCGCCACGGCCTGCACGACAATGGCGGCACGGGCATGCGCCTGCACACAGGAAGGATCGATGATCGCGACTCGCATCGGCTCGGGCAGGGCGCGCACCTGGGGTCTCGCGTTCGCGATGACGGCGGGTCTGGCGCAGGCCGAAGACGACTCGGCGCTGCATGCGCGCTATTCCAAGGCCGTGCGCGCCGCGTTACGCACACTGGACGCCGCCACCGCAGAGCCGCGGCGGCCACTGCGCAGTGCGGCTGCGTCAGCTTCCCGGCGGCAGCCTCCTGCATGTCGAGCCGCTGGAGGACTGCAGCTTCGACGAGGCCGGACAGGCCGCGGTGGTCCGCGCGGTGTTCGCAGCCGATCCGCTGCCGTATGCCGGCTTCGAACGGGTGTTCAACCGTGAAGTACGAATCGTGTTGCGCGTCGACTGAGCGCGGGTGCATCACGATTGCGCGGCCGGCAGCCCGGGCGGCGGCCCGTATGGCTCGCTGCCGGACCACGCCAGCGCGACGCGTCAGCCGCGCAGCCGCTGCAGCTGGTTCTGGAGCGTTTCGACCTGGCCGCGCAACTGCGCGTTTTCGCGTTCGAGTTCGTCCACCCGGCGGCGCAGCGCCTTGGCATCGGCCGGGTGTTCATCATGGGCGGCCTCCGCGCCGTCGGCCCCCTCCGGCCTCGTGCGCTTGCGCGCGTCGCGGACGCGTTTCGCCGCCTGCCTGAGCTCGGCTTTGCCGGCCTGCGCGGCGCTGCGCTGCTCGTCCTCGGGCAGGCTGGCCACCGCGGCGGCGGCGCTGATCGAGATGGCACCGGACTTCAAGGCCTCGACCACTTCCGGCGTGGCCTGGGCGTGGATGCGCTCGATCATGGAAACCTGGTTGCTGCTGAGCTTGGCCTCGCGCGCGAGTTCGGCGCGGCTCACCGCGACCGGCATGTCGTCCCAGGGTGGCCGTGCGTCGGCGTCATCGTCGGGCGCGGCAGCGGACGTCGCCATCCCGGAATTCGACCCCGTCTCACGCTGCGCCTTCTGCCGTGCGCCGAGAATCGCGCGCTTGCGCAGCGCCAGTACGCCGCGCTGGTAGTCCGACACGCTGCGTCGCCCCAGGTGCTGCTCGATCATCCACAGATGCACGTCGTCCATCGACTGGAAGCGGGTGTTCTGCACCGTGTTGAAGGGCAGGCCATGCTTCCGGCAGATGCCGTAGCGGTTGTGGCCGTCGACGAGGATGTCGTTCCACAGCACCAGGGCATCCCGGCAGCCCTCGGCCAGCAGACTGCGTTCGAGCGCTTCGTATTCGTCCGCGGTCAGCGGGTCGATGTAGGCCTTGAGCTCTTCTAGAACGACGATGTCCATGCGATCCGGGTGTCGGGAGGGGCGCGCATTGTAGGTGCGCGCGTTCTCGGATGCCGAGATCGGCGGTCTCCGTTGCCCGGGCATGTAGATGACGTCATCCGGGATCGCGGCTTACAGGCCGGACGCCAGTCGCCGCACGTGGATTCCGGGCGCGCACACCGCGAACCGCCGCAGGACGGCGGCGGTTCCGGGGCATCGGTCCGTCAACGGGCCGCGCGTCGGCGTTGACGTCCCGGTCGCTCGCGTGCGGCGCTGCGGGCGATCAGCGATGCGCTGCCGAGCGTGATCGCGTCCTCGACCGCACCGGTGGTCTTCTGGCCGTACCGCTTCATCGCGCGCACGCGCAGGTTGAAGGTGAGGTAGGCAGCGCCGACGGCCGCGCCGGCGCCGAGCACGGCAGCGAGTCCACGCTGTTCGCGTGGCGCGAGCGCTGCACCCGCGATCGCGCCGGTGACGATACGCGCGAGCATGCCGGCGGGCACGATGCGGTCGGGCGCGTCGTCGAGCTTGTCGCCGGCCAGTTCGCCCGCGGCGAGCGCCTTGGCGCCTGCGGAGACCAGCGGGTTCGCCAGCAGGCGCGGCGCGCCATTGCCTGCGGGCAGGCGCCCGTTGCAGGCGGCGGCCGTCACGGTGGCCAGCGGCGTCATCGCGCGCATGCCCGCGACCGCGCCCATGAGAATCGAGTGGATCAGTGCCATCGTGGAAGTCCTGTCGGTGTGGACGGGTGCGCGGCGGTCCGCACGGATTGTCCGTGGCGGCGCGCGAGCGGTCGGACCCGTCGGCGGAGGTGGCCACGATCATGGTCCACCGTCGTGAATCCGGCGTCGTTGCGCAGCGCCAGGCGCGCGGAATCGGTGCGGCGCGGTTTGCGCCGTCCGGGCGTAGACGTTAGGGTGGCGGGGCAGTGTCGATCACATTCACCGTGAATCCACCGGTGCACTTCGACCTGTATTCCCCCACCTGTTTTGATCCAAGGAGATGATCCATGGAGATCGCCGATGCGCGCGTCGCCAGCTTCCATTACACCCTGACCGACGACTCGGGCACCGTGCTCGACAAGTCCCCCGATGCGCAGCCGCTGCAGTATCTGCATGGCGCCGGCAACATCGTGCCCGGTCTCGAGAAGGCGCTGACCGGTCGCAAGGTCGGCGACGCCTTCGACGTCACCGTTCAGCCTGAAGAGGCGTACGGACCGCGCAACGAGCAGCTCATCCAGTCGGTGCCGCGCGACGCCTTCCAGGGCGTGGACACCATCGAACCCGGCATGCAGTTCCATGCGCAGGGTGCGGGTGGCCCGATGCTGGTGACCGTGGTCAGCGCCGACGAGGCGCAGGTGCGCATCGACGGCAATCATCCACTTGCAGGACGGACCTTGCATTTCGCCGTGCGCATCGATGGCGTGCGCGATGCGAGCCCAGACGAACAGGCGGCCGGACGCGTCGCAGCGCCTGCGGGCTGAGGTTCCGTGTGCATGGCGACACCGCGGCGTGTCGCCATGCGGACGTGCGCGGTCGCCGCAGCAAGCCGGCGCTTCACCGGGCACGCGCATCCCCCTGCGCGATGACGCACCACCGGCGGACGCCCCGGTCGTGCACAAGCGCAGGCCTGCGGGCCGGTCACGCAGTACGCCAAAGCTCCTCCTGCACGGCGGTGCGATGACGGATCCCTGTGCGGCGCGTTCGCGCGCGAGCGCGTGCCTGCAGGAGCAGCGCGCTCGCATGCAAAGGCACGCGATCTGACAGGCGGCAGCCGGCGCACCGATGCCGACGCACCGCCATGTTCACAAGGTGTGGCAGGACGCTGCGGATACTCCCGGCATCGTCATCCGGAAGTGCCGCCATGCCTCGTCCTTCGTCGATGTTCCTCGTCGCCACACTGCTTGCGGCCTGCGCTGCACCCGGCACCGGCGTCGCCGGCAGCGTGCCCAACGTGCCGGTGCCCGAGGTGGACCTGCAACGCTATGCGGGGCTCTGGTACGAGCAGGCGCACCTGCCGATGTTCTTCCAGCGCAAGTGCGTGGGCGACACCACCGCGCACTACACGCCGCAGGACGACGGCACCATCGCCGTCGTCAACCGTTGCCGCACCGACGACGGCAGCGTGAACGAAGCCGAAGGGGTCGCACGCCGGGTCGACGGCAGCACGTCGCGGCTCGAGGTGCGGTTCGCGCCGGGCTGGCTCGCCTGGGCACCGATGGTCTGGGGCGACTACTGGGTGATCGCGCTCGACGACGACTATCGCTGGGCCATGGTCGGCTCGCCCGACGCCGACTACCTGTGGATCCTGTCGCGCACGCCGACGCTCGATCCCGCGATCAAGGCCGACCTCGTCGCGCGCGCGCGGGCGATGGGGTATCCGGTCGACAAGCTGGTCGAGACGCCGCAGAGCGGCGAGGCACCACCCCGTTGATGCGGCGGCACGCGCGTTCGTTGGCGCGTAGGCGCGTCCTCAGTGCTTGATCGGGACGGTCGTGCCGTCTCCCGCGCCCTGCCAGTCGCCCGAACGCTCCGCCTGCGGGCAGATGCGCAGGTAATCGAAATAGGACCAGATCTCGGTCGGACTCCAGCCTGTGCCGGCATTCATGCAATAGGGCACGGGAAGCGGGCAGTAGCCCGGAGTCACCATCGGTATCGATGTCGCGTAGTTGGGCACCGGAAACCAGGCGCGCGGGGTCTGGTCGAGGCCGTAGCGGCAGAACACGAACGGGTCGCCCGCGCGCCACACCAGGCCCTGTTCGCCCACCTGCGCGCTGGCCGCGGCGGGTGCGGCGAGCAGGGTCAGCAGGAGCATCGTCCGGATGCGCATCGTCCACTCCATGGCTTCGAGCTGCCGGCGAGGGTAGCGCGGCCTTGTCGGCGCGCGGGCGGGATTGGGACACGCGCGCCGTATGCTGGCGTGCCGGAACGGACATCCCTGACACGATGACGCCTTCGCCACGCGATCCCTATCCCGATGCCCTGCGCGCCGGCGCGCTGCTGGTCGTGGTGTTCGGACACTGGATCGCGACGTTGCCGCGCGTGGTCGATGGCGCGCTGGCCGGCACCGATCATCTGCTCGCGGTCTGGGAGACCGCCGGCGTGCTGACCTGGCTGGTGCAGGTGGTGCCGCTGTTCGTGTTCGTGTCGGCGGCGGTCAGCGCGGACGGCGTCGCACGCCGTCTTGCGCGGGGCGGTCAGGCGCATTGGTGGAGCGGCCGTGCGCTGGGGCTCGCCCGGCCCACGGTCACCTATCTGGCCGTGCTGACGGCACTGGTGGCGGTGTCGATGCCGGCCGGTGGGTCGCTGCACACCGTCTTCAACACGTCGCTGACGGTGCATCTGTGGTTCCTGCTGATGCTGTTGACGGTGCAGGCGCTGCTGCCCTGGTGCCTGCGGCTCGACGCGCGCTTCGGTCTGGGCGCGGTCGGTGGACTGGTGCTTGTCGCGGCGCTGCTGGATCTGCTGCGTGGCGGGGTGACGTCGATCGACACGTTCGGCGAGCTCGGAGCGCGGGTGACGGCGCGGCCCGCGGGCATCGTCTGGCTCAACATGCTGGTGGTCTGGTTGATCCCGCAGCAGCTCGGCATCGCCTGGACGCGGGGGCGCGTCCGCGGCGTCGGCGCCGGCGCCGCGCTGTTGCTACTCGGCGCGACATGGCTCGCAGCGGCGCTGGCCAGCGGCTACCCGGTTGCGATGGTCGGCGTGCAGCTGGCCGGCAACAACATGCTGCCGCCGACGCTGGCGCTGATCGGTGTGATCTGGCTGCAGGTCGGCGCGGTGCTGCTGTGCGAGCCGGTGGCGCGGCGGGTGCTGGCAGGACGCGCGCCGGCGCGGGTGATCGCCGTCCTCGGCGCGCTCGGCATGCCGCTGTATCTGTGGCACAAGCTCGCCGAGTGGCCCGCCGCGTGGCTGGGCCTGAGGCTCGGGCTCCCCATCGATGCCGGGCTCCCCGGCGAAGCAGGCTTCTGGCTGGGTCGCGCCTGCTGGATCGGGCTCTGCCTGGTCATGGTGGCGCCGGTGATCGCCGCCGTTGTGCGCTTCGAGTTGCGGCGGACGCGGGACGTGCCCGCTGCCGACGGAATGGCACGGGTGCTCGCCGGCGGGCTCGCCTTGTACGCGGGGTTGGGGGCAGCGCTCGCCTGGGGCGCATGGCCGGGCGCGGTGCTCGGACTGGCTGCGGTCGGCCTGGCCTCGTGGACGCTGCGGCAGCGAGGCGGGCGCGCGCCCGATGCCTCCGGATCGACGAAGGCGCGACCCGCGCAACGTCCGTGAACCCGGCCGTCGGGCGGCTTGTACGAAGGACACGGTTGGAGCACGCCTTCGACGCAGGCTCGTGAGAGCGCAGAGGAGACCGGTGCGGAGCGCATCGCGTCCCGGGCCCACGGGCGCGGATCGACCCGGGAACACGCCAGCGCGCTCCCAGGTCTGAAAACGCGCTGGGGAAGGTCTTGACAGTTACGCCCTTGCCCGTCATTCCCGCGGCTCTCAACAGCCGCGCGGGGGGGCAAGCGGGAATGACGGCAGTCGTTCAGACCTTCCCTCGGCGTCGCCGCGGTACACCGGGATCAGATGCACGGTTGCAGGGGCGGCCTGCGTCCCGCGCAGCGGATCAGACCCGCCGCGGTGGACCGGGTCAGTCGCCGGTGGATGTGCGCCGATGGACGCGAGGCCCGGCGTCGGCCGCGCCATTCCCGGTGGGCACAGGCGTCGACTCGGCCTCGTGGATGTCCGGCGCCGACGGTGTGTCGGATTCCTTCGCGGCCCGGGCTTCGCGCTTGCGCGCGTCCTTCGCTTCCTGCTTCTTCTGCTTGGCCAGCTCGCGCTGGCGCTTTTCGAAACCGTAGTTGATCTTCGCCAAGCGGATGTCTCCTGATCAGGTTCGGGAATCAGCGGCGCGCGCGTGCGGGCGCGGCAGCGGGCGTTGCGGATGCGGCCGGCGCGGCGCGGCGCTGGATGGGCGTGTTGCCGAGCACTTCGACCTTGCCACCGGCCTTGCGGAACGCGGCGATATCGGCGGCGATGCGGTCGTGGCTCATCGACGGCGCCTGCTTGGACTTGCGCTCGGTGGTGGGCTGGGTGGCGGGCTTGGGGCTGCTGGACATGGAGTCTCCGTTCATACCGGTGCGGATGGGATGGGCGCGCGCCGCCCGCAGCGGCGGACGGGTGCGGCGATGGTCGGCTGGGCCTCGCGTGCAGGCACGTCGAGCGCAGGCGGCTTGGGAGCGGGACGCCCGTCGAAGGACGGGGCAGGGGCGCCGGATCTGCGCGACACACCGCGTGCGCGGGGCGATGCAGTGAAGGGCGCGGCGGGCGGCCGGACGGCGTCGTGATGCGAAACACCGAAATCCGGGGCAGGGCCCATGGTACGCCCTTTCACGCCGGGACGCAGGCCGGCCTGAACGGTCCGGTCGCCCAGCGTGCGGTCACAGCCGTGCCGGCGGGGCATCGGACGACCGGCGGCGGGCGCGCCGCCGGTCGCGGTGTCTTCAGAAGGTCCAGCCCACGCGCGCGTAGTAGAAGCCGCCGTTGAAGCCGTAGGGCGAATGCACCGGATACGCCGCGCCGGCCACAGACGCCCCCCAGGGGTTGTCGACCGGCACCTTGTCGAACAGGTTCTGCGCGCCGAGGTTGACGTACAGTCCGGACGCGAAGCGCCAGCCGATTTCGGCATCGACGATGACCGCGCTGCTGTCGTAGATCGGCAGGCCGCCATCCTCGACCCGGATCACCGCGCTGTCGACATGGTCCTCGTACCAGCTGCCGTAGTACGCCAGACGCAGATTGGCGTGGAAGACGTCGCGCCGGTGGTTGACGCTGAAATAGCCCTTGGTGCGCGGCAGCGACTCCTCGATCTTGTAGACCCGGGCTTCGTCGACGAAGTCGGCATTGAAGCGATCCACGCGGGTCCGGTTCCAGTTGCCGGCCAGCGAGTAGGTGGTCGTGCCGCCGAAGTGGTCGGCGCGCAGGCTGGCGACGACATCGAGCCCGGTGGTCGTGGTGTCGAAGGCGTTGCCGAAGTAGGTCACCGAGGTCAGCGATGCGGCCTCCGCATTGCCCGATGCCACCAGCGCCGCACGTTCGGCGTCGGTGAGTTCGAAGCTCGAGCTCAACGCGATGCGGTCCTCGACCTCGATCCGGTAGCCGTCGACGGTCACCAGCCAATCGCCGCTGCTCCAGACCAGGCCGGCGGAGTAATTGATCGAATCCTCCGGCGTCAGCGGCTGCGCACCCTTGAGGGCGGCGATCGGATTGGTCGGCGGCAGCGTGGCGATGTCGACCAGCCCCGTGCCCGCGAACGCGGTGGTGATCTGGCTGACGTTGGCCTGGCCCGGCGTCGGCGCGCGGAAGCCGGTGCTGAACGCGCCGCGCAACGCGAACGCATCGGTCACGTCGTAGCGCGCGGTGAGCTTGCCGTTGGTGGTCTCGCCGAAATCGTCGAAGTCCTCGTAGCGCAGCGCCGCCGCCAGCAGCAGCGGCTCGATGAAGCGCGCCTCGACATCGACGTACACCGCCCAGTTGGCGCGATCGAAACTGCCGGCGGTGCGCGGGCTGAAGCCGTTGAAGCCGTTGGAGCCGAGCGCGAAGCCCTGCTCGGTCAACGGGCCGATGCCGGTCGAGGCCGCATCGCCGGCGCGGATCTCGAATTCCTCCTTGCGCCACTCGGCGCCGGCCGACAGGCTCAGCGGCTGGGTGGTGAAGCCGGTTTCGAAATCACGCCCGACATCGACATTGATGCCGGTTTCGGTCTGCACATTGCCGCCGGGCGAGAAGCGGAAACCGGCGGGCTGGTCCGGACCCAGCGACGCGTTGACGGTGTTGTAGATCGTGAAGTCCACCTGGTTGCGGCCATGGATGGCGCTGACGTCCCAGTGCCAGTCGCCCCAGGTGCCCTTGATGCCGCCGACGACCGAGCGGTCCTCGAGCTCACCGCCGAAGCGCGGCGTGAAGCCGCCCGGAAACACCGACAGGAAGGTGAAGCAGTTCGACGGCAACGCTGCGACGGCCGCGCCCACGCCCGCGTAAGGCAGCAGGCCGCCGTCCGCGTCACGCAGCGCGATCACCGGGCATCCGCCCGCGCCGGTGAGGTCGCCCACCAGCAGGGTCTCGCCGCCGTCGTTGGAATAGACGCCCGAGCGCGAGGTCGGCGTGCGGTAGTAGAAGCCGCCGTCGATCTCGCGCCTGGCGTAGTTGCCGAACAGGTACAGATCGACCGCGTCGCCCGAGATGCCGAGGTTGGCGATGATCTTCAGATCGTCCTTGACCTTCGGCGAGCCCCAGATCTGCGCCGGATTGGGGATGTCCGGATAGCCGGCCGCAGCGGCTTCGGCCGCGTCGTCACGCTGCACGCTGCGCGAGGTGTCGTCGGCCTTGCGCCATTCCGCGGTCAGTGTGGCGAATCCGCGTTCGGTCAGCGGCAGTCCGATCTGCGCGCTGTACTGGTGGGTGAAGCCGTCGCCCTCGTAGAACTGGCCGGCGAACACTTCGGCAGTGCCACCCTCGCGCGCTTGCTTGAGGCCGAAATTGATCACGCCGGCGATCGCATCGGAGCCGTACTGCGCGGCGGCGCCGTCACGCAGCACTTCCACCTGTTCGAGCGCGAGCGATGGAAACACCGACAGGTCAGGGCCCTGCGCGCCGTCGGACAGGCCGTGGCCGAGGAAGGTGATCACGGCGGAGCGGTGGAAACGCTTGCCGTTGACGAGCACCAGCGTGTTGTCCGGCGGCAGGCCGCGCAGATTGGCCGGACGCACCAGGCTGGCAGCATCGTCGATCGGAATCGTGCTGACGTTGAACGACGGCACCAGCACGCGCAGCTGGTCGAGCGCATCGGTGGCGCCCTGTCCTCGGAATTCCTCGACGCCGATGATGTCGATCGGCACCGAGGATTCGGCCTCGGAGCGCGGCTGGTTGCGCGAGCCGAGCACCGAGACGGTGTCCAGCGATGTGGTGCTCTGCTGCGTTTCGGGCGCGCTCTGGGCGAATGCGCTCCCGCTTCCTGCGAGTACGGCGACCGCGAGTGCGGCTCTTACGGCGTGGGCCAACTGCGAGATTGCGACCTGCGGAGTCGTGCGATCTTCCATGCGCTGCGTCCTCGGATTCGGTTCGTGGTCCCCCCCGTTCCGCGCCAGCTCAAGCTGTTGATTGCTGCGCCGCAGCAGGACTAACAGGATTTAAACTACACCGCAATACGCGCGTCATGCGCCTGTGATCGACCGCCGATTGCACCCGCCGAGGCATGCGTGCAGGCACGGGCGGGCACGGCGCGGTCCGAGCTGCAAAGCAGCAGTCGGCGAATGCAAATCCTGTCCGGCCCGGCATCGCCACGGCGCAAGGCACCAGGAAATGTCTGAACGGTTCCGCTGTCGGCCGTCATTCCCGCGAATGCGGGAATCCAGCGTCTCGTGTTTTCAAAAGCGTGAAGTCGCTGGATCCCCGCCTGACCAGCCGTGATGACGGCAGTGATTCAGACCTTCCCTAGTCACGCAGGCGTTTCGTGAGCAGGTCCAGCTTGGCCTGGTACGGCGTCATGCCATCACGTTCGGCGAGATCGCGGGCCACGGTCAGCGCGCGGATCGCCCCGCGGGTGTCGCCCTGCTGCAAGAGGGCGCGGGCCAGCGCGGAGTGGAAGCGGTGCTCGCCGGGATGGAGGCGGATCGCTCTCCGGTAACGCTGCACGGCGGTCCTGAGGTCGCCCGCGGATTCGGCCTGGGCGCCGGTGATGAACTGGTGGAACGGGTCGCGCCTCGACACGCGGTCGCGACGCTGCTGCAAAGGACGCGCGCGGGCGCTGTCGCCCTGGCGCTCGTAGAACTGGGCCAGGTTGGCGAGCGCGCCCCCGTGCGCGGCATTGCGCTCGAGCGCGGCCTGGAAGTGGCGCTCGGCCGCCGTATGGTCGCCGTGCCGCAAGGCGAGCACGCCGGCATTGTTGAGGCCGCTGGCCGAGGTCGGATCCAGCGCCAGCGACATCGCCATGTACGGCGCCGCGTCGAGCGGCCGGCCGTCGATGGCGAGTTCCATGGCCCGGTTGCTGTAGTAGCGCGCCAGCAGCGCGTCGTCACTCATCGCGCGGGGCGGAGCGAGCATCAGGATCTCGTCCGAGGCCACGTCGATCGTGTACCGCCTCTGCTGGATGCGCACCCCGGTGTTGACGTGGTCGGTGCGCACCAGATGCAGATTCTCCTGGCGCCACGACAGCACGTCGTCGATCTGCTGGGCGTAGGCCTCGAGACCGGCTTCGCGTGCGAGCGCCAACGTGAGCAGGGTGAAGGTCAGGCAGTTCGCCTTGCGGCTGCGGAACGCCTGCTCGACGGTGTAGGTCGCGGCATGGTCGTACTGCATGCCGAGACCAGTCCGGCGGTCGAAGAGAAAGGCCATCATCAGGTCGAGACGCGCGTTCGGCGACGTGCTGCGATCGATCACCGCTGCGCGGAAGGCCTGACGCAGCTCGGGCGACAGCGCCGTGACCTGTTCGGGCGCCGGTGGCGCTTCGTCCGCGTGCGCGGGGCACGCCGTGGACGCCGTCGTGATCGCCAGAATGACGACGAGACACCAGCGTCCCATGAGAGCCTCCAACGATGCGAGCGGACCGGCCTAGGGTTCGAGTCTAGACCCGCGGCACGACGTATGAGCGCGCGGCGGTGCCGCTCCGATGGACGGTGGTCCAGTCGTCCCGGGCGGCACGCTCGCGCAGTCCGGTGCCGCTACGCGCGTCGATGGCGGCCACGCCAGGCTGTCGGGAGCCCTTACGGAATCATTCGATGACCGCGTTCAGCGCCCTGTCGCACCTGGTCTGTTCACGCACCGGAACGCATCACGACGCCGACATCGTGCAGAACCTCTCCCCGGTCGGGGCCCCGCTGTTGGCGGCCTACGATCTCGAACGGCTCGCCGCGACATGGCGGCCGGACGATCTGCACGGGCGCACCGCATCGCTGTGGCGCTGGCACGAGCTGCTGCCGGTGCGCGATCCCGCGCACGTGATGTCGCTGGGCGAAGGCGGCACGCCGCTGCTGCCGATGCCACGGCTCGGCCAGGCGCTCGGCATCGACGCGTTGTGGATGAAGGACGAGGGCATCGTGCCGACCGGCTCGTTCAAGGCCCGCGGCGCAGCGGTCGGCGTGTCGCGGGCGAAGGAACTGGGCGTGCGCGCGCTGGCGATGCCGACCAACGGCAACGCCGGCGCCGCGTGGGCGCTGTACGCCGCGCGCGCGGGCATCGGGGCGACGATCGTGATGCCGAAGGACGCACCGTCGATCACCCGCAACGAGGTCGCGCTCTCCGGCGCGCAGCTCTATCTCGTCGACGGTCTGATCAGCGACGCCGGGAAGATCGTCGCGCAGGCGGTCGCCGACGGCGGCCTCTACGACGCCTCGACGCTGAAGGAGCCGTACCGGATCGAGGGCAAGAAGACGATGGGGCTGGAGCTCGCCGAGCAGTTCGACTGGCAGCTGCCCGACGTGATCCTGTATCCCACGGGTGATGGCGTCGGTCTGATCGGATTGCACAAGGCGTTCGCCGAGCTGCGTGCGCTGGGCTGGATCGATGCCGCGCGTCCGTCGCCGCGGCTGGTCGCGGTGCAGGCCGCCGGGTGCGCGCCGATCGTCGATGCCTGGACGCGCGGCGCGGCCGAGTCGGCGTTCTGGCCGGCGTCGCGCACGGTCGCGTTCGGTCTCAACGTGCCCAAGGCGCTCGGTGATTTCCTGGTGCTCGAGGCCCTGTATGCCAGCGAAGGCTGCGCGATCGCGGTGGACGATGTCGCGTTGCTCGCGGCGCAGCGCCAGGCCGCGACGCTGGAGGGCACGTTCGTCTGTCCCGAGGGCGCGGCGCTGTTCGCGGCCGCCGCGCAGCTGCGCGAGGCGGGCTGGATCCGGCCTGGCGCGCGCGTGGTCGCGCTCAATACGGGCGCCGGCATCAAATATCCGGATACCTTCGAGGCCACGCCGCCCGTGCTGCAGCCGGGCGATCGTCTGCCGCGCTGAGTTCGACTGTCGTCTCGACGGCAACCCAGCCGCTCACACCAGCGCGTCGGAGGCGACCACGTGCACGCCGGCCGGCGGGTCGAGCGCCGCGTCCAGCAGTGCGTCGGCAATGCGCTCGGCGGGATTGATCCTCCATTTCCTCGGAAGCAGCGGATGCAGCGTCCGCAGCAGGTGTGTGGCGAGCGTCTCGCCCAGGCGCCGCTCGTCACGGTCGCCGCCGATCAGGCCGGGGCGCACCAGCGTCAGCGACGCGAACCCGCGCGTGCGGAGCGCCGATTCGAGTTCGCCCTTGACCCGGTTGTAGAACACGCGCGACTGCGCGTCCGCCCCCATCGCGGAATTCAGCACGTAGACCGGCGTGCCGTGGCGACGCGCGAGGTCTGCGATCGCCAGCGGGTAGTCGTGGTCGACGCGGCGGAATGCATCGCGCGAACCCGCGGTCTTCATCGTCGTGCCCAGTGCGCAGATGACCGCGTCGGCCCGCCACCAGGCTGCATCGGCGGGCAGCGCGTCGAAATCCACCAGGGGCGCATCGAGGTTCGGATGTGCGGGCAAGGGCCGCCGTGTGGGCGCGACCACGTGCGTGACGCGCGGATCGGCCAGCGCACGGGCGAGCACGTGCCGGCCCACGAGACCGGTCGCGCCGGCCAGGATCAATCGCATCGTCGTTCTCCATCGGAAGGGGCGCGGCATCGGCGCAGTCGGCCGAGCCTAGCGCGAAGGCGGGGTGCCGCCGATGAGGCAGACGCGCCTCACTCGGCCGGCGCGATGCGGCCCGAGCGCAGCGCGAGCCAGCACAGGGCGACGGTGGTGGCGTCGCCGAGGGCGCTGTGCCGGCCCAGCACCGGCACGCCCAGTGTTTCGGCGATGCGCGGAAGTTCGAGATTCGGTGGCACGTCGGGCCGCGCGCGTCGCGCCCGTGCGGCGTAGTGCTCGGCCAGATCCACCCGCGGCTGCGGCAGGTGGAAGCCGGTGAGCGCGCGCACGTGGGGCGCGAGCATCGCCAGATCGAACGACAGGTGGTAGCCGAGCAGCGGGCGGCTGCCGAGCCAGTGCAGGAACGCGCGCACGGCCGGCGTGACCGACAGCCCGCCGGCGGCTTCGTCCGGGGTGATGTGGTGGTGGCGGATGGAGTCGATGCCGAAGGCGCGATCCGGCCGGATGCGGCGCTCGAAGCGTTCGGACACCTGCACTACGCCGCCGTGCACCGGCACCGCGGCGAGGCTGAGAATGTGATCGCGTTGCGGATCCAGGCCCGTGGTTTCGAGATCCAGACTCACCCACGTATCGGCCGGCGGCGTCTGCAGCAGACCGGCCCATTCGCCGTCGCCATGCTGCCGACGCAGCCACCAGCGGCGCAGACGGTCCACCTCAGTCGGCCAGGTGGAAGGCGCGGCGCACGTGGTCGCGGAAGTCCTTGACCACGTGCAGCGCGTCACGCAGCAGTTCGCGGTCGAGACGGCGCAGCTGCTCGGTATCGAGGCGGTTGTCGGGCGCGGCGCCGGCATCGAGCGCGGCCAGCTGCGCGTCGAGGCGCATGCGCTGGAACACGTTCAGGGCCTGCGGCAGGTCACGGCCCAGCGCCGGTGACAGCGCGCCGCGCGCCGTGAGCGCATCGCAACGCTCCAGGCTGCCGGTGGCGGCGATCCCGTGACGCAGTGCCAGACAGCGCAGGCCGTGGACGACGGGAAAGATGCCGCCCTTCTTGAGATCGGTGCCCTCGGCCGAGGCGCGCATCCGGCCGAAGAACGTCAGCGGCGGATCGAAGGCCAGCGTCGCGCGCGCCAGGTGATGCAGCAGGATCTCGTCGTTGCCGAGCGCCATCAGGCTGTCCTTGACCGGCGCGAACAGCGCCGCGTTGCCGGCGACGGGCCGTGCATCGAGTGCGATCGACAGATCCAGCGCCGCCTCGCCGCCATGGCGCTGGCGCCAGTGGTCGATCCGCGCCTGCCAGTCGCGCGCGGTCATGCGCCAGTGCGGATTGTTGACCATCACGCCGCCGGGGCAGGGCGGATAACCGACGCGGTCCAGGGCCTCGCTGAAGCGCGCCATGGCCTCGGGCAGGCCGTCCCAGTCCAGGTCGTCGGCAATGACGATGGCGTTGTCTTGGTCGGTCTTGAGCAGCTGCTCGCGTCGGCCTTCGCTGCCCATCACCAGCAGGCAGATGCGGTCGCGATGTTCGGCCGGCACCACCAGATCGAACAGACGCGCCATGACCCGGCTGTTGAGCGCACTCACCAGCTCCATGAGGTAGGGCATGCGCGCCCCGTGCGCGGCCAGGCTGCGCACGAGGCCGGTCATGCCGGACGCGGCGGCGGCGATCTCGTCCATCGAGCGCGCGCGCGCCAGGCGCAGGCTGATCAGGTGCGAATGGCTGGCGAAATGCGACAGCACTTCGGCGATGCCGAGCGTGCCGCGGATGGTGCCGTCGCGATCGCGCACCACGACACGGTCGATGTGCCGCTCGGTCATGCTGATCAGCGCCTGGAACAGCACCTCGCCGGTGCCGATACAGACCAGCGGCCGGCTCGCGAGTGCGCCCACCGGTGTATCGAGGGGCAACCCGCGCAGCGTCAGCGCTTCCAGCAGATCCGTGCGGGTGACGATGCCGGGCTCCGCATGGTCGGGATCCTCGACCAGCAGGCAGTCGACGCGCGCGCCGTGCATCTGCGCGCTGGCCTCGGCGATGGTGGTCGTCGACGCCACGTGCTCGGCCGGCGCCAGCTGCGCCTCGCCGACCTGGGTGACCATGAGCTCGGCGGCTTCGCGGCGCTCGCGCGTGTCGCCTGCCAGCCGGCCCTTCACCGCCAGGCCTTCGTTGAAATAGGCCGCGAAGCGCGGGTAATCCGCGATCAATCCGCGGAAGGTCTCGGCGGGAATCAGGAAGCTCAGCACGTCGGAGTCGGTGCGGTAGCTCAGCCGCGCGCGCCCCGCCATCACCGCCCAGGCGCCGAACACGTCGCCGGGGCCGTAATCGGCGAAGCGGCGTTCGGCGCCGCTGTCGTCGCGCTGGTAGGCGTGCACCAGGCCCTTGAGGATCACATGGGCATGCGCCGAGGCCTGGCCGGCCTCGATCAACGTGGTGCCGGCCGGGTGGAAGCCGATGTCGACGCGGGCCTGCAGCCGTTCGCGGCCGGCGTCGTCGAGCAGATCGAACGGCGGAATGCTGAGATCGAGGCCGGGCACGGGATCCATGCGCTGCATTGTGCCCCGAGCCGGAGCGCGATGCGTCGCCGTACACTCCGGTGACTTGCCAGCGCCGGAGGCCCCGATGTCCCGTCTGACCGCACGCGATTTCCATCCCGATCTGCTCGATCTGTACGACTTCTACGTCCACGGCCGCATCGGTCGCCGGGAGTTTCTCGATCGCGCGGCCCGCTTCGCCGTCGGCGGCCTCACCGCGGCCGCGCTGCTGGCCTCGCTGAGCCCGAACTACGCGCTGGCCCAGCAGATCCAGTTCACCGATCCCGACATCGTGGCCGAGTACATCCGCTACCCGTCGCCCAACGGCCACGGCGAGGTGCGCGGCTATCTCGTGCGGCCGGCCAAGGTCGAGGGGCCGGTGCCGGGCGTCGTCGTGGTGCACGAGAACCGTGGACTCAATCCCTACATCGAGGACGTGGCGCGGCGCGTGGCCAAGGCCGGGTTCGTCGCCCTGGCGCCGGACGGGCTGTCGTCGGTCGGCGGTTACCCGGGCAACGACGAGAAAGGCCGTGAGCTGCAGCAGAGCGTCGACCCCGAAAAGCTGATGAACGACTTCTTCGCCGCGATCGAGTTCCTGCTCGCCGATCCGCGTGTGACCGACAAGGTCGGCATCACCGGCTTCTGCTACGGCGGCGGCGTGTCGCATGCGGCGGCGGTCGCCTACCCGGAACTCGCGGCCGCGGTGCCGTTCTATGGGCGTCAGGCGCGCCCCGAGGACGTGCCGCGGATCCGCGCGCCGCTGCTGGTGCACCTGGCCGAGAACGATCCGCGGATCAACGAAGGCTGGCCCGCGTACGAGGCCGCGCTGAAGGCCGCCGGCACGACCTACGAAGGCCACATCTATCCGGGCACCCATCACGGCTTCCACAACGATTCCACGCCGCGCTACGACGCCGAGGCCGCCGAGCTGGCGTGGTCGCGCACGATCGCGTGGTTCCGTACCCATCTGGCCTGACGGGGCCGGTCCGGCGACTCGCTCCGGCCAGACGGAGCGCCACCCGGCATCCCGACTTCCGGCAGGGGATGCGGGCGCGCGGCCGCGGCAGACTGCGTCGACAGCGTCGCCGCTGGGGTGACGCGCCGTCCGGGAGCCTCCCATGCCGAGCCGCCGTGCCGTCCTGAAATCCGCCGCGCTCGCCGCTGCCGCCAGCGCCCTGCCGGGCCTGTCGTCCGCGGTGACGCCGGCGCCTGTGGCAGCCGCCGGCAAGCCACTGCGCATCCTGATCCTGGGCGGCACCGGCTTCACCGGCCCGTTCCAGGTGGCGCATGCGCTGGCCCGCGGCCATCAGGTCACGGTGTTCAATCGCGGCCGACGGCCGGTGCCGGAATGGGGCGGCCAAGTCGAGCAGCTGCAGGGCGATCGCGACACCGGTGATCTGCGGGCGCTGCAGGGACGCGAATGGGACGTCTGCATCGACAATCCCACGACCTTGCCGGCCTGGGTGCGCGACGCGGGCCAGGTGCTGCGCGGGCGTGTCGGGCATTACATCTTCATCTCCTCGATTTCCGTGTATGCCGACGGCCGGCCGGTCGGCATCACCGAAGACGCGCCGCTTGCGCGCTACGCAGGTGCGGATCCGCTGGCTGAAACACCGGCGTCGCTGGCGGCCGACATGGCGGCGCTGTTCGGGCCGCTGAAAGCCGCGAGCGAGGCGGAGGCGCGGCGCCAGTTCGGCGACCACGTCACGATCGTGCGGCCGGGCTTCATCGTCGGCCCGCGCGACGAAACCGACCGCTTCACCTGGTGGCCGCTGCGTGTGTCGGCCGGGGGCGAGATGCTGGTGCCCGGCGATGGACACGAGCCGGTGCAGTTCGTCGACGGCCGCGACCTCGGCGAGTGGAGCGTGCATCTGGCGGAAACCCGCACGCCGGGCGTGTTCAATGCCACCGGCCCTGACTATCGCCTCGGCACCGACGCGTTCGTGCATGGCCTGCATGCGGTGACCGGTGGCCCGATCCGGTTCACGCACGTGCCCGCCGCGTTTCTCGCCGGCCAGGGCGTCGCCTTCGGCGCGGATCTGCCGATCTGGTTTCCCGCCGATCACCGCTTCGCCGGCTTCGGCCAGGTCGACAACCGGCGCGCGATCGCCGCCGGCCTGCGCTTCCGCCCGCTGGCGACCACGGTGGGCGATCTGCTGGCCTGGCATCGCGCGCGTCCCGACGAACGTCGTCGCACGCTGCGCGCGGGCATGTCGCGCGAGCGCGAGACCGCGTTGCTGCGTGCCTGGCACGCAGCCGGCAAGGGCGCGGGCGAGGGTGACGGTCACGCGTAGCAGCCCGTTGCGCACGCGTCGTGCGGTCGCGGCCAGTGTCGAGCCGCGTGTACAGTGCCCGGCCACGAGTCGAGGAGTGTCCGCATGACTGCATCCACCGCGTTTGCCGGCCTGGGTACGCCCGGCCAGCCCTGGGGCGAGGCCGAACGTGCGCAGTGGCGCAGCCGTCTCGTGCGCCATCGCCGCTATGCCGAGGACGTCCTGCCGCGCATCGAGCGCTTGCGGGCGGCGTGGGACGTCGTGCAGTACGGCGAGCTGGTCTACGACGACGAGACGTTTCCGCTGTTCGCGCTGCGCAGCCGCGAGGCGGATGCAACGCTGCCGGTCGCGCTGGTCACGGGCGGTGTGCACGGCTATGAAACCAGTGGCGTGCAGGGCGCACTGGCATTCGCCGAGCAGCACGCCGACGATTACGCCGGGCGCATGCAGGTGCTGGTGGCGCCGTGCGTCAGCCCCTGGGCGTACGAACGCATCCAGCGATGGAACCGGAACGCGGTGGATCCGAACCGCGCGTTCCGCGACGACAGCCCCGCCGGCGAGTCCGCGGCGCTGATCGCGCTGGTGGCCCCGCTGCGCGCGCGCATCCGCGTGCACATCGATCTGCACGAAACCACCGACAGCGACGAGAGCGAGTTCCGCCCGGCGCTCGCCGCGCGTGACGGCCAGGCCTACGTGCCGGGCACGATCCCCGACGGCTTCTATCTGGTCGGCGATTCGGAGCGGCCGCAGCCCGGATTCCAGCAGGCGGTGCTCGATGCGGTCGCAGCGGTCACCCACATCGCGCCGGCCGATTCCGACGGCACCCTGATCGGTACGCCGCTGGTGGCGCCGGGACTGATCGAATATCCGGTGCGCCGACTCGGCCTGTGTGCGGGTGTCAGTGATGCGCCCTTCGTGACTACCACCGAGGTCTATCCCGACAGCCCGCGCACGACGCCGGCCGAGTGCGATGCCGCGCAGGTGGCCGCGGTGCGCGCGGCGATCGACTTCGCGCTGGCCGCGCGCTGACGCCGTGCTGCGCGGTATCCACCACGTCGCCGTGATCTGCGCCGACTACGCGGCCTCGAAAGCGTTCTACACGTCCGTGCTCGGGCTCGCGGTCGTGGCCGAGCATTATCGCGAGGCGCGTCGCTCGTGGAAGCTCGATCTCGCATTGCCCGATGGCGGCCAGCTGGAGCTGTTCTCGTTTCCCGACGCGCCACCGCGGCCGTCGCGGCCGGAGGCCTGCGGGCTGCGCCATCTCGCATTCGCGGTGGACGACATCGAGCACGTGTGCCAGCGACTGCGGGCTGCCGGCGTCGGGGTCGAAGCGATCCGCGTCGATCCTTACACCGATCGACGCTTCACGTTCTTCGCCGATCCCGATGGCCTGCCGCTCGAACTCTACGAAGTGCCAGTGGCCGACGCGGCGTCGGCCGTCGACTGAGTGCGGCTGCCGCGTGGACTCAACGCGCCTTCCTCGGCGCGTCGTCGTCCAGGCTGAAATCGAGCGCGGGCCCCTCCGGCACGATGCCGGTCGGATTGATGTGGCGGTGGCTCTGGTAGTAGTGGCGCTTGATGTGGTCCATGTCGACCGTGGGCGCGACCGCGGGATGTGCATGCAGCCGGCGCGTATAGGCCCAGAGCGCGGGATAGTCGACGATCCGCCGCCGGTTGCACTTGAAGTGTCCGTGATAGACGGCATCGAAGCGGAGCAGCGTCGTGAACAGGCGCCAGTCGGCCTCGGTCAGCGTGTCGCCCACCAGATAGCGCTGTCCCGCGAGCCGCGACTCCAGCCAGTCCAGCGTGTCGAACACCCCGGCCACGGCTTCGTCGTACGCGGCCTGGCGCTTGGCGAAGCCGGCCTTGTACACGCCATTGTTGAGGCCGTCGTAGACGCGCTCGTTGACGGCGTCGATCTCGCCGCGCAGCACCTCGGGGTAGAAATCGCCATCCGCGGCGCCCACCGCATCGAACGCACTGTTGAACATGCGGATGATGTCGGCCGATTCGTTGCTGACCATGCGCGAGGTCTGCGTATCCCACAGCACCGGCACGGTGACGCGGCCGGTGTAGGTCGGATCGGACTTCACGTACAGCTGCCAGACCGTGTCCGCGCCTTCGACGGTGTCGGGAATGACGCCGGGGCCGTCGGCGAAGGTCCAGCCGTCTTCCGCCATCAGCCAGTGGGTGACCGACAGGCCGATCATGTCCTGCAGGCCCTTGAGCTCGCGGAAGATCGCGGCGCGATGCGCCCAGGGACAGGCGCGTGCGATGTAGAGGTGATACCGGCCGGGCTCGGCGCGGAAACCGCCGTCACCGTTGGGGCCGGGTGCACCGTCGGCGGTCACCCAGTTGCGGAACACCGAAGACGGGCGTTGCAGGCGTCCGTCCTCGTCCACCAGTGCCTCGTTGTCATCGCGCCATACGCCGTCGACCAGCATGCCCATGTCGGCCTCGCTTGCCTGGAAAGAGAAGCCGCAGTGTGGCCGGGCAAGCGTCAAGCAGGCGTGCCGAGGTGCGCACCGCACATTGACATGGGCGCGCGCACACTCGCGGCCCGCTTCCGATGCGAATCCATCATGCGCAGCCCGCCGCAGAACCCGCACGACCTCAGTCGCCACGATCTGCAGGACATCCTGTCGACGATCCATGCGGAGGTGCGCGAGCGCTTCGACACCCAGACGGGCAAGGTGGCCGACTACATTCCCGCGCTCGCCTCGGTGCCGCGCGACACCTTCGGCATGGCGGTCGTCACGCTCGACGGCGATGTGTACACCGTGGGCGAGGCGCACGCGCCGTTCTCGATCCAGAGCATCTCGAAGGTGCACACGCTGACGCTGGCGCTGGACAAGGCCGGTGACGACCTGTGGAAGCGGGTGGGCCGCGAACCGTCCGGTGATCCCTTCAATTCGCTGATCCAGCTCGAGCACGAGAGCGGAATTCCGCGCAATCCCTTCATCAACGCCGGTGCGATCGTCGTCGCCGACGTGATCCTGTCGCATTACGACGATCCGGAGGCCGCGTTCCTCGAGTTCATGCGCGAACGCGCAGGCAATCCGGACATCGGCCGCGACGACGAGGTCTGGGAATCGGAGCGCAAGAGCGGCTATCGCAACGTGGCGCTGGCCAACTTCATCCGCAGCTTCGGCAACATCGAGAACGACGTGCAGGCGGTGCTGGATTTCTATTACTTCCAGTGCGCGCTGAAGATGAACTGCATCGACCTCGCACGCAGCCTGCAGTTCCTGGCCGACCGCGGCCGGTGCCCGTCATCGGGCGAGCAGGTGACCAGCATCGAGCGCGCACGGCGTACCAACGCAGTGATGATGACCTGCGGTACGTACGACGCGGCAGGCGAGTTCGCGTTCCACGTGGGTCTGCCGGCCAAGAGCGGCGTCGGCGGTGGCATCGTCGCCGTGGTGCCGCACGTGTTGAATCTGTGCGTGTGGTCGCCGGCCCTCGACGACAAGGGAAATTCGCAGCTCGGTGCCTACGCGCTGCACCGCTTCACGCGGATGACCGGCCTGTCGGTGTTCTGAGCCGGGAGCGGCGCACCGCACCCGGCCCGGACGCTCAGGGACTCTGGTAGTAGACGTTGTCGATGAACAGCTCGACATCCTGCGCCGGCGGATCGGCCACGACCATGAACATCTGTTTCACCGCCTGCAGGTCGAGATCGTAGAAGGCGCTGAAGGGAATCGTGATCGCGTGCCACTGGCCGTCGCGCGCCAGCCCGTAGTTCTGGCCGCCGGCCACGAAGTCCACCCAGCTGTCGCCGAAGGATGTGTTGATGCCGATCTTGAACGTCGAGGCGGTCGTGGTGCGCATGTGGAATTTCAACGCGCCGCCGGCGTAGGCGCTCATGTTGCGGTAGTCGGTGATGATGCCGAGCCCGAACCACTCGCCGGCATTCGCACGGAAGGCCATCGTCTCGTTGCCTTCGAACGGTGAGGCGCTGAGCGACGTGAGGTTGTTCCAGAGAAACAGATCCGCATCGCTGCCGAAGTCCAGCGCGCCGGTGAGGCCGGCCTGCTCCGAGTAGACGCCGAAACGACCGGCGGGCACGGCGCTCTCGCCGCCGATGTGCAGCTCGCTGTCGGGATGGTCCTGGTAGAGCCGGATCCAGTCGACCAGCATCCGGCCCGGGAGCGGTGCGGTGATGCCGCCGGCGTCGAAGATGCCGGTGTAGGTGCCGCCGACCGCGAGGTTGAGCAGCAGGAAATGCGGCTGGTGGAACTCGTGCAGGGACGCGCCCTCGATGTCCGAGATCGCCATCTCGAAGTACTGCCGGCCGTCGACGCTGACGCGGATGAAATGCGGATCCCAGGTCATCCGGTAGATGCGGTAGTCGTCGTGCAGATCGGCCGGGAAATCCATGAAGTCGCCGTGACTGGCATGGCCGCCGCCGTAGTTCCAGTGCACCGCGCCGCCGACACGCCGGTTGGCCATGCCCGCGGCGATGCCGTCGACGTGGCCGATTTCCATGATGTCGATCTCGCCGCGGTCGGGCCAGACGCCGACCGCGCCGAGCATCCAGTACGCGGGCCACAGGCCGTTGCCGACCTCCGGTGTGCGGATGCGCGCCTCCAGCGTGCCGTACCTGAAATGCACACGGCCCTCGGTCTTCAACCGGGCCGAGGTGAACGGGCTGCCTTCGAAGGTCTCGCGGCGTGCCTCGATGACGAGGTTGCCGTTCTCGACGCGCGCGTTTTCAGGGCGACTCGTGTAGTACTGCAGTTCGCTGTTGCCCCAGCCGCAGATGCCGATCTGGCAGCCGGTGCCGACGTCGAAGGTCCAGGTAGTGCCGTTGATCGACGTGCCGTCGAAGTGTTCTTCCCACACCGGCGTCTGGGCCTGCGCGGCGACGGGCAGTGCGAGCGCGGCGAGGCCGACGCACGCCGCGATCGGAAGGGCGATGAGGGATGACCGGTCCATGTGAGCTCCTTGCGTGATGGTGATCGGTCCACCCCTGACCTGGACCGCCATCGACGCTGCCCCAGGCTGACAACGCTGTCAGAACGTCGGGCAGCCGATGTCACGTTCGGGGCAGGCGGTCACGGAACGTCGTTCGGATCACGTGAAACGGCGCCCATACAGAAACCGCCGGTGCTGCGGTTGCAGCATCGGCGGCCTGATGCCGGCAGCCGGAACACGTGCGCCCTACGGCGCCGTGTCGACCAGGACCAGCTCCGCGTCCTCGAGCGCCGTCACCCGGATCGTGGCTTCGTCCCGGATCGCGGCGCCATCGCGGGGGTCGATGCGCGTGCCGTTGATCTCCACCGCGCCCGAGGCCGGGACGAGGTAGCCCAGGCGGCCGGCGGCGAACACGTAGTCGGCCGTGTCGCCCGCTTTGAGCGTTGCGCCGAGCACGCGGGCCGACGCACGGATGGGCAGGGCGTCGTCGTCACCGGCGAGACCGCTGGCCAGCGCGACGAATCCGCCGCTGCGTGCATCCTTCGGAAACGGCTTGGTGCCCCACGTCGGCGCGCCACCGCGGGCATCGGGAATGATCCAGATCTGGAAGATCTTGGATGCGTCGCCTTCCATGTTGTATTCGGCATGCTGGATGCCGGTGCCGGCACTCATCACCTGCACGTCGCCGGCTGCGGTGCGGCCCGCGTTGCCTAGATTGTCCTTGTGGCTGATCGCGCCTTCGCGGACGTAGGTGATGATCTCCATGTCCGAATGCGGATGCGGGGGGAACCCCGTGCGCGGGGCGATCGCGTCGTCGTTCCAGACGCGCAGCGCGCCCCAGCCCATGCGCGCGGGATCGTGGTAGCTCGCGAACGAGAAATGGTGATGGGCGTCGAGCCAGCCGTGGTTCGCGGCGCCAAGGGTGTCGAAGGGACGACGTTCGATCATGACGGTCTCCAGGAGTTCGGGAATGGCGCCACGTTACGCCTTGCGCGGAATGCAAGGAACGGAAAGAATGGAACACCATCCATTCCGTTTGTGACACCATGCAGCTTCCTGATCTCGAAGCCTGGGCCATTTTCTCGCGCGTGGCCGAGCTGGGTTCGTTCGCGGCCGCGGCCGAGGCGCTGGGCATCACCCAACCCACGGTGTCGAAGGCGATCGCGCGCCTGGAGAAACGGATCGGTACGCCGCTGCTGCACCGCACGTCGCGCCGGATGACGCTCACCGCCGCCGGCGAGGCCGCCGTCGAGCGTGCGACCCGGCTGCTGGCCGAAGGTGAAGCGGTCGAAGCGGCGGTCACCGCGCAGGCGCTCAGTCCGCGCGGCCACGTGCGCATGGCCGCGCCGATGTCGTTCGGCGTCGCCCATGTCGCGCCGCTGTTGCCGGCCTTCATGGCGAAGTTTCCCGACGTGACGCTGGAGTTGGTGCTGAGCGACGAGACGGTGGACATCGTCGGCGGCGGCTTCGATCTGGCGCTGCGCATCGGCACGCTGGACGATTCCAGCCTGATCGCGCGTCGGCTGTGCGGCGTGCGCATTCTGCTGGTCGGCGCGCCCGCGTACTTCGAGCGGGCGGGGCGCCCGAAACACCCGCGCGACCTGGCCGGCCATCGCGGCCTGACCTACGCCTACGCACGTTCGGGCGCGGCGTGGCGCTTCCACCACGCGCGCCATGGCGACTACTCGGTCGGCGTGCCCTCGGTCCTGCGCGCGAACAATGCCGAAGCGCTGACGCCGGCGCTGCTGGCCGCGCAGGGCCTGGCACTGCAGCCGGAATTTCTGGTCTGGCGCGAACTGCGTCGCGGCGCGCTCGAAATCGCGTTGCCAGGGTGGCAGCCGCCGGAGATCGCCGTACACGTGGTCATGCCACCGGGCCGCAGCCGCCCGGCGCGTGTGCAGGCCCTCGTCGACCATCTCGCCCGCAAGCTGGCGCAGGCGCCGTGGGCGTCCGCCGAATGACGCCGCTGCGTCAGCGCGCCGCGCTGTGGTCGTGCGTGTGGTCACCGCGCAGCGCAAGCGCGCGATAGGCGATGCGTTGCGCATCGTCGAACGCGGCTGCGGCGCCACGCGGACGGTCCGGTCCGGACGGGCCGTCGAGCACCAGCGCCGCGCAGAGGCCGGCGATGATCACGATGTGGTTCTCGCGTCACCGCGAGGCCGGCCATGTGATCGGCATGGCGATGCGACATCACCACCATGTCGAGATCGGCGAGGTCGATGCCCTTGGCCGCCACATTGCGCCGGAACGTCTCGGCATCGTTTCCGGTATCGAACAGGATGCGCCGACCGTCGACCTCGACCAGCGCGGCGAACCCCCAGTCCTTCTCAAGCGCGGGATCGTCGCCGAAGGCGTCGTAGAGCACGGTGATCGTCGGCGGGGTGTCGTCCGCGCATGCGGGCAGTGCAGCGGACAGCAGCAGGATCAGCAGCAGAACGGGGCGCAGCGGCATGGCGGTGGCTCGACGGGACCGGACCTGCAGCTTGGGTCGCGCGGACGTCGGGCCGCGCTCTGATTCCGGCACACCGTGTTGCCTGATCCGCGACGCTGTCCGCGCCGTGCGTTACCGTAGCGCCGGTTTTTTTCCGAGCCGTGCCATGCCCGTGACCGCCCGCCTGATGCTGCCGTGCCTGCTCGCCGCGCTTGCCGGTTGCGTCGCAGGCCGCACGAACGAGATGCCGCCCAGGACTGCCGCCATGACCCGATTCACCGACATCACCGAGACCCGCTTCACCACGCCCGAGCGCTACGCCGAGGACATGGCGGCCGCGGCGACGCCGGCGGCCGCGGCGACGGCGCCCGACGTCGACGGCGTCCGGATCGGCGTGTTCGCCGGCCATCCGGCCGTGCTGGTCGACACCCCCGATGCACGCGCGGCCATCGCGCTGCACGGCGGGCATCTGATGTCGTACGTGCCGGCGGGCGGCGAGGACGTGCTGTGGCTGTCGCCGCGGCTGGCCGACGTGCCGGCCGCGATCCGCGGCGGCGTGCCGGTGATCTGGCCGTACTTCGGTCGTCAGGGGCAGACGAGCGATGTGCCCTCGCACGGGTTCGTGCGCACGGTGCGCTGGCAGCTGGTCGAGGCGACGCGCGACAGCGACGGCACCATCGCGCTGACACTGGCGCCACCGCGCTACGCGAGTCTCGGTCTCGATCTGCGCATGCGTCTGCGCATCGGCAAGACCCTCGAGCAGACGCTCGAAACCACCAATACCGGGGACGCGCCGGTCGTGTTCACCCAGGCATTGCACACCTACTTCCGCGTGTCCGATGTCGCCGGCGTGCGCGTCGAAGGCCTCGACGGCCTGCGCCTGCTGGACAAGAACGACGGCTACGCCGCGCACACGCAGCACGGTGACTGGGTGCTGGACGACGCCCGCGATCCCGGTCGCAGCGACTACATCTACACCGGGGCCGGCGGGCACTACCGGCTCGACGATCCCGGCCTGGACCGGCGCATCGAGCTCACCACGTCGGGCAGCCGCTCGCTCGTGGTCTGGAATCCGGGCGAGGCCTCCGCCGAGCGCAGCACGGACATGAACGACGGCGCGTGGCGTGGCTTCCTGTGCCTGGAGGCGGCCAACGCCGGCCCCGATGTCGTGGCGCTCGCGCCCGGCGCAACCCATGCGCTGAGCCAGCGTGTCCGCGTGCTCGCGCGCGACTGAGGGGGCGGCACGGGACGGGGCTTCCATCCGCTCCGGCGCGCGCCGCGCTCGTCGCGCGTCAGCGGCGGTGATACGCGGCACGCGGCCACGCCTCGGCCCTGGCGCAGACGGCTCGGCGGAGGACGCCCAGGTCCGCACGGCCGCGTTCTGCGGATCCCTCAAGCCACGAGGCCGAACGTCGGGCCGTTACCCAGCGTGACGGCCTGGGCATCGATCCATCGCCGCGAGTGCCATTGGTTGGGGGCGGATCCGGGCGGCGGGCCTGCCCGGACCGGTATGCTGGAGGGACCGGTTTCGCGTGCAACTGCCGCGACGCCGGCCCGACACGCCATTCCGGAGATCGACCTTGAAGAAGACCCTGCTGTCCGCGGCCACGGCCGTCGCGCTGACGATGGCGGCCTCGTCCGCTGCCGCTCACGACCATGACCACGCCTGCCTGGACGATCTGTGCCAGCTGCAGACTCTGTTCCAGGCCGACGCGCCTGCGGGCGGCAGTGCCGACGCACCGGTCGCCGCCCAGCGCATGGGCACCTGGGGCATCGACACCGCCGGCATGGATACCAGCGTCCGCCCGGGTGACGACTTCTTCCGCTACGTCAGCGGCACCTGGGCCGACACCACCGAGATTCCGTCGGACAAGTCCAGCTACGGCGCGTTCCTGATCCTGCGCGACCTGTCCGAAGCGCGCGTGCGCCAGCTCGTCGAGAGCTACCGGATTGACGACGCGGCGCATGCCGATCGCGCCAAGGTGGCCACGCTGTATGCGGGGTTCATGGACCAGGCCGCGATCGAGGCCGCCGGCGCGCAGCCGCTGGCACCGAAGCTCGCCGCGATCCGCGCCGCCGCCGACCACGAAGCGCTCGCGCGCCTGATGGGTGAGAGCCACGGTGGCTTCGGCCGCAGCTTCTTCGGCGTGGGCGTCTCCGACGACCAGCGCGATCCCGATCGCTATACGCTGTACATGAGCCAGTCGGGCCTCGGCCTCGGTGATCGCGAGATGTACCTGCGCGAGAACTTCGCGCCGCAGCGCGAGCGCTACCAGGCCTACATCGCCCAGATGCTCGAACTCGCCGGCTGGGACAACCCGCAGGGCAACGCCGAAGCCATCCTCGCGCTGGAGACGAAGATCGCCGAGGCGCACTGGACCCGCGCCGAGAGCCGCGACCGCGACAAGACCTACAACCCGGTCGAACTGGCCGCGTTCGAGACCACCGCGCCGGGCTTCCCCTGGGCGACGTTCTTCGAGGCTGCCGGCGTCACCGCGGCGCCGCGCGCCGTCGTGCGCCAGGACACCGCGATCCCGAAGATGGCGCAGATCTTCGCCGACACCGACGTCGCCACGCTGCAGGCCTGGCAGGCCTTCCACACCGCCGACAACGCCGCGCCGCTGCTGTCGAAGGCGTTCGAGGACGCGAACTTCGAATTCCGCAACAAGTTCCTGTCCGGCCAGCCGGAGCAGCGCGAGCGCTGGAAGCGTGGCGTGTCGTTCGCCGAGAACGCGATGGGCGAGGCGATCGGCCGCGACTACGTCGAGCTGTATTTCCCCGCCGACGCCAAGGCCAAGATGGACGAGCTGGTCGCCAACGTAAAGGTGGCGATGGGCGCGCGTCTCGACCAGCTCGACTGGATGGGGCCGGAGACCAAGAAGGAAGCGCGCGCCAAGCTCGAGAACTTCGGCCTGAAGATCGGCCATCCGGACGAGTGGCGCGATTACAGCGGCCTCGACGTGCAGCCGGGTGACGTGTTCGGCAACGCCGAGCGTTCGATGGCGTTCGAATGGGATTTCCGCCGTGCGCGCATCGGCCAGCAGGTGGACAAGGCCGAGTGGGGCATGACCCCGCAGACGGTCAATGCCTACTACAACTCGGTCAAGAACGAGATCGTGTTCCCGGCGGCGATCCTGCAGCCGCCGTTCTTCGATCCCGAAGCGGATCCGGCGGTGAACTACGGCGCGATCGGCGGCGTGATCGGCCACGAGATCATCCACGGCTTCGACGACCAGGGCCGCAAGTCCGATGGCGCCGGCGTGCTGCGCGACTGGTGGACGGCCGAGGATGCGGCGAAGTTCGAGGCCCAGGCGGCCAAGCTCGGCGCCCAGTACGAGGCCTACGAGTTCCCGCAGCTGCCGGGCATGCACATCAACGGCCGCGTGGCGATGGGCGAGAACATCGGCGACCTCGGTGGCCTGACGATCGCGCTCGAAGCCTACCGCCGCTCGCTGGGCGGCCAGCCGGCACCGGAAATCGACGGCTACAGCGGCGAGCAGCGCCTGTTCATGGGCTGGGCCCAGGTGTGGCGCACGCTGTGGCGCGACGACGCGCTGCGTCAGCAGCTGGTCAACGGCACGCATTCACCGGGTCACATCCGCGCGTTCGCGCCGCTGCGCAACATCGATGCCTGGTACGACGCCTTCGGCGTGACCGAGCAGGATGCACTGTGGATCGCACCGGATGACCGCGTGCGGATCTGGTGATCACGCGCCAGCGTTGAGACACGACAGGGCCGGGATTTCCCGGCCCTGTCGCGTTGTGGGGCTGTGGATCCGGACAGGGACGCTGCGAACAACGGCTGTCATCCCCGCGCGTGCGGGGACGGCGACTTCACGTCTTGAAGACCAGAGGCACGGGATTCCGCCTGACCGGACACACGGCCGGTGCACGCCACGAAACGACGGGCGACAGAAAACGTGTCGGACCTTCCTGAGGTCGCCCCCGCTCAGTCGCCCAGCGTACTCGCCACGCGCACCTCGCCGGTCAGCAGCCGGTGGATCGGACAGGCATTGGCGATCTGCAGCAGGCGCTCGCGCTGCTCGGCATCGAGCGGGCCGCGCAGGTGGATGGTGCGGGTGATGTCGGCGCCGGCGGCGGGTTTGCCGTCGGGATCGAGGTCGAGTTCGACCTCCACCGATTCCAGTGGCCACTGCTTGCGCGCGGCGTACATGCGCAGCGTGATCGCGGTACATGCGCCCAACGCCGAGAGCAGCAGATGATCCGGCGTCGGCGCGGTATCGCCGCCGCCGAGGGCGGTGGGCTCGTCGGCGTGCCAGGTGTGGCCGGCGCCGTCGTCGAGATCGACGCGATAGTCGGGGCCGGCGGTGCGTGCCGTCAGCCGGGCGCGTGCGGTGCTCATGGGGATCGTCTCCGTGCAGGGCGGCCCGGCGGGCCGCACGCCGCCAGCGTGCCACGGCGTGCGACCCGACGTCGGCGCACGGGAGGGATCCGCCTGCGCGGCCTCAGCCCGGCGTGTAGTACGTCGGCGCGCCCGGCCCGACCGGCAGGCCGAGGCCGAACACCCAGAGGAAGAACACCGCGGTCCAGCCGACGAAGAACACGATGGAGTAGGGCAGCATCATCGCGATCAGCGTGCCCACGCCCAGGTTGCGCTGGTAGCGCGCGGCGAAGGCCATGATCAGCCCGAAGTAACTCATCATCGGCGTGATCAGGTTGGTCACCGAATCGCCGATGCGGTAGGCGGCCTGGATCACTTCCGGGCTGTAGCCCACCAGCATCAGCATGGGCACGAAGATCGGCGCGGTGACTGCCCACTGCGCCGAGGCCGAGCCCAGCGACAGGTTGATCAATCCGCACAGCGCGATGAAGGCCAAAAATACCAGCGGACCGGTCAGGCCGATCGACTGCAGCAGGTTCGAGCCCAGCACCGCCATCACCTGGCCGAGCTGGGTCCAGTTGAAGAACGCGACGAACTGCGCGGCGAAGAACACCAGCACGATGTAGAGACTCAGCGTGGCCATCGATTTCGCCATCGCGTCGATCACGTCGCGGTCGTTGCGGATCGTGCCGGTGAGCGCGCCGTAGACGATGCCCGCCACCGCGAAGAACACGGCCACCAGCACCACGATGCCGGTGAGGAACGGGCGCAGGCTGCCCAGGGTGTCGTCGACCCCCGGCAGACGCAGCGCGCCGTTCGCGGGCACCGTGAGCGCAGCGATCACGCCCGCGACCAGCAATGCCGCCAGGCCCGACCACATCAGCGCGCGGCGCTCGCGCGCCGCCAGCGGATCCATGTTCACCGGCTCGGCGTCGGGATCGAGCTGCTTCGGATCGAACGCGCCGAGCTTCGGCTCGACGATATACGTGGTCACGAACCAGCCGAGGAACGTGACCACGAAGGTGCTGGCGATCATGAAGTACCAGTTGACCGCGGCGTGCACCTCGTAGGTGGGGTCGATCAATCGCGCCGCTTCCTGGGTGATGCCCGCGAGCAGCGGATCGACGGTGCCAATCAGCAGGTTCGCGCTGTAGCCGCCGGATACGCCGGCGAAGGCCGCCGCGAGGCCGGCCAGCGGATGGCGGCCGAGCGCGTGGAAAATCGCCGCTGCCAGCGGAATCACCACCACATAGCCCATCTCCGAGGCGGTGTTCGACAGCACCGCGGCGAACACGATGACCACGGTGACCAGATTCTTCGGCGCGCCCAGCACCAGCGCCTTGATCGCGGCGGTCAGCAGACCGGAGCGTTCCGCGATGCCCACACCCAGCATCGCCACCAGCACCGTGCCGAGCGGCACGAAGGAGGTGAAGTTGGTCACCAGGCCCATGACGATCCGGCGCAGGCCCTCGGCATCGAGCAGGCTGATCACCCGGATGATGCCGTCCTCGGCGCGCCCGGAGGCGCCCTCGGGCCGGGGATCGGGTACCGAGACGCCGTAGGCGGCCAGCACGCCCGACAGCAGCACGATCAACAGCGCCAGCAATGCGAACAGCGTCACCGGATGCGGCAACAGATTGCCGAGGAACTCGACGGTGTTGAGCAGCCGCGTGATCGCGCTGCGCGGCTCGGATGCGGGCGCTGCCGACTTGCCTCGGGTCATCGTGCGGTCCGGTGCGGATGGCCGACCAGTCTAGCAAGGGCGGCGGACGCGACCGGAGGGCCCGGTCGCGTCGCGCCACGCCGTCAGCCGCGTGCGGCGGCCTGCGCGATGAAGTCGTCGACCTCGCGCTCCAGCAACTCCAGCGGCACCACGCCGGTCAGCAGCACCCGGTTGTGGAACGCGCGCGGGTCGAAGCGCTCGCCGAGCGCGTCGCGGGCCTTGTCGCGCAGGCGGATGATCTCGAGCTGGCCGATCATGTACGACGTCGCCTGGCCCGGCATCACGACGTAACGGTCGACTTCCGAGGCCGGAATGCCGTAGTCGATCGCCTGCTGGCGGGTCCAGCGCATCGCGTGCAGGCCGGTGTCGACGACCAGGCGCCGGGCGCGGAACAGTTCGGCATCGAGCTGGCCCAGGCGGCCTTCCGGGTCGCCCTCGTACCAGCCTTCCTCGGCGGCCAGCCGTTCGGCGTACAGCGCCCAGCCCTCGCTGAAGGCCGAGATGCCGCCGAGCGCGCGGGTCTGGCGGAACTTCGGCAGGTCGGGGTTCTCGACCGACAACGCGATCTGGAAATGATGACCCGGCACCGCTTCGTGATAGACCAGCGTGCGCAGGCCGAAGCGGGTCAGCCGGTCGGGGCGCAGCGGCATCTGGTAGACGCCCGGGCGCGAGCCGTCGAGCGGCGGCGCGGTGTAGCTCGCCGCGGCGCTGGCCCAGCGGTACTCGGGATAGGGCTGGGCGATGACCGGCGTTTTCGGACGGATGTCGAACAGCGCGTCGGCGCGGCGCTCGGCATCGCGCATCATCGTCTCGATGTCGGCCATGATCGCCGCGCGGCCGGTGTCGTCGTCGCTGTAGGCGAGGTCCTTGCGCAGCTGGGCGACGCGCGATTCGACGCTGCCCTCGGTGCGGCCCAGCGAGCGCAGGATGGTGTCCATCTCCGCCTCGATGCGCGCCACTTCGCGCCGACCGATCGCGTGGATCTCCTCGGCGCCGAGTCCGGTCGAGGTGAAGCGCCGCAGGTGATACGCGTAGACCTCGGCGCCGTCGTCGAAGCGCCACAGGCCGGCATCGTCGGTGGCGCGCGGCTGCTGCGCGCGCAGTTCTGCGATCGCGCGCGACCACGCCGGATACACGCCGTCCTGCACCGTGCGCGTGGCCTCGGCGACCAGCGCCGCGCGTGCGTCCGCGTCGAGCGCGTCCACCGATTCGAGTCGCTGGGCGAAGGTCGCGACCAGCGGATTGCCGGCAGCCGGGCCGTCGATGAACTGCTGCATCTGCGCGATGGTCGCATCGAGGATGAAGCGCGGCGGCAGGATGTCGCGGGTGGCGAGTTCGCGCGCACGCGCGGTGGCCTCGTCCATGCGTGTCTCGAACAGCCCCAGGCGGGCGAGATAGTTGCGCGCGTCCTCTTCGCTACGCACCGGGTGCACCACGGTCATCAGGTTCGGCAGGCCGACATTGGCGCCGCTGAACTGCTGCAGCGGAAAGTTGTAGTCGTCGTAGCGCTCGCCCTCGACGGCACTGCGCAGTTGCCAGTCCATCAACTCGGCCGACACACGCTCCACGTCGGACATTCCGCTGCGGTCGAAGCGTGCCAGTTCGACGATGCCGCGTTCGGCGAGTGCCAAGGTGCCGCGGCGGAACTCGGCGGTCTGCGGCGTGAGCTGGCGATCCATCGCCGATTGCAGCGGGCCGTCGAAATAGCGGCTTCCGGTCGACGCGCTGGGCTGACGCCGCATCCAGTCGTCGCTGAAGCGATCGAAGAACGCGGCCACCGGGGTCGCCGCCTGGCGCGTGGTCGCATCGCCGCGTGTGGTGTCCGGCGTCGTCGGGGTCGAGGTGCAGCCGGCCAGCAACAGGCTGCCGGCGAGCGCGAAGGCGAGCGGGGCGATGCGAGGGCGATAGGTCACGGAAACTCCGGTCAGCGGTGGGTCTCTGCGATTCTACGCAGAGCCCACCGCGTGCCGGGCGCGTCACGCGTCACGCGTCGCGTGGCTCAGCCGTGGACGCGGAAGCGCGTCGCGTCGTCGATGTAGGTCTTGGGGCCGATCGGGGCCTCGTGCGAGCCGAATGGCATCTGCGCGCGCAGGCGCCAGCTGGCAGGCAGATTCCACTCGCGCGCGGCCGCCTCGTCGGGCAGCGGGTTGTAGTGCTGCAGGCTGGCGCCGATGTCGGCATCGGCGAGCGCGGTCCAGACCGCGTACTGCGCGATGCCGGTGGCGTGCTCGGACCACACCGGGAAGTTGTCGGCGTACAGCGGGAACTTCGCCTGCAGATCGCGGACCACGTCCTGGTCCTCGTAGAACAGCACCGTGCCCGCGCCGGCGGCGAAGCTGTCGATCTTGGTCTCGGTCTGTGCGAACGCGTCCGCCGGCACGATGCCGCGCAGCGCATCCTTGACCAGATTCCAGAACGTCACGCTGTGCGCGCCGTAGAGGATCACTGCGCGCGAGCTCTGGGAATTGAACGACGACGGGCTCTCTCGCACGGCGTCCTGGATCAGCGCGGTGACCTCGTCCTGCGGGATCGGAAGTGCGCGGCCCAGGCTGTACTGGGTACGGCGACGGTGGGCGGATTCGAGAAACGCGTTGTGAGGCATGACAACTCCTTGGGCTGACCGACGACCTGCGACGCAGCAGTCTGCAGCCGCTGCAGCGGTGGAACGACAGGGCGCTCCGGGAAGGATCGTTGCATCGACGTACTCGAATCTCGAGATATTCGCTTCGCCTGCCGTTCGACCGGCCATAAAAAGAAGCCGCCGCGGAGCACCGCGACGGCCGGATGTGGATCGGTGCGCCAACGGGTCAGCGATAGACGCGCTCGCAACGGGTTTCGACGATGCGGTCGCCGCGCGACGCCTGACTGTTGCCCTGCACATTGCGACCGATCGCGCCGCCTGCGACGGCGCCGCCGACGGTCGCGAGCTTGCGGCCGCTGCCGCTGCCGATCTGGTTGCCGACGAGGCCGCCGATGACGGCGCCAGCCGCCGTGCCACCGATACGGTTGGGGTCCGATGCGCTGCGGCGCACCTCGACGTCCTGGCAGACAACGCGGCTGCCGTCATTGAAACGACGGCCCTCATCCTGCGGGCCGTAGCTCTGGGCGTAGGCGGCGGTGCTGCCGAGGACGGTCAGGGCACCGATACAGGCCAGGGTGCGGATCGAATTCATCGTGCGTACTCCTCGCGGAAATCGTGACGAGGATGCTCGCAATGGCCCATGCAAGCACGGATGAAATCGAGCGGGATCTGCGTGGACGGTTCAGGCCCCGGCGCGCGCGATGAAGATCCTGTCGTCACGCGCGACGTCAGATGTATTGCATCTTCCGGCCCATGCCGCCGTCGACGACGATGTTCTGGCCGGTGATGAACCCGGCCGTTGGCGAGAGCAGATACACGGCGAGCGCGCCGATGTCGCCGGGCTCGCCGACGCGCCCGCTGGGATGTTGCGCATGATCGCGGCGGGAGAGCTTGGGAGCGCGCCGGGCGACGGGCTTGCGCCACGCGTCGGTGGCGATCCAGCCGGGACTGATCGCATTGACCCGCACCGATGGCCCCTCGCTGACGGCCAAGGCGTGAGTGAGTGCCGCCAATCCGCCTTTGGCCGCGGCATAGGGCTCGGTGTGTGCTTCGGACTGGTGCACGCGGCTCGACGCGATGTTGACGATCGCGCCCCCGTGCGCGCGCAGCGCGGGCAGCGCGTGTTTGCTGCACAGGAACGCACCGGTGAGATGGCCGTCGATGAAACGACGCCACTCGGCCAGCGGCAGCGTCGCGAGATCCGCGACCTCGGGCGAGGCCGGCCCGGCATTGTTCACCAGGCCATCGAGACGCGCGAACCGCGCGATGGTCTTGCGCATGAAGCCGCGCACCGACGCCTCGCGGCTCACGTCGAGCGGCGCGAACCAGGCGCGGTCGCCGACCTGCCACTCGTCGAGACAGGCGCGCCCGGCGTCACGGTCGAGATCGCCGATTGCGACGCGGCCACCTGCGCCGAGAACGGCCTGCGCGATACCGCGGCCGATCCCCTGGGCGCCGCCGGTGATCACGATGACGCGCCCCTTCAACGGAGCCGGATCGTAGGGCTGGATCGGGGGCGTCAGCGGCATCGCGGCATCCTGGACGGCGTGGACCGCGAGTATCGGCGCGCCCGCATCGACGCCGTGTCGAGATCGCTCGAAGCGTGCGTCGTCAGCGGCCGCCGCCGCGTCCGGGATTTGCAGGCGCGGGAACCGGGGCGGGATGTTCGTCGAGACGTGTCAGCGTGCGTGTCGTCCCGAGTTTCTCGATGTGGCCCCCGGATCCGCAGAACGCGGCCACGTCGTCCGCGATGCGTTCGCTGGTCAGCGACGAGGCGCGCTCGCTCGTCGTGCGTGCGCCCGCGAACAGGTGGCGCGTGCCGCCACCCGCGGTCGGGGGCTTCTTCGTATCCGACATCCGGCTCACTCCTTCAGTACATGATCAGGGGAATGCCGCGTGCGCCGTGATCGGCGTACTCGGCGCGGATCTCACGGCAATAGGGGCCGCCCATCGCGAAGCGTCGGCAGACCTCCGGCCGGGTCTCGTAGATCGAGCAGCACATGCGCGCAGCATCGATCGCCACACACCAGCCTTCCTCGTCGCGCGCCATGACCCGCAATCCGGCATCGGTGATGTCGGTGAAACGCTCGGGAATGTCGTCTTCGCTCTGCAAGGTGACGGTGAGCCTGCAGCAGACCGCGTCGCAGGCATCGCACTGGTCGACGTGATCGCTCATGCCGCGTCGTCGTCGCAGCACAGCTGCGGACGCGGATCGCGACACCCTGCGCGCGGGCACAACGCGCGGGAATCGTCACTGTGGAATTCACCGGACATGCCACCTCCGTCTGGAGCGTTGCCCGGAACGGGCGGTCACGCGAGGGCGGGAAGCGGAGCGGCGACGGCTCAGGTCGCGCGGACGCACGGATCGGGCGTGGCCCGAGCCTCGAGCATAGCACCGGCCTGGATCGCGGCCCGGTCCCGTGTTCAGCGCGGATGGTTGGTGTAGCTCGCGTTGCCGAGACCGGTGCCGATCGTCAGCACACCCCATCGCGCGACCGGGGCCATGCGTGGCCGTTCACTCAGGCCTTGTACGACGGCATCGTTGTGCAGGCGGACGACGGGTGCACGCCCGCCGATCCTGTCCAGGCGCGCGCCCAGTGCGTCGGCGACGCGGAAGTCGTCGGCCTCCCAATCGCCCGGCAGATTCTGCGCGCCGTGCACGATGCGCCCGTCGTGCGCGATCTGGCCCGGGCAGGCAATGCCGACGAACGGGGCGAGATCGAGATCACGTGTGCGTGCGTGCGCGATCAGGCCGTTGAGCATCGCGGCCATTCGTACCATTGCGTCTTCGCGATCGGGGGATTCGGTGGCGTGGCGCCACTGGCTGCGTTCGAGCACGATGGCGCGGCTGCCGTCGTCGCGCTGGTCGAGGCGGGGTGCGATCAATCCGCAGCGGATGTTGGTGCCGCCGATGTCGACCGCGAGGAAGGCCGCGCGACGCAAGGCCGTGGCCGGGGCCAGCGGCACCCAGCCCAGCAGTCCGGCATCGTCGCCATCATGGCGAAGCAGGGTGAGATCGACACCGGCGCGCGCGAGCTTCAGCAGGCGCGCGGCACGACGTACCGACAGCGCACCGGCGCGACTGCCGGGGAATCCGCCGCCGATGACGATGCGTTTGACGCCCGCCCACTCGGGTTGCGCGAGAAAGCAGCGCACGACGTCCGCCAACCGCTCGGCGTGGTCCTCGATCGCCGCATGCACCAGGTGCGCGGCATCGGCGTCGCCGCCGACGAGCACCAGATCCAGCTCGCGCTTGGAGATCGCATCGGTGGGCGTGCGTCCGAACGGATCGCGATCTCCGGTGAAATGCTCCCGGCGGCGCGCGTCGAGCAACGCGCGGAATGCGGTCTGGCTGGCGCGATCGCCGATGAAGCCGTCGCCGTCGGGTTCGCGCAGCGGCAGGTTGCAGCTGTCGATACTCAGTCCCGGCACATGCCGTGCAGCGTGGCGGTTGCGTGGGTCGCGGGGCATGGGACGGTGGAGTCGGAGATGGATCCGTATCGTTGCCCGCCGAGTCCGGAGCGGACGTGATGACACCCGGTGGGTAGCATGTCCGCTCCGTCGCCGCCCGCGTCCATGCGATGCCCGCATCTCCCGTTCGCCGTACCGCGCTGTCCACGATCGCTGTTCCACACCGCTGGGCGGATGCCGCCTTGCTCGCCCTCGCATTCTTCGTGCTCAGCGCGGTCGCCCTGCATCTGCGGCGTCCCGAGCTCGACGCGGTGCACAGCCAGATGAGTCTGTATCTGATCGGTCGCTGGGGTCCGCTGTTGCAGGCGGCCTATGCAGCGCTGTCGGTGGGCATGGTCGCGCTGGCGTTCGGCCTGAGGGCGGCAGCGTCGTCGCAAGGGCGAAGCCTCGCGCCGCTGCTGCTGTTCGTGCTCGGCGGTGTGGCGCTGACCACGACCGCGTATGCGTGGATGGATCTGCCCGGTGCCGACCGGACATTCGAGGGCCTGGTGCACGGCGTGTCCGCCCAGGCGGCGTTCCTGTGCGCGACCGGCGGGATGGTGGTGCAGGCGCTGTGTTTCCGGCGCGATCCCGCATGGCGGGCCACTGCGCGCTGGGCGTTGCCCTGGGCGCTGCTGTGTTTCGCGTCCATCTGGGTGCTGGCCGGATGGCGCGACGCGCCACGCGGCCTCGCCCAGAAGACCGTGATCGCCCTGATCGTCGGCTGGCTGGCCTGCGTCGCGCTGGAGTTGTGGCAGCGGACGCGCGCCGCGGCGACGCGCACGCGTTGATCACGCCGCCATTCACGCCGGACGCACCGCGGCCGCTCCAGACTTCGGATCAAGGGCGCGCCGTATCCGGGCGCGCGTCCACCGACTTCCAGGAGAGCGACATGATCAAGTGGGCCATCATTTTTGCCGTCATCGGTCTCATCGCCGGTGCGCTCGGTTTCAGCGGTGTCGCGGGTACCTCGATGGGCATCGCGCAGTTCCTGTTCTGGGCCGCCATCATCATTGCGGTAGTGCTGTTCGTGCTGGGTCTGACCGTCGCCAAGAAGGTCGTGCGCTAGTCACTGCGCTGCACGTGTCCGACAACGCCGCCTGCGTCCGCGCAGGCGGCGTTTTTCGTTGGAAAGGCCGCGAACTCAGACGGTCTTTACGCCGATCCCGCTAGCCTTGCCGCATCACTTCGAGGACCCCCGATGGAACAGACCGTGCATCCGTTTTCCGAACTCTTCGCCCAGCTCGGCTTGCCCGACGACGAGGCGTCGATCCGCGCGTTCATCGCCGAACACGGCCCATTGCCGGCCGACATGCGACTCGAGGAAGCGCCGTTCTGGTCCGACGCCCAGGCGCAGCTGCTGCGCGAGGAGCGCATCGAGGATGCCGACTGGATCGTGGTGATCGACCAGCTCAACGTGGCCATGCACGCGACACCCGACGCCTGAGCAGACCTGGCAGGATCCGGCGCCTCGCCTCCTGCAGCGCGGCGAGAAGCCGCGCCGGCGTGCGGCGGAGCACGATGCCGAGCATCAGGAAGGCGTAGTTGACGATGTTGAGGTTCAAGCCGCCGCCGATGAAGTGATCGGCGAGATACACCAGACCGGCGACGCCGATCGAGACCGACAGCAGCCAGCCGTGCTCGAGGCGTTCGGCCGGCGACGCGTCACGGGCCAGTGGCGGCGCGTCCACGTCCTCCGGCGGCGTGAACAGCACGCTGTCACGCTCTGAAGGCGTCATCGCGCAGTTGATCAGCGGAATCGCGATCACCAGCAGCGCGATGATCAGCAGATTGACGGGCGCGAACAGGGTGTCGGCGGTCGGAATCAGGCCGATCGCGTCCTGCATGAAGTGCCCGTCGGTGGCGATCGTCAGCGGTATCGATCCGGACAATCCGCCGTGCCAGACGATGAAGCCGGAATACGCGCTGGCGGCCAGCAGCCGGTAATCGACGCGCACATGACGCGCCACCTCGCGTGCGAACAGCGCGCCGATCACCAGGCCGAAGCCCCAGTTGATCCAGTTCGCCGCCATCGCCACCAGCGTGACCATCACGATCGCATTGCGCGGTGTGCGGCAGCGCGATGCGAGCCAGGTCAGTCCGCGTTTCACCGGCGGTGTCTTGGCGAGGATGAAGCCGGTCACCAGCACCAGCAGCATCTGCATCAAGAATCCGAGCAGTTCCCAGAAACCGGTGCCCCAGTAGCGCACCAGCTCCAGTGGTGAGCTGCGCTCGATCGTCAGCGCGGCGATCGCGGCAAGCGCGGTGAAGATCAAGACGAAAACGTAGGCGTCGGGCAGATAACGCTCGACGAGGCGGACGGAACAACGGGTGGCACGCTGGAACATGGGCACGACCGGCAGACACGCGGGCGGCCCAACCTAGCGGCATCACCGGAGGCTGCCTGCTAGACCTTGGTCGGCGCGTGGCCGCCCGAAGCCCGGGTGCGCGGGCAGCGCATCCGGGCCGGAGGCCTCACTCCGCGTCTGCGGGGTGTCCGGTGCAACTGCGATCGGGCTGGTCGGGACGCATCAGCAACGCGTCATGGGCGCCGCGTGTCCAGAGCACGTTGCCGGTGCCGTCGACATATTTGGCGCCCGACGCGGCCGGCTCGGTCTGCATGGCCAGCGTCGTGCCGTCGACCTGCACGGTGGCGCGGTCGCCGCCATCGAACGTGGCATCGACCGGCGTGCCTTCGCAGTCGTAGTGGATGACCCGGGGCGTGACGGCCGCCGCCGCGTCGGGGACTGCCGCTTCGGCGGGGTCGCCCGGCGGCGGCGTGCGTTCGTCGGGCGGCGCCTCGGCGGGTGCACAGGCGATCAGGCTGCAGCCGATCGCGGCGACGAGGATGGATGGGAACACACGCATGGTCGTCTCCTTGCCTTGGTAGGACCGGATCGACGCGGGGGAGGGCCACAGCATAGCCCGGTGCCGGAGGCGGCGTCCGTCAGCCTCAGTAGACGCGGTGGCAGTTGCGCTCGTGATCGCCGGCGAGCGTCAACCGGGCTTCGTCGGGACGGTGTGCCCAGAACCGGTTGCCGGCGGTATCGGCGTACATCGCGCCGGACGCGGCGTCCTCGCGATCGAGTGCCAGGGTTTCGCCGTCGACCACGAATTTCGCCAGTGCGTCGTCGTTCTCGTAGGCCACGGTGATACGGATGCCCTCGCAGTCGAAATCCAGCGTGGACCCGGGGGCCGACGCGGCCTCGCGCGCCGCCAGCGAGCCGGTCATCGGGGCATCGTCGGGTTCGGTGGGCGCGGCCGGTGGCGGCGACGGCGGCGTGGCGGCTTCGCGCGGCGCGATGTCCGCTTGCGCTGCAGCGTCGGGAGGCGGGCTGTTGCACGCGCCGAGCACAAGCGCGGCGAACAGGGCGGTGATGGCGGGAACTGCACGCATGTTGGTGTCCTCGTCGGGAATCACGGATCGCGGCCCACGGGTGCACGGTAGGCAGGCCGCCGTGAACACGCGGTCGCACGTGTTCACGGCGCGGCGGGGTCAGGCGGCCAGTCCCCGCATCGCGTAGCGGTGCTGGTCGGCGCCGCTGCCGGTGCTCGCGACCGCGGCCAGGAAGTCCTGTCCCCAGCGCTCGACGTCGTAGTAGCGCACGGTCTCGAACAGCTGGCGCTGGCGGCCCACGGCCTCGTGATCCGGCATCGCCAGCGCCTGGCGCAGGCCGGCGACGAGGTCCGTCTGATCGTGCGGATTGGTCAGCACGGCGCCCTTGAGTTCGGCGGCGGCCCCGGCGAACTCCGACAGCACCAGCGTGCCGGCCGAGCCTTCGATGCCATGGGCGGCGACGAACTCCTTGGCGACCAGGTTCAGGCCGTCGCGCAGCGGGGTGATCCACATCACGTCGGCGGCGGCGTAGTGCGCCAGCACTTCTTCGAAGGCCAATGCACGCGCGAAGAAGCGCACCGGCGTCCAGTCGAGCATCGCGTAGCGGCCGTTGATCCGGCCGACGGCCTGTTCGATCTGGGTCTGCAGCTTGCGGTAGACGGTCATCTCCTTCGCGGCCGGCACGCAGACCATCAGCAGGTTCACCTTGCCGCGCTGCTCGGGCTGCTCGTCGAGCAGCCGCTCGAACGCCAGCAGCTTTTCCAGCGTGCCCTTGGTGTAGTCGAGGCGCTCGACCGACAGCACCAGCTTGCGCCCGGCGAACTCGCGTCGGATCTGTTCCAGGCGCACGCGCACGCGCGGATGCGCCAGGCCCTTCTCGATGCGCTTGATGTCGGTGCCGACCGGATGCGCGCCCAGGCCCACGGCGCGATCGCCGACGCGGATGCGGGTGATCATCTCGTCGAGCCCGACGGCGCAGCCCTAGGTGAGAAAGCGCGGCGCGCAGCCTTCGCGCTCCAGCACTTCGGTGGGCATCGCGCCGCGGACCACGTCGACGAAGTTCTCCACCTGGCGCGGAATGTGGAAGCCGATGTAGTCGCACTGCAGCAGGCTGCCGAGGATCTCGCGGCGCCACGGCACGACGTTGAACACGTCGGCGGACGGGAAGTAGGTGTGATGGAAGAACGCGATGCGCACGTCCGGTCGCAACTCCCGCAGGTAGGCCGGCACCATCCACAGGTTGTAGTCGTGCAGCCACACCGTCGCGCCGGGCGCGGCCTCGGCCGCGGTGGCCTCGGCGAACTTGCGGTTCACGCGCAGGTAGATGGCCCAGTCGTCCTCGCTGAAGCGCGCGCGTTCCCAGAACGTATGCAGCATCGGCCAGAAGGCTTCCTTGGAGAAGCGCTTGTAGAACGCATCGACCTCGGTCTTCGACAGCGGCACGCGGGCCACGGTGAGATCGGGATAGGCCTCCGGGTCGACCGGGGTCCGGGTTTCGAACGTGCCGAGCTTCGGATCGTCGACGCTCCACGCCACCCAGGAACCCGTCTGCCCGCCGCCGAAGAACCCGAGCAGGCTCGGAATGATGCCGTTGGGCGAGGTCGGGCGCCGACGCTTGCGCTCGCCGTCCTCGATGTATTCCTCGTAGGGCAGGCGGTGATAGACCATCACCAGGTCCGACTGGCCCGTCGTCGGCTCACCGGTGCCGCGCAGGTGTGGATCGTCGGCATCGAGCAGGTCGAAGTGCGCGATCGCCTCGAGAATGCCGCCGCAGCCGGGCGCCTGGGCGTGGAAGACGTTGGACAGCTGATCGGTGGCCGTGACCAGCGCCGGCTCCGATTCACCCACGCACACGCCCTGGAACCCGGAGGTGTACATCGACAGGTCGTTGAGCGTGTCGCCGGCGACCAGCACGCGCTCGCGCGGCAGCTCGAGATGCTCGGCCAGCGCGGCCAGGGTGCGGCCCTTGTCGGTGTCGGGCGGCAGGATGTCGAGATAGCGGTCGGCTGAATACAGCACCGAGCAGCCCAGGCGCTTGGCGGTGGCTTCGATGTCGGCGCGCACGTCGGCCAGCGCATCGGGTTCGCAGAAGTACGAGCAGCGGCGCTCCTGGGGCACGTCCTGGCGGACCAGTCCACGGAAGCCCGCCATCTCGGTCGCAACGGCGTGCTCGCCGGGCCAGCGGCGGTCGATGCGCGTCTGCAGCGGCTGGATCGGCTGCAGCGTGCGGCCGTCGACGACGGTGCCGCCGACATCGCAGATCACGTAGTCGGGACGCGGCAGGCTGGGGTCGGAGAGCAGCGGCATCACGGCTTCGAGGCCGCGGCCGGTGACGAAGGTCAGGCGGATCTCGGGATGGCGGTCGACCAGCCGGTAGAGCTGCTGGCGGTGCGCGGGTGATCCGGCGAGGAAGGTGCCGTCGAGGTCGGTCGCGAGCATGAGTCGCGGCACGAACGGCGCATTGGCGGGTGAGAGGTCGGATGTCGTGATCGGATCTGAAATCAATGCGGGTCCTTGTGGTGTGGATCGGAACGGTCGGGGCCTTCGGGCGCGGGCCCGGTTTCGGGCAGCAGTTCCAGCGCCGAGGGCGTGGTGCGCAGCATCGGGTGGAAGTGCGCGGGGTGATCGTTGTCGCGGCGGCGCAGCAGGCGACGACCGGCGGCGATCAGCGCCAGCGCGCCCAGGATCAGCGCGAACGACGCAGGCAGTGCGGACGGGCCGAAGCGCGACATCGCCACACCCGCCAGCGCCGGGCCGATCGCGGACCCGACGCCGTTGAGCAGCAGCAGGCTGGAGCAGCCCGACAGCGTGTCCTCGGTCGGCAGATGATCGAGCAGGTGGGCCACGCAGATCGGATAGATCGCGAACGCCACGCCGCCGAACAGGAAGAACAGGCCGAACAGCAGCCATTGCGACTGCGGCGCGATGAACACCATCGCCACGCCGATCAGGGCCGCGGCCGCGCAGATCAGCGCGAGTGTCGTGCGCCGGTCGCCGCCGTCGGACAGCCGGCCGATCGGCCATTGCAGCAGGGCGCCGCCCAGGATCGTCGCGCTCATCAACGACGCGATGCCCTGCAGATCCAGGCCCAGCCCGCCTGCATACACCGCGCCCATGCCCCAGAACCCGCCCATGGCGAGGCCGGCCAGCAGCGAGCCGCTGGCGGCCGCGGGCGCCGCGCGCCACAACGCGGCCAGGGCCAGCCGCGGCACCGAGGGCAGCGTGGGCTGCACCATCCGGCTGGCGACGACCGGCAGTGCGGCCAGACAGATCAGGATGGCGACCACGCTGAAGAGTGCGAAGGAGGCCGGATCCTGCAGGCCCAGCAACCACTGGCCCGCCGCCAGCGCGAGCAGGTTGACCGCCATGTAGATGGCGAACACCTGGCTGCGCTTCTCCGGCGGCGCCTGCACGTTGAGCCAGCTCTCGATCACCGTATACAGGCCGACCAGCGCCACGCCGGTCAGCACGCGCAGGCCGCCCCACGCCCATGGATCGATGAAGATCGGGTGCAGCAGCACCGCAGCCGCGCACAGGGCCGCATAGAAGGCGAATGCGCGAATGTGGCCGATGCGCTGGATCAGCCCGGGCGCGAGATAGGTGCCGAGAAAGAAACCGACGAAATAGCCCGACATGATCAGACCGAGCGTCTGGTCACCGAAGCCCTCGAGTCCGCCGCGTACGGCGAGCAGGGTGCCGAGCAGCCCGCTGCCCATCAGCAGCAGGGCGACACCCACGAGAAGCGCGGTCAGCGCACGCACAACAGCGATGGGAGCCTCCGGCATTGCTTCGAAGGTCGCAAATCATAACACGTTGATAAATATGGGGATTTCACGCGGCCTTGCACGCGGCTCGGCGTTGCTGCGCTGCAGCAGAAAGCGGTTGCAGAACAGAGGCTTAGCGCTTGCCGCATCCCGTCCTCCGGCAGAGTCGACTCGATCTGAACACGACATGGGCGACCCTGCGGCTTTCCGACGCAGGAGTCATCGATGGTCCGTTTGTCCCTGGCGATGTCCGTCTCCGCGATGCTGCTGGCCGCGTGCGGCGAATCCTCGTCCCGGAACGACGTGACCCCTTCGGAAGCCGACACGCCGTCCGCAGTCCAGGCACCCGCCGACGAGCGGGCCGCCCTGGACGGGGATCTCGTGATCTCGACCAACGAGCCCTTCTGGCAGGCCCGCCTCGAAGGCGAGACCGTCGTGCTCACGGGTATCGACGCGCCCGAGCGGCGGCTCGCCGTGGCGGCGTCGGCGTTGACGTCCGAGGGTCAGCGCATCACGGCGCGCGACGGGCAGGGCGAGGTGGTGCTGCTGGTCCGTCGCATGCGCTGCGAGGACGACATGTCCGGCGCGCGCTTTCCGATGACGGGGCATCTGACCATCGACGGCCGGGGTCCGTTCCGTGGCTGTGCGCGGCCCGCGTCGATGCCGGCGCCCGGTGAGCGAGACGCCGGCGCGGCCATGTTGCCGGAGGCTTTCGTCGGACGCTGGGACGCGGATGCAGCCGCCTGTTCGACGCCCGGCGCGAGCGATCTCGGCCTGACGATCACGCCGGACCGGCTGCGCTTTCACGAAAGCGTGGCGTCGCCCGGCGACGTGGAGAGGCTCGACGCCGATACGGTCCGCGCGTCGTTCGAATTCGAAGGCGAGGGCGAGCGTTGGCAGGCCACCCACACCCTGCGTCTGCAGGACGCCGGCAACACGCTGACACTGGAGGGCCCCGACGGCCCCGGCGTCGTGCGCGTGCGCTGCACGGACTGAACGCGAGCGACCATCGGAGACGTCCGGGCGGCGCGGTGTCAGGCCTTGTCGATGCGCTCGATGGTCCGGATGTCGCCGACCCAGAAAAAGTGCGGCACGTCAGGTGCGGCGAGATCGTCGAGACGCAGCAGCGCGTTGTGGCCCTCGTCGCCGGCGGCGTCGCGGAAGGTCTCGAGGGTGGGGCGTGCCGAGACGACGCCTTCGATACACGCACCACCGGCCAGCGTGACCCGTACCCGGGCTTCGTCGTCGAGTGCGCGGATCCGCGCGTCGATGAGGTCCAGATCAGCGCGTGACGTGTAGATGTGGGGCGGGGTATGGCTCATGGCGATGTTCCGATCGGGCGTCACAGGCTGCGACGCCGACGGACAAGGCCGGGTGATGGATGATCAGGACGGGGTGTCGGATCCGAGCAGGCGGTCGTACTCGTTGCGGATGCCCGAGTAACACTCGCAGCTCCGCGCGAGCAGGCACTCACGCTCCAGCACCTGGATCAGGCCGCGGCTGTACCGGATGCAGCCGTCGTCCTGCAGGCGTCGTGCCGCCTCGGTGATGCCCTCCCGGCGCACACCGAGCAGGTGCGCGATCTGCTCCTGGGTCATCTTGATCTCGGCCGATCCGATGCGGTCGTTGACCAGCAGCAGCCAGCGCGACAGCTGACGGTCGACCGTGTGGTGCCGGTTGCACACGCCGGTCAGCGCCGTCTGGGTCAACAGCGCCTGCATGTAGCGCAGCAGGATCGCCTGGAACGCGCCGCCGCGCTTGAATTCCTGCTGCGCGATGTCCGCGCGCAGGGCCAGGGCTTCACCGCCCGCCTGCACCACCGCACGTACGGGAAGCGTACGGTTGGTGGCGACCAGGCCGATCCCGACGACGCCTTCGTTGCCGATCATCGCGACTTCGCTGGTGTCCCCGTTCTCCAGGGCGTAGAGCAGGGACACGATGCCCTCGCGCGGGAAGTACATCGTGCTCTGCTGGGCGCTGGCTTCGTGCAGCACCTTGCCGGGCGGCAGTTCCACGAGCTGCAGCTCGCCACCGATGCGATCGCAGACGTCGCCCGGAAGATCCTGCAGAAGCCCATTCTGGGGTGCCCAAGCGGCTTTCTTTGCCATGCGTGTTCGTAGCGTGAAGACTCGGAATCAACTTTGGATTGTCCCGGCTGAATGCGGGGGCGTATGTGCGCCACCGCGCATAGAGCGTGCGTCCACGCGCGTCAGCCAACATGAGTGGTTCAGCTTCGATCCCTTGCTGAACGGCGAGGGTGCGTCACCACAATCAGAGGGGTAGGCGCCGGCACCGGAGGGACATCGATACGTGCATGTCGACCCTATCGAGCTGTGCGGGATCTACAGCCCGATGTCGCGCGAGTGTCTCGGCCATGTGCACGAGGACACCTGCATGGAGCCGCCGGCTGCGGGCTGGCTGCGCCCGCGTCGGAATCCCGCGATCGCGTGGCGGAAGGTCGAACCGCAGGTGCGGGCGTTCCGGGAACTGACGCCCGGCTGATCGACCGAGCGCCACCGTTCAATCGTCACGGCCGCCGTCCAGCCGCACCGCATCGCCGTCGACGTCCAGATGCATGGTGATCGGGCGACAACACACCGGGCAGTCTTCGATGTAGTCGCCGGACGCCTCGCCGCCGTCGATCAGTGCCTCGAAGCGTTCGCCGCACCAGGGGCAGCGCATGGGGGTGCTCATCCACATCGCGCGATCATCGCGCGCGCCGCCGCATGGACACGTCGTCCTTGCATGCCGGACCCATCGCCGCTCTGCGTTCGTTCACGTCTGCCGGTCGCCCGCGTCATTAGGGTGGGTGAGGTGTTCCGCTCGACGAAGGCGACATCCAATGACCGACACCCGCATCCACCCGTACGCGGGTCCCGCCGGCGGCTGGGGCTCGGCACGCTCCCTGGCCCGTCAGGTGATCGGCAGCGAGACGCAGACCGTGGAAGGGATGCGCCAGCTGCAGCGGCAGAACAAGGTCGACGGCTTCGCCTGCGTGAGCTGCTCCTGGGCCAAGCCTGCGACGCCGCATGCGGCGGAATTCTGCGAGAACGGCGCCAAGGCCACGATGTGGGAACTCGACACCGGCCGTGCCGATGCGGAGTTCTTCGCGCAGCACAGCGTGACCGAACTGTCGAGCTGGGCGGACTACGATCTCGAAGCGCAGGGGCGTCTGGTCACGCCCCTGCGCTACGACGCGGCGACGGATCATTACGTGCCCGTGAGCTGGGACGCGGCGTTCGCGATGATCGGCGAGCAACTGCGCGCGCTGGATCCGGAGCGCGTGGTGTTCTACGCCTCCGGCCGCGCCTCCCTGGAGACGTCGTACATGTACGCGCTGCTGGCGCGGCTGTACGGCAACAACAATCTTCCCGACAGCTCCAACATGTGCCACGAGAGCACGTCCGTCGGCCTGCCGCGCAGCATCGGCGTGCCCGTGGGCACGGTGCTGCTGGAAGATTTCGAGCACTGCGATTGCATTCTGTCGTTCGGGCAGAACGTGGGCGTCAACAGTCCGCGCATGCTCCATCCGCTGCAGGAGGCCGCGCGCCGCGGCGCCGACATCATCACGTTCAATCCGCTGTACGAGCGGGGCTGGGAGCGCTTCACCAATCCCCAGGAACCGCTGGCGATGGCCACCGGTGCATCGACGCGCATCAGCAATGCCTATTTCCCGGTACGCGCGGGCGGCGATCTGGCCGTGATGCACGGCATCGCCAAGGCGCTGTTCGCGCTCGACGATGAGGCGAAGGCCGATCCGTCGCGCGAGCGAATTCTGGATGTCGGCTTCATCGAGACCCACACCAACGGCTTCGAGGCGTTCGAGCAGGCCGTGCGCGCGATCGCGTGGACCGACATCGAGCGCGAGTCGGGTCTGACCCGCGCCGACATCGAGGGCGTCGCGGCGGTCTACGCGCAGGCCGAGGCGTCGATCCTGATCTACGGCATGGGGCTCACCCAGCACCGGCACGGCGTCGACAACGTCCGCATGCTCTGCAACCTCGCGCTGATGCGCGGCAATGTAGGTCGGCCGGGCGCGGGCATCTGCCCCGTGCGCGGCCATTCGAACGTGCAGGGCCAGCGCACCGTCGGCATTTCGGAAAAGCCGGAGCTCGTGCCGCTCGACCGTCTCGATGCGCAGTACGGCTTCACCGCGCCACGCACCAAGGGGCTCGACACCGTCGGCACGGTGGAAGGCGTGATCGACGGTTCGGTGCACGCGTTTATCGGGCTCGGTGGCAACTTCGTGCGCGCCGCGCCGGAGACCGAGCGCCTGGAGGCGCACTGGAAGAACCTCGCCCTGACCGTGCAGATCGCCACCAAGCTCAACCGCAGCCATCTCGTCTGCGGGCGCACGGCATTGCTGTTGCCGTGTCTGGGGCGGATCGAGAAGGATGTCCAGCGCAGCGGCGAGCAATGCGTGACCGTCGAGGACAGCACCACCTGCATCCATGCGTCCTTCGGCACCAGCGAGCCGGCCAGCGACCAGCTGCTGTCCGAACCCGCGATCGTCGCGGGCATCGCGCGCGCGTGGAAGCCGGAGGACACGCGCGTGCCCTGGCAGGCCTGGGTGGCCGACTACAGCCTGGTGCGCGATGCGATCGAGGCGACGTATCCGGACCAGTTCCGGGATTTCAATGCGCGGCTGCACACGCCCGGCGGATTTCCGCGCCCGGTCGGTGCGCGCGAACGCCGCTGGGAAACGCCCAGCGGCAAGGCCGAGTTCCATGTGCCGGGCCGGCTGTGCGCCACCGGGTTCGACGATGTGGAGGGCCGGTTCCGGTTGCTGACCGTGCGCAGCAACGACCAGTTCAACACCACCGTCTACGGCTATCGCGACCGCTTCCGCGGCATCGAGGGCACGCGCCGCGTCGTGCTGATGCATGAGGACGACATCGCCGAGGCGGGCCTGACGGCCGGCGAGCAGATCGCACTGGTCGGCGATGCCGACGATGGCGTCGAGCGGCTGGTGGGCGGTCTGCGCGTGGTGCCGTATCTGGTGCCGCGTGGCTGCATCGCAGCGTATTACCCCGAATGCAATCCGCTGATTCCCGTCGCCCACCACGCGCTCGACAGCCATGTACCCGCCGCGAAGTCGGTGCCGGTGCGCATTTCCCGCCGCACGGATGCCCCTGTCCCGGCGGGGCCGTCTCCGGATTGACGCCGGTCACGAAGAGGCCCGGGGCGGTGTGCGATCCGCCCCGGGCCCCGATGCCCACGCCGCCGTCAGAGCATCGCCAGTTCGGCGTTGTCCAGCGTGCGGCCGTAATGCGCGCGCAGGCGGAGCTTGCGCTCGAGATCGTCGAGGATGTGACCGCTGAAATCCAGACCGGTCAGCTCCTCGGCCATGTTGATCCCGCCCGGCGTGTCGACGTTCACCTCCATCAGCTTGTCGCCGACGATGTCGAGACCGACGAAATACATGCCGTCGCGGATCAGCTTCGGCGCCACCAGTTCCGCCAGGCGCAATGCGTCGGCATCCGGCACCGCCATTTCGTACTTGCCGCCCGCGCTGATGTTGCTGCGCGCATCGCCGCTGTCGTTGTAGCGGCGGATGCAGGCATAGGTGCCGTCGATCTCGAGCGGGCGCCCGTTGAGCATCAGCAGGCGCAGGTCACCGTCCTTGGCCTTGGGCAGATACTCCTGGGCGATCGCGTACCCGTCGCGGGTCACCGCGTCGATCATCTGGTTGAGGTTGCCGCCGCTGTCGGGTGTGACGACGAAAACGCCCTGGCCGCCGGAGCCCTGCAGGGGCTTGATGACGCCGTAGCCCTCGCGCGATTTGATGAAGGCCTTGATCTCGTCGGCATCGCGACTGATGCAGGTGACCGGTCGCACTTCTTCGGGGAAGTGCTGGAAATAGGTCTTGTTCGACGCGTCGGTGAGATGCGTGGGGTCGTTGACCACCAGCGCGCGGCGCAGGGCCACCAGCTGCGAGAACAGCAGGCCACTGGCCGGTGCCCAGGAACGTTCGATCATTTCGTCGGCCGGATCGCTGCGCAGCATCAGCACGTCGAGCTCGTCGACCGAAATGCGTTCGGTCACGCCGTCGGACGCCTGGATGTCGGCCAGCAGCGCGGCGTCATCCGCGTAGTCGGTGCCGCGAGGCCGCCGTGCGCACGCACGGACGATGCCGCAGGCGTCGTAAGTGAAGTCGGCCAGTCCCATCAGCGCGACCTCATGCCCGCGGGCGATCGCCTTCCGCGCCAGGCGGATGGTGGTGTAGTTGTCCTGCTCGGTGGCGACGTCGTTGACGACGAAGCCCAGGCGCATCGGGGTGCGCGTTTCGGTCATGCGGTCTGCTCCGTGGGGCGGTGCGTCTGGAAGAGGCGGTCCACCGGCGTGCGCCGGCAGACCTCGAGCCGTCTGCCGAAATCCTCGGCAGCGGCATAGCGGGGAAGCAGGTCCGGCGGCACGATCCAGCCTTCGTCGAGCAGCGCGTCCAGCTGCTCGAGATGGGGCAGGGCGAACTTGCCGAGAAACAGGGCATCGAATTCGCCGCCGGCCTCGAGATAGGTCAGCAGGTCGCGCAGCCCGCGCAGATACACGGCGTCCTTGGTCAGGCCGCCACCACGACGCGCTCGCACGGCGACGTCGAATGCATCGTCGGTGGGCAGGCCGTGCGCCTCGTGCAGGCAGGCGAAGATCGCCGGCAACCCCTGGCCGTCCGCCGCCATGGCGGCGGCCACCACGCGCGCGGCCAGCACCCGCAGGCGTTCGCCCGGCAGATAGCCGGCGAGAAACTCCGACAGCACGCCCAGCCCTTCCTGCATGGGGTCGTAGCGGGCCAGGCCGACCTCGAGCTGGCGCAGCGCCTGGCGGCGTCCGTTGTGCCGGGTGACGACGTGCGTGCCGATCTCGTGCTGGATCAGCGGGTCGATCCGCGCGCGCGGCAGGCGGATGTTGCCGTCGATGTAGAACGTGCCGTGGGAGACCATCAGCATCGAATTGAGATCGGTGTCGACGACGACGTCGATATGGAAGTCCGGCGCCTGCGCGCGGTACCAGGCGATCTCCGCATCCACGGCGCTGCGCATCTCGTCGATGCCGGCATCGGCGACCAGCGGATCACCATCGGGAACCTGATCCAGGATGCGCTCGGCCAGCTCCAGCAGCTCCGGCTCCACGCCGCCGAACAGGGCGACGCTCGCGTCGATGAAGCCGGGCTGGTCGCGCCGTTGCACCAGATCGATCATGCGCCCCAGTTCCTGCTGCTTTTCCGCGAGCAGGGTGCGCAGGGCCGGCACGTCGATCGCGCCCACGGGCAGGGCGGCCAGCTCGTCGCGGATCGCGTGGAGATCGTCATCGAGGTCGACGTAGCGCAGTGGCGGCTCGTGCCGGCGGCCGCCATCGTCGAAGGCGCGCCACAGCGCATCGCCGTCGAGCGGAGACAAGGCGACGAGCCAGTCGAGGCGCGCGTCGAGCCTGGCGAGCGCGGCATCGACGTGAGCGGCCGTGGCCGGCAGGGCGCGGACCTCCGGCCGCGGTCGTTCCCGGGTATGGCTGGTCATGCGAGGAATTCCGGGCGAACGGCGTCGACCGCGTGCTGCAGGCCGTCGCGGAGCGCGTACAGCGCTGGAATGTCGGCCTGGCCGCTCCACTCGTCCATGAAGATCTTCTTGTACTCGGGCGAGATGGTGCAGACACGTTCGCCCCAGTGCGCGAACACCCATTCGGGGAAATGCCCGCCGGTCGGGAAGCGCACGTTGCAGCGCACATCCGGCAAGGCGCCGCGCACGGGATGCCGGCGCAGCACGTTGGCGAATCGCCGCGCGGTGTCGCCCCAGCGGTCTGGATCGAGCGTGGTGATGCCGAGTTCGATGTCGGGATTGCCCGCCGCATCCGCCGGGGCGGCATCGGGTCCGTCGCGGCGATGGTTGTAGCTGTGGATGTCCACCAGCAGCGCGCAACCCCAGCGCTCGACGGTGCGGTCGATGAGTTCGCCCATCATCGCGTAGAAGCGATCATAGAGCGCCAGCGACGCAGCGCGCTCCGTGTCGTCCAGCGGACCGTTCCACACTTGCAGTCCCCAGCTGGCTTCGGGCGTGTCGTAGATCGCGCCGGCGCGCGGACGATTGAGATCGACTTCGAAGCGCGAGGTGCGCACGCGGAGCCGGGCATCGCCGACCTGGGTCAGCAGGCTGGTGAGGGGGTCTTCCTCGCGCCATCGCGACTGCTCGTCGAGCGCGACGTGATGCCGGAGTGCGGGACGCAGCGTGTGGCCGTCGTGGATCGCGGTCGCGATCACCGGTCCGTCGGAGACGGTGAGATCCCAGGCGTCCTCGCGCAGACGCAGCGCGGGGGCGTTGCGTCGGTGAGAAAGGTTTCGGAATGGGGGCGTCGGGCACCGGGGGCGTCTGACATGGCGCGCATGCTCGCAACGCGGCAATGATGTCGACGTGACCGGTGAAGGCGGCGCGCTTGACGTCGCGTTAACCCATGCCGCGAAGACGGCATTGCCGCGCCGCGTGCGGCTCGTTAAGGTCGCCGTCCATCGATTCCCTCGCGAATGCCCATGATGCCTCGTCGCCTGCTCGTCGCCGCCCTCGCCATGGGCCTGTCCACCGCCGCTGCGCACGCCGATGAAGGCATGTGGATGCCCGGGCAGCTCTCGGACATCGCCGCGCAGATGCGTGCCACCGGATTCCGCGGCGACGCGCGCGCACTCGCCGATGTCACCCGCCCACCGCTGAGCGCGGTCGTGCGTGCGGGTGGCGGCACAGGCGCGTTCGTGTCCCGCGACGGGCTGCTGCTGACCAATCACCACGTCGCCTACGGAGTGATCCAGTACAACAGCCGCCCCGAGCAGGACATCATCGAGGCCGGCTTCATCGCCGACGGCCGCGGCGACGAACGCCCTTCGAACCCGGATTTCCGCGTGCTGGTGACCGTGGGGTTCGATCGGGTCACCGATACGGTGCTCGATGCCGCACGCGGCCTGCAGGGGCGCGCGTACTTCGATGCGATCGACGCGGCCAGCAAGCGCATCGTGGCCGAGTGCGAGCAGGCCGGCGACGTGCGTTGCAGCGTGGCCAACATGTACTACGGCACCGATTTCTACCGCATCCGCCAGCTGGAGTTGCGCGACGTGCGCCTGGTGTACGCGCCGCCGCGCGCGATCGGCAATTACGGCGACGAGATCGACAATTTCATGTGGCCGCGGCACACCGGCGATTTCACGCTGCTGCGGGCCTACGTGTCGCCCGACGGGCGGCCCGCCGATTACAGCCCGGACAACGTGCCGTATACGCCACCGGCGCATCTGCAGGTCGCGCGTACCGGCCTGCATGCGGGTGACTTCGCGATGCTGGCCGGCTATCCGGGCGTGACCTTCCGCCATCGCACCGCCGCCGAGTTCGAAGCCCAGGTGACGCGCACGCTCCCGCAGCGGGTGGCGGTGTTCGATGCACTGATCGCCGCGGTGGAACACTCGGGCGAGGACGACGCCGACGTGCGCACACGCTACGCCGCGCAACTGCAGTCGCTGAAGAACAACCGCAAGCGTGCCGCCGGTGAACTCAAAGGCCTGCAGCGCAGCGACGCCGTCGCCCGGCGTCGTGACGACGAGCACGCGATGCTCGCGGCCACGCCCGAGGCGGCGCGCGGCGAGATCGGTGCGCTGCGCGCCGTACTGGCGGACGGCGACGCGATGGCCGAGCGCGATCTTCTGCTCGGCCTGATTGCCAGCCAGACCCAGCTGATGCGCTCGGCGCTGCTGCTCGAGCGCCTGCGTCTGGAGTCGGCGCGCCCCGATGGCGAACGTGAAGCCGGCTACCAGCAGCGCGACCACGCATTGATCGAAGGCGTCCTGCGCCAGGCCCAGCGCCGGTATGCGCCCGCCGCGGAGAAAGCGCTGATGACGGTGCTGCTCGGCCGTTACCAGAAGCTGGCGGATGCGCAGCGCCTGCCGGCGTACGATGCCGCGTTCGGGCGCACGCCGGAATCGCTCGCACGCGCGCTCGACACCCTCTACGCCGATACCCGGCTCGATGACGAGGCCGAGCGTCTGTCGCGCTTCGCGGCCGCGCGTGAAGGCCGGCCGCTGGTGGACGATCCGCTGATCGCGCTGGCCCGGCCGCTGGTGGCGGCGCAGCTCGAGGTCGAGCACGCACGCAAGACCCGCGACGGCGAGCAGCTGCGCCTGCGCCCGGCCTACATGCAGGCGCTGTTCGCCTGGCGTGCGTCGCAGGGGCGGGCGGTCTACCCCGATGCCAACGGCACGCTGCGTGTGAGCTACGGGCGGGTCGAGGCCCTGTCCCCTCGGGATGCGGTGACCTACGCGCCGGTGACCACCGTCGCCGGCATCGTCGAGAAGCACACCGGTACAGCGCCGTTCGATGCGCCGCAGCCGCTGCTCGATGCCATCGCCCGTGGCGATTTCACCGGCACGGACGAGCCCAGCCTGGACACGCAGCCGGTGAACTTTCTCACCAATCTCGACACCACGGGCGGCAACTCCGGATCGCCGGTGTTGAACGCGCGCGGGGAACTGGTCGGTCTGAACTTCGACAGCAACTGGGAGTCGGTCAGCGCCAGCTGGTGGTTCGATCCGCGCATGAAGCGCGCCATCCACGTCGACATGCGCTACATGCGCTGGCTGATGGCCAAGGTCTATCCGGCGCCGGCGCTGCTGGAGGAAATGGGCCTGCCTGCACGATGAGCATCGGCGGCGCGACATCGTGACGCGCGCGCGCCTGCCGCTCCTGGATGGCGTGCCCGCGAGCCGCCTGCAGTTGCCGCCGGGCGAATGGAGCACGGTGCTCGACGCGCTGTGTGCACGGTTTCCGGCCATTCCGCGCGCCACGTGGATCGACCGCTTCGCACGCGGTCGCGTGCTCGGCGGGGACGGTATGGCCCTGGCCGTGGACGCGCCGTACCGCGCGGGCCTCGAGGTCGGCTATTACCGCGAGGTTGCGCAGGAGCCGGTGATCGAGGCCGAGGCGCAGGTGCTGCATCTGGATGCGCATCTGCTGGTGGCCGACAAACCGCACGGTCTGCCGGTGGTGCCGTCGGGCGGCTTCGTCGAACAGACGCTGTTGACGCGTCTGATGCGCGCGCACGACGTGCCGGATCTCGCGCCGCTGCATCGGCTGGACCGGGCGACTGCCGGCCTGGTGCTGTTTTCGGTCAATCCTGCGAGTCGCGGTGCCTACCAGGCGCTGTTCCGCGAACGGCGCATCGACAAGCAGTACGAGGCGCTGGCGCCGCCACTGCCCGATCGGGGGTTTCCGCTGCGCCGGTGCAGCCGCATCGAACGCGGCACGCCGTTCTTCCGCATGCATGAAACCGCGGGCGAGGCCAACAGCGAGACCGGCATCGACGTGGTCGAGCGCGGCGTGGACGTCTGGCGCTATGCGCTGTCACCGGTGACCGGGCGCAAGCACCAGTTGCGCGTGCACATGGCCGCGCTCGGCGCGCCGATCCTCAACGATCCCTGGTATCCGACACTGCGCGAACACGCGGAGGCGCTGCCGCTCCAGCTGCTGGCCCGCAGCCTCGCATTCGTCGATCCGCTGGACGGCATGCCGCGCCTGTTTGAATCGCGGCAGCGTCTGGCATCGTGATCGGGCGGTGCGCGTGGGGCCGGTCCGCACCGGTCAGGCGCGGGCGGCCAGCCAGTCGATCGCGCCGAGCGCCGCCACGCGGGCGCTGGCATAGCAGGCGGTGAGCAGGTAACCGCCGGTCGGCGCTTCCCAGTCAAGCATTTCCCCGGCGACGAACGTTCCCGGGCGAGACCGCAACATCAGTCGCGTATCCAGCGCTTCCAGGCGGACGCCGCCAGCGCTGCTGATGGCCTCGGCCACGGGGCGCGGCGCCTGCAGCCGCAGCGGCAGGCGTTTGATCGTGGCGGCGAGCCGCGATGCATCGTCGAATGCCTCGCGCGGCAGCACTTCGAACAGCAGTGCGCTCTTGACGGCGTCCAGCCCGGTCGCGCGGCGCACGTGCTCGCCGATGCTGCGCCGGCCGCGCGGACGCAGCAACGCCTCCTGCAGCCGGTCGAGGTCGCGCCCCGGCGCCAGATCCAGTGTCAGCGTCGCCACGCCGTCGCGTGCGATCAGGTCACGCAGGTCGGCCGCTGCGGCATACACCGCGCTGCCCTCGATGCCGGTCGCGGTGAGCACGCATTCGCCCTGCAGGGCGTGCGCGACACCGTGCGCATCGTGCCAGTGCAGTACGACGGGTTTCAGCGGCGCGCCGGCATGGCGCTCACGCAGATGCGCGCTCCAGTCGACGTCGAAGCCGCAATTCGCGGGCGCCAGCGGCGCCACGTCCACGCCATCCGCGGCGAGCACGGGCACCCAGGCGCCGTCCGAGCCGAGTTCCGGCCAGCTGGCGCCGCCCAGCGCGAGCACGCTCGCGTCGGCGGCGTGCAGTACGACGCCCGCCGGCGTCTCGAATCGCAGGTGCCCGTCGGGCGCCCAGCCCGTCCAGCGGTGATGCACGTGGAAGCGCACCCCGGCATCGCGCAGGCTGCGGACCCAGCCGCGCAGCAGGGGCGCCGCCTTGAGATCGACCGGGAACACCCGTCCGGAACTGCCGACGAAGGTCTCGACGCCGCGCGCGGCCGCCCAGGCGCGCAGCGCGGCCGCATCGAAGCCGTCCAGCCAGCCCGCGACGGGGTGCTGGCGCTCGCGGTAGCGCGCGTCGAACGCCGGGCGTGCTTCGGAGTGAGTGAGGTTGAGCCCGCCCTTGCCGGCAATCAGGAACTTGCGGCCCACCGAGCCCATGGCATCGAACAGGTCGACCTGCAGCCCCGCGGCACGGGCGATCTCGGCCGCGAACAGCCCGGCCGGGCCGCCACCCACGATGGCGAGGCGGGCAGGGGCGGGTTGGGACGGCAGGTTCGACATCCCGCCATTATGCCGGCGCGTCCGCACTCATCCGCCCGCTACGCTTGCGGTGCTAGCGTCGGTGGCTCCGAGAATTGCAGAAATGCAGGAGCCCGTCATGGCCACCGGCTGGGCCGGCGATACCGCCGTGCAGGATCAGATCGACGCGACCGTCGAGGACGCGATCAAGCGCGCGCGCAGCCAGCTGCGCAGCGGGCCGGGGCTGACGCATTGCGAGGAATGCGATGCGGCGATTCCCGAAGCGCGCCGACGCGCGGTGCCGGGTGTGCGTCTGTGCGTCGAGTGCCAGGCCCAGCACGACGAGGACGCGGCCAGCACCGGGTACAACCGGCGCGGCAGCAAGGACAGCCAGCTGCGCTGAGCGGCGTTTGCGCCGGGCCGGGCGGCTGTCTACCGTGGCGGTCCCACCGAATCGAGACGCACGGATGATCGACCGCATCGACCCCGGCCCGCGCCTGTCCGAGGCCACCCGGCACGCCGGCATCGTCTACTGCGCAGGCCAGGTGCCCGACACGTTGGACGGGGACATCCGCCTGCAGACCCGCGAGGTGCTGGCCGCGATCGACGCGTTGCTCGCACAGGTCGGAAGCGATCGCACGCAGCTGCTGTTCGCGCAGATCTTTCTGGCCGATATCGCGGATGTCGACGGCATGAATGCCGAATGGGACCAGTGGGTGCCACCGGGCGCGGCGCCGGCCCGGGCCACGGTGGAGGCGCGTCTGGCCGATCCCCGCTGGCGCGTCGAGATCGTCGTCACTGCTGCGGTGGCCTGAGCGGCTGCGCGTCTCGCGTGTGCCCGCTCGGGCGGTGCGACGCTCGGGCGCGGCGGCTCAGACGTCCAGCGGATCGCGCCCCTGGCCGCCATTGGACCGCAGCGCCGGCAGCGCGCCGCCTCGCCAGCGGCGCAGCACGCGCTGGAAGAAGAGGCTGTTCGGAATCTGCAGCACGGTACCGGCGCCCTCGCCGTCGTCTGTCTCGCGCAGGGTCGTGTAGACGAGGTTGATGTCCACCACCTTGCCGCGCAGTCCGGGCTTGTCGCCGTTCTCCAGCAGTTCCACGTGGTCGTAGAGGCGGAACGGGCGTGTGGTGAGAATCAGCATCGTGCAGAAGATGTTGGACAGCACGCTCCACGCGGCGAAGAACGCGACGGCCGCCACCGCGGCGAAGCCTGTGAACGCGGTCCACAGCACCGTGCCCGAAACGCCGAGCCGCTCGAGCACGAGCAGAAAGGCACCGGCGTAGATCAGGAACGAGAGGACGCGGCGCGCGCCGATGACCGCTTCGGGCGGCAGGGTGTAGCGACTGCCCACGCGCTCCACCAGACGCCGTGCGAGCATCCGCAGTAGCCACGCGATCGCCAGAATCAGCAGGATCTGGCCGAGCGGGACGACGATATCCAGCCAGTCGTGCAGCCAGACGGGCAGTCGGTGGGGATCGAACACGCGAACTCCGGGGGCGCGAAACTGGCGCGCATTCTAGCGGCGCGGCCGCATCCATCGTCGAGGGCGACGTACCGGGCATCGTTCTGCCTCAACGAAAAAGCCGCCTGTGCAGGCGGCTTGTCCGATTCCGATCCAATGGTGGGCGGTACAGGGATCGAACCTGTGACCCTTGCCGTGTGAAGGCAATGCTCTACCGCTGAGCTAACCGCCCGGTGACGCATCGTCCGGCGATGCCGGTCCGATCGGGACGCGCATTCTACGGGCGATCGCACACATCGGCAAGCATCGGATTCGCCGGCGGCAACGGCGCGCTGACGACGTGGGCGTGCGCACAACAGGCCCGAGGCCGACGCATCGCGCCGCCGTCACCCCTCAGAAGCTCCGGCACTGCAGGAAGCGGTTCGGTAGGCCACTGCCGGGAGGCGGGCTGAACTGGATCCGCGACGCGGTCAGATCGGGCTGTCGCAGCACCAGTGCGCAGACGCTGTCGACGGTGGCCTGATCATCGCTGCGGGCGACGAAGACCTGGAGCGTGGAACTGCTCACCCAGACGGCGCGATCCACCGCGGACAGCGTGCCGAGCGCGCTGACCAGTCCGGCGCGCTGGTCGTCGATCGACGCGCGGGGCGGGGCCTCGATATGGACGGGTTCGCCGGCGGGCGTGGCCGGCGTCACTGCCTCGGCCGGAGTGGTCGCTGCGGCCGTCGCGGTGGTTTCGCGCGCCGGCAGGGCGATGAACACGGCCACGCCTGCAAGCAGCGCGAGCAGCCACGACAGCAGGATGCGCCGACGCGCCTGGGTCGCGGTGCGGGCGGTGATGGCGTCGAGCTGCCCGGCCGGCATCAGATCACGCAGTTCCGGCCACAACGCTTCGCCGTCGAGCAGTTCGATCCGGTGCTTGCCCGAGAGGCCGCGTGCCTCCTTATCGATCCGGCCCTGGGTCACCAGCAGGCCGCCGGTCGCACCCTGCAACAGCATCTCGCTCGACAGCGCCTGCACCGCATTGCGTCCGAGCACGAAGGTCGCGCCGTGCTTGCACGACAGCAGCCAGCGCCCGTCGGGGTGCTCCAGCACGTAGTCGCTGTCGCCCGAGACCTCGCCGGTGCCGGTGGTGTGGACGTAGCCTCGACGCTGCAGCGCCTGCAGGACCATGCCGATGAAACCGCGCCAGGAGATCGCCGACAGCGCGACGATGCCAGCGGCCGTCTCGTCGCGGCGGCGCTGGATCGTGTGGAAAAAGAGGGTTGCGGCGGTACCGATGGCGAGTGCCACCCCGGTCGCGACCAGCCATTGGGAACTCATGCGCGGGCGTCTCTGCGTGTCGGCGCGGAAGAATACCCGACGTCACGTGTCGCCCGTTGCCGAGCGGCCAAGCGAACCCGCCCGGCCCGCCGGGCGGGCACGCGCCCGATTGCGTCAGCCCGGGGTGGTCCGGGATGTCGCGCGCGGCTTGGCGGTGCGCGCACCCGACGCTTTGCCGGGTGCGGCAGAGCGTGTGGTGGTAGAGGCGGACGCACGTCCACTGCCGGACGCGCGTTTCGACGCCTTGGCCGTGCGGCCGCCGCTGCCCTCGGCCCGGGCGCGCAGCTCGCTCCGGAGCGCGTCGATCTCCGCACGGAGCGCATCGACCTCCGCGCGGCGGGGCACGCCCCACTTCTGGAGCGCGCCGTGCACGCGCGTCTCCACCATGCTCTCGAGCTGCTCCCAGCCCTCCAGCGCCCGGTCACGAGTTTGCGTGACACCCTGTTCGAACACGCCACGGACCTCGCTGGCGCGCGCGGCAGCGAAGTCACGCGCGGTCTTCTCGAGGTCGGCGCCGTCGCGCGCCAGACTGTCGAACAGCCGTGTGCCTTCGGCCTGGGCGCGTCCGAATGCGCCGACGCCGGCGAGCCAGATCTGCTGGGCGGTGTCGCTGAGCGAGCGGGGCGCGGCGGCAGCGTCGGCAGCTGCGCCGGAACGTGCGCGGCCTGCGCTGCGGCGGCCTGCGGTCTTCTTCGTCGTCTTGCGGGTGGTGGCCATGGACGTGTCTCCATCGGAAGCAAGGTGCCGGCGGCGCCGGGACGGTCGGGTCGTACGCCGTCGATCATGCCGCCCCGGCCCGGAAGGCGGCGCGATTGAACACGAGGCGGCGAGCCTCGAAGATGCGGGCATGGGCAGATCCGATCTCCATCGACGACTCGGCAACCGCTTGTACTGGCACCAGCGTCTGCACGACGCGGACGACGAGCCGCGCAACGATTCGCGCTGGGTCGCCGAACTTCGCCGGTGGCAAGCAGCGCGGCTCGCGTCGAGCTTCGCGCACGCGCTCGACGATCCCGGCCGGCGACCGGCGGCGGAATTCTTTCTCGAGCACGTCTACGGCGATCGGGACTTCACCCGGCGCGATGCCGACATCGCCCGCACGCTGCCGGTCATGCGCCGCCTGTTGCCCGAGCCGCTTCTCGAGACGGTGGCCGACACGCTCGAGCTCGGCGCCTTGAGCCACGCCCTCGACCTGCACATGAGCGACGCGCTGCATGCGCTGGCGCCGCGGCGCCGGAAACTCGACGCCGCGCTCTATGCGGAAGCCTACGTGGCGACCGGACGCCCGCAGCTGCGGCGCCGCCAGATCCGCCTCGTCGCCGAGGTCGGTGCCGGGTTCGCCCGCGCGTTGCGGATGCGCGGGGTATCGGCGTTGCTGGCGTTCGCCCGGGGCCCCGCGCGGCTGGCGGGACTCAGCGAGTTGCAGGGCTTTCTCGAACAGGGCTATGCCGCGTTCGATGCGCTGGACGATGCCGACGCCTTCGTCGCGGAAATCGAGCGCGATGAACGCGAGGTCTCGCGGCGCCTGTTCGCGGGCCATCCCTCGCCTTACGCGGGGCCGTAACCGGCCTTCAGAATTTCTCGTCGAGCACGCGCCGGATCTCGGACTCGATCGGCCCCCGCATCGCGGCGAGAAGGAAGCCGAGCTTGGCGGTCACGCGCAGGCTGCCCGGCAGCATGTCGATCGCGCCGTCGACCCCGGAGCGCTTGAATCGCAGCGTGTCGCCTTCCCAGGCCGTCTGCATGTCGAAGCGCTGGGCCAGCTTGCCGGCGACGTCCTCGACGGCGGAGCGGGCCTGCTCGGGTGGCAGCGAGTGCGGATGGGTGATGTCGATGCCGGACATGCGGGCGGTTCCGAAACGAGGGACGTGCATTCTGCGATGCCGCCACGCATCGACCAAGTGACGGTGCATCCGCACGGCGACCGGAGCGCGCGTGGCCCGTGCTAGATTGCGGCCGCATGACCGCACTGAAGCTGCGTTTCCCCACGCCCGACGAACCCGAACTGCCGCTCGACATGGGCGAGCACGGCGTCGCACCGCGCGCGGGTGGCGCCGGCCTGGCGCCGGTCGCGGATGGCGCGACGCCGAGTGTGCGCTTCTGCGTCGATCGACGTGGGGTCTGGCTCACCGTCAGCGACGGCGTGCGCGGCGTGCATGTGAACGGCCGCGCGATCCAGCGCATGGCGATGCTGCGGACCGGGGATGCGGTGTACGTCGACGGGCACGAACTGCGGCTGGTCTCGTCCACGCCGGTCGCGGCACGGGCACGGGCGGAGGAGGCGCAGGATGCCTTCGACACGGCGGACGCGGATCTGCGCATCGTGCTGCGGGGTGTCGGCGGGCGCTATCACGGGCGCAGCTTCACCCTCGCACAGCCGCGACTCGTCGGCCGGCACGCGGACGCCGACATCCGGATCGACGATCCCGGCTTCGCCGAACGGCACGCGCGGCTCGAGCGTGCCGGCACCGGTGTCCGCCTGATCGATCTGGGGCAAGGCGAGGGCAGCCTGGTCAACGGCGAACCGGTGCGTGACGCCTGGCTGCAGGCGGGTGACCAGGTCGTCTTCGATGCGCATCATCGTTTCGTGGTCGAGGCGCCGGCGCGTGCGGTGCACCTGCCTGATGACGACGACGGCGTGATGCCGGATGCACACGCGCTTCTGCCCGCAACCTCGCGCGGTGGTTTGCCACTGCCGTGGCTGCTGCTGGCGGCAGCGGTGATCGCCGGCCTGCTCAGCGTTCTGCTGCTGTTCGGCGCGGCCTGATCCGCGCCGCGCGGCGACGGCCGCCGCGGGTCGTGCTTCACCGTCTCCGGATCAGGCGCCCGGGGACGCCCCTGGCCGACGTCGCTGACCTGTCGGCGCAGCGCGACCGGTCGGTCCGACCGAACGTCGCCGCTGCAACGCCTTCCAGCCACGCCAGGCGAGCAGGATCGAGAGCAGGGCCGCATACAGTGCCGGCTCGCGCCAGTCGGATTTCACGATCCACCAGAAATGCAGCACCGCGAGCGCGGCAATCGGATAGACGAGCCGGTGTAGGCGTCCCCAGTTGCGTCCCAGGCGTCGCATCCATCCCCGCGTCGACGTCACGGTCAGCGGCACGAGCAGCAGCCAGGCCAGAAAGCCCACGGTGATGAACGGACGGCGTGCGATCTCGGTGGCGATCTGCGAGACATCGCCGACGAGGTCCAGACTCAACCACGCCGCGAAATGCACGCTGGCGTAGACGAAGGCGTACAGCCCGAGCATGCGCCGGAAGCGCAGCAGCACGGCGGCGCCGGTGAGCTGGCGCAACGGGCTGATGGCGAGCGTAACCAGCAGCAGGCGCAAGGCGCCGATCCCGGTTTCGTGCTCGATGGCCACGATCGGATCGGCGCCGAGCGCATCGATATCCGCGCCACCCACGACCTGCCAGATCCGCCAGGCGAGCCAGGCCAGCGGTGCCAGCGCCAGCAGATGCACAAGCACCTTGGCCGCGATCACGCCTGGCGCGGCCGGCGGACCGGAGGGCCGGCGCGGGTCGTTCGCGCCCGTGTGCGCGTTCAATACCACCGGCGCAGATCCATGCCCGCGTAGAGCGAGGCCACCTGGTCGGCATAGCCGTTGAACGGCTGTGTGTCGATCCGGTTGGCGATGAGCCGGTTCGACGTGCCGGCGATCCGACGCTCGGTCTTCTGGCTCCAGCGCGGGTGGTCGACCGCGGGATTGACGTTGCTGAAGAAGCCGTACTCGGACGGCTGCAACTGGTTCCAGGCGGTCGCCGGCATGCGCTCGACGAAGCGGATCTCGACGATCGACTTGATGCTCTTGAATCCATACTTCCACGGCACGACCAGTCGAAGCGGCGCGCCGTTCTGCTGCGGCAACGGCTTGCCGTACAGCCCGGTGGCGAGGAACGCCAAGGGATGCATGGCCTCGTCGATGCGCAAGCCCTCCCGATAGGGCCAGTTGATCGAGCGGAATCGCAGGCCGGGCATCTGCTCGCGATCGGCCAGCGTGGTGAACGCGACGTACTTCGCCTTCGACGTGGGTTCGAACTTGCGCAGCACCGAGGCCAGCGGCACGCCGCTCCAGGGAATCACCATCGACCACCCTTCGACGCAACGCAGACGGTAGATGCGCTCCTCGTTCGCCACGCCGCGCAGCAGGTCCTCGAACGAGACGCGGCCGGGCCTGGCGCATTCGCCGCCGATCTCGACCGTCCAGGGCGAGGTGCGCAGGGTCTTGGCCGCGCGCGAGGGATCGCTCTTGCCGGTGCCGAACTCGTAGAAATTGTTGTAGGTGGTGATGTCCTCGTACCGCGTCAGCGCCTCGTCGGTCCGGAAACCGCTGCGCGCCTGGGCCGGCGTGACGGGCGGGCCGGAAGCCGGTGGTGGCTCGGCCTCGGCGCACCCCGCCAGCGCCAGTGCCGGTGCCGCGGCCATCAGGCCGAGCAGGCGCCGCCGTTCGCGATGGACCGTTTCGTCGGTGACTTCGGATTCGCGGATCCGCAACGCGTCGCGCAATGACATGGAGACACTCCTCGGCGCCGCGCGCCCGTCGTGGACCGGTGGATACGTTGCCAGCGCAACCATTGGATGCGCGTCAAACTGTTGCGCTGCGGCATACTTGCCGGCCCCGAAATCCATCCCTGGAGTGCTCGATGGCACGCGCGTACAACTTTGCTCCCGGACCCGCGGCGTTGCCTGAAAGCGTGCTGAAACAGGCGCAGGCCGACATGCTCGAGTGGGGCGATGCCGGCGCATCGATCGTCGAGATGAGTCACCGGGGACCGGAGTTCATGGCGGTCGCCACACGCGCCGAGGCCGATCTTCGCACCCTGCTCGACGTGCCCGACGATTACGCGGTGCTGTTCCTGCCCGGCGGCGCGACGACTGCGCAGGCGCTGCTGCCGCTGAATTTCGCCAATGCCGGTGACACCGTCGACTACGTCGTCACCGGGCACTGGGGCAAGACCGCGCTCAAGCAGCTCACGCCTGCGGTGTCGGTGAACATCGCCGCCAGCGGCGAGGCCGAGGGTTACCGCACGATTCCCGCACGCGAATCCTGGCGGCTGACGCCGGGTGCGGCCTATGTCCACATCACCGCCAACGAGACCATCCACGGTGTCGAGTACCGCCCGGCCTGGGGCGCGCCCGCGCCGGAGACCGGCGACGTACCACTGTTCGCCGACTTCAGTTCCAGCATCGCCTCCGAGCCGATCGACATCTCGCGCTACGGCGTGATCTACGCCGGCGCGCAGAAGAATCTCGGGCCGGTCGGTATCTCGGTCGTCATCATCCGCCGCGATCTGCTCGAGCGCGCCGGACAGCCGCGCGCCGACATCTTCAATTACCGCTCGCAGCTCGCCAACGACTCGATGCTCAACACGCCGCCGACCTGGAACTGGTACGTGGCCGGCCTGGTGTTCCGCTGGATGCTCGACGAGGGCGGTACGCCGGAATTCAATCGCCGCAGCGACGAAAAGGCGGCACTGCTCTACGGCGCGATCGACGGCTCTGGCGGTTTCTACCGAAACGACGTCGACGCCGCGGTGCGCTCGCGCATGAACGTGCCGTTCTTCCTCGCCGACGAGGCACGCAACGACGCATTCCTGGCGGGTGCTCGCGAGGCCGGACTGATCGGCCTGAAGGGGCATCGCGTGCTGGGCGGCATGCGTGCGTCGATCTACAACGCGATGCCGGTCGACGGCGTCCGCGCCCTCGTCGCCTACATGCAGGATTTCCAGAAGACCCATGGCTGATTCGAAGAAGACCGCCCGGCCCGCTCGACGTGGAACGCCCGCGAATGCGAAGGCCGACGCGGTGAAAGCGTCGGCGACGGCCGGCGTCGGCAAACCCGATCTCGACGCCGTGCGCGCACAGATCGACGGGATCGACCGCCAGATCCAGACCCTGATCGCCGAACGTGCGCAGTTCGCGCGCCAGGTCGGCAAGGCCAAGGGCAAGCTGGCCGCGGCCGTGGATTACTACCGGCCCGAGCGCGAAGCGCAGGTGCTGCGCCGCGTCGTCGATCGCAACGACGGCCCGCTGTCGGATACCGAACTGGTGCGCCTGTTCCGCGAGATCATGTCCGCGTGCCTGGCCCAGCAGGAGCCGTTGAAGATCGGCTATCTGGGCCCCGAGGGCACGTTCTCGCAGCAGGCGGTGCACAAGCAGTTCGGGCATTCGGCCAAGGGCCTGCCACTGGCGAGCATCGAGGAAGTGTTCGACGAAGTCGCCGCGGGCAACGCCGATTTCGGCGTGGTGCCGGTCGAGAACTCGGGGCAGGGCACGATCCAGTCGACGCTCGACATGTTCCTGACCTCGCCGCTGAAGATCTGCGGCGAGGTGGAGCTGCGTGTGCACCAGTACCTGCTGTCGCGCACCGGACGGCTCGACGACATCGAGCGTGTGTATTCGCACGGCCTGTCGCTGGCCCAGTGCAAGCAGTGGCTGCGCGAGAACCTGCCGGGCGTCGAGAAGCACGCGGTGGTCAGCAACGCCGAAGCGGTGCGTCGCGCGAAGAAGTCGGATGATGCTGCAGCGATCGCCGGCGAGAACGCCGCGCACGTCTACGGCATGCAGGTGATCGCCGGCCCGATCGAGGACCGCAGCGACAACACCACGCGCTTTCTGGTGATCGGCCGCGGTGCGTTTCCGCCGTCGGGCAACGACCGCACGTCGTTGATGGTGTTCATCCGTGACCAGCCTGGCGCGCTGTATCGCATCCTCGAGCCGCTCGCGCGGCGCGACATCAGCATGAACCGCATCGAGTCGCGCCCCGCCCACGGTGCGCTGTGGCAGTACGCGTTCTTCATCGAGGTCAACGGCCACGTCGACGAATCCCCGCTCAAGGACGCGCTCGGCGAGATCGACGCGTTCGCCGGCGAGGTCCGCGTGCTCGGGTCCTATCCGGTCGCCGTGCCGTGAGCGCGGCCTCATGGAACGCGGCGCCGGGCGCGCCGCTGCGCGGCGAGGTGCGCGTGCCGGGCGACAAGTCGGTCTCGCACCGCGCGATCATGCTGGCCGCGCTCGCCGACGGCACCTCGCGCATCGACGGATTCCTCGAGGGTGAGGACGCGCGCGCAACCGAGGCGATCTTCCGTCGCCTCGGCGTGCTGATCGAAACGCCCGGCGCCGGCTCGCGCATCGTGCACGGCGTCGGGATCGACGGCCTGCGCGCCTCCGATGCTCCGCTGGATTGCGGCAATGCCGGGACCGGAATGCGCCTGATCGCCGGGCTGCTGGCAGGCCAGGCGTTCGACAGCACGCTCGTCGGCGATCCGTCGCTGTCGAAGCGCCCGATGCGCCGTGTCACCGAGCCACTGGCACGCATGGGCGCGCGTATCGATACGGGCGAAGGAGGCGTCCCGCCACTGCACGTCCACGGCGGCACTCCGCTGCGGGGCATCGAATTCGACAACGTGCTCGCCAGTGCGCAGGTCAAATCCTGCCTGCTGCTCGCGGGCCTCTACGCCGATGGCGAAACCGTCGTGCACGAGCCGCGGCCGACGCGCGACTACACCGAACGCATGCTCGCCGCGTTCGGCTGGCCGATCGAATTCGCCCCCGGGATCGCGCGTCTGACCGGCGGACATCGCTTGCGTGCGACCGACGTACGCGTGCCAGCGGACTTCTCATCGGCCGCGTTCTTCCTGGTGGCCGCGTCGATCGTGCCCGGTTCCGACCTGCTGCTGCGCCGCGTCGGCATGAATCCGCGTCGCACCGGCCTGCTGCACGTGCTGCGGCTGATGGGCGCGGACATCGTGGAATCGGATGCGGGCGAGGAGGGCGGCGAGCCGGTGGCCGATCTGCGCGTGCGGCATGCCCCGCTGCACGGCATCGACGTGCCCGAGCAGCACGTGCCGGACATGATCGACGAGTTTCCGGTGCTTTTCATTGCGGCCGCCTGCGCGCATGGCGCGACGCGGGTGACCGGCGCGCACGAGCTGCGGGTCAAGGAGTCGGATCGCATCGCGACGATGGCGGCCGGTCTGCGGGCGCTGGGTGTGGATCTCGACGAGGCGGAAGACGGTGCGACGATCCGCGGCCGGGCGGGCGGCGCGCTGGGCGGCAACGCACGTATCGACAGCCATGGCGACCATCGCATCGCGATGGCGTTCGCGGTCGCGGCGCAACGCAGTGGTTCGCCCGTCACCGTCGACGATGTCGCGAACGTGGCCACTTCGTTCCCGGGCTTCGAGTCATTGGCACGGGACGTGGGCTTCGGCCTGACGACGGCCTGAGCCAGAAAAAAGGACCCGGATCACGGGTCCTTGCGTGCATGCACCGGCGGGTTCAGTTGCCCGGTGCGGCGCGGTTCTCGTCCAGCGTGAAATCCACTGGAACACGGACGGCACTGGCCGCCGGTCGACCATTGCGGATGGCCGGCTCGAAGGTCCAGTTGCGCACGGCATCGACGGCGGCCCGATCCAGATCACGCGATCGACTGCGTGTTTCCACGCTGACGTCGGTGGGCCGGCCGTCGGCCCCGACCTGCGCCAGCACGACGACCGTGCCTTCTTCACGACTGCGCGCCGCAGCCGGCGGATAGACCGGCCCCGGCTGCTCGAGCGGGCGGGCGTCGCGGTCCGCGGCGACCGCGGGGCGCGTCGGCTCCGGCGCCTCGGGCTCGGGCGCGGGGCCGCGCTCGGCCGGCGGTGCGATGCCGTCGCCGATCACCGGCGCGTCCGGAATTTCGGGCGGGGCGCTCGGCGTGCGCTGACTGAGGAAATACCAGCCGACGGCAACGAGCGCGACGAGCAGGAGGATCCAGATCAGTGGGCTCGAGCCTTTGCGGGGCGCTCCTTCCGGCGGCGGGGCATCGTGGGGACGCTGCATCGGATCGCTCATGACCACACCTCCAGGCTGAACGGAAGTCCGGAGCCTCCCATGCATTTAGTCGACGGTGCGTTACGGCGCGCGTGCGCTCAGCGGACCTCTGGTGCGAATGCCACCGGCACCTGCACCTCGCCCGGGACTGCCCGACCATCCCGGAGCGCCGGCTCGAAACGCCAGCGACGCACGGCGGCGACCGCTGCCTGGTCGAGACGTCGATGCTCGCTGCTGCGCACGATGTCGATCGCACCGGGTCGACCATCGGCGCCGACGTGGATGCGCAACAGCACTTCGCCCGCTTCGCCGCGCCGCAGCGACGCGCGCGGATAGTTCGGACTCGGGGTGGAGATCGCACGCGGTGCGCGCTGCGTGGTGTCCACGGCCGTTGCAGCGTCGGGGGGCATCTCCGCGGGCGTTGGCGGCGTGACCGCTGCGGGCGCGGGCGGAGCGACAGGCGCGGGCGGAGGCGGCGGGTACTCGATGCCGCTGGCGCCCAGCTCCGAGGCGGGCAGCGGCGCCGGCAGTGCGGCCGACGGCGACGCGGAGGGGGCGGGCGTTGCAATGTCGATCTGCTCGGCGGGGGGTGTGCGCCCACCGAGCCACAGGACGAGGAACAGCAGCACGCCGGCGATGCATGCGCCGGCGATGATCCACCACGCGTGGCCGCGCGGGCGCAGGTCGCGCACGGCGCTGCGAAAACGGGACGAGGCTGCGGACATGGGGGGCTCCGGCGAACGACGCGGCATTCTTGCACAGCGCTGCCGGGCGCCCGGAGGCCGATCCGGGCGATAATGGCTGCTGTCCACGCCCTGCGATGTTCGTCATGCTCGATCCCAGCCTGCTGCGCCAACACCTCGCCGACACCGCAGCGCGTCTGCGCGCGACCCGCGGCATCGACCTGCCGATCGCGCGTCTGGAAGCGCTCGAGGCCGAGCGCAAAGACATCCAGGTGCGCACCCAGGAACTGCAGAATCTGCGCAATACCCGCAGCAAGGCGATCGGTCACGCCAAGGCCAGGGGCGAGGACGTGCAGCCGCTGCTGGCCGAGGTAGCCGGATTCGGCGAGGCGTTGAAGGCGAGCGAGGCCCGCCTCGACGCGATCCGCAGCGAACTCGACGACATCGCATCCGCGATTCCCAACCTGCCCGACGAGGGCGTGCCGCCTGGCAAGGACGAGCAGGACAACGTCGAGCGCGCCCGCTGGGGCACGCCCCGCACGTTCGACTTCGAGGTGCAGGATCACGTGGCACTGGGCGAGCGCCACGGCTGGCTGGACGCCGAAACCGCCGCCAAGCTCAGCGGCGCGCGCTTCACCGTGCTGCGCGGCAAGCTCGCACGCCTGCATCGCGCGCTCGCGCAGTTCATGCTGGACCTGCATACCGGCGAGCACGGCTACGAAGAAACCAGCGTGCCGCTGATCGTCAATGCCGACACGATGCGCGGCACGGGCCAGCTGCCCAAGTTCGAGGACGATCTGTTCGCGACGCCGTTCGGCGATGAGACCCGCTATCTCATTCCCACCGCGGAAGTGCCGCTGACCAATATCGTGCGCGACACGATCGTCGATGCCGCGCAGCTGCCGCTGCGGATGAGCGCGCACTCGATGTGCTTCCGCTCCGAAGCCGGCAGTCACGGTCGCGACACCCGCGGCATGATCCGCCAGCACCAGTTCGAGAAGGTGGAACTGGTGACGATCGCGCGCCCCGACGACAGCGACGCCGAGCACGAGCGCATGACCCGCGCCGCCGAAACGGTGCTCGAGCGCCTCGGGCTTCCCTACCGCAGGATGCTGCTGTGTACGGGCGACATGGGCTTCGCCGCGCAGCGCACCTTCGACCTCGAGGTGTGGCTGCCGTCGCAGCAGACCTACCGCGAGATTTCGTCGTGTTCGAACTGCGGCGCCTTCCAGGCGCGGCGCATGCAGGCGCGCTGGCGCAATCCGGAGACCGGCAAGCCCGAACCGGTCCACACGCTCAACGGCTCCGGTGTCGCGGTGGGACGCGCGTTGATCGCGGTGATGGAGAACTACCAGAACGCCGACGGCTCGATAACGATCCCGGACGCGCTGTGCAGCTACATGGGTGGGCTCGAACGGATCGACTGAGCGCCGGCAGCGGATCGCCGGTTGCGCTCGCAGCCGGCCTGCCGACGGATCAAGTGTCTGCGCCATGCATTCTCGGATGGGCCGCGGTTCCGTTACCCGGCGCGGACGTGCCGGGTGTCAATGAGCTGGTGTCCGAGGACACGCATCGACAGGCGGGTGTCGTGGCGTCGTATCGGCAATCTCGCCGCGCAGGGCATTCGACAGGTGCTCGTGCAGTGCTCGTTGCGGATATGGAATAAAGATGGTGAAATGACTGCCATCGTCCCAATTCGAGCGAACTCCCGTGCAGGATCTCAATGATCTGTATTACTTCGCGATGGTCGTCGAGCACGGCGGCTTCGCTGCCGCCGAGCGCGCACTCGGGATTCCGAAGTCGCGCCTGAGCCGACGGATCAGTCAGCTCGAGAACGATCTCGGGGTCCGGCTGCTGCAGCGCTCGACGCGCCGGTTCGCCGTCACCGATGTCGGCCAGAGCGTGTTCCGCCACGCGCAGTCGATGCTCGCCGAGGCGACCGCCGCGCGCGAGGTCGTGGATCGGCTGAGCGCCGAGCCGCGCGGTCTGGTCCGGGTCAGCGTGCCCGTGAGCATCGCCCAGCAGTCGATCCCGCAGATGCTGCCGGAGTTCCTCGCGCGTTACCCGCAGGTGCGCGTGCAGCTGCACGTCAGCAATCGCCGGGTCGACGTCATCAACGAAGGCTTCGACGTTGCCGTGCGCGTGCGCTCCAAGCTCGACGACGACGGCAGCCTGGTGATGCGCAGTTTCGGCCAGATCCAGGAACTGCTGGTCGCCAGCCCCGGGTATCTCGATCGTATGGGCCGGCCGCAGGATCCAGACGAACTCGACCAGCACACCACGATGAGCATGGGCGAGGACGAGGTGAAGCAGCGCTGGGACCTGCAGGCCAACGACGGAACCACGCGCCGCGTGGAACTCAAGCCGCGCGTTGCCGGCTTCGATTTTCCGATGCTGATGGCGCTCGCCAAACAGGGCCTCGGCATCACGATGCTGCCCGAAACCCTGTGCGCCGAAGCGGTACGCAACGGCGAGCTCGAAGTGGTGTTGCCCGACTGGCATCTGCCGCAGGGCATCGCACATGCCGTCTTCGCCTCGCGCCGCGGCCTGCTGCCGGCGGTGCGCGTCTTCATCGACTTCCTCGCCGAGAAGCTGCCGCCGCTGATCGAGGCCTCCAGTCTCGACTGCCGCAATTGCGACAGGAAGCCCGTGGCCGGCGGCCCGGTGCCGCCGCCCCGTATTGCCGCCGCGGTTGCGCGTGCGACAATGGCCTGACGATTTCGGAGCGTGCCGCTCCGGAGTGTCCCGGATGCAATGGCTTCGGACGTCATCAGGCGTGCATCCCTTGCCGAGCAGGTCCGCCCTTGCGGGCGGGGATGCAAGAGACGCGTAACGCAACGGAGAGATGGCCGAGTGGTTTAAGGCAGCGGTCTTGAAAACCGCCGAAGGGTCAAACCTTCCGTGGGTTCGAATCCCACTCTCTCCGCCAATTGGCCTTCTGAATCAACGGTTTAGGCCGATTCTAAACGCCAGCTGACCCAAAAACCCGCCAACCGGCTGGTGATGGGCGCGCGGAGGCGATTTGCGCGGCAACTCAGGTGACCCTAAGCCGCAAACCCAATATCGACGCGCGTCACCGGCTGCACCTGCAGGCAGGCATAGCGCACCGCGTCGGCGGCATGGTCTGGGCCACTGCTGTCGACGTCTTCGATCTTCTTTGCGTCGCGGGGCAGGTACGGCACCGTCGACCAGAAGTAGCGGCAATCGCTCGAGATGTAGAGCCCGGCCGAATCCGGCTTGCCGGCGTTCGCCAGCAGCTTGCGCATCCGGTTCCATCCGGTCATCCGGTCGGCCTTGCGCGCCGGCCGGAAGCGCACACCCTCCTTGCTGAACTCGTCGCCGATCGAGCCGGCCGCGTGGCCCGTCTTGGCGAAGCACGCATCATCGGCAACGCCGGCGGCCGGGATCTTCCAGCGCCGGCACATGGCGCGGATGTTCTCGGCCGTCTCCGGCACAGTCCAGCCCAGGCCGGCGCTCATGTTGCCGGTTTTGTGCGTGGCCAGCTCGTCGACCAGAACGATGCTATTGCGCGGAAAGTAGACGCCGCCCACGGTGCCCTCACGGCCGCCAGGCGAGCGCGCACAGACGTAGGTGGCGGACGGCGCGGAGCTGCCCCAGTCGTGCGCCAGGTACGTCTGCCAGCCATCGGGGATGGCCTTCCACGGCTCGATCATGTTGCGCTTCTCGTCGAGCACGCTGGCGAAGTACGCGCCGCGGTTCACGGCCCAATCGCCCTCAACCCACGCGCGCAGCAGCTCCGGATCATCCGGGCACGCCGCCTCGAGCTGCTCGGCGTACTGCTCGCGATCGATGAAGCGATTGCCGCTGAAGGTCGACGGGCAGTAGACCCACTCGCGTTTGCTCTTGGGCTCCTTGAACGGCAGCCAGGGACGCGAGCGCAGCGCGAACCGGTGGGCCAGCCAGTGATGCCCGGCGCCGCCAGGGTTGGCCGCCATTACCATGCGGATCGGGATATCGCGCGGGCCACGCATGTTGGAGCGCAGCAGGTCGAGCAACGCCGAGTCGGCGAATTGCCCGGCCTCGTCGACCATCAGTAGCGTGAAGCTGCGCCCTTGGAATTTGGCGTAGTCGCCCTGCGATTCGAGCTGGTCGAGCTCCATGATCGCGCCATTCGGAAAGCGCCACGTGTGCTCGTTCGCGTTGTAGCGCGCAGCCGTGCCATAGACCATGCTGAACACCTCCCGGCATACCTGCTCGAAGTCGGCCAGGCCCTTGTAGCTGCGCCGGATGTACAGGATCCGCGCGCGCTCCTGATACTGCTCGGCGTGGCGCAGCGCCAGCAACGCCAGCGCATAGGACTTGCCGCCGCCGCGGCCGCCGCCCAGGAACAGGTCGAATTCCTCGGGCACCGTCAGGGTGGCTTGCTGGAACTCGTTGAGCTCAAGCGTCATGGGGCAGCTTCTCCGGATCGATCACGCGCGCCTGCAGCCACTCCTCGCGCGTCGGCGCGGCCGGAATGTTGAAGGTCAGTTGCACGCGGTTGGCCTGCTCTGCGCGGTCGCCCTCGACATAGCCGTGGCGGGTCTTCAGCAGGAAGATGGCCGGCGTCGGGCTCTTGTCGATCTGCTTTTTGAGCGCGGCGATCAGAAATTGGTGTTCTTCCTCGATCCCCTCGTCATAGGCCGCGCGCAGACGGTCGTCGTCGTCCATCCACTGTTTGAGGGTGGCCACGCCGACGCCCAGGCGCCGCGCCATGACCTTCTGTGGGGTGGCCTCGGCCGCCCATCGCCGCACCTTCTCAGCGGTGCCGCGGGGCGGCTTGGTGGGCGCGGTGGGGACGGGCACTTAGATCGCCCCCATCTGCCGCATGATGATGCCGCCCTGCATGACCTCGTAGACGATCAGCTCGCCGCCGATCGGAGCTTCGGGATCGACGCTGGCGAGATGCGCCACCTGGGCGCGCGCCAAAGTCTGCATCGCGACCGGCGTGCTCATGTCCATCGACTCCGCGCCAGGGATGCCCGGGCCCGCGCACGTTGAATGGATCTCGTCGAGATAGACCCGACCGTCATCCTTGAAGTCCGCGGTGATCGCACGCAGCGCGCCGCGCTGCTGCGACCAGCCCACGACGGCAAGCTCGCAGCCCTGCGCATACGGGCCAGCCACACCGCCGGCTTGCGCCTGCGCGTGGTCGAGGTGAGCTTTCGCGCGCGGCAGGACCATCGGCAGTGACGCGACGATCAGGTCGACGTCGGCGATGGCATCAATGTTCATCAGCTCGAGGCAGACGAATTTGAGCATCCCGACGTTACCGCGGCCGGCGATGACGGCTGTTCCGATGATGTGCGCCTTCTGCGCGCGGCCGGTCGTTGGCAGGTCCCCGATGCGGCAGCCTGCGACGGCGGTATCCACCGCGACTATGGCGCGGCCGGGTGACACGCTGACGTTGACGATGCTCATGCGATCACCTTCCCGCCGACGATCGAACCGCCGGCCATGACCGCGGCCGCCACGAGCATTCCGCTCGCGCCACCGATCGCACCGGCCAGTCCGCCTGCGGCGCCCCAGCCTGCACCTACGCCGGCACCGAGCCCGAAGGTGAAGTAGGTGAGCGCGAGCATCGCGACGATGTAGAGCGCCTGTTTCCCGGCCTTGGCCCGAACTTCGATCAGGGTGCCGCTCTTGGGCTTCACCCGGTCCCACAGTGACTCCGGGACGACGCGTCCGCCGATAGCGGCAACCCAGCGACCCTCGCGGGTTTCAGGGGCGACACGGTGCAGGAATGCGCCCAGCGTTTCACCGGGTAGTAGCTCGGCGGCCATGTTGGCCTGCCCCTCGCAGCTGACCACGTTGGGCGTGCAAATCAATCGGGTTTCGTTGACGTCGGTCTGGTTCATTTCGATCTCCTTGGGTTGGGAGTTCACGCGCGCACCGCCACTGCGCCGAACGTGCGGCGCGTCAGGTAGGGAGCAACAAGGATCGCGGAGGCCGGCAGCGCCCGCTGCGACGGCACCGGCTCCGCATACTCCACCTCGAGCACGTCGACGCGCTCACGGATGACGGGTCCACGCGGTGCGGGGGCGGTGTCGCTGGCGTGCAGCTCGATCGCCAGCGCGCACTGCGCGGCCTTGATCGCGTGCGGGATGGCGTCAGGCGCAACGCCCGGCACGCCCTCGCGCGGCCATGCCAGCGCTTGCCAGGGCGACGCGCGCAGGCCAGCCCACGGCAGGCCGTCCATCTGCGCGGCTGCACGGCGCAGCAGGACGTCCAGGGCGTCGCCGTCCGCCGGCAAGGCGCCGCCGTAGCCTGACGCCCGTGCCTGCAGCTCTGCGCGCGTGGCGTAGCTGTCTGCGTTGCCCGCGCCGGCGCCGGTCTCAAGCGTCAGCATTGCGCGCCCTTGGGGTGACGTGCGTGGCGTAGTAGCCGCCATCGGTGCGCACCGGAATGTAATCGAAGCGGTCGCCGATCTCCGGGGCCGGGCCGCGCAGCTCGCGCTTGTGCAACAGCACGTTGCCGCGGCCGTACTCGGGCGCGAGGAAGCCGTGCGAGCCAGCCCAGTGAATGATGCGGCCGGTTTCGTGGCCGGCCGTGTCGGTGTCGTGTTCTCGAATCATGGGTGTATCCCCAAGCGGCCGGCGCAGGAAGTTGGGGGGCCCCGCCAGTGCGGGCAACCTGCGCCGGCCATGACGGTCAGCCGTGGCGGAGGAACGCCAGCGGCACGTTCTTGCGCTCGGCCACGCGCGTCCAGTTCGACGCGAGCGCGAGCTCGCCGATCGACGGGCTTTCCAGGGCGACGCTGGCATCGGTGAAGCTGAAGCCGGCCGGATGGATCGCGATGTTGGCGCGGGTGTGCAGGATCTGCTGGCCACCGCCGTTGCCGGCGCCGGGGCGGTTCTCGATCTCGGTGCCCTCGGCGATGCGCGGTGCGGTCATGCCATAGGCGACCGCGCCAGGCCCGAACAGCACCGACGTGTAGATCGGCGCGTCGGGGTCGGTGCGGTCGACGGTCGACAGGTCGTCGACGATGACGGCCATGCCGCGGAACGTCTGGATGAAGCCGCCGCGCGAGTCCGGGACGGTGGCGATCAGGTCGTTCTTGAGCGCCAGCGCGTAGGTGTCGGAGTGCATCGCGATCGCACGCAGGTCGCGCATGGCATCGCCCAGCGTGGCCGCGGCATCGATCACCGCAGTGGCACCGAAGGCACCGGACGCGGTGAACAGCATGTCGCCGCCATCGTTGGCGATGTTGTCGGCAAGTACGCCATTGAGCGACGCGATCAGGCGACGCTGCAGCTGTCGGGTCCAGTAGGCGGTGGTGCGGTTCTGGATACGCGCCAGGGCATCGCTGCCGGCCAGCTCGGAGGCGAGATTCATCGCCGACCAGGACTGGTGCAAATAGCTCTTGCGGACCTTGTAGGACGTGCTGCCCAGCTTGCGCGGGACGGCCTCGTCGTCTGGGTCGTCGTTGACGATGTTGGCTTCGTCGTTGCCCAGGTCGAGCCACACCGGCACGGTGAAGCGGTCGGCGCCAGCACGCAGCTGCGCCTCGATCTCGGCATTGCGGGACATGACGCCGGACGTGACGAGCTCGGAACGCTCGGCCGTGTTCTCGACGACATAGGAGGTAAAGGAATCGGGTACGACAACATCGGAAAGGCGAACTGTCGCCATGGTGGGAGTCCTCGGAATCAAAGGGGATTCGGATGCGCTTGGTCCGCAGGACCGTGCGTTGCCCCCACCAGGGGCGTGTCGCGTGTGGCGTGTGCGCCAGCCCCACAAGGGTTGGCGGTGTCCACGTCTCGAACACTACAAGAAGCGGGCCAAAAAGTCAAGCGGGACAGGCACTTACGCCCGTCCCGCTCGGTGGTCAACGCAGGCCGTAGGGGCTCGCGGCGGGTGTGGCATCGGGCTTTGCTGTGGCCGCCGTGGCAGTGGCCCCGCGGACGCCGATCGCACCGCCGCCGCTGGCGCGTGAGCCAACCAGCAGGCGCGCGAATGCTTCGGCATCCGGCGACGACTCGGCGAGCTTGCGCACGTCCGCCGCGGTGAACATGGCCGGGCGCGGCTTCGCTTGCGCCTGCTGTGCGTCGGGCTTCTGCGTGCGCGCGTTGCCGCCGGTGTGCAGCGGCGCGCTGTCGGCCACCATCGCCGGCTTGCCCTCGGCATCGAGGATGGCGACGCGCCCATCGGCGTCCAGCTCGAATCGGTAGTGACGCGCGAAGACCTGCCCGAACAGGTCGGCATCGATGGCCACGTCGCCCAGCAGCGACGCCACTGGGGCATCCAGGCGCAGGCTGCGCACCTCGGCGCGTGTGGCTTCCAGCTCGGCGCCTGTCGCCGCGGCGGCCTCCTGCGCTTCGGTGGCGGTCGCCTTCGCCGCTTTCAGTTCGCCCAGCAGCTCGGCGTTCTTCGCACGCAGACGCTCGATCTCGTTATGCAGGGCTTCGGTGGTGGTATCGGGAGGGTTGGTCATGGGTTGGATCCTCGTTGGCGTTGGTAGGCTCTTGGGCCGGTTTTAGGCTCAATCGCATGCAAGTGATTGATTTTGCTGTGATATTGGCGGAGCGAATCTCCGCCATGTGGGAAAAATCCCTTATTTTTTAAGGACTTAGATGGGCGTGAAAGGCAGCCCGGGCGGGCCTCTCGCCCTGCACCTCGGTTCAATCCACGACCGGCGTGCAACCGCCGTGCAACCGATGTGCACCGCAGTGCAGACAGGTGGAAAAGTGCACACCGGTCGGTCCCTATGTAATAGGGACACCGGTGCAGCACCTTTTCGGGAAATGTGGAGAGCCCCGAACCGATGTGCAGCCCTCATGCGGCAGCTGCGAGGTCGTCGACCAGGCCCAGCCCGATGACCGCCGCTCGGTTGGTTCGCCGTCCCAGCTCCTGACCGGGCAGCACTGTTCCCGCCTTGATCAGCCGCCGCATGGCCTCGCCCAGCTCTTTGCGGGACACACTGCAGTCGAGCTCGTAGCTCGCCAACACCTTGGGCAGGTAATTGCCCGCCTGCGGCTTCTCGGATGTGTTGAGGCCGATCTCCAAGAGCTTGCGCAGCCCGGCGATCACAACGCCCTCCACCTCGGCATGGCGATTGCCACGCTCCACGGCGTCGGCAAGCGTGCACGCGCCACCGTCGAGCACGAAGGCGTTGTCGCTCCACCGCATCGCGACGGCGCCCTCCTGCTTGCCCCAATTGGCCTTAGGGCGTGACAGGAACACGCGCCCGGTTTTCTTGGTCCGTGCGGGGTTCACCGGGTCGGGCTCGACCTCGGCCTCCATGAACCAGCGGACGCGCACCGCGTTGTTCCAGGCCGCTGCGCCGTAATACTCGGCGCCGCTCTTGGGTGTATGCGCCAGCATCAGGACGGTCAGTTCGTGCGTCTGCGCGATCTTCGCCATGCGGTTGGCGAACCGGGTCGCGCTCGGCGTGTCGCTCAGGTCGCCGAGCATCATCTGCGCGAGGTTGTCGAGGATCAGCAGTTTGGGGCGGATGCGGGCCACCTCTGCTTCGACGTAGGCCAAGAATGGATGCTCGATCGGATTCCCGTTTCGATCGAACCCCATCAGCGTGCTGTCCATCCCGACGCGGGACTGCAGGAACAGGCGACCGGCAAGGTCGATGCCGCTTTCGATGCCCAGTCGCGCATTGATCCCGCGCTGTCGACGGTGCAGCTCGTCGAGCGGATCCTCGCAGTAGTAGCAAAGGACCGGTCCGGGTTCCTGCACGTTTCCGAGCCAATTAACGCCCGACGCCACCGCGGTTGCGATCTGCTGGGTTAGCAGGCTCTTGCCGACGCCACCGTCAGCGGCGAGCAACACCGGAACGCCGAGCGGCAGGTAATCGCCAATCACGGCGCGCCGCGGGGGCGGCTCGTCATCGACGCGAGCCATGTCCAGATATTCGCCATGTTCGGCATCGTTCGCAGCCGGGGCGGAAGCGGCCGGCGCGCTCCATTCGCCACTCCGCAGCTTCGTCAGGGCGCCGTCGAACATGCGGCGGAGCTCTCCGTCGGTCACTTCGCGCGTCCAGCGTCCGCGCTCGCGCTCGGCCAGCACCATGGCCCACGCTGCATCCTCGCTCGTGCCACGCGCCACCTCGCGCGCCATGCGCCCCGTGAGGTCCAGCGCGTCCGCGTGGCGGTCCACGTTCACCACAACGCCGGACGGGGCGTGTGCGATGGCTGGTGCGGCCTCCTTGGGCTTGACGGCCACCGCAGGGAACGCCGCGCGGATCGCTTCCGCCGTGTAAGGCAGCGCGCCCGACTCATGGATGATGCGAGCCCGAAACGGCTCGGCCTTGCGATGGATGAAGCCGGGGACGCGCATCACCCGCGGCCGGTCGCACACCGATGCGTCGGAGCCGTAACGCGCCACGATCGCCTCCTGCGTGGGCGTGAACTCGTCCAGCGGCAAACCGTCGACAAGCCAGTACACGTGATGCTTTCCCGGGCTCGACTCGACCATGATGTGCGGCTCGAGCGGGAACGCGCCGGGCTCTGGCATCGGCGACGTTTTCGGCGGGTCGAAGTCAGCGAACACGGCGCGCACGCGCGTGATCTCCGCGGCCTTGTTGCCGCCTTCGTTGACCACGACGTAAACGCCCCTGCCGCGGGCGTTGTCCCGCTGCAGGGCGTCGGCCACGGCGTCCAGGGCGCCCGGATGGTTGGCGCCGTGCCCCTCGCCGATCTCTGGGAAGGTGCGGAAGCAAAACGCCTCTGCGCTCTCATCCAGCAGAGTCAGGAATCGCTCGGCCTCGGCGAAGTCGGGTTGCATCCGCTCTACCGCGGCGCTAGCCTTGGTATCGAAGCCGCTCGCTTCTGCGCTTTTCGAGACCCCGGTGCCCGCCGGGGTTTCGTGCGTCTGGGGGGCGGTCATTGGCGCACCCCCAGCAGGCGGCGGATCCGCCCGGCGAGTGCATACGCCTCGCGCGCGTCGTCGGCGTGCTGCATCCGGCTTTTCTTGTGCTCGTCAAAGGCCAGCGCACCGACTAGGCCCTGAATGCGCTCCGCCATGTAGGCAGACCGGGCCAACTCGTCACGCGTAGGGCCGGCCCGCTTCTTTGCCGGTTTCCGCTTGGGCGGCATCGACGCCTGCAAGAACAGCGCAGCGCCGGCGCGCTCGCTGTAGTCGGGCGACTTGAGGTTGGCGGTCGCGTCCTTGCGCAACTGGGAAAGCATGGCGCGCCCTGCCGGCGAACTGCGCAGCACACGTACCGCGTCGGGCAGCATGTGCGCCGTGTGCTGCCGCCACTCTTCGCGAGTCAGCAGGCCGACAGCCATTTGCCAGTCCAGGCACAAGCCGAACGCATCCAGCCATGCGGCGTCGTCTCCAGCAGCCTGTGCGGCATTCAATGCGTCATACGCGGACCAGAACGCGTCCTCATGCTCGGGCGTGAGCTGCGGCTCGACCTGGTGCAGCGGGATCACGGCGGCGCTCATGCCGACACCTCGCGATTCTTGCTCTGGGAATCAAGCCAGGCGCGCACCTCTCCCAAGCGCCAGACATTCATTTTCCCGCCGTCCAGCTTCATGGGGCGGGGGAAGCTGCCGTCGTTCACGCGGCGCCACAGCGTGACCTTGGAGTAGGGGACCGGGCCAGCGGGCAACAGCAGATGACGCGTATCGATCAGCGCGCTATCGGGCAAATGGTCGAAATTGTTCACGGCGGTGTCTCCTTTCGGTGACCTGCGCCGGCATAGAAAAGGGGCCGGCGCAAGCGAGTGACCGCAGCAATTGCTGCGATACCTGCTCAGAACGCCGGCCCCCTGGGCCTATTTCCCTTGAGTACTACGTGATGACGGATATCCACCCCGGCCCCAGGCCGCACGGCATCCCGCCGTGGTCACACTGCCCCCTCAAGGAAGCGAATCAGATTTTCAGGTGTGGGCGGAAATAGAACTCCTGCGATCGCGACGTGGTGCCGCGTGTTTCAAGTGTTTCCTTGTCGCTACTGGGTGTCAACCTAACTGCCGATCATCGCCGCTTGCGCCTCCTGCAGCTTCTCGGCGATGACGCTGGCAACGGTGCGCATGTGCTTGATTTGGTCCTCGGCGACGTCTCCGATCTGTGCCAGCAGCTCGGCAAGCGCGGTCGCTTCGTGGATGCGAAGGGTGGCGGTGTCGTGGTCAATGCTCATGGGTGCGATTCCTTGTTATGCCTGTCGGCGGATGGGTGTCACGTTGCCGACAGCCGGCGCCGTGTCGATGAAGGTGGCCCAGTCGGCCATCATGTTCGCGCGCTTGGCGAGTGCATCGCCGCGGCGGTAGGACGCTTCCACCTTGTCTCGCAGCGTGTGCGCCAGCGCCATTTCCGCCACGTCGCGGGGGTAGTTGGTGCGATCGCCTGCCCAGTCTCGGAAGGTGGACCGGAAACCGTGCGGCACCGCATCGACCTGCATGCGCTTCATCACGGACAGCAGAGCCATGTCGGATAGCGGTTGCCCCTTGCTGTTGGGGAATACGAGCTCCGTGCCCGCGAAGCGGGGCAGGGCGCGCAGCAGAGCGATGGCAGGCGCTGACAGCGGCACACGGTGTTCCTTGCGTGCCTTCATGCGCTCGGCCGGCACGGTCCAGGTTGCGCTGTCCAGGTCGATTTCCGCCCAGGTGGCGCCGCGCACTTCGCCCGATCGCGCCGCGGTCAAGATGGCGAGCTCCAATGCGCGCGCCGCCATGCCCTCGCGGGCGCGCAGGGTGAGCATGAAGCCGTGCATGGCATCCACGGGGAGGGCGGCGTGGTGGCGCACCTCGCGCACCTTTGACGGCGTCGCCATCAGTTTGTCCAGGTGGCCGCGCCACCGGGCCGGGTTGTCGCCATCGCGCGCGCCGTAGGCTTTCGCCCAGTCCAGCACCGCTTCGATGCGCTGGCGCACGCGGGAGGCCGTCTCGGTCTTCGTGCGCCAGATGGGGGTCAGCACCTCGACGACGTGTGCCGTGGTGACATCCGCCACGGGGATCTTGCCGATGTAGGGGCTCGCGTACGTCTCCAGCGTGCGGGCCCACTGCGCGGCGTGTTTCGCGTTGGCCCACTCGGGCGACTTCGCCGCGATCAGCCGGCGCGCCGCTTCGTCGAACGTCAGCACGTTGGAGTCGGCAAGGGATGCGCGCCGGTCCCGTTTGTCCTGCAGCGGGTCGCCGCCGTTGCTTACGCTCACGCGCATGGCCTGTGCTTTCCGGCGAGCCTCAGCGAGCGACAATTCCGGATAGGCGCCAAGCCCGATGGTGCGCCGCTTCTCGTTGATTCGGATGCGAAGGACCCAGGAGCGTGCGCTATCCCCGCGGATCTGAAGCAACAGGCCATCGACACCGCCGACGGCGTGCGCTCCGTCCTTCGACAGCTTCTCGACAGCCTTCGCCGACAGCTCTTTGGCCTTCTTGGGCATTGCCCACCTACCTACCAACCGGAGTGAGATTCAACGGTAGGAGGTGAAGTGCGGTGGAATCAACCTAACCGCAAAAAACAGGGGTTTCTGTGCGCATTGGAACGGTATGAAAGGCCCAAATAGCAGCCACTCTCTCCGCCAACACCGGGTCGCGATCGCCGATGTTGGTCCATCTGCAGCCATTGGCGTCAGCTCAGCGCCGACGGTTCGTCGTAAGGCAGGTGGACGGCCCCCGCGGCGCTCAGCGCCGCTTCTGCGCGCTCGAGTGCCTCGCCCTCACCATCGATGACGATGAGGATGCGGCCGGCCTCGATCTCTTCCTCGAAGCGCCGACGGATCGGATCCGGCAACGAGGCACCGACCAGCGCGGACGCCCAGGTGCCCACTGCAGCGCCGCCGAGGGTGGTGAGCGCGACACCGGCGATGGTCAGTCCCAGGGGCGGGAACGCCACCGCAGCCAGGCCGGCCAACAAGCCGGTGGCGCCACCGAGGCCTGCGCCGCGCAGTGCGGCATGCTTGAAGTCGGTGGGCGCTTCCTTCTGATGCTCTGGCACCCGCTCGAGCTCGATGTCGGAGCGCGCGATCAGCGAAATGTCGTCGTCCTCGATCCCGGCATCGCGGATGTCGCGGATCGCCGTCTGTGCGGCGGGCAGGCTCGATGTGCTGTACACGCGGCGGACTTTCATCGGGAGACGCTCCGGCGGATGGGACCGTGAGCGTCTGCCACGCGCCGTGGCGCGGCCGTGAACCGGGAGGCAACGGGTCGCGCCGGGCCGGTCGGATCTGCGAACGCGCTAGGCGAGCGGCGCGCCACCGCCTCGGCTGAGGTGCTCGTAGAGAATCGCGGTCCCGACGCCGATCAGGATCAATCCGCCCACGATCTCGGCACGCTTGCCGACTATGGCCCCGAGCGCGCGCCCGAGCATGATGCCGGCGGTCACCATGACGAGTGTGCAGGCGCCGATCACACCCGCCACGAGCAGGATGTTGACGTCGATGAACGCCAGGCCGACGCCGACCGCCATTGCGTCGATGCTCGTCGCGAGGCCGGTCGTGGCGAGGTTCCAGAAGCCGTGACGCTCCTGCCTGGACGCTGACGCCGGCTCATCGGTCGCAAGGCCGGCGCGGATCATCCGCCCGCCCAGCACCGCGAGCAGGATGAAGGCGATCCAGTGATCCCAGCGCGTGACGTACGCGGCCGCCGCAAGACCGAGTGCCCAGCCGACGACCGGCGTGATCGCCTCGATGACACCGAAGATCGCGCCGACGCGAAGCGCCTCGACGAAGCGCGGGCGCTGCATCGCCGCGCCCTTGCCGATGGCGGCGGCGAACGCATCGGTGGACATCGCGAACCCGATCAGCAGGATCGAAACCAGGGACATGTGGACATCGTTTCCAGGCGGGCAGTCGCGACGGCAGTACCCGGCGCGCCCATGCCTGCATGGCGCCGTGATACCGCTGGTCTCGCCAACCTGGACTGGTTGCCTGCGCCACGATCGCATCGGATCGAGTGTGTTGACACAGGCGCTTCCATGCGATGGAAGCCGGCTACTCCCCAAGGGGACGCGCATCCTAGCAGCGCGGTTTCGATCACGCACACGTATAGCCGGCAGCATCTCTCATAGGCCGCGTGATCCAACCGAGATTTGACGCCGAAGGGCGCCCACGTCGCTTCAACGATGAACCGCGGCGCGTGTCGCAGTGCCGTCGCCTTGCGACAGAGGCATTCGCCCCTATACTTGCGGCATCAGCGCGAGTTCTGGTTTCCCGGGGGTGTCATGGCTTCGACGGGGGATGCGAAATTGCCTGGTGCATGCCGAGGGGGCCGCTTTCCTCGTAAATCCAGCAGCAAACTTATAGTTGCCAACGACGACAACTACGCTCTCGCCGCTTAAGGCGTAAGCCCTGAACCCACTTGTGTCCGTGCTCGTGGATGTAGGGTCATTATCACGGAATCGGCTGTGATGGCTGCCTGTCAGTCACGGCTTCAATCAAGCAGGCTGGTTCCGGGATGCGCTTCGCGCACCGTGCTGTTCCGGAGCGAGATCCAACGGTGAGCTAAGCATGTAGTGCCGGGGATGGAGTGCCTTCGGACGCGGGTTCGACTCCCGCCACCTCCACCATCTGACGAACCGGGCCCGAGCGATCGGGCCCGGTTTTTCTTTGCGGCGTAGGGCGCTTCGCGCGCGGCCGGTATGCTGGTGCGATGCCCGAGTCCGCCCCCGATCGCCGCAAGGGCCTGGCCCGTCACGCCTCACGTCTGCGTCGCAGTCACGTGCTGGCCGTGCTGGTGCTGATCGGCGCGCTGCTGCTCGTGGCGCTGTACGCGCGCAATGCGGGAGAGCGCGAGCGTCGACTGGCCGAAACAAGCTTCGTGGCCGAGGCCGATCAACTCGCCGACACCATCCGCCAGCGGATGCTGCAGTACGAACTCAGCCTGCGCGGCGGTGTCGCCCTGCACAGTGCGGCGGCGGATACGCCGACACCGCGGCAGTGGCGGGGATACGTCGAAGGTCTGGATATTGCCGCGCAGCTGCCGGGTCTGCAGGGCCTGGGCTACGTCGCATCGCTGACGCCCGAGTCGTTGAAGGCATTGCAGCTCCAGCGACGTGCGGACGGGCAGGGTCTGTTCGCCCTCAGCCCGCGCGGCGTCCGCCCGCACTACGGCGCCATCGTCTATTTCGAGCCCGAAGACGCCTCCACGCGCGAAGCGATCGGCTACGACCAGTACAGCGATCCGGTCCGGCGCGCGGCGATGGATGCGGCGCGTGACAGCGGCGAGGTCCGCCTGAGTGCGCCGCTGACCCTGCATCAGGGGTCGGCGGGTGTCCTGATGTTCGCAGCCGTCTACCGCACGGCACGTCTGCCCGATGGCCGGGCGAATCGCCAGGACGCACTCGTCGGGTGGGTGTTCGCTCCGTTCCGGTCGTCCGAATTTCTGCAGCGCTCCGGCATTCCCGTCAGCGAACGGCTGGCGTTCCGGATCGTCGACGTGACGGATGGCGGCACTCGGCCGGTACTGGCTTCCGATGGCTATCTGCACGATGCAGACGGGACGCCGCTTCACAGCGTGACCCAGTCGCTGTACGGACGCATCTGGCGCTACGACTTCCAGCCGGTCGGCACGCTGACGTCGCCCGGCATGGACGAGCTGAGGATCACGCTCGCCGCCGGCGTGCTGGCCGCGCTGCTGATGTTCGCGGTGGTGATGACGCTCGCGCGCACGCAGTCGCGGGCCGAGATGCTCGCGCTGCGGCTCAGTGATTCCTATCGGCGCAGCGAACAGCGATTCCGCAATGCCATGCAGTACTCGGCCATCGGAATGGTGCTGCTCGACCGCGCCGGCACGATCGTCGAAACCAACCCGGCGATGGCGGAGATTGCCGGGATCGGCGAAGACGCGCTCGTGGGCAGCCTGTTCGAACGCTACTTCGCCGACGGCCCCGAACAGCTTTCGCGCACAGGCCAGATGCAGGCCTTCCGCGAGGGCGTGCATCGCAGCGTGCGCCGCCTCCGACGCGACGACGGCGATGTCCGTGAGGTGCATCTGGCGTCGACCGTGGTGCCGGGCGATCCGCGCAGCGACGTCGTGCGGCTGGTCCAGGTCGACGATGTCACCGAGCGTCTGCGGGCCGAGGCGCAGGTGCATGCGCTGAACCGGACGCTCGAGTCGCGCGTCGAGGCGCGGACGCGGGAACTCACGCAGGCCAACCACGAGCTCGAGTCATTCGCGTACATCGTGTCGCACGATCTGCGTGCGCCCCTGCGCAGCATCGAGGGCTTCGGACGCATCCTGTCCGAACGCTACAGCCACGTGCTCGATGCGCAGGGCCATGACTATCTCGGGCGGGTGCGCAACGCCGCAGGGCGGATGGACGCGCTGATCGATGCCTTGCTGGCGATGTCGCGCATCACGCGCGGCGAATTCAAGCGCAGCCCGCTCGATCTCAGCCGGCTGGCGGGCGAAGTGGTGGCCGAGCTGCAGCAGACCGATCCGACGCGCGAGGTCGATGTGGTCATCGCGCCGGGCCTGCGTGCCGAAGGCGACGCCGCGCTCGTGCGCAATCTGCTGCAGAACCTGCTGGGCAACGCGTGGAAGTTCACCGCGTCGACAGCCGGCGCGCGGATCGAGTTCACGCGCGCGGACGCGGGACATTTCGAGGTCCGCGACAACGGCGCCGGCTTCAACGCCGAATACGCCGGCAAGCTGTTCCGGCCGTTCCAGCGCCTGCACCGGGAAGACGAATACAGCGGCCATGGCGTGGGTCTGGCGTCGGTCAAGCGGATCGTGGAGCGCCACGGTGGCAGCATCAGCGCTGAAGGCACGCCGGGGCAGGGCGCCACGATCCGCTTCACGCTCGCACCGGCGCGTTGCGAAGGCGAGGATGCCTAGCGCCGGACGGCGATGATGGCGGGAGCCGCCGCAGTCGACGGCGTCAGGCGTCCTTGTTGTGTTTGCGCATCAGGCGCTGCTTGTCGCGCGCCCAGTCGCGGTCACGCTCGGCGTCGCGCTTGTCGTGCTGCTGCTTGCCCTTGGCCAGCGCGACCTCGGCTTTGACCTTGTTGCCCTTCCAGTACAGGGCGGTCGGCACGATGGTGTAACCGTCGCGCTGGACACGGCCGACGAGGACGTCGATCTCGCGCCGGTGCAGCAGCAGCTTGCGCGTGCGTTGCGGATCGGCGATGACGTGGGTGGACGCCTGGCTCAGCGGCGTGATCTGTGCCCCGAACAGGAACAGCTCGCCATTGCGGATGATCGCGTAGCTCTCGCCGATGTTCGCGCGGCCGGCGCGAATGGCCTTCAGCTCCCAGCCCTGCAGTGACAGACCGGCCTCGTAACGCTCCTCGAGATGGTATTCGTGGCGCGCGCGCTTGTTCAGCGCGATGGTGCCGGTGCTGTTTGCCTTATCCTTGCCCTTGCCGCTTTTCTTGCTCATCCGCACATTGTCCTCGAAGCACGTCCCCCAGGCGAGTCATGCCCAAGATCGAACGTAGCGCCCTGGTCGGGCAGTCCGCCGAGCGCATGTTCGCGCTGGTCAACGATGTCGCCGCCTATCCTCGCCGGTTCGCCTGGTGCGATGAAGCCGTGATCCAGGAGGCGAGCGCCTCGCGCATGGTCGCGCGTCTCGATCTGGGGCTCGGCGCCTTGCGCACCTGGTTCACGACCGAGAACACGCTCACGCCACCCGAGTCGATCGACATGCAGCTGCGCGACGGGCCCTTCAAGTCGCTGCACGGGCGCTGGACGTTCACCGCGCTCCGGCACGACGCCTGCAAGGTGGGTCTGACGCTGGAGTTCGAGCCCCGCAGTCGCCTGATGTTGCCGGCGCTGACCCTCGGCTTCCAGGGTCTGGCGGACCGCATGGTCGACGATTTCGTGCGCGTCGCCGAGCGCGAACCGGACGAACCGTGAGCGCGGCGCCGTGAAGGTGGACGTGGTGTTGGCGTGGCCGCGCATGGCCCGCAGCCGGGCGCTGACGTTACCGGATGGCGCGACGGTCGCGACCGCGCTGGCCGCCTTCGGCCCGATCGATGCGGAGATCGCCGGCTACGCGGTCTTCGGCATCCGTGCGACGGAAGACACCGTGCTGCGCGACGGTGATCGTCTCGAATTGCTTCGCGCCCTGACGCTGGATCCCAAGGACGCGCGGCGACGGCGTGCGGCGAAGCCCGCCGCGCGCTGAGCGACTCAGCGTCGGCGGTTGCCGCCGCGCTCGCGCGGCAGGTTGCCGAACTTGCGCATTTCCTCGGCCAGCGACTGGTCGCGGTTGGGGAAGTACTCGCCCTCCCAGCGCACCACCTGGTCGTTCTCGAAGAAGACCGTGAAGTTCTTGATCTCGGTGCGGCCACTGCGACCGACGCGCTCGGTCGAGGTGTAATCCCAGCGTTGGTGATGGAAGGGATCGCTGATGGACGGCGTGCCCAGCAGCGCTTCGACCTGCGGCTTGCCCATGCCGGCCTGCAGCTGTTCGACCGCCGATTGTTCGATCAGATTGCCCTGATAGATCGGCTGCTTGTAGAGCAGACCGCAGCCACTGGTGGCCAGGGCGATGACCGGAACGAGAAGGAATTTCTGCATGGACGCGTGCGCTCGGCGGGGGCTGCGGGAACGGGGCGATGATACACTCTGAGCCACGCCGCGACCGGGTTCTGGAGAGTCGGCGATAAACCGCCAGTGAATGCCGGCCTGCACCTGGAGACACCCCTGATGGAATCGCTCGACCTGCGCAAGGCCGGCCTGAAAGTCACGCATCCGCGGATGCGGATCCTCGAACTGCTCGAGCAGCGCACGCCGCGCCAGCATCTCACGGCCGAGGACATCTACCGGCAGTTGCTGGAGCAGGGCGACGAGATCGGCCTGGCCACCGTGTACCGCGTGCTCACCCAGTTCGAGGCCGCCGGCCTCGTGCTCAAGCACAACTTCGAAGGCGGTCACGCGGTCTACGAGCTCGACCGCGGCGGGCATCACGACCACATGGTCGACGTCGACACCGGCAAGATCATCGAGTTCGAGAGCGAGGAGATCGAAGCCTTGCAGCGGCAAATCGCCGAGCAGTACGGCTACCAGCTCGAGGAGCATTCGCTGGTGCTGTACGTGCGCAAGAAGCGCTGACGTTCGATCCTCCGCCGCGCCGCGCCGCGCCGCGCCGCATTCAATGCGCGTGCCGCATCGCATCGTCCAGATGCAGCCGGCCGTGCCTGTCGTCTTCGTAGACCGGTCTCTCTCGGGAAGGTCTGAATAACTGCCGTCATCCCCGCGGCTCTCAACAGCCGTGCGGCTGTTGAGAGCCGCGGGAATGACGGCCAAGAGCCGAATTGTCCAGGTCTTACCTAGCGCCGGAGATGCCGGATCGGCGAAGGCGCCGTCGGGAATCGCGACGAGGTCGCGCTCGGCGTCCAGCGTGCAGGACACAGCCGAGCTGCAGTGCGGGCAGAAGGCGCCGCTCTATGCGACCGCCGCTGTCGCCGATGCGCCCATGCGTCGCGTGCTCACCATGGCGGCGCACCGCGGCACGCGGACACCGTGCGCGCATGGCGAACGCACAGCCGGTCCGCCGCTGGCAAACCATGCAGTGGCAGACCGACACACGCGCGGGGGCGCCGGACACCTCGACCGGCGAGCGACCGCCCGCGCACCGGGCGGTGCGGCGCTCCGTGGTCTCAGGCCACGTCCTGCAGCAGCTTGCGCGCAGCCGCCCGGGCTTCCTTGCTGACGTCCACGCCGCCGAGCATCCGCGCCAGCTCTTCGGTGCGCTCACCGGTGTCGAGGCGGGTGACACGGCTTTCGGTGGCGCCTTCGTCGCTGGATTTGTGCACCCGGTAATGGGTATGGCCCTTCGAGGCCACCTGCGGCAGATGGGTCACGCACAGCACCTGGCGGCTCTCGCCGAGCGCGCGCAGCTTGCGGCCGACGATGTCGGCGACCGCGCCGCCGATGCCCGAATCCACTTCGTCGAACACCATCGTCGGCACCGCGTCATGCCCGAGCGCGGCGACCTCGATCGCCAGAGAGATGCGCGACAGTTCACCACCCGAGGCCACCTTGCGCAGCGCACGCGGCGGCTGGCCGGCGTTGGCCGAGACCATGAACTCCACGCGCTCGGCACCTTGCGGATCCGGCCGCGCGGTGTCGACCGGTTCGATCGCCACCTCGAACACGCCGCCGCCCATCCCCAGCTCGTGGATCAGCGCGGTGGTGGCCTTGGACAACGCCTTGGCCGCTTTGCGGCGCGCCGCGCCGAGACGATCCGCGGCGTCACGCCAGCGGCGCATCGCGGCGTCGATCTCGCCGTCGAGCTGCTTCAGGCGTTCGCCCGCGCCCTCAAGCTGATCGAGTTCGCCGGCCAGGCGCGCCTGCACCTCGATGAGTTCCTCGGGCGTCACGCGGTGCTTGCGTGCGAGTTCGTGCAGGCGGCCGAGACGTTGTTCCAGGGTGTCGAGCTGCTCGGGATCGATGTCGAGATCGTCGCGCACCTGACCCAGCAGCAGGGTGGCCTCGTCGAGCTGGATCGCGGCGGCGTCGAGCAGCGCGTCGACCTCGCCCAGCCGTGGCTCGTGCGCGCGCATGCGCGCGAGATCGTGGCGCAGCGCCTGCAGCGCCTGCGGCAGGCCGAGGTCGTCGTCACCCCGCATGCGCTCGAGCGCGGTGTCGCAGGTCTGGATCAGGCCGGCCGCGTTCGCATGCCGGCGATGACTGGCGAACAGGTCGGCCACGGCATCGGCGGCGAGCGGCTCGCCGTCGAGTTCGTCGAGCTGGTGACGCAGCCAGTCGCGGCGTTCGGCGACATCGCCGATGCCGACCAGGGCATCGCGCTCGTCGTGCAGCGCGCGCCACGCCTGCGCGGTCGCGCGGACCTCGGCCAGCAGCGCGCCGTTGCCGGCCTGCGCATCGAGCAGCGCGAGCTGGCTGCCGCGGGCGAGCAGGGCCTGGTGCTCGTGCTGGCCGTGGATCTCGACCAGGTGCCCGGCCAGATCGCCGAGCTGGGTGATCGTCGCCGGCCGGCCGTTGATCCAGGCCCGTGAGCCGCCATCGGCGCGCAGGGTGCGGCGCAGCTGGCAGGTGTCGCCGTCGTCGAGTTCGTGTTCGCGCAGCCAGCGCAACGCGGGTGCGGCATCGTCGAGGGCGAATTCGGCATGCAGCTCGGCGCGCTCGGCGCCGTGGCGCACGATGCCGCTGTCGGCGCGCTGGCCCGACAGAAAGCCCAGGGCGTCGACCAGCAGCGACTTGCCGGCGCCGGTTTCTCCGGAGATGACGGTCAGGCCGGGGCCGAACTCCAGGTCCGACTGGCTGGCGACGGCGAAATTGCGGATGGCGAGATGGGTCAGCATGGGTGCGGATTGTGCCTTGGCGCGTTGCGGGCGAGTAGATCGGCGCGCGTCGACGCGCTTGATACCCGGCCCCTGTCTCACTGTCGGAGATTGCCGCGCTTGCATCGCCGATGGGTGCACCGTATACCGCCCGCATGTCCTCAGACGCCCATCATTCGCTGGATCCGCGCGCCAGGCAGCTGCTGCGCACCCTGATCGCACGGCACATCCGGGATGGCGAGCCGGTGGGCTCGCAGACGCTGGCGCGCCATGCCGGCCTGGATGTCAGCCCGGCGACGATCCGCAACATCCTGTCCGATCTCGAGGACGCGGGACTGCTGGCCTCCCCGCATACCTCCGCCGGGCGCGTGCCGACCACCCAGGGCTATCGCGTGTTCGTCGATTCGCTGCTGCAGGTCAAGCCGCTGCGCGAGCAGGAGATGCTGCGCCTGCGCGGCGAACTCAGCGCCGGTGGTGGCCAGCAATCGCTGCTGGGCAGTGCCTCGGAACTGGTGTCGGCGATGACCCACTTCGTCGGCGTGGTGTCCGTGCCGCGACGCGAGCAGCTGGCCTTCCGGCACATCGATTTCGTACCGCTCGACGGCCAGCGGGTGATGGCGATCATCGTGTTCGCCGATCACGAGGTGCAGAACCGCATCTTCCAGACCCGGCGGATGTTCGAGGTCGGTGAACTCGAGCGTGTCGCCAACTATCTCAACCAGCACTGCGCCGGCAGGCCGCTGGCGGAGATCCGGGCCCGGCTGGTGGACGAGCTGCGCAATGCCCGGGACGCGATGGAGGCATTGCTGAGCCAGACCGTGGAGCTGGCCGAGCAGGCGCTGGTGCCCGGTGACGAGGACATGGTGCTGTCGGGGCAGAACCGGCTGATCGGCGTGCAGGACCTGTCGGATCTGGACCGGCTGCGCGAACTGTTCGAAGCCTTCGCGCGCAAGCGCGAGATCCTGCAGCTGCTCGAGCGCACGATCCATGCGCCGGGCGTGCGCATCTTCATCGGCGAGGAAACCGGACTGGCGCCGCTGGAGGGCGTGTCGCTGGTGACCGCGCCCTATGCCGCCGGCGGGCGCACGCTGGGCGTGCTGGGGGTGATCGGCCCCACCCGGATGGCCTACGACCGGGTCATTCCGGTGGTCCAGGCGACCGCCAGTCTGCTCGGCGCCGCCTTGAATCCCGATCCTGCGGCCCCATAGCGGGTCGGTCGGCGGCCATACGCCCGCCCCGGAACCCGATATGACCCAGGAACAGCACGATCCCCAGACCCCCGAATCCGAGCACGCCCCGGCCGGACACGAGGCGCCGCCCGACGGCGTCGACGCGCAGCTCGACGAGCAGGTCGAGCTGTTGAAGGCCGAACTGGAACAGGTGCGGGCGCAAAGCCTGCTCGAACGCGCGGACCTCGAGAACCAGCGCAAGCGTCTGGCGCGCGAGATCGACAGTGCCCGCCGGTTCGCGAACGAGCGACTGCTCTCGGCCCTGGTGCCGGTGTTCGATGCACTTGAAGCCGGTCTGGCCAGTGCCTCCGAGGCCGATCCGCTGCGCGCCGGCGTGGAACTCACGCTGCGCGAGCTCACCCGCGCCACCGAGGCCAGCGGCCTGAGCACCGTGGCGCCCGCGCCGGGTGACGCCTTCAATCCCGAGCATCACCAGGCGATGAGCATCGTCGAGGCGCCCGGCGTGCCGGCCGGCGCGGTGGCGCAGGTGTTCCAGAAGGGCTACCTGCTCAACGAACGCCTGCTGCGCCCGGCGATGGTCGTCGTCGCCAAGGCCGACTGACGCACGCCGCACGCCAGCTCATCCGGATGCGTCGCACCGCTTGAACGCTGTGTTGCGTGTCCCCAGATCACGGTCATCGACGGCTCCGCCCGTCCCCCAGACAGACATTTCCCAGAGGAATCCCCGCAATGGCAAAGATCATCGGCATCGACCTCGGCACGACCAATTCGTGCGTGGCGATCATGGACGGCGGCAAGGCCAAGGTCATCGAGAACAGCGAAGGCGACCGCACCACGCCCTCGATCGTCGCCTACACCAAGGACGGCGAAGTCCTGGTCGGCGCGTCGGCCAAGCGTCAGGCCGTGACCAACCCCAACAACACCTTCTTCGCGGTCAAGCGCCTGATCGGCCGCAAGTTCAAGGATGCCGAGGTCCAGAAGGACATCGGTCTGGTGCCGTACTCGATCCTCGAGCACGACAACGGCGACGCGTGGGTGTCGACCAGCGACGGCAAGAAGCTCTCGGCGCAGGAAGTCTCGGCGCGCATCCTCGAGAAGATGAAGAAGACCGCCGAGGACTATCTGGGCGAGAAGGTCACCGAAGCGGTGATCACCGTGCCGGCCTACTTCAACGACAGCCAGCGCCAGGCGACCAAGGACGCCGGCCGCATCGCCGGCCTCGACGTCAAGCGCATCATCAACGAGCCGACCGCGGCGGCGCTGGCCTACGGCCTCGACAAGTCCGGCGGTGACCGCAAGATCGCCGTGTACGACCTCGGCGGCGGCACCTTCGACGTGTCGATCATCGAGATCGCGGAAGTCGACGGCGAGAAGCAGTTCGAGGTGCTGGCCACCAACGGCGACACCTTCCTCGGCGGCGAGGACTTCGACGCGCGCGTCATCGACTACCTGGTCGAGGAGTTCAAGAAGGAGCAGGGCATCGACCTGCGCCAGGATCCGCTGGCGCTGCAGCGCCTGAAGGATGCGGCCGAGCGCGCGAAGATCGAGCTGTCGTCGTCGCAGCAGACCGAGGTGAACCTGCCGTACGTCACCGCCGACGCATCGGGCCCGAAGCACCTGAACATCAAGCTGACCCGGGCCAAGCTCGAGGCGCTGGTCGAGGACCTGATCAAGAAGTCGATCGAGCCCTGCCGCATCGCGCTCAACGACGCCGGCCTGCGCAGCTCGGACATCAACGAGGTCATCCTCGTCGGTGGCCAGACCCGCATGCCCAAGGTGCAGCAGGCCGTCGCCGACTTCTTCGGCAAGGAGCCGCGCAAGGACGTGAACCCGGACGAAGCCGTGGCGATCGGTGCGGCGGTGCAGGGCGGCGTGCTGGCCGGCGACGTCAAGGACGTGCTGCTGCTCGACGTGACCCCGCTGAGCCTCGGCATCGAGACCCTCGGCGGCGTGTTCACCAAGATCATTGAGAAGAACACCACGATCCCGACCAAGGCCTCGCAGACGTTCTCGACCGCCGACGACAACCAGTCGGCCGTGACCGTGCACGTGCTGCAGGGCGAGCGCGAGCAGGCCCGCTTCAACAAGTCGCTGGCCCGCTTCGACCTGACCGGCATCGACCCGGCGCCGCGCGGCATGCCGCAGGTGGAGGTGTCGTTCGACATCGACGCCAACGGCATCCTGCATGTCTCGGCCAAGGACAAGAAGACCGGGAAGGAACAGAAGGTCGAGATCAAGGCCGGCTCGGGCCTGTCGGACGAGGAGATCCAGAAGATGGTCGCCGACGCCGAGGCGCACCGCGAGGACGACAGGAAGTTCCAGGAGCTCGTCGGCGCGCGCAACCAGGCCGATGCGCTGGTGCACAGCACCCGCAGTGCGATCAAGGACAACGGTGACAAGCTGCCGGGCGATGTGATCGGCAATGCCGAGGCGGCGATCGCCGACGTCGAGACCGCGATGAAGGGCGACGACAAGGCGCAGATCGAGGCCAAGTCGAAGAAGCTCGAGGAGGTCGCCCAGCAGCTGTTCGCGGCAGCCGCGGCGGCGGGTCAGGGCGGTGCCGACGCGGGTCAGGCCGAGACCTCGACGGCCGACGACGTCGTCGATGCCGAGTTCACCGAGGTCAAGGACGACGAGAAGAAGTAATTGGTGGATTCGTGATTCGTGATTGGGACAGGCGGGGCTTCGGCTCCGCTTGTTCCGTCATGAATCATCGGATCGCGTCGCCTTCAGCTTTTCGAATCACCAATCACGAATCACGAATCACGGCCTCATGACCAAACGCGATTACTACGAAGTCCTGGGCGTCACACGCACGGCCACCGAAGACGAGCTGAAGAAAGCCTATCGGCGCTGCGCGATGAAGCATCATCCGGACCGCAATCCGGGCGACGCGGCAGCCGAGGCGGCGTTCAAGGAATGCAAGGAGGCCTACGAGGTGCTGTCGGACGGCGGCAAGCGCCGCATGTACGACCAGCACGGCCACGCGGCGTTCGAGCACGGCATGGGCGGCGGCAATGCCGGGCCGGGCTTCGGTCATGGCGCCGACATGGGCGACATCTTCGGCGACATCTTCGGCAACATCTTCGGCGGCGGCGGACGTGGGGGCGGCCCCCGGCGCGGCGCCGACATCGGCTATGTGATGGAGCTCGATCTCGAGGAGGCCGTGGCGGGCGTCGAGAAGCGTATCGAACTGCCGACGCTCGCGATGTGCGACAGCTGCGACGGCAGCGGCTCGGAAGACGGCAAGCGCGAGACCTGTTCGACCTGCGCCGGTCGCGGCCAGGTGCGCATGCAGCGCGGCATCTTCACCATGCAGCAGACCTGCCCGCATTGTGCGGGGCAGGGCCAGATCATCGCCAATCCCTGCGGCACATGCCGCGGTGCCGGCCGGGTCGAGGACGAAAAGGTCCTGTCGGTCAAGGTGCCGGCCGGTGTGGATTCGGGTGATCGCATCCGCCTGGCAGGCGAGGGCGAGGCCGGTCCTGCCGGCGCGCCGCCCGGCGATCTGTACGTGGAAGTGCGCGTGCGCGAGCACGCGATCTTCCAGCGCGATGGCGACGACCTGCACTGCGAGGTGCCGGTGCGCATTTCGCAGGCCGCGTTGGGATCGACCGTGCGCGTGCCCACACTGGGTGGCGAGGCGGAGATCCGCGTGCCCGCCGAAACCCAGACCGGCAAGGTGTTCCGCCTGCGCGACAAGGGCGTGAAGTCCGTCCGCAGCCGGATGGCCGGCGATCTCTATTGCAAGATCGTCGTGGAGACCCCGGTCAATCTGACCGCCGAGCAGCGCGATCTGCTGGAGCGCTTCGAGGGGACGTTCACCAGCGAGAACGCGCGCCGGCATTCGCCGCGCTCCAGCACGTTCATCGACGGCGTCAAGGGCTTCTGGGACCGGATGACGTCCTGATTCACCCACGCGCTGTCCTTCTGACGACGCCCGGCCGATGCCGGGCGTCGTTCGTTGGGGGAGGGCATGCCGAGGCGTCATCCACAGCCGCTGTGGATCACCTGTCGACAATCATGTGGATAAGCCACGCAAGTGGCCGTCGCACGCGGTGTTTTGAAACGTGATCAAAGTCTCGCCAATGCCGGCGCATGCGCGTGTCGGCGTGGTGGCGAAATGATGCGTGTAGGCTGCGGTGAACCGCGTGGCACCGCGTTCCGGCGTGCTGCGCCGGTCGGGCGCAGCTTGACCTGGCGCTGTGGCGGCGCTAGCGCGGCAGCTGTCCACACCGGGTGTGGATGAGACCTTGATAAAGGTGTGGATAAGCCCCGTGAGGCCGCATGTGACGCGGCCGCTGATCGGGTGGTCAGGATTTGGCCAGCGCCGGCGTCCGTATCCGGCCCGGCCACTTGATCCGCGCGTCGCGACGTGTATGTGCCGGAATCGGGCCGTACGATCGGGGCGCGCGCTCGGCCGGTCTATGCGATCGGACGCGCGTGCGCGTCGACGTGATCGATGCGTCCTCCGCGTGCGGACGTCCCCCCGTCCGCGCGCAAGTAATGGGCGTGGATGCCAGGCAAAGCGCGGGCATCGCCAATCGACGCCATTCGTCGGGACGCGGCCCGCAGCACGACGTGCAACCGCTGCACGCCGTACGTGCAAATCGCCTGCTCACGACGTGCGCCCGACACGCGCGTACGCGGCCTGCGACGCTAGAATGGCGCGATGAATGACGCCGCCTCCGTTGCAGATGTCCGCGCCACCGCCGCGGGTCCGGTTCGATGAGCGCGCCCGTGCGTGTGCTCGTCCACGGCGCGTCCGGACGTATGGGACAGACGCTGCTGCGTCTGGCGCGTGAGCGCGACGATCTTCAGGTGGTCGGCGCGGTGTCCGGCAGTGCGCCGAAGCAGCGCGTCGTCGACGGCGTGCCGCATTTCGGCGGTCGCGAACTCGCTGGCGCGCCGGCGTTCGACGTCGCGATCGATTTCAGTCTGCCGCAGGGCTTCGATGCGATTCTCGCGCTGTGCGAGCGACGCGGTGCCGCGCTGGTCTCCGGCACGACCGGCCTGTCCGAGGCGCAGTGCAGCGCACTCGATGCGGCGGCCGCGCGCATCCCGGTGGTCTGGGCGTCGAATTTCAGCCTCGGTGTCGCCGTGCTCGAAGATCTCGTGCGTCGCGCGGCGGCGTTGCTGCCCGGTTGGGATTGCGACATCGTCGAATCGCACCACACGCGCAAGCTCGACGCGCCGTCGGGCACTGCATTGACGCTCGGCGAGGCGGCAGCCGGGCAGGGCGCGCAGCCTCGATACGCGTCGCTGCGCGCCGGCGACATCGTCGGCGAGCATCTGGTCCAGTTCACCGGGACAGGCGAACGGGTCGAACTCGTGCATCGTGCCGGCAACCGCGACATCTTCGCCGCCGGCGCCCTGCATGTGGCCGGACGCCTCGCCGGGCGTGCGCCGCAGCGCTATGCCGTCGCCGACCTGCTCGCGCCCGCGTCCGACGCCCCGCGCTGAACCGGCGCCTCGCAGCGCTGGCGTGAACGCGGGCGCGCCGGTACAATTCTCGCTCGCCTGAACCCCAAACCTCCGGACCGGTTTCCACCGCTCTGGCGGTTTCCTGCAACCTGACGTAGGCGAAGACCTCGTGACTGAATCCGCAATCCTCGTCCTTGAAGACGGCACCGTGTTCGAGGGCGTTTCCGTGGGCGCCGCCGGCCTGTCGGTCGGCGAAGTGGTGTTCAACACCGCGATGACCGGCTACCAGGAAGTGCTGACCGACCCGTCGTATGCGCGTCAGCTGGTGACGCTGACCTATCCGCACATCGGCAACACCGGCTGCACCGACCAGGACGACGAGGCGTCGAAGATCTGGGCCTCGGGTCTGATCGTGCGCAACGTGCCGCGTCGTCCGAGCAGCTGGCGCAGTGAAGCCTCGCTGCCCGAATGGCTGCGCGCACGTGGCATCGTCGCGATCTCCGAGATCGATACCCGCAAGCTGACGCGTCTGCTGCGCGACCGCGGCGCGATGAACGGTGCGGTCATGGCCGGCGACGTGGACGTCGAGCAGGCGCTCGAAGCCGCGCGCAAGTTTCCGGGCCTCAAGGGCATGGATCTGGCGAAGGTGGTCAGCACGACCGAGCGCTATGGCTGGACGGACGGTCAGCTCGATCTCGACCGCAATGCCTTCGTCACCGCACCGGCGACGTGCAAGGTCGTGGCCTACGACTACGGCGTGAAGACCAACATCCTGCGCATGCTGGCCGAGCGCGGCTGCGAATTGACGGTGGTGCCGGCGCAGACGCCCGCCGCCGACGTGCTGGCCCTGAAGCCCGACGGCGTGTTCCTGTCCAATGGCCCCGGTGATCCGGCGCCCTGCGATTACGCGATCGACGCGATCCGCGCATTTCTCGACGCGAAGATTCCGACCTTCGGCATCTGCCTCGGCCACCAGCTGCTGGCGCTCGCTGCCGGCGCGCAGACGTTGAAGATGCCGCACGGCCACCACGGCGCGAATCACCCGGTGCAGGATCTCGACGATGGCCGCGTGCTGATCACCTCGCAGAACCACGGCTTCGCGGTCGACGAGTCCACGCTGCCGGCCAACGTGCGCGTGACCCATCGTTCGCTGTTCGATGGCACCAACCAGGGCATCGAACTGACCGATGCGCCCGCGTTCTCGTTCCAGGGACACCCGGAAGCGAGTCCCGGTCCGCACGACGTGGCGCCGCTGTTCGACCGCTTCGTTGCCCTGATGGGTGCTGCCCGCGCATGAGCGCACGGCACGTCCTCGGACTCGTCGCGATGCTCGCAGGCGCTTCCGTGCACGCCGCACCCGCCCCGGAGAGTGGTGTGGCCGAGTTGCTGGAGCGTCTGGGCATCAACACGCTGGGTGAGAACATCGCCCGCGACATGTTGGTCTCCATACCGCCGTTCTCGGACCAGGACGAGGCGACGCGGCAATGCGCCGCCGGCCCGGTGAAGGAACTGGTCCTCGGCCACATGCGTGACATCTTCACATCCACCCTGGGGCGGGATGGCGCCGAACACCTGGCGGCGTGGAATGCGTTTCTGCAGACGCCCGTCGGCGCGCGCATCGGCGATCTGGTGACTGCCAACATGCGTGCCGGGGCGGTCCAGCCGTTGCCGCGCGACATGACAGCGGGTGATGCCGCCGAGATGGAGATGTTCATGCGCAGCGATGCGTTTCGCGCCTTCGTCCGTGGATTCGACCAGGGTCAGGATTTCTCGCCCAAGCGGGTGCAGGCCGCTGTCGATGGCCTCGAGCGCACGTGCGGCATGGTCGTGCCGTTGGAGACGCTGTCCTGATCATGCGCGCCTCCGTTCACCACGACGTTGCCCCGGGCGTGTCACCGCGGCGTCTGCCGGTGGCCGCTGCAGTCCGGAGTGGGCGCGGTGCCGGTTCGCGACGTCGCATATCGGGCACCGCGACACCCGGGCAGCGACGGGCCGTGATGTCGCCGTGCAGTGACGTTGTCCCATCAGAAATTCCATCCTGATCGACCGCGTGCGATCCCCTTCGACACGCCGTAACGACTTAGAGAAGACCATGCCCAAGCGCACTGACATCAAGACGATCCTCATCATCGGCGCCGGTCCGATCGTCATCGGCCAGGCCTGCGAGTTCGACTACTCGGGCGCGCAGGCGTGCAAGGCGCTGCGTGAGGAGGGCTATCGCGTGGTGCTGGTCAACAGCAATCCCGCGACGATCATGACCGACCCGGAGACCGCCGACGCGGTCTACATCGAGCCGATCAACTGGCAGACGGTCGAGAAGATCATCGCCAAAGAAAAGCCCGATGCGCTGCTGCCGACCATGGGCGGCCAGACCGCGCTCAACTGCGCGCTGGACCTCGCCGATCACGGCGTGCTCGAGAAATACAATGTCGAGCTGATCGGCGCCAAGCGCGAGGCCATCCGCATGGCCGAGGATCGTGAGCTGTTCCGCGTGGCGATGGGCGAGATCGGCCTGGAATGCCCGCGCGCGGAAGTGGCGCACACGCTGGAAGAAGCGCTCGATATCCAGACCCGCGTCGGCTATCCGACGATCATCCGCCCGAGCTTCACGCTCGGCGGTAGCGGTGGCGGCATCGCCTACAACCGCGAGGAGCTGGTCGAGATCGTCAACCGCGGCCTCGAACTCTCGCCGACCACCGAGGTGCTGGTCGAGGAATCGGTGCTGGGCTGGAAGGAATTCGAGATGGAAGTGGTCCGCGACACCGCGGACAACTGCATCATCGTCTGTTCGATCGAGAACCTCGATCCGATGGGCGTGCATACCGGCGACTCGATCACCGTGGCCCCGGCGCAGACGCTGACCGACAAGGAATACCAGCGCCTGCGCAATGCGTCGGTCGCGGTGCTGCGCAAGATCGGCGTGGATACCGGCGGCTCGAACGTGCAGTTCGGCATCAATCCGAAGGACGGCCGCGTGGTCGTCATCGAAATGAACCCGCGCGTGTCGCGCTCCTCGGCGCTGGCGTCGAAGGCGACCGGCTTTCCGATCGCCAAGGTCGCGGCCAAGCTCGCGGTCGGCTACACGCTCGACGAACTCAAGAACGAGATCACCGGTGGCAAGACGCCGGCCTCGTTCGAGCCGTCGATCGACTACGTGGTCACCAAGATTCCGCGCTTTGCGTTCGAAAAATTCCCGGCCGCCGATGCACGCCTCACCACGCAGATGAAGTCGGTCGGCGAGGTCATGGCGATGGGCCGCACCTTCCAGGAGTCGATGCAGAAGGCGCTGCGTGGGCTGGAAACCGGCAAGGTCGGTTTCGATCCTACCGGTCTCGATCTGACCAATGAAGACGACCTGGCGACGCTGCGCCGTGAAGTGCGCGAGCCGGGCCCGGAGCGCCTGTTCTACCTGGCCGATGCGTTCCGCGCCGGTCTGTCGGTCGAAGACGTCTACGGCCTGTCCTACGTCGATCCCTGGTTCCTCGACCAGATCGAGGAACTGATCACGACCGAGACCGCCGTCGCGGCCGCCGGCATCGACGCGCTCGACAGGACGCGCCTGCGTGCGCTCAAGCGCCAGGGCTTCTCCGATGCGCGTCTGGCCCAGTTGCTCGGCACCGACGAGCAGGCGATCCGCGCGTTGCGCCGCGCGTTCGGCGTGCGTCCGGTCTACAAACGCGTCGATTCCTGCGCGGCCGAGTTCGCGACCGACACCGCGTATCTGTACTCGACCTACGAGGACGAGTGCGAGGCGCAGCCGACCGGCCGCGACAAGATCATGGTGCTCGGCGGCGGTCCCAACCGCATCGGCCAGGGCATCGAGTTCGACTACTGCTGCGTGCACGCGGCGCTGGCACTGCGCGAGGACGGGTACGAGACCATCATGGTCAACTGCAACCCGGAAACCGTGTCCACCGACTACGACACCTCCGATCGCCTGTATTTCGAGCCGCTGACGCTCGAGGACGTGCTGGAGATCGTCGAGGTCGAGCAGCCGAAGGGCGTGATCGTGCAGTACGGCGGGCAGACGCCGCTCAAGCTCGCGCGTGCGCTCGAAGCCAACGGCGTGCCGATCATCGGCACCTCGCCGGACTCGATCGATCTGGCCGAAGACCGCGAGCGCTTCCAGAAGCTGGTCGACGAGCTCGGCCTCAAGCAGCCGCCCAACCGCACCGCGCGCAACCCCGAGGAAGCGCTGGTGCTGGCGCGCGAGATCGGCTATCCGCTGGTCGTGCGACCGAGCTACGTGCTCGGCGGCCGCGCGATGGAAGTCGTGCACGCCGATGCCGACCTCGCGCGCTACATGCGCGACGCGGTCAAGGTCTCGAACGATTCGCCGGTGCTGCTCGACCGCTTCCTCGACAACGCGGTCGAGGTCGACATCGACGTGATCGCGGACAAGGACGGCAACGTGCTGATCGGCGGCGTCATGGAGCACATCGAGGAAGCCGGCGTGCATTCGGGTGACTCGTCCTGCTCGCTGCCGCCGTACTCGTTGTCCGACGACGTGCAGGCGCGCCTGCGCGAACAGGTCGTGGCGCTGGCGCGCAAGCTCAAGGTGATCGGCCTGATGAACACCCAGTTCGCGGTGCAGACCAGCGACCAGGGCGAAGCGACCATCTATCTGCTGGAAGTGAACCCGCGCGCCTCGCGCACCGTGCCGTTCGTGTCCAAGGCGATCGGCAAGCCGCTGGCGAAGATCTCGGCGCGCTGCATGGCCGGCAAGACGCTGGCCGAGCAGGGCGCGACGCAGGAGATCGTGCCCTCCTACTACTCGGTCAAGGAAGCGATCTTCCCGTTCGCGAAGTTCCAGAACGTCGATCCGATCCTCGGACCGGAAATGCGCTCGACCGGTGAGGTCATGGGCGTGGGCGAGAGCTTCGGTGCGGCGTTCGCGCGCGCGCAGGAAGCGGCGAGCATCAAGACCCCGCCGACCAGCGGCAAGGTGTTCGTCTCGGTGCGCGATCCGGACAAGAAGCGCGTGTTGCCGGTCGCGCGCGACATCATCGCGCGCGGCTATGCCATCGTCGCGACGGCAGGCACCGCCGCGTGGCTGCGCGAGCACGGCATCGACTGCGAGCAGATCAACAAGGTGGTCGAAGGCCGTCCGCACGTCGTCGACCTGATCAAGAACGGCGAGATCGCGTACATCGTCAACACCACCGAAGGCAAGCAGGCGATCGCCGACTCGTTCTCGATCCGCCGCGAGGCCCTGCAGCACCGGGTGACGTACTCCACCACGGTGGCCGGTGCCCGGGCCCTGCTGCACTCGCTGGACTACCGCGGCAGCGGTCCGGTGTGGTCGCTGCAGGAACTGCACGCGCAGCTGGAAGGCCGCGCGGCAGCCACTTCAACCCTTTGACGGAGGCACGCCCATGCGCGCACCCATGACCCTGCGCGGCGCCCAGCGCCTGCGCGAAGAACTCGAAGAGCTCAAGTCCGTGAAGCGCCCGGCGGTGATCGAAGCGATCGCCGAAGCGCGCGCACACGGCGACCTGAAGGAGAACGCCGAGTATCACGCGGCCCGCGAGCAGCAGAGCTTCATCGAAGGCCGCATCAAGCAGCTGGAAGGCGAGCTGTCGCATGCCGACGTCATCGACGTGGCCAAGCTCAATGCCGGCGACAAGGTGGTGTTCGGCGCGACGGTGGTGATCGCCGACGCCGAGACCGACGAAGAGCGGCGCTACCAGATCGTGGGCGACCTCGAAGCCGACATCAAACTGGGCCTGATCGCGATTTCGTCGCCGGTGGCCCGCGCGATGATCGGCAAGCACGAGGGCGACAGCATCAGTATCGATGCGCCCGGCGGCACCCGCGATTACGACATCGTCAGCGTCGAGTACGCCGGCTGAGTCGATGACGCGCGCGACGTTCCTGCTGCCCGCGCCGTCGCGCTTCGGCGCCCAGCGCTGGACGGCCGATGTCGTGCGTGCTCTGGGCCGCGCCGACCGCCTGCCCGATGGCGATGCCGGGCGGCGCGCCCAGCTGTTGCGCTTTGCGCATCTGCCGTCCGGTCGCTGGCCACTCGCGGCACTGTCGCGTCGCCTCGACGCCCAGGATGCGGACGCGCCGGGCATCGCCTGGTTGCGCGCGGATCCGGCCTGGCTGCGGCCGGACATCAACGGCGTCCGCCTGATGGCGCACGGCGAAGGGCTGGGGTTGACGCGCGAGGACGTGGACGCGTTGCTGCCCGCGCTGCGGCCGGTGTTCGGTGATGCCGGTTTTCTGCTCGATGCGCCGCATCCGGCGCGCTGGTATCTGCAGGTGCCGGCGGGTACGCGGCTGCCTGCATTCCACGATCCGGCCGACGCGCTCGGCGCCGATCTGGCCGACCTCGACGACGAAGCGCTCGACAGCGGCGCCGATGCGCGGCGCTGGCGTGCGCTCGCCAACGAGGCGCAGGTCACCCTGCATCAACATCCCTGGAATGCGCGCCGGCTGGCGTCGGGGCGGCCGGCAGTCAACGCATTGTGGTTCTGGGGCGGCGGCGCGTTGCCTGCGCAGGGCCTGTCCGGTGGCGACTGGCCGGCCCGGGTGCATACCGACGATCCGACCTGCACCGCGCTCGCGGCCGCCTCGGTCCGCGCCGAACCGCTGCCCGAAGCCTGGCCGGGCAGCACGCCCGAGGCCGCACTTTTCGACCTGACGGCCTTGCGTGATCTGCGCGAACTGCAGCAGGCGTGGCTGGCACCGGCGCTCGCGGCGCTGGCGGACGGCGGGCTCGACACACTCGAGGTCGATGACGAATCGGGGCGGCGCCTGCGTCTGCGTCGCTGGCATCGGCTGCGCATCTGGCGACGTGCGCCGCGGAGCCCGGCTGCGTGAGGCCGGCACCGACGATCCGCCGGCGTGAGGCCCGCGTCGGCGAGGGCTGGCCGGATCACGTGCCGCCGCTGTTGCGCAGGATCTACGCCGGACGCGACGCGCACGATCTCGACACCGCGCGTCCGCGGCTGGCCGGCCTTCACCCGCCGGAGGCGCTGTCCAACATCGGCGCCGCGAGCGCTCTGCTGGCCGATGCCATCGCGCGTGATGCCCGCATCCTCGTCGTCGGCGATTTCGACTGCGACGGCGCCACCGCGTGCGCGGTCGCGGTGCGCGGGCTGCGGATGCTGGGCGCCCGCGATGTCGTGCACGCGGTGCCGCATCGCATCGTCCACGGCTATGGGCTGTCACCGGCGCTCGTGGAGGCCCTGTCGCCGCTGCAGCCGGCGCTGCTGCTCACGGTGGATCACGGCATCGCCTGCCATGCCGGCATCGCGGCGGCGCGCGACCGCGGCTGGCAGGTGCTGGTGACCGACCACCATCTGCCGAGCGAGCGGCTGCCGGCCGCGAATGCGATCGTCAATCCCAACCTGCCGGGCGATGCGTTTCCGAGCAAGGTGCTGGCCGGCGTCGGCGTGATCTTCTACGTGCTGCTCGCGCTGCGCGCGCGTCTGCGCGCCGAGGGTGCGTTCGAGGGGCCGGTGCCCGATCTCTCCACACTGCTCGATCTGGTCGCCGTGGGCACGGTCGCCGATCTCGTGCCGCTGGACGCCAACAACCGGGCGCTGGTCGCTGCAGGACTGCGTCGGCTGCGCAGCGGGCAGGGGACTCCGGGGTTGCTGGCGCTGGCCGAGGTATCCGGACGTGAGGCCGCGCGCCTGAGCGCCAGCGACATCGGGTTCGCGATCGGTCCCAGACTCAATGCGGCCGGGCGACTCGAGGACATGGCGATCGGCATCGAGTGTCTGCTGACCGACGATCCCGTCCGAGCGCGCGAGCTGGCGCGTGTACTGCACGACATCAATGCCGAGCGGCGGGCGGTGCAGCAGGCGATGCTCGAAGACGCGGAAGCGGTCGTGGCGCGGCTGCCGGCCGTATCGTCCGACAGCGCGGGCGTCTGTCTGCATGATCCCGAGTGGCATCCCGGTGTGGTGGGACTGGTCGCGTCGAAGATGAAGGACGCGCTGCATCGCCCGGTCGTCGCGTTCGCGCCCGCGGAGCCCGGCAGCGCGCAACTGCGCGGCTCGGCCCGTTCGATTCCCGGCCTGCACATCCGCGACGTGCTCGCGGCGGTCGACACCGCGCATCCCGGTCTGATCGACCGCTTCGGCGGCCATGCGATGGCCGCGGGGCTCTCGCTGTCCGCGGCGCACTACGACGCGTTCGCCGAGGCGTTCCGTCTCCAGGTGGCCGCGATGCTCGATCCGGCACTGCTGCGCGCGGAAATCCTCACCGACGGCGCACTCGATCCGCGCGAATTCGACATCACCCACGCCCTGCATCTGCGCGATGCCGGCCCGTGGGGCCAGGCGTTTCCCGAGCCGGTCTTCGATGGCGAGTTCGCGATCGTGGACTGGCGGATCGTGGGCGCACGCCATCTGAAACTCACGCTGCGTCTCGACGGCTGCCCGCACCCGCTGTCGGCGATCCATTTCGGCGGCTGGCGGGAGGTCGCGCCGGCCGCGCGCGAGCGGCTGGTGTATCGCCTGGCGCCCGACGACTACCGCGGCGGCGACGCGGTGCAGCTCGTCGTGGAGCACCGCGAGGCCTGCGATCCGGGCTGAGGCGGACAAACGTGAATGGGGGTGCCAGAATGGCGCCCATGCCCGGGACGGCCTGACCGTCACCCAGCCAATCCCGTTCCTCGTCCGTCAGGAGTCCAACTTGAAGACCATGTCCCCGCTCGTGCTGGCCATTGCGCTGGCGATCGCGCCGGTTGCCGTCGTCGCCAATGAACCCGCGACCCCGGTCACCATCGACACGCCCGCGCGTGGCGAGATCACCAGCCGCTCGGCAGTGAACTACCGCGACGGTTCGCGCAGCCAGCTGCATACCCTCGATCTGCGGGAAGGCCAAGTGGTGCAGGTCGCCGTCGAAGGGCCCCTGCGCGCGCGGTTGACCGCGTTCTACGGCAGCGACGAACTGCTCGGCACGTCGGGCGAGGGCACCCAGGCGGCGTCGCTGGTCGTGCGCGCCAAGCGCGCGGGCCGCCACACCATCGCCGTGAGCGGCGTCGATGCCAGCGCCTACGGGCCGTACACCCTGCGCGTGGCCACCGTGGAGGCCTACGACGGCCGCGCACTCACGCCGGGCGCGTCGATCAGCGACTGGGTGGACGCACCGCGCCGCCTGACGCTGCGGATCGCCGAGGCCGGTGTCTACACGATCGACATGATGTCCGACGATTTCGACGCGTATCTCAAGCTCGACGGACCCGGCGTCGCCCTGACCAACGACGACGGCGGCGATGGCACCAATGCGCGCATCAACGCGCGCCTGGTGCCCGGCGAGTACACCGTGACCACCTCGGCCTACGGCAGCGAGCGTGTCTCGGGCATGTACCGGCTCACCGTGGCGGCGCGTGCGACACCCGATTCGCCGCTGAGCGAAGGTGGTCCGCTGGTGCCCGGCACCACCGTCACCGGACTCTACGAAGGCACCGCGCACGCCTACACGTTTTCGGTACCGGCCCGGCGCCTGGTGCGCATCGATATGCAGAGCAGCGACATCGATTCGCTGCTGCACCTCTCCGGCGCCGGCGTGGACACCACCGACGACGATGGTGGCGACGGCCTCAATGCTCGCATCACGACGCTGCTCGAGGCCGGGGAGTACAGCGTCCGCGCCGACGGCGCGGTGCCGGGCGCCGGCTTCTACACCCTCACGCTCGCTGTCGAAGACGCACCGGCCAACGCCGGCGGGGGCCCGATCGCGGTCGGCCGTAGCGTCGATGCCACGCTGCTGCCGGGGATGACCGACCGCTGGACCTTCAGCGTGCGCTCGGCCGGCGAGTACGCGATCGACATGCGTTCGAGCGACATCGACAGCCATCTGAAGCTGCTGCGCGGCTCTGAGTCGATCGCCACCGACGACGACGGGGGTGACAACCTCGATTCGCGCATCGTGCAGCGCCTGGCCCCCGGTGATTACACGATCGAGGCCACGGCGGTCGGCTCCAGCGGCACGGGGCGTTACCGGCTCTCGCTCGAGCGGCGCTGATCCCGGCGCGTCAGCCGGTGGCGGCACCGTCACCGGTCGACGTGTCCGATGTCCGCGTGCCGTTCCAGGCGATCGGCTCGCGGCTGGCGAAGGCCTCGATCCGGCCGTCGGCCACGGCGCCCCGCGGGTCGCGCAACACCTGTTGCAGATCCGTCGCGGCCTCGAACCAGACGCCGGTCCAGGCATCGCGTCCACCGCGTTTGGCGGTGTAGAGCGCCTGGTCGGCCACGTCGATGGCGTCGAGCCATCCTGCCGCCGACGTGGGCTGCGGCCGGCAGGGCGAAGCCGATCGACACGGTCAACGCCATCGCGACCCCGCCTGCGTGCAGCGGCCGCTCGGCGATCGCGACGCGCAGGCGCTCGGCGACCGCGGCCGCCTGGCTCCGGTCCAGCGCCCGGCACACGACCAGGAACTCCTCGCCGCCCCATCGGGCGACCAGGTCGCCGGGGCGGCACACGGCCGTGAACCGCTGCGCGATCTCGACCAGAACCGCGTCACCTGCACCGTGGCCGTGACGATCGTTGCTGCGTTTGAAGTGGTCCACGTCGACCAGGAAGACGACGTGCCGCAGCGTCGGTGACGACGGCGCCGGCAGCGTCTGCATCGCGGCAATCGCGGCGCGCCGGTTCAACAGTCCGGTCAGGCCGTCGGTCGTGCTGAGGCGTCGCAATCGCCGACTGACCGTCGCTGGTAGAACGCGAGTGCGAGTGCCAGCAGCACCAGGACTCCCAGCGCCGTGGCGCCGACGGCGCGGAGCGTGCGGGCATGCCGCGCGTTGATCACGTCGATGCGCTGCGTTTCGCGCAGATGTGCAAGCTCCGCTGCGCTGCGTCCATCCTCCAGCCGCGCCTGCAGCTCGGCCAGCGCGCCGAGTTGCAGGCGCCGCGCCGCGTCGCGCTCTTCGGCGTGCAAGGCATCGAGCGCGGTGAAGGCGGTCTCGAGATCACCGGACGCGTGCAGGGCCCGCACCCGCATCCGCAGCGCGTCACGCCGCTCGCGCGCGAATATGCCGGTCGCGGCCAGCGCGACGGCTGCAGCGGCGTGCACACGTGCGGCATCGGGGCGTCCATCCGCGAGCGCCAGGTCGGCCATGCGCACCAGGGTGATCGCCGCGCCGGAGGGATCGTCGTCGCGCTGGGCGTCGGCGAGCGTCTGCAGCCGCGCGGATGCATCATCGGCGCGGCCGAGCGCCACCAGTTCGGTCTGGATGCGCCGTGTCAGCACCGTATCCGGCGAGGCCCGGCTGGAGGCCAGCGCCGCCTCGAACTGCAGACGCGCCTGATCCGGGCGGTCCAGGCGCAGCAGATTCGTTGCATGGTTGTAGGGGAGCAGGGGCTCGACCACCCCGCTGGCGTCGGCGATCTGCTGCGCCTGGGCGTAGGTGCGTTCGGCCAGATCGTAGGCATCCAGATGCTCGCTCTGGATGCTGGCGACATTGATCAGCATCTTGACCTGGGCGAGGTCCGCCTCGCCGGCCTGCGCGGCTTCGAAGGCGCGCCGGTACAGCTCGAGTGCGCGCGACACGTCGCCGACCACGTGCAGCGCGGCGCCGGCATTGGAGAGCGCGCGCAACGTGAATTCGGCTGGGCGCGGCTCTGCCAGCAGCAGGGCTTCGATCCGGTCGACGGTGGCGACCACATCCTCGGTACGTCCGCTCAGCGCCTCGGCGCGGGCGAGGCACGCGAGCAGCTTGATTTCGTCGTCGGACGTGAGCCCCGGCGATGCCAGCGTGGCCCGGGCGAGCGTGATCGCGTCGCCGGGCGCGCGATCACGCAGTTCGAAGCAGCGCCCGATCGCGTCGTCGACGCGCTGTGCGTGCGCGGGCGGCAGCGGCGCGGCCGTCGCACCGACGGCGCACAGCAGCGCGGCCGCCAGCAGGGCGGCCGTTCGCCCGACGCAGTTGCAGTTCATCCTCAAAGCAAGCCCCCTCGACGACCCCCCGTCGACGACCGGGCAGTCTGTCGGCGATGCCGCGTGGCAGCGACCGGGGACCCGGCGGGCTGGTAGAATCCGCGGTTTTCCGCCGGATCCGATTGCCATGATCGAACTCAATCCCCTGCGTCAGCGCATCGTCGACCTCAAGGGTCGGCTGGATGCGCTGAGGGGGTATCTTTGACTACGACGCCCGTCGCGAGCGTCTGGAAGAAGTCGAGCGCGAGCTCGAAGACCCGAACATCTGGAACGACCCCGAGCGCGCCCAGGCACTGGGCCGCGAGCGTTCGGCGCTCGACAAGACCGTCAACGGCATCCGCAGCCTGACCGAAGGGCTGGAAGGCGCCAGCGAACTGCTGGAGCTGGCCGAATCGGAAAATGACGAGGACACCGCGCAGGCAGTCGTCGACGATGTCGAGCGTTACGCCGGCGAGGTCGACAAGCTCGAGTTCCAGCGCATGTTCTCCGGCGAACTGGACGGCGCAGCCGCATTCGTCGACATCCAGGCCGGTGCCGGCGGCACCGAAGCCCAGGACTGGGCCGAAATGCTGCTGCGCATGTATCTGCGCTGGGCCGAGAGCCGCGGCTGGAAGACCGAGCTGATGGAAGTCTCCGGTGGCGAAGTCGCGGGCATCAAGTCGGCGACGGTGCGCATCGAGGGCGATTTCGCCTACGGCTGGCTGAAGACCGAGATCGGCGTGCACCGCCTGGTGCGGAAATCGCCGTTCGACTCGGACAACCGCCGCCACACCAGCTTCACCTCGGTGTTCGTGTCGCCCGAGATCGACGACAACATCGAGATCGACATCAACCCGGCCGATCTGCGTACCGACGTCTATCGCTCGTCCGGTGCCGGTGGTCAGCACGTCAACAAGACCGAATCGGCGGTGCGCATCACGCATATCCCGACCAACACGGTCGTGGCCTGCCAGACCGGCCGCAGCCAGCACCAGAACCGCGACAACGCGATGAAGATGCTGGCCGCCAAGCTCTACGAGCTGGAGCTGCAGAAGCGCAATGCCGAGAAGGACGCGCTGGAAGCGACCAAGTCCGACATCGGCTGGGGCAGCCAGATCCGCAACTACGTGCTCGACCAGAGCCGCATCAAGGATCTGCGCACCGGCGTGGAGCGTTCCGATACGCAGAAAGTGCTCGACGGCGATCTCGACGAATTCGTCGAGGCCGCGCTCAAGTCCGGCCTGGAAGCCGGCGCCAAACGCGTCGACGCCAACTGAGTGCCGCGGCCGCGTGACGCGCGGCCGATGCTTCACCGCCATGCCTGCATACGTCGGCATGGCGTTTCCGGGCGAAGTCGCCCGTCGCTTTCGCCCCCACCGTTTCCGATTTCGTTTCTTCGAGACCCCCATGACCCAGCAGCCCGCCACGCCACCGACCGCCGACGAGAACGCCCTGATCGCGGAGCGTCGCGGCAAACTGGCCGCGCTGCGCGGGCAGGGCGTGGCGTTCCCGAACGATTTCCGCCGTCGTGACGAGGCCGGCGCGCTGCAGACCGTCTACGAAGACGCCGAGCGCTGGACCGGCGAAGCGCTGGAGGCTGAGGGCGTGCGTGTGGCCGTGGCCGGGCGCCTGATGGCCAAGCGCATCATGGGCAAGGCCGCGTTCGCGCAGATCCAGGATGTCAGCGGCCGCCTCCAGTTGTTCCTGCAATCGGTGACGCTCGGCGAGCGCTACGACGCGTTCAAGGGATGGGACGTCGGCGACATCGTCGCGGCCGAAGGCACGCTGATGCGGACGAAGACCGGCGAGCTGTCGGTCAAGGTGGACACGCTGCGGCTGCTGACCAAGTCGCTGCGTCCGCTGCCCGACAAGTGGCACGGCCTGAGCGACGTCGAGCAGCGCTATCGCCAGCGGTATGTCGACCTGATCGTCTCGCCCGACGCGCGGGCGGTGTTCGTCAAGCGCTCGCGCATCATCGGCGCGATCCGCCAGTGGCTCGACACGCGCGACTTCCTCGAGGTCGAAACGCCGATGATGCATTACATCGCCGGCGGCGCCGCGGCCAAGCCGTTCACCACGCACCACAACGCGCTCGATCTCGATCTGTTCCTGCGCGTCGCGCCGGAGCTGTATCTCAAGCGTCTGGTCGTCGGCGGCTTCGAGCGCGTCTACGAGATCAACCGCAATTTCCGCAACGAGGGCGTGTCGACCCGGCACAACCCCGAGTTCACGATGCTCGAGCTCTACGAGGCCTATGTGGCCTACGAAGAGGTCATGGACCTCACCGAGGCGCTGATCCGCGACGTCGCCACGCAGGCCGTCGGCACCACCGCGCTGGAATGGGACGGCAACGCGATCGATGTCGGCCCGGCGTTCCGGCGCTGGAAGCTCGAAGAGGCCGTGCGCGAACTCAACCCCGAGATCACGGTCGCCGACTGTCGCGACCGCGAGGCGCTCGCCGCGCATTGCGCGCGCCTCGGCGTGCACGTGAAGGCCGGCTACGGCTGGGGCAAGCTGCTGCTGGAGATCTTCGAAAAAACCGTCGAGACCGGACTGATCCAGCCGACCTTCATCACCCATTACCCGGTCGAGGTCTCGCCGCTCGCGCGCGAGTCCGACAGCGAGGCGGGCATCACCGATCGCTTCGAGCTGTTCATCGGCGGCAAGGAGATCGCCAACGGCTTCTCCGAGCTCAACGATCCCGAAGACCAGGCCGCGCGCTTCCGTGCCCAGGTCGACGCCCGCGAAGGCGGCGACGACGAGGCCATGCATTACGACGCCGACTACATCCGCGCGCTCGAGGTCGGCCTGCCGCCGACCGGGGGCCTCGGCATCGGCATCGATCGTCTGGTGATGCTGCTGACGGGTTCGTCGTCGATCCGCGACGTGCTGCTGTTCCCCTACATGCGCCCGCAGAGCGAGAGCTGAGCGCCAGGCGCCGCGCTTGCGTGCCCGGATGCGGCGTTGGCCGGACCCGGGCGCGACCCACGTGGTCACAGGAACGTGACCGGGACCCCAGCTGGTCCCACCCGTGCTTGCGTCGGGTCCTGCCCGCCCGCGATGATGCGGGCTGACGGGGGAAATCGAGGAAGCGACAGCGCATGAACATCGTCATCGTCGATGACCAGACGTCCGCACGGACCATGCTGCGGCACATCCTCGAGGACATCAGTCCCGAGCTCGAGGTCTTCGATTTCGGGGATCCCGAGACCGCGCTGCGCTGGTGCGACGACAACCGTCCCGATCTGCTTCTGCTCGATTACCGCATGCCGGTCGTGGACGGGCTCGAGTTCGCGCGCCGCTTCCGGCGTCCGCTGCTCCACCGCGACGTGCCGATCGTGCTGGTCACCGTGGTCGGCGACGAGCCCGTGCGCCAGGCGGCCCTCGATGTGGGCGTCATCGATTTCCTGGTCAAGCCGGTCCGGCCGCGCGAACTGCGTGCGCGCTGCCGCAATCTTCTGCAGCTGCGCCAGCAGTCGGAATCGGTGAAGCAGCGTGCACTGTCGCTCGAGCAGCGCCTGCTGCGCAGCATGCACGAGGTGGAGGAACGCGAACGCGAGACGCTCAACCGCCTGGCGCGCGCGATCGCGTTCCGCGATGCCAGTACCAGCGCCAACCTCGAACGGGTGGCCGCCGTCGCGGGCATGGTGGCCGATGCGATGGGCCTGTTCGAAGACGAAGTGCGGATGATCGAGCTCGCGGCGCCGCTGCACGACATCGGCAAGATCGCCATTCCCGACGCCATCCTGATGAAGCCCGGTCCGCTGACCGCCGAGGAAACAGCGGTGATGCGCCGGCATCCGCAGATCGGCTACGACCTGCTCAGCAACAGCCAGAACCGCTTCATCCAGCTCAGCGCGCTGATCGCCCTGCGCCACCAGGAGCGCTACGACGGCAGCGGCTATCCGGATGGCCTGGCCGGCGAGCAGATTCCACTGGAGGCACGCATCGTCGCGATCGCCGACGTGTTCGATGCGCTGATGTCGCAGCGCCCCTACAAGCGCGCCTGGTCGATCGACGAGGCGCTGGCCTACATCGGCGAGAACAGCGGGCGCCACTTCGACCCGCGCTGCGTCGAGGCGATGCTCGGCAACGTCGACCGCCTGCACGAAATCTGTGCCCGGTTCGGCGGCAGGCCGGTGGGGCCGCTGCAATGAGCACGCCGGGATGAAGACGACGATAGCCTGGCTTGGACGCCGGCTCTCGGGTCGTCCGGACAGTGAGCACGGACAGGCGCTGATCCGCCTCGCCCTGCTGTTCGTGGTCCTGGTGTTCCTGCTGTGGACGGATCGCAGCGGCCCACGCCCGCCGGCCTACGAGCAGGTCATGGCGATGGTGATCACCGGGTTCTGCATCGGCTCGGGCATCGTCGGATGGATTCTTGCGCGTCCCGGAACATCGCACCCGCGGCGGGTGGTCGGCATGTTGTCCGACTACGGCCTGATGGGCGCGGCAATGACGGTGATGGGCGGCCCGATCGGTTGGGTCTACGTGCTGATCCTGTGGGTCACCGTGGGCAACGGCCTGCGCTTCGGCACGCGCTATCTGTACGCGGCGATGAGCATGGCGGCGCTGAGCTTCGGTGGGGTGCTGCTGCTGACGCCGTACTGGCACGCCAACCTGAGTCTCGGCGTCGGTCTGCTGATCGGGCTCGTCGCGATACCGCTCTACCTGTCGGGTCTGTTGCGTGCGCTCACCCGTGCGACCGACGTGGCGATGCGGGCCAGCGAGGCGAAAAGCCGCTTCCTGGCCAATATGAGCCACGAGTTCCGCACGCCGCTGAATGGGCTGGCCGGCGTGTCCGAGCTGCTCGCGACCACGCGTCTGGACCCGGAGCAGCGCGAGTATCTGGCCACGATCCGCGCATCGACCGTGAGCCTGTTGGCCCTGGTCGAGGACGTGCTCGACATCTCGGCCATCGAGGCCGGCAAGTTCCGCGTGGTGGAGCACCCGTTCTCGCTGCGCGAGGTGGTGCGTGGGGTCGACCTGATCCTGCAGCCGGGCGCCCGCGCCAAGCGCCTGGCCTATGCCTCCAGCATCGCCGACGACGTGCCGGATCTGCTGCGCGGCGATCCGGCCCATCTGAGCCAGGTGCTCACCAATCTGGTCGGCAACGCGGTCAAGTTCACCCATCACGGTTCGGTGCAGGTCGATGTGTGCTGCGTCGAGTCCGCGCCCGGCAGCCTGCGCCTGAAGTTCACCGTCAGCGACACCGGAATCGGCATTCCCGAGTCGGCCCGCGCGCGCCTGTTCGAGGCGTTCGAACAGGTCGACACGACGCTGGCGCGCGGGTTCGGCGGAACGGGATTGGGCACCAGCATCGCCAAGCGACTCACCGAAGCCATGGGCGGCACGATCGGCTTCGAAAGCACGGAGCACATGGGCAGCCGGTTCTGGGTGGAGCTGCCGTTCGCACTGGCGGAGGTGGAAGAGACCGGTGACGTCACGGCGGCGCCGGCGTCGTCGTCCGCGACGGCGGGCGACCCGCGTCCGGTCAACGTGATCGCGTTCAGCGATCCCTTCATGCGGCATCGCCTGCGGGTGCGCAGCATGCGCATCCTCATTGCCGACGATCACGCGGCGAACCGCATGGTGCTCGAGCGCCTGCTGCAGAAGGCCGGCCACAGCGTGACGAGCGTGGACGGCGCCGAGGCGGTGCTGGACGTGATGGCGAGCGAGGACCACGACGCGATCGTGGTCGACCTGCATATGCCCGGCATGAGCGGCTTGGACATGCTGCGCGAGATGCGCGCCATGCAGGCCGGCGCGCCGCGGACGCCGGTGATCGTGCTCAGCGCCGACGTGACACCCGAGTCGATCGCCAGCTGCCGCAAGGCCGGGGCCCACGCCTTTCTGGCAAAACCGGTGGTCGCGTCGAAACTGCTGGACCTGTTGTCCGATCTCTCGACACCGGGCGGGCGCGTCCTAGCGGAGTCCGAACCGTTGTTCAGTACGCCGCTCCCCGTACGCGACGACGTGCTCGACACCGAGGTGCTCGACGAACTCGCGACACTCGGACTGGGTGACGACTTCGTCACCCGGTTCCTGGGGCAGTGTCTCGACGATGCCTCGGCCTGCCTTCGCGGCATCGAGGAGACCGGGGTCGCCGAACAGTGGGCGGCGATGCGCGATCAGGCACACGCCCTCAAGGGCGTGGCCAGCAACATGGGCCTGATGCAGCTGGCCGCGACCAGCGGTGATCTGATGCGTGTCGCGGAATGGCAGCTGCGGCGTGATTGGCGGCAGCGTCTGCAGACGCTGCACGAGCAGTTCGCGATCGGCCGTGAAGCCTTGGACGCGCGCGGGTTGTCGGGCGCCGCGCGCGACCGGGGCCGGGAGCCGTGAGCCCGGCGGTCGTCAGAGCGCGACGGCGCCCGGGTGGGCGGTATAGCTCCGGCGCGTCTGCGCCTTGACGATGCGGTCCATCGTGCGCACGGAACGTTCGCCGAGCGCCAGTGCGGTGTCCACCCAGACCTCGGTGATGCCCATGAGCTCGTCGTAGCCCACCGGCTGCGAGATGCCGCGCACGGCATTGAGGGCGATGTGCGCGTGCGGCGCACGCTGCTGCCGGCGGATCAGGTCCTCGACCGCGGCTTCGCCCTGGCCCTTGGGCACCAGAATGTCGACCACGCCCATCGCGTGCATGTCCTCGCTGGTGAACAGGTTGCCTTCCAGAATGATCCGCTCCGCGAGTTGTGGCGCGACGCGCTTGCTCAGGAACGAATAGGCGCCCATGCCCGGAAACAGGCCGAACAGCACTTCCGGCAGGCCCATCTGCACGCCTTCCTCGGCAACGATGGTCTGGCAGGCCAGCGCCAGCTCGAAGCCGCCGCCGAGCGCGTCGCCCTGGAGCAGGGCGATCATGCGCACGTCGCCACCGAGACCGGTGTGGATGTGATGCACGCCGTCGATGCACTTGCGCGCGTACGAGAGCAGGTGCTCGCGATCACCGGCGCGGATCAGCTGGGCGAACAGGGCGAGGTCGCCGCCCAGGTTGAATGCGTCCGCGTCGGATGCGACCACGACATGGCGCAGACGGCCGGGTTCGCGCTGGTGCTCGCGCAGGGTGATCGAGTTGAGGAAGCTCCACATGTCGTCCATGAGGCCAGGCCGGAAGCAGGGGCGATCCCCGGCAGCCAGCTGACTGTGCATGTACATCCAGTGCGCCTGGTTGGCAGGGTCCGACTCGACGCGCATATGCGGATACGGACGGACGCGGAGCAGCGTTTCGACGTTGGTCATTGGAAATCCCCTGTAGCTGGGACCCCGCCGGCCGGGCACCCGGAAGGGTCCCTCATGAAGACAAATGCGCCCGATGAGCGCTTCTATGCGCTCATCGGGCGACAGGGGCAAGGGTTTCAGCGACTTACGGACTGAATGCCAAAACGGTCACTTAAATTTGGTATATGGATCACACTTTTGTCGGCTCGTCGCGAAGCTCTCGGCGCAGGATCTTGCCGACATTGGTCTTGGGCAGTTCGTCGCGGAACTCGACGATCCGGGGATGCTTGTAGCCGGTGAGGTTCTCGCGCGCATGCGCCTTGACCTGCTCGGCAGTCAGTGACGGATCCTTGCGCACGATGACCACCTTGACCGCCTCGCCGGATTTGTCGTCAGGCACGCCGATCGCGGCGACCTCGAGAACGCCGGGCATCATCGCGATCACGTCCTCGATCTCGTTCGGGTACACGTTGAAGCCCGAGACCAGGATCATGTCCTTCTTGCGATCGACGATGTAGAAGAAACCGTCGGCATCCATCTTCGCCATGTCGCCGGTATGCAGCCATCCGTCGGCATCGATCGCCTGGGCCGTGTCCTCGGGACGCTGCCAGTAGCCCTTCATCACCTGCGGGCCGCGGATGCAGAGTTCGCCGACCTCGCCGACCGGCAATTCCGTGCCGGCCTCGTCCTTGATGCAGGCTTCGGTGGACGGCACCGGCAGACCGATCGCGCCGTTGTACTCGGCCAGCGTCATCGGGTTGATGCAGGCGGCCGGCGAGGTTTCGGTAAGCCCGTAGGCCTCGACCAGCGTGGTGCCGGTCACCTTCTTCCAGCGGTCCGCGACGGCGCGCTGGACCGCCATGCCGCCACCGAGTGTGAGGTGTAGCTTCGAGAAGTCCACGTCGTCGAAGCCCGGCGTATTGAGCAGGCCGTTGAACAGCGTGTTGACCCCGGTGATGGCGGTCATCTGGATGCCCTTGAGCTCCTTGACGAAGCCGGGCATGTCGCGGGGATTCGTGATCAGGTGGTTGTGCCCACCGAATTTCATGAAGACCAGGCCGTTCGCCGTCAACGCGAAGATGTGATACAGCGGCAGCGCCGTGACGATGAGCTCTTCGCCGGGCTTGGCATTCGTGCCGATCCACGCCGAGGCCTGCTGCATGTTCGCCACCATGTTGCGGTGGGTGAGCATGGCGCCCTTGGCCACGCCGGTGGTGCCGCCGGTGTACTGCAGGAACGCGATGTCCTCCAGTGTGATCGACACCTCCGGCATCGTGTGGCGGGTGCCACGCGACAGCGCCTCACGGAAGCGGATCGCGCCGTGGATGCTGTAGTCGGGCACCATCTTCTTCACGTGCTTGAGCACGAAGTTGACGATCGGCCCCTTCGGAAAGCCGAGCAGATCGCCGAGGCCGGTGGTGATGACCTGCTTGATCCGGGTGTCGGCGAGCACGTCCTGGACGGTCTTGCCGAAGTTGTCGAGTACCAGGATCGCCGCCGCGCCCGAATCCACCAGCTGATGCCGCAGCTCGCGCGCGGTGTACATCGGATTGGTGTTGACCACCGTCAGCCCGGCGCGCAGCACGCCGAAGATCGCGATCGGATACTGCAGGCAATTGGGCATCATGATCGCGACGCGATCGCCCTTCTTGAGTTTCAGTTCGCCGAGCAGGTACTGGGCGAACTCCCGGCTGCGCGCGTCGAGCTCGGCGTAGGTGATCGTCCGGCCCATGTTCGAAAACGCGGGCCGGTCGCGGAAGCGGGTGATCGCTTCCTCGAGGACGGCAGGTACCGAGCGGTACTCCTCGGGATCGATCTCCGCGGGTACACCAGCCGGATAGTTCGCCAGCCACGGACGGTCTTGGGTCATGCGGTCCTCTCCCTGATATCGAAGGCCGCCACTCGAAACGGTGCCGTGCCTGAACAATGTCGATCGATTGGAGCATAGCCCCCCCGACCTCGCAAGGCGCCGCAGGCGCATGCGCGCGTGGATAATCGTGTGGAATCCAGGACAGGCGCGTTGCGTATGACGAACAGTTGGAACGGGGTGCAACGCGAGCGCCGCCGAGCGACCCCAGCGTCGCTCTGGTGTCTGGTGCTGAGTGTGCTGGTCCTGGCCACGTCGTGCTCGCGGACGCCGCCGGAGGAGGCCCTGCGCGAAACGGTCGCGGCGATGCAGGCGCACATCGCGTCGCGCGATGCGTCGGCATTGTACGGGCTGATCGACGAGGAGTTTTCCGGCCCCGAGGGCATGGATCGGCGCGGGGCGCGGCAACTGGCCACGGGCATGATGCTGCGCTACCGGAGCGTCGGCGTGACGACCGGACCACTCGAGATCACGCTGCAGGGTGATGACCGGGCCACCGTCCGCACCCGGGTGCTGCTTACTGGTGGATCGGGCGCGGTGCTGCCCGACAGCGCCCGGGCCTATCGGGTCGAAAGCGCCTGGCGCCGTCGCGGCGACGACTGGCGCCTGCTTTCGTTGCGCTGGGAGCCGACCGGGCTCTGATCGAGCGTCCATCGCACACGTTGTGGCGCGTGCGAGCAGTCGGCGGCCAGGTCCGGTCTCTGGACGAACGGGTCGGCGCTCGCTGGTGAATGGCGTCGCGTGTTGCGCTTCGTAGTCGCATTCGCAGTGCGCCGACACGCCTCCGCCCGCGGTGTCAGACGTCCTCATGGCGTGCTCCCGAGGCGCGCGGGCCGCAGCCGTGATGGGCGAGGGTGACGCGCCTACGACGAACTCCTTCGCGCAGCTGGCGAACGCCCGTCGCGCTGCGACGGGCGGGGCTTCCGCCGGTTCCGGCGTCAGGCGGCCTTTTTCGCGGCGAGCTGCCGGAGGACGTAATGCAGCAGGCCGCCGTGGTGGGTGAGTCGGGCGCGTTTGCGACGCACCGCGTCGCGCGCCTGGCGAACGCCCGTCGCGCTGCGACGGGCGGGGCTTCTGCCGGTTCCTGCGTCAGGCGGCCTTTTTAGCGGCGAGCTGTCGGAGGACGTAATGCAGCAGGCCGCCGTGGCGGAAGTACTCCACCTCCTTCGGCGTCAACAGCAGCACGTCGACGTCGAACTCCACCGTTTCCCCGGAGCCGCGGGTCGCTTTGACGCGGGCCGTGCGGGCCTTGCCGTCGTCGAGACCGGTGATGTCGATGGTTTCCGAACCATCGAGGCCGTGCGTCTGCGCGTTCTCGCCCGCCTTGAACTGGCACGGCAGCACGCCCATGCCGACGAGGTTGGAACGGTGGATGCGTTCGAAACTTTCGGCGATCACCGCCTTGATGCCGAGCAGGTTGGTGCCCTTGGCCGCCCAGTCACGCGACGAGCCGGTGCCGTACTCCTTGCCGGCGAACACCACCAGCGGCACGCCGTCGGCCTTGTACTTCTGCGCCGCGTCGTAGATCGCGAGCTTTTCCGGCTCGCCCTTGCCGAAGTACAGCGTGTTGCCGCCTTCTTCGCCGCCAAAGAACAGGTTCTTGATGCGGATGTTGGCGAAGGTGCCGCGCACCATGACGTCGTCGTTGCCGCGGCGCGAGCCGTAGCTGTTGAAGTCGGCCGGCTGCACGCCCCGGTCCTGCAGGAAACGGCCTGCGGGCGAATCCTTCTTGATGTTGCCGGCCGGCGAGATGTGGTCGGTGGTGATCGAATCGCCGAACAGGCCCATCACGCGCGCGCCGTGGATGTCGTCGATGCTGCCGACGTCCATTGTCATGCCCTCGAAGTAGGGCGGATTCTTGATGTAGGTGGAGGCCGCGTCCCATTCGTAGAGATCACCGTCGGGCGAGTCGATCGTGTTCCAGCGCGTATCGCCCTTGAACACGTCGGCGTAGTTCTTGGCGAACATCTCCGGCCCGATGGTTTTGGCGATGAAGTCGCCGATCTCCTGGTTCGTCGGCCAGATGTCGCGCAGATAGACAGGGTTGCCGTCCGGATCCTTGCCCAGCGGATCCTGGGTCAGGTCGATGTCCACGGTGCCCGCGATGGCGTAGGCGACCACCAGCGGCGGCGAGGCCAGATAGTTCATCTTCACTTCGCCGTGGATCCGACCTTCGAAATTGCGGTTGCCCGACAGCACCGAGGCCACCGCGAGATCGTTTTCGGCGATGCCCTTCGACACCGCGTCCGGCAGCGGGCCGGAGTTGCCGATGCAGGTGGTGCAGCCGTAGCCGACCACGTAGAAGCCCAGCGCCTCGAGATCGTCCATGACGCCGGCTTTCTTCAGGTAGTCGGTGACCACCAGCGAGCCCGGGCCGAGCGAGGTCTTGACCCAAGGCGCGGCCTTCAGGCCCTTGGCCGCTGCATTGCGCGCGAGCAGGCCGGCGCCGAGCATCACCGCCGGGTTGGAGGTGTTGGTGCAGGACGTGATCGCGGCGATCACCACCGAGCCGTCGGTGAGTTCGTGCTCGCCGTCCTCGAGGGTGATCTTCGACACGGGACGCGCAGCGAGCCGTTCGGCCTGCGGCTGGCCACCGCCTTCCTTCTCGAAGCGGTCGACCTGGGGATCCTCGCTGCTCGCGGCGTCGCGCTTGGCGGTCAGCGGGCCGACGTTGTCACGGAAGTTCTGCTGCACCTTCTCCAGCAGCACGCGGTCCTGCGGGCGCTTGGGGCCCGCCAGCGACGGACGCACGTCGGCCATGTCGAGTTCCAGCACGCTGCTGTATTCGGCCTCGGGCGCGCCCGGCTCGTGCCACAGCTGCTGCGCCTTCGCGTAGGCCTCGACCAGCGCGATCTGTTCCTCGCTGCGGCCCGACAGGCGCAGGTAGTTCAGCGATTCGGCATCGATCGGGAAGATGCCGCAGGTCGCGCCGTACTCGGGCGCCATGTTGCCGATCGTCGCGCGGTCGGCCAGCGGGAGGTGTTGCAGGCCGTCGCCGAAGAACTCGACGAACTTGCCGACCACGCCGTGCTTGCGCAGCATCTCGGTGACGGTCAGCACCAGATCGGTCGCGGTGGCGCCCTCGGGCAGTCGGCCCTTGAGCTTGAAGCCGACGACCTGCGGAATCAGCATCGACGAGGGCTGGCCCAGCATCGCGGCCTCGGCCTCGATACCGCCCACGCCCCAGCCGAGCACGCCGATGCCGTTGATCATCGTGGTGTGCGAATCGGTGCCGAACACGGTGTCGGGGTAGGCCCAGACGGTGCCGTCCTCGCGCTCGGACGTCATCACCACGCGCGCGAGATGCTCGAGGTTCACCTGGTGGACGATGCCGGTATTGGGCGGCACGACCTTGAAGTTGTCGAACGCCTTCTGGCCCCAGCGCAGGAAGCCGTAGCGCTCCTTGTTGCGCTCGAACTCGATCTTGCCGTTGAGGTCCAGCGCGTCCGGGCGGCCGAACACGTCGACCTGCACGGAGTGGTCGATGACCAGCTCGGACGGGATCTGCGGATTGATCTGTTCGGGGCGGCCGCCGAGCTTGACCACGGCGTCGCGCATCGCGGCCAGATCGACCACGCAGGGCACGCCGGTGAAGTCCTGCAGCACCACGCGCGCGGGCATGAAGGCGATCTCCGTATCCGGCTGGGCCTTCGGGTCCCAAGTCGCCACCGCTTCGATGTGACGCGCGGTCACGCTCTCGCCGTCCTCGTGACGCAGCAGGTTCTCGAGCAGGATCTTCAGCGAATAGGGCAGCCGCGCGATGTCGAACCGGCTGCCCAGCGCGGGCAGACTGGCATAGGCGAGCCGGCGCCCGCCGACATCGAGTTCGGCGTGGGTGGAGAAGGAATCGGTCATGCGGAAGGCTCCTGTCGCGGGTGGCTGGCGATGACCCGGAACCGGGTCAGGGCGCGCGGAAACGGGGCTCGGGTGGCGGCGAGGCCGGCAACCGAACGCGTTCAGTGTAGGCCGCGGTTCGTGGCGGAAATGTCATCACGCGTGACACACGGCGGATCAGGATGGCGCGCGGCACCCGGATCGGCCCACGCGCCCACGCCGCGGCTGCGCCTGGAGTATGCGCAGTCAGGTATGTATAATTCGGGCATACCTGATCGGAGCCGCCCATGGAAGCGACCGTCGCCGAGCGAGGCCAGATCACCCTGCCCAAGGCGGTGCGCGATGCGCTCGGCCTGAGCAAGGGCACCATTCTCAAGGTCGAGCTGGAAGGCAGCCGGATCGTGCTGCGCAAGAGCGTCGACGATGCGGTGTCCCGTGCCCGTGGCCGGTTCAAGCTGGACGGGTTCGAATCGACCGACGCCGCCATGCGCGCCGTGCGCGGGCAGGGTGTCGACGGCGGAGATGCGGACCGGTGATCGCGGTCGATGCGCCGGTGCTGGTCGATCTGCTGGCCGACGGTCCGCTGGCCGATGCCGCCGAGGCCTGTCTGCGTCAGTACCTGAGCGCCGGCCCGGTGGTCGTCTGCGATGTCGCGCTGGCCGAGATCTGCGGTGCGCTGCACGACGGCGCCGACACCATGTCCGTGCTCGAGGACATGGGCATCCGGTTCTCGGCGATCGAGGTCAAGGCCGCGCTGCGCGCCGGCGAGATGCAACGGCGGTCCTGGCAGCGCGGTGATGTCGCCGGCCGGCCGTCGCGCGACTTTCTGGTCGGTGCGCATGCGCTGCTGCAGTGCAACGGCCTGATCACGCGGGACGACGCGTTCTTCCGCACGTATTTCAAGGGTCTCAAGCTGATCGTACCGTCGGCCTGAGACCGGTTATCCCGGTACCGTACGAATCTGGAGTTGTCGCATGTTGGAAGCCTACCGCCACCACGTTGCCGAGCGCGAAGCGCTGGGCATCCCGCCGCTGCCGCTCGATGCGCAGCAGACCGCCGACGTCATCGAGCTCCTGAAGAATCCGCCCGCCGGTGAAGCCGAGTTCCTGCTCGACCTGCTGACCCACCGCGTGCCGGCCGGCGTCGACGATGCCGCCAAGGTCAAGGCCTCGTATCTCGCCGCCATCGCCTTCGGCAGCGAGTCGAACCCGCTGATCACCCGCGCGCGCGCGACCGAGCTGCTGGGCACCATGCTCGGCGGCTACAACGTGCAGCCGCTGGTGGACCTGCTCGACGACGCCGAGGTCGGCGCCATCGCGGCCGATGCGCTCAAGCACACGCTGCTGGTGTTCGACGCGTTCCACGATGTCGAAGAGAAGGCCAAGGCCGGCAATGCGAATGCCAAGGCCGTGATCCAGAGCTGGGCCGACGCCGAATGGTTCACCAGCAAGCCGGAAGTGCCGCAGTCGATGACGCTGACGGTGTTCAAGGTGCCGGGCGAGACCAACACCGACGACCTGTCGCCGGCGCCCGACGCGACCACGCGTCCGGACATTCCGATGCACGCGCTGGCGATGCTGAAGAACAAGCGCGACGACGCGCCGTTCGTGCCGGAAGAGGACGGCAAGCGTGGTCCGATCCAGGCGATCCTCGATCTCAAGAACAAGGGCAACCTCGTCGCCTACGTCGGTGACGTGGTCGGCACCGGTTCTTCGCGCAAGTCGGCGACCAACAGCGTGCTGTGGTGGACCGGCGACGACATCCCCTACATCCCCAACAAGCGCGCCGGTGGCGTGTGCCTGGGCGCGAAGATCGCGCCGATCTTCTACAACACGATGGAGGACGCCGGCGCGCTGCCGATCGAACTCGACGTGTCGCAGATGGAGCAGGGCGACGTGATCGAACTGCGTCCCTACGATGGCAAGGCGCTCAAGGACGGCAACGTCATCGCCGAGTTCCAGGTGAAATCGGACGTGCTGTTCGATGAAGTGCGCGCCGGGGGCCGCATTCCGCTCATCATTGGCCGCGGCCTGACCGCCAAGGCGCGCGAGTCGCTGGGTCTGCCCGCGACCGAGCTGTTCCGCCTGCCGCAGCAGCCGGCCGATACCGGCAAGGGCTTCTCGCTGGCGCAGAAGATGGTTGGCCGCGCGATCGGCCTGCCGGACGGCCAGGGCGTGCGCCCGGGCACGTACTGCGAGCCGAAGATGACCTCGGTCGGTTCACAGGACACCACCGGTCCGATGACCCGCGACGAGCTGAAGGATCTGGCGTGCCTGGGCTTCTCGGCCGATCTCGTGATGCAGTCGTTCTGCCACACCGCGGCGTATCCCAAGCCGGTCGACGTCAAGACGCATCACACGCTGCCGGAGTTCATCTCCACGCGTGGCGGCATCTCGCTGCGTCCCGGCGACGGCGTGATCCACAGCTGGCTCAACCGCATGCTGTTGCCCGACACCGTCGGCACCGGCGGCGACTCGCACACGCGTTTTCCGGTCGGCATCTCGTTCCCGGCCGGCTCGGGCCTGGTGGCGTTCGCGGCTGCGACCGGCGTCATGCCGCTCGACATGCCGGAATCGGTGCTGGTGCGCTTCAAGGGCAAGATGCAGCCCGGCGTCACCCTGCGCGATCTGGTCAACGCGATTCCGCTGTATGCGATCAAGCAGGGCCTGCTGACCGTCGCCAAGCAGGGCAAGAAGAACATCTTCTCCGGTCGCATTCTCGAGATCGAAGGCCTGCCGGATCTCAAGGTCGAGCAGGCGTTCGAACTGTCCGACGCCTCGGCCGAGCGTTCGGCGGCCGGCTGCACCGTGCACCTCGACAAGGCGCCGATCATCGAATACATCACCAGCAACATCACGCTGTTGAAGTGGATGATCGCCGAGGGCTATCAGGATCCGCGTTCGCTGGCCCGTCGGATCGAGAAGATGGAAGCCTGGCTCGCCGATCCGCAGCTGCTCGAGGGCGATGCCGACGCCGAATACGCCGCGGTCATCGAGATCGACCTCGCCGACGTGCACGAGCCCATCGTCGCGTGCCCGAACGATCCGGACGACGTCAAGACGCTGTCGGAAGTCGCCGGCGCGGTCATCGACGAGGTCTTCATCGGTTCGTGCATGACCAACATCGGCCACTTCCGCGCCGCGTCGAAGCTGCTGGAAGGCAAGCGCGACATCCCGACCAAGCTGTGGGTCGCACCGCCGACCAAGATGGACGCCGCCGAGCTCACCAAGGAAGGCCATTACGGCACCTTCGGCACGGCCGGCGCGCGCATGGAAATGCCGGGCTGCTCGCTGTGCATGGGCAACCAGGCGCAGGTGAAGGAAGGCGCGACGGTGTTCTCCACGTCCACCCGCAACTTCCCCAACCGCCTGGGCCGCAACTCGAACGTGTATCTGGGCTCGGCCGAGCTCGCCGCGATCTGCTCGCGTCTGGGCCGGATCCCGACCAAGGCCGAGTACATGGCCGACGTCGGCGTGCTCGATGCGTCCGCGAACGAGATCTACCGCTACATGAACTTCGACCAGATTCCGGAGTACGTCGAAGCAGGTGAAGCAACCGCCGCCTGATTCCGGGGCGAGCGCCGCATACGGAACACCCGGCCTTGCGCCGGGTGTTTTCGTTTCGGGAGTGTCCGCTCGACAGCAGACGGGCGGGCAGGCAGCGAGCGCTCAGTCGCGGGTGAGCGCGAGCAGGCGCTCGGCGATCGCGTCCAGGGGCAGGATTTCCTGCGCGGCGCCGAGCTTGGCGGCGGCGCCCGGCATGCCCCAGACCACGCTGGTGGCTTCGTCCTGGATCAGCGTCGACGCGCCGGCTTGGCGCAGCTCCAGCAGGCCGCGTGCGCCGTCGTCGCCCATGCCGGTGAGGATGGCGGCCACCGCATTGCTGCCGGCGGCTTCGGCGACGGAGCGGAACAGCACGTCCACGGCCGGGCGGTGGCGGTTGACCGGCGGTCCGTTGTCGAGGCGGCAGCGCCAGCGGGCACCGTCGCGGACCACACGCAGATGATGATCGCCCGGCGGCAGGTAGGCGTGGCCGGGCAGGATCATCTCGCCATCGCGCGCCTCGCGCACCAGCATCGGCGAATGGCGGTCCAGACGCTCGACGAAGGGGCGGCTGAAGCTCGCGGGGATGTGCTGGGTGAGCACGATCGCGGGCGCATCGGGCGGCATGCGCTCGAGCACGACGCGGATCGCCTCGGTGCCGCCTGCGGAGGCGCCGATCGCGATGAGCCGGTCGGTGGTGCGGAAGCGGGTGGCGACCGGGGCCTGCGGCGCGGTCTGCGCATCCAGCCGCACGACCGGTCGCGCGGCGGCCGCAGGCGCAGGGCGCACACGGGCGCGCGCAGCGGCCTTGACCTTGGCGACGATCTCGTCGGCGTAGTCGGCCAGGCCCTGGGCCAGGCCGGCCTTGGGCTTGGTCACGAAATCCACCGCGCCCAGCGCCAGCGCCTGCAGGGTGATGTCGACGCCGCGCTCGGTCAGCGAGGACACCATGACCACCGGCATCGGCCGCAGACGCATCAGGTTCTCGAGGAACACCAGGCCGTCCATGCGCGGCATTTCGACGTCGAGGGTGAGCACGTCGGGATTGAGCCGCTTGATCTTCTCGCGCGCCAGCAGCGGATCGGCGGCGCTGCCGACGACTTCGATGGCCGGATCCTGGGACAGGATTTCGGTGAGCAGCTGCCGGACGACGGCCGAGTCGTCGACGATCAGGACGCGGCACGGGTTCATTCGAACAGTTCCACGCCGCCGCTGACCGGCGTCTTCGACAGGCGCGCACGCACGGCGGTTTCGGCGGCCACCACTTCAGCCTCGTGGGCATGCGGCAACCGGTTGACCATCACCTTGCCGGTCTCCGGGAAGAACCACACCTTGCGCGGATGGATGCCGCGCAGGTCCTCGGCGACAACGGGGATCTGTTCGGCGTCGAGATAGGCCAGCACGAACTCCGCGTTGCGGGTGCCCACCGGGTTGGAGGTGAAGCCCTTGAGCACGTTGGCGCCGCCGAAGACCTTGGCCTCGAGGCGGCGTCGGCTCGCACCGCGCTTGAGCAGTTCGTTGATCAGCAGTTCCATCGCGTAGCTGCCGTAGCGCGCCGGCGCGCCGTCGCCCACGTTGCCTTCGGGCAGCATGAAGTGGTTCATGCCGCCGAGCTGGAGCAGTGGGTCGCGCACGCAGGCGGCGATGCAGGAACCGAGCACCGTCACCAGGGCCGTGCCGTCGTCGACCACCAGGTACTGGGTGGGCAGCAGCTTGGCGGCCGGCACCTTGAACTGGGGATCGCGATAACGCATCACATCGTCGCTGAGGGCCGCACGACTCATCCGGCATGCGCTCCCATGTTGCGGCGGTACAGCGTGCGGCCACAGGGGCGGATCAGATCGGCGGCGTGCAGGTAGTTCTCCGAATGCCCGGTATAGAGCAGGCTGTCGGCATCCATGTGCGTGACCACGCGCGACAGGATGCCGCGCTGCGTGGGCTTGTCGAAATAGATCATCACATTGCGGCAGAACACCGCGGCGAACGGCCCGCCGATGTCGTAGCGCGGGCTGAGCAGGTTCAGCGGACGGAACTCGATCAGCGCCTGCAGCGCCGGGTGCACGCGGCAGTGGCCTTCGTTGGGTCCGGTGCCGCGCTGGAAGAAACGTCGCTTGCGCTCGGCGCTCAAGCTGGCCACGCGCTCCACCGGATACACGCCGCGCTGCGCGGTCGCCAGCACCTGAGTGTCGATGTCGGTCGCGATGATGCGCACCGGCGGCGCCATCGTGCCGAAGGTCTCGCAGGCGGTGATCGCGATGGAATAGGGCTCTTCGCCGGTGGACGCGGCGCAGGACCACAACGCGAGCGGGCCGCGCGCCGCCGTGCCGGCGGCAGACAGTTGCTCGTGAAGATGCTCGAAATGATGCGGTTCGCGGAAAAACGCCGTGAGATTGGTGGTCAGTGCGTTGGTGAACGCCTGCCACTCGTCGCCGTCGACATTGCGCTCGAGCTGGTCGAGATAGGTGCCGAACTCGGTGAGCCCGAGCGCCCGCAGGCGTCGCGACAGACGGCCGTAGACCATGTCGCGCTTGCTGTCGACCAGCGCGATCCCGGCGCGGTCGTGGATCAACTGGCAGACGCGACGGAAATCACGCTCCGAAAACACGAAATCGCGGTTTCCGCCAGGCGGGTGGGGCAGGGACGTCGCAGCCATCGCGCGGTGCTCGAACAGGGGTACAGAGGAGATATCGGCCCCGGCAGGCGAACATTGACTGCCGGGGCGCATATGAACCCGATCGGGCGGGATCAGAACTCGGCCCAGTCGGCCTCCGTCACGATCGCAACCGCCGTGGGACGTGCCGCCCGTGCGGGACCGGCCGAGCGCACGGACGGCCTAGCGGCGGGCACGGCGCGTGCGGACGGCTTCGCGGGCACGCCGGTCGGTGCCGCCATGCGAGGCGCCGAGGCCGTCGCATCGACGCGGAAGATCGCGACGGTGCGGGTCAGGCCGGCGGCCTGCTCTTCCATCGCCCGCGCCGCGGCCGAGGCTTCTTCCACCAGGGCCGCGTTCTGCTGCGTGGTTTCGTCCATCTGGGTGATGGTCTGGTTGACCTGCTCGATGCCGGCCGCCTGTTCCTGCGAGGCCGCCGCGATCTCCGACATGATGTCGGTCACGCGCTGCACCGAACTGACGATTTCGCCCATGGTCTTGCCGGCCTGGGCGGCCAGCGCCGCGCCATCGGACACCTTGCTGGTGGAATCGTCGATCAGGCCCTTGATCTCCTTCGCGGCCTGGGCGCTGCGCTGGGCCAGCGTGCGCACCTCGCTGGCGACGACCGCGAAGCCGCGGCCCTGTTCGCCGGCGCGCGCCGCTTCCACCGCGGCGTTGAGCGCGAGGATGTTGGTCTGGAACGCGATGCCGTCGATGACCGAGATGATGTCGCCGATGCGCCGCGATGCGGTTTCGATGTCGGCCATCGTGGTGACCACCTGACCGACCACGTCGCCGCCTTGCGACGCCACCGACGCCGCGCCGATCGCCAGCTGGTTGGCCTGTCGCGCGTGATCGGCGTTCTGGCGCACGGTGGAGGTGAGTTCCTCCATCGAGGCCGCGGTTTCTTCGAGGTTGGCGGCCTGCTGCTCGGTGCGGCGGGACAGATCGTTGTTGCCCGAGGCGATCTCCGACGACGCCGTGGCGATGGCGCCCGAGGCCGAGCGGATCCGGCTGACGATGCTGCTGAGCTGGACGACGGTGGCATTGGCGTCGTCGCGCATGCTGGCGAACACGCCATGGAATTCGCCATCCATACGGGTGTCGAGATCGCCGGCGGCGATGGACCGCAGCAGCTGCGAGAGATGGGCGAGGTTGCGGTCGCTGCTGTCCATCATCGCGTTGAGATCACGCACCATCGCCCGGAAATCGGCCCGGTAGGCCGACTCGTCGCCGCGCACGCTGAAGTCGCCCGCAGCCGCGGCATCGGCCAGTCGGTGGATCTCGCCGTTGATCGACTGCAGACTGCGCTTGGCCGCATCCATCGCTTCGTGCAGCGTGGCGCGCGTGCCGGGCAGACGGCGCGCGTCGCGCGACAGATCGCCGCTGGCATAGTCGTGCAGCACACCGATCGCATCCTGGAAGGCATCCAGGTGTTCGAACATCATCGTGTTGATGCCGGCCGCCAGCTCGCCGTACACGCCGGGGAAGTCTTCGGGCATGCGGTGCGCGATGTCCTCGCCCGCGTGCTTGCGGGTCATCTCGTGCATCTGCTGCGAGAACCGCTCGAGCACGTGCACCATCCCATCGGTGGCCTGCAGCATCTGACCGATCTCGTCCCGCCCGTGGGCACCGGTGCGCACGCTGAGGTCGCCGCGCGCGACGCCGCGCACCGCCGCCAGGGCGCGGCCCACCGCGTCGAGCACGGATGCGCCGATGCCCCAGCCGATCAGCAGATTGACCAGCACCAGCGCGCCGCCGGTGGCCCCCATGATCAGGGTGAAGATCATCGCCTGCGCCTGGGTGTCGTCGAGATAGACGCCCGTGGCGACCACCCAGCCCCAGGGTGCGTACAGGGCGGCATACGAGGTCTTCTGCACGGGGGCGTCCACGCCGGCCTTGGCCCAGGTGTAGTCCACGAAGCCGCCGCCGGCCTGCGCGGCGGCGACGAACTCGGGGAAGATCGCCTTGCCGTCCGGACTGAGCACGGTGTTCAGGGGCTGGCCGATCAGATCCGGGCGCGTGGGATGCATCAGCATGTGCGGCGCTTCGTCGGTGACGAAGAAGTAGTCCACGCCCTTGGACGCCTGCATGGCTTTCAGCACCTCGAGCGCGCCGGCCTTGGCGTCGTCGGATGCGAGCTCGCCGCGCTCGGCACGCGCCGCGAACTGTTCCACCACGCCCAGCGCCATTTCCGTCTGCGCGCGCAGCGCGTTCTGCCGGGTGTCGTTGAGGTCGACGTACTGCAGGCGTGCGGCAACGACCGCCAACGCCACGATGCCGATAGCGACGAATACCGTCTGCAGAAGGAACTTCTGCCGCATGGACAGGTTGGACAGGCGGCGGTACAGGGCGTGCTTGACGTGCATGACGGCTGGATATGTACGGACTCTGTCCTGTTATCGGCCGCGGCGGGTGATTCTGAGCCGCGCTGTGTGGCTGCAGGCGCGGGGCGACGCGTTCAGCACAAAGCCCCGGACAGGCGGGGCTTTGTGGCGGATCAGGTCAGAACTCGGCCCATTCGGCCTCGCTGGTCACCTGCTGCGGCTTGGGCGCGGCTGTCGGGCGAGGCGCTGCCGGCGCGCGCCGCTTCGGGGACGGGACCGACCCGCGCGCAGAGGCAGGGGCGCCGTGCACGGTCACCTGCGCGGGCCCCGGTGCGCCGTCGACCCGGAAGATCGCCACGGTCTCGCTCAGCGACGCCGCCTGTTCCTCCATCGCCCGCGCCGCGGCCGAGGCTTCTTCCACCAGCGCGGCGTTCTGCTGCGTGGTCTCGTCCATCTGGGTGATGGTCTGGTTGACCTGCTCGATGCCGGCGGCCTGTTCCTGCGAGGCCGCCGCGATCTCGGACATGATGTCGGTCACGCGCTGCACCGAACTGACGATTTCGCCCATCGTCTTGCCGGCCTGGCCGGCCAGCGCCGCGCCGTCGGAGACCTTGCTGGTGGAATCGTCGATCAGGCCCTTGATCTCCTTCGCGGCCTGGGCGCTGCGCTGGGCGAGGGTGCGCACCTCGCTCGCGACGACGGCGAAGCCGCGGCCCTGTTCGCCGGCACGCGCGGCTTCGACCGCAGCATTGAGGGCGAGGATGTTGGTCTGGAACGCGATGCCATCGATAACCGAGATGATGTCGCCGATGCGCTTCGAAGACGCCTCGATCTCGGCCATCGTGGTGACGACCTGGCCGACCACGCTGCCGCCCTTCGAGGCGACGTCCGCGGTGCCGATCACCAGCTGGTTGGCCTGGCGGGCGCTGTCGGCGTTCTGACGCACGGTCGAGGTCAGCTCTTCCATCGAAGCCGCGGTTTCCTCCAGATTCGCGGCCTGCTGCTCGGTACGCTGCGACAGGTCGTTGTTGCCGGCGGCGATTTCCGACGACGCAGTGCCGATCGCGTTCGAGGCCTCCTGGATGCGCGCGACGATGCCGGTGAGCTGGGTCACCGTGGCATTGGCGTCGTCGCGCATCTGCGCGAACACGCCCTGGAAATCACCGTCCATGCGCACGGTCAGATCGCCGTGCGCCAGCGCGGTCAGTACGCGCGAGACCTGGGCGAGGCTGCTGGTGTTGGCGTCGAGCAGGCTGTTGAGCTGCTGCGCGAGCTGCAGCAGGAAGCCCTGCTTGCCCTCGGTCGCGATGCGGCCGCTCAGGTCGCCCGCGGCGGCCGCCGCGACGATGCGCGAGACCTCGGCTTCGACCGACACCTCGTCGGTGCGGTCGGCCCATTCCACGACGAAGCCTTCCGACTGCCCGGCCGCGTCGAGGATCGGCGTGATGATCAACCGCATGCTGCGACCGCCGACGAGGATCTGAGCACGGTGTGTCTCGCGCAGCCGCGACAGCATGGCCGCCTGATGATCGGGTGCCTTGTGGAATCCGTCGATATTGGTGCCGATGAGCGAGGCGGCGTTGAACGTCGGCAGCGCCTTGCGGATGTCCGATTCCGCGGTCGCGAGCATTTCGCGCAGCGATCGGTTGACGTAGACGATGTCACGCGCGGTGTCTGCGATCATCACGTTGGTCGTCACGCTGTCGAGCGCGGTTCGGATGCGCAGGTTCTCGGCGATCAGGGCCCGATCGGCATCCATCCGAGCGACCACGCGGTCCCCCATGGCCACCAGCGCGGCAGCGAGTGACTCGGCGGGCAGTCGGGAATCACGCAGTTGCGCAGGCGCCGGATGTCCCTCGACGACGCCGCGCGCCACATCGGCCAACATGTGCGGCGAATGGCCGAGTGCATCAAGCTCTCGGCGCAACTGTACGGCCATGACGCAGACCACCGCGGTCTCGACCACCACGAAGCCCGCGTGGAGCGCGAGAACGCCTGCGCCGCTTCCAGGCGCGAACCCGTAGTAGGGCAGGCCGCGGGACTGCAACCAGAACAGCAGTACGTGGTGCGCGGCGATATACACCGCACCGGCAAGCACCGGCGCCCAATCGCGGTAATACAGCAACAAGGCGAGCACGACGAAGATGCCGAAATGCATCTCGACCAGGCCGCGCGATTGGTGGATGGTCACAGCAATGATCGTCATCATCATCAGCGATGCCCAGATTCGGGTGACGCGGGCGCCCGGAGCCAGCCAGACGTGAGCGGCCATCAGCGCGAATGCCGGCAGCGCTAGCGTCCAGAACGGCGTCCAACTGCCGTTGATCAACGCAATGACGCCCGAGCTGGTGGTCAGCAGCGCGCCGAGGAGCAGGAACAAGCGGTCGGCGCGAGTCGACAGTTCCGCGGCATATCCCCGGGCGGGGTGTGGAACAAATGTGGCGAGCAATGCAGTCATGGCAACGGTTCCGGCAGGGCGGAGCCTGCGTCAGCAAACGCAGGCGGAAACAAAGGGGGCGGACGGGGCCGCCGACGGCTGGGTGACGCTGTTCAGAAGACGCGTGGGATCGCCGGTGCAGCCTGCTGCGGCTGGCGACCCGGCAAATCGGAGGGCGCCGGCGGTGTCGAATACCAAGCTTGAAAACGCAGCTCCTGGCACTGCGACGGTGACGTGGTGCTCGCCCAGGGCCTCCACAGCGGTGTGCCAGCGCGCGGCATCGTCGGGGCTCGTGCAGTCGCAGGCATGACCCTCGATGCTGACGACGAGACCACCCTGCGCGAACATGTCTGCGCCCAGGTGGGCGCGGAGCAGGCTCACCAATGACCGTGCCTGTTCATGAGCGTCCAACGTAGCGGCAATCTGCAGGTGACCGAGATTTCCGAACACCCATCCCAGCCACAGCGGTAGCAGGACGAAGGCGGAGCACCAGCGACTGCAATGCCGCCATCTGCCGTGACGAGGGCGCTGGAGGTCGATGATCGCGCCGTGCGGCCTGGCCTCGACGGGGCTGGCGCCCGTCTGCATGGGGCTGATCATCTTGTCCTCCTTCCACGCCAGCGAGCGCCGGGCAGAAAGAAGTCCCAAGGCATTTTCGCGTATCCGAGGTACAGGCGGTCGCCGCGGGATTCGACCGCATCGACCAGCGGAATACGTATCTCCTGCTCGGACACTTCGGCGAAGTCGCAAGCGTCGACCACGTCCAGCAACAGCAGGCACGTTCCTGCCAGCCGCGTCGAGGCCGTCGTCGGTTGGGCACAGATGGTGAGTCGTTGCAGGCCGATATCCATCTGTATTCCCGTCGTAGACGATCGCTCTGTGACGCTTTAGTTATCGGCGGGTGAAATTCGGCCTTGAGCGCCGTTCGTCGGGTCGCCGGATACGAAGACGCCCCGGCCATTGGCCGGGGCGTCAGGGCACAGCAACCGCAGCTGGACTCAGAACTCGGCCCAGTCCGCCTCTGCAGCAGCAGGCGTGGCCTTGATCGGCGTCGGCCGGCTGGGCGAGGCGGCACGGCGGGCGGGGGAGGCCGCGGCCGCCGGCGCCTTGTGCGCGGCGAGGACCGCCTGCACCGCGACCTGTGCCTGTTCGACGCGGAAGATCGAGATCGTCTGTGCCAGGCCCGCCGCCTGTTCTTCCATCGCGCGGGCCGCGGCCGAGGCTTCCTCCACCAGCGCTGCGTTCTGCTGGGTGGTCTCGTCCATCTGGGTGATGGTCTGGTTGACCTGCTCGATGCCCGACGCCTGCTCCTGCGAGGCCGCCGCGATCTCGGACATGATGTCGGTCACGCGCTGCACCGAGCTGACGATCTCGCCCATTGTCTTGCCGGCCTGGCCGGCCAGCGACGCGCCATCGGAGACCTTGCTGGTCGAATCGTCGATCAGGCCCTTGATCTCCTTCGCGGCCTGGGCGCTGCGCTGGGCGAGGGTGCGCACCTCGCTGGCGACGACGGCGAAGCCGCGGCCCTGCTCGCCGGCGCGCGCCGCTTCGACCGCGGCGTTGAGCGCGAGGATGTTGGTCTGGAACGCGATGCCGTCGATGACGGAGATGATGTCGCCGATCTTGCGCGACGACTTCTCGATCTCGGCCATCGTCGTCACCACCTGGCTCACGACGTCGCCGCCCTGCGAGGCCACGTTGGCCGCGCCGATCGCGAGCTGGTTGGCCTGACGCGCATGGTCTGCGTTCTGGCGCACGGTGGACGTGAGTTCCTCCATCGATGCCGCGGTCTCTTCGAGGTTGGCGGCCTGCTGCTCGGTGCGACGCGAGAGGTCATTGTTGCCCGACGCGATCTCCGACGACGCGGTGCCGATGGCGCCGGAAGCCTCCTGGATGCGCGCGACGATGCCGGTGAGCTGGGCGACGGTCGCATTGGCGTCGTCGCGCATCTTCGCGAACACGCCTTCGAACGCACCGTCCATACGCACGGTGAGATCGCCGGCCGCCAGTGCGGTCAACACGTTCGATACCTGGTCGAGACTGCTGGCATTGGCGTCGAGCAGCGTGTTGAGCTGTTCGGCCAGCTGCAGGTAGAAGCCTTCCTTGCCGTCCAGGCCGATGCGGTGCGAGAGATCACCGGCGGCGGCGGACTTGATCACCCGTGCCAGTTCGACTTCGACATGCACCTGCTGGGTGCGGTCACGCCATTCCACGACGTAGCCGAGCAGGGTGCCGGCCTCGTCTTCCACGCGTGCCATGGTCTGGCCGATGTGCGCGTTGCCGAGCGAGAGCTCGTCATCGTGCACGCCCTTGAGCTGCTCCAGAACGCCGGCGAGCCGCTCGGGCTGCGCCTGGTAGGCGTCGATGCTGCCGCCGATGACCTGGTCGACATCGAACTCGGGCACGGCGGAGCGGATCTCGTCCTCGTACTGGCGCATCAGGCCGGTGGCGGCGGCATTGGCGTAGATCACCGTGCGCGACGGGTCGGCGATCATCACGCTGGTGCCGGAGCTGTCGAGCGCGGTGCGGATGCGCAGGTTTTCGCCGGCGATCGCCTGGTCGCGTTCGATGCGCTCACGCAGGTCGCGCTGCATGCGCTGCATCGACTTGAGCAGATCGCCGATCTCGTCGGCGCGGCTGGTGTCGATGTGGCTGTCGAGCTTGCCGTTGGCCACGTCCTGGCTCACGGCAGCGGCTTCGCGCACGGCCGAGGTCAGGCTGCGGGCCATCAGCCACGCGACCACGAGCCCACCGGCGATGCCGGCGAGCAGCAGCACGACGAGCAGCAGGCTCGAGGAGGCGTAGGCGCTGTGGGCGCGACTACTGGCGTCGGCGGCCACGCGGTTGGATTCGTCGGACAGTGCAGCCAGCGCGGCGCTCGCCGCATCGTGAAGCTCATTGGTCTCGCCGATGAAGGTGTCGGTGGCATCGTCGGGCAGATCGAGATCGAGCATCTCGTTGACCGAATCGTACGAGACCTTGGCCGCTGCCCAGGCCGTGATCAGCTCTTCGAGCAGGCGGCGCTCGTCCGGGGTCTTCGCGAACTGCTCGTAGGCTTTGAAATTCTCCGCAAGCTGCACGTCGAGCGCGGCGGCCCGCTCACGAGCCTGTGCCTTTGCGGCTTCGCTGGCGCGGACCAGTCCGCGATACGACGCGGTACGGAACTCGCCCAGAAGCGCGCGGGTTTCACCCACCAGGGTCACGCTGGGCAACACGCCGGTCGCGAGTTCAGTGGTCACCCGGTCCATGGAGCGCAGGCCGGAATAGGCGCCGATGCCTTGGACCACCATGATGAGCAGAACCACGCCGAACGCGAGCATCAATTTCGGCGCGAGCTTGAGAGACGAAAACCATTGCATGAGACGAATTCCCTTTGGCGCGAAAGGAAGCGGCCCGGTCACGCGTGGAGCGGCCGGGCCGGGGTCTTACTTGATCGTGGCGAGCTTGACGTCGGCCGGCGAGCGGACGGCGATTTCCGCGCGGCCGGCGTCGCGCTGGATCGCACCGACGACGCAGACGTCACGGCCCTCGAGCTCTTCGGGCGTCGGACGGAAGCGGTCGCGCTGGTCCTGCGGAATGCGCGCCGAGAACGTGTGACGCGGGAACGCGCCGCCCATGTACAGGAACGTCGGCGAGCCTTCCGAGTTCTCGGCGTAACGGGTCTTCTCGACCTTGCCGCAGACCATGCCGTTCTGACCGACGAAGCGCGTGGCCTGGTCGGGACGGATGGCGTCCTGGGCAAGTGCGGCGGAGGCGCAGCCGCTCAGCAGCAGTGCGGCCAGAAGGCGGGTCGTGGTCTTGGGGGGCATTGCGGTCTACTCCAGTCAAGGGTCATCGGGCGGCGATCCGCCGCTCCGTTGTTGCCCATAACGGCAGACGGGCGGCGGACTTTAGGGCGATCGCGGGTGGATCAGGCCGCGACGTCGAGCGTTGTGACGTCGGTCAAATCGGCGCTGTCGAGCAGGGTTTCGATGTCGAGCAGGATCAGCATCTTCTCGTCCAGCGTGCCGATGCCGGCGATGAAGCGGGTATCGACCGCAGCGCCGAATTCCGGCGTCGCACGCACCTGGTCTTCGGCCAGCGGCACGACGTCGGAGACGCTGTCGACGACGATGCCGACCACGCGCTCGTCGACGTTGAGCACGATCATCACCGTGAAGCTGTCGTAGCGGGCCTCGGCCAGGCGCAGCTTCAGGCGCAGGTCGATCACCGGCACGATGGTGCCGCGCAGATTGATCACACCCTTGATGTATTCGGGCGCGTCGGGCAGGCGGGTCACGGCGTCGTAGCCGCGGATTTCCTGCACTTTGAGAATGTCCACGCCGTAGTGCTCGTGGCCCAGGGTGAAGCTCAGGTATTCGCCAGCGGCGCTGGCAGTGGAGCTGGTCATCGGAGGCGTTCCTGCTGGAGGGGCCGCACGGGAGGCGGCGAGACGGATACGCACGAGATCGGCCGGTGACGGGGCAACTTTAGGCCCGCGCTCATCCGCCGCGACGCTGTCGGGCGTTGCGCTGGCGCTCGACCTGGAAGATGTATTGAAGAATCCGCTGCTCGTGGCCGGCGGAGAGATCGACGAAGCGGCAGCCGGCGCGCCAGTGCGGGACGCCGCGGACATCGAAGCGCGCGAGATGGGCCACTTCGAGTGCCACCGGAAACGGCGCCGCGTCCCCGAGGCGCAGCAGGCAAGGGGCGACCAGGGCCTGCGGCGTGAACCGCGCGTCCTCGCCGTCGGGCACCGCGACGGCGACGCCGCCGCCGCTGATGTCGAGCACGCGCAGGCCGCCGAGCGTGGCATCGGGTGCGTGGCCGTCGTGGCCGACATGCACCGTGGCCGGCGCCGCGGCCGAGACCTGAAGCCGGTACATCTCGCGGCGCTGCAACCGCAGCAGGCGGTCCGGCCACGGCGCGACGAAGGCCGGGTAACCCTCGAACTCCACACGCCTAGGCGTCGACAGTCGGAAGCGGATCGGCACCAGATCGAGCTGGGTGCTGCAGATCATGCGGGTGGCGTCTTCCATGCGCCGGTTCGTGGCCTCGTGGCGGTTGCCGTCGAGAATCACCGTGCCGTCGTCGTGCACCGCGAGCAGCGCGGTGGGGCAGGCGTGGCCGCCCGGAATCAAGGCCGCGCTGATGATCGCGCGTGCCTCCACCAGGCCGTGCAACACCTGGCCCACCGCGCGCGGCTCGCGCAACGCGTAGGGCGATTCCTCATCGTCGAGCAGCTGCGAATGGTCTTCTGCGACAGCCATCATCCAGGGCCGGATAGGTCCAGTGTCCCGGGTATCGGCCGCGCGCCGCGGAAATTGAGGCGCGCGGCCGCCCGATCAGGCCGGCTCGGGCACCGCGCGTCCGGCCCGTGCCACCGGCGGCCGCGCGGGCGGCGCGGCGGCGTGGATGCGGAACACCGCCACGGTGTCGTCCAGCGCCGAAGCCTGCTCCTGCATCGCGCGGGCCGCGGCCGAGGCTTCTTCCACCAGCGCCGCGTTCTGCTGCGTGGTTTCGTCCATCCGGGTGATGCTCTCGTTGACCTGCTCGATGCCCGCGGCCTGCTCCTGCGAGGCGGTGGCGATGCCGGCCATGATGTCGGTCACCTGCCGCACCGACGCGACGATCTCGCCCATGGTCCTGCCGGCCTCGCCGGCCAGTGCGGCACCGTCGGAGACCTTGCTGGTCGAATCTTCGATCAGGCCCTTGATCTCCTTGGCGGCCTGGGCACTGCGCTGGGCGAGGGTGCGGACTTCGGACGCGACGACCGCGAAGCCGCGGCCCTGTTCGCCGGCGCGTGCGGCTTCCACCGCGGCGTTGAGCGCGAGGATGTTGGTCTGGAACGCGATGCCGTCGATGACCGTGATGATGTCGCCGATGCGGCGCGAGGCCCGCTCGATTTCCGCCATGGTCTCGACCACCTGGCCGACCACCGCACCACCGCGCGCGGCGACATCTGCGGTGCCGATGACCAGTTCGTTGGCCTGGCGCGCACTGTCCGCGTTCTGGCGCACGGTGGAGGTGAGTTCCTCCATCGATGCGGCGGTTTCCTCCAGGCTGGCGGCCTGCTGCTCGGTACGGCGCGAGAGATCGTCGTTGCCCGACGCGATCTCCGACGACGCGGTGCCGATCGCACCGGAGGCCGCGTGGATGCGCGCGACGATCGCCGTGAGCTGGGTCACGGTGGCGTTGGCATCGTCGCGCATCCGGGCGAACACGCCCTGGAAGTCGCCCTCCATCCGCGCGGTGAGGTCGCCGGCGGCGATCGCGCGCAGTACCGACGAGATGTCGCCGAGGTTGGCGTCGGCGGTGTGCATGAGGCGGTTGAGCGCTTCGACCATGTCGCGGAAGTCGTGCTCGAAGCGCGCGGCGTCGCCGCGCACGCTGAAGTCGCCCCGCGCCGCGGCCTCCACCAGCCGGCGGATCTCGCCGTTGATCGCGCCGAGGTTGCGCTTGGCGGTGTCCATGGTCTCGGTGATCACGGCTTTCTCGCCGGGCAGGCGTTCCATGTCCTGGGCCAGATCGCCCACGGCGTAGCGCTTGATCACCTCGACCAGGCGCATCTTCACCGCGATGTGCGCGGCCACCAGATCGTTGGTGCCCGCCACCATGACGCCGTAGTCGCCGGGCAGGGCGTCGGCGTCCATGCGATAGCTGATCCTGCCGGCCTCGTGCTCGCGCGCCATCTCGCGCTGGGCGTCGATCACCGTGCGCAGCTGGGTCTGCATGCGCTGCATCGCCTTCAGCACGTGGGCAGTCTCGTCGCGCCCTGCCGTTTCCACCGGGCGGTCGAGCTCGCCGCGGCTCACACGCTCGGCCGCATCGAGTGCCTTGCGCAGGGGGCGGGTGATGCTGCGGGTGAGCAGCACCGCGATGACCACGCCCGCCAGCACCGCCAGCGCGGTGAGCGACAGCATCCAGGCCGCGAACCCGTCGGCGGTGTCTTTGGCCGCGACGGCCTCGTGCTGGTTCTTGCTTTCCTGCAGATCGATGAACGCGTTGATCCGCGCCAGCCACTCCACGAATGCCGGCGCGGCCTCGGCCATCAACAGCTGCTGCGCGCCGTCGCGGTCGCCCGCGTCACGCAGCGCGCCGACCTGTTCGATCAGCGGCAGCGTCCTGGCCTCGACGGCCTGGATCGATTCGAGCATCGCCTGCTCGCGCGCATCGGTGGAGTCGCGGATCAGCGCATCCAGCGGCGCCGCCGATCCGGCGTAGAACGCGGCCAGCCGCTCGATGTCGGCGTGCGCAGCGGCCAGCGCCTCGGGGCTGTCGACCAGCACCACGTCGCGCAGGGCGATGGCGCGGTCGTGCACGCTGCCGCGGAAGTTGATCGCGTGCCGCTGCTTGACGCTGTTGATGTCGTTGATCGTGTGCAGGCCGTCGCTGATGCGCCCGACACGCTGCACGCCGACCGCGGTGAGCACGAGCATCAGGGCGATGACGACCGAAAAACCGATGGCCAGGCGCTGGCCGATACGAAGATTGCCGATTTGCATGAGAGGTCCAGAAGAAGACGCCCTGTGACGAAGTGCGGTAGACCGTCGGGCGTTCCGGTCGAGGGCATTAACGGCGCGGCGGCGACGCTCTGAACGCGACACACGCAGAACTCACAGTGTGATTCATGCCACAGAAGGCGACATCACTGCGCCGTGAAAACCGGATGACACAGCAGGCGGCATGGAGCCTTTGCCCGTCCTCGTAGCCACAGCCGGCGACGCCCTCCGCAACACGAGGCGCCGCGCGCAACTGACGCCCCGGTCCGTCGTCGGCTCAGGCAGCCTGCGGGACCCGCAACGAGCGCACCAGACCGCCGACATCGACGATCAGGGCCACCCGTCCGTCACCGAGGATCGTGGCGCCCGAGACGCCATCCACCCGGCGGTAATTGTTCTCGAGGTTCTTGACCACGACCTGCTGCTGGCCGAGCAGCTCGTCGACTTCCAGCGCGAGCTTCTGGCCGTCGCCCTCGACCACCACCACAAGGGCGTCGTCGCGGCGCGGCTGGCCGTAGCGGTAGTACTCGTTGAGCGAGAGCAGCGGCAGGTACTCGCCGCGCACGCGCAACACGCGGCCGTCGCCGGCCAGGCTGCGCACGTCCTCGGCCTGCGGCTGCAGGGCCTCGATCACGTGCGACAAGGGCAGGATCAGGGTTTCCTCGCCGACCGCGACGGTCATGCCGTCGAGGATCGCGAGCGTCAGCGGTAGGCGGATCACCACGCGGGTGCCGCACCCGAACGTGCTTTCGAGCTGGACCTCGCCACCCAGCGCCTGGATGTTGCGGCGGACCACGTCCATGCCCACGCCGCGGCCCGACAGATCGGTCACCGCGTCGGCGGTGGAGAACCCGGGCTGGAAGATCAGGTCCCAGACCTGGGCGTCGGTGGGCTTTTCCGGCACGGCCAGACCGCGCTCGACGGCCTTGGCCAGAATGCGGTCGCGATCGAGGCCGCGGCCGTCGTCGGCCACCTCGATGACGATGTGGCCGCCCTGGTGCGAGGCGGCGAGGGTGATCGTGCCGGTGCCGTCCTTGCCGGCGGCCACGCGCGCGTCAGGCAGTTCGAGGCCGTGATCGATCGAGTTGCGGACCAGGTGCACCAGCGGATCGGCGATCTTCTCGATCAGGCCCTTGTCGAGCTCGGTGCCTTCGCCGAGCGTACGCAGACGCACCTGCTTTCCGAGGCGCGCCGAGAGGTCGCGCACCAGGCGCGGGAAACGGCGGAACACCGCCTCGACCGGCAGCATGCGCACGCCGATCACCGCTTCCTGCAGGTCGCGGGTGTTGCGCTCGAGCAGATCCAGACCTTCGAACAGACGCTCGGCGAGGGCGGGGTCGAGCCGGCTGCTGACCTGCTTGAGCATCGCCTGGGTGATGACCAGTTCGCCGACCAGGTTGATCAGGCCGTCGATCTTGTCGGTGCTGACACGGATCGAGCTCTCGGCGGCTTCGTGGCCGCCGGCCTTGGTTTCGGCGCCGCTCGCGACCGCAGCCGCGGGCGCGTCGGCTTCGCCGGCCGCGAACACGTCGCCCGCGTCGTCGGCCGGCTCGGGCAGGATCGCCTGCACGTCGAGTTCGCAATCGTCCTCGACCCAGGCGAACGCGTCGTCCACCGCGCTGCGCGGCACCGGGGCCAGCAGGCCGAGATCCCAGGCCAGATAGGCTTCGAGCGGATCGAGCTGGGCGAACCCGGGCAGGCGTTCGGTGCGGACCGCGACCTCGAGCGGACCCAGCCGGTCGAGCTCGCGGATGATGCGCAGCGGATCGTTGCCGCTCATGAACAGCGACGGCGCCGGCGTGAACCCGATGCGCCAGCCCGCGGGCTCGTCCTGCGGGGCCTTGGCCTGCACGGCCACCGGCGCCGGGGCATCGGTCCCGGCCAGAACGGCGTTGAGCCTCGCCTGCACGGCCTGCGACGCCTGCGGATCGGCCGGGTGGCCGGTTTCCGCTTCGCCGAGCAGGGCACGCAGCACGTCGACCGAGGCCAGCATCGCGTCGATTGCGGCGCCGGTGACCGCGCGCTTGCCGGCCCGCAGCTCGTCGAGCAGCGTCTCCAGCACGTGGGTGAGTGCGGCGACGGCGTCGAAGCCGAACGTCGCCGCGCCGCCCTTGATGGAGTGCGCGGCGCGGAAGATCGAGTTGATCAGGTCGGCGTCACGGTCGCCCTGCTCGAGCTGGAGCAGACCCGCTTCCATGGCTTCGAGACCTTCCCGGCTTTCCTCGAAGAAGGTGGCGTGAAAGCGCTGCATGTCCATGCTCATGGGAACTCGGCCTGCGGTCTGGTGTGCGGAAGGACGTGGGCTCAGCCCAGCACTTTCTGGACGGTCGCGATCAGCTGATCGGGATTGAAGGGCTTGACCAGCCAGCCGGTCGCGCCGGCCGCCTTGCCTTCGGCCTTCTTTTCCGGACCCGACTCGGTGGTCAGCATCAGCATCGGGGTGAACTTGTAGTCAGGCAGGCCGCGCAGCGCACGGATCAGCGAGATGCCGTCCATGTTGGGCATGTTGACGTCGGTCACCACCGCGTTGAAGCGCTGGCCCTGGGCGCGCCCGAGGGCGACCTGGCCGTCCTCGGCCTCGTCGACATCGAAGCCGGCCGACGTCAGCGCGAACGCCACCATCTGGCGCATCGAGGCCGAATCGTCCACTACAAGAATGCGTGCGCTCATGCGGCGTTCTCCACTGTGCTTGCGTCTGTTGCGTTTGATTGATCGGAGCCATCCGCGAGCCCGAGCGCGGGGCCGAGGCCCAGCAGGCGGGCCGCATCGAGCAGCACCTCGTTACATCCGCGCAGCTCGGTGCTCAGCCCGGTGCCGACGCGGCTGGCGAAGAACGCGCAGAGCACCTGCAGCCCGGCCGTGTGCACGCGCCGGACTTCGGTCGCGTCGAGCACGACGGCGTGCGCCTGGTCCAGGTACGGCGCGAGCCGTTCCTTGAGACCGGTGCTGGCCTCGATACCGAGGTCATCGCCTAGGGGCACGGTGTCCATTGCGTCTCCGACAAAGGGGGTTCGGTGAGCTGTAGCGGCGCGGCGGCGCGGATCTTTAGCCCGGGCTTCCAGCACGACCAGGCGGGAAATGATCTCCTCATCCCGCTCGACCCGGTGGATCTCCAGCTTCTGGCCGCACAGCAGCACCGCCACGTCGGCGGCATCCTTGCCCGTGACCGCCAGCTGG
>NTJG01000007.1 GCA_002324875.1 Lysobacteraceae bacterium NML93-0793
GCAGCCGCTCGCCGGCATCGCCCGGCAGCGCGGCGCGACGCACCGGCACGGTGCCAAGCAGGGGCTGCAGCGCGGCGGGACTGGTCACTGCGAAGCCGTCGCGCAGACCGGCCAGCACGCGGGCCGCGCGCGGCGTGGGCGCCAGCGCGATGCGATGGCGGAAGCCCAGGGCGTCGAGTTCGTCACGCAGCCGCCGCTCGAACCGCGGCCAGGGCCCGAACAGGCGGAAGCTGGCGCGCGCCTCGAGCACGATCGCACGCGGCCACTGCCGGCTGACCAGCGAACTGTGGCGGTAGGCCCAAGCGGCGAGGAAGCGGTGCCAGTGCGCCTCGGCCTGCGCGTCGTAATCGACGGTGCGCACGTCGGCCAGCAGCGCATGAGCGGCCGACAGCCGCATACCGGGTTTCAGGCCCGCGCCCGCGGCCGCGGCGTTGACCGCATGCAGGCTGCGCAGCTGCGCCGGACCTTCGACCAGCGCCAGCGGCGGGTCGGGATCAGGCAGGCGCCGGAGAACGGCGTCGAGCGCCAGTTGCGGCACGAGGATGCAGGCCCAGAGCACGGTGCGGTCTCAACAGCGGCGCGTGTGCGGACAATGCAGGGGGTGAGGGGGTGCCGGCATCGGATCTGCAGCACGCCGACCGGAGGCGCGGCATCGCGTGCCGGCGCGCCGGCGCGTGACCGATGCCCGCGGCATGTGCACGGCACGGCGCACCCGATCGAGGATGGCGGTGGAATCGGCGCGTCGCGGCATCAGTGCGTCAACCGCAGTGCGGTCGCCGGCGGCTGTGCGCCGCGGCATTTGCGCACCTGCCAGGTGCCGTCCTCGGGCCGGTATTCGATACGCAGCGCCGCCGGCGACGCATTGACCGCATGCCGGCGGTCGCGCAGCGCGAACGCACAACCGCCGCCGGTATCGGCCGCGACCTGCAGGCGGCGCAGCAGCCGGTCGTCGTCGGTCTGCGGCCAGCCGATCGCCGCCGCGCAGGCGGCGCTGCGCAGGCATTGCTCGAACGCCCACAAGGCATCGCGCGGGGCGGCCTCGACGATGTCCAGACACGTCAGATCGATGCCGGCCGCCTGCCAGGCGGGCGCGTAGGGCACGTAGGGCGGGGCGATCAGCACGACGCGCTCGCCGGCGGCGGTCATGCGCGCCAGCGCCGGCATCAGCAGCGCGAGTTCGCCGACGCCGTCGGCCGGCAGCAACAGTTCGGTCAGTGCTCCGCGCGGCCAGCCGCGCTCGGGCAGCACCGCGTCCAGCGCCGGGAAGCCGGTCGGCTCGCCGGTGTCCACGGCCTGGGCGCTGCGGCCGGCGTGCCAGACCGTGCGCGCGGCGAGCAGGGCATCGAGAGGTTGCGCCGCCGCCATGTCAGCCCTGCCGCACCAGGCCGCAGAACAGACCTTCGATCGCGAAATCGGCACCGGCCGGCACGCGGATCGGCGCATAGGCGGGATTGCGTGCCAGCAGTTGCAGGCCGTCGCCAAGCAGCGCCAGCCGCTTGATCGTCAGCTCGCCGTCGAGCCTGGCCACTACCGTCTGCCCGTCGCGGGCATCGGCGCTGCGGTGCACGCCGACCAGATCGCCGTCGAGGATGCCGTCGTCGATCATCGAATCGCCTTCGACCCGCAACAGGTAGTCCGGCCGCAACGCGAAGACGCCGCGGTCGAGCCACAGCTGCCGGTCCAGGCCGATGTCGGCGCCGATCGGCACGCCGGCCGCAACGCGGCCGAGCACCGGCAGCATCAGAAGGTCCGGGCGGACCGCAGCGGTGCCGGGCAGGCGCAGCCCTCGCTTCTCGTGCGGACGCGCTTCCAGCAGGCCGGCCTCGGTGAGCGCGCGGACGTGCTTCTGCGCGGCATTGCGCGAGGCGAAGCCGAACTGCGTGGCGATTTCGGCCAGGCTCGGTGGCCGGCCGGCGTCCAGCCGTTGCCGGATGAAATCGAGTACGGCGGCGCGTTGTGGGGGCAGGGTGTCCATGGTGTACATTTGTACACCTTCGGCCCGGATCTGGCGAGCCGGGCAATCCGGGTGAAGGCCTGTGCCGGCGCGGACGGTCCTGAATGCACGCCCTGCACGGCCGATGTGGGACAACGCGGTCCCGTCATCGAATGTCCGGCGCCCGTGCGTGGCGCTCGCGTCGATGCGTTTTTCGTCCGGATTCCATGTCGCTGCCTCTCGATCTTTCCCGTTTCACCCGCCAGGTCCTGATCGTCATCGCGCTGGTCGCGGCGCTCGTCCTGCTCTGGGCGCTGTTGCCGGTGCTGATGCTGGTGTTCGGCGCGATCGTGTTCGCGGCCATGCTGCTGTCCTTGTCCGATCTGCTGCGCCGGGTGCTGCCGGTCTCGCACGGCATTGCCCTGGGCATCGTGCTGGTCGTGCTGTCGAGCGGGCTCGGGCTGCTCTTGTGGCTGTTCGGTTCCCAGGTCGCGCGCGAGGTCGCCACGCTGGTGGAAGCCCTGCCGCCGGCCTACGAACAGTTCCAGGACTGGGTGGAGGAGACCACGGTCGGCAGCCTGCTCGCCGAGCAGATCGATACCCTGCGCAACAACGTCGGGCGCATCGCCACCAGTGCCGGCGCGATGGCGATGACCTTCTCCGGTGGGCTGATGAACCTGCTGCTGGTGCTGATCGGTGCGATCTACATCGCGGCCCAGCCGGGCATGTACCGGGCCGGGCTGCTGCAGCTGATTCCGAAGCCGGTCCGCGACGTCAGCGCCGACGCGCTCGACAGCAGCGCGCGTGCCCTGCGTCTGTGGCTGGGTGGCCAGCTGGTGGCGATGGCGGTGGTGGCGGTGCTGACCGGCATCGGCCTGTGGCTGCTCGGCGTGCCGGCCGCGTTCGCGCTCGCGCTGATCGCGTTCCTGCTCGATTTCGTGCCGATCATCGGGCCGATCGCCGCGGCCATTCCCGGCATTCTGCTCGGCTTCACCGTCAGCCCGCAGGTCGGCCTGGCCACGACCGCGCTGTACATCGTCATCCAGCAGATCGAGAGCAATCTGCTGCAGCCGCTGATCCAGCAGCGCGCGGTGGAACTGCCGCCGGCGCTGCTGCTGTTCTCGCTGCTGGTGTTCGGTTCGCTGCAGGGCTTCGCCGGCCTGCTGCTCGCCGCGCCGCTGACGGTGGTGCTGTACGTGCTGGTCAAGCGCCTGTACGTGCGCGAGTTGCTGGACACCGAGACGGCAATCCCGGGTGAATCCGCATCGGACAAGGCGAGCCACTGACGTCACGCGCGTCGACACCGGCGCGCGTCGTGCGGACTCGGGCGCAACACGCAGCGCGCACAAAAAAACCCCGGAAGGCCTGCGCCTTCCGGGGTTTCTGTTTCGTGGTGGAGCGGAGGGGGATCGAACCCCTGACCTCCACGATGCGAACGTGGCGCTCTCCCAGCTGAGCTACCGCCCCACGAAGCGTCGCATCATACAGAGGCCGTCGGCGCTTCGCCAGCCTCGGTGAGCAGGGGCGCGAGTGCGGGTTCGAGCTGCGTACGACGCCAGCCGGCCAGCGCGCCCGGCCAGTCGGCGCCTTCGACCAGCGCTTCGAGCCACTTGCGCGAGGCGAGGATGCCGTCAGGCAGGCCGAGTTCCACGCTCCGCGTGGCCACGGCCTGCTGCAGGCGCTTGAGCTGCTTGCGGTCGGGTTCCTCGCCATTCGACAGCGGCGCATCCGCCTCGTCGGGCAACGTGGTGGTCAGCGCCTGCCAGATCGCGGCACCGAGCTTGCGCGGGGCCTTGGGATGCGCCTCGAGCCGGCGCTGCAGCGCGGTCGCATCGGCCGGCGGATCGCGCGCCAGCAGGGTGGCCAGCTCGTTGTCGAGGATCCAGCTGCGCGGCTTGTCCTGCAGGCGGGCCTGCTGCTCGCGCCAGCGCAGCAGGCGCAGCAGGCGACGCTGTGCGTCGGCATCGAGGAACTGGCCGGTGCGGCCGCCCAGTTGCGGCCAGCGTTCGCCCTCCAGGTTGCCGGCAGTCTCGACCAGGCGCGCGCAGTCCTCGCGCAGCCAGGCCGCGCGATCGAGTGCGTCGAGCCGAGCCGAGAGCCGATCGTGCAGCGCGAACAGGTGCTCGACATCGTCGGCGGCGTAGTCGAGCTGGGTCGGCGACAGGGGCCGGCGCAGCCAGTCCGAGCGCGTCTCGCCCTTGGGCAGCGCGATGTCGAGCTGGTCCTGCACCAGGCGCTGGTAGCCCATGCCGCCGCCCACGCCGGCGAGCGCGGCGGCGATCTGGGTATCGAACAGGGGCGTCGGCACCGCGCCGCAGGCATGGCCGAACGCGACCAGGTCCTCGCTGGCGCTGTGCATCACCTTGAGGATGTCCGGATCCGACAGCAGCGGGCGCAGCGCGTCGGCGATGCCGGGCGCCAGGGGGTCGACCAGCAGCACGTCGATGCCGTCGTCGCGCTCGACCGCGATCTGCACCAGGGCCAGTTGCGGCCAGAAGGTGCGTTCGCGGATGAATTCGGTATCGAGCCCGACGCGGGCGGGAGCGGCAGGCAGCCGCGCGCGGAGACTGGCCGGATCGTCGATCCAGCACGCAGTGGAGGAGGTCATGCGCGACAGCCTAGCGGCGTCGCCGGATGGCGGCAATCGCAGCGGGCCACGACAGTACGACGGCATCGACGATGGCTTAATCTGACGCGATGCGATCACGGGAGCCCGTTTTGCGCGGAACCATTGTCGCCAGCCTCCTGTTGCTGGGTCTGCTGGCCGGCTGTGGCCGCGCCGATGGCGAGGGCGATGCGGACGCCCAGGGCGACGGCAGCGTGACCATCAGCGGCGACGATGTGATCGTCGCCGAGCTCAACTGGACGCCGCCGGTGGCCGGTATCGCCCCGGGCGAAGACGCCGAAGCGCGCGAGCGCGCGGATGCGGCGCTGCGCGACGATGATCTCTACGCGACTGCCGAGTCGGCGATTCCCCTGTATCTGGCGCTGTCGGCGGTCGAGGGCCAGGAACGCGCGGCCGCCGCCGGCTTGAGGCGCGCGCGTGCACGCGTGCTGGCGCTCGGTGCCATGGCGCTGGACGAAGCCGACACCGGCGATTCGATCGCCGGTCTGCGCGCAGCGCATGCGTTCGCCGCCGTCGCCCGGTATCTCGACGCCGACGATGCCGACGTGGTCGCCTACCTCGAGCGCGTGGATGCCAGCGATCGCCTGTGGGAACTCAACCGCAATGCCGAGCGCGCCCTGCAGGCCGGTGAACTCGGCGAGGCGGGGGGTGGGGCTCTGGCCGGCTTCCGCGCCGCGGCCGCACTGCGGCCCGGACAGCCGCGCGCCCTGCAGGGCATGGCGGCGGTCGAAAGCGCCATGATCCGGCGCGCGGAAGACGCGGCGGTCGATGGCGACTTTCCGCTCGCGGCGCAATGGCTGGCGCATGCCGCGCGCATCCGTCCAGGATTCGCCACGGTGCCCGATGCCGAACGGCGGGTCGAGCGCATGCGCGCCAACCGCATCCGGCAACTGCGCGATGCCGGCGTGGCCGCGTTGCCGAAGATCAACGGTGTCGTCCAGGCCCGCGAACGCCTGGCCGAGATTCTGACTATCGCCCGACCGGGTGATCCGGTGGCGCTGGATCTGCGTGAGCGCATCGACCAGGCCGTGCACTACGGTGATTTCCGGCCCGGGCAGGTGTTCACCGATGCACTGGACGGCGGCGCGCGCGGACCGCAGATGGTGGTGCTGCCGCACGGCGGTTTCATGATGGGCGCACTGCCGGGCGACGACGATGCCGACGACAACGAGAAGCCGCGACATCCCGTGCGTTTCGAGCGCGGCTTCGCAATGGGCGTGCGCGAGGTGACAGTGGGCGAGTTCCGGCGGTTCGTCGATGCCACCGGCTATCAGTCGCGTGCGGTGCGGCGCGGGTTCTCGATGGCCTACGACGAGCGCAGCGGCAATTTCCTCCGGCGCAGCAACGTCGACTGGCGCTCCGATTACGCCGGGCGTCCGGCCGGAGACACCCTGCCGGTGCTGCACGTCAGTGCCAAGGACGCCCAGGCCTATGTCGACTGGCTGTCGGCGCAGAGCGGCCGGCGCTACCGGCTGCCGAGCGAGGCGGAGTTCGAATACGCCTTCCGCAACGGCAGCAGCGAGCGCTACCCGTGGGGCGAGGGCACGCCGCCCGAAGGCAGCGGCAACATGACCGGCGCGCTCGACCGCTCGCCGTCGGGCCGCACCTGGGGCAATGCCTTTGCGGGCTACGGCGACGGCTACTGGGGCCCGGCGCCGGTCGGCAGCTTCCAGCCCAACACCTGGGGCGTGCACGACCTTGCCGGTAATGTCAGTGAATGGATGGCCGACTGCTGGCATGCGACCTACCGCCGGGCGCCCGGCGACGGATCCGCGTGGGTCAACCCCGGCTGCCGCGACCAGGTGATCCGCGGGGGCTCCTGGGCCAGTTCACCCGCCCAGACCCGCGCCAGCTGGCGCGCGTTGGCGCAGGTCGACACGACCAATGCCAGAATCGGCTTCCGCGTCGTCCGCGATCTTTGACCCCGCCGGATTCCGGCATCGGAGCACACCATGAGACAGGATCCCTTCGGCCGCGGTGACCGGCGCCCGGCCGGCCGCGCACCCCGGCGCGGCATCAATTTGCGGTTCGTCATGCTGCTGCTGTTCGCGGGTTACGGCCTCTATTACTACGTCTCCAACCGCTCGACCGATCCGGTCACCGGCGAGACCGTGCTGATCGACCGCGCGCTCGATGTCGAGGACGAGAAGGCACTCGGCCTCGAGGCCTACGAACAGATCCTGCAGCAGGAACGCCCGGTGCCGGCCGACAGCGAGATCGCCCGCGACGTACGCGCGATCGCCGACCGGCTGATCGCCAAGGTGGGCGTGGTCGAGGCCGAGCTTGCGCGCGAGAACGGCCTGGAACCGACCCGGTTCTCCGAGAGTTTCGACTGGGAAGTCAACGTCATCGATTCCGACCAGGCCAATGCGTTCTGCCTGCCGGGCGGCAAGATGGCGGTCTATACGGGCCTGGTGCCGGTGGCGCAGAACGCCGACGCGATGGCGGTGGTCATGGGCCACGAGATCGCGCACGCGCTGCTGCGGCACGGCGCGCAGCGCATGGCGCAGCAGCGGCTGACCCAGGTCGGCCAGATGGCCGGCGCGATGAGCGGCATGGATCCGCAGCAGCAGCAGATGGTCATGGCCGCGATGGGCTACGGCTACCTGCTGCCGTATGCACGCAAGCACGAGACCGAGGCCGACGTCGTCGGTCTGATGCTGGCCGCGGCGGCGTGTTTCGATCCGCGCGAATCGGTGCCGCTGTGGGAGCGGATGAGCGCGGCCAGTGGCGGCCAGGCGCCGCCGGAATTCTCGTCGACGCATCCCAACCCCGGCACGCGCATCCAGAACCTGCAGAGCCTGATTCCCAAGGCGATGGAGTACCGGGCCAAGTTCTGCGAGGACGCGCAGCAGACCGCGCTGGCGCTGTGAGAGGCGGGGCGCTGCGGCGCCCCGACCTCAGAACCCCATCAGCAGGCCGCCGTTGACGGGCAGATTGATGCCGGTGATGTAACCCGCCTCGTCCGCGGTCAGGAAGACGACCGCGCGCGCGATGTCGTCCGGCTGGCCGACCCGGCCGACCGGCACGCTGGCGACGGTCCGTGCCAGTACGTCGGGCGGCATCTTCGCGGTCATCGGGGTTTCGACATAGCCCGGCGACAGGCTGTTGACGGTGATGCCCTTGGCCGCGACCTCGCGCGCCAGCGACATCGTGAACCCGTGCAGGCCGGCCTTGGCCGCGGCGTAGTTGGTCTGGCCGAAATTGCCGGTCTGGCCGCTGACCGAGCTGATGTTGACGATGCGGCCGAAGCCGCGCGCGAGCATGCCGTCGACGGCCGCCCGGCACAGATGGAAGGCGCTGTCGAGGTTGATGCGCAGCACGTCGTCCCACTGCCCGGTGGACATCTTGCGCAGCGTCGAATCACGGGTGATGCCGGCCGCGTTGACGAGGATGTCGAGCCGGCCGTGGCGCTGCTCGACCTCGGCGATGGCCGACGCGCAGGCACCGGCATCGCCGACATCGACCGCGAGCGTGGTCACCGGCAGGCCGGCCATGTCGGCCGCGAACGCATCCAGGCGTTCGGCATCGGCCGCGAGGTCGGCGGCGACGACGTGGACGCCGCGTCCGGCAAGCTGCCTGCAGATGGCGCGGCCGATGCCGCCGAGGCCACCGGTGACGATGGCGACGCGTGGTGTGTGGATCATGGAGTCATCCCGGAAACGCGGAAACGAAAACGGCGCGGAGACCGCGCCGTGGAGAGGCAGCAGGCGGATCAGCGACCGCGCTTGGGCGGATCACGATCGCCCGGGCGGGCCGTGGGTGCGACGCCGCCCACCATGGTCTTCTGGAATTCCTTCCAGAACTCCATGTTGCGCTCGGTGAGCTGGTTCATCATCGTCCAGGGCGTCTGGCCGAGCAGGCCGCCCATCTGCTGGCGGAACTGCTGCTGCTGATCGAGGAACACCTGCATCGAGCGCTCGAGGTAGGTGCCCATGAAGCCCTGCATCGAATCGCCGTAGAACCGGATGATCTGGCTCAGCAGCTGGGTCGACAGCACCGGCTCGCCGTCCGACTCGTGCTCGGAAATGATCTGCAGCAGGACGGAGCGCGTGAGGTCTTCGCCGCTCTTGGCATCGCGGACTTCGAACGCCTCGCCGTCGACGATCAGCTGGCGCACGTCCTCGATGGTGATGTAGCTGGAAATCTCGGTGTCGTAGAGCCGACGGTTCGGGTATTTCTTGATGATGCGCGTTGCACTCATGAAGCCAACACTCGGGTCATTGGTGCCGCGCAGCATGGCGTAGCCCCGGAGGGCACGCAACTCGGGCGCGGACTGAATGGGGACGGATGGGGCCGTGGCGCGACCGTCCGGTCGGGTACGGACCGCGTGAGGCGCGCCGCGTTGCGCGGCGCACCCGCGCACTCACCAGCCCATGTGGTGGCCGCCGTTGATGTCGAGGTTCGAGCCGGTGATCCAGGCCGCCTCGTCGGCGACGAGGAAGTTCACCGCGTAGGCGATTTCCTCGGGGCGCCCGAGCCGGCCGGTCGGAATGTCGGCGGCGATCTTCGCGCGCACGTCCTCGGGCACGGCCATCACCATGTCGGTGGCGACGTAACCGGGCGAGACGGTGTTCACCGTGATGCCGAGCTTGGCGTTCTCGCGCGCCAGCGAAATCGTGAAGCCGTGCATACCGGCCTTGGCGGCGGCGTAGTTCGCCTGGCCGTACTGGCCCTTGAGTCCGTTGATCGAGCTGATCTGGATGATCCGGCCCCACTTGCGCTCGCGCATGCCCTCGATCACGGGCCGGGTCACGTTGTAGATCGAATTGAGATTGGTGTTGATGACGTCCTGCCACTGGTCCGGCTTCATCTTGTGGAAGGTGCCGTCGCGGGTGATGCCGGCGTTGTTGATCAGGATGTCGACCGGTCCGAGCTGTCCCTCGATCTCGCGCACCATCGCCTCGGCGGCGACATGGTCGGTCACGTCGCCGGCTGCGAGTGCGACCTCGTAGCCGTCGGCACGCAACTGGGCCTGCCACGCCCGGGCCTTGTCCTCGTTGCGGTAGTTGGTCGCCACCCGGTAGCCGCTATCGGCCAGCCGGCGCACGATCGCCGTGCCGATTCCTCCGGTTCCTCCGGTCACCAGTGCCACGCGTGCGCTCATTGCATCCCTCCGATTGCCTGCATCACCGGTGCGGCGACGCTGCAGCCAGTCTAGTCAAAGGCATCCAGGCGTCATGGTGCATCGCACAATCGATGGTCGTGAGGCGGGATGCGCGCGGGTTCGAAGCGCGCGCAGGCACGATCGAGAAACGACGGCACGTCCTGGACATCGGCAAACGGGGCCTGGCCGAGTTGGCGCCATGCGTGCTGTAGCGCGGGGAGCGGGGATGCCGCATCGATCGGCAGCGCCGCATGGGATTTCGACAGCTTGCGGCCGTGTGCGTCGAGCAGCAGGGGCAGATGGACGTAGGCGGGCGTCGGCAGGCCCAGCCGGCGCTGCAGCAGGATCTGCCTTGGTGTGGAGTCCAGCAGGTCGGCGCCGCGAACGACCTCGGTCACGTGCTGCGCGGCATCGTCGACGACGACGGCGAGCTGATAGGCCCACAGGCCATCGGCGCGACGCAGCACGAAGTCGCCGACGGCCTCGCCGACATCCTGCTCGATCCGGCCTCGCACACGATCGTCGAACGCCACCCGCGTACCGCGCGGCACGCGCAGACGGATGGCCGGATCCGGCCGCGGCGCCGATGCCGTACACCGGCCGTGATGGCGGCCACCGCTCGCCTCCAGATCCCGCCGGCTGCAGTGGCACACGAATGCTTCACCGGCCGCGAGCAGACGATCGAGGGCCTGCTGGTACAGCGCGTCGCGATCGCTCTGGCGCACGATCGGCCCGTCCCAGTCCAGGCCGAAGGCCTGCAGCATGGTGAGCTGCTGCTCGGCCATCCCTGGCACCGCGCGGACCCGGTCGACATCTTCGATGCGAACGTGCCAGAGGCCGCCGCGGCGGCGCGCCATCAGCCAACTCCCGAACGCCGCGAGCAGGGAGCCGGCATGCAGCGGACCGGTCGGAGACGGAGCGAACCGGCCCACCGTCGTCATGATGCGATCAGCGGCGATCATCGAAGCGGCGACCCGGAACTGTCCCGATCATGAACTGTCAGACGGCCTGCACGCGCGCGACACGGCGCGGGAATTGAAATCTTAACGTGGTGGTCGCACATCCACCCAGCGCAATGCTCCGCCCCGCGCAGGCGATCGACAGACACCGACTCCGATGCTCAAACGCTACGCTCTTCTCATCGCCACCAACCTCGCCGTGCTGGCCCTGGTCAGTATCGTCATGGCGGTCCTCGGCGTCAGTCCGGCGTCCTATGGCGGGCTGCTTGTGTTCGCCGCGCTGCTCGGCTTCGGCGGTGCCTTCTTCTCGCTCGCGATCTCCAAGTGGTCGGCCAAGCGTTTCACTGGCGCCCAGGTGATCACCGAGCCGCGCAACGAGGCGGAGCGCTGGCTGCTGACGACGGTGCAGCGCCAGGCCGAGATGGTCGGCATCCGGACACCCGAAGTGGCGATCTACGACGCGCCGGAGATCAATGCGTTCGCCACCGGCGCGCGTCGCGACGCATCGCTGGTCGCCGTGTCGACGGGACTGCTGCGTGCGATGACCCGCGACGAGGCCGAAGCCGTGCTCGCGCACGAGGTCGCGCACGTGGCCAATGGCGACATGGTCACGATGACCCTGCTCCAGGGCGTCATGAACACCTTCGTGATCTTCCTGGCCCGGGTGGTCGGACGCGTCGTCGACGGCTACCTCAACGGTGGCCGCGACAACGGCGGCGGTGGCATCGGCTACTTCGCGGTGGTGTTCGTGCTCGACATGGTGTTCGGTCTGTTCGCCTCGATGATCACGATGTGGTTCTCGCGTCACCGCGAGTTCCGCGCCGACGAGGGCGGCGCGATGCTGGCCGGTCGCGAGAAGATGATCGCCGCGCTCGAGCGGCTGTCGCTGACCTACGGCCAGAACACGCTCCCGAAGCAGGTGGCCGCGTTCGGCATCAGCGGCGGCGTCGGCGGCGGCCTCAAGAAGCTGCTGATGAGCCACCCGCCGCTCGAAGAGCGCATCGCCGCGCTGCGCAATGCGCCGCCGGACAGTTCGGCGGTGAAGCAGGGCATCCTGGCCTGACCCGCGCTGCGCAAGCAGAAAAAAGCCCGCCATCCGGCGGGCTTTTTTGTACGGCAGCACGGCGTGCGCGCATGCGATCTGCCGGCGCTGCCCCTCGCGTGCAAGCAGGCTCTTACGACAACGTCGGACTCACGGTCATTCGAAGTCGTAGTTCATGCCCGGGCCGGCCGCGGCAAGGAAGTTGCCCTGCACGTAATCGATGTCGGCCGCGAACAGGATCGACATGCTGGTGGCGTCCTGCACGAACTCGGCGATGGTGCGGATGCCGATCTGCCGCGCGCGCCGCGCGATTTCGGCGATCCGTTCCTGGTTCTCGGCATTGCCGGCCAGATCGTCGGTGAAACTGCGGTCGATCTTCAGCAGATGCGGCTGCAGGTGGGTCAGCAGCTGGAACGAATCCAGTCCCACGCCGAACTGCTCGAGCGCGAAGCGGCAGTCGAGACGGCCGATGTTCGCCGCGAACGCCTGGGCCGCCTTGAGGTGGGTGAACACCTTGGATTCCGGCAATTGCAGAACGAGGTACTCGCCGGGAACCTGGTGGGCGGCGAGCTGGGCGCCGATGAATTCCGCGAGACCTTCGTCGTCGAGCGACGCCTGGCTCACCTTCACCAGCAGCGTGGTCGGGCGGTGTTCGCGCAGGCGCTGGCCGATCGCGGCGATGGCCCGGCCGACCACATAGCGGTCGATCTCGCCGAGCATGCCGTTGTCCTCGGCAATCGACAGGAAGGCGCCGGGCGCGATGAGTTCGTCGCCGCCGTCGAGCCGCAGCAGGATCTCGTAGACCGCGGCGGTGTCGCCCTGCAGGTTGATCACCGGCTGGTAATGCAGCAGGAAGCCGTCGTTGTCGAGCGCGCCGCGCAGGCGCGCGACCCAGGCCTGGATGCGTTCCTCCTCGACCCGATCGGTGGCGCCGGGGTCGAAGATCTCGCTGCGGTTGCCGCCCGTTCCCGATGCGGACTCGAGCGCGCGCGTCGCGCGTGCCAGCACCTGGCCGACGTTGGCGATCTTCTCGCCGATCTGTACGCCGCCGATGCTGACGCTGACCACGCTGGACCGTGCGCCGATCTCGAACAGCTGCGCGGAGAACCCGTCGCGGATGCGGTCGGCGAGGGCCGCGGTGGCGTGGTAATCGGCACCCGGCAGCAGCACGGCGAGCGTGTGCCCGGCATAGCGGGCTGCGGTCGCACCGTCGCCGATCAGGCCGCGCAGACGCTCGGCCGCCGCGGCCAGCAGATCGTCGGCGTGATCGAGGCCGATGTCGCCGAGCAGCTGATGGTGATGGTCGGGTTCGATCATCAGGAACCCGAACTGGCGGTCGGCCTGCGCGGCTTCGTCCACGGCGTCCTCGAGCGCGCGCAGGAAGGCCGGGCGGTTCAGCAGGCCGGTCACCTGGTCGCGATGGCGCAGTTCCTCGAGCTCCAGCGCCAGGTCCGGGTCGATCAGCTCACGGCGACGGAACACCACCTGCAGGCAGGGCTCGCCCTCGTACTGTGCGGTGGTGAATTCCATCGCGGCCGGAAACGCGTTGCCGTCGATGTCGCGTGCCTCGATCTCGTGGCGGGGCGGCGGCGGCTCGCCCTTGGCCAGCGACTTGAGCAGGGTCTTGAAGCCTTCCACGTGCTGCGGCGCGACCATGTCGAGCAGCGAGATGCCCTCGATGTCCTCGAACTGCTCGTAGCCGAACATCTCGAGATAGGCCCCGTTGGCACGGATGTGCATGCCTTCGTGGATATAGGCGATGGGATCGCGCGAGGAGTCGATCAACGCGTCGCAGCGGCGCTCGGTTTCGCGCACGCGGCTTTCGAGGCGGCGCAGACTGCGGCGCGCGTCGCGATCGGACCAGGCTTCGCGCACGCTGGCCAGCAACTGCTGGGGCGCATGGCGCAGGGCCACGGTGCGGGCACCGGCGAGGATGGATTCGACGTAGCCGGCTTCGTCGAGCGTGTCGACCAGGGCGATCACCGGCAGGTCACGGCCGGTGTCGGCGACCCGCTGCATCACCTGGGGGAACGGGATCGACGTCGCGTTGCGTGCCGCGAGCACGAGGTCGATCGCCTGGTTGCCGGCGATCCGGCTGAGTTCCTCGTCCGATTCCGGACGCGAGGGCCGCACGGCGACGCCGGCGTTGCGCAGGCCGCTTACGATGGCTTCGGCATCTTCGACCCGGTCGTCGACGATCAGCAGGCGCAGGGCGGTGTCGGCTTGGGTCGACATCTGGGGCTCCGTGGCAGAGACCGGCGTTATGCCACGGGGGGGCGATTCCGTCCATGGTCGACGCCCGTCAGCGCACGCTTGGATGCGTCACCTGCGACCTCGCGCACAAGTCGGGGCACCAGATATCCCGACTGCCGCGCGACGAGCGACGCGTGCAGCGACAGCGCGGTGGCGTCGTCGACCTCGAAATGCGCGGCGCCCGCCACCCGGTCGAGCTGGTGCAGGTAGTAGGGCAGCACGCCGGCGGCGAGCCCGCGCTCCGACAGCGCGACCAGCGCATCCGCCGAATCGTTGACGCCCCTGAGCAGCACGGCTTGGTTGAGCAGGACGGCGCCGGCGTCGCGCAGCGCCTGCATGGCCGTGTCCACGTCCGTGTCGAATTCGTTGGCGTGGTTGGCGTGGACCACCACGACCACCGGCCAGGGCAGCGAGCGCAGCCACTGGGTCAGCTCGGCATCCACCCGTTCGGGCAGCACGATCGGCAGACGGGTATGGATGCGCAGACGACGCACATGCGGAATGGCGCGCAACGCGTCGGTGAGCTCGGCGAGCTTGGGGGTGGCCAGCGACAGTGGATCGCCGCCCGACAGCAGCACCTCCTCGATCGACGGGTCTCCGGCGATCACGTCGAGCGCCGCAGCCCAGCCGCCGGCCGCAGCCGTCTCCTCGGCATACGGAAAGTGCCGGCGGAAGCAGTAGCGGCAATGCACGGCGCAGCTGCCGGTGGCCACCAGCAAGGCCCGGCCCTGGTACTTGTGGATCACGCCCTGGCCCGCCTTGGCCGCGCCGTCGCCGACCGCATCCAGGCCGAAACCGGGCACGGGACGCATTTCCGCATCGAGCGGCAGCACCTGGCGCAGCAGCGGATCGGAGGGATCGCCGTGACGCATCCGCGCGACGAACGCGCGCGGCACCCGCAGCGGAAACTGCGCGGCCGCCGCGTCCGAGACGTCCTGCGCCAGCTCGCGCAGGCCGAGCAGGGCGAGCAGTTCGCGCGGATCGCGCACGGCCTCACGCCAGGCCTGCTGCCAGCGACGCGGCTGCATGGGGAGAGGGGCTGCGGGTATCATGTGCGATTGAATCCGAAGAGCCGTCCGCGCGTGTCGCGGCCCGGGACCCCACATTGTAGCCGCCGGCGTACCCGGCCCAGCAGGAGCGAAAGATGGCCAGTTATGGCATGAACGACGTCAAGAACGGCCAGAAGATCCTGGTCAACAACGAGCCGTGCGTCATCACCGATACCGAGTACGTGAAGCCGGGCAAGGGCCAGGCCTTCACGCGCATGAAGTACCGCAACATCAAGAGCGGCCGCGTCGTCGAACTGACGATGAAGGCGACCGACTCGGTGGAAGTGGCGGATGTCCTGGACACCGACATGCAGTTCCTCTACGCCGACGGCGAGTACTGGCACTTCATGAACCAGGAATCCTTCGAGCAGGTGCAGGCCGACAAGGCCGGCATGGGCGGCGCCGAGAAGTGGCTCAAGGGCGAAGAGCTGTGCGTGGTCACGCTGTGGAACGGCACGCCGATCGCCGTGCAGCCGCCGAACTTCGTCGAGCTGCAGATCACCGAGACCGATCCGGGCGTCAAGGGCGACACCGCCGGCACCGGCGGCAAGCCGGCCACGCTGGAAACCGGCGCCGTCGTCCGCGTGCCGCTGTTCGTCGCCCAGGATGAAGTGATCAAGGTCGACACCCGCTCGGGCGAATACGTCAGCCGGGTGAAGTGATTGATCCGCAGCGAAATCGCGAAGCGATTTGCGTCGCGGATCAATCATCCCCGCGCAGGCGGGGATCCAGCGTCTTCGCGTGAGCGAACGGGCGTCAGCGAAATCGCGAAGCGATTCGCGTCGCGGATCCATCATCCCCGCGGCTCTCAACAGACGCATGTCTGGTCAGGCGGGTATCCAGCGTCTTCGCGTGAGCGAACGGGCGTCGGCCGGATCGCCAAGCGATTCGCATCGCGGACGGATGCTTGCGGTGCAGCTGGCCGCCGGACGCCTGCATCCGGAACCGGCGAGAGCGGGCGCGCGTCCCGGCTGCGGCGCGGGCTCTTCGCGCTCGCGTGCCTGGCGCCGATGGCCGGCGTGCAGGCGTCGGCCGTCGACGCGCCGCGTGATCCCTGCGGCGGGCAGACGCTCTACGCCCTGACCGAAGCCGGATTGCTGCCGCCCGGCGAGGCGCAGCCGATCGTGTCGCGAGCCTGCCGGATCTGGCCCTTCGATCCGACGCTCGAACTCGCCGCCGTCGCCTACGCGACCTCGGCCGAGCGTGTCATGGGCGAGCGGTCGCTCCGGCTGGTCGTGGCCGTGCTCGACGCGCGCGACGCACGCGTGCTGTCGTCCTATCGGACCGCTCTCGACGAGGACGCGGCGTTCGCGCTGGCCGAGGACGGCCTGCTGCTCGACACCGCGCGTTACGATCTCGCACGTGGAGTGCGCGCGTTCGGTGTCGTGCTGCGCAGCGCGGCCCCGGGCCCGAGCTGTCCGGATGGGCGCACGAACGACGAGATGACGCTGTATGTCCGCGATGGCGAAGATCTGCGTCCGGTCTTCAGCGCCAGTCTCGATGTCTGGGCGCGCGTCGAAGGCGAACCCTGCGCCTGGTCGCGCGGTCAGCGTCTGGTGACCGAGGAGGCCCGCTTCACCATCGGCGTGCAGCCCACGGTCCACAACGGGTTCGCCGATCTGCGGGTGCAGGCGAACGTCACCCGCACCGAAGCCCTCGCCGGCAGCGACCGTGAGCAGGTTTCGCAGCGGCGCGACAGTCGCGTTCTGCGTTACGACGGCACGCGCTACGACCCCGGTGCGCTGCAGAACGGGTTCTTCTGGATACAGGAGTCAGAGAGCGAATGAGCATGTCCGATGCGCCCCAGTCCATCGATCTGCTGATCGAAGCGGCCCATGTCGTGCCGGTCGAACCGCACGCGGTCGTGCTCGACGACCACGCGCTCGCCGTGCACGAGGGCCGGATCGTCGCCGTGCTGCCGATTCCCGAAGCGCGCCGCCGTTTCGCCGCGTCCGAGACGGTCTCCCGGCCGCATTCGGCGGTGTTGCCGGGCCTGGTCAACGCCCATACCCACAACCCGATGACCCTGTTGCGCGGCATCGCCGACGACCTGCCGCTCAAGGTCTGGCTGCAGGAACACATCTGGCCGATCGAGGGCGCGGTGATCAGCCCGGTCTTCGTCGCCGACGGCATCACGCTCGCGATGGCCGAGATGCTGCGTGGCGGCACCACCTGCGTCAACGAGAACTACTTCTTTCCCGACGTGCAGGCCGCGGTCTACAAGCAGCACGGGTTCCGTGCTCGCGTGGGCCTGCCGGTCATCGATTTCCCGACCGCATGGGCGGGCAGCGACGACGAATACTTCGACAAGGCGGGCGCGGTCCACGACCAGTGGCGCGACGATCCGCTGATCGCGATGGCGTTCGCGCCGCACGCGCCGTACACCGTGAGCGATGCGAACTTCGAGCGCATCCGCATGCTGGCCGACCAGCTCGATCTGCCGGTGCATCTGCATCTGCACGAGACCGCGCAGGAGGTCGAGCAGTCGCAGCAGCAGTACGGCCAGCGACCGATCGCGCGCCTGGATCGCCTCGGGCTGGTCAACGATCGCCTGATCGCAGTGCACATGACCCAGTTGACCGAAGGCGAAATCCACCTGTGCGCCGAACGCGGCGTCAGCGTGGTGCATTGCCCGGAATCCAACCTGAAGCTGGCCTCGGGCTTCTGTCCTGCCTGCGCGCTGGAACGGGCGGGCGTCAATATCGCCATCGGCACCGACGGCGTCGCCAGCAACAACGATCTCGACATGTTCGGCGAAACCCGCACCGCGGCCATCCTGGCCAAGGCCGTCGCGCAGGATGCGGCCGCGTTCGACGCGTTCACCGCGCTGCGCGCGGCCACGCTGGGCGGTGCGAAGGCGATCGGCTTCGATCATCTCGTCGGCTCGATCGAAGCCGGCAAGCAGGCCGATCTGGTCTGCGTCGATCTGTCGCCGATCGAGACCCAGCCGCTGCATCATGTGGTCTCGCAGCTGGTCTACGCGACCGGACGTCACCAGGTGGGCGATGTCTGGATCGCCGGCCAGCGCAAGCTGCGCGAACGCGAACTGGTCGGGTTCGATCTCGATGCGATCGGCGCCAATGCACGCCAGTGGCGTGCGCGCATTTCCTCCATCCGACCCCAGTCCTGACCGGAGCCGCCCCATGAGCGCCCCCCGCGACAATTTCCATCAGTCCGAACTCGACAAGTTCGGCGCTTTGGCCAACCGCTGGTGGGATGCGGACGGCCCGCAGAAGCCGCTGCACGCACTCAATCCGGTGCGTCTGGACTACGTGCGCCACCGCGCCCAGCTCGACGGCGCGACCGTGCTCGACGTCGGCTGCGGCGGCGGTCTGCTCAGCGAGGCGATGGCCAGGCTCGGCGCCAAGGTCACCGCGATCGATCTCGCCGAGGACCTGGTCAAGGTGGCCACGCTGCACAGCCTCGAAAGCGGGGTGCAGGTCGACTACCGCGTGCAGTCGGTCGAGGCACTGGCCGCCGAGCGGCCCGGCAGCTACGACATCGTGACCTGCATGGAAATGCTCGAACACGTGCCGGACCCGGCGGCGATCCTGCAGGCCTGCGCCACGCTGCTCAAGCCCGGCGGGCACCTGTTCGTCTCGACGCTCAACCGCACGCCGGCCGCGTTCGCACTCGCGATCGTCGGCGCCGAATACGTCGCGCGCCTGCTGCCGCGCGGCACCCACCAGTACGCGTCCTTCATCCGGCCGTCGGAGCTCGGTGGCTGGCTGCGGGCGGCGGACCTGCAACTCGACGACGTCAGTGGACTGATGTACGAGCCCTGGCGCAACGGCGCGCGGCTGATCCCGCGCACCGACGTCAACTACGTCGCCTGGGCACGGAAGCCGGCGTGAGCGACGCGGTCCGTTTCCCGCCCGGCGCGCTGTTCGACCTCGATGGCACGCTGCTCGACAGCGCGCCGGACATGCTCGCCACCGTCAACCGGATGCGCGACAGCCGCGGCCGGCCGCCGATCACGTTGGCCGAGATCCGTCCGGTCGTCTCGCGCGGCGCCCGTGCAATGGCGTCGGTCGCATTTCCGGAGCTCGATGCCGACGGCGTGCTGGCGCTGGTGCCGGAATTCCTGTCGGTCTACGGCGAGGAACTCGGGCGCCACGGCGCCCCGTTCGACGGTGTCGAAGCGATGCTCTCGGCGCTGGACGCCGCAGGCACGCGCTGGGGCATCGTGACCAACAAACCCGAAGCCCTTGCCGCACGCATTCTGCCCCAGCTCGGCTGGCAGGACCGATGCGCGGTGCTGGTCGGGGGCGACACGCTGGCCGAGCGCAAACCGCATCCGCTGCCGCTATTGTATGCGGCCGACGCGATGGGGCTGTCGCCGGCCGCCTGCGTGTACGTCGGTGATGATGCGCGCGACATCGTGGCCGCGCGCGCGGCCGGCATGCCATCGATCGTCGCGCTGTGGGGCTACCGGCTCGCCGACGACGATCCGGTGGCTTGGCAGGGCACGGTGATGCACGACGCCCCCGGCGCACTCGTCGACCCGTCAGCCTGGCCGGCGACCCCATGAGCGGGGGGGCCGAGAGCGGCGAGGCGTTCATCGCGAAGTGGCGGGCGCGCTGGCCGGAGTGGCGGATCGGCCAGGGCTTCGTCGCGCCGGACGAGCGCGCGCGCACCGAAGCCTGGTTCGCGTTGCTCGACGAACTCACCGACGCGGCGTGGGGCGGGGCGGATCCGTCACCCGGTCTGGCCAAGCTGGCCTGGTGGCAGGACGAACTGCAGGGCTGGGCGAAAGGCGCGCGACGGCATCCACTGGCGCCGGTTCTGCAACGCGCCGATGCGCCCTGGCAGACGCTGGCACTGGGGTTGCGCACCCTGCCGGCGACCCGTGAACACATCGACGACCCTGCGCGCGACCTCACCGCGCTGCGCGATCTCGGCTTGGCGATCGACGCCTGCGAGGCGCGCCTGTTCGATGCGGGCGTGGTGCCGGGCGCAGAGGCGGGCCTGTCGGCCACGCGTCTGCTCGCGGCCAAGGCCTGTCTCTACGCCGACGATGCGCTCGCCCGTACCTGCCTGCAGCGCTGGCCGCTGCGCAGGGGGCCCAGGCCGCGGCGGATTGCCGACGCCATCCTCCGGGCCCGTCTGCAGGGGCTGCTGCGGACAGGCGACGTGCGCCCGGCTGTCGGGCCGACGCTGGTGTGGCGGGTCTGGCGCGCCGCGCGCGCCTGAACTTCCGCCTCGCGCGCGGCACGGAAACGCTCCGTTGCGGGGGCGCGTGGACGCAAGCCGCTAAACTGGCCGGCCTTCGCGCAGGCCGTTCGCGGTCGCGCCGCCCGTCTTCCGCGAGTTTCCCTTGAGCATGTCCGCACGCAGCCCGTTCCTTCCCGATGTCGCCGGTGACCAGGCCCAGGCCGCGCGCCTGCTGGACTGGGTGGGCATGGCCCGGATCGCCCTGCCGCTGCGGATCGGCGGCAGCGACGGCGCCGAGGTCACCGTGGCAGCCTCGGCCGACATCGGGGTCAATCTGGTCGACGCCGATGCGCGCGGCATCCACATGTCGCGGCTCTATCTGCATCTGCAGGATTCGCTGTCGAGCGAGGTGCTGTCGCGCGCGTCGTTGCAGCGCGTGCTGCAGGACTGCATCGCGTCGCAGCGCGGCCTGGCCGACCGCGTCCAGCTGACCCTGCGCTACGCCCAGCTCCTGCGCCGGCCGGCGCTCGCCAGCGCGCACAGCGGCTGGAAGTCCTATCCCGTCGGGATCGACGCCGTGCTCGACGCCGATGGTCTCGAGCTGACCCTGTCGCTCGCGGTGGAATACTCCAGCACGTGTCCGGCGTCCGCTGCGCTGTCGCGCCAGCTCAACGCGGCGCGGTTCGCCGACGATTTCGCAGGCGCCTCGCCGGATGTCGATACGGTGCACGACTGGCTGGCCTCACCCCGCGGTCTCGCCGCCACGCCTCATGCGCAGCGCAGTCGCGCCGACGTCCGGTTCGTGCTCGCCGGGAACGTCGACGGATTTCCGGTGCTGGATCTGGTCGACGCGCTCGAGCATGCGCTCGCCACGCCGGTCCAGACCGCGGTCAAGCGCGAGGACGAGCAGGCGTTCGCCTCGCTCAACGCCGAGAATCTGATGTTCTGTGAGGACGCCGCCCGCCGCGTGGCCGCCGTTCTGACGACGGATCCACGGGTCGCGCGCTTCGACGCGACGGTGTCCCACTTCGAAAGTCTGCACGCACACGACGCGGTGGCGCGGGTGCGCGGCTGAGAGCGAGCGGCACACGCTCCACGCGTCCGAGCTCGACGCGCAAAAAAGGGAGCGGCCGGAGCCGCTCCCTTCTTTTTCCTCGGGCGATGATCAGAACTGGACGGAGAACCGCGCGTTCGCGCCGTGGTCCCGGATGTCGTCCGACAGCACGCCGGAGTATCCGACTTCGAACAGGCTGTTGGCCGAAGTCCGTGCCGCAAAGCCCAGCTCCACCAGCGTCGCCTCATCCGTGATCGCAGGACTGCGCACGGTGAAGGTCTCGCCACCCTCCCACGCTGCCCGGGTGCTGCGGATCTGGTCGCCGCCCGCGTAGCGATAGCCCAGGTTGCCGCGCAGGCTCAGCCACGACTGCTCCTGCTGCGAGCCTCGCAGCGCGACGTCGAAGCGCAGGCCGGCCGTGCTCAGATCGGCGCGGCCGCTGGATGCCCCCAACGCGAGCGCAGCAGCACCACCGTCCTCGCGCGCCGCGTCGGTATCCAGTTCCACGTGGGCATACTGGAGATACGGCTCGAACGACCACGCACCCGTGCCGAAGCGGTAACCGGCCTCGACGAACGCCTGCCAGGCGTCGGCGTCGTACTGCGAGCGGGTTACGTCGGTGAGGCCGGGGAATGCGACCCGCCGCTCGATATCCAGTTCGTGCCACGTGTAGCTGTAGCCGGCGCGCACGCCGAAACCACCGAAGGCGGTGCTCGCATAGAGACCGGCATGACGGCTGTCGGTTTCGCCCTTGGAGCCACGCTGGCGCAGATCGAAGTCCGTGCGTCCGGTGCCGCCGAACACGCCCAGACGCCAGGCGCCGAAGGTGTGATCGAGACCGACCAGCGCGGCACTGCCGTTGGACTGCACCCGCGCCGCGTTCCCGTCACCTTCGATGCGGCCGCCGTGACGCTGGATCTCCACCCAGGCGCCAGTGGCCGCGTCATCGTCCTGCTGGGCGGTGAAGGCGTCCTGGCCGAGCCCTGCGCGCGCGAGCGCGGCATTGCGGACCATGCGGCCGCTGTCGATCAGGATCGCCTGGGCGCTCGCGTGGGCTTCACCGGACAGGCTGTCGAAGGCCCGCTGCGCTTGATCCGGCGTGAGCTGGGTCAGCACCACGGGCAGGCCCTGATCGACGGCCAGGCCGTCGGCGGCAACCGCCACGGCCTGCTGGTTCGCAGTGCCGGCGACGGAGGCCAGGGCGGCGCCGCGGACGACGTCCACGCTCAGTCCATTGGCGCCGTAGATCAGCGACAAGCCCAGGAACGGTGAGAGGGCATTGCTGTCGAGCGCATCGAACTGTCCGGTCAGGCCGCCCTGCGCGGTGATGAGGCTGTAGCTCTGGCCGAGCAGGTAAGTGCCCGGCAGCGAGATCGCGCGCAGCGTGCCACCTTCGATCGACGCGGTGCCGGTCACCCGCAACAGGTCGGATGTCGCCGGCGGCTGGAGTTCCGCCTCGAATACGGAGCCGGCCACCTGCACGTAGTCACCATCGATCGTCAGCGTGCCGATGGAGTTGCCCGGCGCAATGGTGCCGGCCACCCAGGTATCGGCGAGCGTGCCGCTGCCGCCGAGCGTGCCGGACGCACCCACGCGGGTCTGCGCACCGCTGACGGTGCCGTTGACCACAGCCAGACCGTTCGCCACGTCCAGCGTGCTCCCGCGCAACGCCCCATTGAGCAGCAGTGCGCCGCCGTCCACGCGGACGTCGCTGCTCAGTGTGTTGTCGCCGTCGAGCTCGAGCAGACCTGCGCGCACGGTTGCACCGGCAAAGCTGTTGTCGCCCGACAACCGCAACCAGCCTGTCCCCGATTTCGTAAGCCGCCCGGGACCGCCGATGTCGTTGGTCCAGTCGTCCCATGCGCCGCCTTCCCACACTTTGCGTCCGCCGGCCACCGTGGTCATCACCACATCGGTGTCCACGCGCAGCAGGCCGGGGCCTTCGATCGCCGCCTTGAGGTTGAGCAGGCCCCAGCCGTAGATCTCGTCGACGCCGTCTGCGCCGATGTCGGTCGCGGTGGTCAGCATGACGTCACGCACCTGGGCGCCGGTCAGATAGGGGAACCGTTCCAGCAGCAGTCCGAGTGCACCGGTGACGTGCGGCGCGGCCATGGAGGTGCCCGAGTAATCGGCATAGGCGAAATCAGCCGAGAAATCGCCGTATTCGAAGCGCAGGTTTCCGTCCGCGTCGACGACCCAGTCGGCCACGATGTCTTCGTCGCCGCCGTAGACCGTCGACGTGATGTTCGAGCCCGGAGCCGCGATGCACCACTCGGCGCTGACGCCGCACTTCATCGAACGATTGCTGAGCTCCAGCTGCTCGTTGAGATTCACCACACTGACCCAGTATTGCTCGATCTCGGGAAAGAGCATCGGCAGCGTCGCCGGCGCGCTGGCGTGCGGGCTGGCCGCCGGCGACGCATTCGTGGTGCTGTTGCCTGCGGCCACCACCTGGAGCAGCCCCGTGTCGCGCGATGCGGCAGCCATTTCCTCGAATGTCGCCGCGATGCCGGCATTGGCCATCAGTGCGTCGTGGTAGAGCGCCACCTCTTCCGGCGTGTACGCCTGGTAGGTGTAGCCCCAGCTGTGGTTCATCGCCCGGACGCCGTGATCGGCAGCCTGCTGGTACATCTGCGCGAATGCGTTGCTGTCCGCACCGGTGCCGAACGACAGGCAGTCGTTGTACAGGATGCAGGGCAGGTCGACGATGGTCAGGCTGTCGTTGAACAGGCGAGCCGAGCTCAGGTCGGCGCCGAAGGCGACACCGTGCATACCGTTGCCGTCGCGGTTGGCGGCCATCGTGCCGGCCACGTGGGTGCCGTGGCTGCCGTAGTAGTAGAACGTGTTGCCCCAAAGATGATTGTTGGCGGGGTTGGGGAAGTACTGCTGCAGCGACGGATCGTAGTACTCCGCATCGATGGAGACCTTGTCGCCTTCGGAGTAGAAGCAGGCATCGGGGCCGGCGAGCACGGTGCTGTCGGTGCACAGGGTGCCGTCGGCGAGCAGCTCGGCCATGGTGATCGCACGGTGGTCCTTGCCCGCGAACTCGTCATGATCGAGCCCGGCGCCGGAGTCGAGCAGGCCCAGGCGCACGCCGGCCCCAGTCAATCCGCGCGCATAGGCATGGTGCGCATTGATGACTTCGAGGCCCCAGTCGGCCTGGAACTCCTCGGTGATCCACGCCTCGGCAGAATCGGGGGCGTCCGGAACATCGGCCGTGACGCTGAGGGTGCCCGCCACGCCGACAGACGCCACGTTCGTATGAAGCGGCTTGCGCTGCCAGACGCGACTGAACGCCATCGGTGCATCCGCAGGCTGGAATGTGTTGGTAGGCGCGGTGCGGAAGGCGGCGGCAACGGCCTGTTCGATGTCGTGACTACGGGGAGAGGCGTCGATCGCGGCATCCGCCGCCAGTGCTGCGGCACTGAACGACAATCCGACGATACCGACGGCGATTGCCGCGGCGATCTGGGTCCGGCGCGGTGCACGCGCGTTGCGGACGTGGGCGGGCAGAGCGGTCTTACAGTTCTTCATTCGCAATCCTGGGCAAGTGGGACACGCGCACCCGAATCGTTCAGGCGGCAGTCATGCACTTTGCCCGATCGCGTCCGGTTTCGCATGCGCGAATGATCACAGTTCTTCGCGAATGTCCGGCCCGGATGTCACGTCCGGTTTTCCTGCAAAGCGCCAGATACCAGCTTCGATCTGGTCAGCGGCCGGAAATTCTGCCGGCCTGATGCACGGTCACCCGGAACGCGAGTGTGCGTCCATCAGGCCTGGTCACCCGGATGCGCACATTGCCGGATGTCCGGGGCGCGGGAAGTTCGATGCGTGCCGAGGCGGGCACTGCGAACGACGTGTCCCCGATGTCGATTCGAGAGCCTGGCGGTGCTTGCACACGGATCGTCCCACCCGCGGGCACGTCGCGCGTGACCTGCACCAGGGTGTCCGGGACCGGCACGCCGGCAGGCCGTGGCGAGCGCGGGGGAGGTGACGTGATGGGATCGCTGGGCGTCGGCTGTACCGCTGCGATGTCCGCACTCCTCGCGCTGCACCCTGCCGCAGCAATTGCGGAAGCGGCGAGTACGCATGCACGCAAGGCGAGAGACGCGAGCATCCGCATCCCGCGTCGGCCCGCATGGCTGGGCTCTCCAGCGCGGTCGCGCGCACGGTCTGCTGGGAGCGCACGCCTCATGACGGTAATCAAGCTGTCACGGCGCGCGCTCGAGCACCAGCTGCGGGTCGATGCGCACGTCCAGCCAGTTCATGCCCCAGTGCAGGTGCGGTCCGGTGGCGCGGCCGGTCGCGCCGACGGCGCCGATCACCTGGCCCTGCTCGATGCGGTCGCCGACCTTCGCGTCGATACGCGAGAGGTGCAGGAAGTTCGAGCTCACGCCGTGTCCGTGGTCCAGCAGCAGGGTGCCGCCGGTGAGATAGAGGTCGGGCGCGGCGAAGGTGACGATGCCCGCGGCCGGTGCCTTGACCGGCGTGCCGGTGGGCGCGGCGATGTCCATGCCCGAGTGCGGCGAGCCGGGCTGGCCGTTGTACGAACGCGCGCGACCGAAGCGGCCGCTGATGCGCCCCTCGACCGGCCGGATGAAGCCGTTGCCGAAATCGACGCGGGCGTCATCGCGCACGCGCGCTTCGGTCACCTGCGCCTGTTCGCGGCGGATGCGCTCGGCGATCGCCGCCGGCGGATTGACGGTCGCCGGGGGCACGCCGTTGACGCGTTCCACCGGCCAGTCGCGCGGTGTGATCGCGATCGACGCCGTGTCCCGGCTGCCGTCCGCGCGGGTGATCTGCAGCTGCACCGGCCCGGTCTCGTCGCGGCCGACGCCGATCACGACGGTGCCGTAGTCGCTGACGCGGACTGCGCGATCGCGATACAGCACCCGGGCACCCGCCGGCACCTTGCCGATCACCAGGCTGCCCTGCTGGACCTGCGCCGGGAAGCGGACGTCGGCCGCGTCCTGCGCGATGAGCGGAGCGGCGTTCGTGAGAAGCGCTGCGAGCGCGAGCAGACACGCGAACGGTCGAGAGCGGCGTGAGGTCATGCGGAAATCCGGAGGGTAAGAAAATCGTGTACCGGCTGCGCGACGCACCCGGCCTTCAAGGTGCGGTGTGGTATCGACGGCTCAGCGTGCGAAGGCGAGGCGCTCACCCGCTGGATCGCCGACCAGCCGGCTGCCATCCCAGGCCAGCTGTCCGTTGACCCAGGTCGACGCGATACGCGAGCGGAACGTCGTGCCTTCGAACGGCGACCAGCCGCACTTCGACAGCACCTGCTCGCGGGTGACGGTGAACGGCGTGTCCTCCACCAGCACCAGGTCGGCGAAATAGCCCTCGCGCAGGAACCCGCGCTCGGCGACATCGAACAGCTGCGCCGGCGCGTGGGCGAACTTCTGCACCACACGGGTGATGTCGAAATGACCCTCGTGCACGCATTCCAGCGCAGCGGTCAGCGCGAACTGCACCAGCGGCAGGCCGCTCGGCGCACGCGTGTAGGGATTGTTCTTTTCCTCGAGCGTATGCGGCGCATGGTCGGTGGCGAGCACGTCGATGACGTCGTCGGCCAGCGCCCTGAGCAGCGCCGCGCGATCGCGCTCGTCCTTGATCGCCGGGTTGCACTTGATCAGGTGGCCGAGGCGTTCGTAATCGGGGCGGGCGAAGCGCAGGAAGTGGATGCAGGTTTCGGCGGTGATGCGCTTGCGCAGGCGGCCCTGCGTATCGACCAGCGGACCGGCCTCGAACAGCGCCAGTTCCTCGGCCGTCGAGATGTGCAGCACGTGCAGCCGGGTGTCGTGCCTGCGCGCCAGCGACAGCGCGAGCTGCGTCGACTTCATGCAGGCCTCGCGCGAGCGGATGTCAGGATGGCATTCGGCGGGAATGTCGTCGCCGTACTTCGCCACGTACTCGCGCTGGATGGCATCGATCGTCGGCGTGTCCTCGCAATGCGTGATGATCGGCACCGGGGTCTCGCGGAAGATGCCGTCGAGCGTCTCGGGGTTGTCGACCAGCATGTTGCCGGTCGAGGCGCCCATGAAGACCTTCACGCCCGGCGTGGTCAGCGGATCGATCGCACGCACGTGGTCGAGGTTGTCGTTGCTCGCGCCCATGTAGAAGCCGTAGTTGGCACGCGCCCGGCCTCGCGCTCTGTCGTACTTGTCCTGCAGCACCTCGGCGCTCAGCGTGGGCGGGCTGGTGTTGGGCATGTCCATGAAGCTGGTCAGCCCGCCGGCGACTGCGGCGCCGGATTCGGTGGCCATGTCGGCCTTGTACTCCATGCCCGGTTCGCGGAAGTGCACCTGGTCGTCGATCATGCCGGGCATCAGCCAGCGGCCGGCGGCATCGACGATCGTGTCGCGCGCGTTGGCCGCGAGCGCGCCTCCTATCCCGGCGATGCGACCGTCGGCGCCAATGCGCAGGTCGCCTTCGATCACCCGGCCTTCGTTGACGAGGCGGGCATTGCGGATCAGGGTCTCGGTCATGGCTTGGGGTCCAGTTTCGGCATCGGCACGGGATCGTGCCCGCCGGGGTTCAAGGGATGGCAGCGCGCGATACGCCGCAGCGCGAGCCAGCCGCCCCGCAGCACACCGAACCGCGCAATGGCGACCATCGCGTACGACGAACAGCTGGGATGGAAGCGGCAGCGCGGGCCGAGCAGGGGGCTGATGACGCGCTTGTAGCCACGCAGCAGGGCAATGAGGAAACGCTCGATCACGGCACGTCGGCAAAGGCGATGAATACAGGGGCGATCGTGGTTGCCGCTGCAGGGTTTGCAGGGTATAACACCCCGCTTCCCCGTCCAAGGGAATGACAAGGAACGCAGCACGTGGCCGTCAAGAAAACCGCGAAAAAGGCCGTGAAGAAGGCCGTCAAGCCCGCCGCCAAAGCGCCTGCCAAGGCTGCGGTCAAGAAGTCGTCCGTTGCCAAGAAGGCGTCGCCCGCGAAGAAGGCGGCACCGCCTGCGGCGGCGAAGAAACCTGCTGCGAAGAAAACCGTCGCCAAGACGCCTGCCAAGAAGGTCGCCCCGGCGAAGAAGGCTGTGCCGGTCAAGGCGCCGGTCAAGAAGAATCCGACGACGGTTGCGGCCAAGGCCGCACCGTCGAAGCCCGTGACGAAGCCGAAGGCCGCCGCCGCACCGGCGACGGCCGGCAAGCCCGTCGCGAAGAAGGCCGCACCGGCGAAGTCGATCAGCGACAAGCCCGTGGCCGCACCCGAAACGTCGCCCGCCAAGGCGGCGCCCGCAAAACCGGCCGCGCCCAAGAGCGCGGCTTCCACTCCCACAACACGTCCACGTCCGGCCGGCAAGGTGGCCGTCGCGGGCGTTGCGCGCCAGGCAGAACCGGCGCCCAAGACGAAGGTGAAGGTCGTGCAGTACAAGACCGATGCAGAAACAGGTCGTCCCATCCTCCCGGCGGGCTACAAGCCCGGCGCCGACGAGGAATACATGAGTCCGCTCCAGCTCGAATATTTCCGTCAGCGCCTGCTCAACTGGCGTGCGGATCTGGTCGAGGAATCCAAGCAGACGATCGAGAACCTCAAGGATGAAGTGCGCGATGTCGGCGACGAGGCCGAGCGTGCGACCCGAGAGACCGAGAACTCGCTCGAACTGCGCACCCGCGACCGCTACCGCAAGCTGATCGGCAAGATCGACAGCACGCTCAAGCGCGTGGATTCGGGCGAGTACGGCTACAGCGTCGACTCGGGCGAAGAGATCGGCCTGGAGCGTCTCGAGGCGCGTCTGACCGCCGAGCGCACGATCGACGAGCAGGAACGCTGGGAACATCTGCAGAAGCAGATGGGGGATTGATCGAGAGGCCGGAATTCGTGATTCGAAGAAGCCGGCCCCGACCATCGATCCACATGAAGAACCCGCCAGTTGGCGGGTTTTTCGTTTGAGTACGGCGGTCCTCGATCATTATCTACGGCTGTCGCGACAGCTCGCGCAGATCCAGCCGGCGCAGTGCCGGCGCTCTTTTCGCGGTCACGCCGACCACGCCCAGAGTCATGAAGCCACCCAGCACCACCGCCGGCACCAGGCCGAGCAGGCGTGCCATCGAGCCCATGTAGAACGCGCCGATCTCGTTCGACGAGCCGACGAACAGGCCATTGATCGAGGACACGCGGCCACGCATGGCGTCCGGCGTGGCCAGTTGCATGATCGTCGAGCGCATCACCACCGAGACGCCGTCGCACATGCCCGACAGCAGCAGGAAGAACGCCGACAGCCAGAACGCCGTCGACAGGCCGAAGCCGATCATGCACAGCCCGAAGCCGGCCACGGCGATCAACAACACCCGGCCGGCATTGCGCTGGATCGGATTGCGCGCCAGCCAGATGCCCATCGCGACGGCGCCGAGCGCCGGCGCGCCGCGCAGGATGCCCAGGCCTTCGGGGCCGTAGTCGAGAATGTCGTGGATGAAGGCCGGGGCCAGCGAAATCGCACCGCCGAACAGCACCGCGAACATGTCCAGCGCCAGCGCCGCGAGCAGGATCTGATGACCGAAGACGAAGCGCGCGCCCTCGGCGATGCTGGCGAAGACCGGCTCGCGCTGCAGTCGCGGCGCCGGCTCGGTGACGTCCATGCGCGCGAGAAAGACGATCACCGTCAGTGCGAGCACCGCGGCGAGTACGAACACGCCGGGGATACCGATCGGCGCGATCAGCAACCCGCCGATCGCAGGCCCCAGCACCAGCGCGCTCTGGAACACGATGCTGCCGAGACTCGCGCCGCGCACGTACTGCTCGCGCGGCAGCACGCGCGCGAACAACGCGTTGTAGACCGGCCCGAGAAACGCGCGGACCATGCCGGTCAGCACGATCGGCAGATACAGCAGCCACACGCCCCCGGCGATCACCTCGAGCACGATCAGCGCCAGAAGCAGCGGGGTCAGCGCGAGCCCGGTCGCCGCGACCATGCCCAGCTTGCGCCGCGGCAGATGGTCGACCAGATAGCCAGCGAACGGCGCGACGCAGAAGTAGGGCAGCACCTCGGCCAGGCCCACGAGCCCGAGCATCCACGGGTCGCCGGTGACGGCGTAGATATGCCAGCCCACCGTGACCGCGACGATCTGGTAGGACAGGATCGTGCAGATCCGGTAGCCGAGCAGCGCGCGAAAATTCCGGTTGCGCAGTGGCGCGGTGCGGCGGGTCGCGGGGTCGGCGCGAACGTCGGGATCGGGCGCGGGCGGACTCACGCCGCGGCGCGCTGCGCCTGGTCCTTGATGAAGGCGAGCAGAGCGGCGAGGCCATTGCTGCGGGTCGGCGACAGGTGCTTGGCCAGGCCGATATCGCCGATGTAGCTGGCATCGGTGTCGAGAATCTCGCGTGCGCTGCGGCCCGAGTACACCCGGAGCGCAAGGTAGATCAGGCCGGACACGATCGCAGAATCGCTGGCCGCGGCGAACTCGAGCCGGTCGGCGTCGCCCGACGGCACGATCCAGACCATCGACTGGCAGCCGTGCAGGCGGTTGGCCTCGGTCTTCAGGTCGTCCGGAAAGGCGGGCAACTTGCGGCCGAGGTCGATCAGGTACTGGTAGCGCTCCGACCAGTCGCTGAAGAAGGCGAACTCGTCGGCGATGGCGCGCTGCGCGAGCGCGGGCGAGGCTTCAATGGGGAACGGGGAGTCGGTCACGGATCTACGCAGGCAGCGGGCGGCCCGGAGGGTGTGGGCCAGAACGCGACATTTTGAACCAATCCCGTGCGAAGGACTCGCCACGCCGTCGAAGGCGCGCCTGCCCGCGCGTCGGCGCCGTCGGGGCCGCCCGGTTCGCTGTCGCTGCACGCAGGCTTGTTGCATGCTTTCGGCCCCCACCGAGTTCGCCCTGGGAGGCGACATGGCCAACGGTATCGTCTGGTTCCGCAACGATCTGCGCCTCGACGATCATCCGGCGCTGTGCGCCGCGCTCGACGCCGGCCTGGCCCCCGTTTGCGTCTACATCCACGCACCGGACGAAGAGGGCGACTGGGCCCCGGGCGCGGCCTCGAACGCATGGCGACACCGGTCGCTGGCGGCGCTGGACAGCGAGCTGCGTCGGCGCGGCTCACGCCTGCGGCTGTTTCACGGCCCCACGCTGCCGACGCTGCGCACGCTGGTGCAGACCTGCGAGGCCGAGGCGGTGTTCTGGAACCGTCGCTACGAGCCGGCGGTCGAGGCCCGCGATGCAGGGATCAAACGTGCATTGCGCGAGGACGGCATCCGCGCCGACAGCCACAACGGCGCGTTGCTGTTCGAGCCCTGGGAGGTGCGGACCGGACAGGACGGTCCCTACAAGGTGTTCACGCCGTTCTGGCGCAAGGCGCTCACGCAGTGGCAGCCCGCCGCGCCGTGGACCGCTCCGCGATCGATCGTGGACGTGGCCGCTGGGCCGGCCGGTGTGCCACTCGAGGATCTGCGCCTGACGGCCACGCCCGCCTGGGATGCGGGTTTCTGGCCCATGTGGACACCGGGCGAGCGCGGGGCCCACGAAGCGCTGGAGGTGTTCGAAGACGGCGCGCTGCGCGGCTACAGCGCCGGTCGCGACCGTCCGGACCAGGCGGGCACCTCGCGTCTGTCGCCGCATCTGCACTTCGGCGAGATCGCCCCGTGGCGCGTGGTCGCCGCGCTGGCGTCCGCGCGCAACGCCGCGAATGCGCCGGACATCGACGCCTTTGTCCGCGAGCTCGGCTGGCGCGAGTTCGCCTATCACCTGCTGCACCACTTTCCGAAGACGCCCTCCGAGGACTTCAATCCGAAATTCGCCCGCTTCGCATGGGCGCGGCGCGATGCAGGGCGCATCGAGGCCTGGCGCCGTGGATTGACCGGCGTGCCGATCGTCGACGCCGGCATGCGTGAGCTGTGGCATCTGGGCTGGATGCACAACCGGGTGCGGATGATCGTGGGCAGCTGGCTGTGCAAGCACATGCGCCTGCACTGGACTGAGGGCGCGCGCTGGTTCTGGGACACGCTGGTCGATGCGGATCTGGCGAACAATTCGCTCGGATGGCAATGGATCGGAGGTACTGGCGCCGATGCGTCACCGTACTTCCGCATCTTCAACCCGGTCACCCAGGCCGAGAAGTTCGACCCGCGCGGCGACTACATCGCGAGCTGGGTGCCGGAACTCGCCGATCTTCCGGTGCCTCTGCGTTTCGCGCCGTGGCGCGATCCCGATCGTCTGGCGGCGGTGGCGCCGCACTATCCGCGTACGCCGATCGTCGGACTCGAGGAAGGCCGTGACGCCGCACTGGCCGCCTATCGCGAGACGCGTTGAGCCGACGCCGCGGCAGGCGCATGAAGGCTCGCCCGCCGGAATTCGCCCGTGGCCGAACAGATGCGGCGGCCCGATGTGTTCGACTGCGCCGGACCATTGATACGGCATCGAGCCCGGCGTGTTCCACTTCCAGCTGAACAGGCACCGCATCGACGCGGTGCCCGTCACTTCGCATGCATTCTGAACGGGGTAAGGTCGGCGCCGTTTCGTCCACCGCGGGCTGCCGGTCCGCATCCCGCGACCCATCAGGAGACATCCCATGCGCACATCGACCACCGCAGGCCTCACCACCGCGCTTGCCGGCGCCCTGCTGCTCAGCAGCTGCGCGACCTATACCGGACAGACCAATGCGCCCGACGACCCGAACCGCACCCGTAACAACGCCCTGATCGGCGCGGGCATCGGTGCAGTCGCCGGCCTTCTCAGTGGCGGCGATGCGACCGAGCGCCGTCAGCGCGCGCTGGTCGGTGCCGGCGTCGGCGGCCTTGCAGGCGGTGCTGTGGGCGCCTACCAGGATCGCCAGGAAGCCGAGCTGCGTCGTCAGACCCAGGGCACCGGCATCGAGGTCAATCGCGACGGCGATGTCATCAAGCTCAACCTGCCCGACGGCGTGACCTTCGACTTCGGCAAGGCCGATCTCAAGCCGCAGTTCTACCCGGCGCTCAACAATGTTGCGCGCACGCTGGCCGAATACGACCAGACCATCGTGGAGATCTCGGGCCACACCGACAGCGCCGGCTCGGACGCGGTCAACCAGCGTCTGTCGCAGCAGCGTGCTGATTCGGTCGGCAACTATCTGATCGGCCAGGGTCTGCTGCGTCAGCGTTTCGAGATCGTCGGCTTCGGCAAGACCCGCCCGGTCGCCGACAACAGCACCGAGCAGGGCCGTGCGTTGAACCGGCGCGTCGAGATCCGCGTGATTCCGCTGCAGTCGTAATTCGCTCAGCCAGGTTCCATCCCGAAAGCCCCGGCACTGCCGGGGCTTTTTTTGTGCTGTAGGCGCGTGCTTGCGCGCGAAGCGGTGTCCCGCGGATAGCGCCATCGCGCGAGCGCGCTCCTGGCATGCGCGCGAGCCGAAGGGCCCGTCACGTGAAATCGACGTGATTCCGCTGAAGCCGCAATCCGCAAAGGGGCTATCAACGAAAGCCCCGGCATCGCCGGGGCTTTTTTCCTGTAGGAGCGCGCTTGCGCGCGAAGCGCCTTCGGGAGACAGCGCGTCCAGGAGAGCCCATCGCGCGCGAGCGCGCTCCTGCAGCTGAGCGCGGACCTCAGAGCGCTTCGATCACGCCCGCCGCGCCCATGCCGGTGCCGATGCACATGGTCACCAGGCCGTAGCGCTTCTTGCGACGGCGCATGCCGTGGACGATGGTCGCGGTACGGATCGCACCGGTCGCGCCCAGCGGGTGGCCCAGGGCGATGGCGCCGCCCAGCGGATTGACCTTGTCCGGATCGAGCCTGCTGTCGCGGATCACCGCCAGCGCCTGCGCCGCGAACGCTTCGTTGAGTTCGATCCAGTCGATGTCGTCGATCGTCAGGCCAGCCTGCGCCAGCGCTTTCGGGATTGCCGCGATCGGGCCGATGCCCATCACTTCCGGGCGCACGCCGGCGACCGCGAAGCTGACGAAACGCGCCAGCGGCTGCAGGTTCTGCTCCTTCACCGCGCGCTCGGACGCCAGCAGAATGCCGGCCGCGCCGTCGCTCATCTGCGAGCTGTTGCCGGCCGTCACTGAACCGCCGAACTGGCCGTTGCGGAATACCGGCCTGAGCTTGGCCAGGCCCTCGATCGAGGAATCCGGACGCGGCCCTTCGTCGGTATCGACCAGCAGCTTCTTCAGCTGCACGGTGTTGCCGGCGAGATCGGGCTGATGCGAGACGATTTCGTAGGGGCTGATCTCGTCCTTGAACTCGCCGGCCTGGATCGCCGCGATCGCCTTCTGGTGCGAGGCGAGGGCGAACGCGTCCTGGTCCTCACGCGAGACCTTCCATTCCTCGGCCACCTTCTCGGCGGTGATGCCCATGCCGTAGGCGATCGCGACATGGTCGTCCTTGAACACGCTCGGGGAGAGCGCGACCTTGTTGCCCATCATCGGCACCATCGACATCGATTCGGTGCCGCCGGCGAGCATCAGATCGGCGTTGCCGAGACGGATCTCGTTCGCGGCCAGCGCGACGGCCTGCAGGCCGGACGAGCAGAAGCGGTTGATGGTCTGCGCGGCGACGGTGTCCGGCAGGCCGGCCAGCAGCACGCCGATGCGCGCCACGTTCATGCCTTGCTCGCCCTCGGGCATCGCGCAGCCGATCACGGCATCGTCGATGCGATTGACGTCGACGCCCGGCGCCTGCGCGACGACGGCCTTGAGCACGTGCGCGAGCATGTCGTCGGGACGGGTGTTGCGGAACACGCCCTTCGGCGCCTTGCCCACGGGGGTGCGGGTGGCGGCGACGATGTAGGCGTCCTGGATCTGCTTGGTCATTGGAAACTCCGGAATCTTGACGCGTATGCGCTTCGTAATTCGTGGATTGGTGATTGGTGATTCGAAAGAGCGGGAGTGCCGCTTCTTCGAATCACGAATGACGAATCACCAATCACGGCTCTCAATCAGTTCCGCAACGGCTTGCCCGTCTTGAGCATGTGGCCGATACGCGCCTGGGTCTTTTCCTGCTGGGCGAGCTCGACGAAGTGCGTGCGCTCCAGACGGATCAGCCAGTCCTCGTCGACAACCGCGTTGCGGTCCACGTCGCCGCCGCACAGCACGGTGGCGATGCGCTCGGCGATTTCGTAGTCGTAGGGGCTGACGAACCGGCCTTCGAGCATGTTGACCAGCAGCATCTTGAAGGTCGCGATGCCGACGTCGCCGGCAACGCGGATCGCACGCGCGGGCAGCGGCGGGCGGTAGCCGGCCTCGGCCAGCGCCAGCGCCTGCTGGCGGGCGACGTGCAGCAGCTCGTGCGCGTGGAAGACCACGATGTCGTCGGCGCGCAGCAGGCCGAGCTCCTTGGCATTGACCGCCGAGTTCGAGACCTTGGCCATCGCGATGGTCTCGAAGGTCTTCTTCAGCTCGGCGAACACGTCGCCGTTCGGACCCGCGGCCTCGGACGCCCGCACCGCCAGTTCCTTCAGGCCGCCACCGGCCGGCAGCAGGCCGACGCCGGCCTCGACCAGGCCGATGTAGCTTTCGAGATGCGCCACGGTGCGCGCGCTGTGCATCTGGAATTCGCAGCCACCGCCCAGCGCCAGGCCGCGTACCGCAGCCACCACGGGCACCAGCGAGTACTTGATGCGCTGGCTGGTCTTCTGGAAGTTCTCGACCATGGCCTCGAACGCGTCGACCTTGCCGGCCTGCAGCAGGCCCAGCGCGCCGGCGAGATCGGCACCGGCCGAGAACGGCTCCTTCGGCTGCCAGATCACCACGCCCTTGAACTTTTTCTCGGCGATGCCGATCGCTTCCTGGATCCCGTCGAGCACGTGGTCGGAGACCGTGTGCATCTTGGTCTTGAAGCTGATCACGCCGATGTCGTCGCCATCGGTCCACAGGCGGATGCCGTCGTTCTCGTAGACCGTCTCGCCCGGCTCGAAACGCTCGCCCAGCAGCGGATCAGGGAAACGCTGGCGGCGGTACACCGGCAGCGACGAGCGCGGCAGTTTGGCGTTCTTGGACGGGCTGTAGCTGCCCTCGGCGGCATGCACGCCCTCGCGGCCGTCGAACACCCAGTCGGGCAGGGGCGCGCTGCTCATGGTCTTGCCGGCGACGATGTCCTCGGCGATCCAGTCGGCGACCTGCTTCCAGCCCGCGGCCTGCCACAGTTCGAACGGGCCCTGCTGCCAGCCGTAGCCCCAGCGGATCGCCAGGTCCACGTCGCGTGCGGTCTCGGCGATGTCTTCCAGATGCACGGCGCTGTAGTGGAACAGGTCACGCAGGATCGCCCAGACGAACTGCGCCTGCGGGTGTTCACTGGCGCGCAGCTGGGCCATGCGTTCGGCCGGATTCTTGTTCTTGAGGATCGCGACGACCTCGTCGGCCGCCTTGCGGTCGGAGGGGCGGTAGTCCTGCTTCTCCAGATCGAGGACCAGGATGTCCTTGCCGGCCTTGCGGAAGATGCCGGCGCCGGTCTTCTGGCCCAGTGCGCCCTTGTCGATCAGCGCGCTCAGCCACTTGGGCGAGGCGAAGTACTCGTGCCAGGGATCCTCGGGCAGCGTGTCGGCCATCGTCTTGATGACGTGGGACATCGTGTCGAGGCCGACGACGTCCGAGGTGCGATAGGTCGCCGACTTCGGACGGCCGAGCAGGGGGCCGGTCAGCGCATCGACCTCGTCGAAGCCGAGGTTCGACTCCTGGGTGTGGTGAATCGTCGACAGGATCGAGAACACGCCGATCCGGTTGCCGATGAAGTTCGGGGTGTCCTTGGCGTAGACCACGCCCTTGCCGAGCTGGGTGGTCAGGAAGGTCTCGAGACCCTCCAGCACCGCCTTGTCGGTGGTTCTGGCCGGGATGAGTTCGGCCAGATGCATGTAGCGCGGCGGATTGAAGAAGTGCACGCCGCAGAAGCGATGGCGCAGTTCTTCAGGAAGAACGTCCGCCAAGGCATTGATTCCCAAGCCCGACGTGTTGCTGGCGAGCACCGCATGCGCCGGCACGTGCGGGGCGATCTTGCGGTAGAGGTCCTGCTTCCAGTCCATCTTCTCGGCGATGGCCTCGATGATCAGGTCGCAGCCCTCGAGTTCGGCCAGGCCGGTCTCGTAGTTGGCCGGCATGATGGCCTCGGCCAGCGACTTGCTGGCCAGCGGCGCGGGGCTCAGCTTCGCCAGGTTCGCCAGGGCCTTGCGCACGATGCCGTCCTTGTCCCCCTCCTTGGCGGGCAGGTCGAACAGCACCGTGTCGATGCCGGCGTTGGTCAGGTGCGCGGCGATCTGCGCACCCATGACGCCCGCTCCCAGAACGGCGGCGCGACGTACAAGCAGTTTCTCAGACATTTGCTCCATCCCTTTGTTTCGAAAGAACCCGACGCAAGTCGGGCGAATGTCAGGCGCGGAATCCCGCGGCGGCGAAGCGGATCAGCTCGCCCGCGATCCGGGACCGGTGTGCGTGCTCGGTGGTACCGGCGGGCCGCTTGATCAGACCGAAGTCGGCCATGGCGTAGGTGAGGGCCCCGGCGAGGAAATCGAGTCGCCCATACAGCTCGGCCTTGCCGAGCGCCGGCACGCAGGCCGAGAGGGCCGCCGCGAACTCGCGCGGCACGTGGCCGTACTGGTCGGACAGGAACTTGCGCAGTGCATCGTTCTTCTCCACGTACGCCCGGGCGATGACCCGGACGAACGCACCGCTGCCGCTGCGGGCGCCGGCCATGTCGAGCGCCGGTTCGACGAACGCCGCGATGATCGGTTCGATCTCGCCCGGCTGTTCGGTGAGCGCACGCTCGAGCTGGACCAGACGCTGGGCGCTCATCTGGTCCATGCGGCGGCGGAAGACCTCGTTGACCAGGTTCTCCTTGCTGCCGAAGTGGTAGTTCACTGCGGCGATGTTGACGTCCGCGCGGCTGGTGACCTGGCGCAGCGACGTCCCCGCGAACCCGTGGGTGGCGAACAGCTCCTCGGCCGCGCCGAGAATCTTGTCCTTGGTCGAGAACTGCGCGGTCGCCATGAGCGCCCTCCGAATCAAACGCTTGTTTGGATGCTAGGGCCAAGCCGCCTGACGCGTCAATGACCCGCGGGGCGTCGCAGGCTGCGCCGGATCGGACGAATACGTTAGAATCTCCGCAGCCATGTTGGCTAAACCCGCGTCCCGTCGCGGGTTTTTCCATGTAGACTCGGTCGTTCCGGAGCGGACGGCCCCATTCCAACACCCGGAGAATCCAGATGGCGCTCGAGCGCACCCTGTCCATCGTCAAGCCCGACGCCGTTGCCAAGAACGTCATCGGCGAGATCTACAGCCGTTTCGAAAAGGCCGGCCTGAAGATCGTGGCCGCCAAGTACAAGCAGCTCACCCGCGAAGAGGCCGAAGGCTTCTACGCCGTGCACAAGGAGCGTCCGTTCTTCGGCGCCCTGGTCGAGTTCATGACCTCCGGCCCGGTGATGATCCAGGCGCTGGAAGGCGAGAACGCCGTGGCCCTGCACCGCGAGATCCTCGGTGCGACCAACCCGAAGGACGCCGCGCCGGGCACGATCCGCGCCGACTTCGCCGACTCCATCGACGCCAATGCCGCCCACGGCTCGGATTCGGTCGAGAACGCGCAGACCGAGATCGCGTACTTCTTCAAGAACGACGAAGTCGTCTCGCGCTGAGTGATGCCATCGTGACCGAGGTCGCCATCGACGTTTCCGTCGCCAAGCAGAACCTGCTCGACCTCGATCGCGAGGGCATGGAGCGCTTTTTCGCCGAGACCCTCGGCGAAAAGCGCTTCCGCGCCCACCAGATCATGAAGTGGATCCACCACCGGCACGTCACCGATTTCAACGACATGACCGATCTGGGCAAGGCGCTGCGCGCCAAGCTCGAGGCGCATGCGGAAGTCCGGGTGCCGCAGATCCAGTTCGAGAAGCCCTCCGCCGACGGCACCCACAAGTGGCTGCTGGCGATGGACGGCAAGAACGCCATCGAAACCGTCTACATCCCCGACAAGAACCGGGGCACGCTGTGCGTGTCCTCGCAGGTCGGCTGCGCGCTGAACTGCCAGTTCTGCTCCACCGCGACCCAGGGCTTCAACCGCAACCTGTCGACCGCCGAGATCATCGGCCAGGTCTGGGTGGCCGCGAAGCACCTGGGCAACGTGCCGCACAAGCAGCGCCGCCTGACCAATGTCGTGATGATGGGCATGGGCGAGCCGCTGATGAATTTCGACAACGTCGTCCGCGCGATGAGCATCATGCGCGACGACCTCGGCTACGGCCTGGCCAACAAGCGCGTCACGCTGTCGACCGCCGGCATGGTGCCGATGATCGACAAGCTCGGCGAGGTCAGTGACGTCTCGCTGGCGGTCTCGCTGCACGCGGCCAACGACGCGTTGCGCACCGAGCTGGTGCCGCTCAACAAGAAGTACCCGATCGCCGAGCTGATGGAGGCCTGCGTGCGCTACGCCCAGCGCAAGCGCGGCGAGTCGATCACGTTCGAATACACCCTGATGCGGGACGTCAACGACCAGCCCCAGCACGCGCGCGAGCTCGCCCGGCTGATGCGCGAGTTCGACAACCGCCTGCAGATGAAGGATGCGGCGAAGGTCAACCTGATCCCGTTCAATCCCTTCCCGGGCACGCGCTACCAGCGTCCTGACGATTCGACGATCCGGCGGTTCCAGAAGCTGCTCAACGAGTCGGGCCGCATCGCCCCGGTACGCCGGACGCGCGGCGACGACATCGACGCGGCCTGCGGCCAGCTCAAGGGCCAGGTCGCCGATCGCACCCGGCGCCAGGCCGAGCATCTCAAGCGTCTGGGCGAAGGCGGAGACGGTGTCGATGCGGCTGCGTGACGCCGCGTTCCTGCTGATTCTGCTGCCGGCGGCGCTCGCCGGCTGTTCCCGCCTCGATTTCGTCAAGCCCAGCGGCAAGAGCAATCTCCGCGTCGATCCCCCGTCGTACAACACCCGCGGCACGCCGGAGGCGCGTCGCGCCGATGCCGCGCGGCAGCAGATCGCGCTGGCCACGCGGGACCTCGACCTCGGAAACATCGACGCGGCCGAGCGCAACGCCCGCCAGGCATTGCGGGTGCCGGCGACCGCGGCCGACGCCAACACGCTGCTTGCGCTGGTGCAGGAACGTCGTGGACGCCGCGACCAGGCGGGCGCGTTCTACCGCGCTGCGGCCGAGCATGCGCCGGAGCAGGGCGCGTATCTCAACAACTACGGGGCCTGGCTGTGCGGCAACGGTCGCGCCGCCGAATCGCTGACGTATTTCGATGCGGCCATGCGGGATCCCCGCTACGGCGATCCTGCGGGTGCACTGGCCAATGCCGGCACCTGTGCGCTCGATGCGGGGCAGCCGGGACGGGCGGAAGCCGATCTGCGCGCCGCGTTGCGGCTCGACGCGGAGAGCCCGATCGCACTCGATGCCATGGCGCGATTGCTGGTCGAGCGCGCGCAGTTCTTCGAAGCGCGTGCTTTTTCCCAGAGACGTCTTGCAGCCGCCCCCGCAACTGCGGCAGCATTGCAACTGGCGGCACGTATCGAACAGGGGCTCGGCGATTCCAACGCTGCCGAGCGATACCTGCAACGCCTTCGAACGGATTTTCCGTCCTCGCAGAACCTTCAGCCAAGGGAAGCCAGTCCACCATGAGTTCTTCGAACCAGACCGTGCCAGCGCCTTCGTCTGGGGTCGGGGAGCGGCTGCGCGCGGCGCGCGAGCAGGCGGGTCTGAGCGTGGCGGATGTGGCCGGACGACTGCGCATGCAGGTGCGTGTGGTCGAGGCGCTCGAGGCGGAGAACTGGAGCCGACTGGGCGCGCAGGTCTTCGTGCGCGGCCAGCTGCGCAGTTATCTGCGCCTGCTCGGTCTGCCGGAGGCGCTGGCCGAGAGCGTGCCCGATGCGACCCTCGCGCCGACGCCGGAATTGACACCGCGTACCTATACCCCGCCGATGCAGCGCATGCTCGACAAGGCCATGGGGCGCGCGGTGTACGTGGTGATCACCGCGTTGATCGTGGTGCCGGTCTGGGTCGCCACGCGCACCCATGTCGGCAGCGTCGACGATGTCACCGCCTCGCTCGGCCTGGCCGACGACGCTGCGCTTCCGCAGCCCGAGGCGCGGCCATCCGGCCCGACGCCCGTCACTGCCTCGCTCGCCGGTCCGTCCAAGCGGAGCCAGCCGGCTGCGCGTCCGGAGGATTCGCCCGTCGCCGAAGCGTCGGCCGCGGACGGTTTGACGCTGCGCTTCAACGGCGACAGCTGGATGGAAGTCAACGGCCGTGACGGTCGCCAGATCGAGCATGCCCTGGTGCGCGCGGGCCAGGAGCGCCGGTTCGAAAGCGGCGAAGTGGGCCGTGTGGTGCTCGGCAACGCGAGCGCGGTCGACGTGTTGCGCGGCGGCGACGTTCAGGATCTGTCGGGCTTCCAGCGGGCCAGCGTCGCGCGCTTTACGGTATCCTCCGACGGCGCTCTGGCGCCGATCTCCGAGTAACCGCGACATCTCCGGGCCTGGCCCGGTCGACCGGTGGCCGAGACCGCCGGCGTTTTTCTTTTCATCCGTTGTGACCCGCCGACCGATGCGGGCGTAGAGACCATATGGCGATTGACGAGTTGCTGGACGAGCGCGAACAGGGGGAGCGGGTCAAGGCCTGGCTTCGCGACAACAGTCTGGGGTTGATCGGCGGTCTGGTGCTCGGCGGCGCCCTGATCTTCGGCTGGCAGTACTGGAAGACCCGCACCCAGACCCTCGCGATGGAGCAGCACGCCGCCTACCAGGCCGCCGTGCTCGACATCACCGGTGGCGATCTCGACCGTGCCGGTGAGCGAATCGCAGGTCTGCCCGACGGTGCCTACGGTGAACTCGCCGCCCTGCAGCTGGCCAAGGCCCAGGTGGACGCCGGCGACCGCGAGGCCGCCATCGCCACGCTGCAATCCGTCGAACGCACCGAGCCCGGTCTGGCCGCAGTGGTCCAGCAGCGTCTGGCGCGGCTGTTGATCGATGCGGGGCGCGGCGAGGAAGCACTGACCCTGCTGGCCGACGCACGTGACGCCGTCGCGCTCGAAGCGCGCGGCGACGCGCACTTCGCGCTCGATCAGCGCGACCAGGCGCGCGACGACTACACCGCCGCGCTGCGCCATCTCGACAGCGCCGCGCCGCAGCGCGGCCTGCTCGAACTCAAGCTTTCCGAAGTCGGCGGCACACCCGACGCACCCGAGGTTGAATCCTGATGACCCAGCAGACGGCGTCCGTCGTGGCTACCCCCGTTCCGTCCCGCGCTCTGCGGATCGCGGCGATCGCGCTGTGCGTGTTCGCGGTGACCGGCTGCAGCACCGTACGCGGCTGGTTCGGCAACAGCGAAAAGGCCCAGGCCAAGGCGCTCACCGAGCCCGCGCCGCTCGTGGACATCACGCCCAGCGTGTCGGTGAGCCGCCTGTGGTCGGCGAACGCGGGCAAGGGTGAAGGCCGCCTCGGCGTGCGCCAGGCGCCTGCGGTGGTCGACGGCCGCGTCTATGTGGCCGCGATCCGGGGCGGCGTGCGCGTGTTCGATCTGCAGTCGGGCGCGTCGGTGTGGCAGTACAGCTCCGATCTGCGTCTGAGTGGCGGTCCTGGCATGGGTGACGGCGTGGTCGTGGTCGGCTCGCTCGATGGCGAGGTCGTCGCGCTCGACGCCGCCACGGGGGCGGAGCGCTGGACGGCGAACGTCCCCAACGAGGTGATCGCCGCGCCGGTGGTCGGCCAGGGCGTGGCGCTGGTGCGCTCCAACGACGGCCGCGTGACCGCGTTCGACGTCGCCACCGGCGAGCGTCGCTGGTTCTGGGTGCGCGAGCTGCCGTCGCTGACCGTGCGCGGCAACGACGGGCCGACGCTCGGCCCGGGCTTCGTGTTCGTCGGCAACGACGACGGCACCATCGCCGCGCTGTCGCTGGCCGACGGCCGCGTGCTGTGGGAGCAGGCGGTGGCCCAGCCCGACGGTCGTACCGAACTCGAGCGCATGGCCGACGTCGACGGCTCGCCCGTGCTGGACGATGCCGTGCTGTTCGCGAGCAGCTACAAGCAGCGCACGATGGCGCTGGAAGGCCCGAGCGGCCGTCCGTTGTGGGTCAGCGAACACGGCGGCGCCAACCGCCCCGGCGTCGGCGCGGTGCGCGTGGTCGTGACCGACCCCGCCGGCACCGTCTGGGGCCTCGACAAGTACAGCGGCACGGCCGCCTGGCAGCAGCCTGCACTGGCGCGCCGCAACCTCAGCGGCGCCGCGATCCAGGGCGATTACGCCGTGGTCGGCGATTACGAGGGCTACCTGCACTGGATGCGCCTGGACGACGGCGAGTTCGTCGCCCGCCAGCGCGCCGGCCGTGCCGCGATCCGTGGCGCCCTGGTGGTGGCCGACGGTGTGCTGGTGGTGCAGAACATCGACGGCAACGTCACCGCCTGGCGTCTCGCCCAGTAACGGATCCGTGCGCGATCGGGGCGCCCCCAAGGGCACCCGGTCGATCAGCCGGACCGCGCGCGCCTGCGGGTGCGACACTACGGCCCCGGGTAGTCTCGCTGCCCGGGGCCGTTCGCGTTGATGCCCCTGTCGGCAGCCGCGCTTTCTTCCTCTTTTCAAACCGGATCGCCCATGCTTCCGCTCGTCGCCCTCGTGGGCCGCCCCAATGTCGGCAAGTCGACGCTGTTCAACGCGATGACCCGCACCCGGGACGCGCTCGTCCACGACGAACCCGGCGTCACCCGCGACCGCCACTACGGCATCTGCCGCCTCGGCGCACGTCCGTTCGCGCTGGTCGACACCGGCGGCATCGCCGGCGAGAACGTGCATCTCGAGGCCAGCGGCCTGGCCGGCCCGACCGCCAAGCAATCGCGGGCGGCGGCTGCCGAGGCGGATCTGGTGCTGTTCGTCGTCGATGGCCGCGAAGGCGCGTCGGCGCTCGACGACGAGATCCTGCGCTGGCTGCGCAAGATCGACAAACCCACGTATCTGATCGTCAACAAGACCGACGGTCTCGACGCCCGCGCTGCGCTCGCCGACTTCTCGCGCTACGGCTTCTCCGACGTGCTGGCGATCTCCTCGGCGCATCGCCACGGCATCGACGAACTGGTCGACGAGGTGCTGGGCAGGCTGCCCGAGAGCGGGCAGACCGAGCAGCTCGACAGTGATCCCGAGCGCGTCCGCGTGACCTTCGTCGGCCGCCCCAACGTGGGCAAGTCGACACTGGTCAACCGCATCCTCGGCGAGGAGCGGATGATCGCCTCCGAGGTCGCCGGCACCACGCGCGACTCGATCGAAGTGGATCTCGAGCGCGATGGGCGCAAGTACCGCCTGGTCGACACGGCCGGCATCCGCCGCAAGTCCAAGGTGGACGAGGCGGTCGAGACGTTCTCGATCATCAAGACCCTGCAGGCGATCGAGCAGTCGCAGGTCTCCGTGGTGATGATCGATGCCAGCGAGGGCGTGACCGACCAGGACGCCAGCGTGCTCGGCGCGGTGCTCGATTCGGGCCGTGCGTTGGTGGTGGCGGTCAACAAGTGGGACGGCCTCACCGACTACCAGCGCGAGCAGACCGAGGCGCTGCTGTCGCGCAAGCTCGCGTTCGTGCCCTGGGCCGAAACGGTGCGCATCAGCGCCAAGCACGGCTCGGGACTGCGCGAACTCTTCCGCGCGATCCACCACGCCCACGCCTCGGCCAACTACAAGTTCAACACCGCCGACGTCACCAAGGCGCTCGAGATCGCCTACGAGACCAATCCGCCGCCGGTGGTGCGCGGCCACGCACCCAAGCTGCGCTTCGCGCATCCGGGCGGCGAGAACCCGCCGACGATCGTGGTCCACGGCAACCGGCTGCGCACCTTGCCGGAGAGCTACAAGCGCTACCTCGAGAACTTCTTCCGCAAGCGCTTCAAGCTGGTCGGCACGCCGGTGCGGTTCGTCTTCAAGGAAGGCGACAATCCGTACAAGGACAAGAAGAACGTGCTCAGCGATCGCCAGATCGCCAAGCGCAAGCGCCTGATCCGCCACGTCAAGGGCAAGTGACCGCCGCGCCGGCCGCGGATGCGCTGACCCTCGGCCTGCTCGCCGGCGGACGCGCATCCCGCCTCGGCGGGCGCGACAAGGCCTGGCTGGAACGTGACGGCCAGGCCCAGGTGATGCGGCTGCAGCAGGCATTCGCGCCCCGCGTGGCCCGGGTGCTCGTGAGCGCGAACACGGCCCTCGATCGCTACGCGGCCCACGGGCTCGTCACCGTGCAGGACCGCATTCCTGACGCCGGCCCGCTTTCGGGTCTCGATGCGCTGGTCGCGGCGACCACGACGCCATGGCTGCTCACGCTGCCGGTCGACCTGGTGCACGTCGACACCCGCCTGCTGCCGATGCTCGCATTGCTGACCGGCGACACAGGCGCCTACGCGATCGACGACGACGGCGTGCAGCCGCTGGTTGCGCTCTGGCCGGTGGCGCGCGCACGTCCGGTGATCGACGCCGCGTTCGCACGCGGCGACTACGCGATACGCGGCCTGCAGCAGGGGCTCGGCATGCAGGCCGTCCGGCTCGACGGTGTACGCTTCGGCAACCTCAATACCCCCGACGATCTGATCGATGCCGGCATCGCCGCCCCCTGACGCTACGCCCGATTTTCCGTTCCGGATTCCCTTCGCCGACGCCTGCGCGATCGTCGACGCCGTGGCCGCCGAACACCGCCTGCAACCGCAGACGGTCTCGCTGTCGCGCGCCCAAGGCCATGTGCTGGCGCGTGACGTCGTCGCCACGCTGGCGCAGCCGCCGTTCGACAATGCCGCGATGGACGGCTTCGCGCTGCGCCACGCCGACCTCTCGGCCGACGGCACGCCGACCCGCCTGCACCTCGCCGGTGAGCAGTTCGCCGGACCCGACGTCGAGTTGCGCGTGGACGCCGGCACCTGCGTGCGCATCACCACCGGCGCGCCGCTGCCGGCCGGTGCCGACACCGTGGTGATGAAGGAGAACACCGCGCTCGACGATGATCACGTCGTCGTCCAGCTCGCGCCGCGGTCGGGCCAGCACGTGCGCCGCGCCGGCGAGGATTCGCGCGCGGGAGATCGGCTGCTGCGCGCCGGTGATACGCTCACGCCCGCACGCATCGGCCTCGCCGCGTCGCAGGGCCTGGCGCAGCTGGACGTGGTGCGCCGGCCGACGGTCGCCGTGTTCGCCACGGGCGACGAGCTCGTCGAGCCGGGCATGGCGCTGGGGCCGGGCCAGATCTACAACTCCAACCGCGACCAGTTGATGGCATTGCTGCGCGCCGAAGGACTGGAGCCGGTTGCCTTTCCCACACTGCCCGACGACGCGGCGCAGGTGACCTCCGCGCTGCGGCACGCCGGCGAGGCCTTCGATCTGGTGCTGACCTGCGGCGGCGTATCGGCCGGCGAGAAGGACCTGCTGCCCGAACTGCTGCAGCGGCGCGGCCGCGTGCGGGTGTGGAAGGTCATGATGAAGCCCGGCATGCCCGTGCTGCTGGCCGAGGGCGGCACACTCGGCCCCGCGCTGTTCCTGTGCCTGCCGGGCAATCCGGTCTCGGTGCTCGCGACCTGGCTCGCGCTGGGCCGCCGGCTCGTCGATGGCTTGCAGGGCAGGGCGCCGCGACCGGTGCGACGGGCGCGGCTGGCCTCGGCGTGGGCCAAGACACACGAACGCCTGGAATTCCTGCGCGGGCGCTGGTGGATCGACGACGCCGGCATCTCGTGGGTCGAACCGAACCCCGCCGACGGCTCGCATCGCATGCAGGCGGCGGCCGATTCGGATGCGCTGATCGTGCTCGATCCCGGTCCGCGCGACTACGCGGCCGGCACTCCGGTCGACGTCCTTCCGTACTGATCGTCCGGCAGGCGCGCCGGCGCGCGATGGGCGCTCCCGATAATGCCTTTCGCGTGCCGCTCGCGTGCGCCGACGTCAGGGAAGGTCTGAACAATTCCGCCCTTGCCCGTCATTCCCGCGGCTCTCAACAGCCGCACGGCTGGTCAAGCGGGAATCCAGCGTCTTTGCTGTTCAAAGGCTTGAAGTTGCTGGATCCCCGCGTTCGCGGGGATGACGGTCGTTGTTCAGAGCCTTCTTAGCGATCGGGCGCGGCGTCTGCGTTCCGCGCGATAATCGATGCCATGGCCATCCAGGAACTCACGCCGGCACAGGCCCGGCAACGCCAGCAACAGGGCGTGCGCCTGATCGATGTGCGCGAGGCGCACGAGCGTGTCACCGGTATGGCGGAGGGCGCGGACGGCATCGACCGCGCGACGCTGGAAGCAGCGCCGCAGAGGCATGCGCCCGACCGTGACGCGCCGTTGCTGCTGATCTGCCAGACCGGCCGCCGCTCGATGCAGACTGCCGATGCCCTGGCGGCGCTGGGCTACACCGCTCTCGCATCGGTGGCCGGCGGCACCAGCGCCTGGCAGGCCGAGGGGCTGCCCACGGTGTTGCCCGACGGCGACATCGATCTCGACTTCCACGAGCGCTATTCGCGGCATCTCAAACTGCCCGAGATCGGACTCGCCGGGCAGCAGCGCCTGGCCGACGCGCGCGTGCTGGTGATCGGTGCGGGCGGCCTCGGCTCGCCGGCTGCGTATTACCTCGCTGCGGCCGGCGTCGGCACCTTGCGCATCGCCGACGACGACGTCGTCGACCGCAGCAATCTGCAGCGGCAGATCCTGCATGCCGAAGACCGCATCGGTCTGCCGAAAGTCGCCTCGGCGGCCACCACGTTGACGGGCCTGAACCCGCGCACACGCATCGAGGCCGTCGCCGAGCGCGTGACCTCCGCCAATGTCGATCGACTGCTCGAGGGCGTCGACGTGGTGCTCGACGGCGCCGACAACTTTCCCGTGCGCTACCTGCTCAACGATGCCTGCGTGCTGCACGGCGTGCCGCTGGTCTACGGCGCGGTGCATCGCTTCGAGGGCCAAGTCAGCGTGTTCGATGCCGGCCGCGCGCGCGGCCAGCGCCCCTGCTATCGCTGTCTGTTCCCCGAGCCGCCACCGCCCGAGGCCGCGCCCAACTGCTCCGAGGTCGGGGTGCTCGGCGTGCTGCCCGGCGTGATCGGTCTGCTGCAGGCGACCGAAGTGCTGAAGCTGCTGCTCGGCCTCGGTGAACCCCTGAGCGGGCGCTTGCTGCAGTTCGACGCGCTGCGCATGCAGTTCCGGCAGATCCGCCTGGCGCCGGATCCGGAGTGCCCGGTCTGCGCCGAGGGGCGGACGTTCCGGGGCTACATCGACTACGCGGCGTTCTGCGCCGCAGGCTGAGGCGCCGCGCGCGACGCGCCTTCACGGAAGCTTCGGGCACGATGCGTCGACCGCGTCCCCCCACGCGGGTGGAGCGTGTGATGCGCCTAGTCCTGATGCGCCTGCTGGCGCTGGTCCTGATGTCGTTGCCGCTGGCGGCACTCGCGGCCGATCCCTGTCCGCTGCTGCGTGCACAAGTCGACGCGGCCGACCCGGCCACCCGGCTTGCGGCCGCGGCCTGCGAAGAGCATCTGCGCTGGCATCGCCCCTTCATCGATGCCCAGGGCCGCTACGCCGGCTCCACCGTGCGCGAGGCCGAGACCGCGCTGCTCACCAGCGGCGAACAGGCCTGGCGACGTGTGGCGGGCTACTGGCAGGGCGCGGGCCTGTTGTCGCGGTTGCAGCAGCGGCCCGGCGCCTACGACTGCACGCTGGCGCCGTTCGCCACCACGCCATCGGCGGCGTGCCGGGCGTTTCTCGTCGATGTGCCGTGGTCGGCCGCGTTCGTGTCCTGGACGGCGCGCCGCGCGCAGCTGCCCGGCTTCAACGGTTCGGCCAGTCACGTGGACTACGTGCGCGATGCCTATCGCAACCCGGAGACGAGCGCCTACCGCGTGGCCAATCCGGTGGCCACACGCCCGGCACGCGGCGACATGCTCTGCTACGTGCGCGCGGCCAACCGCGTGTTCGGCTTCGCGGGCCTGGCCAACCTGCTCAGCAGTGACGATGGTGGCCTCGGCATGCACTGCGACATCGTCGTCGGCGCGGCGGGCGAGGGCGCTGCCAACGCCTATCTTGTTGGTGGCAACGTGCTCGACGGCGTGACCATGCGACTTCTGCCGCTCAGCGCGGGCGGCCAGTTCGCGGCGCTGTCGATGCGCGCGATCGAGGATCCGCCGTGCACGCCGGACACGCCGCAGAGCTGCGATGCGAACCGGCAGGACTGGGCCGTGCTGCTGCAGCTCAGGCCTGCCGCGGAGCTGGCCACGCTGGCGCCGTCCGCGCCGCTGCAACTTGCGGCGCCGCCCGCAATGCCCGCCGCCGCCGACCGTCCTGCCGGATCGACCCCGATGTGTTGCGTGGAATGCAGCGTGGGGGATGGCCTGCCGCGCTGCCCGTAAGTCAGCCGGCAGCGTCGGCGCGCATTCGCATCCCGGCAGAGGCGATCGGAGAAGGTCCCCATACCCCTGCGCTTGCTCGTCATTCCCGCGAGCGCGGGGCCTCAATTGCCGTACGGCGGGTCTTCCAGTGATGTCCGGCCCAAGCGCTTGAAGGCGCGGAATCGAGCCGACGTTCGCCGGTCGAAACGCGCATCCGCGTGATCGGACATGCGTCCGTTCAAGGCCGCGGGAATGGCGCACGTGCTGACGGGATTTCCAGGGACGGTTTGAACAATTCCGCTTTTGACCGTCATCCCGGCGCAGGCGCGGCTTTCAACGGACGGATGTCCGATCATCCAGCGGCTTCGGTTTTCGAAGGTTTGAAGGGGCTGGCTGACCCGCCGCAAGGCAGTTGACGGCCCTGCCTGATCATCCATTCGAATGTCGAGCGCCGCGGGGATGACGAAATCTAGTCGGACTTTCCCGCGCGGAAGAAGCCGGTGAGCGCGTCCGAGTACCCGGGAAACTGCTGGATGTCGTTGTGCCCGGCATCGGCGAAGGCGACCACACGCGGCGGCGCGGGCAGGGCGGCCGCGAGCGCATCCGCGCGGGCCGGCGGCACGATGGTGTCGCGGTCCGCGCGCAGGATCAGCACCTCGCCGTCGAATGCTGCCAGGTCGCGCGCCGGCGTGTACTGCTCGCGCAGCAGGGCGCGCACCGGCAGCCACGGATAATGGCCCCGGGCCACGCGCGACAGATCGTCGAACGGGGTGATCAGCGCCAGCCGCGCCACCGGCCGGTGCGCTGCGACGTGACTGGCGACGCCGCTGCCGACACTGCGACCGATCACATCGACTCCGACGCCGCCGTGCGCCGCGGCCACCACATCGTAGAGCGCCAGCGCATCGGCCTTCATCGCCGCGGCTGTGGGCGTGCCGTCGCTGGCGCCGTAGCCGCGATAGGCCAGCAGGTAGACGCGATGTCCGCGGAACCAGCGCGCGAAGTCGGCTCGGTTGCCTTCGATGCGCTCGGCATTGCCGCCGAAGTACAGCAGCGGCCGTCCGTCTTCGGGCCCGATGCGCCAGCCGCGCAGTGCGGCGTCGTCACGCTCGAGCACGAAATCCGTGGACGTGGCCGGCACGCGCGTGGCACCCGGCATGTACAGCAGCTGGCGCTGGCCCAGCAGCATCGCCACGCACAACGCGGCGTAGCCCAGCGCTGCGGCCAGCAGCGCGAATGCGAGCAGGCGCATCCTCAGCGCGGCGGATGCGCGCGTTGCGCGGCCTCGAACGCGGCCAGCTGTTCGGGCGTCGCGGCCTTCTGGTGCATCGCCTTCCACTGCGCGAACGGCATGCCGTAGACGGCCTCGCGTGCGGCGTCCTTGTCCAGCAACACGCCTTCGCCTGCGGCCGCGTCGCGATACCAGTCGCCCAGGCAGTTGCGGCAGAAGCCGGCCAGGATCATCAGGTCGATGTTCTGCACATCCGACCGGGCTTCGTTGAGATGCGCGAGCAGGCGGCGGAAGGCCGCGGCCTCGACCCGCGTGCGGGCGTCGTCGGTGAGGGCGTGGGTGGCGTCGGCCATGGAAGTCTCCGGAAGCAGGGAAGCTCCACAGCATCGGGGTGCGGCCCGGGCCCCGCAAGCGCCCAGATCCAACCGCCTCTGCAGGAGCGCGCTCGCGCGCGAAGGGCCTTTTGCAGGAACGCCCCGTTCGCGCGCGAGCGCGCTCCTGCAGGGAGCGGAATGCCGGCGTAGCCGCCCACGCGAACCCTGCGGGCGGAATCGGCGACAATACGCGGCCCTCACGTCGAAGCCGCTCCGCATGACCGCCGCTGCTCCCACCCCGGCCCGCATCCTCGACGGCAAGCGCATTGCCGACACCCTGCTCGACGAACTGCGCGTGCGCGTGGATGCGCGCGTCAAGGCGGGCGGCACGCGTCCGGGCCTGGCCGTGGTGCTTGTGGGCGCGGATCCGGCGTCGCAGTCCTACGTGCGCAACAAGCGCCGGGCGGCGGAGAAGGTGGGCATCCAGGCCTTCGATTTCGACCTGCCGGTGGGCGCCACCGAAGCCGAGCTGATCGCCCTGATCGACCGCCTCAACGCCGATCCGGCCGTGCACGGCATCCTGATCCAGCTGCCGCTGCCGGGCATTCCAGACGCCAACCGGCTGATCGAGCGCATCGACCCGCGCAAGGACGTCGACGGCTTCCACCCGGCGAATGTCGGCCATCTGGCCCTGCGCCAGTTCGGCCTGCGTCCGTGCACCCCGCGTGGCATCACCACGCTGCTGGCCTACACCGACCGCCCGGTGCGTGGACAGAGCGCGACCATCGTCGGCGTCAGCAACCACGTCGGCCGTCCGATGGCGCTGGAGCTGATGATCGCCGGCTGCACCGTCACCACCTGTCACCGCTTCACGCCGCCGGACGTGCTGCGCCGGCACGTAGGCGAGGCCGACATCCTGGTGGTCGCCGTCGGCCGCCCCGCGCTGATTCCGGGCGATTGGGTGAAGCCCGGCGCCGTGGTGATCGATGTCGGCATCAACCGCACCGATGACGGCCGCCTGGTCGGTGATGTGGGCTTCGCCGAGGCCGCGCAGCGTGCCAGCTGGATCACCCCGGTACCCGGCGGCGTGGGCCCGATGACCGTGGCCACGCTGATGCAGAACACGATCGAGGCGGCCGAGGCGGCGGGCTGAGGGGCCGGGAGCGGGGAATCGGGATTTGGGATTGGGGATTGGGACGAGCGGACGTTCGCTCGCGGTAGCGGTTGCTGCAGACGAGCCGGATCCCGGTGCAAGACCGTACGTAATGCGGGTGCCCACCTGCTGAGCCCGTGGGCGGCATCGCCGGGCCGCGCCGTCGACCACGCGACCCGCGGCGCCCGAACACTCCGGTCCAGCGCTCTTCCCAATCCCGAATCCCGAATCCCCAATCCCGCGGTACAATGGCGCGCTTCTCCTCCCCGGCACCCCGCATGCTGCGCATCCAGGCCGAAGCACTCACGTACGACGACGTCTCGCTCGTTCCCGCCCACTCGAGCGTCCTGCCCAAGGACGTCCGGCTCGCCACCCGGCTCACCCGCGACCTGCGCCTGAATCTGCCGATCGTCTCGGCAGCGATGGACACGGTGACCGAAGCGCGGCTGGCGATCGCGATGGCCCAGCTCGGCGGCATTGGCATCATCCACAAGAACCTGAGCGCCGAGCGCCAGGCCGCGGAAGTCGCCCGGGTCAAGAACTTCGAAGCCGGCGTGATCCGCGAGCCCTTCACCGTCGGTCCGGACACCAGCATCGGCGAGGTGCTGCGCCTGACCCGCGCGCGCAACATCTCCGGCGTGCCGGTCGTCGACGGCGGCAAGCTGGTCGGCATCGTCACCGGTCGCGACATGCGCTTCGAGACCAAGCTCGACGATCCGGTGCGCAACGTGATGACCAAGCAGGACCGGCTGGTCACCGTGCGCGAGGGCGCGAGCGACGGCGAAGTGCTGGCGCTGCTGCACAAGCACCGCATCGAGAAGGTGCTGGTCGTCAACGACGATTTCGCGCTGCGCGGCCTGATCACCGTCAAGGACATCCAGAAAGCGTCCGACAACCCCAATGCCGCCAAGGATGCCGACGAGCAGCTGCTGGTCGGTGCCGCGGTGGGCGTGGGCGGCGACACCGAGAAGCGCGTCGAACTGCTGGTCGCCGCCGGCGTGGACGTGATCATCGTCGACACCGCGCACGGCCACTCGCAGGGCGTGCTCGACCGCGTGAACTGGGTCAAGAAGATCTACCCGCAGGTGCAGGTCATCGGCGGCAACATCGTCACCGGCGACGCGGCCAAGGCGCTGGAAGACGCCGGCGCGGACGCGGTGAAGGTGGGCGTGGGGCCGGGCTCGATCTGCACCACGCGCGTCGTCGCGGGTGTGGGCGTGCCGCAGATCACCGCGATCGACATGGTCGCCGAAGCGCTGCAGGACCGCATCCCGCTGATCGCCGACGGCGGCATCCGCTATTCGGGCGACATCGGCAAGGCGCTGGTCGCCGGCGCGTCGACGGTGATGATCGGCGGCCTGTTCGGCGGCACCGAGGAATCGCCCGGCGAGGTCGAACTGTTCCAGGGCCGAAGCTACAAGAGCTACCGCGGCATGGGCTCGCTGGGCGCGATGGAGCAGGGCTCCAAGGACCGCTATTTCCAGGATTCGTCCGACGCCGACAAGCTCGTGCCCGAAGGCATCGAAGGCCGCGTGCCGTACCGCGGCGCGCTGGGCGGCATCATCCACCAGCTCGCGGGCGGCCTGCGCGCCACGATGGGCTACGTGGGCTGCGCGACCATCGAAGAGATGCGCACCCAGCCGAAGTTCGTGAAGATCACCGGCGCCGGCCAGCGCGAGAGCCACGTGCACGACGTCACGATCACCAAGCAGCCACCGAACTACCAGGCCGGCTGAGGCCCGCCTGGCGGGATTGGGGAGTTGGGATTGGGGATTGGGAATCTGTGATTTGGAATTCGTGATTCGTGATTCGGTAAGGCGGATCCTCCCGTCCCTCGGTTTCCCATGCCCCGTCATTCCCGCGCAGGCGGGAGGTGCTCTTTAACCGCCGAATGGCGGGTCATCCAGTGATTTTCGCTCTTGATTCACTGTCCAGCACTGCGTCGGTGAAGCGCTGAAGGCACTGGATTCCCGCCTTCGCGGGAATGACGGCAGAAAGCAATCCTGCATAGCAAGCTGGACTGCGTAGCAAGCCAAGCGTTCCGTGATTCGACAAACATCAGATTGATTGAGGCACACATGACCGGCGTTTCCGAATCACCAATCACCCATCACGAATCACTGCTCCACCGCGACAAGATCCTGATCCTCGACTTCGGCGCGCAGTACACGCAGCTGATCGCCCGCCGCATCCGCGAGCTGGGCGTCTACTGCGAAATCTGGGCCTGGGACCACGATCCGGCCGAGATCGCCGCGTTCGCGCCCAAGGGCATCATCCTGTCGGGCGGCCCGGAATCGACGACCGAACACGGCTCGCCGCGCGCACCGCAGGACGTCTTCGACAGCGGTCTGCCGCTGCTCGGCATCTGCTACGGCATGCAGACGATGGCCAAGCAGCTCGGCGGCGAGACCGAAGCCGCCGACGCGCGCGAATACGGCCACGCCGAAGTCGCCATCGTCGCCAAGGACAGCCTGTTCGAAGGCCTGAGCGATCACGCCGGCGCCCAGCGTCTCGACGTGTGGATGAGCCACGGTGACCACGTCAGCGCCGCACCGCCCGACTTCACCGTCACCGCCAGCACCGACCGCGTGCCGGTGGCCGCGTTCGCCAACGAGGACAAGCGCTGGTACGGCGTGCAGTTCCATCCCGAAGTCACCCACACCAAGCAGGGCCAGGCGCTGCTGCGCCGCTTCGTCGTCGACATCTGCGGCTGCGCCACGCTGTGGACCGCCGCCAACATCATCGAAGACCAGATCGCCCGCGTGCGCGAGCAGGTGGGCAGCGATGAGGTGATCCTCGGCCTGTCGGGCGGCGTGGATTCGTCCGTCGTCGCCGCGCTGCTGCACAAGGCGATCGGCGAGCAGCTGACCTGCGTGTTCGTCGACACCGGCCTGCTGCGGCAGGGCGAGGGCGACCAGGTCATGGCCACCTTCGCCGATGCCTCCAGCGCGCATGGCCTCGGCGTGCGCGTGATCCGCGTCGACGCGCGCGAGCGCTACTTCAGCGCGCTCGCCGGCGTGAGCGACCCGGAAGCCAAGCGCAAGATCATCGGCAACCTGTTCGTCGAGATCTTCGACGAAGAGTCGAACAAGCTCACCAACGCCAAGTGGCTGGCGCAGGGCACCATCTATCCCGACGTCATCGAATCGGCCGGCAGCAAGACCGGCAAGGCCCACGTCATCAAGAGCCACCACAACGTCGGCGGCCTGCCCGAACACATGAAGCTGGGCCTGGTCGAACCGCTGCGCGAGCTGTTCAAGGACGAAGTGCGGCGCTTGGGCGTCGAACTCGGCCTGCCGCGCGAGATGGTCTACCGCCACCCGTTCCCGGGCCCGGGCCTGGGCGTGCGCATCCTCGGCGAGGTCAAGGCCGAGTACGCCGAGATTCTGGCCAAGGCCGACCACATCTTCATCGAAGAACTGCGCCGCGCCGACCTCTACGACAAGACCAGTCAGGCCTTCGCCGTGTTCCTGCCGGTCAAGTCCGTCGGCGTCGTCGGCGACGCCCGCGCCTACGAATGGGTGATCTCGCTGCGCGCCGTGGAGACCATCGACTTCATGACCGCCCACTGGGCGCACCTGCCCTACGACTTCCTCGGCCGCGTCTCGAACCGGATCATCAACGAAGTCCGCGGCGTCTCGCGCGTGGTGTACGACATCAGCGGGAAGCCGCCTGCGACGATCGAGTGGGAGTGAGGCGAGGTTCCACAATGCCTGGAATGCGGACCGGCGCGCATACAGCCGGAATCTAAAGCGCCGATGCGCCACCCCGCTTACAGCAACTGATTGGACGCGTTTTCTAAGCTGAGACTTATATTTCTTGCGCCGGTCTTGCCATCTTTGCATAATCTAAGCTTCTGCTTAGATTTCGGGGTGCGCCATGCAGGTCAAGTTGGAAACGGCCGGCGAGATCGGGCAGTGGATACGGGCTGTCCGCAAGTCGCAGGGGATGCGGCAGGATGATCTGGCTGCCCTGGTCGGGACGAGCCATGTGTTCCTCGGGGACGTCGAGCGCGGCAAGGAGTCCGTGCAGTGGGGGCGGCTGTTCTCGGTGTTGCGGGAGTTGGGGATCGAGGTCCGTGTGGACCTGCCGCTCGATCGAACACCCGACGCCGGATCGCCATGAGCACACCTGGAGCTCGCCGCCTCGAGCTTCTGCTGGACGAGCGCCGGGTCGGTGAACTGCGCGAACAGGGCAACGTCTGGGCACTGGCCTACGACCCCGACTGGCAAGCAAGCGGCTTCGACCTCGCGCCTGGCCTGCCGAGAGCGGAGGGTGAACTGGTCGACGGTGCGAGCCATCGGCCGGTGCAATGGTTCTTCGACAATCTGTTGCCTGAAGAAGGCGCGCGAACTCTGCTCGCGCAGGATGCAGGCCTCGATGCTGCAGATGCCTTCGGGCTGCTCACGCGTTTCGGGCCGGAATCGGCTGGCGCATTGACGTTGCTGTCAGCCGGCCAGACGCTCGAGGAGGCGAAGCTCAGGCCTCTGGCCGATGCCGAATTGTCCGCGCGCATTCGCAACCTGCCGCGTGTGCCGTTGGACCACGCGGCGCCCAAGCGCATGTCGCTGGCGGGCGCGCAGCACAAACTGCCCGTCGTGGCGCTCGACGGGCAGCTGTGGGAACCGGTGGGGCGCGCGGCCTCCAGCCATCTGCTCAAGCCGGATCACGAGCGACGGGACGATTACCCGCACAGCGCCGCCAACGAATGGTTCTGCATGCAGCTGGCCCATGCCTGCGGTTTGCCGGTGCCGGGCGTCGCACTGCGTCGCGTGCCGGAGCCCATCTATCTGGTGCGCCGTTTCGACCGCGTGGGCAACGGCCTCGACGCGCGCAGGCTTCACGCGCTCGATGCCTGCCAGCTGCTGTCGCTCGATCGCATCTACAAGTACTCGCAGGCAAGCGTCGAACGTCTGGTCGAGTTGATCGATCTGTGCAGGCGCCCCGGCGCGACCCGCCTCGCCCTGCTGCGCTGGCACTGCTTCAACCTGATGATCGGCAACGGCGACGCGCACCTCAAGAACCTCAGTGCGCTGGTGACTTCGGCGGGCATCGAGCTGGCACCGCATTACGACCTGCTCAGCACCGCCATCTATGTGGAAGCGGGGTGGGGCAGCTCGGAAAGCGTCATTCCCACCGGAGGCGAGCAGAAACTGGCGCGCATCGGACGGGGGCACGTACTGGCATTCGCGGCCGCACTCGGAGTGCCCGAACGGGTGGCCGCTCGGCACGTGCAGGCGCTGGTCGATGCAATCCTGCCCGCCGCAGTGCAGTTGCTGGGCCGGGCGGAAGCAAGCACCTTGCCTGGTGAGGCGCGCCTGTTGCGTCAGATCGTGCATGGGCCGGTCGCGGATATGACCCGGCAGTTGAAATAGTGGTCTCCTCGCATAGGCGCCTGTGCGCGTATGCGATGACATTCGCACGGCGCGTGAGGTCCGAAGGTGCGGCTGGTCGAACCGCTGCGCGAGCTGTTCAAGGACGAAGTGCGCAGGCTCGGCGTCGAACTCGGCCTGCCGCGCGAGATGGTCTACCGCCTCCCGGGCCCGGGCCTGGGCGTGCGCATCCTCGGCGAGGTCAAGGCCGAGTACGCCGAGATTCTGGCCAAGGCCGACCACATCTTCATCGAAGAACTGCGCCGCGCCGACCTCTACGACAAGACCAGCCAAGCCTTCGCCGTGTTCCTGCCGGTCAAGTCCGTCGGCGTCGTCGGCGATGCCCGCGCGTATGAGTGGGTGATCTCGCTGCGCGCCGTGGAAACCATCGACTTCATGACCGCCCACTGGGCGCACCTGCCGTACGACTTCCTCGGCCGCGTCTCGAACCGGATCATCAACGAAGTCCGTGGGGTTTCGCGCGTGGTGTACGACATCAGCGGGAAGCCGCCGGCGACGATTGAGTGGGAGTGAGCCTGCATCCGCGGTACTGACCGATCAGCAGAGAAGCCCGCCGCGTGCGGGCTTTTCTTTGACTCGGTCAAGATGGCGACGTTCGCGCAGCCGCTGGAATGCTCTGACGTAGGCCCCAAAGCCAGGGCAACGCCTCGAGAACGACGCGCTCCAGTGAACATGTCCTGGAGCTCTAACTCCATCGGCCGGACGACTATCATTAGCCTCGGTACCAAGCAGCTCGGCAGTCCAGGGGAGGACGCATGGCCAACATCAGCAGACGGCGCACTGGCGAACTGACACGTGCGCTGTTCCATATCCTCAAGACCCAGCCGGAAGGGATGCGTGCGTCGGATGCGCTGGCCGCGCTTGAGAAGCAGGTCGTGCTCACCGAGTACGAGGCAGGCGACTACGAAACCGGCGGCCGCCGCTTCGAGAAGATCGTGCGCTTCAGCACTGTCGCGCCAGTCAAGGCCGGCTGGCTGGTCAAGGACAAGGGCATCTGGACCCTCACGCCAGAGGGCGAGGCAGCTCTGGACGCCTACCCGGATCCCGAGCAGTTCATTCGCGCGGTCGGGCAGTTGTACAAAAAATGGAAGAGCGCCCAGCCCGTCCCCGACGAAGTGGATGATCCCGAAACCGAACTCACCGAGGAATCGGCCAGCATCACGTTGGAGGAAGCCGAAGAAATGGCGTGGGCCGAGATCGAGGCTTACCTCGCTGCCATGCCGCCCTATGACTTCCAGGAGCTCGTAGCGTCGCTACTGCGGGCGATGGGTTACCACGTCGCTTGGGTCGCACCGCCCGGGAAGGACGGTGGCACTGACATCATTGCCTACAACGATCCGCTCGGCACCCGGCCGCCGCGTATCAAGGTGCAGGTCAAGCGAAACGCCAATTCCGCGCGCATCGACGTGATGGGCCTTCGCAGCTTCATGGCGGTGCTAGGGGAGGGCGATGTCGGGCTGTTCGTTGCCTTGTCGGGTTTCACCAGGGACGCCGACTACGAAGCGCGCCAGTCGCATCGGCGCATCACTCTGATCGACGCGCCCAAGTTGCTGGAGTTGTGGACTTCGCACTTTGCCCAGCTCGATGACAGCGCCCGCGCGCGACTTCCCCTCAGGCCGGTGTGGTTCCTGGCGAGCGACGACTGAGAGGCCGAACGAACAACCATGCCCATGGCAACCAACGAGATCGATCCGCGCTTCTGGTTCGAACACACAAGCGGCCAGCGTCTGTACCCGTACCGCCTGCGCAATCGCGATACCGGCCAGGCCACATTCCGGGTAGCCAGGCCCGGCACAGGCGCGAACCGGGAGGAGCACCAGGTGGAACTCGCCGACGTGGACCACGTATTCCGCCACGTCTTCGGGCTCGGCTGGTCGGTGCGCCTGCGCGGCCACGACCCGAAGTTCAACGGCCTCTACAACGCCAGCGGCCACAGCATCGTCAGGACCTCGGAGTCCTGATTCGAATCACCAAGGAAATCCATGATCACCGGCACCATCAAATCCCAGGTCGACGCCATCTGGAACGCGTTCTGGAGCGGCGGCATCTCCAATCCCATGGAGGTCATCGAGCAGATGACCTACCTGCTCTTCATCAAGCGACTGGACGAGCTGCACACCGTCCGTGAGAAGAAGGCTCACCGGCTCAAGCGACCGATCGAGAACCCCGTATTCGCGCCCGACCAGCAGCACCTGCGCTGGTCGGTGTTCCGTCAGCTGGGCGATCCGGCCACGCTGTACAGCACCATCGCCGACGAGGTGTTTCCCTTCATCAAGACCATGGGCGGCGACAGGGGGGATTCCACCTACGCTGCGCACATGAAGGATGCGCGCTTCACCATTCCCAACGCCGCACTGCTGGCGAAGGTGGTGGACATGCTCGACGCCATCCCCATGGACGACCGCGACACCAAGGGCGATCTCTACGAATACATGCTCGGCAAGATCGCCTCGGCCGGGCAGAACGGGCAGTTCCGTACCCCGCGCCACATCATCAAATTGATGGTGGAGATGATGGCGCCCACGCCGGCCGACACCATCTGCGACCCGGCCTGCGGCACCGCGGGCTTCCTGGTGGCCGCCGCCGAATATCTCGATACGCATCACCGCGAAGCGATTTACAAGGACGCCGAAGCAGTGAAGCGCTTCAACCACGACACCTTCCACGGTTTCGATTTCGACAGCACCATGCTGCGGGTCGGCTCGATGAACATGCTACTGCACGGCGTCGAGAACCCGGCCATCGAGAATCGCGACAGCCTCAGCGAGGGCCATGCCGGCGTGGCCGGGCAGTTCAGCCTGATCCTCGCCAATCCACCGTTTGCCGGCTCGCTTGACTACGAGAGCACGGCCAAGGACCTGCAGCAGATCGTCAAGACGAAGAAGACCGAGCTGCTCTTCCTCGCCCTGTTCCTGCGCCTGCTCAAGCCCGGTGGCCGCGCCGCGGTAATCGTGCCGGACGGCGTGCTGTTCGGCTCGTCCAAGGCCCACAAAGCGCTGCGCCGGATGCTGGTGGAGGAGCAGAAGCTCGACGGCATCGTGTCGATGCCCTCGGGCGTATTTCGCCCCTATGCCGGTGTGTCCACCGCCATTCTGCTGTTTACCAAGACAGACTCGGGCGGAACCGACGACGTCTGGTTCTACGACATGCAGGCCGATGGGTTTTCGCTGGACGACAAGCGCAATGCGCTGGCTACCGATAAGCATGCGAGCAACAACCTGCCGGACGTGCTGAAGCGCTGGCAGAACCGCGATAAGGAAAGCGCGCGCGGCCGTACCGAACAGAGCTTCCTGGTGCCGAAGGCGGAGATCGCCGGCAACGACTACGACCTGTCGATCAACCGCTACAAGGAAGTGGTGCACGAAGCGGTGGACTACGACCCGCCGACGAAGATCCTCGGCGAGTTGAAGGCGCTGGAGACGGAAATCTTGCAGGGAATGGAGGAATTGGAGGGGATGCTTCAGTGACTTGGCCGTTTGCTCTCCTCGGCGACCTCTGCGAAATACAGATCGGCAAGACGCCTTCGCGATCGGAGTCTGCCTACTGGCGCGGTGGCACATTGGCGTGGCTTTCTATTGCCGATATGAATCAAGGGCGTCGGCTGAAACATACAAAAGAGTGTGTGACTGAGGCTGGAGCTAGAGCAGCTGGTCTGAAGCTGGTTAGACCGGGCACGATCTTACTTAGCTATAAACTGAGTATCGGGAAAGTCGGCGTTGCCCAGATACCTATGTACACAAATGAGGCTATTGCAGCTCTAGTTGATCTTCGCCCGGATGTAAATGCTGGCTACCTGTTCTGGGTGCTTCAGTTTGTTGATTTGCTCCAAGATGCCGATCGCGCTGCGATGGGTGCCACCCTCAACAAGGCAAAACTAAAAAAGCTCCGAGTTCCACTGCCGCCCCTTAGGGAACAGTGCCGCATAGCGGCAGTACTCGACAAAGCTGACGCGCTACGCGCCAAACGCCGCGAAGCCACTGCCAGGCTCGACCAACTGCTGCAGTCCGTGTTTATTGAGATGTTCGGCGAGCCGCTTTCGAATCCGATGAAGTGGCCAAAAGGATCATTAGCGGAGGTTGCTTTGATCCAAACGGGAGGGACGCCGCCTACTTCAGAGGATGGGATGTTCGACGGCGAGATTCCGTTCATCACTCCCGGAGACTTGGGTGGTGAAGTGGATGCATGGCGCCGAACGGTAACGCATAAGGGGGCGGAGAGGATACGAGTCGCGCGAGCGGGCAGTACTTTGGTTTGCTGCATTGGTGCAACCATCGGCAAAATGGGTTTTCTGCAGCGTGATAGCACGTTCAATCAACAAATAAACGCCGCTACCTGGGGGGATAAAATTGTTCCTTTATATGGCTATCACGCCATGCGATTTCTATCCGCTGAAATAGCCCGCAGGGGTGCGTCTACTACTCTCCCTATTCTCAAGAAAAGTGAGTTCGAGAAGCTAAGCCTGATCATCCCGCCGCTTCAGAAACAACATCGATTCAGCAAGTTCGCTGAATGCATTGCAGAGCAGTCAGGTTTGAACCAATCATCAGCGAGTTCGCTTGATAAGCTGTTCGCGTCCTTGCAAGAATCGCTATTCGGGGTCTAGCTGATGCACGGAGAGTTCATCTCAGTATGGCGCGACTCATGGCGAGAGGTTTGGGAGCCCCTGATTTTCTCTGAAGGCGTGCCGGCGGATATTGGCTGCGAGCTATATCGAGGACTAGTCGACGCGCTTCGTGTCAGGCCATCGGCAGAGGAGATAGCCGACACCGTAGATGATCCGAAACAAGGCCTGGATGCTTTTCGCGCCGTCGAATCAGACGAGTTGGCAGGCGAGCGGCAACTGGTTGCCTTCTTCGAGAATGCGTATGGGGTCTTGGATGAACTGGATGTTGAAGCGCTTACAGAGCGTTACTTCGTTCTGTTGCAGAAATTCATAGATAAGTACAGCTTGAGATATGACCTTCGATCTCCGTGTTTGTTGTGCCCGACGCTGCCCGGTTTTTTTTCTGGCTTGTTGCGTGATCTGAAGGCCGCGGCCTCAGACGACGAGCACCTCGCCCTTCTCATTCATGATCTCGAAGAATCCATTAGAGACTTGCGTCTTGACCCCTCTGCTGGACGCATAAAGACCAGCATTCAGAAGCAAGTCAACATGCTTGAAGCGCTGGGGCGCAGCTGTTCTGGAGCGGACGCAGGCCAGTTGGGCGCAATGTGCGGGCAGATCAACTCATGGCCCCATCCGACGATCAAGAAGGCGCTCTCCGCCTTGTATGGGTTTGCATCTGAGTTTCCGGGTATCCGACACGGAGGCAACCCGCAAAGCGCACTGCGCGAAGTAGAAATGCGGGATCTGATCGCTGTCCTGATCGTGTTCACCGGTTTCTCGCCGTACCTCCGGGATGGTTTCGATGCGAACTCGGTGTACTTCGGTTCTTGATCATGTCTCCCTACCAGCCGCCCTTCCAGCTGACCCACCGCATGACCGCTCTGGTCGCGGACATCGCAGAGCGGCTGGGCGCATGGAAGGCGGCCAACCGCGACACGCTGTTGCCGGCGTTGCGGCGCGGCAACCGCATCCGCACGTTGCAGGCTTCGCTGGCGATCGAGCAGAACACACTGAGCGTGGAGCAGGTGACGGCGGTGCTGGCCGGCAAGCCGGTGTTGGGCTCGCCGAAGGAGGTGCAGGAGGTGCGCAATGCCTTTGCGGCCTACGAGGCGATGGAGCGCTGGCAGTCGCATCGCCTGGGCGATCTGCTCGCCGCCCACAGCTTGCTGATGGCCGGACTGGTGGACCGGCCCGGCACGCTGCGCGGCGGCGATGTCGGGATCTGGCGCGGGGGCAAGCTGCTTCATATGGCGCCGCCGGCGAGCCGGGTGCAGGCGCTGGTGAAGGATCTTCTAAGCTGGCTGCGCAAGACCGATGCGCATCCGCTGGTCGCGTCGGCCGCATTCCATTACGAGTTCGAATTCATCCATCCCTTCGACGATGGCAACGGTCGCATGGGCCGGCTGTGGCAGACCCTGATCCTGGCGCACTGGCAGCCGGTGCTCGCGTGGCTGCCGGTGGAAACGGTCATCAAACATCGCCAGCAGGACTATTACGCGCAGCTGGGGGAGGCCGACGCGCGCAGCGACTGCAGCGGCTTCATCGAGTTCATCCTGCAGGCGATTGCCGACAGCCTGGACGAGGCGATCGCCGCAGAGTTGACGGTAGAAACGCCGGTAGAAATGTCGGTAGAAGCGCCGCCGCGCTCGCCGGCCCGGGTGCTGGCCGTGCTGCGCCAGCAGCCGGGTCTGACCCTTGCGGACGTGTCGCGGGCGACAGGGCTGTCGCTGCGCACGGTGGAGCGGGTGGCCGCCCGGCTGCAGGCCGAGGGCAGGCTGCGTTATGTCGGCCCGAAGAAGGGCGGGCGATGGGACGTGCTTGAGAAGGGGGCGCGGTGAGCAACTTCCAGTTTCTGCAGCAGGAATTCAAACCCCTCCTTGATCCGGCCAAGGGCGCGGAGCAGCTGGTCCATTCCGACCCGCGCGCCTGTTGCATGCGCACCCGCCATGCGCTGGAGCAGGCGGTGCACTGGCTGTACGCACACGATGCGACGCTGCGGATGCCATACGACAACGGGCTCGGTCTGCTGTTGACGCAGCCCGCGTTCGAGCAGTTGCTGCCGCCGCATATCCACCAGAAGGCGCGGCTGATTCAGAAGCTGGGCAACCAGGCCGTGCACGGCAACCAGCGCGTGGGCAGTGGCGATGCGATGCGCCTGGTGCGCGAGTTGTTCCATGTGCTGTTCTGGCTAGCGCGGACCTATACCCGCGCCAGCGATCCGAAGTACATCTCCGCCGAATGGGACGAGACGCAGGTGCCCCACCTGGTCCGCGCCGACGAGGCGGTGGCCTTCACCCGTGACGAGCTGGACAAGCAGGAAGCGAAGTTCCGCCAGCAGATCGAAGCCCAGCACGGCGAGCTGGAAGCGCGCGAGGCGCGCATCGCCGAGACCGCCGCCACTCTGGCAGAGCGCGAGGCGGCGATCGCGGCGCTGGACGCCGAGCTGGCGGAAGCGCGTCGGGAGCTGGCCGAGGCCAAGGCCGCCAACCTCGCGGTGCCGGATGCGCACGACTACCACGAGGCCGACACCCGCCGTTTCTTCATCGATGTACTGCTGCGCGAGGCGGGTTGGGTGGTGGGCGCCAATGCATCGGCCGAGGTGCCGGTGACCGGCATGCCCAACCAGAAGGGCGAGGGCTTCATCGATTACGTCCTGTGGGGCGCGGACGGCAAACCGCTGGCCGTGGTGGAGGCCAAGCGCAGCTTCAAGGATCCGGATATCGGTCGCCAGCAGGCCCGGCTGTACGCCGATTGTCTGGCGCAGTCGCACGGCCAGCGACCTCTGATCTTCTACAGCAACGGCCACCACACCTGGCTATGGGACGACCAGCGTGCACCGCCGCGCGAGGTGCAGGGCTTCTACACGCGCGATGAACTGGAACTGGCGATCCGGCGCCGCACCCTGCAACAGGACTTGGGCGCATTGCAGGTCAACCGCGAGATCGCGGGACGCGAGTACCAGCTGCGCGCGATCCGGGCGATGGCGGAGTCACTCGCGTCTGGCCGCCGCGCCGGCCTGCTGACCATGGCGACGGGCACCGGCAAGACGCGCATGTCGATCGCGCTGGTCGAGCTGCTGATGCGCGGCAACTGGGTCAAGCGGGTGCTGTTCCTGGCGGATCGCAAGGCGCTGGTGCGGCAGGCCGCCAATGCGTTCAAGACGCAACTTCCGGATTCCAGTCCGGTGAACCTGGTGAGCGACAAGGACGGGCAGGGGCGGGTGTATCTGTCGACGTACCCCACGATGATGGGGCTGATCGAGCAGATGGATGGGGACCGCCGCAAGTACGGCGTCGGGCACTTCGATCTGATCATCATCGACGAGGCGCATCGCAGCGTGTACCAGAAGTACGGTGCGATCTTCCGCTACTTCGACAGCTATCTCGTGGGCCTGACCGCGACGCCGCGCGACGAGGTGGACCGCGATACCTATCACTTGTTCGGCCTGGAGACCGGCGTCCCCACCGATGCTTACGGACTGGAGGAAGCCGTGGCGGACGGGTATCTGGTGCCGCCTCGCGCGCACTCGGTGCCGATCCGGTTCGTGCGCGAGGGCATCCGCTACGACGAGTTGCCACCGGACGAGCAGGCGCATTGGGAATCGCTGGACTGGGGCGACCATGACGAGGTGCCGGACGAGGTGGCGGCTTCGCAGGTCAACAAGCAGCTGTTCAACGAAAGCACGGTCGACCTGATGCTCAGGCATCTGATGCAGCACGGGCTGAAGGTGGATGGCGGCGATCAGCTCGGCAAGACCATCATTTTCGCGGTCAACCAGCCGCACGCGGTCTTCATTGCCAAACGCTTCGACCATCATTACCCGCACTACAAGGGCGAGTTTGCGCGGGTGGTGACGCACGCGGTGACCTATGCGCAAAGCCTGATCGACGACTTCAGCCTGGCGACCAAACTGCCCCAGATCGCCATCTCCGTCGACATGCTCGACACCGGCATCGACGTGCCCGAGGTCGTGAATCTGGTCTTTTTCAAGGCGGTGCGCTCCAAGGTCAAGTTCCTGCAGATGATCGGCCGCGGCACGCGGCTGTGTCCGGATCTGTTCGGACCTGGGCTGCACAAGACCGAGTTCCACATCTTCGATTTCTGCGCCAATTTCGAGTACTTCAACGAGTTCCCGGCTGGCGCCGCTGCGCCCGTTGGCGAGCCGCTGGGCAAGCGTCTGTTTACGCGGCGGCTGGAGCTGATGGCGCTGCTGCCGGAGACCGCTGAACCGCCGAAGAAATGGGCGGCAGACGCGGCCGCCGACTACAGCGCACTGCCGGCGCTGCGCCAGAGTGTGATCGCGCAGCTGCATGGCGAAGTGGCGAAGATGAATCCGGACAATTTCATCGTCCGCCTCGAGCTGGCGCATGTGACGCGCTATGCGGAGCGCGCGCAGTGGGACGCGCTGGACGAGACAGCGATTGCCGATCTGCGCGCACACGTCGCAGGACTGCCGAGCCAGCAAGAGCCCGAGCACATCACGGCCAAGCTGTTCGACCTGGTGTGCGTGAGCCTGCAGATCGCACTGATCAACGCAACGCGCGATTTCCTCGGCTACCGGGACCGCGTGATCGAGGTCGCGAGTGGGCTTGAAGCGCATGCTGCGATCCCGTCGGTCCGGGAACAGCTTGCGCTGATCCACGAAGTCCAGAGCGAGGGATTCTGGGAAGGCGTCACGCTCTCGATGATCGAGGAGGTGCGCCTGAGACTCCGGGCGCTGGTGAAGTTCATCAAGAAGCGTCCCGGCGATCCGGTCTATTCGATGCTGACCGACACGATCGGCGAATCGGCCGAAGTGGGCCTGGAGAGCTTCAGCACCGGTATCAACCTGGCGCAGTACAAGCGCAAGGTGGAAGCCTATATCCGCGCCAACGAGCACCACATCGCCATCGCCAAGCTGCGTTACAACAGGCCGCTGACGCAAACGGATCTGGAGGAGCTGGAGCGGTTCGTCTACGGAGCAGAGGTGGTGGGCGGGCGCGAGGCATTCGAACAGCATTACGGCAGCGACCGCCCCCTGACGGTGTTCATCCGCTCGCTGGTCGGACTGGATCGCAACGCCGCCAAGGAGGCGTTTGCGCAGTTCCTCGACGCCAACCGGTACAGCAGCCAGCAGATCCGGTTCGTGGAGATGGTCATCGACCGATTGACCCAGCAGGGCGTCATGGATCCCGGTTTGTTGTACGAGCCACCGTTCACCGCGATCCATCACGAAGGCGTTGAGGGCGCATTTGCGCATGCTGACGCAGATTCGATATTCCGCATCGTGAATGAAATCAACGAGCGGGCCGCGGCGTAACGAACGAGGGAGGAAGTATCTGTTCCAGGTTCACTTCTCTTTACCGCTATAGCGGACGCAGGACGCGGTGTCGGCCGGCGAGATGGCGGACACCGCCACGCAGACGATGCCCGTTGTGGGCCACGCGATCTTCGATCACGCGGCCGAAGTGCAGAGAATCCTGCTGCAGTTGAGCACGAGCGCATCGATGGCGGCGCTCCGCTCTCGAACCAGGTGCGGAAGCGCCGGCGGCTTGGGGCGTGCTGCCTTTGCGTCGCACCTTGCGACGCGTCCAGTGGCCTGTCGGCGTTCGGCCGCACTGACCTTGCCGGTGTGAGAGTTGACAGACATGGCGTCTGTTCGCTCTCGGATACGGAGCGGCTGGAGCAGCGCGACGCCGATGCAGATCGCGCTGGCGTGGCTGTGGCCGAGCTGGTGTTGCCGGCCGACGCGGTGCAAGCGCTCAAACGCTTCGGCGTGAGGGTTCGTTTCCGGCACTCCTTTAGGGCTCTTATATGAGCCATTGAGTGCCGAAAAGCCGTTGAAGGTTCATAGATGATCTCTTGACAGATAGTCTTATAAGCTCTTATATGGCCCAAAAAGCGCGATTTCGCGTTCAAGGGTGCTGATATGAGCCGCTATCCGGAAGGTTCGATGCCATCCCCCGAGGCCATCCAGCGCGCCCTCGGCGCGCGGCTGGCCGGCTTGCGGCTGGGCCGCAACCTCACCCAGGCGCATCTGGCCCGGGAGGCGGGGGCGTCGGTCAGCAGCATCAAGCGCCTGGAGGCGGGTGAGAACACCTCGGTGAACACCTTGCTGCGGGTGCTCGCGGTGCTCGGCCTCGACGGGCGCTTGCTGGACAGCCTGCCGGATCCGGCGGTGCGGCCGGTCGAGCGGGTGCGGCACGGAGGCCGCGAGCGTCGCCGTGCGCGCGAGACGCAGGCGCCGGCCAAGGCGACAGATTGGGCCTGGGGTGACGACGGCGATGACGACGCCGGGGAGACGGGCGCGTGACCGATGCGACCGTCCGGCTCTGGGGGCGGGACATCGGCGCGGTGAGCTGGCTGGCCGAGCGCGGGGTGGCGGCGTTCCAGTACATGCCGGAGTTCGTCGACAGCGGCATCCAGCTGGCGCCGATCGAGATGCCGCTGCGGTCCGAGCCCTACGAGTTTCCGGGTCTGCCCCGGGAGGCCTTCAAGGGCCTGCCCGGGATGCTGGCCGACGCGTTGCCGGACAAGTTCGGCAATGCACTGATCGATGCCTGGCTGGTGGCGCAGGGCCGGGCGGCCGGTGGGTTCAACCCGGTCGAGCGGCTGTGCTACATCGGCACCCGCGGCATGGGCGCGCTCGAGTTCCATCCGATGCTGCCCGGCGTGGCCAGGCGATCGCGCCCGGTCGACATCGATGCGCTCACACGCCTGGCCAGCGACGTGCTCGATCACCGCGGGCAACTGGCTGGCGTGCTGGGCGGCGAGGACGACCAGGAGGCGCTGGAAGACATCCTGCGCGTAGGCACCTCGGCCGGCGGCGCCCGCGCCAAGGCGATCCTGGCCTGGAACCCGCAGAGCGGGGAGTTCCGCTCCGGGCAGGTCAAGGCGGGGGAGGGGTTCTCGTACTGGCTGCTGAAGTTCGACGGCATTTCCGGCAATCGCGACAAGGAGCTGGCCGATCCCCAGGGCTTCGGCCTGGTGGAGTACGGCTTCCACTTGCTGGCCGTGGCCGCCGGCATCGACATGAGCGAATGCCGCGTCCACCGCGAGGGCGGGCGGTCGCACTTCATGACCCGCCGCTTCGACCGCAGCGCCAGCGGCCGCAAGCTGCACATGCAGTCGCTGGCGGCGATGCGGCATTTCGATTTCAACGCGGCCGGCGCTTACGCGTACGAGCAGGCCGTGGAGACCATCCGCAGGCTGGGCCTGCCGGCGCTGGATGTGGAACAGCAGTTCCGCCGTGCGGTGTTGAACGTGCTGATCCGCAACCAGGACGACCACGTCAAGAACATCGCCTTCCTGATGAACCGCGCGGGTGAGTGGCGGCTGTCGCCGGCCTTCGACGTGAGCTACGCCTACAACCCGGACGGCAGTTGGACCCACCAGCACCAGATGAGCCTCAACGGCAAGCGCGATCATTTCGAGCTGGATGATCTGGTGCGGTTCGGCGTGTTCTGCGGCTTCAAGCCGCCGCGGGCGCGGGGGGTGATCGAGGAGGTGCACGCGCAGGTTGCCCAGTGGATGCGGTTCGCCGAGCAGGCGGGGGTGGACGAGCGCATGGCGGCGGCGATCCAGCGCAGTCTGCGGCTGGGGATCGTCGGCCGGTGACGGCGCCATCGCTCCGGCGGACCATTCACCCTGGCCATGCAACGCGGCGGGCCTTTGAGGAGCGGCGTTCTATGGAAGGTCTGAATAACTACCGTCATCCCCGCGAAAGCGGGGATCCAGCGACTTCAAGCCATCGAAAATCAAAGACGCTGGATTCCCGCTTGACTGGCCATGCGCCTATTGAGAGCCGCGGGAATGACGGGCAAAGGCGGAAGTGTTCAGACCTTCCCTAGCAGGAACACCCGCGCCAGGTTCACGTTCTGTCGTTGGACCAGATGACAAGTGGGGCGGGGGGCGACCGCCTGCGCAGTTCCGGCACGAGACTTGCATGGGCTCCCGCCGAACCACTCACCGAGCCTTCTGCATGTCACCCAGCGCGCAGTCCACTGTCATCACCGGCCCATGGACGGCGCCTGCGGTATCCGAGACCCGAACACCCGAGCGTCGTCGTACGCCCGGGCCCAGCGCACCCGGTCCGAGGGATGGCCTGGCGCCGCCGCAGCTGGTCACGCTGGAAGCGCTGGAGATCTTCGGCTGGCGGCTGGCCTTCGTACGCCGCCCGCTGTTCCAGGCGCCGATTCCGGTGCTGTTCGACCGGGACGGCACGCGGCACGTGGTGATCCGCGATGACGGCACGCTGGACGAGCACCCCACGTTGAAGCTGCGCAGCTGAGGCGTTGTGCACCTGCGACGCCCTGCTTAAACGCTGCGCCGAAGGTGGGATGTGTGAGCGCGTTTCACACGCGCGGGTTCACCATGCGCCGTCCCCATTCGAGCGCCGCCCATGCATCCGAACGACAAGGCCGCCTATGCGGCGGCGCTGGCTGATCTGGAAGCCGAACTCACCCGCATCGAGGGCCGGCAGGACGCCAAGCTGCGCAAGATCGCAGCGCCGTGCAATGCGGCGCTCGCCTTGCGTGAGCACCTGGCCCAGGGCGATGTGGTCTGGTTGAACCAGCAACTGCACCGCATCGCCCGCGCGCACGGGTTGCCGGACGAGTGCGTGCTCGAAGACGACCAGACGTTTGCGGGGCAGACGCTGGACACGGGCGAGCCGGGGAAGGCCTGAACAACGTCCGTCATCCCCGCGGCTCTCGACAGCCGCACGGCTGGCCGAGCGGGGATCCAGCGACTTCAATTCCTTGAGAACCAAAGGCGCTGGATTCCCGCATTCGCGGGAATGACGGCCAAAAGCAGAGCAATTCAGACCTTTCCTGGGCGTGTCGTCCAAGGCTTGAGTTGGCCATGGGGCGCGCGCGCGGCTCGCGTCCGAGCCGCATGCCGGTTCCGGTGCCCGCAACAGGCAATCGCCTGCCGTGTGATGACGCAGGGCGATGCGTCGAGGTGGCACCGGCGACCTGGATGGGGCTGGCGTGGCCCCGGCCGCGTGCCCGCCTCGTTGCGCGCCTCGGCCAAAGCAGCCGCCGCCGCTGCCGGCATCCATCGCGGTGTGCGTGCCGATGCCGCGGAGACAGGGGACTTCCGCCTGCGCGGGAATGGCGAGCCCAGGTTTCACACGGTCAAGCTCGCTGTGCCGCGAAATGCATCGCTGTGCACTTTGCGCACGCGCGCGTCCGCTCCGGCGGCGGGCTTTCACGAGCCGCGTGCCAGGGCTGCGCTTTCTTCTGCGTCCCGCCCGCAGAGAGCCCGCCCCATGCGCGATATCCTCAAGACCCTCGCCGACGAACACGACCAGCTGAAAACGCTGTTCGAGCAGATCAACGCCACCACCGACCGCGCGGAGAAGACGCGCACCGAGTTGCTGGAGAAGATCGAGGCGAACCTGATTCCACATGCGAAGTGGGAGGAGCTGGTGTTCTACCCGGCGTTCGCCGAGCGCGCCTCGCACGACCAGCTGCTGCAACACGCCGAGGCCATCCAGGAGCATCGCGCCGTCGAGCTGACGGTGCTGCCGGATCTGCATGCGTCGGAGAAGACCTCGCGCCAGTTCGCCGGCTCGGTGAAGGTGCTGGCGGAGTTCATCACCCATCACGCGGACGAAGAAGAGAAGGAAATGTTCAAGGCCGCGCGCCAGCTGTTCACCGCCGAGGAGAGGGCGAAGCTGGACGAGGAGTACGAGGCCTGGAAGGCCTCGCCGGCGGCCGCGGGCCTCACCTTCCACGCCAAGGCCAAGACGGCCTTGAAGTCGATCGCGCGGAATCCGAAGGCGCCCGGCTGACAGGCTCCGTACGGGCGAAACATGCGCTGGTGGGTCGGCCGGCATTCGGGCTGCTGCGCCAGGGTGGGACGCGGCGGAGCGGGGCAGGGAAGGTGCGAACGGTGATGCGCCGGTAGCGCCCCCTCGTCCTGCTGCGAACGAGCATTCCTGACCGTGCGACCGCATCACCGGTCCGGTGCGGTCGACGGTCTCGACGGTCCGCTCGGCGCCGGAACACTGACTGCGGTGCGACACTCTGTCGCATGGCGGCCATCGTCGCCCGGCCCCATATCGGACGGCGCCAATTCCTAACCCGGAAGCAGCCCATGTACGACTGGTTTCCCATCGTCTTCATCGTCTTCAAGGTGGTCGTGCTGGGGGTGGGCATGTTCTTCGCCATCAAGTGGCACCACGACCAGGCCAAGAAGGACGCCCGCGAGAAGGAAGAGCGGGAGCGGGCCGCGGCGCAGAAGCAGACCGACGACACCGGCACGCCCTGAGGCGCCGTCGGACCCTGCGCACTCCGCCCGAACACGCGGTCGTCGCCGCCGAACGCAGAACGGCCCGCGTGGCGGGCCGTTCCGGGTGCACGGGGCAGGGGGTCAGACCAGCTGCGTCAGCCAGCCGTGGCGGTCGGGCACGCGGCCGTACTGGATGTCGAGCAGGTCCTTGCGGATCGCCATCGTCACCTCGCCCGGCGATGCGTCGGCGTCGCCCACGCTGAAGTCGTGGCCCTTGAGCACGCCGATCGGCGAGATGCTGGCCGCGGTGCCGCAGGCGAAGACCTCGGCGATGTCGCCCGAGCGCACACCGTCGATCCACTCGCTGATCTCGACGCGGCGCTCGGTCACGGCGTGTCCGCGATCGCGCAGCAGCGTGATCACGCTGTCGCGGGTGATGCCTTCGAGGATGCTGCCGGTGAGCGCGGGTGTGATCATGCTGCCGTCTTTGCGCACCAGAAAGACGTTCATGCCGCCGAGCTCTTCGACGCAGGTGTTGGTTTCCGCATCGAGAAACAGCACCTGGGCGCAGTCGTTGGCGACGGCCTCGCGCTGCGGCAGCAGCGACGCGGCGTAGTTGCCGCCGCATTTGGCCGAGCCGGTGCCGCCGCGGCCGGCGCGTGCGTAATCGCGCGACAGCCAGATCGAGACCGGCTTGATGCCGCCCTTGAAATACGCGCCGGCCGGGCTGGCGATCACGTAATAGGCCACCCGCCGGGCCTGACGCACGCCGAGGAAGTCCTCGTTGGCGATCATGAAGGGCCGGATGTACAGGCTGGACTCGCCGCCGCCCGGCACCCAGTCCTGGTCGGTGCGCACCAGCTGGCGGATGGATTCGACGAACAGGTCCACCGGCAGTTCCGGCAGGGCCATGCGCCGCGCGGAATGCTGCAGGCGGCGGCCGTTGGCGTCCGGGCGGAACGTCCAGATGGACCCGTCGGCATGGCGGAAGGCCTTCATGCCTTCGAAGATTTCCTGGCCGTAGTGCAACACCGCCGCGGCCGGCGAAAACGTCAGCGGGCCGAAGGGCCGCACGTGGGCATCGTGCCAGCCGGCATCGACGGTCCAGTCGATGGCCACCATGTGATCGGTGAAGTGCGTGCCGAAGCCGGGGTCGGCGAGGATGGCCTCGCGGTCGGCCTGCTGGCGCGCCTGCTGCGACGGAACGATGCGGAAGGTGTGGATCGGCTCGGTGGTCATGCGGCGCGGCTCTTGTGTGGACGGCGTGGACGCGTCGTGTCGCGGCCTCGCCCGGCGTCGGGTGGACGTGGATGGTACCGGCGATGCCCGGCAACGTCGCGCCCGGCGCCGTGGACCGTGCGCCTTACAGTGAAGCGCCGGCGCGTCTGCCTGGTTTCCGGATGGTTGCCTCGCGCGATCGGCGTCGATCTGCAGGGGCAGGGCGCTCGTGGGCGCATCGTCCACTGTGCGCCCACGGCCGCGCTGTGCATCATGGCCCCGCGCCCCGCCCGGGGCTCCCGGATCCGCCAATGGCACCGACCCGCAACCGCGATTTCGCAGGCAACAAGGCCTATCTGCCCAGCAAGCCCTGCGCGGTCTGCGGCCGCACGATGACCTGGCGCAAGGCCTGGGCGAAGACCTGGGACGAGGTGCGGTATTGCTCCGAGCGCTGCAGGCGCAACAAGGGTGCAGCACCCGCGGCGACGTCGGCACGCGATGGCTGAGCCCGGCGTCCGCCATCTGGTCGTCGTGCTGGGCGACCAGCTCGATGCGTCGGCTGCCGCCTTCGACGGCTGCGATCCGGCGCGCGATGCGATCTGGATGGCGGAGGTCGCCGAGGAGTCCACCCATGTCTGGTCGACCAAGGCGCGCACGGCGCTGTTTCTGAGCGCGATGCGCCACTTTGCCGAGGACCGGCGTGCCGACGGCTGGACGGTGCATTACCGCTCGCTGGACGATGCCGGCAATCGCGGCACGCTGGGCGGGGAACTGGCGGAAGCGATCCACCGTCTGCGACCGCAAACCGTGCGGCTGACCGCCCCGGGCGACTGGCGCGTCCTGCAGCAGCTGCGCGAGACGGTCGCATGCGCGGGTGTGCCGCTGACGATCGAACCGGACCGGCACTTCTACTGCGACGTCCGCGCCTTCGCGGCCTGGGCGCGCGCACAGCCGGAACTCCGGCTGGAATTCTTCTACCGCGAGATGCGTCGTCGGCACGGCGTGCTGATGGACGGCGACGCGCCCGCAGGCGGCCGCTGGAACTTCGACGCCGAGAATCGTGCGCCGTTCGATGCCCAGGGGCCGGGTGCGATCCCGGCGCCGTCGCAGGTCGAACCCGATGCGATCGCGCGCGAGGTGCTCGCGCTGGTGCGTACGCGGTTCGCCGATCACCCGGGTGGGCTCGACCACTTCGCCTGGCCGGTCACCCGCGCGCACGCCTTGGAGGCACTGGCGCGGTTCGTCGACGAACGCCTGCCGGCCTTCGGCCGCTGGCAGGACGCGCTGTGGCCCGAGGCGCCGTGGCTGTGGCATTCGCAGATCGCGTCGGCGTTGAACCTCAAGCTGCTGGCGCCGCGCGAGGTCGTCGACGCGGTAGAGGCGGCGTACCGCGCGGGCCGAGTGCCGCTGGCTGCGGCCGAAGGCTATATCCGCCAGATCCTCGGCTGGCGCGAATACGTGCGCGGCGTGTACTGGACGCAGATGCCGCACTACGCGGATTCGAACGCGTTGCAGGCCACCGGCGATCTGCCCGGGTTCTACTGGACCGGCGATGCACCGATGCCGTGCCTGGCCGATGCGCTGCGGCAGACGCTCGATCTGGGCTACGCCCACCACATCCAGCGGCTGATGGTGATCGGCCTCTACGCTCAACTGCTGGGCGTCGAACCGGCCCAGGTGCATCGCTGGTTCCTCGCCGTCTACGTGGACGCGGTGGAGTGGGTGGAGATGCCCAACGTGCTGGGCATGAGCCAGTACGCCGACGGCGGGCTGATGAGCAGCAAGCCCTACATCGCCAGCGGGCGCTACATCGAGCGCATGAGCGCGGGCAGCTACTGCCGAGGTTGCGCCTTCGATCCGGGCCAGCGCACCGGGCCGCAGGCCTGCCCGTACACCCGCCTGTACTGGGATTTCATGCTGCGCCACGAGCCGCTGCTGGCGGCGAACCCGCGCACGCGTCTGCAGGTGCGCGCACTCGAGCGGCTGGATGCGGACGAGCGCGCGGTCATCCGGCGCGAGGCCGACGCGTGGCGCGAGGCGGCCGTGCATCGCAGCCGGCCGCCTGCGCGTACGGCCTGAAACCGGCGGTCTGCGTTACAGTCGCCGCGGTCGGCGGCAAGGTGTCGCCGTCATGGCCTGCGGATTTTCACGATGCCCCGGATACTCGGTATTTCCGGCAGCCTGCGCGCTGCGTCCTACAACACCGGCCTGCTGCGCGCGGCCCGGGACACGGCCGGCGAGGACGTCACGATCGACGTCGCCACGCTGCACGGCATCCCGCTCTACGACGGCGATCTGGAAACACGCGAGGGCATTCCCGAGGCCGTCGAGGCGCTGAAGGCGCGCGTGCTGGCCAGCGACGGCCTGCTGCTGGTGACGCCCGAGTACAACAATGGCATCCCGGGCGTGTTCAAGAATGCGATCGACTGGCTGTCGCGCCCCGGCAGCGGCATTCCCGCGCTGTTCGGCGACCGGCCCGTCGCGGTGATCGGTGCGTCGCCGGGCGGTTTCGGCACGATCCTGGCGCAGAACGCCTGGCTGCCGGTGCTGCGGACGCTGGGCTGCCGGCACTGGGCCGGCGGGCGTCTGCTGGTCTCGCGCGCCGGCCAGGCCTTCGATCCTGACGGCACGTTGCAGGACGAGAAGGTGCGCGGGCAGCTGGCGGCATTCGTCGCGGCGTATGCCGCACACCTTCAGGCCTCGCGCTGAGCCGTCATGTCGTCGATGCCGATCGCGCCACCGTCGCCTGATACCGAACGCGCGTGGATGCAGCACGCGCTGGCGTTGGCCGAACGCGCGATGCGCGAGGACGATGAAATTCCGGTCGGCGCGCTGGTGCTCGGTCCCGACGGCGCGGTGATCGGCGAGGGCTGGAACCGCAACATCGCCGAGCACGATCCGAGCGCGCATGCCGAGATCGTGGGGATGCGCGCCGCAGGCCGCGCGCTCGGCAACCATCGGCTGGTGGGCTGCACGCTGGTGGTGACGCTGGAGCCGTGCGCGATGTGCGCGATGGCGATGGTGCATGCGCGGATCGCGCGTGTGGTGTTCGGCGCACACGATCCGAAAACCGGCGCGGCGGGCAGCGTGTTCGACGTGCTCGGCGATCCGCGCCACAACCATCGGGTCGTGGTCAGCGGCGGCGTGCTCGCCGACGTCGCCGGGCCGATGCTGACCAACTACTTCCGGCGCAAGCGCGGCCTTCCACCGCGCTGAGCGCACTCAGATCAGCGGGCTGCGCCGGTTGGCCTTGCGATGCGCGTCGTCCATCTCCTCGTTGACCGCACGCACCGCCATCGCCGCCTCGCGTGCGAGCAGCAGGCTCGCGGCGAACATCGCCAGCACGCCCAAGGCGGCGAGCACTGTGGGCGCGTAGGCGAAGCGGTGATCGAGGAAGGAGTCACCGGCCACGCTGAGGCTGGTGCCGACGAAGCAACTGATCGCCAGATAGAGCAGCTGGCTGCCGCGCAGGATGATGTGGCTGCGCCGACGCTGCAGCGCGATGCGCGCTTCGAGCACGCGCCGGTCGTCGACGTCGGTGAGGGATTCGTCGGCAAGCTCGCGCAGCAGCGCACGGGTGCGGTCGATCACCCTTGCCAGGCGCGAATTGGCCGAGCCCAGCAGCGCCGCCGTGGCGGTGAGGAAGAACGCCGGCGCGAGCATCGCCGTCAGGATGGCGTAGTGGGTCATCTCGGGACTCGAGAAAATCTGGTTCGGGAACACGTGGCCGGAGCCTTCGGAAACGACTGGGCTATCATGCGCCGTCACGTCCACGAACGCGAACACCCATGACGGAAAAACTCGGCGACGGCAGGCTGATCTGGATCGATCTGGAAATGACCGGGCTCGACACCGATCACGATCACATCCTCGAGATCGCGACCATCGTCACCGATGCCGAGCTCAACATCCTGGCCGAAGGCCCGGAGCTGGCGATCAAGCAGTCGCTCGACACCCTCGAGTCGATGGACGACTGGAACCGCAACCAGCACACGCGCTCAGGCTTGTGGCGCAGATCGCTGGAAGAGGGCGTCGGGGTGGCGGAAGCCGAGGCGCGCACGCTGGCCTTTCTCGGTCAGTGGCTGTCACCTCGCAGCTCGCCGATGTGCGGCAATTCCATCTGCCAGGACCGCAGGTTCCTGCACCGTCAGATGCCGCAGCTGGAGAAATTCTTCCATTACCGCAACCTCGACGTGTCGACGATCAAGGAACTCGCGCGCCGTTGGGCGCCGCAGGTGCTCGGAGGATTCACCAAGCATTCGGCGCACACCGCGTTGAGTGACGTGCGGGATTCGATCGACGAACTGCGGCACTACCGTCGGCACATGGCGGCACTCGCGAAGGACTGAGCGGTGGAGCAGGGGCTGGAGCGCGCGGATGCGCGCCTGCGCGTGTTTCCGGATGCGCGCGCGATATTCGCGCCGGAGCAGGAATGGCTGGCGCGTCATCTGCATCCGCTGGTGTCGATCGATCTAGGCGCGATCGAGCCCGAATGGTCGGGGTGGATCCACCTGCTCAGTCCGCTCGAGCCCTGCGAAGGCTATGTCGGCGACCACACCGGGGTTCAGCCGAGATACACGTAAAAATGCCCCACAGAACTCAAATAATTCTTTCGGTGCAATGACTTAGCCGATATTTATCTTCTCGGCCGGTTGCGCCAGAAGATCGAGCGTCGGGCACGGTGCGCCTGTCACCACGTGGCGACACTCCTCCACCAAATGCTCAAGGTCGACTTCCAATTGTCGTAGCTCATCCAGACGCCGCCGTACCTCGGCCAATTTCTTTTCGGTCAGCCGCCGAGTCTGCTCGCAAGCGCGTTGGCCTTTGACCTCCAACAGCCCCGCTATCTCGTCGAGACTGAATCCCATCGCCTGTGCTCTGCGAATGAACTGAAGTCGGCCGACTTCGTTGGGCCCGTACCGGCGGACGCTGCCCATTGGGCGCTCAGGCTCCGGCAGCAGGCCTCGCCGCTGGTAGTAACGGACCGTTTCGACATGCACACCAGCGGCCGCGGCCAGCCGGCTGATTGTCATTACGTGGGTGGCCATCAGCTTGACTCCGTACTTAGGTACGGAGATTACCATGCGGGTATGGTCCAACCTCCCCCACAGTCCTCCCTGCCCGCCCTCTTGGGCGCCGCCGTCGCGGCCATTGGCGCGTCCGTGTGTTGCGTCGTGCCCCTGGTGCTGGTCCTGTTGGGTATCAGCGGTGCCTGGATCGCCAATCTCACTGCCCTGGACGCGTGGCGTCCGTGGTTCAGCGCGGCCACGTTGGTGTGCCTGGGCTGGGCGTTCTGGATGCTCTATGGCCCGGCCTCGCGCTGTCGCATCGACGGCGCCTGCGTCGATCCCTCGCGATTGCGACGCCGCCGGCGCTGGCTATGGATCGCTACCGGCCTGATCGCTCTGCTGCTGCTCTTTCCCTACTACATCGGTTGGTTCCTGTAGGAGTCCCACATGCGCAAGATTCTTCTCAGTTTGGTATTCACGGCATGGATGGGCTTGGCTTGGGCGGCTACCCCTAAGCAGGTCGTCCTGCAGGTGGAGAACATGACCTGCCCGGCGTGCAGCATCACGATCGAAAAGGCGTTGGATACAGTGCCGGGCGTGACGGCGAAGCGTATTGACACCCGAGCCGCCACCGTGACGGTGGCATTCGATGCCGAGCGCACCAACGCGGCCGCCATCGCGAAGGCCATCACCGACGCCGGTTTTCCAGCCACTGCAAAGGCGAAAGCGAACGGTGGCTGAGGTGCAGTTGCAAAGCACGCTCACGTGCCCGACATGCGGGCACCAGGCGACCGAAACCATGCCCACTACGGCGTGCCAATTCTTTTACGAGTGCTCGGCCTGCCACACGCTCCTGCGCCCGAAAACAGGCGATTGCTGCGTGTTCTGTTCCTACGGCACGGTACCGTGCCCGCCCATCCAGCAACATAGTCCCTGCTGTGGCAGTACCGGTTGACCCACGCTACGCCGCCAGGGCCAGCTCGATTTCGTACGGTTCCGGAAGCGCGTCCACGTCGATCAGGTAATCGCCGAACCGCTTCACGTGGCTGGTCACGTAGGGACTGAGCGCCGCCACGTCCTCCGGGGTGATCTTCCAACCCGCTCGCATCAGCGTCTTGATGATGCGGGTCTGTTCGACCACGTTATGAAAGATGACGGCGTTGGCGACCAGGTCGTTGTACTTGACCGCCTTCTCCTGTTCGAGCGGGTCGTTATCGGCGATCACACCCTCTCCGCCGAAGAAGAAATACTTCGAAAACCCATTATAGGCTTCGACCTTGTTGGTGGAGGCCGTGATCTGTTCGCGTAGCTCGCGATCGGAAATGTATTGCAGCAGGAACAACGTGCGCACCGCAGCACCGAGTGCCCGGAAGGCCTGGTACAGGCGGTTCTTGCGGCTGTAGTTGCCCAGCTTGCGCAGCAGCGTCGAGGCCGCGATCTTGCCGGACTTGATCGATAGCACGACCTGCATCAGATCCTTCCAGTGGGTCTCGATCAGGTCCCAGTCCACATCTTCCCGGAACAGCGCATCGATGTGCTCGTAGCGGCTGTCCTCGTCCGGACGGAAGAACCGGTAGTCGCGCCAGTTGCGGATGCGCGGCATCAGCTGGATGCCCAGCAAGTGCGACAGCCCGAATACCGGCAGCGACTGACCCTGGGTATCGGCATGGACGGTGTCGGGTTGGATGTCGGAGGTGTTCTTCAGCAGCCCGTCGATGATGTACACCGCTTCCCAGACGCCGCACGGGATGAAGTGACTGAAGAGCGCCACGTAGGTGTCGGACACATGGTGATAGGCAATGCCGCCGTAGCCGCCATAACGGATGTGGTACGACGCCAGCAGGTTCTGGTCGTACAGGTCGTACTTGGTGCCGTCGGCCGCGGCGCGCTTGCCATCGCCCCAGAATTTGGGAAGCTGCAGGCCGGCGTAACTGTTGATGATGTCGCGGCAGGCCGCTGCCAGCTTGTTCGCATCCACGTGACGGCGATTGACGAACGACAGCATGTGCGCCGACGCAGCGCCTCGCAGATGCCGTGCGGCCTGGGCCGGGCCGAGGTTGCAACCATAGGTAAACGCCGTCAGCACGTAGCGTTCGGTGGGCTGGTCGATCTTGGTGTCGGACCCGGACAGCGGTCCGAAATGCCGCGGCCAGCGGGTCCAGTGCGCCACGTCACAGAGGATCTCGATGACACTGCGCTCGCGCAGGCGGTCGAGGATCGCGGTCTCCAGGGCGCGAGCGCCGCTGCTCATGTCCTTGGCCTTGTGGCGCTTGAGCACCGGAAACCCGTCGTCGCCGATGATCACCTGGCCGTTCTCCAGGTAACCCTGATCCGTCAGGTCCGCGACTTGCATCAGCTTGGACTGCAAGGCATTGACGAATCCCACCGCGGAGGCCGGTAAACCCACTTGGCGACAGTAGTCGTCCAGCAACGGCTCGCACTGCTCCCAGGGCAGCAACTGCTCGCGGTAATCGGCGTAGGTTTCCGAACCGCGCACGGCCACGTCGCCGGATTTCAGTTCGTTGGCCAGTGAGGAGAACACGCACACCTCGAACAGGCGGCGGTGGATGCGTTCCTCGCCCTGCTCGGTGCGGTGGGTGATGGTCTTTCGCCAGAGCTGGGTCGTGAACGCCAGATCGACCGGTTCGTCCAGCCAGTCGCCGCGGGCACGCTCCTGCGACAGGATCAGCTCGATCGCGTCGATCAACGAACGGTCTTCGGTGGTGGATTCCAGGTCCAGCATGCGCACCATGCGCAGGATGGTGGCGCGGTGGCTCTTGTAGAACGGCCACAGCAGCGGCAGGTGGTTGTCGCCGCTGTGGGCGGCGATGGCATCGCAGTCAGCCTGCAGGGTCTGGACGCCCCCGCGCGTGCTGACCAGGCGGCGAATCTCCCGTCCTGCGTCGGTGTCGCCCGGGTGACGGTCGAGCACCTGGATCACATCCGACATCGTGGCGACGATGGCCTCGGTCTTCTCGCGGTAGCGCGCACGCAGCCGCTCCAGTTCCTCCTTGCCGCGGTTGTGGAGATTGCCCATGCGTTTGATGAACATCTCAGCTAGGTCGTCGCGGGTCTGCACCCGGGCGCGATGGATCAGGCACAGCAGCAGCGCGTGTCGTTTGGCCGGGCCGAAATCGCGCAACTCGGCAGCGTCCAGTACCCGGGCTTCGGCGGCGAAGTGCTTGCGCTTGAGTTCCGGCACGTCCGCCAGGTGCCGTTCGCTGCCGACCAACTCGTCCAACGCCGCGATGTGGTCGAGCAGTTCCTGGAAGTGCTGCAGAGAAGATCGTTTCGGCAGCCGCTTGATGGCCTGCAGCGGGCTCTTGATGCGAGCGTCGGTGACGACCAGCAGATCGTCCAGCCGTTGCTTCTCGTCCGCCGTCAGCCGCTTGTCGATGAGGGCGAAGTAACGGCCATTGACCAGGGTGCGAACTCGGCGGGCCAGGCGATCCAGGGCGGAAAACGCAGGCAGCTCGATGCGGTCGCGCACGAGTTGTTCGATGGCCACGTTGATCAGGTCGGCCGGGTTGTCCATGACGGCCGCGGCTTCGTGGATGGCGCGTGCCGCCACGTCGAGGCCGCCGTCGGCATAGGCCCGGACTTGCAGATAGGCCCGGATGCGCTGGAAGTAGCGGTAGCGCTTGTTCGGCGCGATCTCGGCGGGCTTGACCTGGATCCGGTACCGCAGCGCATTGCGCAGGTGCCGGATGACCGCGGCGGGCACTTCATCGATTGCGGGGAAATAGCCCAATCGCTGGAAGGATTTCAGCAGCAGCGCCAAGGTCAATCGGTGACCCGGTTGCCGAGCGTTGTCGGCGATGAAGGCCAGTTCGTCGTCGGTCGGCGTGTAGGCCGCGATCAGTTCCCGGACGACAGGATTGCGCTTGAATTGCGGGTATGCGGTCCGTTCGATCGATGCCATGCAGATCCTCAGTCGGTCATGGGGGTGGGAGGGCCGGTGATTGCAGACCGACTTCGATACGCTGCCGTGCGAAGGGATCGCCACCGTCGAGATAGCGCATGGCCGAGTGCATGTCGCGCCAGCCGACGTATTCCATCAGCGCCTTCACGTCCCAGCCGTTCGCATTGGCCCAACCGGCGAAACCGCGGCGCAGGGAATGGCTGCTGTAGGTCGCGGCATCTGGGAGCCCCGCCGCGGCGAGCAGGCTGCGCAGCAGCGGGATCAGGCTGTTCGGATGCAGTGGCGTCTCGCTCACACGGCCCCAGCGGTCGATACCGCGGAACACCGGCCCCTCCGTCAGGGCGGCCGTGGTCGTCCAATCCACGATCGCAGTCACCGGGCACAATCGCGATAGCGCTGGCACCTTGTAGCTGGTGCCCGAGGCCTGACGGTCGCCTTTGCTGCGCGGCAGGAAACAGGTCATCCCGTCGCCCGGGACTAGACGCAAGTGTTCGACTTGCACGCGGATCAGTTCATCGCCGCGGAAGCCGCGCCAGAAGCCGAGCAGGATCAGGGATCGGTCGCGGCGATGGCGCAGCTCGTCCGCGCGATCGCCGCGTTCGCGGGCGACCGAGATCGCAGTGCGGAGCCAGTCGTCGACCTGTGTCAGTCGGGTCAGTTGCAACGGCTCGGCCTGCTTCTCCACCGAGGGGTGCACCGTCTGGATGCCCTTGAGCACTTTGCGCACCAATGGCGCGCGGGTGGGATCGACGAACCCGTGCTCGCGATGCCAGGACGCCAGCGCAGCTAGCCGCTGTCGGAGCGTGTTGTTCGCCAACAGCGCGGCGTGATCGGCCAGATAACGGGCCACGCTGTCCGGCGTGGCTGGCAGGTGGCCGCCCCATTCGACCTCGAAGTGCCGCAGCGCCGAGGCGTAGCTGCGCTGCGTGTTCTCGCGTTCGGCGGCCTTTAGGTACCGTTCCAAGGTCATGGGCGGCACCCCGGATCGGCGCACGAAGTCACATCGTGGCCCGTGTGCCGCAGTGCCCCCAGGATGGTGCATGTTCCGCGCTCGCCGCCAGCGCACTGGGCAATCACTCGCTCCAGTTCGCCCGCCATGCGGGTCAGCGCCTCGATCCGCTGATGGATGTCGGCCAAGTGCACGCGCGCCAGCGCATCGACGTCGCCGCACGACAGCTTCGGATCGTCATTCAGGCGCAGCAGGCTGCGGATCTCCTCCAGGCTGAAACCCAGCTCGCGCCCGCGGGTAACGAACCGCAACCGCTCCACGTCTGCCTGCGCGTAGACGCGATAGCCGCTCCCCGTCCGGTTTGGCGATGGGACAAGTCCCACCCGCTCGTAGTAGCGGACGGTTTCCAGGTGGCAGCCGCTGGCGGCGGCGGCTTCACTGATCTTCATGCGTAATCCCGCTCGACTCTGTAGCGGCTACGGACTTTACCCTGTGCTGATTCTCACTGCCACCTGGTCAAGGAATTCCCGGATCGCCGATGGAATGGGCCTGCCTTTGAACGCGGCCGATCCTGCTATTGGGTCGATCACGATCGAAATCTTGACTGTGGCCAACGGAGCTTGTGATGTCTGATTGCCGCGGGTGTGGAAAGGTTGTGAACGTGGCGTCGATGCAGGACTCACAGCGGCGCACCTTGAAAATTGTGCTGGCCATCAATCTCGCCACCTTCGTCATGATGATGGGCGCGGCCTGGTTCAGCCGCTCTTCCTCACTGCTTTCGGGTGGGCTGGACAACCTGGGCGACGCATTCACATACGCCGTGAGCCTGGCCGTCGTTGGCTCGTCCCTGCAGATGAAGGCCAAAGTCGCTTTCCTCAAAGGGCTGTTGATCTTGGGCGCAGCAGTTGCGGTCGCGGCCCAGATCGCATGGCGACTCAACAATCCAGGCGTGCCTGTATTCGAGGCGATGGGGGTGGCGGGGGTGTTGAACCTGGCGGCCAACGCATACTGCCTCTGGCTGCTGACCCCGCATCGAAACGGTGACATCAACCTGTCATCCGCGTGGGAGTGCTCCCGGAACGATATCTATGAAGGCTGCGCGGTCTTGCTGGCGGCTATTGCGGTATGGGTGTTCGGGGCGGGCTGGCCAGACTTGGTAATCGCCTCCGCCTTGCTGCTGCTGTTTCTGCGATCCGCCGTTCGAGTGATGCGCGGTGCGCTGCAGGAACTCCGGGGCACCAGATGCGTGCCGTGCCAGGAAGAGAGTGGCGGGCCTGCAGTCGGTTGAGGTCTTCGACCGGCGTTGTAATTGTATCCGGATACGCGAGACTGATATTTTGCGAAAGATGTACCGCGCCCTTCCCCGACTGAGAGGCTTTATCGCCGCGCTGCTTGTCGCAGTGATGGTGATCGTGCCTGTGGCCGATGCTTTCGTTTGCTCGTTCGAAGTCGACACTCACGCAGCGAGCGATCACGCTGGACCTGCGCCCCAGGATGAGGCTGGTGAGGGCGACGCTCCGGAAAGCGCGCATGGTGGTTGTGTCCACAACCATTGCCATCATTCGACAGCCAATTTCTTTGGCAGTGCCGCCGTTGTTTACCCCGCCGCGCACGTCGTTCAGCACGCACAGCATGACCCAGGTCGTGCATCTGCGCTGTCCGAAGGACCGATGAGACCTCCGCAGAGCTGACGTGCCGTGCCCGTCATGACGGGCTCCCACGTCAACTTTTGCTTCTGGAGTTCCCATGCTCACGCAACTTGTCCGACCGTTCCTTGCGGTCGGGTTGCTGGTGACTGCCTTGCTGTTCGCCTCGCCATCGGTGGCGGTCGAACCGGTCGTCGACACCGCCCCGACCTACGAAGATATGATCGCTCGACTTGACGCACTGCCGTCATCACTCGAGGCCGTTGCCCGATACGACGCGGCCGTCGCTCGCGCCGACCAGGCGCGCGCCTTGCCCAACCCCTCCATCGCGTACGACATGGAGAACGTTTACGGCACCGGTCCGTACAACGGCATCGGCAACGCCGAAACGACCCTGTCGATCAACCAACCTCTCGAACTGTTCGGCCAGCGAAGCGCCCGGGTCCAGGCGGCGCGCTCTGACGCCGATGCTGCGGGCCTGCGACGCGAACAAGTCCGCTGGCAGGTCGCAGCTCAGGTGGCGCTGGTCTACGCGGAGGCCGAAGCCGCGGCACGGCGACACGAGCTCGCGGCCGAGGCCCTTTCGCTGGCCGAGCAGGATGCGCGCGGGGTCGCCGCCATGGTCGAACAAGGGCGTGAAGCCACCCTCCGGGACATCCAGGCGCAGAGTGAGGTCGCGTCCGCCAGGGCTGCGGTTGATGAGGCCAGCGCCCTTCGGGACGCCGCCTTTGCGCGGCTGTCGGCGATAGCCCTCCTGGACCGGCCGGTCCAGGCCATCGGCGCGAGCCTGCTTGACCGCGCGCCGGGGACGCCGCAAGCAGGCGACGCCGATCCGTTGGCGGTCCAGGTCGCCCAGGCTGAACTCGTCACCGCCGGTCGGCTGGTGACGGTCGAAAGGCGCCGCGCCCGCCCGGATGTCAACGCCTCTCTTGGCATGCGCCGATATCGGGACACCGGCGATGAGGCGTTCACGGTCGGCATCGAACTGACCGTCCCGCTGTTCGATCGCAACCGGGGCGGTATCCGCGCTGCCTACGCTGAGGAGCGAGCCGCCGAAGCCCGGCTGATCGCGCAGCAGCAGGAAGCGCGAGCAGGCCGGTTTGCCGCCGAGGCGGCGCTTGCCGCGTCCGGCAGCCGCACGCGCGCCGCCGACAACGGCGTCGCAGCCGCGGAAGAGGCCTATCGCCTGTCCCGCATCGGCTTCGAGGCCGGCCGCATCTCGCAGCTGGAGCTTCGCAGCACACGTGCGGCGCTGATCGCCTCGCGCAACGCCGCCGTGGACGCGCGGATCGCGCGCGTCCGTGCCGAAATCGACCTGGCGCGCCTGGAAGGCCGCGCCCCGTTTGGAGATTCCCGATGAAAACCGATACCAGGCGACTGATGATGTTCGCCGCGGCGTTCCTGTTCGCCGTCCTCGTAGGCTACGGCCTTGCGAAGCTCACCGGCGGGCAGGACGCTGGCCCCAGCCCTGCGGGTCATGTCGACGGTGGCGGCCAAGACGAACATGGCGATGAAGAGGCCGAGGGCGAAGAAGGCTTGGTGGTCCTCACGCAACCGCAGATCGAAGCGTCGGGCATCCAGGTCGTGGCTTTGGGCCGCGGCGGTGGCGGCGAGACACGCCTGAGCGGTCGCGTCGAGTCCACCGTTGGCGCCCGGGCTGCCGTTGCAGCCTCCGTTGGCGGCCGCGTTGAGCGCGTCGTCGTGGCGCCTGGCACCCCCGTGCGCGCCGGCCAGCCGCTCGCCGTGATCGTCAGCGGCGAAGCGGCGACCATGCGGGCAGGCGCCGATGCCGCACGCGCGGAGGCCCAAGCGGCCCGGTTGGTGTATCAGCGCGACCAGTCCCTGGTCACCCAGGGCGTGGTCGCACGGCAGGAACTCGAAGCCTCGCGCGCGCGCTCGCTGGCAGCCGATGCGACTGCGCGGGCTGCCGCGGCCCAAGTCGCCGCGGCCGGCTCACCGGATGCAGGCGGCCGCGTGACCATCACCACTCCCGTGGCCGGCATCGTCGGCGCGGTGCAGGTGACGCCAGGCGGCTTCGTCGCCGCGGGTGACCTCGTGGCGAAAGTGTCCGATCCTGCGCAGACCGAACTGGTCTTTTCCGCGCCGCCCGCGCTCGCCGCGCAGATCGCGCCTGATGCGCGCATCGAAGTTACCGGGGCCACGGAGAGCTTCAGCGCCGTCGTGATCGGCGTGGCCGCCGACGTACGCGAACAGGGCGGCATGGCGATTATCCGTGCACGCCCTGAATCCGGGACGCTGCCGCCAGCGGGTTCACCGGTGTCCGGTGTCGTGGTGGCGGCAGGCCAGGACGACACGCTGACCGTGCCGGTCGATGCCGTGCAGACGGTGGAAGGTCGCTCGGTTGTGTTCGTGACCGATGAAAAAGGCTTCCGCGTAACCCCTGTGCTCGCAGGCCGCCGCGCAGGCGACCGCGTCGAGATCCTCAACGGGCTGTCGGGCGACGAGCGCGTCGCTGGCAGCAACGCGTTCCTGCTGAAAGCCGAACTCGCCAAGGGCGAGGCCGAACACGGCCACTGAGGACCCGACATGTTCAAGATCATTATCGAAACAGCGGTCCGTTTCCGATGGGCCGTGGTCTTCGCCGCGGCGGTCATCGCTGTCTACGGCTTGTTCCAGCTCGGCAGGCTGCCCGTCGATGCGGTGCCGGACATCACCAACCGGCAGGTGCAGATCAACACCATTGCGCCCGCGCTCGCCCCGGGCCAGATCGAGCGCCAGATCACCTATCCGCTTGAAACCGCGCTGGCGGGCATCCCCGGACTGACCAGTACGCGCTCGCTCTCGCGCAACGGGTTCTCGCAGGTTACGGCGATCTTTACCGACCAGACCGACATCTACTTCGCGCGCCAGCAGGTGGCCGAGCGCATGCGCGAGGTGCAGGAGGATCTTCCCGAGGGCGTGACGCCGATGATGTCGCCGGTCACCACGGGCCTCGGCGAGGTGTTGATGTGGACGGTGGACTACGTGCCGTTCGACCCGGCGAACGTCAGTAAGCCGAACGAGCCCGGCTGGCAGGCCGAAGAGGTCTACCTGACTCCGGAAGGCAACCGGCTTGCGACGGCACAGGAGCGCGCAACCTACCTGCGAACGGTGCAGGACTGGATCATCGCACCGCAGATGCGCTCCACCGCCGGCCTTGCCGGTGTCGATACGATCGGCGGCTACGTCAAGGAATACGCCGTCCGCCCGAATGCCGAGCGGCTGGCGGCCTACGGTATCGGCCTGGGCGAGCTGGTGCAGGCTCTGGAACGCGCCAACGTCCAGGCCGGTGCGGGCATCGTCCAGCGCGCTGGCGAGGGCCTGATCGTTCGCGCAGATGCGCTGGCGCAGACCGTCGACGATCTGGCACAGGCGCCGGTCGCCAACCGCGACGGCCTTGTGATCCGCGTCGCGGACGTGGCCAGCGTCGGCATCGGACAGGCGCCACGGCTGGGTGCCGCGACGCGGGACGGCCACGAAGCGGTGCTCGGGACGGCGTTGATGATCGCCGGCGGCAACAGCCGCACGGTGGCACTCGCGGCCGCGGAGCGCCTGACCGAAGTCAACCGCTCACTGCCCCCGGGCATCGTCGCCGAGCCGGTGCTCGACCGGAGCGTGCTGGTCAATTCCACGGTCAGGACGGTAGCCAAGAACCTGACCGAAGGGGCACTGCTCGTCATCGTGGTGCTGTTTCTGCTGCTGGGCAACATACGGGCGGCGGCGATCACCGCACTGGTGATCCCGCTGTCGTTCCTGTTCGCGGTGATCGGCATGAACCGCTTCGGGATCAGCGGCAATCTGATGAGCCTGGGCGCACTCGACTTCGGCATCCTCGTCGACGGTGCGGTGATCGTGATCGAGGCCACCCTGCTCATGCTCGGCCAGAAACGGGCCGAACTGGGACGCGCACTGTCCGCAGGCGAGCGAGTGGGCGTGGCGATCCGGGCAGCACGCAAGATGGTGCGACCGGCGGCGTTTGGTCAGCTCATCATCCTGCTGGTGTTCGCGCCGATCCTCACGCTGGAGGGCGTGGAGGGCAAGACGTTCCAGCCGATGGCCGCGACCTTCATGCTCGCCCTGGTCGGCGCGTTCATTCTCTCTTTCACCTTCGTGCCGGCGATGGCCGCGCTGTTCGTGCGTGATCCCAAGCCCCGGCCCGCGCAAGCAGCGCCGCGTGACGAAGGCGAGCACGACGGCGAACACGAGACCCGAATCATCCGTTTCGTGCGTGGCAAGGCCGAACCGGTCATCCGCGCTGCGGTGATGCGGCCGCGCCGCGTGCTGATCGGGGCGGTCGCCATGCTCGCCATCGGCTTCGCCGCATTCGCTTCGTTGGGCCGGGAATTCATGCCGACCCTCGACGAGGGCAACTTGGCGATGCAGGCCTTGCGGGTGCCTTCCGCCTCGCTGGAGCAGTCGCTGGCGATGCAACTTGCGCTGGAGAAAGCCATCACCAGCGAGCCGGAGGTCGAGACGATTTTCACGCGGACAGGCACGGCCGAGGCCGCAATCGATCCGATGCCGGTCAACATCTCCGATAGCGTGATCGTCCTCAAACCAAAAGCCGAGTGGCCGGACAGGTCGCTCGACAAAGAGGCGCTGCTCGGCCGACTTGAGTCCATTGTCGACAAACAGATCGGCAATGCATTCGAGTTCAGCCAACCCATCGAACTACGCTTCAACGAGCTGATTTCCGGCGTGCGTACCGACCTTGCCGTGATGGTGTACGGCGACGACTTCGACGTGCTGCAGCCTGTCGCGGAACGCATCTCGGTCCAACTGCGCGGCATCGACGGCGCAGCCGACGTTCGCGTGGAGCAGGTTTCTGGCTTGCCTACGTTGACCGTGCGGGTCGATCATGCGGCCGCGGCGCAGTACGGCCTGAGCGCGGCGGACATCAGCGAGGCGCTGGCGACTGGCGTTGGTGGTACCACGGCCGGTCAGATCTTCGAGGGCGATCGCCGCTTCGATGTGGTGGTGCGGTTCGAAGAGGACGCACGCAACGATCCGGCGCAGCTCGCCGCCTTGCCGGTGGTCGCGCCCGACGGCACCGTGGTTCCGCTGTCCTCGGTCGCGCGCATCGATGTCAGCGAAGGTCCCAACCAGATCAGTCGCAACAACGGCAGCCGCCGCATCGTGGTCCAGGCCAACGTGCGGGGTCGGGATCTGGGCGGCTTCGTCGAGGAAGCACAGGCTGCCGTTGCGGGCGTTTCCTTGCCCAGCGGCGTCTATCTGGACTGGGGTGGCCAGTTCGAGAACCTGCAGCGTGCCGAAGCACGTCTGGCTCTGGTGATCCCCATTGTGTTCCTGATGATCGGCAGCCTGCTCTACATGGCACTCGGGTCGATCCGCGAGGCAGCGCTGGTGTTCCTCTGCGTGCCGCTGGCGCTGGTCGGCGGCGTCCTGGCACTGCTGGTGCGCGGCATGCCGTTTTCGGTGACGGCGGCGGTGGGCTTCATCGCCGTCTCCGGTGTTGCCACGCTCAACGGCCTGGTTCTGATGCAGGCCATCCACGAACGGCTCGAGGCTGGAGATGCGCCACTGGAAGCGGCGACCACCGGCGCCGCCAACCGTCTGCGCGCCGTGCTCACGACGGCGCTGGTGGCCATCGTCGGCTTCATTCCAATGGCGATCGCGGTCGGTGCCGGCGCCGAAGTGCAGAAGCCGCTGGCCACCGTCGTCATCGGCGGGCTGATCACGGCGACCGTGCTGACGCTGCTGGTGCTGCCCACCTTCGCGGCGCGGGCCATCGCGCATCGTCCGAAGCGGCACGCGACATGACCCCGAATCTGGCCCGGCAAAGGAGTGTTCTACGGCAGGTCTTGCTGTGGAACCTCGCGCTGTTCGCAGGACTGGGAGTGGCGGGCTGGGTGGCCGATTCCAGCGCGCTGCTCGCCAATGCCCTCGACAACGGTTCGGACGCAGCCGTCTATCTGCTGAGCTACCTTGCCCTCGAGCGCCGACCCGCCTGGAAGCGGAGAGCGGCGAACGTGTCGGGGGTCCTTCTGTTGATCTTCGCGGGTATGGTGCTGGCGGACGTGGTCCGGCGATGGATGTATGGGGCCGAGCCGCTCGGCCCCGTCATGATCGGACTGGCGCTCGTCGCCGGAGCCATCAATCTGTGGTGCCTGGTGCTGCTGCGCCGCCTCCGTTCCGACGACGTGAACATGAAGGCGGCCGAAACCTTCAGCTTCAACGACTTCATTTCGAATGGCGGCGTAGTCGTGGCGGGTGTTCTGGTGCTCTGGCTCGGTTCGTCCTGGCCGGATCTGGTGGCGGGTGCATTGATTGCTGGTGTCGCGTTCAAAGGCGGCATCGAGATCCTGCAAAGCGTCCACGAAGACAAGCGATCCGATGGATAGAGTTCGGCTGCGCCGTCGTTGCCTGCCGACGGGTGTATGCACAAAACGCTTGCGCAGGCAAGACACCAGCCCTGGAATCGAGGGAGAACGATGATGACCGGGAAGCTCCGCATCGACCTGCAGATCCTGCTACCGCAGGTGCCGGACGAGTCCGACGCCTGCGTCAGGCGGCTGATCCACGATTTGGAAAGCCGCGATGGCATTGTGCAGGTGCACTTGCGCCCGGGATCGGACGGCACGCCGACGCAGTTGTGCGTCCACCATGACCCGGACGTCGTGCCACTCGCCCGCATCCGCGAGGTGGTCGAGCGTGCCGGCGCGGCGATCAGCGAACGCTACGGTCATGCCCTGTGGGAAGTGAAGGGCATTGGCCACCAGCGTCGTGCGCGCACCGTCGGCGAGCAACTCAGGTCGCTCGAGGGTGTGCTGGAAGCCGAGGCCAGTGCGGCGGGCATCGTCCATGTCGAGTTCGACCGCCGAGAGGTGTCCGAAGCGCGCATCCTGAAGGTGTTGGCCGGCATGCAGGTCGTTCCGGTCAGGACCCCGGGTGAGGATCAACCTGCACATGGAGGAGATGACGTGCGCCACGCGCACCGCGAGGGCGGTGACCATGTCCACGGCACGGGTGGCGGGGCGCACGCACATGGGGGGCTACTGGGCCCGAACACCGAGCCGATCTTTGCGCTGACCTGCGGCACCTTGCTGCTCGCCGGCTTCCTGGTGGACAAGTTTGTTGCTGGCGCGCCCGCCTGGCTGCCGTTGGCCTGTTATGTCGCGGCGTACTTTTTTGGCGGCTTCTACACGCTGCGCGAGGCGTTCGACAACCTGCGCCTGAAGCGTTTCGAGATCGACACGTTGATGTTGGTGGCGGCGGCAGGCGCGGCCGCGCTCGGCTCGTGGGCCGAGGGCGCGTTGCTGTTGTTTCTGTTCAGTCTCGGACACGCCCTGGAGCATTACGCGATGGGCCGGGCGAAGCGCGCCATCGAGGCCCTGGCCGAACTCGCCCCGCCCACCGCGACCGTACGACGCGACGGCCGGATCCAGGAGATCGCGGTCGAAGAACTGCTGGTTGGCGATGTGGCTCTGGTCAAGCCGAACGAACGCCTGCCCGCCGACGGCTTTCTCGTACTCGGCACCTCCAGCGTGAATCAGGCGCCGGTGACCGGCGAGAGCATCCCGGTCGACAAGCGGCCCGTGGATGATCCCGCGACCGCGCGCACCCGACCGGATAGCGTGGATGCGGCCTCGCGGGTGTTCGCGGGGACGATCAACGGCAGCGGCGCCATCGAGGTGGAGGTCACGCGCAAGTCCACCGATTCGGCCTTGGCGCGCGTGGTCCAGATGGTCAGCGAGGCCGAGACACGTAAGTCGCCGACCCAGCGCTTCACCGACCGGTTCGAGCGCATCTTCGTACCTGCGGTGCTGGTCTTGGCCTTCCTGCTGCTGTTCGCGTGGGTAGTCGTCGACGAACCCTTTCGCGACAGCTTCTACCGCGCGATGGCGGTGCTGGTGGCCGCCAGTCCCTGCGCGCTGGCCATTGCGACGCCCAGCGCGGTGCTGTCAGGCATTGCCCGCGCGGCCCGCGGTGGTGTGCTGATCAAGGGCGGCGCGCCTTTGGAAGAACTCGGTTCGCTCAGCGCGATGGCCTTCGACAAGACGGGCACCCTGACCGAAGGGCGTCCGCGCATCACCGATGTCATCCCCGTTGACGAAGTAACGGAAGAGGAACTGCTCACCGTTGCAACCGCAGTCGAATCGCTCAGCGACCATCCGCTGGCCGCAGCGATCGCCCGGGATGGCCGCGAGCGACTCGGCGGACGTGAGATCCCCTCTGCCAGCGACCTCGAAAACCTGGTCGGACGGGGCGTCACCGCCACCTTCGACAGTGAGACGGTGTGGATTGGCAAGGCCGAGATGTTCGGCACCGAAGGCGTCGCTCCGCTGGGGGAATCGGCGGCTGCCGCCATCGCACAACTTCGCGCTGCAGGGCGCACCTCGATGGTCGTCAGGCAGGGGTCGCGCGATCTCGGGGCCATCGGCCTGCTCGATACCGCGCGGGCGGGTGCGCCTGAAGCGCTGAAGGCACTGCGTGAACTCGGCATCACCCGCATGATCATGATCTCCGGCGACCACCAACGGGTCGCCGAGGCGATCGCCTCGGAAGTCGGCCTTGATGAAGCCTGGGGCGACCTGATGCCCGAGGACAAGGTTGAGGCCATACGCAAGCTGCGCGCGCAGGACAAGGTCGCGATGGTGGGTGACGGCGTCAACGACGCGCCGGCGATGGCCAGCGCCACGGTCGGCATCGCGATGGGCGCCGCTGGTTCGGATGTCGCACTGGAGACCGCGGATGTCGCGCTGATGGCCGACGACCTCCGCCACCTGCCATTTGCGGTGGACTTGAGCCGTCACACGCGCAAGGTGATCCGTCAGAACGTGTTCGTCAGCCTGGGCATTGTCGCATTCCTCGTGCCGGCAACGATCCTGGGCTTGGGGATCGGACCAGCAGTCGCTATCCACGAAGGATCCACCTTGCTCGTGGTGTTCAATGCGCTACGTCTGTTGGCGTACCGAAGCCACGTTGGCTAGACACGGCAGGGCTCATGAAGAGAGCCTGCGCGCCCTTGACCGCTTTTGCTTCTCGTCAGCACGCTGCCGGCCATGATTCTGACAACCGGAAATGCAGCGCTTACCGTGCGCTAGCACGTGGCGGCACATTCCAGTTTCGTACTGAATGACACCCCTTGGTGCAGGTCTCAGGCAGCTGACACGGGATAAACCACTATTATCCCGCTTAAAAGCACGGTCAAATTACCGCTCGTTCCGTATTTTGATTAGTATGTAATTACGTGGTATGTAATACATTACGAAATAGTCGGAGGGCGCGATGGCACGCGGCGGCCTGTACAAGAGCGACATCCAGAAGGCCCGCGATACGCTGCGGGCGCAGGGCAAGCACCCGTCGGTGGACGCCGTGCGAGTGGCGCTGGGCAACACCGGCTCCAAGACCACGATCCACCGCTATCTGAAAGAGTTGGAGGAAGAGGAAGGGCAAGGCCTTGGCGCCAAAGTCGCAGTCAGCGATGCATTGCAGGATCTCGTCGGCCGGCTCTCCGGGCGCCTGCACGAGGAGGCCGAGGCGGTCGTCGTCGAGGCTCGTCAGCGCTTCGAGGTGCAACTGCAGGAGCGCAGCCAGGCGCTGGAGCGTGCCCAGCAGGAAGCGGCCGCGCTGGGCGCCCAGCTTCAGCGCGTTGAAACCGCCTTGCACGAGGAAAAAACCGTGCACGCCGCTACCCAGCAGGCCTTGGCCGAACGGGTGACGGAGGTCGCGCAGCTCAGCGAACGCATCGCTGGCCTGACCACACGGCTGACAGAGCACGAGGCACACGCGCAGTCACTGGAACAGAAGCACCAGCACGCCCGCGAGGCGCTGGAGCACTACCGGACCTCGGTAAAGGAGCAGCGCGAGCAGGAGCAACGCCGCCACGAGCACCAGGTGCAGGAGCTGCAGGTCGCGCTGCGTCAGGCCAACGAAGCGCTGACCGCCAAAAACCACGAGCTGGTGCAGCTCAACCGCGACAACGGGCAGTGGCTGGAGCGTCACACCCGCCTGGAGCGGGAGCTGGCGCAGATGCGTCAGGCAGCGGACGAGCAGCGGAAGGAACTAGACGCGCTGCGGCTTACAGCTGCCGAGCACCAGGCCCTGCAGACCCGCTGGGCGCAAGATACCCAGACGCTGGAAGCCGCACGGGTGGAATTGGCCAGTGCTCGCGCCGATCTAACGAAGGAGCGGGAGCGTCGCGAACAGGCAGAGGCCGAGGCGTTGCGGGCCGACGTGCGTATGACCACGCTGGAGCAGTTGCTGGCGCAACTGCGACCCGATCGCGCTGACGGAACTAGCGCCCAAAAAAATCCGGCAACCAAATGAATCTACAAGGGAAAACAGATTGTATGGGGCATTTTTACACGTATCTCGGCTGAACCCCACACCGGCGCGGCGCACAACGCCTGCACCCGTGAGAACTGGCTGGCGTTTCGACTGGACGCGGACGACCGCTATCGCTTTCTGGGTGAGCGGGGCTATTTTCTGCTCGAGCACGCAGTCGGCGACGCGCCTGTGGACGCGGATCTCCATGCGGAGATGCAGGCGCACTACGCGGTGCAGCAGGCCAGTTACGAGGCGTCGATCCAACGCTACCGCCGCTATGGCGTGCCGACCTATCCCGATGCGGACGATCCACTCACGCGCAGTGACTGGGACAACGGCTGCGTGCTCCAGCAGCTGGGCGGGACCACCGGTTACGGCAACTGGACCGACTGCCCCACGGAGCCCGACGCGTTCGTCATGGACACGGCTGATTCCGACAACGTGTTTCCGCGCATGCGCGACGGGCGGCCGTTCCGCTTCATCGCATCCACGGCCGGCTATCCCTGGCAGGAGACCGGCGCCGACAGCATCCTGCTGTTCTACGAGCCCGAGTCGCGCACCGTGCTGCTCACCTTCGACTGGACCTGACGGCGGGTCGCCAAGCGCGCAGCGTGCCGCGCGCTCGCGCTCGCCTCACGCGGCCGCGTCGCGCTGCGGTTCGCGCAGCGTCTGTACCGGCGCCGGCGCGGGCAGCGACGTGCGCTGGCCGTCCTGGTCGTAGAGGTACACGTGTGTGTCGCGCTGGGGATACGGAATGTTGATGCCGGCCGCGTCGTAGGCCACCTTGATGCGCTCGAGCAGCGTGGTCTTGGTGCCGAACCAGTCGGACGATCTGACGAAGCAGCGGATGCCCAGATTCACCGCGTTGTCGCCGAGTTCGTACACCACCACGTCGGCACCCGGTTCGTCGAGCACACGCGCATCCGCGCGCACCTGCTCGAGGGCCACACGGCGCGCGGTCTCGATGTCGTCGCCGTAGCCGATGCCGATCACCAGCTCGACGCGGCGGATGCCCTGGGTGGTGAGGTTGGTGATGACGGCCGAGGTGATCAGGTTGTTGGGAATGGTGTGGAGCTGCTTGTCCGGACCTTCCAGCACGCTCTGGAAGATGCGCACCTCGCGCACGGTGCCGGTCTGGCCCGCGGCCGTAATCACGTCGCCGACATGGAAGGGACGCAGCGTCACCAGCATCACGCCGGAGGCGATGTTGGACAGGGAATCCTTGAGCGCCAGACCGATGGCGAGACCGGCCGTGCCGATCACCGCGAGCAGCGGCGCGGTCTGGACGCCCAGCGTGCCGAGGGCCACGACGACCACGATCACGACGGCGGCGATGTAGGCCACGTTGCGCAGGAAATTGCCCAGCATCGGGTCGAAGCCGAAGCGGGTGAGGGTGCTCGGCACCATTCCGGTCAGTCGCCGTGCGAGCCACAGGCCGATCACCAGCACCGCCGCTGCCTTCAGCAGCGTGGGACCCCACAGCACCAGCAGCTGGTTCCAGTGCACGTTCTCGAATTGCAACACGGCCGTTCTCCGTCGATGGGTTGGCGGCGGGCCTGCGCGACGCGACCCGGACAAACACGAAGCCCCGCCGGAGCGGGGCTCGTAGACCGCATCACATTGACCGACGCGGCATTAAGGGCACGTCGTCTCAGCCGGTGGTCTGCTTCGTCTTCGACTTCGCGAGCTTCAACCAGGTGTCGACCACGGTGTCGGGATTGAGCGACACCGATTCGATGCCCTCGTCCATCAGCCACTGCGCGAGATCCGGATGGTCACTCGGCCCCTGGCCGCAGATGCCGACGTACTTGCCCTTGGCGCGCGCGGCCTTGATCGCCATCGACAGCAGCTTCTTGACCGCGGGATCGCGCTCGTCGAACAGGTGCGCGACGATCGACGAGTCGCGATCGAGCCCGAGCGAGAGCTGGGTGAGATCGTTGGAGCCGATCGAGAAGCCGTCGAAGATGTCGAGAAACTCATCGGCCATCAGCGCGTTCGACGGCACCTCGCACATCATGATGATCTTGAGCCCGGCTTCGCCCTGCTTGAGGCCGTTGGCTTCGAGCACCTCGACGACCTTGCGGCCTTCGTCCAGCGTGCGCACGAACGGGATCATCACCCAGAGGTTGTCGAGGCCCATCTCGTTGCGGACCTTGAGCACAGCCTTGCATTCGAGCGCGAACGCGTCCGAGAACGAGGGGTCGACATAACGGCTGGCGCCGCGGAAGCCGATCATCGGGTTTTCTTCTTCCGGCTCGTAGCGCGTGCCGCCGATGAGGTTGGCGTACTCGTTGGACTTGAAGTCCGACAGGCGCACGATCACCGGGTTCGGCGCCACCGACGCGGTCAGCGTGGCGATGCCTTCGGCCAGGCGATCGACGTAGAAGCTGACCGGATCGGCATAGCCGCGGGTCTTCTCGTCGATCTTCTTCCTGATGTCGGCGTCCTGCTTGTCGTATTCGAGCAGCGCCTTGGGATGCACACCGATGTGCGCGGCGATGATCATTTCCAGACGCGCCAGGCCGATGCCGGCGTTGGGCAGCTGGCCGAAGTCGAACGCGCGCTCGGGGTTGGCGACGTTCATCATGATCTTCATCGGCGCCTCGGGCATCGACGACAGATCGGTGGTGATGCGCTCGAATTCGAGGATACCGTCGTAGATGTAGCCGGTATCGCCCTCGGCGCAGCTCACGGTGACGTTCTTGCCGTCCTCGATCAGGTCCAGCGCATTGCCGGTGCCGACGACGGCCGGCACGCCGAGTTCGCGCGCGATGATCGCCGCGTGGCAGGTGCGGCCGCCGCGATTGGTGACGATGGCCGAAGCGCGCTTCATCACCGGCTCCCAGTCGGGATCGGTCATGTCGGCGACCAGCACGTCACCCGGCTGCACGCGGTTCATGTCGTCCAGCGATCGCACGACACGGGCGACACCGGCGCCAATCTTCTGGCCGATCGCACGGCCCTCGGCCACCACGTCACCGCGGGCGCCGAGATGGAAGCGCTCCATCTGCGTCGCCTTGGCGCGCGACTTCACCGTTTCCGGACGCGCCTGCACGATGAACAGCTTGCCGCTGACGCCGTCCTTCGCCCATTCGATGTCCATCGGACGCTGGTAGTGCGTCTCGATCGTCAGTGCCTGGCGCGCGAGTTCGTGCACGTCCTCGTCGGTGATCGAGAAGGTGTTGCGCAGCTCCGCCGGCGTGTCTTCGGTGCGCACGCGCTCACCGGGCGTGTCGGAATACACCATGCGCAGCTGCTTGCTGCCGATCGAACGGCGCAGGATCGCCGGCTTGCCCGCCTTGAGCGTGGGCTTGTAGACGTAGAACTCGTCCGGATTCACCGCGCCCTGGACCACCATCTCGCCGAGACCGAAGCTCGACGTGATGAAGACCACATCGCGGAAGCCCGATTCGGTGTCGAGCGTGAACAGCACGCCCGAGGCCCCGACGTCGGAGCGCACCATCAGCTGCACGCCCGACGACAGGAAGACATCCTCGTGCTTGAAGCCGTGGTGCACGCGGTAGGCGATCGCGCGGTCGTTGTAGAGCGAGGCGAACACTTCCTTGACCTTGACCACCACGTCGTCGGCGCCGGTGACGTTGAGGAACGTCTCCTGCTGACCGGCGAACGAGGCGTCGGGCAGATCCTCGGCGGTGGCCGACGAGCGCACGGCCACGGCGACGTCGCCGCCACCGTTCTCGGCGGCCAGCTTGGCGTAGGCGGCGCGGATGTCGGCATCGAGCTCGGGCTGCAACGGCGCCTCGATCACCCAGCTGCGGATTTCCTTGCCGGCGGCGGTCAGTGCGCCGACGTCCTCGACGTCCAGCGTGGCGAGGCGATCGAAGATGCGCTGATGCAGATCGTTGTGGGCGATGAAGGCCTTGAACGCGTCGGCGGTCGTGGCGAATCCGCCGGGAACCGAAACGCCCAGCTTGGCGAGATTGCCGATCATTTCGCCGAGTGACGAATTCTTGCCACCGACCTGGGCGAGGTCGGTCAGACGCAGGTCATGCAGCCACAGGATGTTGGCGCTCAAGAGGAAACTCCGTGTCGCTTGGATCGAGGGGACCGGGCAGGCCCGGTATGGAACGGCTATTTTAGCCTTCCCGGGCGCGAAGGCGCTCGTCGCACGACTGGAAAGCGCATGTCCGCCACGCGTCCCGTGTTCTATGTCTCCGATGGCACCGGTATCACTGCCGAGACCATCGGCCACAGCCTGCTGACGCAATTCAGCGGCACGCAGTTCAGCACCAACCGCATTCCGTTCGTCGACAGCATCGAACGCGCACGCGAGGTGGCCGCCCTGATCCGGGCGCGCGGCGAAGCGATGGAGGTGCGGCCGATCGTGGTGAGTTCCTGCGTCGATCCGAACCTGGCGCTGGCTCTGGGCGAGAGCGGGGCACTGGTGCTCGACGTGTTCGCACCGTTCATCGAGCCGCTGGAGCGTGAGTTGCTGGAGACGCGCGAGTCGCGGGTGGGTCGCGCGCACGGCATGGTGGATTTCGACACCTACCACCGCCGCATCAACGCGATGAATTTCGCGCTTACCCACGACGACGGCATGTCGGTGGACTACGACGAAGCCGATGTGATCCTCGTCGCCGTGTCGCGTGCGGGCAAGACGCCGACCTGCGTGTATCTGGCGCTGCATCACGGCGTGCGCGCGGCGAACTATCCGCTGACCGAAGAGGACCTGGAGCACGACCGGCTGCCGCCGCGGCTTCGGGCGCATCGCAGCAAGCTCTTCGGACTGACGATCGATCCGGTGCGCCTTGCGCAGATCCGCCAGGAGCGGCGGCCGAACTCGCGCTACGCGAAGCTCGAAACCTGCAAGAGCGAGGTCGTGGCGGCCGAAGCACTGTTCCGCGCCGAGCGCATTCCGGTGCTGAGCACCACGCATACCTCGATCGAGGAGATCTCCAGCAAGGTGATGTCGACGCTGGGCATCGAGCGCGTGATGTACTGAGCCGCCGCGCCGGCCATCGTGGCCGCGGTGGTCAGGGTGCGTCAATGTCTGCCGGGTTCACCTGCCGCGCGGTAGCATCGATCCATGCAGAACGTAATGACACGCCGGCCGCGACTTCCCGCCCTGGGACGGTTCGGCTGGCTGATGGCGCTGTATGCGGAAAACCACGGGCGCCTGGTGCGCTTGTTCGATCCCGGGCACCTCGCGCCGGGGCAGTACCTGTCGCAGGTGGAGGGCGCGCTGTCGGTGCGCCTCGACGTGCTCGCCCAGCATGCCTACACCACCGAACTGCGATTGAGCTACACGATGCTCGACCCGGCCACCGGGGAGCCGGATCCGTCCGCCTACCTGCGTTTGTATCGCGACGCCGGTCAGGTGGAAGCCACGCATTGCTATGTGGGACGACGCTGGCAGGACGTGATCGGCATGTTTCCGCCGCCGTCGGAAGTGGTGGATCACCGCACGCGGATGAACACCTTCCTCGGCAAGTGGCTGCAGTATCTCCACGACCAGGGGCATGGGCTTGCAACCTTGCGTCGAAATCCGGATGATGCGCGCCTCGATCGCAACGAGGCCGGCGCCACCGGCTGACACGTTCTCCGGAACGGACGCAGCGGACGAAGGAAGTGCGAAATTCTGTTGACGTTGCCGATACGGAACACTACAATTTCGCGCTCCCAAACGTGGGGCCATAGCTCAGCTGGGAGAGCGCCTGCATGGCATGCAGGAGGTCGGCGGTTCGATCCCGCCTGGCTCCACCACAATTTGTCCGATGGTCGTAACGGCCTGATCATCGGAATGACGCAAGACGGTTTCTGCGTCCCCATCGTCTAGAGGCCTAGGACACCACCCTTTCACGGTGGACACCGGGGTTCGAATCCCCGTGGGGACGCCACTTTTCACGCAAGCGGGCAGCTCGGAAGAGCTGCCCGTTTTGCGTTGGGCGCGTCTCGGGAACGCGGAGTCCGCAGCGGCGTTGCGGCGTGTTGGACGCCTGGGCGGTACCAGCGCTGTCGTCGTCGGCCATCGATGGCCGGAGTGTTCGATCCGTTCGCGAGGTACGCACGGTCCCGTGTGCCTTCGAGGCGCCCGGACGTGATATCTGGCGCTGCGACCGCATTCCTCGCGCGCGAGCGCGTTCGTCCAGAGATGGCGTGATGCGCAGCGCTCGGCACGCATCACGAGATGACGTGTTGCCGAGCACGCAGCGTTCGATCTGACTCAATGCGCCTGTAGGAATGCGCGCGCGACGACTGCTGCGGCGAAGCCATCGCATATGCCCGATTCGAAGCCCGGCTCTTCTGCAGGCGCCCGCTCGATCGCGATCCGCCCCGACGCAACCTCGCCCTAGCGCGCACCCGCCGAGAGGGCGGGGCGCCTGGATGAAGCGTTCGCGCGAATCATTGCTGATCCGTACGTGGCACTACGTACGTCCAATGTTATAAATTCACAGGAATAGCCTTCGGTCCGGCGCTGTCGGATCGATGCCACCCGTGACGTCCAGCTTCGGAGCAACAACATGGTTCTACGTGCGTGTCTTCTGTCCACCGCGATCGCGGCGACGCTTCTGACCACCAGTCTGCCGAGCGCGGCGCAAAGCGCCGAAACCCGCGCAGAGCAGAGCGCCAATCCGCTGACCGCGGCGTGGAACACGCCCGATGGCGTGCCGCCGTACGACCGCATCCGCCCGGAGCATTACGAGCCGGCATTCGATCTGGCCATCGCCGAGGCACGCGCGGAGAGCCAGCGCATCGCCAACGACCCGGCGGCGCCGACGTTCGAGAACACGATCGAAGCGATGGAGCGGGCGGGGCGGCAGTTGTCCCGGGTGTCGAGCACCTTCTTCACCGTGGCCTCGGCCGACGCGACGCCGGCCAACCAGGCGATCCAGAAGAACGTGGCGCCGAAACTGGCGCGTCTCTCGAACGAGATGATGCTCGACCAGAACCTGTTCCAGCGCGTGGACGCGCTCTACAAGACGCGCGCGGATCTCGGCCTGACGGCCGAGCAGACGCGCCTGCTCGAGCAGACCCACAAGCGCTTCGTGCGCGCGGGTGCTGCGCTCTCGCCAGATGCCCGCACGCGTGTGGCGGCGATCAACGAGGAACTGGCGAATCTGGGCGTGGCCTTCGGCCAGAAGCTGCTGGCCGACCAGAAGGCCAATGACGTCTTCCTGAGCGAGGCCGAGGTGGAGGGCCTGCCGGCCGATCAGCGCAGCGCGGCGGCCGCGGCCGCGAGCGCCGCGGGACAGCCGGGTGCCTTCCTGTTTCCGGCGACGCGTTCGTCGGCCGAGCCGTTCCTGACGGCCGCACCGAACCGCGATGCGCGCGAGAAGATCTGGCGCGCCTTCACCTACCGCGGCGACAACGACAACGCCAACAACACCAGCGAGGAAATCAAGCGCCTGGTGGAACTGCGGATCGAGCGCGCCGAACTGATGGGCGCGGCGAGCCACGCGGACTTCGTGCTCGAGGATTCGATGGCCAAGACCACCGATGCCGCGATGGAGCTGCTGATGGCGGTCTACCAGCCGGCGCTGGTGCGTGCGCAGGAAGAGCTGCGCGACATCGAAGCGTTGGCCGCGAAGGACGGCATCACCGATGTCCAGCCCTGGGACTGGCGTTACTACGCCGAGCAGGTGCGCCGCGAGCGCTTCGCGCTGGACGAGGCCGAGGTCAAGCAGTACATGCCGCTGGACGGCATCGTCGACGCGATGTTCGAGACCACGCAGAAGCTGTTCGGCCTGACCGCGCACGAGCGCACGGACATTCCGGTGTATGCGGACGGTGTGCGCGTGTTCGAGATCCGTGAGGCGGACGGCAGCAAGATCGGTCTGTTCTACGCCGACTGGTTCGCACGGCCCACGAAGCGCCCGGGTGCCTGGATGAACAGCATCCGCGTGCCCAATGGCTTGCTCGGCGACACGCCGATCGTCGTCAACAACCAGAACATCACGCCGCCTGCGCGCGGTGAGCGGGCACTGATCTCGCTGGACGAGGCGCAGACCTTGTTCCACGAGTTCGGCCACGGTCTGCACGGCCTGCTGTCGACGGCGCGCTATCCGAGCCTGTCGGGCACGGCGGTTCCGCGTGACTTCGTCGAGTTCCCGTCCCAGGTGTACGAGCACTGGATCACCGAGCCGACGATTCTGCGCGCGCATGCCCGCAACGCCGCCGGCGAGCAGATGCCCGAGCCGATGCTCGAGGCGCTGCTCAAGGCGCAGACCTTCAACCAGGGCTTCCTGACCGTGCAGCAGCTGTCGTCGGCGATTCTGGACATGCGCCTGCACCAGATGACCGAGCTGCCGCAAGACTTCGACGCGCGTACGTGGGAGGCGGCGCAGCTGCGCGAGCTGGGCGTGCCGGAGGAAATCGGCATGCGTCACCGCCTGCCGCATTTCAGCCACATCTTCGACGGTGGCTACTCGGCCAGCTATTACGCCTACACCTGGGCCGAGGCGATGGACGCCGACGGCTTCGACGCGTTCAAGGAAGCCGGCAACGTCTTCGACCCGGAGCTCTCCGCCAAGCTGCGCCGTGAAGTCTACGAAGTCGGCAACACCCGCGACCCGGCTGAAAGCTACCGTGCGTTCCGCGGTCGCATGCCGACCGCCGACGCGCTGCTGCGCAACCGCGGCCTGAAGTGATCCGGTTCCTGCCTCGCGGTTCTTGATCGCGATGCAGGGCAGGGTGACCTCGCAAGGGCGATACGCCAGGCGCGTATCGCCCTTGTTGCGTTCTGCGATGCAGCCGCGATCCGGACGCCCCGATCCCCGTCATCGAGGCGGGTCGGCGCCGGCAGGCGGCGCGCACAGCGCGATCAATGCACGCGTTCCGGAGTCGGCGCCCGTCTCGGCTGCAGGCGCCGGCCGGAGGGCGGCATGCAAGCGACCCGGTCCATGGGTTGCTGGTCGTCGATGCCATCCAGAGCGCTGCATTGTGACCGGCATGCAACGGAGTTCTTGGGAGTCGATCGAGCCGATGGCGCCAACTCCGATCAACCGCGCTGCGATCACCGCGTCGCCTCACTGGCGGCGTCACCGCGCCGGCCGCGACGGCCGACAACAGAAGCAACGCCTCGGCGCGCGCGGCTCCCAGTACGCATTGCACAAGCGCGAGAGTTCACCGTCGTTCGTGCTCACGGGCTGGGTGGCGCATCGCACGGGCAAGATTCCAAGTTCGGCGAGGGCCAAGACGCCGATGGTCACACGCTCTGTGTTTTACATAATGTACATTATGCGAAGTTATGGCCGCTTCCGAGGCGTGGTTATCGCGGCCGCGAGCAGCTGGCTGTCAGCACCAATCCTCCGCAGCAGGACCTCTCATCGCGTGTCACCCCATCTCGTCGATCAGACCGGTCAGCTTGAGCGTGGAACTGGTTTCAGCCGTCTCCCGAGAGTGTTCGAAGATTGCCGGGCACCTGGCACAGTCACCAATCCGTAAGTCTGCAAGACTTCTACGGACGATTGGCGTCCGACCACAACCGAAACTCCGAGACGTCTCGCCCCGATGGGCACCGCACTCTTAAGTGCCCTGCGCACGCACTAATCGTGTACATCTCACGCACCCAGGCGTGTACCCCAAAGTCTCCAACGCACAAACGTGTGTACACATTTGCGACTTCCGCAGTTTTGGGTGTCCACTAATCCCGGAGTCGTGATCCGGACGGTTTGCTGACGCCGGATGTTTGCCGCGCTAATGAGTGCTGCGAGTCAGATTTCGAGCTGGTAGAAGCTCCTTCGGCCTCCGACTCGGCTACGACGAGATCCATCTCGCGCGAGGCCAAGCGTCAGATCTTGATCAAGCCGATCCTATTGGTCCCACAGGTTCTTGTCCCCCCGGATCAGACCGGCAACGCAGTCCAAGGCAGAATGTGGGGGGCTGCGCGTCTTGGCGCGACGAGCCGAGCTTTAGGGCTGGGCCGACTCCTTCTCCTTCTTCTTCGCAGGTTTGCGCGCCTTCGCGGTGGGAGATCGTTGTCGCCACGCCGCTTCCAGCGCTGCTGGCAGATCATTGAGCTTCGCGAGTTGCTGCTCTAGAGCGTCGGCACGTGCCCGCTGGACACCCGCTTCCCGACGCGCCTCAACGGCCTCCGCTCTTGCCCGCTCGGCGCTCTGAGACGATGATCTTTCAGCAGATGCGTGTGCACGATTGGTGGCTGCTATCTGGCTTCTCAATTCTTTGGCCTCTTGGCGAGCGAGATCGACTTCGCGGTGAGCACGATCCTCGACTGCACGAACGTGCTGCGCCAAGCCTTCGCGCTCCGCCCGAGCCTCTTCAGCCACGGCTTGTAAGCGATTCTCAGCTGTTTGGCGGGCGACTTCAGCGTCTGACGCTCTTTTGAGCGCGGCATTCCGCTGACACTCCTGTTCTTTGATCTTTCCTTCAAGCTGGCTGACCAAGCGCTGCATTTCGATCGTTCGGGCAGTCGCCAGACGTTCGGATTGGGAAGCCTGTGCTGCCGCGCTGCGCAAGGACACCGCTTCGGCGGCAAATCCTTCGCGCTCTTGACTCAACGCCTGTTGAGCGTTCTGCAGGTCGGCCTGTTGGAGGGCAAAGCCGTTCTCGGCTTCAGACCGGGCATGCTTGAGAGCCAGCCCCCACCACTCCCCCGCCAGCTTGGCAAACAGCCTCAGGTGCCTCGGGCGCCGAGAGGCTGCGCTGATGAGTGTCCAGCCGTGCACCAAGCCCACGCCACCAAGTCTCCAGCCATCGCGTGACAGTGTTCGGGGACCCGGTGCCCAGGTGCGAGCGAATGCGCTCGACGGTAGGTCGCTCTCCGGTGCCGACGATCTCGTCAGCAGCCATGTGAACGTCGGATTCGGTGATGCCTCGAGCCATGGAAGTGCCTCCTACGCGGCCGCCCTACTCTGTTGATTGTGTACTCGCGATAAGTGATGATTATCGCTAGTAGACGCTCTATTTCATAGCATATATTACATAATATGAAACGAAATAACACATTGCCGGCCAACACAGCGACGGTCACCAGCCTTGTGCTGCCAGAACAACTGGCCCACCATGCCGCCGATGCGGTTCGCGAATTGCTCGCCGAAGCGGCCGCTGCCAACACGACGCGCAGCTATGCGACCGCCCTACGCTACTGGGCTGGCTGGCACCAAGGTCGTTACGGCATCGAATTGGCGCTGCCTGTCAGCGAGGCTGTGGTGATCCAGTTCCTGGTCGATCACATCCAGCGCAAAAACAAGGCCGGTCTGGTCAGCGAACTGCCTTCCGCGCTAGATCAGGCACTGGTGGCCGCTGGCCTCAAGGCCAAGGTCGGGCCGCTCAAGCTCTCGACCGTGGTCCAACGCGTGGCCGTCCTGTCCACAGCACACAAGCTCAAGCGCCTGGCCAACCCCTGTGAGCTGCCCAGTGTCAGGACGCTTCTAAGCCGAGCCCGACGTGCTGCGGTCAAACGTGGCGAGCGACCCACCAAGAAGACCGCCATCACGCGTGCAGAGCTCGAGGCCATGCTGGCCACCTGTGACGATAGCCTTGAAGGCCTGCGTGACCGCGCCCTGCTCTGCTTTGGGTTCGCCAGCGGTGGGCGCCGGCGTAGCGAGATCGCAGCGGCCGACATGCGTGACCTGCGCAAGGTTGGAGATGACGGCTATATCTATCGGCTGGAGTACTCGAAGACCCAGCAGGCTGGGGCGAAAGCGGATTCGACGCCGGACAAGCCGATCCTGGGGCGCAGCGCTGAGGCGCTCTCGACTTGGCTTGAAGCGGCAGAGATTCGTGAGGGAGCGATCTTCCGGCGGATCTGGAAGGATCGAGTTGGCCCTGCCCTGCTCCCTGGCTCGGTGGCGTCGATCGTGAAGCGCCGTGCCCGTCTGGCCGGGTTGGAAGGCGACTTCGGGGCGCACAGCCTACGATCGGGGTTTGTGACCGAGGCCGGCAAGCAAGGCGTCCCACTCCCCGCCGTGATGGCGATGACCGAGCATCGTTCCGTGGCGAGCGTGATTGGGTATTTTCAAGCAGGTGCAGCAGAGGACAATCCGGCAGGCCGTCTTCTCAAATAGGGCCATCGCGCCCCAATGGCTGCCGACTCGGAATCGTGGCCTTCCGGCGTGCACCATTATCTGACTAAGTTCTGAGCTGATCCAATGATGCCGATCTCCACACCTCCTGCCGACCGCACCTTCTTCGACCTGCCAACGGATGAGAAGTCCAACATCGAGACCGCCGAGTTCCTGGCCAACTTTCGCTACGGGTCCAGAACAGGCTGGTCCGCGCTGTTGGAGTCCGAGCGCGTGCTCATCGTCTCCGAAGCCGGCATGGGCAAGACGTACGAATGCCAACGCCAGCAGAAGAGGCTGTGGGACGACGGCCGACCGTCGTTCTTCCTGGAGCTGGCCGTACTGGCGACGGATCCGTTGGAACGACAGTTTTCCGTGGAGGAACAATCCCGTTTCGATGCCTGGAAGGCGGCCCAGACCGAGCGCGCGTTCTTCTTCCTGGACTCCGTCGACGAACTCAGGCTCACCCAGCGTTCGTTCGACGCGACGCTCAAGCGATTCGCATCAGCTTTGGGCGCCGCCCTCGACCGCGCATGCATCGTGTTGACATCGCGGCCCACCGTGCTCGATCTGGAGATCGTCCGCAGTCGGCTCCCGGTGACGCGGCCGGAGGAAATGTTCGTGCCGGAGGAATACTTCGCCAACGTGGCGATGAGCGTTGAGAAAACGCCGGTCGCGCAAGTGATCCCGGAATGGCGCTTTGTCGCCCTGTCCGGGCTGGACGAACAGCAGATGCGCGCGCTCGCCGCCGCCGAGGGGGTGGACGATCCTGAGGCCTTACTCGCTGCCATCAACGCGCATCACGCGCACGATTTCGCGAAGCGGCCGCTGGATTTCCTGGAGCTGTGCGGGGACTGGAAGATCCACGGGCGCATCCGCAGCCACCGCGACCAAGTGGACAACAGCATCGGCATCAAGCTACGCCCCCGTGGCGACCGGCAGGAGCGAACACAGTTGTCGCCGCAGCGGGCACGCGAGGGTGCAGCACGTCTCGCGCTGGCCGCCCTGCTCTCGAGGAAGTTGACGCTGTGGCACAGCAGCGACAACGATCGCGGACGCGGTGACGCGACCTTGGAGCCGGCCAAGGTTCTCATCGACTGGGCCAACGACGAGGTGCAAACGCTGCTCGAGCGACCACTATTCGGATTCGCGACCTACGGGCGGGTGCGGTTCCACAATCGTTCCATCATCGAGTTCCTTGCCGCGGAAAGATTGCAGCAGCTGATGGAACGCGGCCTGCCGATACGAGCATTGATGCGCCTGCTGTTTGCGACGACGCCTGAGGGGCAACGTATCGTCAAGCCGTCGCTGCAGCCGGTTTCCGCCTGGCTTGCGCTACAGGTTTCGATCGTGTTCTCCGAAGTCCTCGCGCGCGACCCCAGCCTGCCGCTGCGATACGGTGACCCCGGTTCGCTGAGCCCGGCGCAGCGCACGCAGGCGCTGGAACGATACGTCGAGACGTACGGCGCCGATGGCTGGCGCGGCCAGCGCATCCCAAGCCTGCAGCTGCAGCGGCTCGCGACGACGGACCTTGACGCGGCCGTGGAACGGCTTTGGAAGCGCGGCATCACCAATCCCGAAGTCCGCGAGACGTTGCTCGAGCTGATGGCCGCCGGACGGATGGTCCGCTGCTCGGACATCGCCCACGGCGTGGTGACCGATCCCGTCAACGACGTGCGTGATCGCCTGCATGGGTTGCTGGTCCTTGCGGAGCTGGACGATCCGCGGTTGCCTGCGCTGCTGGATGCCGTTGTATCACCGGCGCCCGAATGGCCCGAGCAACTCGCACGACTGGTCATCCAATACCTGCTCCCGCAGCATCTTTCGGTCCCCCAACTCGTCCAGGCGCTCGCGCGCCTGACCACGAAGTCCCGCGACATCGGTGGTGTTTCGACGATGCTGCCGCTGGTGATCGCCAAGATGGACCTCGACCCGACTGGCTGGTTGGAATTGCAGCAAGGCCTTGCCGCGCTCGTGTCGGGAGCAAGCCATTGGGACGAACGGCATTTCCGGGTTAGCTCCGATCGCCAGGACCTGGTGCCCGCACTGCTGGTTGCGTGCCGTCGCCGTCTGGAGATGGGACGAGCCGCCGCCGATCTGTTCGATGCCATCGCCCTAGCTGGGCTGCTGGCAAGGCACGATCACGATGCGGGCGGAGACAGCAAAACTCTGAAGGCGGCGCTCGGCGAGGCGTCGAGCGACGTGCGTGCCGGCGTGTTCTGGGCGACCGACCACCTGGTTCGGACGCACCACCCAAAGGGCGAACGTGAGCCGTTCTTCCGGCTGTTCCAGTTCGGGTCGCACGGCGCGTACCAACTCGATTTGAAGCGGGATGCGGACTGGGTGCTGCGGGCCCTGTCGGATCCCGCCCGGTCGTCGCTCGATCGCGAAGTGGCCTTGGAGATCGCCCTCCAGTACTCGGGCAGTCAGCCCGACCGCACGGACTGGGCGAGGCAACTCATCGAGTTATCTAGCAGCAGCTCCGTGCTCCACGATCGCGCGAAGGCCTTCCTGGACTCGATCGAGAATCCGCCGCCCCCACCTGCGTGGCAGCGCGAAGACCAGAGGCGCAGCGAGAAGGCGCGTCGCAAGCAGGCAAGCAACCTGGCCAGTTGGCGGCTGTTCTGGCGCGAGCTGGACAACGATCCGGAGACCGCATTCTCGGTCGACAAGATCGACAACACCACTTGGCACCTATGGCACGCGATGGCGAAGGATTCGTCCGACCAGTCGTTCGCCGGATGGAATCGCGGATTCATCGAGCGCGTGTTCGACAAGGCCATGGCCGATCGCTTCCGGACGGCGCTCGCGGCAGCGTGGCGCAAGGACCGACCCACCCTGAAATCGGAACGACCGCCCGAAGAGCGCAACAGCTACCTGATGCGATGGCGTATGGGCCTCGCCGGCCTGTACGCCGAGGCCGAGGATGCGTCATGGGCCGTCAGACTTACTGCCGAGGAAGCCGATCTCGCGTGTCGCTACGCACTGATTGACTTGAGCCGGCTCCCGCCGTGGCTTGATGCCGTCATCCAGGTTCATCCGACCGTCGTCGATGCCGCCATCGGCAATGAGCTCTCGGCCGAACTCGAGGACACGGACGAGAAGCACGCCTCGCTGCTGCAGGAAATCTCCAACACGTCCACACCGATCGTCTCATTCTTCCTGCCACGGATCCGGACGTGGCTCAAAGCGGTGCTCGCCGACCAGGACACCGCCGTCGCGGGGATGGACAAGGTGGGACGCGCCATCACCCTGCTGCTGGAACATGGTCTCGCCGAAGACGCAGCCGATGTCCTCGACGTCGGGAGAATGCGGTTGCAAGGAACGCCCGACCCCTCGGAGACCAAGTTCTGGTTGCCGATCCTGGCGCGACTGGATCCAGCGGAATGCGTCGACACCATGGAACGACTGGCCGGGGCGATTCCGCCCGCAAAGCACTCCGTGGTCGTCGACTGGATCGCAGCCCTGTTCGGCAACAACGGATCCGAGGCGGACCTGTCGCGCTTCGAAACCCAGCCGGACCTGCTGCTGCGACTCGCCAGGATGGCCAATCGGCACGTCAGATTCGTCGACGATCTGAACCACGAAGGCGTCCACTCCATGGGTACCCGCGACTATGCTGAGCGCGGCAGGAGCGTGCTTGGCAATCGACTGCTAGGCGCCAAGGGTGCAGGCGCGTGGGAAATGAAGATGCAGTTCGCCAACGATCCGGACGTCGTGCACTTTCAGGACCGGATCCGGGCGGTCGCACTGGAGCAACTGGCCGAGGACTGGGACACCGTCATCCTGGATGAAACGGACGTCGTGCGGCTGGAAGCCGAACATGACTTCTCGCCCACCAGTCGCGTCGAGATGGCCGCACTGCTCAACGCGCGGCTGTGCGACCTCGACGATCTTCTCGTGGGCGACACGTCCCCGCGCGAACTCTGGGCGATCATTACCCAGGAACGGGTGCTGCGGAAATCACTTGCCGGAGAGCTTAAGAATCTGGCCCGCGGGGCGTATCTCGTCAATCAGGAGGCCGTCACCGGCGACGAGAAGGAAACTGACATTCGCCTCGCATCCACCAAGGAGCCGCTCGAGGCGGTCATCGAACTCAAGATCGGCGAGAACGGCTATTCGTTCACTGATCTGCAGCAGGCGCTCCACACGCAGCTAGCAGGCAAGTACATGGCACCAGAACACCGGCGGGTCGGATGCCTGCTAATCTCGATCTCCGGCGATCGGCATTGGCTGGATCCCGTAACCAAGACGCGCATGGAGTTCGAGGAGGTCGTTTCCCGGCTCGACATTGAAGCGAAGGAACTGGCGGCCAACCTCGGCTACGGGGCCCACCTCGTGGCGAAGGGACTGGATCTGCGCCCCAGGAAAGCAACATAGCGCCGCCCGCGCTCGGCTCAAGACGCGTGCACCGCATGAGCCCGGCGCATCACCATCCCGCGAACGGATATGGCCACCAACAAGAACCAGCATTTCGTGCCTCCTGCTACCTGAGGGCATTCACCGCCGGCGGCGACAACAAGATCATCAACATCTTCAATATCGATCGCGATGGCTACATCGCAGACGCCCCGGTGCGGAGCCAGTGCTCCGGCGATTACTTCTATGGCCAGGACCAGCGTCTGGACGATGCTATCCGCCATGTCGAGGAAACCTATGGCGCGGAAGCGCGGTCGCTCATCGCCGGATGCAGCACACTGAGCAGGAAGTCGGCGTTCGTGCTGCGGTCCTTCTGGGTACTCCAACACCTGCGCACCGAGGCGGCGTCTGTGCGTTTCGCGCAGATGACGCGCCAACTTGCCGATGCCATCGGCGAAGGCGAGGGTTTCGCAATGTCGATCAAGGAGGCCGTGTTGCTGGCGATGAGCTTCTATGTCGACCAGCTTCAATGCACCGACGACCTCGACATCTGTGTCGTTCGCAATATTTCCGGCGTTCCGTTCATCACGTCCGATGATCCGGCCGTGCTCACCAACCGCTGGCACTTCCACCGGCAATGGCACCTGACCAGGTCGTTCGGTCTCGGCTCGACCGGCATGATCGGCTTGCTTCCGCTGAGCGAAGACCTGCTGTGCGTCCTGTATGACCCGGAGCTCTACGAGCTTGCGTCCGTCAATGGCTTCCTGGAGACGGCGTCGAGCGACGACGTCGCGATGTTGAACGAACATCAGATCCTCAACTACCATGCGAACCTGTATGCACGCGATGCCAACGAGCATCCTCGACCGCGATGTTCGCGGCCAGCCTCGGCGCGCCATCCTCCTGCACGACCCAGGTGCGCTGCTCTATGCGGCGGCCGTTGAGGATCATCACCGGGATCACGAGGCCACTGTCCTCCGCGCGCCGCCAACGCGTGGCCCGGTCCGAATCGCGCAGATCTTCGAACGCACCGGAGGTCGCGGAATGCCGGCGGTGCCCGCAGGGTTCAAAGGCAGATCTTGTCCAGGATGATCAGGATCGACACGAGGCCAGCCAGCAGGACAAGAAGTACGCTCCCAGCAGATCCTCGACGCCGCCTTGGCAGAGTTCGGCCAGCACGGGGTTGCCGCCACCCGGATAGAAGATATCGCTCACGCGGTCGGCTTGTCCAAAGGCGGCATCTGACTACCTCACAGACCCGTGAGGTGCACAAGCGGTTGCTGATGGACATACTGCGCCCCGCATGAACCGTACGGCTCTGGCGCTGTGCCGCTGCGCGCACCTGATGCTGCTCGCCGCCGCACTCGGCCTGACCGTCCGGGGATAGCGCAGGCCACGCTGCCGACACGGGACGAGATGGCCTTGCGTCATGGGCGCGACCGGCCAGGTGACCCGGACCGGCGCGCATATCGCGGGCATGACCCGCTCCTGCGGAACGCGGGCCGGATCAACCAGGCCGGGCTTGCGCGGCAGCGGTACGCGAACGTCCAGCCCCGGGAATCAGCAGCTTTTCCAGCAGTGCGGTCAGCAGCGCCGCCGCCACCGCGCCGCCCAGGGTCAGCACCACCCGGGTCAGCACGGCGTAGCCCGGCTCGCTGGTGGTCAGCGAACTGCTCACCAGCACCACCGCGGCCGAGAACGCGAACTGGTACACCATCGGCGGCTGGCGGCCGTGCATCATCCGGCTGCCGAAATACAGGCCCGCGAGCATGACCAGCAGCAGCACGATCGGCAGGTGGGCGATGAAGGTCAGGCAGAACAGCAGCAGCAGGGCCACCAGCGCCCCGAGGATGGTCGCGACCACGCGCTGGCGCGCCTCCTCGAAGTAGGCCTGGCGGGTGGGAAACACGAGCACGAACGTGGCCACGACCGCCAGGATCATGTTGCTGGCGTCGATGACCGAGTACAGCCAGAAGCACAGCAGCAGTTGCACGCCGGCGCGGATCGCCGCCGCCCGCACGTGGTGGCCGGGCGCGGGCACGTACGCCTCGATCATCCGCTCCCGGGTGCGCGGCGGAAACACCAGATACAGCGCGGGAATGATCAGCAGGGTGGCCAGGGCGGCCTCGGTCATGCTGTCGCGCATCGCCTCCATGCCCGCGATCGAACTCATGCCCATGACCGACATCAGCACGGTCATCAGGATCACCAGCATGCCGATCGGATTGCCGGTGCGCTGGATCAGGTAGAACCCGGCGAAGAACAGCAGCGCCATCAGCATGATCAGCACCATCGGCATGGGTTTGGCCAGCGAGACCAGCGCCGCCACCAGCCAGACCATCACGATCAGCGCGATCGGACCGCCGAACGCCTTCTTCGGGTCGAACGCCTTGCGCATGCCGGCCATCAGGCCGACCGGGAGCGCCGCCAGCAGCGCCGGAATGGCGGTCTGCAGCACCGGCGCCAGTGCGAAGCCCACGACCGCCGCCGACGCCAGCCGGATCGCGAACAAGGGGTCGTCAGCTGCTTCCGGGCGCGGGGCGACGTACACCTTGGCGGCTCAGTAGAGGTAGCTGGCGATCGACTGGGCGCGATGCAGGCCCCTAGCGATCCATGCGACCGGGTTGTCGGTGCCGCTGGTGTAGACCACCACGCTGACCTTCGCGCCGGCATGCACCTGCGACGGCCATTCCTGTTCCGGATCGAGTTCAACCCGCACCGGGAAGCGCCGGGCCGGCTCGAACCAGCGCGTTTCCGGCGCGTTCTGGAGCAACCCGCCGGCGCTGGCGCGGCCCGGGTCGATCGCCCCGGCGATGCTGTGCACCTGCCCCTGGAAGATCGTGCCGGGCACCGCGTCGAACAGGATGCCGACCCGGTCGCCGGGCGCGATGTTGCCGAGCTGGTTCTCGCGCAGGTCCGCGGTCACCCAGGCGCCGCCGGTGTCGACGAAGGTCAGGGCCGGCGAGCCGGGGGCGGCGTACTGGCCCACCGCCAGCTGCAGGTTGGTGACCCTGCCGTCGCGCGGCGCTTCGACGGTGGCGTACAGCAGGTTCAGCTGCGCCTGCTCCAGTTGCAACCGGGCGGAGCGGATTTGCGGATTGTCGATGCCGCCGCTGCCCAGCTGCAGTTCGGCGCTGCGCAGTCCGGCCTGGGCCGCCTCCAGCTGCGCCTGCGCGGTGCGCAGCGAAGCCCGCGCGTTGTCGGCATCCGCGCGCGAGACCAGTTGCTGCCCGGCCAGGGCCAAGGTGCGGGCGGTCGCGGTGCGGGTGTTGTCCAGGTGCGCGCGTGTGCGAACCACCTCCGCTTGCGAGGCGGCAAGGCCGGCGGAGGAGGCGTCGATGCCCTGGGTTGCCTGCGCCAGCGCCGCCTCGGCCTGGTGCACCGCCAACTCGAACGGGCGCGGGTCTAGCGCGAACAGCGGCGTCCCCCGGGCCACGGCCTGGTTGTCGTGCACGAACACCTGCTCGACCTGGCCACCGACACGCGGCGTGATCTGGGTGACGTAGGTGGAGACGGTGCCACGGGAGGTGTACGGAGCGTGGCGGTCGGTCAGCACGTACCAGCCCGTCAGCACCACCAGCAGCACCAGCACCAGCAAGGCGACCTTCTTCGCCGGATTGCGCGGCGCGGGGGCGGAACCCGGGGCGGGTGCCGTTTCCGCGGCCGGCGGCGTCGGCTCCGTGGCCGCCGCGGCGCCTCCGGCATGCGCTGGCGGCGGGGCCGGTGGTTGCGCGCCCCCGCGTCCGCCGGACGGGGGGGCAGGTGTCTGGCTCATCGTGAATCCTCCCTATCCACGCCTGGTCCGCGCGTGGTCGATCGTACATGGGACGTCGCTGCTTGGCAGCCGCCGGCAATTATAGTACGATACCGTACCGTTTTACACCAACCGGCCCTGAATGCCTCCCGACAGATCCGCCCCCCGCGCCGGGGACCGTCCGCCTTCGCCGCGCACGCCGCCGTCCGCGCGCGGCAGGCTTGCGGCATCGGGCGGCCGCCCCCCGCGGGCGGTCTCCGAACAGACCGCCGGGCGCATCATCGACGCGGCGAAGACGCTGTTCCTGCGCGAGGGCTACGAAAAGACCAGCATGGACGCACTGGCGGCGGCACTGGGGATGTCGAAGCGGACCCTGTACGCGCGCTTTCCCGGCAAGGCCGAGCTGTTCCGTGCGGTAGTGCATTCGGTCGCCAAAAGCCACCTCCTCGCCACCGAATCCATCGACGTGGCGAGGCGCAGCCTGCGCAGCCAACTGCTGGCAGTGGGCGGGCGCCTGATCGAGGCCGTGCTCGACCCGGACATGGTCGCCATCGAGCGGGTGATCGCCGGCGAGGCGCACCAGTTCCCGGAACTGGCCACCCTGCTGAGCGACCTGCGCAGCGAACGCGTGATCGGACTGGTCGCCGGCCTGCTGCGGCATTCGGGCGTGCGCGGCCGCATGGGCAACGCCGAGGCCCGGCGCGACGCCGAGATCTTCGTGGCCCTGGTCGCGCTGCCGCCGCTGCGCCGGGCCGTGCTCCGCGCCGGTGACCACGACGATCCGGAACAGGCCGCGCGCATGCTGCGGCGCCGCGTCGACATCTTCCTGCACGGCATTGCCGGCGCCGGCCGGCAACAATAGTCGCGACATGCCGGATACCACCGCCACACCGGGGCACCCGAAGCGCAGGGCCATCGCGCGCGCGGCCGTCGGCGCGTTGCTGGCGCTGGCCATCTCGCTGGCCGGGCTGTGGGGCGCCTTCGCGCTGTGGTTCCAGCTGCCGGCATCCGCGCCGGTCCGCATCGCCGCGATCACCGCATGGTGCCTGCTGGGCATGGCGGCGCTGTCCACGCTCCCTGGCAGCCGGCGCTGGCGCCGCCGGGTGCTGCCGCTGTTCGGACTGGCCCTGCTCGGCCTGCTGGCCTGGTGGAGTACGCTGGCGCCCTCGCACGAACGCGACTGGGCGGACGACGTGGCGCGGCTGCTGGAAACCGACGTGGAAGGCAGCCGGGTGACGCTGCACAACGTGCGCAACTTCGACTGGCGCAGCGAGGCGGATTACACCCCGCGCTGGGAAACCCGCGCGTACGACCTCGACGACCTGGTCTCGGCGGACCTGGTCCTGTCCTACTGGATGGGCCCGGCGATCGCGCACACGCTGGTCTCGTTCGGGTTCGGCGACGGCGAACGGGTGGTGTTCTCGCTGGAGATCCGCAAGGAGCGCCACGAGCGCTTTTCCGCCATCGGCGGCTTCTTCCGCCGCTTCGAGCAGGTGCTGGTGGCTGCGGACGAACGCGACATCGTGCGCGTGCGCAGCAACGCGCGCGGCGAGGACGTCTACCTGTACCGGCTGGCGGTTGCGCCCGACGCGCTGCGCGAACTGTTCCTGGGCTACACGGCGGAGGCCAACCGGCTGCGGCACGAACCGCGCTTCTACAACACCCTGACCAGCAACTGCACCACCATCGTGTTCGATCTGGCGCGGAAGATATCGCCTGGCCTGCCGCTGGACTACCGGCTGCTGCTGTCGGGGTATTTCGCCGAGTACGTCCACGATCTCGGCGGCCTGGCGCCGGGCCACGGATTCGCCGAACTGCAGGCGCGCGGCCGGATCGTCGCGCGGGCGCGGGCCGCGGACGCCAGCGGCGAGGACTTCCCGCAGGCGATCCGGCGCGGCGTGCCCGGCATCCCCGCGCGCTCGCCGCACCGGGAGGCGCGATGACCACGGCAGGATCGCGGCGGTGCCGACGCGCCGGGCGCCTGGCGGCGGCGCTGTTGGCGCTCGCGCTGCTGCCCGGCTGCGCGATGCTCAGGGATTTCCAGCCGTCGGTCGAAGTCAGGCCGATGAACGCCGGCGAGTACATCGCGATGAAGCGCGGCGACATCCTGACCAGCGGTGCGTTGAGCACCGCGACCGTGCAGACGATCAGCGTCGCCGGACTGGAGCAGGACGGCTGCGCGCAGCCGTCCATGGACTGCATCGCCGCGCTGGGCGAGGCGAGCGGCATCGGCGACGAACACCGCATCTCGGCGCTGACCGAACTGTGGCTGCAGCACGCGATCGCGCTGTCGTCCGGACGCGCGCCGGCACCGCCGCAGGCGCGCGTCGACGCCTGGCTGGAGGTTGCGCGGCACGCATACGCCTATCTGTTCTTCACCCCCCGGACCCCGGGCGACCGCGCGTTCGAAGACCGCCAGACCCAGGTCATCGACTACTACAACCACGCGGTGCAGGAAGCGACGACGCGGCTGTTCCAGCACTGGCAGGCGGTCGACCAGGCCACCGCCATCGACGACATCCTGCGCGAGGCCGGATGGACCCTGCACAGCGACCTGTCGGGCGTACGCCTGCCGGGCGGCGCGGCCATGCCGGACGAGGTGGTGCCGGCGTCCGCGCTGTTCTTCGGCGGCCTGCGCAGTACCTACCGGCGCGACGGATTCGGCGCCGAACTGGTGGCGGTGGTCGAGGACGGCCGCGGCGCCGCGGCGCCCGCGCCGGAGGATGAGGCGCCGGACGCGGAACGGCGCACGGAGGAAACAGGGGCGGACGCGGGGGAGGCGCCGCGGCGGCGGCCACCGGGCTTCAGCGAGATGCCGTCGCCGGCGATGACCGTGCTGGCCCACTTCCCCGGCGACGACCTGCGGCAGGTGCTCGCCACCCGCGAGGTCGAACTGAACGTGCACGACCCCTACCAGGAGGCCACCGTCGAACTGCATGGCCAGACGGTGCCGCTGGCCGCCAACTTCACCGCCGGCTACGGCCTGTGGCTGGCGCGTTCGGGTTTCTCCAGGCAGGCCCTGCAGACCCTGCTGGGCCGCGAGCAGGGCATCGACCGGCCGCACCTGTACCTGATGCAGCCCTACGACCCGGACCGCAGGATCATCCTGATGCTGCACGGACTGGCCAGCAGCCCCGAAGCCTGGGTCAACGTGGCCAACGAGATCCTCGGTGACGAGACCCTGCGCCGGGAGTTCCAGGTCTGGCAGGTCTACTACCCGACCAACATGCCGATCGTGCTCAACCACGCGGCGATCCGCCGCGCCCTGGCCGAGACCCTGCGCACGTTCGATCCCGAGGGCACGGCGGCCGCTTCGAACGACATCGTGCTGATCGGCCACAGCATGGGCGGGGTGCTCACGCGCCTGCTGGTGTCCTCGGCGGACGAGGAACTGTGGGACTGGCTGCTGCACGAACGCGAACTGGACGAGGACCGGGAGGCGCTGGTCCGCACGCGGCTCGACCCGATAATGCGTTTCGAGCCGTTCCCGGGCGTGAGCCGGACGATCTTCATCGCCGCGCCCCATCGCGGCACCCATGTGGCCACCAACCGCCTGGCGCGCTGGCTCGCGCGCCTGATCCGGCTGCCGCTGACCCTCCTGGAAGGCCTGGACGATGCCGTGCAGGCCCTGGCCGGCAGCGGCGACGAAGGGGCGGGGCCGAATGCGGCCCTGCCCAACAGCATCGACAACCTGCGCATGGACGACCCCTTCATCCAGGCCGCCGCCAAGCTGCCGATTTCGCCGCGGGTGCGCTACCACTCGATCATCGCCCGGAGCCTGCCCGAGGTGCCGCTGGAAGAGTCCGACGACGGCCTGGTGCCGTACTGGAGCGCGCACCTGCCCGGCGCACTGTCGGAGCAGGTGATCGTCTCCGGCCACAGCGTGCAGGAAACCGCGCCGGCGATCCTGGAGATCCGCCGCATCCTGCACGAGGACCTGGCCGCGACCGAACCCGGGCCCGGGCCGGAACCTGTTCCAGCCACACCCGGCGATGCGGATGTGGCGGACGTTCCGGTCGCCTCACCCTGAACCCGGAAAATTCCGAGTATGAGAACCACCGCTCTTGGCAGGAAGCTGTTCTTCGATACTACCGATAACGCTCCCTAGTCCACTAACCTGCTCCATCCCGTCTTGTTCCAACGTCCGCTTCCGGCCAGAAGCGGACGTTCTGGCTGACCCGAACTGCCGCTTCGAATCCACTCTTTCAGAGGGTCGGCAGGGATTCGTGTAAAAAACGGCCAAAGGTGAGCTAACTGCCTGTCATAGCTGACTTTCTTGGCCGCTCCAGCCACGCGTCAGAACGGAGCATTTCTTCTTCGAGGACCGGACAACGGGCCGTAACTCGTTATTTCACCTCGTCCCGGTAACTCCGCCAAGCCATGCGGAGTACCCGAGCGGAGGACCGCAGAAACATCAGCAACAGTCCACCGGCGATGACCAGATCGGGCCAGCCGGCATCGAACAGCCACACGCCGGCGGCTGCCAGCAGCACCGCAACACCCTCGTACAGGTCATTGCGCGAGCACTCCCAGGCCGATGACATGTTCACGTCGCCAAAGCGGTACGGGGTAAGCAGCCACAGGCACAAGGCGTTGAACGCAAGATTGATCACGGCGGCGATGCCGATGGCCTCGAAGATCGGCACCTCCGGGTGGGCCAGGCGCCAGCCGATCTGGATGGCGACCGCAACCGCGGCACCGAGGATCAGCAATCCCTTGAACAACGCCACCCTGGCCTTGGCGCGCAGGCTCGCGCCGATCACTGCCAGGCTCAGCAGATAGGTCAACGCATCACCGAGGTTGTCGAGGCTGCCCGACAGCAACGAGGACGAGCCGCTGTAGATCGCTGCGGTGATCATCATCATGAAGCTGGCGATGTTGATTGCCAGCACGATCATCAACACGCGCCGCTGCCCCGCCTCCAGGGCGCGGATATCCACCGTGCTTCCGCAGCCGCACGAATCACTCATGATCATGTCTCCGAGTCGAGCGGGCGTCCGAGGATTTGCGGCCCGCTTCCAGGTCGGCGATCCTAAACCCCGGAGTCGCTACAGAGTCAAGCCCATGAAGATCGGAGAGGTCGCGGAGCGCAGCGGGTGCCATCCCGAAACCGTGCGCTACTACGAGCGCATCGGGTTGTTGCCTGCCCCGCCGCGCACGGCGGGCGGGTATCGCGACTACCGTCCCGCCGACGCGGATCGGCTGCGCTTCATCAGCCGCGGACGCGAACTGGGCTTCTCGCTGGAGGAGATCCGCAGCCTGCTGGGCCTGGCCGAAGACGACGGGTTGTCCTGCCAGGATGTCGACCGTCTTGCCCGCGGGCACCTGCTGGACATCCGGAACCGGCTAAACGACCTTCAGCGGATGGCCTCGGAGCTCGAACGGGTGATTGGCAGTTGCAGCGGCGGCGAGCGCGGCCAGTGCGCCATCCTCGACACGCTGCGCCACCCGCCATCCTAGGTCGGCACTCAAGCGTCCTCTTCGCCACGGGCATCCTGCAGGATCTCGATGCCCCCTTTCAGGGCGATCGCCGCCACTGCGAGCCCCACGACGAGGTCGGGCCAGGCCCGCCCGGTCCACAGCACCAGTCCGCCACCCACGAGCACGCCTGCGTTGGCGATGAAATCGTTGGTGCTGAAGGTCGTCGCGGCACGCACGTTCACATTGGCCTGCCGGATTTTCTTGAGCAGCCACACGCATGTCGCGTTTACCAGGCCGGCCCCCAGCGCCATCACCATCATCGTCGTACCAATGGGCTCGGCGTCACCCAGGAACCGACGGCCCACGTCGACCAGGATCCCAGCGGCGAACAGGATCAGCAGCCAGCCGGACACTTTGGCCGCCGACCGTTTCCAGGCTTGTGAGCGACTGAGTGCGAGCAGGGTGATGATGTAGACGGCGCTGTCGGACGTATTGTCCAGTCCATTTGCGATCAGAGCGCTTGAGCCGGCGGCGACGCCCGTGACCCCGAACCCCGCGGCAAGCGCGAGGTTCAGGGCGAGGACGATCAACAGGATCCGGCGCTGGTGCGCGTCGTGTATCTCGATCTTCTCTTCACTCAACTCAGTGGGCCTCCAGTTGCGGCTTCGCTGCGTCGCCGCGATGCAGAAGACGGTAAAGGGTGGGCAGGACAAGCAGGGTGAGCAGCGTTGAAGACACGATCCCGCCGATCACGACGGTGGCGAGCGGACGCTGCACCTCCGCGCCCGCGCCGACATTGAGCGCCATCGGGACGAAGCCGAGCGACGCCACGAGGGCAGTCATCAAGACCGGCCGCAGCCGCCCGAGCGCGCCGTTGAAGACCGCGTCGTCCAGCGACTGGCCTTGTTCGCGCAGGTTGCGAATGAAGGCGATCATGACCAGGCCGTTGAGCACGGCCACGCCGGACAGCGCGATGAAGCCGACACCTGCGGTGATCGACAACGGGATACCGCGCAGAGCCAGTGCGGCCACGCCGCCCGACAGCGCCAGCGGCACGCCGCTGAACACAATCACCGCGTCCCTGGCCGAGCCAAAGGCCATGAACAACAGGCCGAAGATGAGGACCAAGGTCACTGGTACCACTACTGCGAGCCGTTGGCTGGCCGAGATCAACTGCTCGAACGTGCCGCCGTAGTCGATCCAGTAGCCCTCGGGTACGTTCACCTGCTGCCCGACGCGCTGCTGCAGCTCTTCGACGAAGCTACCCAAGTCGCGATCACGCACGTTGGCGGTGACCACCACCCGGCGCTTTCCATTCTCACGGTTGATCTGGTTGGGCCCCAGCAGGCTCTCGATCTGCGCGACCTCCCGCAGCGGCACGGTCCGCGCGCTCGCCCAACTGGGTTCCAGGCTCGACCGGTCCGCGTTCGCCACGTCGGGCAAGGGGATCGGCAGATCCTCGAGGGCGGTCGGATCGACGCGCATCTGTTCCGGCAGTCGCACCACGATGTCGAAGCGGCGGTCGCCCTCGAACAGCTGGCTGGCCACCTGGCCACCGACCGCAGTGGCAACGGTCTGCTGCACGATCCCCGGATTCAGGCCGAAGCGCGCAAGCGCCGCGCGGTCCGGGACGATCGTCAGCAGTGGCAAGCCGGTTGCCTGTTCGGTGTTGACGTCGACCGCGCCCTCGACCTGCCTGGCAGCCGCCTCGACCTGTTCGGCCACTTCGACCAGCGTGTCCAGGTCGTCACCGAACACCTTGATCGCCACATCCGCACGCACCCCCGAAATCAGCTCGTTGGTCCGCATCTCGATCGGTTGCGAGAACTCGTAGTTGTTGCCTGGCAGCGTGGCCACTGCGGCTTCGATTTCGTCGATCAGAACGTCCCTGGGCTTGCGTGGATCGGGCCATTGCCCGCGTGGCTTCACCATCAGGTAGGAGTCCGCCACGTTCGGTGGCATCGGGTCGGTGGCCACCTCAGCCGTGCCGACCCTGCTGAAGACCCGCTCCACTTCCGGAACCAGCACCAGCCGTTCCTCCACGGCCACTTGCATCTTCACCGACTGCTCCAAGCCCGTTCCGGGTATGCGGATCGCTTGCATGGCGAGGTCGCCCTCGTCCAGGCTGGGAATGAACTCGCTGCCCAGGTGCGTGGCGACCAGCAGGGACACGACGACCAGTATCAGTGCCCCGCCAAGGACCCAGTTCTGACGACGGAGTGACCACGCAAGCAAGGGCTCATAGCGTCGGCGCGTCCACTGGACCAGCCGGTTCTCCTTCTCCTCGACGCGGTTGCCCATGAAGATCGCGATGGATGCGGGAACGAAGGTCAGCGACAGCACCATCGCGCCGGTGAGGGCCAGCACCACGGTGATCGCCATGGGATGGAACATCTTTCCCTCGATCCCGGTCAGCGCGAAGATCGGCAGGTACACCGCGGCGATGACGAACATGCCGAACAGGCTGGGCCGGATGACTTCGACCGTGGCGGTGGCGGTCAGTTCATTGCGCTCGTCGCGTGTGAGCGCCCGGCCAAGCCGATGCTGCATCTCGCCGAACCGGCGCAGGACGTTCTCGATGATGATGACCGCGCCATCGACGATCAGGCCGAAGTCGAGTGCACCCAGGCTCATCAGGTTGCCGGAGACGCCGCCGCGCACCATTCCGGTGATGGTGAACAGCATCGCCAGGGGGATGACGGCGGCGGTGATGAGTGCGGCGCGGACATTCCCCAGCAGCAGGAACAGGACCACGATGACCAGCAGGGCGCCCTCGATCAGGTTCTTCGAGATGGTCTGCATGGTGCGTTCGACCAGCACGGTGCGGTCGTAGACCGCCGTCGCGGTCACGCCTTCCGGCAGGCTCGCGTTCGCGTCCTGCAGCTTCGCCGCCGCGGCCTGCGCGACGCTGCGGCTGTTGGAGCCCACCAGCATCGACACGGTGCCCAGCACGACCTCTTCGCCGTTCTGGGTGGCCGCGCCGGTACGAAGCTCCGGGCCTTCACCCACCTGCGCCACGTCGGCCACCCGGATCGGCAGGCCCTCGCGCCGGTCCAGCACGATGTTCCGGATCTCGTCGACGCCGCCGACCTGGCCGGGCACGCGCACCAGGTACTGCTGGCCGTTGCGCTCGATGTAGCCGGCACCCATGTTCTGGTTGTTGGCGGCGACCGCGTCGACGATGTCCTGCAGCGTGAAGCCGAGTGCGACCAGCTTGGACGGGTCCGGCGTGATGTGGATCTGCCGCTCGAAGCCGCCGATCGTGTTGACCTCGGTCACTCCCGGTGTGTTGCGCATCTGCGGCCGGATGACCCAGTCCTGCAGGGTGCGCAGGTCGGTGGCGGTCCACGGCGTACCGTCCGGCTTGGCCGCGTCGGGTGCAGCGTCGACGGTGTACAGGAAGATCTCGCCCAACCCGGTCGAGATCGGCCCCATTTCGGGCTCCAGTCCCTCGGGAATCTGCGAGCGGATCTGCTGCAGCCGCTCGGCCACCTGCTGCCGGGCGAAGTACAGGTCGGTGCCGTCCTCGAACACCACGGTGATCTGCGACAAGCCGTAGCGTGACAGCGAGCGCGTGTAGTCGAGCCGCGGCAGGCCGGCGAGTGCCGTCTCGATCGGATACGTGACCCGCTGTTCGGACTCCAGCGGCGAGTAGCCGGGCGCTTCGGTGTTGATCTGCACCTGGACGTTCGTGATGTCCGGTGTTGCATCGATCGGGAGCCGGGTGAAGCTCCAGATGCCTACTCCGATCAAGCCCAGGGTCAGCACCAGCATCATCCAGCGATGCCGGATCGAGAACCGGACGATCCGCTCCAGCAGGCCGGACTGGTGGGCTGCGGCGTCAGTCGTCATCCGACACCCCCGCCTTGCCGATGTCCGCCTTGATCAGGTAGCTCTCCGCGACCACAACATCCTCGCCCACGCTCAGGCCCGCGCGGATCTGCACCTGCGTGGTATCGCGGGCGCCGGTTTCGACGTGTCGGGTCAGGTAGGTCTCGCCCTCACGTACGAACACGGCCTCCCGGCCATCCATCGACTGCAGCGCCGTCAACGGCACCATCAGGTCCACCGGCTCCTGCGCGACCGTGATCCGCGCCTTGACCGCCGTACCCGGCCGCCATTGGTTGTCGGCGTTGTCGATCGTTGCGCGGGCGACAGTGCTCTGGCTGGCCGTGGCCATGCCGGGGAGCACACGTTCGAGCGTGGTGTGGACCAGCTCGCCATCGCTCATGCGGGTGACCGCCACCGGCACCCCGGGCTTGATGTGCTGGGCGTCGGCGCCAAAGATGTGGAGGTCGACCCAGAGCTGCGAAAGATCGGCGATCTGGAACAGGGGCGCACCCTCGCTGGCCAGGCCACCGACCGACGCACTGCGCTCGACGACCACGCCGGAGATGGGCGCGGCGACGCTGTAGGTGCTCAGGCTGAGGTTGCTCTCGATCGTCGCCAACGTCTGGCCGGCGCGGACCTGGTCGCCAACGTTGGCGCGCAGCGAACGGATCGGGCCAGGGAAGCGGGCGGTGACTTGGGCGACCCGACCTTCGACCGGGGTCAACAGGCCTTGTACCTCATGCTCGTCGGCGATCACGCCGGGGCCGACGGGCTGCGTCTGGATGCCGGACTTCTCGGCGATTTCCGCTGGGATGACCGTGCTGGCGACTTCACCCGCCTCATGGCCGTGTTCGTCGGCCTCGGTTCCGTCGTGGGCGGTCTCGTCCGCATGAGCGTCCTTCGCCGGCGGGTCCGGCTCGCCACTGCATGCCGCCAAGACCAAGGCCAGCGCCAATGCCGGGATCAGGTGGACAGGCTTCATGGGGTTGCTCCTTGGTTGTCTTGCGGGCCCGGGCCGGCGACGAATGCCTGGCCGGTCAGCCGCTGGATCTCGATCAGGGCGCGCTGGGCTTCCAGCGCAGCTGCCAGCTGTTGCTGCCGTGCGGCGGCGCGCTCCGCCTGCAGGCTCGACCACTCCAGATAACTGGCGGCGCCTGCGCGGTACGCGGTGGCGGCCGCTGCTTCGGCCTTGGCCAGACGTGGAAGCACGTCCTCACCCAGCCGCTGTGCTTCCAGGCGGGCCACCCCGAAGCGGCCATGCGCCTCACCGAGGGTGGAGTAGAGCGACAGCCCCACGGCCTCCCGTTCGATTTCCAGCGCTGTCAACTCGGCGCGTGCGGCACGGATGCCCGGTTGTGCCCGGCGGGTGGTGCCCAGCGGGATCGAGACACTGCCGACCAAGCCGAAGTCATCGCCGTCCGCCATCCGTCGCACGCCCACCTGCCAGTCGAAGTCCGGGGTCGCTTCGCTGCGTGCCAGCTGCAGGCGTGCCTCGCCAATGCGCTGCTGATCGACGAACTGCGCGAGCTCGGGAGTGCGTTGCAACCAGTCGGCGAGTACCGCGAAGTCCGCGATCTGGGGCACGGCGAGCAGATCGCCCCCGAGGATCTCGAATGCGGGATTTCGCTCGCCCCACAGGGCCGCGAGATGCTGGCGGGCGGCCGCCTGACGTTGCCGGGCTCGCGCGCGATCCAGTTCCGACCGCGCGAGGGCGGCCTGGGCGGTGAGTACGACCGATTCCGGCGAAGCGCCGGCCTCGTGACGCCGGCGCGCCGCAGCAACGGTGCGTTCGCGCTGGTCGACGTCCAACTGCGCAAGCTCGCCTTCGCGTTGCGCTCCGACGACCGCCAGGTAGCGGCGGGCCACTTCGGCCAGGAGATCCAACCGCTGCGCCTCGCGCTCGATGGCCAGCGCGTCGATCCGGCTTTGCGCGAGCGTGCGGCGGGCATCGAGCTTGCCGCCGCGCTCCAGCACGGAGGCGAGGCTCAGCGTGATCTCGGCGCCATCCAGGCCGCTGGCCGGGCCGGTACCGAGCACGTTCTCGACCTCGGCTCCAGCGACCAGCGCCGGGCGCAACGAGGAGCGATCCAGTTCGGCTTTCAGGGCCTCATGGCGGGCACCAAACAAGCGTAGATCGGGATGGGCGTCGGCAACGCGAAGGAAAGCGTCGTCCAGGGTGAGGGGGTCGGCGGCGTGCGTGGGGAATGCCACGGCACACACGGCGACGAACGCGGCCAGGGCCGCTGATCGCAAACGCATGGGGGTTGCTCCGATGAATCGAATTGACGGGAGTCGGCATCAGGCCGACGGCGCGGTCATCCGAAGATCGGAGGCTTGAATGGGCTCGGCAGACGCAAGGCGGCCGGGGGCGATGCTTTTTCGACCCCCATTCGACCGGCGACCGGTCGAGTAGAAAATGAACCCAGGACCGGCAACACGGCCGCGGCTGAACCACAGCAATGGGCGAAATCCAGTAACAGGTGCAACGTCTCCGATCCGTCTTGATCGTGCGCGTCCGCCGCGGCGAACTCCGCGCCCGGATCGTTGGCATGCGGGCCGTGGCTGTGCGCGCCCGACGGATCGTGCGCGAGCTCATGCATTTCGCCAGCGGCTGTCATCACCGGTTGGAACGCCAACCCCAACGCAAGCACACCCAGCACGACGACGCGCAGGAGCGGCAACAAGAAGCGGGGATGCAGGCGGGTCATGGCCGCGCAGGGTACCTGCGGATGATGGGGTTATACAATTCCGCTGAATGCGTCGAGAGGGCTACAGGGAAAAGGCGCGTTCCAGTTGTCGGCCATGGCACCGCTTGTACTTGTTTCCGCTGCCGCACTGGCACGGCTGGTGATCGCGCAGCCCCGACGACAGTGCGTGTCCAGGAACTGGTGCGCCTGCTGCAGCGGTTCGATTTCATGCGCGGGGACACTGACCTCGCCGGGAGCCGCCGGGATGCCCCGGCTCAGTCTCTTCCTGGGGGCTCTTGCCGTTGCATGGGCTGCTAGCCCTTCGATGGCAGACGGCAATACCCGCACTGCGCTCTACGAGGTCATGCGGTCGGGCTTGGCTGCCTGAGTGATCCGTGGGACGAAGTGGTGCGCGATGTTCCAACGAGACGTCCGCTTTGGGTCGGAAGCCGCACTTCCCTACCCCCGATAAACATCCCTAACCGGCCTCTGTGTGGCCAAGAAACTCATTTAGCCTGACCGAGATCAGGCGGCGTCTCTTGTGGAGAAAGTTTGAGTAATCATCGATCTCAAGCAGTTCTGGTTCTACAGGGATGCACTGCTTTCGCAGCCCTTCCAAGCCCTCATCCCGGTACTTGGAAAGATAGACAGCAGGTGCCTTGTCGCTGATCTGACGATTGGTCTTTCCGGAAATGAAGGACAGGTTGGCGATGTCGTCCGCTTCGCGCTGGCTGCGACCCGCCGCCCTGAGCACCGCCTTGGGGAAAATATGGTGGAACTGGAGCCGATCCTGCGAGCCCTTGTGATCGAGCGAGATGCGGAGATTCGAACGCCAGTCCGTGGCGCCGGCTTCGTGGAAGGCCAGGAACATGGTCTTGAATAGGGCACTGCGCTGATTGCGGCCTTCCAGCTCTTCGGCGGTGATGTCCAGGCGGCCGAACTGCAGCCGCAAGCGGTCGATCATCTCCTTCGTTCCCCCATCCTGCCGAAGCGAAGCCAGGTCCTGGTCGAGAATCGTTTCGCTGGAGCCGCGCGAGAACCGCCCCTTGGCGTTGGCGACTAAAGTCCAATATCGGAGCCGACCCGCCACCTCAGGCTGAAGGACATAGTCCCGCTTGTGTCCGAAATACGCGAGCGCGATTAGGATGAACGGTGATGACAGCAGTGCCGGGCTGGTGATCCCAACGTTGCTGCGCATGAAGTTCAGGGCGAACTCCATGCCGCGGCAGGATTCCTTCCAGGCTGACATAAGGGCCGTCACTTCGAGGCTGCCGACGGTGTGGAAGCGAGACTGTCCGGTGGCGAACGCCACCATGTTCTTCAGATGGATGCCGAGGTCGAGATCGAATCCAAGTTGCGCGCAGGACTTCTGAAATGCCTGGAACTCGCCTAGGGAGTGACGCCACTTGGCGGTAATCTGTGCCAGCGCGAGGTCGGAACTTCTCAGCTTGGCGCCCAGGGAGTTCACGCGTACGAAGATCTCTGTGACCTCGTCGTATCCCATAGAGCTTTCGAGCACATCCATTCGGTAGACGTACTTCCTGATGTCACGCAGGCGCGCCAGCCGCTTACCGTACTTCTCCACCCGGGGGTCATCGAAGTCGGTGACCCCGGCCTTGCGCAGGAATTCACGGTCACTGCTGGTGCGGAATACTTCAGATACGCTGACCCAGTGCGGAAGTTGCTCCAGCTTCCGGGTCGAGACCACGAACGCCATCTTGTTGAAGCGTGTCATCAGCTCATCCGCGCTCGAGTCCACATCGTCTGCATCGGTTTCGCCACCATCCTCGTCAACGTCGGCGTTCTCGTTGACCTCGGTGACGAACGCCAGCTGATCGGGGTGCTCCAGGTTGAACAGCAGATCGATCGGCCGCATCCGCCCCCGGACGCTGACGGGTTCACCCCTGATCACCGCCGACAGTGATGTCAGGCGCTGCTGCCCGTCCAGCAGTAGCTGTGTGGTCTGGTACGGGTTCGCCTGCTGCGCGACCGCGAACTCCTGCAAAGGAACGTCCTCGGTGGTCTCCCAGAGCAGGATCGCGCCCGAGGGATAGCCACGATATAGCGAATCCATCAGATCGCGAACGCGCGGGGACCGCCATACATAGCGGCGCTGCATCTCAGGCAGGCGCAGGCGCCCGCGCTCGATCATGCTGACGAGTTCTTCCACTGTTGCTTCGGCCCTGGCCATCCTGTCCCCCTGTGGTTACATGCAAACCGAGCAGAACGTGATCGGCCGGGCATGCTGTTTTTGCAGATGCCGCTCTAGCGCTCCAAGATCCAGCGAGCAGTACTTCACATAGCCGCCGGTTGTGAAGTTCCCAATCTTCTGACTGGACATCGTCTTGTGAGATGCCCTGTGGATCATCGGGTACTGCGGAACATTGCGATTGTCGTCCATGTTCGCAATGAATCCCTGCGGATGGGCCTGCACCCACGCCAGATAGTCCTCCTCGCGATTGTCGAACAGCTCCACCCCGTTATGGTCCATCACACCCCTCCTGATTCAGCGGGACACCCAATACCACTACGAAGGGAGGCCGGCCCTCGGCGGACGGGAGGGCGCGGGCATAGGCTTCGGCTTGGCTGCGGGCACGCTTCAGCGCGTCGTCGAAGCCCTTGGTGTGCACGCCCTGCCGTAGCTTCTTCGACTCCAGCACGAAGGCACCGCGGCGGTAGAGGTCGATTCGCCCGGCACTGCTGCTGCCATCGCCATGGGCGAAGGTAACCGGCCGCTTGAGCATGTAGTCCTGTTCGGGCGTGGGGTGGGACATCGACGCCAAGCTGGTTGCAGAGGTCGATCAGGAAGCTCTGGGACGTGGACAGCTCTGAGGCGTTGACACCCTGCCAACGGTCGATGAAGGCGTCCGTGGCGCCTTGGATTTCGTTATCTGCTTGCGTCGTCTCTACGTCTGACACGTAGGCCCCTACCCTGCGCTTCCTGCGGTTGGCACAGGATACGACACCGGCCGTTCGCGGCGGTCGCGGGCCGCCAAGGTCGCAACCACCCCGTCTCAGCGGGCGAAACCCAGCGGCCGCAAAGTGCCGTTACAGCCATGGGGCCGATGGCCCCTCAGACCTCTAAGATCCGTCGGGCCCAAGGAGATTCAATGTTAGGACAAGCCATGCAGAAGGCCAGCGTGACGGGGCTGAAAGTACCATTTGGAGAGCGGGAGGGAGTCCTGTACCCGCCGTCTGCCGTGGATGGTGGGCTGGCCTGCGGCTGCAGTTGCCCTGGCTGTGGTCGGCAGCTGCTAGCCAAGAAGGGCGAGTCTCAGCGCTGGCACTTCGCGCACTATCACGGCGGAGGCGACGAGCACTGCTACGAGACGGCAGTACATAAGATGGCCAAACAAGTCCTGCTAGCCGCGCGCCAGGTTTTGCTGCCCACATGGAAGCGGATCGCGGCTTTGTTCGACCTAGATGGTCAACGGCATGAGGACGTTCTGGAACGCCCGGACCGCCAGTGGGAGTACACGCATGCCAAGGAAGAAGCGTGGCTGGACGGCATGCGCCCGGACGTAGTGCTCGAAGATGACCACCCCAACACGGTTCCTCTTCTGGTGGAGATCAAGGTCTCCCACGCTGTCGGGGACGAGAAAGCCATATTGGTACGCAAGCGGGGCTGGGCCATGATCGAGATCGACTTGTCCAAGCTTGATCCCGATAACCTTCTTGATGCCGCGTTCGAGCGCACCGTGCTGAACGAGGCTCCGCGATTCTGGATTCATTCGCCGGCGGCTGAACGCATGTTCAAGCACGTGCAGGGAAAAGTAGAACGGCAAGTCGCCGAACGGAACGTCCAGATTCTTTCAGAGCGTGCCGAGCACGACGCGGCCCAGCGCAACGCGATGGACAAGCTAGTCGGTCATCGCCGGCGTAAAGAGCAATTCCGTCAGAAGCTGCGTTCCCCATACGTGGCCGATTTAAAAGCGCTCTCCGTATTGTCCTCGCCGACGGCGGCCGGTGAGCAGTTGTTGCGGCTCTCAGAGCGAGATGCACCGGCAATCGATCTGGCGCGGCGACGTTACCTAGATCATGGCTCATTGCCTCCATTTCTCGCACAAATCCCGCCCGGGTGGCAGCTTGTCGACGCTCATCCCCACCTTTGGCAACTGAGACTGTGGGGAGAGTTCGTACTTGGCCAGCCCGTCGGCAAGCGGATCCAGACACGAAACTGGGTCCCGCAGCTGGGCAGGATGTTCGGCTTCGACGCACCTTTGAAGCGACTGTTCGACGCGCAACAGCATGATTGGCGGCAAACTCGTGCGAAGGGATTTCGGCGACCTTATCCGTATTCGGCGTGGTTCTTCGAGGACTGGGAGAACGAACTGATCCCCTCTCCCTTCGACGTGGTCGACGAATTCGCACGTGAGCTATGGGCTGCCTCGCTCGTCGAGTTGCAGGAGACAGGCGTATACGAGGTGATCGGAACCGAGCCGGATCTGACCGCCTTCGGACCGAGACGTCCCATCCGATCGACTGAGCCAAGCCAGCCGCAGAGACAACGACCTGAAACCCCTGGCCAACGGCACGAACGTGAACTTGCTGAGCACATCACCCGGGTCAACGAGCTGGGGGATTCCTACTGCGTCTGCGTGATCTGCGACATGCCGCTGGCTGCTGGTAACCAATGCAGCTGCGGCACTAAGCTGCAGCCTAGGGTAGTGCGCCCACTACCCCATACCCCCGATAACTTGGCCTAACCGCTACCCTGCCGAGCCCGAACTCGGTGTCGTCGGCGTCTCCAAATGCCAAGTGCAACCACAGGCACCGCTACTACTGCCATCACCGCGACCAATGCGGTTCCCCAGCCGATGCCGAATGCGGTCAGGAAAAGATCGATCCTGTTGCGGATAAAGACAGGTGGTGGAACCTCGAGTTCCGCGTTGCTCACCGGGTGAGCGGCAATGAAGTCGGCGATACGCCCCGCGATGTCCGGGTGGCCGAGCCACAGTTCATCGTCATGGCTAGCACCACGGATCAGAAGATGCCTGCCGTTGCCGAAGCCAGGCAGCAGCACCTCCGCATTCGCCGGTGGTGTCCGTCCGTCGAGCGAGCCGCTGATGAACAGAGCAGGTACGTCGCTCTCAAGCGGGGCACGAAACGATTCCCCGAGGTCCACGAGCCCGAGACCCTCCGCGAGCATCGGGAACGGAAAATTGAGCGCATCGCCGAACAGGCTGTCTGTCGCCTGGGCCTCGATCAGGTCGAGGCGCTGCGGGCTGTGGCCGGATGCCACTTCCATCGCCAGCGGCATGGCTTGGAACTCGCCAAGCTGGTCACGTACTGCCAGCACAAGCTCGGCGAGCAGGTCATAGTCGCCGCCTTCGGCGCGCTGCAAAGCCAGAGGCAACATTTGCTGGGTAGAGCGGCGACCGATTGAGGCGGCAATCGCCAACTGCGCATCGAATTCACCGATCGTGACCACCCGACCGCCACGCATGAAGCTACGGCCCTGCCCCGGCTGGTGACGCAGCGCCTCCAGTACGCGCCCAGCCGACCCAACCAGGTCGTCGAATCCGTCGTTCTTCGCAAGCACTGCCAGATCCGCAAGCAGGTCGTCGGCAGTCATCGGTAGTTTGAGTGTGTCGTCAGGCCCCTCGGCTCCCATCAAAACGATGCGATTTATACCGGCGCCGTGCAGGCGGACGCTTGCCAGGGCAAGGTGCGTGCCGTAGCTCATGCCCCACAGGCTGATGCGCGGCAGGCCCATCGCCTGCCTCAGGTGCTCGATGTCCCCGGCACTCTCAGCCGTGGTGTAGGCGGCCAGATCAATGCCTTCACTCCGCCAATAGGCTATACATCGCTCGGCCGTCTCGCGCAGTGCGGCCACCGCCGCGTCGCGCTCCGTCGACTGGGCATCGTCGAAGCGGTATGCGTACGGGCAAGGTGGCGGCGGATCCGACAGGCCCGTCCCACGTTGGTCGAGGAGCAGGACGTCGGTCTCACGCTGGATCCGCTCGAACACGGGCCAGCGCGGCCCTCGTGCGGTTCCCACCCCGGATCCACCCGGCCCACCGGCCAGGTAGACGACCGGCGTGGCGCGGCCATTGCCACCTGTAGCCGGCAGGCGCACCACTCGCAGCCGCATGACGGGGCCATCCGGTTCGCTGTGGCGTCGTGGGACTTCGAAAAAGGCCACCTCGGCCGGGATCGTGCCGTGATCCAGGGTCTCGAATGCGTAGGGTTCGAACACTAGGGGCGCATGGATTTCTCCAGCCAGGGCTGGCGTCGCGCTGGCGAACGTCAGCCAGACCATGGCCGAGCCCATCATCCTCAGGCCGGATCCATGAAGGGGGGGAAAGAAAAGCTGCAGATGGGACATGGAGGAACCCCTGGAGTGATGTCGGACGCCCGCCAGCATGTCCCTTCCCACCTGCGCCCAGGGCTGCCAATCCGGTGAACGGCTCCAACCGGAGGTCCAACGTCTCCTTTCGACCGATACGATACGTGGATGCCGATCCTGCGAATCCTGGCCGTACTTGTCGTCCTGTTGGCTGCGGTCGCCGCGTGGCTTGCGGTCTCGACGCGGAGCCCTGGCGCTCTGAATGCTCTTGTCGCAGAGATGGCACCTGCTCCGATGGAAGGTTCCGCCGAGGTGCCGCAATGGCCACCGGGCGAGCTGGACTGGCGCCCATTGGATCACCGCACTCTCGCAGGCTGGGGCGGTCCGTACTGGTTGCGCTGGCAGTTCTCGGCACCTGCCGGGCACGCCGGCGATCCCGGTTACGCACTGCGGCTGTCGCTGGGTGCGGCCAGCCGGTCCTGGTGGAATGACCGGCCGGTGGCAGACAACGGCATCGTGGGACGCACCGCCGCCGAAGAGCATCCCGGGCGCATGGACGTGCTCCGTATCCTCCCACCTTCCCCCGCCACCGACACCCATGAGCTGGTGGTGCTCGCTTCAAATCATCACCAGTGGTTCGGCTTCCACACTGCAACCGCCGCCGCCGAAGTGGTGTCGATTGAAACGCTGGGCCGCCACCGGACCTGGTCCTGGCTGATTGCGGCCTTCGCCATGGGCGCACTTGGAGCAGCCTGCCTGTATTTCCTTGCGGTGCAGCGCGGCAGGTCGCGTATGCCCGGCGCCCGGCTGCTGATCGCGCTGGGCGTTGTCGGCCTGGCCTTGCCTGTGGTGGAAGCATGGCGCCCCCTGCTGGGCTACGCGTATCCGTGGCACGGCCCGCGTCTGCTCCTGCTGCTGGTGCTGCACCTGGCGGCGGCAGCGCTACTGCCCGCCTACATCGCGTGCCGCTTTGCCGTCGCAGTGACGCCCGGTGCATGGATCGCGTACCTGGGCGGGCTGGTAGCGATGGCGGTGTTCCTGCCTGGATTCGACACCCGCTCCGCTGCTGTACTGCTATCAAGCCTGCTTGCATCGACATGGCTGCTGCTGCGTGCACATGGTGAGCAGGAGGAACGCCTGCCTGTCCTGACCCTGGTGCTGGCCGGCGCGCTGGCCCTTCTGTTCTTCGGAGGTGCGTTCCTGGATGGCCCGTACTTCCTGCTGCTTGCGGTACTGATGGGCTTCCTGCTCCTCCGCCATGCTGCGAAGTTGCGCGCCCTGGACTTGCGGAACGCTTGGTTGCAGGGGGAGCATGCCCGTCTCTCGTTGCATCTGCTGCAGCGGAGCATGCAACCCCATTGGCTGATGAACACCCTGACCAGTCTGCAGGAGCTGATCGAACAGGATCCTCCCCGCGCCAGCCGGCTGGTTGAATCGCTGGCCGATCAGTTCGAACGACTGCGCGAAAGCAGCACTCGCCAGCGCGTGCCCTTGGACGAGGAGCTAGCGCTATGCCGCAGTCACCTGGACATCGTGGGCCTCGCGCTGGACCGTCCCATTGGTCTCGAGATCGACGCAGAGGACACCGATATGTTGCTGCCACCGGGCACCCTTCTTGCCCAGGTCGAGAACGCCCTGACCCATGCCGGGGCCGCCGCCTGTGCGTTGCGGCCGTTCCACTTGAGCGTGCGGCGCGACAACGAAACCTGGATTCTTGAGCTTCGCAGCGCGAGGGGAAGTGCTGCGCGCAGCGGTCAAGGAACCGGCACTCGCTACATCGAGGGCAGCCTTGCCGCCGTCAGCCCCGGCGGTTGGAGCTTCACCCAGGTGCCCAACGGCACAGACTGGTACAGCCGGATCGAGCTGTCATGCGCATCCTGATCGTCGAAGACGAACCGCTGGTCCGCCAGCGCCTGCTCCGCATGTGCGTCGAGCTGGCCGGCGGACGCGCCCGCTTCGATGCCGTCGGAGACCTGGACTCCGCGGGCGACAGCCTCCAACGCAGCGTTTACGACGGACTTCTGCTGGACCTGAACCTGGGCGGCGAAGATGGTTTCGACCTGCTACGGCGCGCGGTGTCGGGCCGTCACCACTGCGTGGTAGTGTCGGCGCATCGTGAACGCGCCCTGGAGGCTTTCGAACTGGGCGTATTGGACTTCGTGCCCAAACCGTTCTCACGCGAGCGGCTTGGAGCGGCGCTCAGCCGCTTGATTGACGTCGCCCCTTCCGGCTCCGGCCGCGCCCGCTATCTCGGCATATGGCGTGCTCAAGGCACAGCGCTAGTCGAACTTGCGGACGTGCTCTGGATCCGGGCCGATCGTGATTACAGTCAGCTGCGCATGCTCGATGGCCGCAGCGAGCTGCATGACAAGTCCCTGGCCAGCCTAGGCGCCCTGCTTCCACCGGATTTCGTGCGCTGTCATCGCTCGTACGTTGTGAACCTGCGGCATGTCCGCAGTCTGCATGCCGGTTCGGGCAGTCGTTACTGGCTGGTGCTGGTGGGTGGCACGGAATTGCCTGTCGGTCGCGCCCATGTCGCCGCCCTGCGCCACGAACTTGCTCTTGGATGAGGGGCTGCTGTTGCTAGCTCGCGTCAAAGGCCTCTACCCTCGATAACGCTGCCTAATCGAGCTTTTATCGCCCAAGCAGCGATACGATTCGTCTGTGCAGATCCAGGCGTTCTCGTATTGCCGCCAGGCCTGCAAGTACACCTGCGGCGCAACTCACGAGACACAACCGGCGACACGCTGCGAAGATTGCCCGACCAGCAAGATGGGGGGCGAATACCCCTCGCGTCAGTCTCGCGAGGCGCGTCTCTTCAGCTCTTTGAGCATCTTCACCTGCTCGGACTGAGTGAGGTCCGAGAACGCGATGATCATGTCAGCAAGCACGTCCGACTCAGCGAAAAGATATGCAAGAGGAACGTTGAGCTTGCGGGCGATCTGGAAAGCAGTCTCCATGTCGCATAGGGACTTCTGCTGCTCGTACCGGTTGATTCGCGTACTTCCCACGGTCTTTCCCAAGCCAATCAGCGCACCCAGCTCACGCTGCGACACCCCAGCCTGCGCTCTCGCCGACTTCATGCGCTTGGAGAAAACAGCGGCGGCGGAGCTTTCGGACAACGGCTGATGGATTGGCGAGGACGCCAAAGCATGACCGTTGAGTAGAACTTCTGGCAGACTCTACACTAGATGTAGATACCTGCCAATGAGTCAAGGAAGACTGCTGACATGAAGCTGAAGTTCATCGGGTTCTCGATCGCTCTATGTGCACTGATCAGCTCGGAGTGTCGAGCTGAAATCAGTTATGACCTGTTCGTGGAAAAGTGCAGCAAGCCGAACGACCTCTGTTACGGCATGTTGTGGGGGCTGATCGAATCCAGGCATCTCTACAATCACCGAATCCGCTCAACCATCGAGGAGCACGGCCTTCAGAGCCCTCCCGGCTGGGTGTCTGGGTGTACACCAGCACGAACCTCTGCTTCCCCGACCGCTACAAACCGCACATGGAGCGCTCCTTGGAGGCGTTCTTGGAACGCGTTCGAGTCGATCTGCTCGACCAAGTACTGCAGCAGCGCGCCGCTCACCAGATGACCGATGGCCGCGGAGTAATGAATGGCCCCGGCCGCAGCGTCCTTAGCGATTCGATTGGGGCGCTGTACGAGTGCAATGCTGAGAACACACTGCGGAATCTTCATTGGGGAGGTGCTTGAAAGCTGACCGCCGCCCATGGAGATCGTTGGGACAGTCCCAACGATAGCTGTAGAGGGCGGGCACCTTCATGACCGGTCTATCGGGCACTTGATAGCGGAAATCGAGTCCTTGCAACTCGCCGTTAGGTTCTCGGTACTTAAGACTGCCCGCCTGTAGCCACTGTTTGAGATCGGCTCAGGCTGCTGAGCACGTGTGCTCTTCCACAAACGACCATCTAACGCCTTCTCATGTGATCAAGTTCCTCTTCGCATCGCAAAGTCAAAGTTGTCCGCCTCAGCATCCTCATCACTACGTTTGTGACACTTATCAACGCAATTACATGCACAGATTGAGATCTTCACCCGTTGGGCGGAAGAAATCTCCAGGAAGTTTGGGCAGATCGTTGGGACAGTCCCAACGATAGCTGTAGAGGGGTGGCCATTTCATAGATGGATGGACACTGATTTCCGCTTCAAAGAAGCGTCGTAGGCGATCTTTCAGTGCGTTGAAGCCACGCTTCTTTGCACACTTGCGTCTAAGCCCGCGATAGGAGATCGCTGCCGTGAACGTTGAACACACCTAATGTAGTTGATCAGCCGGGAAGTCAAAGAGAGGAGATTCCACTTCTGATCGGAAAGTGGAAAAGCTATCGGCGAGACGATTGGCCGAGTTTCGTAGTAGCAGCCAATGCGTGCGCATGACGACCCGGCGCGCAGGCTTTGCATTGCGGAGCTGGTTGGCCGCATCTACCCGCACTCTGCCAATCACCTCGCGACCGTGATCACCTGGGCATTGGGGCACCGTGCGCGCACCTACACGTCGTAGGCGGTGTCCATATCCATCGCCACTGCTTGCACCTGCGCGGAACGCACAGGACCGAGTTGTTCGAAGAAGGGCCTGATCTGGGCCCGCGACCGGCGTCGCTCGATCCACAACACCCGCTTGCGCTCCACGTCGACAATGACTGTGGTGTTGCGATGCCCCTTCTGGATCGCGAACTCCTCCATCGCGATCCGACGCACACTGTACAGATCCACAAGCCCCAGTTGCGCTTAAGCGCGTCGAAGTCGATCGCCCTGGCCGTCCTCCAGTCGATACCATGCCAACGGGCCGGACGCCGCACCGAGACCGGCTCGCAGAGCCGAGCAACGCTGTCGGCCAGCCGCTGCGTCGCCCGGCGTTGCGGCGCTGACCAGTCCAGCGCTTCGAGTCGAGGCCCGCACGTCGGACAGACCATCCGGGGATGCGGCGCATGCAGCTCCACGGGCTCGTCGAACATCGCGAATGCGCCGCATGATCCGCTCATGAATCGCGGCGACCACTTGCCCGCGGCCTGTACAGCGCCGCTGCGTGTTTGGGGATGGTGCCAGCTCGACTACAAGCCACGGTTGCTCCCCTCGGGGCTCACATCACCACCTGCGCACGTGATAACCCGCCCAGCCTCTCAAGCGAGACATACAATCCACTTCGGCTACGACCGACGCCAAGGTTGTTGCTTCGAGAACAACAAGTCTGACCGGTCGGTCGTGCGCATCTTCCCCGCAGATGGGAGAAGAACCTTTTTATTTGGTTTTATGCGATTCCGCATAAAACCAAATAATTGATCCGAGTACTGTTTGAGCGCGGAGGTGAGGGCCCCCGCATCAGGCCCGAGCCAAACTGGAAAATTCGGTTCTGTACCTCGCTGAACTCCGAACTCTTCATGGCAACAGGCCTCCTTGGGCTTGAATGTCGCCGAGTCCACTCTTGCCTGCCGGGCCGAACTACAGTTGGAGGGTGAGGTCAAAACTGAAGAGAGATGACTCCGCTTTTTACACAGCTATGCTCCTAGAACGTATGCAGTTCCACCAACGGACCCGTCACCCGCAGGCCATGCGATCCATCATTGGCTCAGTCAGGGAAATGGTAGTGATAGGGAAGTTGGAATCAGGCTCGACCTCTGCTTTCAACGATCCTGAAGGATCACCGGAATGACGTCATAGGGTGACATTTCGCCCAAAACTTGCCATTCCCCCTCGGTCATAGAAGGTCGACAACGGCGGGAATAGAGCTCCTCTGGCATCATCAGTGGTGTGAATTCGTTAGGGCCTGCATCTCCTTCACCTAGAAGCAACCAATCAATCGCCCAAGACTGATGCTGTTTGATCAGCTCACGGTGCTTGACCAGCCATTCAAACAACGGGCTGCTATCCCGATAGTCAAAGCTTGGCGCTCCACGCCGCTGCTCGAGATGCAAACAGCAGGCCCGCACCCAAACGCGACGACGCCAGCGCCGCTCGGTGCGCTTGCGGGCATTCGGACCGAGCGGCCCCGCACGCTCCCGCCTACTAAGGTAATGCGCCCCTCCTTGATGGATCTGGCGTTCGGCGCGCGCCCATGCGTCAGCGCTAGGTTCGACTTTAGGGTGCCACTCCACCATGCGTGAACTAATCATCAACTCCCACGTGTCTCTGGCCTCGTCGTGGTAGGTGAACTGATCGGAGAACAACTTCGCTGCTTCCCGAAGCGCGAACTTGAGGTCGCGGGCACGATCCAAATGCGCCGCATCTTGCGCCTCGCGAAGCAGCACCAGCAGTAGCAATAGTCCGTCGAGCGTGGCGAACCTGTTCGCACTGAGATCCAATGACGGAGAACTCTTACGTCCGAGAAGGTCAGGGTCAGAAATCAACCCCAGCTCAACGCCGTTATCCTCATCCAATGGGATACACCGAACGATCAGATGCCGCCGCAGTTGCTCCGCAAGCCAAGCCGCCCGCTGCGGCCATGCCGGAGCCCACTTTTCAAGGTGTGCCCAGAGCATGTGCCGGTAAATAGCTCGGGTCACTTTAAAGCGTGGTTTCCTGCCGAGGTAATCGACCAATAAGGTGGTACCGAGAGCCGTCACCCGGTCGGGGTCGTACCCATCCTGGCGGATCTGATCGAAACGAGGCTTTCGGTCCAAGTCCTTGCTTGAAGGACTATCTGGCCGATCAAGATCCCTCGCCTTGTCTACGCACGCCAACGCCATCGTGGCGGCCAGCCAGTGCCATGCACGTGCACGTTGGGCTGGGTCACTGAAGCTCCCGAGCGGGCGGCCACCAGCCATAGAGCGAAACTCACAGTTATGGGTCTCTCAACTATGGCCGGACTTGTGCTGGGATGACAACGATTGTCCACAGGCGCCGCCAATGACCGTCGATCCTCCGATTTCACCGACTGCTTCCATATCCCTGGACAGCGGTGGATTGCTGGCCCGTCATGGGGAGCTGATGGACAGCCAAGCGCTGATCGCATTCTTCAAATTTGGAAGCGATCGCTCGTTTCGCCGGAACGCGGCCAAGGCCGCACTTCCTGTAGTCGTGTTTCGCGTTCCAGGCCGTGCCGGCTGGTTTGCACGGACTCAAGATGTGGCGCAATGGCTCGGCACTGCCGGTCAAACGACGATCTCCACGCCTCGAAGAGCCGCCCCCTAGCGCTTCGGGCTGGATGATGGCGTTCGAAATCAAATATTTTCCGATGTGAATCTGCAAGTACTGTCGGCGTGGCGCCTGACGCCGTGATACGCGCCATTCGACTGAAATTCTAACCACCGACTAGAGGCCAGGCCCGCCCAGACGATTCACTCGCCCGCATAGAAGACATTTCCGGTCCCGGAAACGAAGGCGGGCCCCGTAGGAAGGGCCCGCGAGACAGCATGAGACGCGTGAGAGCTCTCAGCTTCTTCGAGTTTGGGGTCACGGTCAACTGCTGCCTGAAGCAATCAGGTACTAACCGAGAGCCTCGTGATGCCGATTCGCATCCTCACCGCGCCGAGCTGACGGCACGTCCCCGTCAGAAGCAGCGCTTAGCCCGCAATTTTTACGAGTGATCCGCGTGCTCGCTGCATCTCTTGACGTATCGATCCGGCACGCGTCTACGCGCGCCTGCTCCACCCATGTCCGAAAGCGACGGTGCGGTTGCTTTCGCAGGAGGCTACATGCCCTACATTTCCACAGCCGGAACGAGTCGCTGCGGCAAGACCGCGCAGCTGCGTCAGTTCTTGGATTCTGAGACGGCGTTGCACGTGCCAGGCGACCGGCCATTCCAGCCGCGCGTGTACAAGCGTCGCGAGTTCGAGCACCGTGACGTCTATGGGTTTCAGTCGATCAAGGAAAACCGCGTAGTCGAGGTCGATGGGCTCGCCGCCATCGCTGTGGCGTTGTCTGTTGAAACCGATCCTCGCGTGCAGGCCTATACCGAGCGCCCGCGGCTGCTCAAGGCCGGCGATATCCAGGTTGAGCTCGACTTCTGGGTCCAGCACGCCACAGGCTATGTTGAGTTCCTGCTCATCATCGCCGACAGCGCCTGCGTGCAGAGCCACGGGGGAGCATTGCGACCGCGCGAGGCCGACCGACTCCAGCAGGCGGCCAGTGAGCAGAACGTGCGCCTTCGGTTCGTCACTGAACAAGACGTCCGGACACATGGCGTCGCGGTGAGCCAGAACATGCGTCTCTTGGGTTTCGCCCAGATCGCACAGGGACTGGGCAACCGGCTCGCGCTTCGCAGTCGCATCTTGGCCTACCTGAGCCAGATCGAGCGTGCGCGCATCGACCAGATCGAGGCCGCGCTCGCGCCGTTTCACCCGTGCGACGTGCAGGCAGTGACCTGTGAACTCATCTGCCTCGGGCTGCTGGATTTCGACAAGGCCATGCGGCTGAACCGCTACACACTTGTGGCGCGGAGTGCGCTTGCATGAGTGACCTCACCGAAGACGATGTCGCTCGGCTGCTTGCATTGCCGCGTCCCGATACAGCCGCAATGGTCGATCTAGACGAGGCCACGCGCAAGGCGATCGAAAATCGTGTCACGGCACTGGTCGCGCTGATTGAAGGCGAGCCTATCAAGCGCGTGAGCAAGCTCTACGGGCTCCACGTCCGAACCTGTAAGCGGATGCTCGAGCTGGCCAACGAGCCTGCGCAGAACGGGGGCGTGCATGGCTTTGCGGTATGTCTGCCACATGTGCGCCTAGTCGATCCCAAGCCCCGCACGAACGACGTGCCTGTGCTCAAACGCGCCTACTGCATGACACAGCTCGTCGAAGCGGTTCCCGAACTCAAGGCGGCCTTGATCAAGTTTAGGGGTGCCCTGCCGTCGCGGCGCCAGACGAGCCCCGCGTTCAATCGCCTGTTCGGCGAAATCAATCGCATCCTCACTCGTGCGGGCCGTGGGGAGAATGACTACCCGCGCAACACCCACGATGGCGGGCGCCGCGCCCTCGCAAGTTTCATCGAGCGCCTGCGCACGCGGACCGCCGAAATCGCCATGAACTTCGTCGCCGAACCTACCTTGACCAAGTGGGCCGAGTTGTCCACCCCTGAGCCGTTTGATGAGGTCCAGGTAGATGGGCACTACATCGATCTTAAGGATCAGTGGTGCGCTATCCCGCTCTCGGACGGCACGCACCGCCCCACCCGCGTTTCGGGACTGATGCTGCTGGCCGAGATCGATGTAGCCTCACGCGCCTGCATGGGCTGGACGGTTATTGTCGACGACGCTCATTCGCAGTTCGACTTCTTGCACACGATCAAGCGGGCGTTGATGCCTTGGCGGCCGAAGGACATGACCGGGCGTCGCATGCAGTACCTACCCAACGCGTGGATGCCCAGCGCGATTGATGGACCGTCCCCGCGCGGGCTTCGAATCTCGGTGGACAACTACAGCAGCCATCTGGCCAAGCACGCCAAAAAGGCGCTCGCGCACGTCCGTTTGGGGGTCTACCGGTTTGGCCACGCCGGTATCCCCGAGACCCGGCCGCACATCGAAGCGTTCTTCAAGTCGATCGAAGTGCAGGTGATGCGCCATCTCGCTGGCGGGTTCGAGCCCGAGACAAAGGTGCGAGATGAGCAAAAGGTGTCTCCGCAGAACAGCAGAGCGCATCCCATTTTCCTGCACCTCCTGGACGACCTTCTGGACATCGTCTTCTCGAAATATAACGTTACCTCCCACGAGGGACTGCAGTGGCGGAGTCCCCGCGAGGTCATCGAGGCGTATCTGGCAGACGGCGGTATGCCGCTGCGCTCGAGCAGGACGGCCGAAGACGTGCGTGATCTGGGACGCTTTCGTGTCCGCGTGACCATCCGCGGCGGCAACGGTGAGTTGCCGCACGTCACCTTCGGCTACGCCACTTACCGCAGCGAAAAATTGAACACGCGGCAGGATCTGGTCGGCACTACGTTCAATGGCTACATCGAGGAAGACGCGCGCTTCCTCGTCCTGCTTACTGAGACTGGGCAGCCGTATCTCGAACTCAAGACGCTGCCGCCGTATGCACTGAAACCGCACACGCTCCACGAACGTAAGCGGGCCCACCGCTGGCGCAAGACACGGGGCCAGCGGTGGGACGGTATCGACGACCTGATCGACGCCTTCCACGCCGAGGTGCGCGACGCGGCGCGCCGCTTGCGCTGGGCGGCCGACGACGTCGCCTCCGGGCGCGTTCCAAAGGCAACGCCCTCCGAACCGACGCGCAGCCACGCCGCTCGCACACTCGAAGGCTTTGCTCCTCGCGGCGGCGTGGTCTCCCTGCGCAAACGCTGACCACCCAGTCTCGCTGATCAATTACGGCCACGCAGCCGCAAGGAGTCTTCTTCAATGGCGCCCTCTGATGCCCATCCGATGCTTCGCTACAAGCGACCCCTGATCTTCACTCGTCCCGGCGAGCGCCTCGCCAGCGCCACACGCGCCGGCATCGAGATGGGCTGCGATGCCCTTTGGATCGAAGGCAACGGCCGCGTAGGCAAGACCTTCGGCGCCCGCCAGCTCGTGCAGACCGACCTCTGGCGTCCGTTCCCGATGTACATGACCGAGTTCACCTACAGCAGGCCCACCAAGCCCACGGAAAGTTATTTCATGACCTCACTGCTGACGCAGATGAGCCAAAACGTGGCCGCGAGCACCAGCAGCAACATGCTGCTCACCCGTGTGGTGCGCACGCTTAACGAACAGCGCGTCAGGCGCAGCGCCGACATGATCGGCTTGGTGTTCAACGAGGCTAATCGCTTCACCTCGGAAGAGTACGAACACGCGATGTCTATCGGCAACGAACTCGAGAAAACCACGCGCGTGTTTTACCTCTTCATCAATCAGAGCGATGCCGGCCAGTTGGGTCGCGGCGACACCGACGCACGGCCACCCCGCCACATCTTTGGGCGCTACTTCATAAACTCGCACCACTACACGGGTCTCCTCTGGGACATTCCCGCAGGCGACCACCCGCACCAAATTGCTTCGGACGTCGCATTGGCGTTTATGGAGTACGACAAGGAACTCATCTGGCCCGAAGGATCGGGCATTTCATACACGCAGTACTTCGCGCCAAAGGCCTGGGCAAACGGCTGGAGGCTGGGCAGCCAAATCGACCTCATCCGCAGGGTGACGAACGAAGTTCGCGCCGAGGCGGGCTTGGGCCCTGCGACCTCTTGGCCGATGCTGACCTTTGAGAAGTTGGTCTACACGGTGCTGGTGCGCATCGCCATGGAAGACGAGGACTTCGCCGGACTCTCTGAAGCGCAGATACGGGAGGTGTTATTCCGCGTCGGCTATCTGGAAATCGAGCCGGGCTACGAGGGGGTGCCGGCATGAGCGGCATTATCGAGAGCCCCTATCTCGAGCTGCGCGGTACCGTGCCGCGCAGCCAGCTATCGCCCTTCGCGGAGGTGCTTAGCTCCCCATTCGCCGGTAGCGACGCCACCGATACCCCGGCCGCATCGGGCTTCGGCATGCTTGCGAAAATTGTTCGCCTTAACCATCTCGCGTCGAACGAGCTCTACAGCCTGTTGGGCATCCGGGTCCGCCGCGCTGATGACCTGTCGGCCATCATGACTTTCTCTGAAGCACGTCAAATCGCTGTCGCGCGGGCGCTTCGCCTGCCGGACGTCCCGGCTGAGTGGAACCTGTCGACCTGGTTCCCCTTCAAAGCCTCCTCTTCGTTGCTTGCAACAGGCTGGACGCTCCGCTATTGCCCGGAATGTCTGCTTGAGGGCTATCACACCCTCTTGCACCAGTTGCCTTGGGTCCATCGCTGTGCTTGGCATGATTTGGCCCTGCGAAACGGCTGCCAGCACTGTGGCCTTCCGGTCGCGGTAAAAGCGGACTGGATGCCGGGAGAGAACATGCAGTGCGCCTGCCGCCGGAGTCCGCTGGAGACTGATCGGATCCTGCACGCGCAAGCGCCAGAGGGCGCCAAGCAGTTCACTGACGAGTATCTGCAGTGGGCTGCCGAGGTACGCGCACGCACCACCCTGGTCGTGCCCGAACTGGCGGGCGACCCTCGCCCAGCACTGACCGCATTGATCGAGCTGCCTAGGTCGTGGCGCCTGCGAGTCGGGCCCGCGGTCGAGTCGCGGGCTGACGAGCATATGCGCTCGCCGAAACACATGCGTGGGGTGCATGTCCGGACTTTGAAACCCGCGAAGCGTGCCCCGATGCCAGTCCGCGACGACCTAGTCGGCCTCGAAGTGGTCCAGCGAGACCGGCCAGGATTCCTGAGCACGCCTAAGCGGTTAGAGCCAATGATGTCGGCCGTCGCCGTCGAGCTTGCAACGCGCCTGCCAGTCAGGACGCTGACCGACCGCGAGATGAGCCTGTTTTTGGAGGGGGCCGGTATCGAGGCGCCAACCTCGTTCGCCCCAGCCAGCCGCGCGTTTTCCGGTGAGGTGTCCCTACTGCCGCCGACTTACATTGGCGGGCGCCAATTCCTCAATTTGCTGTGCGTCCATCCATCGGCGTACAGGCTGGTAGGGGGGCTGGTGGATGAAGCCTTGGATGGACGAAGCCTCTTCGACTTCCACGCACAGGCTACCCACCAAGAGTTCGACCTGCTCATGCGAGCGTGCGGCCAGGTTTTGGCCCGCGGGTATGCCGAGGGACTACGGTCAACTCTCGCGGTCCACGTTCCCGAGTTGTATGCCCAGCCGCGCCTCGCCCCGCGTTTGCGCCAGCCTTGGGCCCTCTTGGACAGGACGAACGGCAGCCTGTCCAAGATCCGCGTGGCTTGGGTGCCTTTGCCCCGCGCGACTCATAGCGAGGCGGCGCTTCTCAAGGCTGAGGACGAAGCCAACCAGCGCCGCCAGCAATATGGGAGACGGCGGGATGGGGGGCGGCGGAAATCGGGCCACGCAAGACTGCGTGGCCCCGATAAGTGACCCCATAACGGTGCTGAAACCCGATCGCTGACCCCACAACTATGCGCAGCCAGGAAAAGGGTACCCACAACAGTGCGGTGGCCGACGCAGAAACAGATGTGCAGGGGCACACCTAGGGCCTGAAAATTCAAACAGTTACGCTATGCACTCGACAGTGCGCTGACCACCCGATCGAATCCTGTGTGATGGACGAGCTTCGTCTTGACGCGCGAGGTCTTGAAGAGTTGCCTGCGACCGCCGCGTTTGCCTCACCGCGACCTGTGACCAGGGCGTGCCGGCCGGCGCTGCAGAGATACTCCGCGCCTTGCTGCCGGGCTGACTGCATCGCAAGCCGGCGAGCGCTGCTCCGGCAGCCACGCGTCCGCCGGCTTCGGAACGGATTGGTCGCGCGCCTGCCGCCTTGGCACGGCTTGAGCCGATCTCGGCTTGCCCGGCTTATCGGCCGGATCGATGGTTACAGGCGGCCGAAACGCGATCGTTGAGGCGCCGCAGATCCTCGTAGCGCCGCTTCATGCCCAGGCGCGCCAGCGACGTCTCGCGGTCGGTGCGCGCGGCCAGACATCGCGCGTGGGGATCCGCCTGTTTGCGGGCGGCGGAGGAGCGCGGCGTACGAGCGCCACTCTCCGATCCGGACGAACTCCGGGGCGCCGGCCGTGTCGATGGTCCGGGCGTGCGTGGCGGCGGTGCGGTGTCGACCGTCGCCGGCGGAATGTCCCAGCGCCGAAGCGTGGCGCCGACAGCGCACGGCATCGACTGGTAGAGATGGCCGCCCTGCCCGTCGGCACACTTGTAGACCGCGGGCTGCGCCGCGCCATCGGCACCCGGCGCAAGCAGCCACATGACCGCGAGCAATCCCTGCATCGCCTCTTCCCCGCGTTCCCGTCCGTGCCTGCAGTCTGACGTCGATGTCTTCCGGCATCATCGGTCCGAAGGCGAGACGCCGTATCGGGATTGCGCGCATCACGCCGTGAGGCAACCGCCGGATCAGTCGCCGGCCTTGCTGCGGGCGATGGCGTCAGCGCGTGCAGCCCGGAGCTGGTCGAGCTTGTCCTTGAGCTTGAGTTCCAGTCCGCGTGCGACGGGCGCGTAGTAGACGCGCTCGCCCATGGCGTCCGGAAATCCGCTCTGGTCGAGCGCGATGCCGTCGTCGGCATCATGGTCGTACTGGTAGCCGCTTCCGTAACCGAGCTCCTTCATCAGCTTCGTCGGCGCATTGCGGAAATGCATCGGCACCTCCTGCGTGCCGTACTCGCGCACGTCGCGCTTGGCCTGCTTGAAGGCCATGTAGCCGGCATTGGATTTGGCGGTGCTGGCGAGATAGATCACCAGCTGGGCGAGCGCGAGTTCGCCTTCAGGACTGCCGAGACGATCGTAGGTTTCCCAGGCGTCGATCGACATCTGCAGCGCCCGCGGATCGGCCAGGCCGACATCCTCCACGGCCATGCGCGTCATGCGCCGGGCGAGATAGCCGGGATCGCAGCCGCCGTCGAGCATGCGCGTCAGCCAGTACAGCGCGGCATCGGGATTCGAGCTGCGCACGCACTTGTGCAGCGCCGAGATCTGGTCGTAGAACTGCTCGCCGCCCTTGTCGAAGCGGCGCGTGCGATCGGCCAGCACCTGTTCGAGCGTGCCGGCAGTGACCTCCCCGCCCTCGCCCGCCAGTTCGGCAGCGATCTCGAGCAGCGTCAGTGCCCGCCGCACGTCGCCGTCGGCGGCGACCGCGATCATCCCCAACAGGTCGTCGCCGATGCGCAGCCCGCGATCGCCCAGACCACGCTCCGCATCGGCCAGCGCACGGCGCAGCGTCTCGACGATGTCGTCCGGCGAGACCGCCTCCATGACGTGCACGCGGCAGCGCGACAGGAGCGCGGAGTTGAGTTCGAACGACGGGTTCTCGGTGGTCGCGCCGACGAACACGATCGTGCCGCGCTCGATGTGCGGCAGGAACGCGTCCTGCTGGGTCTTGTTGAAGCGGTGCACCTCGTCGACGAACAGCACCGTGCGGCGCCCGCCGTCGAAACGGTGCGCGGCCTCGGCCAGCACCTGCCGTACCTCCGGCAGACCGGACAGCACCGCCGAGATCGCCTTGAACTCGGCATCGGCGTAGTGCGCCAGCAGCAGCGCCAGCGTGGTCTTGCCGCAGCCCGGTGGCCCCCACAGCACCATCGAATGGATCTTGCCCGCCTCGACCGCCGTGCGCAGCGCGGTGCCCTCGGCGACCAGACGACGCTGGCCGACCATTTCGTCGAGCCTGACGGGGCGCATGCGCTCGGCCAGCGGACGCATCGCACTGCGATCGACCTGCAGCAGGTCGCCGGTGTCGGCGCGGGAGGGTCGGGATCGGGGCACGCGTTAACCTGTGGGGACTGGATTGCAGGGAGTGCGACATGACGATATTGCGCCACCGGGACGTGATCACAAGCGTGACGCGCCAGCTCCAGCGGCTCGCACTCGGCATCGCGCTGAGTGCGCTGTCGGCGACGGCCGCCGCCGACTGGCGCGCAGATGCGGTCGACACGCTGACCAGGGAATCGGACGGGCGTCGTCTGGTCGTGCTCGGCGAGATGCACGGCACGCGCGAAGTGCCGCTGCTGGCCGGTGATCTGGTGGAACGTTGGAGCGATACATCGCCGGTGCTGCTGGCGCTGGAAATTCCAGTGCGCGAACACAGCGCCCTGCGTGAGGCCGTGGCCGGCGGTGGCGCCGATGCGGCGATCGAAACTCTTCGACAGCGCGGCTGGTGGCAGGTGCCGGCGGACGAGAACGACGGGCGACGCAGCGAGGATGTGCTGGCGCTGGTCCGGCGCATCGGTCGACTGAAAGCGTCAGGACGCGATGTCGCGATCCTGCCGTTCGACCCGCGGGATCTCCGCTGCTACCAGCGCGGCACCTGCGAAGCGGCGATGGCGCATGTGCTGCGGCGCGCGCACGACGCGTTTCCGCATGGCCGGATCGTCATCGTCACCGGCAACGTGCATGCGATGCGCCTGCGACCGGACAACGCGCCTGAAGGGTTTCCCAAGCAGCCGATGACCGCGCTGCTGCGTGACCTGAAGCCGTATTCGGTCAACGTCACAGCCGAGCGCGGCGCGTACTGGGCCTGCCGGGATACATGCGGGATCGTCGATGTCGCGCCGTCTCGTAGCGGCGGTCGCGAGGGTGCAGGTTCGCCCTTCAATTACCGGTTGGTGCTGCCGGTATTCACGCCGATCCGTCAGGTGGGCGAGTCGAGGGAGTAATCCAGCGAGCAAGCATCTCAAGTCGTCGTCCCAGCGGTTCTCAACAGACGGACGTCTGGTCAAGCCGGGACGCACTTGATCTTGCCCTATCGCGAAAATGGTCCCAGCGTTCGCTGGGACGACGATTCCTTGAAGCAGTTGATATCCGGTGCCTTACTCCTCGCCCACCACATCCACACCGGCCGGCGGCGTGTAGCGGAACGTGTCGCGCGCGAACGTCGGGTTGCGCTTCCAGCCGCTGAAACCGATCGTCGTCTGCTGGCCCAGCGTATCGTGGATTTCCATGCGCGTCGGGCTGCCGGCGCTGTTGAAGCCCAAGCGTGCGCGTTCGAATGCGGCGTTTTCGGTGCGCTTGGGGCGCAGCTCCAGCCATGCGAGGCCACCGGCATTGCCGGCTTCGGTCACCGTGAAGTCGCGGTCCAGCCTGGACGGATCGATCAGCGCCGCCAGCGGGCTGTCCTGTTCCTGCGGCCCCTGCGAGCGGCGAGTGACTTGCTGCAGGTCGGGGTCGTAGACCCACACCGTGCGGCCGTCGGCGACGATCAGCTGCGGGTAAGGTTTGACGTACTCCCAGCGGAACAGGCGCGGCGCCGACAGGGCGAGCGTGCCGCTCGAACTTTCACGCGTGCGGCCGTTGCCGTCGCTGACCTGCTGGGTGAACTGCCCTTCCAGACCGGTCAGGCCGCGGGTGAAAGTATCGAGGTGGGCGCGCGCACCGGACGCCTGTGCGACACCGGCGACCAGCAGCACGGCGGCCGCGGTGAGCCAACGGGAAGTGCGGAGCATCGTGCGCATCGGAAAACCTCATGGTGCGTCGGATCGTGGAGTCGGAGTGTGCGAAGCGGATGCTGAATGCGCCGACGACAACGCGAGAAACGCCCACCCCATTGCACCGGCGATTCAGCGCGATCCGGACCCCGCCCTATCAGCGCGGCGGAGGCGGCGGCGCGAGCACACTGCGATCGCCGTTGTGCTCGGGTGGGCTGACGACGCCCGCCGCTTCCATTGCCTCGACCAGGCGCGCGGCGCGGTTGTAGCCGATCTTGAGCCGCCGTTGCACGCCGGAGATCGAGGCGCGCCGGGTTTCGGTGACGATCTTCACCGCCTCGTCGTACAGCGGGTCGCTTTCGTCCCCGCCGCTGCTGCTCGCCTCGGGCAAGCCGGTGGCGCCGATGACCGTGCCGTCGCCCATCGTCTGCGTTTCGTCGAGCACGCCTTCGATGTAGTCGGCCTTGCCGCTCTGCTTGAGATGCTCGACGACGCGGTGCACCTCTTCGTCCGAGACGAAGGCACCGTGCACGCGCTCGGGCAGCGCCGTGCCCGGCGGCAGGTACAGCATGTCGCCGTGGCCCAGCAGTGTTTCGGCGCCGGACTGGTCGAGAATGGTGCGCGAGTCGATCTTGGAGCTGACCTGGAACGCGATGCGGGTCGGGATATTGGCCTTGATCAGACCGGTGATCACGTCCACCGACGGCCGCTGTGTGGCCAAGATCAGATGGATGCCGGCCGCGCGCGCCTTCTGCGCCAGACGCGCGATGAGCTCCTCGACCTTCTTGCCGACGATCATCATCATGTCGGCGAATTCGTCGATGAAGATGACGATGTAGGGCAGCGGCTCGAGCAGTTCGGCGACGTCGCTCGATTCGGGATTCGGCCGGAACAGCGGGTCGGACAGCGGCTGTCCCGCGTCCTGCGCGTCCTTGACCTTCTTGTTGAAGCCGCCGAGGTTGCGCACGCCGACCGCGCTCATCAGCTTGTAGCGGCGCTCCATCTCGGCCACGCACCAGCGCAGGCCGTTGGCGGCCTCCTTCATGTCGGTGACCACCGGCGCCAGCAGATGCGGAATGCCCTCGTAGACGCTGAGCTCCAGCATCTTCGGATCGACCATCAGCATGCGCAGGTCTTTCGGGCTGGCCTTGAACAGCAGGCTCAGCACCATGGCGTTCACGGCCACCGACTTGCCCGAGCCCGTGGTACCCGCGACGAGCAGATGCGGCATGCGCGCGAGATCCGCGACCACGGACTGGCCGCTGATGCCCTTGCCGAGCGCCAGCGTCAGCGGGCTGGCCGACTTGTCGTATTCCTTGGAGCGCAGCAGCTCGGAGAGATAGATCATCTCCCGGCGCACATTGGGGATTTCCAGGCCGATCACCGACTTGCCCGGAATCACGTCGACCACGCGCACCGCCTTCACCGACAGGCCGCGGGCGATGTCCTTGTCCAGCGAACTGATCTGGCTGACCTTGACGCCCGGCGCGGGTTCCATCTCGAAGCGGGTGATCACCGGGCCCGGCTGGGCTTCCTTGACCTCCACATCGATGCGGAAGTCCTTGAGCTTGAACTCGATCTGCCGCGACAGGGTTTCCAGCGTCTCTTCGTCGTAGCCCTTGGGCTGCGGCTTGGGATCGTCGAGCAGCGACAACGGCGGCAGATCCGAGCCATTGGCGTTGACGCCGTGGAACATCGGGATCTGCTGCTCGCGCTTCGCGCGCTCGCTCTTCTCCACGACCGGCGGCGTAGGCGGCACCTCGATCTTGACCGGCGCACGCTTGGCGCGCAGTTCGGTGTCGACCTTGCGGGCCTCGGTGCGTTCCTCGCGGTGCACACGGGCTTCCTTCCAGTCCGTGGCTTGCTTGCTGCTCCGACGCAGCAGGACGGGCAGCGTCATCACCCAGCCGCCGATCCGGTCCATCAAGGCGAACCACGACAGGCCCGTCGCCAGCGTCACCGACACCAGGAACAGGGCCAGCAGGAACAGATTGCCGCCGACCGGACCGATACCGCCGTAGAGCGAGTTGCCGATCAGACGCCCGAGAATGCCGCCGCCGCCCGCCGACAGCTGCTCCACCGCCGGAAGGCGCAGGTAGAGAAGACCCGTTGCCGAGACGAGGAAGCCGACGATGCCCACCAGGCGGAGTGCCGGCCCGAAATCCGCCTGGCGGCCCGGCTCACGTTCGATGCCGAACAGCGCGATCCAGGCGATCGCACCGAGGATCAGCGGCAGCAGATAGGCCACGTAACCGCACAGATGCAGCAGCACGTCGGCAATCCACGCCCCCACCGGGCCACCGACGTTGTTCAGCGGCGCGGTCACGCTGCCGGCGTTGGTCCAGCCCGGATCGGTGTGCGAGTACGTGAACAGGCACGCCAGCAGATACAGCAGGAACGGGGCGATCGCGATCAGTGCGATGTCCCGGACCAGACGCTGGCGGCGCGGATTCGGCTCCGCCGTGGACGCCGGAGAGCCGGCGTCCTTGGAGGGGCTGCGCGTGCGCTTCGCGCGGTCTGCGAGGGGACGTGCCACCGTGCGTCTTTACCTGAAGAAGTGGACCCAGGTGTTTGATCTTACTTCAAAGTTTCATGCCCTGCAGCGCAGGATGCACGAGCTTGCCACCTTCCACATTGATTCCGCGCACCAGAGCGGTGTTGTCGCGCCATTCGCCGGACGCGAGCTTGTTCACCCACGGCAGGATCGCGGCGCAGATCGCCTGCGACGAGGTCTGCGGCACGGCGCCCGGCATGTTGGTAACGCAGAAGTGGGTCACACCCTCCTCCACGTAGATCGGCTCCTTCCAGGTGGTGCCACGCGAGGTCTCGAAGCAGCCGCCCTGGTCGATCGAGATGTCGACGAGCACGCTGCCGTCCTCCATCGACTTGATCATCTCGCGGGTCACCACGTGCGGCGCGACCGCGCCGGTGACCAGCACCGCGCCGATCACCAGATCCGCCGAGGCGACCTCGCGTGCGACCACATCGTCGTAGGGGTACAGCGCAGTGACGTTGTTGCCCAGGCGCATCATCTGTTCCATGCGGTCCTGGCGCTTCTCGAACACCACCACGTTCGCGCCGCCGGCCGCGGCCAGTGCCGCCGAGGCACCGCCGGCCACGCCGGCGCCGAACACCACGACCTTGCCGCGCTCGGTCGACGGCAGGCCGCCGAGCAGCTTGCCCTTGCCGCCCAGCGGCTGGTGCAGGTAGTGGGTGCCCACCTGCACCGCGATCTTGCCGGCGATCACCGACATCGGCGCCAGCAGCGGGAGCTCGCCGTTGTCGAGTTCGACGGTCTCGAACGCGACGCCGGTCAGGCCGATGTCGAGCAGGCGCTTCGTCAGCTCGGGCAGAGGCGCGAGATGCAGGTAGCAGAACAGCAGATGGTCCTTGCGCAGCAGCGCCAGGTCGCCCTCGATCGGCTCCTTGACCTTGACGATCAGCTCGCAATTTTTGTACAGCGCGGCCGCGTCCGGCGCGATCTTCACGCCAAGACGGGTGTAGGCCTCGTCGCTGAAGCCCGACTTCAGGCCTGCGCCTTTCTGCACCCAGACTTCGTGGCCGCGGTTGACCAGATCGCCTGCCGCTTCCGGCACCAGGGCCACACGCCCTTCGAGGGTCTTGGTCTCACTCGGGATACCGATACGCATAACGCCGACTCCTGCACAAAAAAACGCCGCTTTGGGCGGCGTGTCGCGATGGATTGTTGCGGTCGGCTGACGTGGCCGAACCTTGTTTTGCGGGGGGCGCACCGCCAAGCTATGGATCACGTCAGGCCGCAGTGCCTTAGCCCGCGAGTATACATGAGCGCTTCTTCCGCCAGCCCCCGTCACATCCGTCTTCTGATCCTCGGTTCCGGCCCCGCCGGCTGGACCGCCGCCGTCTACGCGGCCCGCGCCAACCTCAAGCCGGTCGTCATCACCGGCATGCAGATGGGCGGCCAGCTGATGACCACCACCGAGGTCGACAACTGGCCGGGCGACGCCCACGGCCTGATGGGGCCGGACCTGATGGCGCGCATGCAGGCGCATGCGGAACGCTTCGACACCGAGACCATTTTCGACCACATCCACACCGCGGATCTGTCGCAGCGCCCGTTCCGCCTCAAGGGCGACAGCGGCGAGTACACCGCCGACGCGATCATCATCGCCACCGGCGCGACCGCGAAATATCTCGGCCTGCCGTCGGAAGAGGCGTACAAGGGCCGCGGCGTGTCTGCTTGCGCCACCTGCGACGGCTTCTTTTACAAGGACCAGGACGTGGCCGTGGTCGGCGGCGGCAATACCGCGGTCGAGGAAGCCCTGTACCTGTCGAACATCGCCAGGACCGTCTATCTGGTGCATCGCCGCGACACGCTGCGCGCCGAGAAGATCATGCAGGACAAGCTCAACGCGAAGATCCAGGCCGGCAAGATCGTGCCCGTGTGGCACCACACGGTGGACGAGGTGCTCGGCAACGAGGCCGGCGTGACCGGCCTGCGCCTGAAGTCGGTGCAGGACGACAGCACTCGCGAGATCGCCGTGCACGGCTTTTTCGTCGCGATCGGCCATACGCCCAACACCACGTTGTTCGAAGGCCAGCTGGCAATGAACAACGGCTACCTCGAGATCCGCTCGGGCATCGACGGCAATGCGACCTCGACCAACGTGCCGGGCGTGTTCGCCGCCGGCGACGTGACCGATCAGCACTACCGGCAGGCCATCACCTCGGCCGGCTTCGGCTGCATGGCGGCCCTCGACGCCGAACGTTTCCTCGACCAGCAGGGCTGATCCCGGTGCCCGGCGCAGGCGTTGCCGCACAGCCCGCGGGGCGCCGCGCGTGACGCTGGCGCAATTGAAGTTGATCCTGCGCCGCGAACTGCGGCGCATGTGGGTGCGCGCGGCGATCTACTGCGCACTCGCGATCGTCACGGCGCTGGTCGGCGCCCTGGTGAAGACCTGGATTCCCGAGGCGCTGGCCGGCCGCATCGGTGCGGATTCGGTGGGCAACCTGCTGGGCATCCTGGCCGCCTCGATGCTCGCGGTCAGCACGTTCTCGCTGTCGACGATGGTGTCGGCGTACGGATCGGCGTCGACCAACGCCACGCCGCGCGCCGCCAGGCTGTTGATCGCCGACAGTTCCGCCCAGGGTGCGCTGGCGACGTTCATCGGCGCATTCCTGTTTTCGGTCGTGGGCCTGATCGCGCTGAGCACCGGCATCTACGGCGACAGCGGCCGGGTGGTGCTGTTCGCGGCGACGGTGCTGGTCATCGTGCTGATCACGTTGACGCTCCTGCGCTGGATCGAACAACTGTCGAGCTTCGGCCGGGTCGGCGCGACGATCAATCTGGTCGAGGACGTCACTCGGCGCGCGGTCCAGCGCTATCTCGACGATCCACATCTGGGGGCGGCGCCCTCGCCGGGCGTGCCCGATGACGCGGTGCGGATCGACACGCGCGAAATCGGGTACATCGAACATGTCGACATCGCCCTGCTCGCCGAGCTCGCAGCCGAGCACGACGGCGAGATCCACGTCGCGGCACTGCCCGGCGTGTTCGCGACGCCCGGACGTGCGCTGGTCGCGACGCGCGGGTTGCCGGCCACCGAAGCGGTGACCCGACGCGTGCGCAGCGCGTTCACCATCAGCGACGAGCGCAGCTTCGAACAGGACCCGCGGTTCGGTTTCGTGGTCCTCGCGGAAATCGGCAGCCGGGCCCTGTCGCCCGGCATCAACGATGCCGGGACCGCGATCGACATCATCGGTACGGCAACGCGCCTGCTGTGCGAGTGGGCGCGCGAAACGTCGGCCGAGGCGCGCGCGGAGATCCGGCATGCCCGGGTCTTCGTCCCGGTCGTGACCGTCGACGATGTGTTCGGCGACGTCGTCGTGCCGATCGCACGCGACGGCGCGTCCGTGGTCGAGATCGCGATCCGGTTGCAGAAGGGCCTCGCTGCGATCGCGGCGTGCGGCAATCCCGACTTCGCCGCCGCTGCACGTCACCACGCCGGGCTGGCCATGGCGCGGGCCATGGCGGCGCTGGACTTCGAGCCCGATCGCGAGGTGCTGCGACGGACGGTGATCGAGGCCGGGGGTCTCGTGGACGGACACTGCGGATGACGGCACTTCGCGTGTTGGCACGGGTGGACGCGGTGCCGGCACTGCAGTGGGATGCCCTGCACGACGGCAACCCGTTCGTCAGTCACGCCTTCCTTGCCGGGCTGGAGCAGCACGGCTGCCTGCGCGCGGATTGGGGCTGGACGCCGCATCATCTGACGCTGTGGGACGGCGATGCGCTGGTCGCGGCGGCGCCGGCGTACCGCAAGACCAATTCGCATGGCGAGTTCGTGTTCGACCATGCCTGGGCGCATGCCTACGCCCGCTACGGGCATGAATACTTTCCCAAGCTTCTGGTGGCCTCGCCTTATTCGCCGGTGACCGGGCCGCGGCTGCTGGCGCGCGATACCGGGGCGCGCGTCGCGCTCCGCTTCGCGCTCGAGCGCGTGACGGCCGACGCCGGCTGGTCCTCGGCACACGTCAATTTCCATACCGACGCCGAAGCCGAGGCGTTCGACGCCGACTGGCTGCCGCGCATCGACGTGCAGTACCACTGGCGCAACCCGGGCGACTGGTCGACGTTCGACGACTACCTCGGTGCGATGGACCACAAGCATCGCAAGAACATCCGCCAGGAGCGCGCCAAGGTCGCCCGGGCCGGGGTGACGTTCCGCGTGCTGCACGGCGACGAGGCCAGCGATGACGACCTCGCCACGATGTACCGCTTCTACCTGCAGACCTTCGCCGAGTACGGCAACTCGCCTGCGCTGACGCTGGACTTCCTGCGTCATCTCGCCGCGACGATGCCGCGCCAGCTGGTGCTGGTACTGGCGGACCTCGGCGACATGCCGGTCGCCGGTGCCCTGTGCCTGCGGGGCGCCGACACGCTCTACGGCCGCTACTGGGGCGCGATCGCCAGCCTGCCCGGCCTGCACTTCGAGACCTGCTACTACCAGGGCATCGACTACTGCCTGCGCGAGGGCCTGCAGCACTTCGAACCCGGCGCGCAGGGCGAGCACAAGCTCGCACGCGGATTCCTGCCGACGATCGTGCACAGCCGACACTGGATCGCCGATGCCGCGTTCCGGCACGCGCTGCGCGACTGGTGCACGCAGGAGGCGGCATCGGTCCGCGGTTATGCCGCGACGCTCGCGGCGAGCAGCCCGTTCAAGCCCCCCGCGACGCTGTGAGCCTTCACCTGCCCAGGCTGGGCGTGGCGCCGGACGCCCCGTTTCCGCCGGTCGAAACCGCACTGCGGCGTCCCGACGGGCTGCTGGCGTTCGGCGGTGATCTGTCGCTGCCGCGCCTGCGCAATGCCTACCGCTGCGGCGTCTTTCCCTGGTTCTCGGAAGGGCAACCGATCCTGTGGTGGTCGCCGGATCCCCGTCTGGTGTTCGAAACGGCGCATTTCGCCCTGCCCCGCCGCTTTCGCCGCAGCCTGCGCCGAAGCGTCTGGGAGGTCCGCGCCGATACCGCGTTCGACGACGTGGTCTCAGCCTGCGCCTCGACGCCGCGTCCCGGACAGGACGGCACCTGGATCACGCCGGCGATGCAGTCGGCGTACTCGGCGCTGCACGCCGCAGGCGATGCCCACAGCGTCGAGGTGTTCGACGGCACGCGGATGATCGGCGGCATCTACGGGGTGGCGCTGGGCCGGATGTTCTTCGGCGAGAGCATGTTCAGTGCCGAACCCGGTGGCTCCAAGGTCGCCCTCGCGGGCTTGATCCAGCAGCTTCGCCACTGGGGCATGCCTCTGCTCGACGCGCAGGTGGGCAATCCGCACCTGCTCGGTCTGGGCGGTGTGCCCTGGCCGCGCCCGCGGTTCATCGAGTGCGTGCGCGGTCTGGTCGATGCGCCGCCGCCCGTAACCGGTTCGTGGACGCGGGCTTTCGGCACGCAGGCGGCCGCCGATCTTGCAGGCGCCCCCGGGGCTGCAGGTCACACTTGACCGCAGACCGCACTTTTGCATCGGCGGCCTGCCCATGCGAGAATGCTCCGCTTTGCTGGCGCGCAGCGCCGCTCCCACAGACACGGATATTCCAGACGAATGGCGAAAGACGACGTCATCGAGTTCGAAGGCACGGTTTCCGAGACGCTTCCGAACACCATGTTCCGGGTGAAGCTCGAGAACGGCCACGAAATCATTGCGCACATCTCCGGGCGGATGCGCAAGAACTACATCCGCATCCTGACCGGCGACCGGGTCAAGGTCGAGATGACGCCCTATGATCTGAGCAAGGGCCGGATCACCTACCGCATGAAGTAATCGCCGCGCCCATCGAGGTGACAGCGAACGGAAGGCAGCCTCTCGGCTGCCTTCTTGCGTTTGGAACCGACGGAACGATTTGCCAGACGATGGTGCTTGAGTGAATTGGCGGATGGCAACAAGGGCGTTCTGCGTGCCCACGAGGGGCTGACGGATGCTCCCGGCCGGTGGTACGGCGCCTGTCGCATCCGCATCCGCCACGGCTTTCGGCATTCCCGACGAGATGCCGTGTCCTCGCCTGTCCTTGGAACCGCCTACCGACGCGCGTGCCAAGCTGCTGGTAGGCAGCCGGGCCGATGCGGGTATGCCCGAGGGCAGGATGGGATTGCCGGGCTGTTCTTCGCGCGCCAGCGCGCTCCCTTGGGGAAGGTCTGAATAACTGCCGTCATCCCCGCGGCTCTCAACAGCCGCACTGCTGGTCAAGCGGGGATCCAGCGACTTCAAGCCTTTGAACGCCAACGGTGCTGGATTCCCGCGTTCGCGGGAATGACGGCCAAGAGCGGAATTGTTCAGATCTTCCTGAGAGGCGTAGCGCCCACCTGTCGTCAGGCAGTGCCGGAGTCTGCAGCCGCCCTTGGGCGCAACGTCGATTTTTGAAGCCCCGCGCGCTCCTGCGGGCTGCGCGTTCGACCAGCATCACCGACAGCTTGATCGGTACACCCCTTTTGCGAACGAGGCGCCCAAGGGCGCCTCGTTCATGGCTCGGGTTGCCGGCTGCCTACTCCACAGTGGCCGTCAGCAGCTTCTCCGGCTCGGAGAATGTCTCGACCGTGAGCTCGCCGTCCGTGACGTCGATGATCACGCGCCCGCCATTGGCGAGCTTGCCGAACAGCAGCTCGTCGGCCAGCCGACGCTTGATACGGTCCTGGATGACGCGCGCCATCGGCCGGGCGCCCATCTGCGGATCGAAGCCGTGCTGGGCCAGCCAATCGCGTGCTTCAGGCGATGCGGTAACCGCGACGTTCTTGTCGTGCAGCTGGCTTTCCAGTTCGATCATGAACTTGTCGACCACGCGCAGGATGTGGTCGAAACCGAGCGACTGGAACTGCACGATGGCGTCGATGCGGTTGCGGAACTCGGGCGAGAACGCCTTGCGGATCACTTCCATCGCATCGCTGCTGTGGTCCTGGCGCATGAAGCCGATCGAGCGACGCGAGGCCTGGGTGGCACCGGCGTTGGTTGTCATCACCAGGATCACGTTGCGGAAGTTCGCCTCGCGCCCGTTGGTGTCGGTCAGCACGCCGCGGTCCATGACCTGCAACAGGATGTTGAAGATGTCCGGATGCGCCTTCTCCACCTCGTCGAGCAGCAGCACGCAATGCGGCGTCTTGACGATCTTCTCGGTCAGCAGGCCGCCCTGGTCGAATCCGACGTAGCCCGGGGGCGCGCCGATCAGACGGCTGATCGAGTGCGATTCCATGTATTCGGACATGTCGAAACGCACCAGCTCGATGCCGAGCTGCAGCGCGAGCTGGCGCGTGACTTCGGTCTTGCCCACACCAGTCGGGCCGGCGAAGAGGAAGTTGCCGATCGGCTTGTCAGGGTTCGCAAGCCCCGAGCGCGCCAGCTTGATCGCCGACGTCAGGGTTTCGATGGCCGGATCTTGGCCGAAGATCACCATCTTCAGGTTGCGCTCGAGGTGCTCGAGCACGTCCTTGTCCGTGGCACTGACCTGCTTGGCCGGAATGCGCGCCATCTTCGCGACGATGGTCTCCACCTCCTCGACGTCGATCAGCGCCTTGCGCACGCCTTCGGGCAGCAGACGCTGGCGCGCGCCGGCTTCGTCGATGACGTCGATCGCCTTGTCGGGCAGCAGCCGGTCGGCGATGTGCTTGACCGACAGGTCCACCGCCGCCTGCAGCGCGTCGTCGGCATAGGTGACGTCGTGGTGTGCCTCGTAGCGGGGCTTGAGGCCGAGCAGGATCTGGAAGGTCTCGCTGACCGTCGGCTCGACGATGTCGATCTTCTGGAACCGACGCGCGAGCGCACGATCCTTCTCGAAGATGCCGCGGTATTCCTGGAACGTGGTCGAGCCGATGCAACGCAGTTCGCCCGACGACAGCGCCGGCTTGATCAGGTTCGACGCGTCCATCGTGCCGCCCGACGCCGAACCCGCACCGATGATCGTGTGGATCTCGTCGATGAACAGGATCGCGCCCGGATGCTTCTTGATCGCGGCCAGCACGGCCTTGAGCCGCTTTTCGAAGTCGCCGCGGTACTTGGTGCCGGCAACCAGCGCGCCGAGGTCGAGCGAATAGATCGTCGCCTCGCTCAGCACCTCCGGCACTTCGCCATCGACGATGCGCTTGGCCAGACCCTCGGCGATCGCGGTCTTGCCCACACCCGCCTCACCGACGTAGAGCGGGTTGTTCTTGCGTCGGCGGCACAGCACCTGGATCGTGCGCTCGACCTCCTCGGCGCGCCCGACCAGCGGGTCGATGCGGCCTTCACGGGCAGCGGCGTTGAGGTCGCTGGCGTACTCGGCCAACGCGTCCGCCTTCGCGTCGCTCTCGCCGTCGCGCACTTGGCCGGCTTCTTCCGCGCCACTGCCCTCGCCGTCCTCACCGCCGGTCTTGGCGATGCCGTGCGAGAGATAGTTGACGACGTCCAGCCGAGTGACGTCCTGCTGGTTGAGGTAATAGACCGCGTGCGAGTCCTTTTCGCCGAAGATCGCCACCAGCACGTTCGCGCCGCTGACTTCCTTCTTGCCCGAGGACTGCACGTGGTAGACCGCACGCTGCAGCACACGCTGGAATCCCAGCGTCGGCTGGGTGTCGCGTGTGTCGTCGTCGGCGAGCTTGGTCACCGATGTCAGGATGGCCTGTTCCAGATCCGCGCGCAGTCGCGGGAAATCCGCGCCGGTGGCTTTGAGCACCGATTCCGCGGACGGATTTTCGAGCAGGGCAAGCAGCAGGTGTTCGACGGTCATGTACTCGTCGCGCGCCTCGCGGGCGCGCTTGTAGCACTGGCCGATGGTGAACTCGAGATCTTTGCTGAACATGGGGCAGGCGCCTCCGGAATACTGCAACCCTGGATGGGGGCCCGGACCCGGTATTTCCATCCCTGCCCCGGGACCTGTTTAGGCCTTTTCCATCGTGCAGAGCAAGGGGTGAAGGTTGAGTCGTGCGTATTCGTTCACTTGTGCGACCTTCGACTCCGCGACCTCGCGGCTGTAGACGCCGCAGACCCCGCGTCCGCGGGTGTGGACGTGCAGCATGACCTGGGTCGCGCGCTCGATGTCGAGGGCGAAGAACCGGATCAGGATCTCGACGACGAAGTCCATCGGGGTGTAATCGTCATTGAGCAGCAGCACCGAGTACAGCGGCGGCGGCGCGACTTCGGGGCGGCTGGTGGCCACGGCGGTGCCGTGGTCGTGATCGTGGTCGTGCTTGCGGCTCATGCGGCAATTATAGAGCGCAGGCTGACGGGCGCGGATGGACGCTCCGGATGCCGGGCGTCAGAATGCCGCCATCCCCCGCCCCAGGTCGTCCGCATGCCGTTGTTCCTTCGCCTGCTGTCCGTCGGCGTGCTGCTGGCCTCGTCCGCCGGATCGATCGCGGCGCCCCCCACTCCGGCAGCGCGTCCGCCCGCACCCGATGTCGGCCCCGCCGCCTCCGACGACACGCTGGCCGCGCGGCTCGATGCACGCGGCGTCCGCTACGAGCGCGACGCCGATGGCGACTACCGGGTGGTGTTCGCCTGGCAGCAGGAGGGACGTTCACAGGTGGCGTTCGTCGCCGGACGTGCGCACGTCTTCGGCGACAGCGCGGTGCGCGAGGTGTTCTCGCCGGCGGCGCGCGTGCCCGACGGTGGATTCGACGCCACACAGAGCGACATGCTGCTGCGTGACAGCCAGTCGAACATTCTGGGTGCGTGGGAGATTGCCGGTGACGTGCTGTTCTACGTCATCAAGCTCCACGACGACGCCGACGGCGCGCGGATCGAGCAGGCGCTCGAGGCCGCCGCCCAGCTCGCCGACGACATGGAACTGCGCCTCGGCGGGGACGACGTGCTGTGAGCGTGCGCGCAGGCCGCTTCTGGCAGCCCGACGTCACGGTGGCGACGGTGGTGATCGACGCCGGCCGCGTGCTGTGCGTGGAAGAACGCGCCGAGGGCCGTCTGGTGCTCAATCAGCCGGCCGGGCATCTCGAGCCGGATGAATCCCTGGTCGCGGCCGCGGTGCGCGAGACGCTGGAGGAAACGGGCTGGACGGTCGAACTCACCGGATTCGTCGGTGCCTACCAGTGGACGGCGCCGGCCTCTCCCGATGGTCGGGCGGGACGCCAGTTTCTCCGCTTTGCCTTCGTCGCCCGACCGCTGACGCACGATCCGTCGCGCACGCTCGACGACGGGATCGAGCGCGCCGTGTGGCTGACGCCCGCTGAACTCCGCGACGCGTCCGAGCGCCATCGCAGTCCTCTGGTGTGGACCGCCGTGGCCGATTGCCTCGCCGGGCAGCGGTTCCCGCTGTCCTTGCTGCAGCAGATGGCATGACGTCGCCGGAGGTCGTGGTGGGGCTGTCGGGCGGCGTGGATTCGTCGGTCGCGGCCCTGATGTTGCGTGACGCCGGGGTGCCGATCGCGGGGCTGTTCATGCAGAACTGGGCCGACGACGGCAGTGGCGACTGCCGGGCCGAAGACGACCGCCGCGATGCGGTTGCAGTGGCCGGGCGCCTCGGCATTCCGATCCAGTTCCGCGATTTCTCCCGCGAGTACTGGGATGGTGTATTCGCCCATTTCATCGAGGAGTACGCCGCCGGCCGCACGCCGAACCCGGACGTGCTGTGCAATCGCGAAATCAAGTTCAAGCACTTTCTGGACGCGGCCCAGGCGCTGGGCGCCGGGCGGATCGCGACCGGCCACTATGCCCGTGTCGATCACGCACACGGGCGCTGGCGGCTGCTGCGCGCCCGGGATGCCGGCAAGGACCAGAGCTACTTCCTGCACCAGCTCGGGCAGCCGCAGCTGGCGGCGACGCTGTTTCCGCTGGGCGAGCTGCCGAAAACCGACGTCCGGGCCATGGCGCGGGAGGCTGGTCTGCAGACCGCCGCGAAGAAGGATTCCACCGGCATCTGCTTCATCGGCGAACGTGATTTCCGCGACTTCCTCGCCCGGTATCTGCCCGCGCGCGACGGCGAGATCCGCACGCCCGACGGGCGTACGGTCGGTACGCATCCGGGCGTGTTCTATTTCACCCTCGGCCAGCGCGAAGGCCTGCAGCTCGGCGGCGTGCGCGGATTCGCGGCCGCACCGTGGTACGTGGTCGACAAGCGCGTGGAGGACAATGTGCTGGTCGTCGATCAGGTGCGCGACAGCCCCTGGCTGATGTCGAGGACGACCCGCACCGCGCCCGCGCACTGGATTGCCGGCGCGCCGCCATCCGTGATGTTCGAGGCCCGCGCGCAGACCCGCTACCGCCAGCCCGACGAGGCCTGCGCCGTGACGGTGCACGACGACGGTACCCTCACGGTCCGGTTCGAACGCCCGCAGCGTGCGGTGACGCCGGGACAATCCCTGGTGCTCTACGCCGGCGACGAATGCCTCGGCGGTGCGGTGATCGAGTCCACCGATGCGCCCCGCCCCGCGGCATCGGTGGGCACCGGGTAAACTGGTGCGATGAGCAATTCCTTCGACGACCGTGTGCTCGCGCTCGCCGCGCTGGCCCAGTCCCTCCAACAGGTCCGCACGACCGCCGAATCGGGGCAGTCGCGCCACGATCCGGCCGAGGCGGTGATCGCGAGCGTATTCCGCATCGATGCCGACTCCGTCGCCGAGGTCTACGGCGGCGTGCCCCGCCTGCAACCCGGCCTGCGCCTGTTGCGCGACATCTTCACCCGGCAGCAGCCCGACGACGGGGTGGCCAAGCTGGCGATGTCGGTACTCCGGCTGGAGCGGCGGTTTTCCAGCGAGCCCGACGTGATCGATGCGGTCAGCGACGGCCTGCAGCGGATCGCGCCGCGGGCGCGCGACGACGGCGCGACCCACCCCGACGTGCTCAAGGCGCTCGGCGAGCTGTATGCCGAGACGATCAGCCAGCTGCGGCCGCGGGTGATGGTCCAGGGCGCTCCGCATTATCTGGGCCAGGCGCAGGTGGTGGCGGAGATCCGCGCGTTGCTGCTCGCCGCCGTGCGCGCCGCCGTGCTCTGGCGCCAGCTCGGCGGCAGCCAGTGGGAACTGTTGATCGGTCGCGGGCGGATGCTCGAATCGATCGCGCGCATGGTCCCCTGATCACCCGCGCCGGCGCGAAGGCCGGATGCGGCTCGACGCGCTAAAGCCGCGCGGGTGGGTGCCGATACCGGGGACGTGAGAAATCCCCTGAGAGCGCCCATGTACGCACGCATCCTGATCCACCTTGCCGCGCCGCTGGCGCTGACCCTGCTGCTGTCACTCGCGTTCGTCCTTGATTGGGCTGCGCCGGTGCGCTGGGCGATCCTGCTCACCCTGACCGCCAGCTGGTTGGCGGGCATCTACCTGCTGGTGCGGCGTGAAGTCCGTCCCTCGCCGGAGCATGCGCGGGCACTGAAGGAGCAGGACGAACTCCTGACCGAGCTGCGCCAGTTCGTCGGCACCGAGATCGAAGGATCGCGGAGCGAGGTGGAGCGCGCCCGGGAACTGATCCGACAGGCGGTCAGCGGTCTGGGCGGCAGCTTCGACGCGATGAACCGCAAGTCACGCCAGCAGTCGCAGGCGATGAGCCGCCTGCTCGACCGCACCGGTGACCAGGACGGCATGGGCGGCGCGGACGTCGCGCGCTTCGCCCAGCACGCCAGTCAGCGCATGGAGCAGCTGGTCGAGGCGTTGGAGCAGGTCAGCGGCCAGAGCGGCGTGACCGTCACCCACATCGACGAGATGGCGGGACATCTGGACGGCATCTTCGCCCTGCTCGAGGACGTGAAGTCGATTGCCGACCAGACCAACCTGCTGGCGCTCAACGCCGCCATCGAAGCGGCCCGCGCCGGCGAGGCGGGACGTGGCTTCGCCGTCGTCGCCGACGAGGTGCGCAACCTGTCGGAACGCTCGACCGCGTTCAACGAGCAGATCCGCAAGCTGGCGCATTCGTCGAAGGAATCGATCGCCAAGGTGCGCGACACCGTCTCCGGGATGGCGTCGCGCGACCTCGACCGGTCCCGCGAAGCCCGCGCCGAAGCGGCCGGCATGCTGGAGCAGGTGGCCACGATCAACCGCACGCTCGGCGAAGGCATGCGCGAGATTTCCGAGTGCGGTCGCGCGATCGACGCCAGCGTGAGCGAGGCGGTGCGTGCGCTGCAGTTCGAGGACATCGCGACCCAGGCACTCGGCGGCGTGCATTCGCATCTCGAACGCCTGAACGCGATCAACCGGGAAGCGATCGACCTGCAGGACCTGCTGCGTCGCAATGGCGGTGTCTACGACGAGGATCTGATGCGTGCCCTGCAGCGGATCGGTCAGCGCCTGCGTGATCTGCGCAGCACCTGGGAGCGGCCGCCGCACAAGCCGGTGACCCAGGATTCGATGGGCGCCGGCACCGTCGAGCTGTTCTGACGGCCCGCGCCTTGGAACACGGCTCCACACGCGATACCCCACATGCCCCGGCAACCGCCGGGGCATGCGCGTGTCTGCCGTCGGCACCGGCCGATGTGCGCCGGATCGGCGGCGATCTGCTCGACCGCCTTGAACTGGCGGGCAGGCGCGAGCTCGAGAGTCTTCTCGCCGGGGCCGGGCCCGGCGTCGCCACCTCGATGGACGCGGTGGAATCGGTCATCGCCTGGGATCTCGCGGCGGGCTTCTGATCCGGCGCCGCCGGTGCAGCACACGGCGCCCTGCCATCCGACACGAAATGGCTCCGCGCTGCCGACCATGGGATGGCTCGGCTCTGCGTCGGACGGTCGGCAGGCGCCATGCAGCCCTCGCATCTGCGGCGCATATGGACCCCACCCCGTCATAGCGCGCCGTCCGGCGATTGCGTTCGCCCAGGCAGGCTCTGTGCGCGCGGACGGACGCGCGCCGCTCATGTGCGGAACAGCCGTGCGATGCGCCCGCACCTGTCGCCTCACCCTCGCGGTGACTCCGGCGATGCCCGTATCCGGCGCGCGCGTTCGCGTGCCACGCTTTCCGGTTGCGCACGTTCTGTCGGGGCGTGTGGCAGGGAAGCGAGCGCGGGACCGAGACGCGGAGCCTCGCCCACGGTCACGGTCGCGTTTGCTGCGCTGCCGGATGGCGCCGGCATCGATTGCGCGGGCGCGCCCAGCCCGCCCTGCCGCGTGCGGCGGTCGAGCGATCCCGATGACGCGTGGCTGACGTGCTGGAGGGTCGATCCGGGCGCCGCGGTCACTGCCGGGCGGCGCAGCCCGGGACCGGGTGTTCGGGATGGCCCGGAGTGCCCGCCGCAGCTTGGTCGCCCGGCGCGTCCGTAACCGGAAACGCGTCAGACCAGCGCCAGGTCCGACTGGGTCGCGACCGGGGCCTGGCCCTGCAGCCAGCGCGCCATCTCGCGCGGTGGCAACGGACGGGCATACAGATAGCCCTGGACCTCGTTGCAGCCGTACTCGCGCAGCAGTTTCTGGTCGACGAGTGATTCGACGCCTTCCGCCAGCACGCGCATCCGCAGCGCGGTACCGAGCTGGATGATGGCGCGGGTGACGGCGGTGGCCCGCCCGTCGGTATCGCCGGCGGCCAGTTCGGCAATGAAGCTGCGGTCGATCTTCAGGCGGCCCACCGGGAACCGGCTGAGGTAGCTGAGACTCGAGAATCCGGTGCCGAAATCATCGACCGCCAGGCCGACGCCGGCGGCCTGCAGCACGCCGAAACAGGCCCACAGGGCGTCGGTGTCGTGCAGCAGGGCCGATTCGGTGAGCTCCAGCTCGAGCCGTGCGGGCGGCCAGCCGGCGGCACTGCAGGCGCCGAGCACCCGCTGGGCGAAGCCGGGGTCGCGCAGTTGCACCGCGGACACGTTGACCGACATGCGGCCGAACGCGAGGCCGGCCGCGTCCCACGCCGCCGCCTGGCGGCAGGCCTCGCGCAGCACCCATTCGCCGATCGCCACGATGTCGCCGGTGGTCTCGGCGATCTCGATGAATTCGTCCGGCCCGCAGGGTCCCAGCACCGGGTGTTCCCAGCGCAGCAGGGCCTCGATGCCGCACACGGTCTGCGCGTCGAGATCCATCTGCGGCTGGTAGGCGAGCGAGAACCCGTCCTGTTCCAGTGCGCCGCGCAGGGCGTGTTCGATATCCAGCCGGCGGCGGGCACGTTGCCAGGCGTCCGGGTTGTAGAACTCGAGGCGGTTGCGGCCGCGTTGTCGCGCCCCGTGCAGGGCCGCGCCGGCTGCGCGCAGCAGCTCGTCGAACCCCACACCCGGCGGGCGCACCGCGATGCCGGCGCTGATGCCGAAACGCAGCAGCTCGCCGGCCGCGGGCACCGGATCCGACAGGCCGCGCATGATGCGCTCGGCGGTCGCGGCCACGTCGTCGCGCCCCGTCCCCTGCTGCAACAGCACGACGAACTCGTCGGCACCGATGCGTCCGAACAGATCGCCGGCATCGACCAGCATGTGCAGGCGCGCGGCGACCGTGCGCAGCACCAGGTCGCCGGTGGCGTGGCCATGGGCCTCGTTGATGCCGCCGAAGCCCGAGATGTCGAGCAGCAGCAGGGCCTGGTAGAGGCCGCCGCCATTCGCGAGCGCCGCATCCACGTCCTGATGCAGGCGCGAGCGGTTGGGAAGTCCGGTCAGCGGATCGAAATGCGCGAGCCGTTCGATCCGCTCGCGGGCGGCGCGTTCGCTGGAGATGTCGCGGAACAGGACCAGATACCGTGGCGGGCGGCCGTCGTCGTGTTCGAAATCGACGACGGCCTGGGTCCAGACCTGCGCGCCGTCGGGCCGGTAGAAGCACAGTTCCAGGCTCTGCGCGCAGGCGCCGGCGGCCACGCGATCCATCGCCGTTTCGAGCGCTTCGCGCGATTCGGTCGTGTAGTGGCGCAGCAGGTCGGCGAGCGGAAGCGAGTCTTCCTCGCGCCCGTGCAGGCCGGCGCACTCGCCGGTCCAGTGCAGAAAGCGCGTCCGGGCATCGATCTCGCAGCCGCCGATGCGGCCGAGCGCGGCCACCCGGCGCAGCAGCGCGGAGCGGCGGTCGACCTCGGCATCGAGTTCGTGCTGCCGCGTGACGTCCTGGATCTGGGCGAGCACGCGTCTGCAGTGGCCGGCCCCGTCGAGTTGCGGCGAGGCCCAGACGCGCAGGAAGACGGGGCCGTCGTCGGCAGCGACCGGTATTTCGAACTGCACCGGACGGCCGTCATCGCGCAAGGCGCGCCACGCGCGTCGCAGCGCGGCGCGATCCGCGCGGCGGACCCGCCGCAGCCAGGCCCGCACGCCATCGCCGGCCTTCAGTCCAAGGCGTTCACGCAACACGGCCGCGCAGTCGACCCGGCCGCTGGCCTGTTCCCATTGCCAGCTGGCCATGCCGGCCAGACGCTGGGTGGCCTCGACCAGGCCACGCTGCTCGCGCAGGGTCTGCTCCAGCTGTTTCTGGCTGTCGATACCGGTCAGCGTGCCGGCGACCTTGGACGGGCGGCCCTGGGCATCGCGGGCGGTGATGCGTCCGCTGTCGCGAACCCAGCGCCAGGCGCCGTCCGCAAGCGCGCAGCGGTACTCGTGCAGGTAGTCGCTCGCCTCACCATCCAGATAGGCGGTCAGCGCACGGCGCATGCCGGCGCGATCCTCAGGATGGATACGCGCCTCGACGGCCTCGAACGGCAACGGCGCCTCGTGTCCGGGGCGGCCCACCCATTCGAGCCAGGCGCCGGACCCGCGCATCTGGTCGTGGCGCAGATCCCAGACCCAGAGCGCATGACCGCCCGACTCCGCGGCTTCGAGCCAGTCGTCGAGGTCCTCGGACAGGCGGATGCTCAGCGAGAACGCGACCGGTGTGCCGGCTTCGATCTCGATCGTGCGCAACAGGCCGCGCAGCGGCGCACCGGTGTCGGGCAGCTCGCAGGGCAGCTCGCGCTCGCCCGCCAGCAGGCGTGCATACAGGCCGGCCAGCGACAGGGCGTGGTGTTCGACCAGGCGGTCGAGTCCGCGCCGCCGTGCGGCCGGATTGGCCACCAGGCAGCGCCCACCCCGGTCGAGCAGCAGCACGCCGTCCGACACCGGATGGTCGAGAAGGCTCAAGATGAGGCCGGACTCCATTGCGCTGCATGCACTCCGTGGTTCGCGTACCCCGGACTCCGGTGGCCGGCAGGGCGTCCCGATAGTTAGCGGCCCGTCCGGGATGAAGTTGAGCCGCCCCCCGGGCCCGCGGGTAGACTGCACCCACGCGCAAGGAAGGAGAGCCGTCGGGATGCCGACCGGACAGTCCCGCCCCAAGCCCCGGACCGAGGCCGATCGGCGCCTCGACGTCACGGCACTGCGATGGCAACTTCCGGCGCTTCACGCGGGCCTGGTGTTCGGCGCATGGGGACTGGTCGCGCTGTGGGCTCGGCCTGTCGGCGTCATGCCGGCGGTGTGGGTGGCCGCGGCGGCAGCGTTGGCGGGCAGTGCCCTGATGGCCGTCTGGCTGCACCGGCGTCTCCCCCGCCCCAATGGCGCTTCGGCGACGGTCGGCTCGGCGCCGGCAGCCGGGCGCGAGCTGCGGGAGTTGATGCGTCTGTTGCCCGACGGCGTGCTGCTGCTCGTCGACGATCGCGTGGCCTTCGCCAACCCCGCCGGCGAGACGATGTTCGGCTACGCGCCGGACGGTCTGACGGGCGTGGCCGTGTCCGATCTCGTCTCCGAGCAGGACCGCGCCGCGGTCAAGAGCTGGCACCGCGCGCCGGAGGCCTGTGAACCGCCACCGACGCTGCCGATGCGCCGCCGCGACGGCAGCGTTTTCCACGCGGCCCTCACCGTGGCCCAGACCCGGCACGAGCAGCGGCCCTGCACCCTGCTCGTCGTCCGCGATCTCACCGACGCCGAGCGCATGCGCGACGAGCTGGCCGCCGGCAACCGCGAGCTGCAGGCGCTCGCGGTGCGGGTGCTCACCCTGCAGGAGGACGAGCGGCGGGCGATCTCGCGTGAACTGCACGACGACATCGGACAGTCGGTGACCGCGATGAAGATGGCCGCCGGTTCCGCGCTCGACGAAGACGATGCCCAGCGCCGACGCGACGATCTCGAGGACATCCTGATGCTGGCCGACGCGACGCTGGAGCGTCTGCGCGACATTTCGATCCTCCTGCGGCCCCCGCAACTCGACGCCCTGGGGCTCGAAGCCGCGCTGCGCTGGCACGCCGAGCGCCTGCTGCGCAATGCCGGTATCGAGGCGGCCCTCGACATCCATCCACTGCCGCAGCGTCCGGATCCCGGCGTCGAGCAGGCGTGCTTCCGCATCGCACAGGAGGCGCTGACGAACGTGGTGCGGCACGCGCGTGCCGGCCGGGTGCAGCTCACGCTCCGCGACGCCGGTGACGGTCTCGACCTGAGCGTGCACGACGACGGCCGCGGCTTCGCGCCGGACGCCGCGCGTGGCTTGGGACTGGTGATCATGCGCGAGCGCGCCCACGGTGCCGGCGGCCGGCTCGACGTGTCGGCCTCGCCCGGCAGCGGAACGCGGCTCGATGCCTGGCTGCCCTATGCCACGGTCACCGTCGGGGCCGCCGCACCGGTCGGCCACGGATAGAATCCCTCGATGCACATGCCCGTTCCCGATCCGCCCGCCGCCCTGCCGCGTCTCGGTGCGGCCCATCCCGATCTGCTGGCGATGATCGCGACCGCGGCGCGGGGGGACGTCCCGCTGGTACTGCTGCATGTCGACATCGACCATTTCGCCTCGGTCAACCAGAACATGGGCATGGACGTCGGCGACGCGGCCCTGGAGGCGGTCGGTGCGCGGCTGCAGGATCGGCTGCAGGGGCGCGGACAGGTCTGGCGCCACGGCAGCGACGAGTTCATCGCCGCGGTGCCGCTGCCGGCCGGCGGCGACGCGGCCGATGCCCAGGCGATCGCCGAAACCCTGATCGCCGAGATCGAGCGGCCGCTCGAAGTGTTGCCGTACACGCTGTTTCTCGAAGCCAAGATCGGCGTCAGCCTGTGCCCGCAGCACGGCGACGACGCGAGCCGTCTGCTGCACCTGGCGGAAACCGCCGTGCGCCGGGCCTCGCACGCGGTGGACGACCCGGTGCAGCTGCACACGTTCGACGTGCAGGACCGCGCCCACAGCGAGAGTGCCATCGCCCGGCAGATCGTCGATGCGCTGCCCAACGGCGAGTTCCGCCTGCGCTACCAGCCCAAGATCAGCGCCCGCGACGGCCGCGTGATCGGCATGGAAGCCCTGGTGCGCTGGCAGTCGCCGGTTCTCGGCCTGCTGCTGCCGGAACGCTTCCTGCCCACGGCCGAGCGCATCGGCGTGATCCTGCAGATCGGCGACTGGATGCTCGAACGCGTGATCGCGCAGGTCCGCGCCTGGCGGGACCAGGGCTTCGACGATTTCTTCGTCGGCATCAACGTGACCACGCAGCAACTGCTGCAGGTCGACTTCGTCGACCGGCTGCTCGGCCGGATGCAGCAGGCCGGTCTGCCGATGACCGCGCTCGTCCTCGAACTCAACGAGCGTGTGCTCACCCACAACAGCACCGACATCGTCCACCGCACGGTCTCCGCGCTGCGCCACGAAGGCATCGCGGTGACGCTGGACAATTTCGGTACCGGGGATGCCAGCCTCAGCGCCCTGGTGCGCTACCCGGCGGACATCCTCAAGATCGACCGCAGCTTCATCAGCGCCGCACCGGCGGGCAACCGCGAAACGGCGATCGTCCGTGCGCTCATCGCGATGGGCCACCAGCTCGGCATGAAGGTCATCGCCAACGGCGTCGAGACCGAGGCCCAGCTGGGCTTCCTGCGCCGCGCCGACTGCGACTACTTCCAGGGGTATCTCTTCGGCGAGCCGATGACCGCCGAGGCCGCGAGCCAGGCGCTGCGTCAGCGGTATCTGCGGCCCGAGCTGTTCACCGCCACCCAGTCCGACCGCACCCTGCTGCTGCTCGACGACGAGCAGAACGTGCTGCGCTCACTGGTGCGGCTGTTCCGCCGCGATGGCTACCGCATCCTCGCCGCGGGCAACGTGCGCGACGCGTTCGGGCTGCTCGCGACCAACGACGTGCAGGTGATCCTCTCGGATCAGCGCATGTCGGAGATGGACGGCACCGAGTTTCTGGGCCGGGTGAAGATGCTCTATCCCGACACCATCCGCCTGGTGCTCTCGGGCTACACCGATCTGGCCACCGTCACCGATGCGATCAACCGGGGCGCGATCTACCGGTTCCTGACCAAGCCCTGGGACGACAACAAGCTGCGCGAGCACATCCGCCAGGCGTTCCGTACCTACGACAGCCAGCGCGGACGCGACGTGCCGATCGACTGAATCAGGCCGGGTCGGTCTGCGGCTGACGAACCGGCAGGATCACCCGGAACCGGCTGCCGGCCTGCGGCGCGCTGTCGACCTCGATCCGCCCGTGATGCTTGGCGACGATGCCGTAGGAGATCGACAGGCCGAGTCCGGTGCCCTTGCCCACGGCCTTGGTGGTGAAGAACGGATCGAAGATGCGCTGCAGCATCTCGGGCGCGATGCCGCTGCCGGTATCGCCGATCTCCACCCAGACCTGTCCCGGATCGTGCCCGGTGCGTACGGTGATCACGCCTTCGCCGTCGATCGCCTGGCCGGCGTTGAGCAGCAGGTTCATGAAGACCTGGTTCAACTCCGACTGCAGACACTCGACCATCGGCAGCGTGCCGTAGTGCTTCTCCAGCTTGGCCTTGTAGCGCAGTTCGTTCCAGACGATGTTGATGGTGGAATCGAGGCCCGCATGCAGGTCGGCCAGGCGCCAGGCATGTTCACGGTCGGAGCGCGAGAAATCGCGCAGGTCGCGCACGATGCCGGTCACGCGCTCGATGCCCTGACGCGACTCGGTGAGCAGTTGCGGAAGATCGCGACTGATGAAATCCACGTCCAGGCGTTCGCGGGTGGCGTCGATCTCCGAGCGCATCGCGTGCGGATCGGGCGAACGCAGGGCGCGTTCGTAGACATCGATCAGCGCGAACAGGTTGCCGACGTACTCCTGCAGGCTGCCGAGGTTGGAGTGGACGTAGCCGATCGGATTGTTGATCTCGTGCGCCACGCCGGCGGCGAGCTGGCCGATCGACGCGAGTTTCTCCGACTGCAGCAGCTGCTCCTGCGCGGCGTTGAACCGCACGTTGAGTTCCTCGTGCCGCAGTTGCAGGGCCTGCTCGTCGTCGCTGCGGGCCCCGTCCTTGAGCAGCAGCAGGAACCGGCCGCTGTCCGCGCCCAGCCAGTACAGCCGGGCATCCAGGGCGCGACCCGGTGCCAGCGTGATCACATCGTCCCAGTGCGCATTGTCGCGTGCATGTCGCATGGCATCGGCGGTCAGCACGCGATCCAGGCGGCCGGCGATCTCGACCCAGGCCGGATGCAGACGCAACAGGGCTTCGGCGGCCGGGTTGGCATAGATCAGACGGCCGTCGGCCTCGTGCAGGCAGACGCCTTGGTCGATGCGCGCAAGGGCGATCGCAGCCAGCGGGGCAGGAGGTGCGGACAGCGGGGACAGCAGGGTCACGGCAGCAGGATCCGGCAGCGGGAAGCCTGCAGTCTAAGCCGTGTGCGAGGGCGCCGTGGACTCAGGCGACCGCCAGTTCGCGTGGGCGTGACAGATGATCGGCGCGGCCGCTGGCGTCGTAGGCCGGTGCGCTTTCCAGCCGCCCCAGATGGCGCAGGGCCCAGTTCACTTCGCGGCGCCGGCGCGCGAGCAAGGCCCCGTTCGCGCGGTTGAACTCGGCCAGTTCGGCCAGCGGGCCGGAGAGTTCGCCGTCCGGAAAGGCCTCGAGCTCGCGCAGCGCGACGATCTTGTCGCGGGTGGAGCGCATCAGCGCGTCCACGTCGTGGGCGATCAGCGCCTCGCGCTCGTCGGCGAGCGCGGACGCCAGGCGCTCGAGGCTGGCCTGGGGGTCGGACATCAGCCGGCCAGCCGGGCGTCCAGATCGAGCATGCGCGACGCGATGGCTTCGGCGTCGACCTTGTACGTACCGGCGGCGAGCGATTCGCGCACGGCCTGCACCTTGGCCTCGTCGAAGGCCGGGCGGGTGGCCAGGTCGCGCTGCAGCGCCTGCATGCCGGCGGCTTCGCCGGTCAGACGGAGGCTGTCGCCGCCGTTCGCGGCCTCGACGGCCTTGTCGCGCGGGTCGCCGGCGCGTGCCACCTGGGCGCCGCTGACGGCGCCGATCGCACGGGTCACCGGAACGGAGGGTCCTTCGATCTTCTGGGTCATGTCGGGGGTCCTGACACGGGTGTCTTGAGTGGGATCATGGCCGGTATCGGCCGGCCTGGGAAAAGCTTGAGGGCAATTGTTTCACCGGCTGCGGCGCGGGCTGCCGGGTCAGCGGCCGACGACGACGTCTCCCGCGTCGTCCACCGTGCCCTGCACCACCCGGCGCGATGACAGGTTCTCGACGCTGACGCGCTCGCGGGCGCCGGCATCGGCCAGCGCCCTGCCGGCCATACGCACCTCGATCCCGCCCTGACGCGAGACCAGCGCGATCGTATCGCCGCGCCGCACCAGCCGCGGTGCGACCAGGTCGCCCGCGGTCAGCACGCTGCCGGCCACCAGGGTGCGCCGGGCGCTGCGACCGACCGCCTCGGCCGGGTCGGCGATCGCGGCCCCTGCAATGCGCGCGGTATCGCGCGCCTCGGTGGTGAAGACATCGGCCGTGATCGTCTCGCCTGAAGCCACGCTGCGCGACAGCACCAGCACGGTCTGGCTGCGCCGCACGCGCACCGGGACGAACAGGCGCCAGCCCGACGGGCACGCCACTTCGACCGTCGTGGCCGCGGTACGCCTGGCCTCCAGCGGCTGGGCGCACATCGGCATGCGCAGCGCAGGATCGAGATTGGCCTCGGCCTCCTCGCCCGCACCCGCCACCGACAGTGCGGCGGTGCGGATCGAATCGACGGACTGGAACGTCGCGGCCTGTGCCAGCGGCGCCAGCAGACCGACGGCCAGCAGGCACACGGCGAGGCGTGCCGGCAGGCGGCGCCGGGCGCAGCGGTGTTGGATCGAGGCGGGCATCGAGATGTCCGTAGGCAGAGTCCTGCCCCCCATGCAAAACGCGTGCCGCCCGCACGTATGACGATGCACGTGGCGGCGGGGGTGTCCCCGCTCAAGTCGCCGACCCGAAGGCCGATACCGGCGACATGTCCGATGATCTGCTCGACCGTATCGACCAGCGCACCCGCCTTGCCGGCCACAATCGGCTGGCGCTGCTGCTGTTCCGGCTTGGTGGCCGCCAGATTTTTGGCGTGAACGTGTTCAAGGTGCAGGAAGTCCTGCGCCGACCGAGCCTGTTCCAGGTGCCCGGTCTTCCGGCCCAGTTCGCCGGCGTGGCCGACGTGCGTGGCCGCAGCGTGCCGGTGCTCGATCTGGGGCTGGCCATCGGCCACCCGGAGCGTGCCCAGAACGACCTGCCCGGCTACCTCGTGGTCACCGAATTCAATCGCTCGGTGCAGGGCTTCCTGGTCAGCGAGGTCGAGCGGATCGTCAACATCGCGGTCGCCGACATCCAGCCGCCGCCCGACCTCGGCGCCGACGGCGGCTATCTGACCGCTGTGACGCGCTTCCAGGGCGAGCTGATCCAGGTCATCGACGTGGAAAGCGTGCTGGCGGACATCTCCCAGGCGCGCATGGACGCCGACCTGTCGCCCGAGTACGCCCTGCCCGAGGGCGCGCCGCCGATGCAGGTGCTGGTGGTCGACGATTCGCGCGTGGCGCGCCAGCAGATCCGCAGCGTGCTCGACCAGCTCGGCGTCGGCGTGACCCTGCTCTCCGACGGCCGTCAGGCGCTGGACCACCTCCTGCAACTGCACGCCTCCGGCGAACCGCCGTCGCAGCGCTACGCCATGGTGGTGTCGGATATCGAAATGCCGGCTATGGACGGGTACACGCTGACGACGGAAATCCGTCGTCATCCCGGCCTGGCCGATCTGTTCGTGCTGCTGCACACCTCGCTCTCGGGTGTGTTCAATACCTCGATGGTCCAGAGCGTCGGCGCCGACGCGTTCGTAGCCAAGTACAGCCCGCACGACCTGGCCGACGAGGTCCTCCGACGGCTGAGCGAGGTGGCCGAGGCCGCCGGCGGGCGTCTGGTCGCCTGACACCCGCGCCGCTCCTTGCAGGCGCGCACGCGATCGACGCCTGCGAGCCAGGCCCGCGCGCACGCGCGCTTCCACAGAACGCAAGTGCCCGGAACGGCGCCTTGACGGGTTCGTCGGCCACTCCTGAACCTCCGACTCCTGTCGCTGCAACGCCAACGGCACCCAGTCGCGCCAGAACGCCCGTACAGGAGTGCGCCTGCGCGCTTCCTTGAACGCGTACCGGGTCGAAGCCCGGGTTGTGCTGCCCGAATCCCCAATCCCGACTCCCCGATCCCGGTCGTTCTGGCACGCCGCTTGCAGCCACCCCGGCACAGGTTTGCCGGAGGCGCCGATGTCCAATCCGATCTCGTCCTATCTCGGGCTGCAGGCCGATGCCCTGCCGCTGCGCGAGCAGCGCTTGAAGCTGATCGCCAGCAATCTGGCCAATGCGGACACGCCCGGCTACCAGGCGCGCGACCTCGACTTCAACGCCGCGCTGGCGAACGCCGCACGGGTGCGTGAGGCCGGGCCGGCGCCCGCACGCGATGCGCGCTCCAACCACATTCCCTTGCCCGGCGACGATGCCCTGACCCCGTTCACGGTCGCGCGTGTCGCCAGCCAGGCCAGCCTCGACGGCAACACCGTCGATCCCGATGCCGAGCGCGCCGCCTACGGCCGCGCCGCGCTCGAATACCGCGCCTCGCTGAGCTTTCTCGAGTCGCGGGTGCGCAACATCCTGACCGCCATCACGGGACAGTAAGCCATGAGCAACCTGCCGATCTTCGATGTCGCCGGTTCCGCGCTGCAGGCCCAGTCGGTGCGCCTGAGCACGCTGGCCAGCAACCTCGCCAATGCCGATTCCGTCGCCGGCTCGCCCGACCAGGTGTATCGGCCGCTCGAGCCCGTGTTCCGGGCCACCGCGCACGGCAGCGATCCGGCGCTGACCAATGTGCAGGTGGCCGGCATCGTGGAGCGCGACACCCCACCGATCCAGCGTTACGAACCCGGCCATCCGCTGGCCGACGAACAGGGCTACGTCTACGCGCCCGATGTCGACCCCGTCTCGCAGATGGTCAACATGATCTCCGCCTCGCGCAGCTACCAGGCCGGTGTGGAGATGCTCAACACCGCCAAGGAACTGGCGGTGGCCACCCTCAGCATGGGCCGCTAGGCCCGCGCTCCGCCGAAATGAGCCCGATCCGATGAGCAGCCTCCGATGAGCACCATCGCCAACGATGTCTACAGCAGCCTAGGCCTCGGCGGCACGCCGGCGGCCGCGGGCGGCAAGAAAGCCGAATCCCTCGGGCAGGCGGACTTCCTGCGTCTGATGACCGAGCAGCTCAAGCACCAGGATCCGCTGAATCCGATGGAAAACAGCGCGTTTCTCGGCCAGCTGGCGCAGTTCTCCACCGTGCAGGGCATCCAGAGCCTCAACGCTTCGGTCGACGGCTTCGCCGGTGCGATGGCGAGCGATCAGCTGCTGCGCGGCGCCACGATGGTCGGGCGCGAGGTGCTGCTGCCCTCGAGCAAGGTCGCGCTGCCGGCCGACGGCAGCACCAGCGGCATCGTCGCTGCGCCGGGCCCGGGGCTGGTGACCTTCGACGTGACGGATGCCAACGGCCAGTCGGTGCGCCAGTTCACCGTGCCCGCCAGCGCTGCCGGCGAAGTGGCGTTCGCCTGGGACGGCACCGATGCGTTCGGTCAGCGCCTGCCGGCCGGTGCCTACGGCATCACCGCCCGACACGTCACCGAGACCGGCGCCACGACCAGCCTGAGCACCTACGTGCGCGGCAAGGTCGAAAGCGTCTCGGTCGGCAGCGACGGCCTGTACCTCGATCTCGAAGGCCTCGGCACCGCGCCGCTCGGCCACGTGCTGCGCGTCGGCTGACGCGTTCTCTCCTTCCCGCTTTTCCGCGCACACCCTCACGGAGTCCGCCATGAGCTTCAACACCTCGCTGTCCGGCATCAACGCGGCCAACGCCAATCTCAACGTCACCGCGAACAACATCGCCAACGTCAACACCACCGGCTTCAAGGAGTCGCGCGCCGAGTTCGCCGACCTGTTCTCCAACAGTGCCTACGGCCTGTCGCGCAATGCGATCGGCTCGGGCGTGAAGCTGAGCAACGTCGCCCAGCAGTTCTCGCAGGGCAACATCGATCCCACCGGGCGCAGCCTGGACATGGCGATCGACGGCGAAGGCTTCTTCACGCTCAACAAGAACGGCGCCCGCGTCTACAGCCGCGCCGGCAATTTCCAGACCGACGCCCAGGGCTTCGTCGGCACGCCGGACGGCGCCCGCCTGCAGGTCTACCCGCCGCGCACCAATGCCGACGGCTTCGACGTGGGCCGCGTGACCGATCTCCAGCTGCTGACCACCGACAGCCCACCGCGCCCGAGCAGCCGGGTCAACCTGATGTTCACCCTGCCCGGCAACGCCAGCCCGCCGACGATGGCGACGTTCGACCCGTCCGAGCCCAACAGCTACAACAGCTCGACCGGCGGCATCACCGTGTTCGATTCGCTGGGCGTGGGCCACGTGCAGACCTCGTATCTGGTCAAGACCGCCAACCCCAACGAGTGGCAGGTGCACAACTACGTCGACGGCGCCAGCGTCGGTGCGCCCACCACGCTGCAGTTCTCCGACAGCGGCGCCCTGCTCTCGCCGACCGACGGCCGGATCACGCTGGATCCGTTCACCCCGGCCAATGGCGCCGGCGTGCTCCAGCTCGATCTGGACCTGACCGGCTCCACCCAGTACGGCGAGCGCTTCCAGCTGCGCGACACCCGCCAGGACGGCTACGCGGCCGGCAAGCTCAACGAGATCAGCATCTCGGCCGAGGGCGTGGTGTTCGCGCGCTATTCCAACGGCGCCGACCAGCCGCTGGGCCAGATCGCGCTGACCACCTTCGTCAACCCGCAGGGCCTGCAGCCGCAGGGCAACAACATGTGGGCCGAGACCTACGGCTCGGGCGCCGGCCGCACCGGCGCGCCCGACAGCTCGGACTTCGGCCAGATCCAGGCCGGCGCGCTGGAATCCTCGACCGTGGACCTGACCGAGCAGCTGGTCAACATGATCGTCGCGCAGCGCAACTTCCAGGCCAATGCGCAGATGATCTCGACCCAGGACCAGGTGACGCAGACGGTCATCAACATTCGTTGATGACCGAGAGATTCGGGAATGGGGATTCGGGATTCGGTGTTGCAGTCCCGTCTCTCCCCGCCTGACCCCGCCTCTTCCAATCCCGACTCCCCGATCCCGGATCCCCGCCCATGGACAAAGCCCTCTACGTCGCGATGACCGGCGCCCGCGCCACGCTGCAGGCGCAGGGCACGGTGTCGCACAACCTCGCCAATGCCGACACCGCCGGGTTCAAAGCGGCGCTGGCCAATACCGAGGCCTACCGGATCCAGGGCGGTACGCATGCCTCGCGCATCGATGCGGTGCACATCGACCAGGGCTTCGACAACCGGATGGGCGCCCAGCGCGTCACCGGCAATCCGCTCGACGTCTCCCTGCGCGAGGATCGATGGCTCGCCGTGCAGGCGACCGACGGCACCGAGGCCTATACCCGCGCCGGAAATCTGTCGCTCACGCCGAACGGGCAACTGGTCACCGCCGGCGGCCACCCCCTGGTCGACGACAACGGCATGCCGTTCGCGCTGCCGCCCCACCAGGCGCTCGACATCGGGCACGACGGCACGGTGTCGATCGTGCCCCTGGGCGAAGGGCCGCAGACGATGGCCGTGGTCGGCCGGCTGCGTGTGGTCGACGCCACGCCCGACCGGCTGGCGCGTGGTCTCGACGGCCTGATGCGCAATACCGATCCGCAGACCCCGCTCGCCCAGGCCCCCGGCGAAGTGATGGCGACCGGCACGCTGGAAACCAGCAACGTCAACGCGGCCGGCGCCCTCGTGCAGATGATCCAGCTGCAGCGCCAGTTCGAGATGCAGGTCAAATTGATCCAGCGCGGCGACGACAACGCCCAGGCGGCCAACAGCCTGCTGCGGCTGGGCGGTTAGGCGCGCGCGGCGCGCCGTGATTGGTGATTGGTAATTCGTGATTAGTGAATCGTGATTCGTGAAAGCTGCGCGCTGCTAGCGCTACCCCGGCCGCTTGCCAAATCCCGTATTCCGGCGTGCCACCGCCGTCACCGCGCGGGCACGCGCGCGCCGTGATTCCTGAGGCGTGAGTGGAAGGCGCCGCGCGTCGCCCGACGCTCGCGGCCCACCCGCTTCTTCGAATCACGACTCCCCAATCACCAATCACGGCCTCCGCTGGCACACCGATTGCATCTCCCATCCCGACGGCGCCGCATGCGCCCGGACCGAGGACCAAGCGATGAACCAGGCACTGTGGGTGGCGAAGACCGGACTGGATGCGCAGCAGACGCGCATGTCGGTCGTGTCGAACAATCTCGCCAACACCAACACCACCGGCTTCAAGCGCGACCGCGCCAATTTCGAGGACCTGCTGTATCAGCAGGTGCGTCAGCCCGGCGGCGCCAGTTCGGCGCAGACCCAGCTGCCGACCGGCCTGCAGCTCGGCACCGGCGTGCGTGTGGTGTCCACGTCGAAGGATTTCCAGCAGGGCAACCCGCAGCAGACCGGTCGCGCGCTCGACGTCATGGTCAACGGCCGCGGCTTCTTCGAGGTGCTGATGCCCGACGGCACGCCGGCCTACACGCGCGACGGCAGCTTCCAGATCAATGCCCAGGGCGAACTGGTCACCAGCAGCGGTTTCCCGGTGCAGCCCGGCATCCAGGTGCCCGAGGGCGCGCAGGCGGTGACGATCGGCAAGGACGGCACGGTCAGCGTGCAGATCGCCGGCGAGGCCCAGGGCCTGGAGATCGGCTCGCTCACCGTCACCGACTTCATCAACCCCGCGGGCCTGCAGGCGCGCGGCGAAAACCTCTACCTCGAAACCACCGCCTCCGGCCCCGCGCAGAACGGCACGCCCGGCCTCAACGGCCTCGGCATGCTCGAGCAGGGCGCGCTCGAAGGCAGCAACGTCAACGTGGTCGAGGAGCTGGTGAGCATGATCGAAACCCAGCGTGCGTACGAGATGAACGCCAAGGCGATCTCCACCACCGATTCGATGCTGGGCTACCTCAACAACAACGTCTGAGCACCGCGATGAACTCTCGCCTCCAGTTTCCCGGCCGCATCTGCGCACTGGCCCTGCCCGCCCTGCTCGCGGGCTGCGTCGCCGCCGGCGACGTGCGGCCGTATCCGGCGATGGCGCCGATCCAGCCGGTCGTCGCCCTGCCCGCACAGGCCACGCCCGGCGCCATCTACCAGGCCGGCGGCCACGGCGGCATGTCGCTGTTCGCCGACCGCCGCGCGCGTGACGTCGGCGATCTGCTGACGATCCAGCTGGTGGAGAACACCACCGCGCAGACCAGTGCCAGCACCCAGATGGGCAAGGAAAGCAGCGTCGACATCGGCGTGCCCCAGGTGTTCGGCGCGCCGGTCACCATCGGTGGCCGCGATGTGTTGAGCGCCTCGGCCAGCGGCAGTCGGGATTTCGACGCCAGCGGCCGCAGCGCCCAGAGCAACCGCCTGCAGGGCAGCGTGACGGTGACCGTGGTCCAGCGCCTGCCCAACGGCAACCTGGTGGTCGAAGGCAGCAAGCAGATCCGCCTCAACCAGGGCAACGAGCTGGTGCAGGTGCAGGGCATCGTGCGCCCGGCCGACATCGGCCCCGACAACACCGTGATGTCCAGCCGCGTGGGCGATGCCCGCATCGTCTACGGCGGCCGCGGCGCGATCGCGCAGACCAATGCGATGGGCTGGCTCGGCCGGTTCTTCCATTCGCGTCTCTATCCCTACTGAGTCTCCACCGGGTCACCGCCATGTCGCGCTCTTCCCTGCTTCGTCTGATGCCTCTCGCGTTGCTCGCGGTCGCCGCGTTCGCGGCGCCGCTGCACGCGCAGGAGCGCATCAAGGATCTCGCCACCGTCGGCGGCGTGCGCGGCAACGCGCTCGTCGGCTACGGGCTCGTCGTCGGTCTCGACGGCAGCGGCGATCGCACCAGCCAGTCGCCCTTCACCGTGCAGAGCCTGCGCAACATGCTCAACGAGCTGGGCGTCACGGTGCCGGCGAACGTCAACCCGCAGCTCAAGAACGTGGCCGCGGTGGCGATCCACGCCGAGCTGCCCGCGTTCGCCAAGCCCGGGCAGACGATCGACATCACCGTCTCCTCGATCGCCAATGCGGTCTCGCTGCGCGGCGGCACGCTGCTGATGGCGCCGCTCAAGGGCGCCGACGGCCAGGTCTATGCGATTGCCCAGGGCAGCCTGGTGGTCGGCGGCTTCGGCGCGCAGGGCCGTGACGGCTCGCGCGTGTCGGTCAACGTGCCGAGCGTCGGCCGCATTCCCAACGGCGCGATGGTCGAGCGCGCGGTCGACGGCGGTTTCGGCGACAGCGGCGAACTCACGCTCAACCTCAACCGCGGCGATTTCAGCACGATCCGCAACATGGTGGCCGCGCTCGACGCGCGCTTCGGCCCCGGCACCGCGCGCGCGGTCGACGGCGTGACCGTCGCGGTGCGCGCGCCGTACGACCCGGCTGCACGCATCGGCTTCCTCGCCGAGGTGGAGAACGTGCAGCTCGCGGCCGGCGCCGCGCCGGCCAAGGTCATCGTCAACTCGCGCACCGGCACCGTGGTGATGGGCGCGCTGGTCAAGGTGATGCCGGCGGCGATCGCGCACGGCTCGCTCAGCGTGACCATCACCGAGAGCCTGGGCGTGAGCCAGCCCGGCGGCTTCAGCGGCGGCAGCACCGTGGTCACGCCGCAGACCGACATCGCCGTGAATCAGGACGGCAGCCGCATGTTCAAGTTCGCCGGCGGCACCTCGCTCGACGAGATCGTGCGCGCGGTGAATGCCGTGGGCGCCGCGCCGGGCGATCTGATCGCGATTCTCGAAGCGCTCAAGCAGGCCGGTGCGCTGCGCGCGGAGCTCGAGGTCATCTGACATGCGCATCGCCGCCTCCCCCATCGAGCTCAATCCCGCCCAGCGACCCGATGCCGCGCGCATCGACCAGGCCGCGCGCGAGTTCGAAGGCGTGTTCGCGCAGATGCTGATCAAGAGCATGCGCGATGCCAGCTTCGGCGATGCGCTGTTCCCGGGCGAGAACCAGCTCTACCGCGATCTCTACGACCAGCGGCTGGCCAAATCGATGACCGAGGGCAACGGTCTGGGCCTGGCCAAGGTCATCGCGCGCCAGCTCGGCGGCGGTGACGCGGAGGCGGCGGTGCTCGATCCGCGGCTCGCACCCCCGGCCGATGCCGCCAGCGGCCTGCCGTTGACCGGCGGCGCGGGCATGAGCGCCCTGCCCGAGGCACTGGGCGCGCAGACGCTCGATCTGATCGCCGGTCGGCCCTCGAGCGCGAATACCGCGTCCGACGCATCGGCGCGCTCGCCGATGGACGGCTTCGTCGAATCGCTGATGCAGCGTGCCCGCCCGGTCGCCGATGCCGCGACCGGCATCGCACGGACCGCGACCGCGGCCGTCGCGCAGGCGCCGGCCGCACTCGAGCGGGCCTCGCGCGCCGCGGCCGAGTCCTTCGCGCCGCGCTCGCCGGAACGCTTCGTGGCGTCGATCTGGTCCCACGCCCAGGCCGCGGCCCGCGAGCTCGGCGTCGATGCCAAGGCGCTGGTGGCGCAGGCGGCGCTGGAAACCGGCTGGGGCCGGCGGACGATCCAGCGCGGCGACGGCACGACGGCGAACAACCTGTTCGGCATCAAGGCCACCGGCTGGAAGGGCGACCGCGCCACGGTCAACACCCACGAGTACACCAACGGCGTCCGCCACACCGAACGCGCCGATTTCCGTGCCTACGGGTCGCCCGCCGAGAGCTTCGCCGACTATGTGCGCCTGCTGAAGACGAACCCGCGCTACCGCCAGGCCCTGGAATCCGGCGGCGACGTGCGCCGCTTCGCCAGCGCCCTGCAGCAGGCCGGCTATGCCACCGATCCGCGCTACGCCGACAAGCTCAGCGCGATCGCCAACGGCCCCACCATGGACCGCGCCCTCTCGACGATCTCGCAGTTCGCGCGCGCCGGCACTGGCACCGGCACCCTGCCCGCTTCACACGCCGCGGCGCCCGCTGCCGTGAACACCGTCGCCGAGGCCGCCGAACGCGCGGTCCAGGCGCTCCTGCGTCGCTGAGTCCGCCCATGGCCAACATCCTTTCCACCGGTACCAGCGCCCTGATCGCCTTCCAGCGGGCGCTGTCGACGGTCAGCCACAACGTCGCCAACATCAACACACCCGGATATAGCCGGCAGACGGTGGACTTCGAAGCGCGCTCGCCGCAGTTCATCGGCGCGGGCTACGTGGGCCGCGGCACCCAGATCAGCGATGTGCGCCGGGTGGCGGACGACCTGGCCAATGCGCGGCTGATCGACAGCGGCGGCGAACTCGCGCGCCTGCAGCAGCTGTCGTCGCTGTCCGGGCGCATCGACAGCCTGATGTCGGAGTCCACCACCGGCATTTCCGGGCTGTGGTCGAACTTCTTCGATTCCGTCAGCGCGCTGTCGTCGAACGCATCCGCGCCGGCCGAGCGGCAGAACATGCTCGGCCAGGCCAATGCGCTGACCACCCGCTTCCAGCAGCTGCAGGGGCAGTTCGACCGGTTGTCGACCGAGGTCAACAGTGGCCTCGCCGCCAGCGCCAACGAGGTCAACCGGCTCACCAGCGAGATCGCCCTGCTCAACGGCCGCATCGGCAGTGCGCAGACCGCCTCGCCCGACCTGCTCGACCGCCGCGATCAGATGATCCGTGATCTCGTCTCGCTGACCGGCGGCACCGCCGTGCAGCAGGACGGCGGCGCGATCAACGTGTTTTCCGCCGGTGGCCAGGCGCTGGTCGTCGGCATCCAGGCCTCGCAGCTGACCACCGTCGCCGATTCCTACCGCCCCGAGCGCCAGCAACTGGCGCTGCAGAGCCAGGGCCAGACCATCCGCATCGACGAACGGGTGATGGGCGGCAAGATCGGCGGCATGCTCGAATTCCGCGAGCAGGTGCTCGACCCCACGCAGGCCGAGCTGGGGCGGATCGCCCTCGCCCTCGGTACGACCTTCAATGCCGGCCACGCCGCCGGCGTGGACCAGTACGGCGATGCCGGCGGCGCGTTCTTCAACGTGCCCGCGCCGGCCGTCAACAACCACGCGGCGAACACCGGCACCGCACGGCTGACCGGCAGCGTCGACAACCTCGGGGCGATCGACGGCCGCAACCTCGTGCTGCAGTTCCGCAGCGGCGCCTGGACGGCGACCGACGCCTCGACCGGCAACAGTGTCCCGGTCACCGGCACGGGCGCCGCCGGCGACCCGCTGCGCGTGGCCGGCATCGCGCTCGAGGTCGATGGCGCCGCGCAGGAGAGCGACCGGTTCCTGCTGCAGCCCACGGCCCAGGCGGCGCGCGGCCTGTCGGTGGCGATCACCGATCCCGGACGTATCGCCGCGGCCACGCCGGTACAGGTGCAGGCCGCGCTGGGCAACCTGGGGACCGGCAAACCCGGTAACGTACGCATTCCCGATGCCGCCGATCCTGCGCTGCGCACCCCGTCGACGATCGACTTCCTCGACGGCGACCAGTACATGATCGACGGTGACGGCCCCTTCGCCTACACGCCCGGCGACACGATCAGCGCCAACGGCTGGTCGTTCGTGCTCGACGGCATTCCGGCGGCCGGCGACACCTTCAGCATGGCGCCGACCGCGCCGGGTTCGAGCAACAACGGCAACGCGGCGCTGCTGGCCGGCTTCGACGACGGCCCGGCCCTCAATGGCGGCTCGCTGACCCTCAATGGCGCGATCGCGGGGTTGACCACCGCCGTCGGCTCGGCCACACGCCATGCCGGCTATGCGGCCCAGGCGCAGGCCACGCTGCACGAGCAGGCGGTCACTTCGCGCGAGAGCATCTCCGGCGTCAACCTCGACGAAGAGGCCGCCAACATGCTTCGCCTGCAGCAGGCCTACCAGGCCGCCGCGCAGATCATTTCGACCGCCGACACCCTGTTCCAGTCCCTGCTCGGAGCCGTCCGCCGATGACCCGCATCTCCACCGGCATGCTCTACCAGCAGTCGCTGTCGACGCTGCAGTCCAAGCAGGCGTCGCTGGCGCGCATCCAGAACGAACTGGCGACCAGCAAGAAGCTGCTGACCGCCAAGGACGACCCGGTGGGCGCCGGCGCGGCGGTCGGTCTGGACCGCGCCCTGGCCGAGCTGGAGCGCTTCGGTGCGAACGCCAATGCCGTGGGGCACCGGCTCGGCATGCAGGAATCGGCACTCACCCAGGCCGGCGGCGTCATGGGCCGGATCACCGAGCTCACCGTGCGCGCGAACAGTGCGTCGCTGTCGGACGAGGACCGCAAGGCCATCGCCACCGAGGTGACCAGCCTGCGTGCCAGCCTGCTCGACATCGCCAACAGTCCCGACGGCGCCGGACGCTATCTGTTCGGCGGCACCCAGGACGGCTCGGCTCCGTTCGCGAAGGTGGCCGGCGGCGTGAGCTATTCCGGTGACCAGACGCGACGCCAGGTCGAGATCGCCCCGCAGATGTTCGTCGCCGACACCATGCCCGGCAGCGAAGTGTTCCTGCGTGTGCGCACCGGCGACGGCCGTATCGATGTCGCGCCCGATGCCGCCAACACGGGTACGGGCCGGATCGGCAGCTTCGGCCTCACCGATTCCGGCCAGTGGACCGGTGGCAGCTACAGCATCCGGTTCGGTGCCGATGGCGCCTACGAAGTCACCGATGCAGCCGGCGATGTCGTCGGCAGCGGTGTCCACGTCGACGGCGAGGCGATCACGATCGCCGGCGCACGCGTGGTGATCGGCGGCGCGCCCGCCGACGGCGATGCGTTCTCGCTGGGTGCCGCGGGCACGCGCGACGTGTTTGCGACCATCGACAACCTCCTGGGCGCACTGACGATGGCGCCGACCACCGACACCCAGCGTGCCGCGCAGCAGAACGCGCTGCAGGGCGCGATGCGCGACATCTCGACCGCGATGGACCATTTCATCGACGTGCGCGCCAACGGCGGCGCCCAGCTCGCGGCGATCGACAACGCCGCCTCGCTGCGCGATGCGCATTCGCTGACCATCGAAACCACGCTGTCGGGCCTGCGCGATCTCGACTACGCCGACGCGATCAGCCGGTTCAATCTCGAAAAGGTCGCCCTCGAAGCCGCGCAGTTGAGCTTCGTGCAGATGCAGCGCCTGTCGCTGTTCGATCTGCTGCGCTGATCCAGGGCCAACTGCAGGCAGCCTCGCGCCTGCCGACATCGCGCCGTCCATCTCGCACGCGGCCTCGCGCAGGAGGCGTGGCCGCTCGATGACCTGACGGACATGCAGCCGGTTCTCGAGCATGCAACACCCTCGTCGTTGATGCCGCCGAAGCGGGCGCTCACGCGTGCAACCCGGCAAATGTGGACGCTGGTACGTTGCAGACGGCTGCGCGATGCGCGTGTCCTTGCAGCTTCGCGCACGAGCTTATGGCCGTACACGAACTCCGCATCTCCGCGCGGTCTCGCCGGATCGCCGCAATTCGGCGGTTGCCGCACACGATGCCGGCCACCGCATTCGAATGTCTGCAGACGTCCCTGTCGGCGCGCGCTCGCGCGCGGTGCGGCTTCACCGTGTACGTCACATCGCACGTACACACCTCTACAGCTCCACCCTCTCACTGGAACACGGCGGAGGCTGCGTGCCCTGCCGGGTTCACGCTGCAGGGTGGATCGCGCACGCACGTGCACTCATCCGCGGTCTGCATGGATAACGGGCTTGGAACTTACGCGTGCGATGCGGCTTCGAGGGGGCAAGCCGCTTCGCGCCGGCGCGCGTATGCACGGTGATAGACCCGTGTGCGCCCTATGTTGCCGATGTGGCGCATCGATGCGATCCGCGCTCAACCCCTCCGCATCACGGCCGTTAATGCAAGCGGTCCGGAAACGGACTGCGAATCGCCGGCAAAAACAGCATTAAAGCTTGACGACGAGACGCCGTTATTGCTTACAGCAGAGGACAGGGCCGACAGAACGGCAACCCCCTGCGGAGCCACCGGCCAGGCCCTGTTCCCGTGCCGGATTCCCCATACCAGGAGACCTGCATCATGTCCGTCATCAACACCAACACCATCTCGCTCAACGCCCAGCGCAACCTGGCCACCAACTCGGCCAGCCTGTCGACCTCGATCCAGCGCCTGTCGTCGGGCCAGCGCATCAACAGCGCCAAGGACGACGCCGCCGGCCTCGCGATCTCCGAGCGCTTCACCACCCAGATCCGCGGCATGAACCAGGCCGCCCGCAACGCCAACGACGGCATCTCGCTGGCACAGACCGCCGAAGGCGCGCTGGGCGAGATCGGCAACAACCTGCAGCGCATCCGTGAGCTGGCGGTGCAGTCGCGCAACGCTACCAACTCCGACTCCGACCGCATTGCGCTGAACGCGGAAGTCACCCAGCTCAAGGCCGAGATCCAGCGCGTCTCCGAGCAGACCTCGTTCAACGACAAGAAGCTGCTCGACGGCAGCTTCACCGCCCAGGCCTTCCAGGTCGGCGCGAACCAGGGGCAGACGATCACGATCGATTCGATCGCGAATGCGAGCACCGCCGCGCTGGGTGAATGGGAGTCGACGGTCGAGGCCACCGTAACCGGTGCCGCGGTGACCGCTGGCACTGTTTCGGGCCTCACGATCAACGGTCAGGCGGTCGCCGATGTCACGGTGACGGCAGATGCCTCTGGTGCACAAGCGCTTGCCGCTGCCATCAACGCCGCACTGACGGCCGGAAACGTCACCAACGTTGTGGCGAGTACGAACGATGACGCTGTCGTGCTGACGGCCAGCGATGGAGCCGACATCGAAGTGGGTGGCACGGTCGCTAACTCAGGCCTGACCTTGGGCACGGAGAGCGCCACCACGGCCGATGAGGTTGGCTTCACCGACGAGAATGTGCTGACTGCGGAAGCAGCCGATCGCATGATTCTTGCGATGGATGCGGCGCTTGGCGCGGTCAACTCCTCGCGCGCCGACCTCGGTGCCGTGCAGAACCGCTTCAGCTCGGTCGTCGCCAACCTGCAGACCTCGTCGGAGAACCTGTCGGCCTCGCGCAGCCGCATCATGGACACGGACTTCGCCAAGGAAACCGCCGAGCTGTCGCGTACCCAGGTGCTGCAGCAGGCCGGTACCGCGATGCTGGCCCAGGCCAACCAGCTGCCGAACAACGTGCTCAGCCTGCTGCGCTGAGTCCGGCGACCCGCGCGGCGAGGCCGGTCCCGGCCTCGCCCGCTTCGAAGACCTCCGGCATCCGCCGGGGGTCTTTTTTTTGTTCGCCGATCGCGTCGCCGCCTGAATCGACCACCTCGACGCAGGCGCGCGCCCGCCCGCCATGGGCGTCACGGGCTGCGCGCGTGTGCGTCCGGGCCCACGCGTGCACCGACGCGGTGCGGCCGGCGGCGATGGCGCGCCAAGCGCCGTGCAGGCACATCTCTTGCAGCCCTCAAGAAGCGCGGCACGGGGCCGCTACAGCAGATGGCCGCCGCGTGCGGCCGTTCGGGGCGTTCCCGGCGAGGAGACGGATTCATGGCGGACTATTCATTCGGCTACGGCGGCATCGGCTCGGGCCTGGACATCAGCGGGATCGTGAACCAGCTGGTGGCGGCCGACCGTGCGCCGCAGAACGCCCGCCTCAACACGCTGGAATCGCAGACCAAGTTCAAGCTGTCCGGCCTCGGCACGGTGAAGTCGGCGTTCGATGCGCTCAAGACCGCGCTCGACGGCCTGCAGAAGGTCGACGCGCTGGGCGCGCGCACCGTCAGCTCGACGACGCTGTCCGTCGCGTCCGGAACGATGCCCACCGGCGCCACCGACGCTGTGCTGACCCCGACAGCCGGCCGCAACACGCCGGTCGGCAGCTATCAGGTCGAGGTGCAGTCGCTGGCCACCGCGCACAAGCTGCTCGGCGCCGGCACCGACGTCGGGACCAAGTTCGCGGCCGGCACCCTGCGCGTATCGATCGGCGAGACGTCCGTCGACGTCGCCGTCAAGGCGGATGCGACGCTCGCCGACATCCGCAGCGCGATCAACGACGCGGCCGGCAAGAACGGCGTGCAGGCGGCGGTGCTGACCTCGGATGCCGGCCACCATCTGTCGCTCGGCAGCGCAAAAACCGGCGCGGCCAATGCGATCAGCATCCAGATGCTCGACGGTGGCAGCGACCTGCAGGCGCTCGTCGGCGGCCTGGCCGAACAGTCGCCGGCCGCGGATGCCCGGGTGTCCATCGACGGCCTGGTCACCACCTCGGCCAGCAACACCATCACCGACGCGGTGCCGGGCATGTCGCTGGTGCTCAAGCAGGCCGGCACCAGCCGCGTCGAGGTCAACACCGACCCGGCCGGCAGCCGGGCCGCGGTCGACGGCTTCGTCAAGGCCTACAACGCGGCGCTCAAGGCCATCGGCACCGCGACCACCTACAACGCCGAGACCAAGACCCCGTCTTCGCTGACCGGCGATGCGCAGATGCGCGGCGCGGCCTCGCAGCTGCGCAACGTCATGAACGATCTGCTCGGCGGACTCGCGCAGCAGGGCCTGGATGCGAAGACGCTCGGCCTGCAGACTCAGGGATTCCCGAACCCCGACGGCACCCTGGTGCTGGACGCGACGAAGTTCAACGAGGCGATGGCGGCCAATTCCTCCGCGGTCATCGCGGCCTTCACCGGCGAGAACGGCCTCGCGGCCAAGCTAAACGCCGCCGTCAAGGGCTACGTGGGCACGGACGGCGCGTTTACTCTGCGCACCAAGGGCCTCAACGACCAGCTCAAGGACGTGACCCGGCAGCGCGAGGCGCTGGACGTGCGCATGGACGCGGCCGCCAAGCGCTACCGCACCCAGTTCGTCGCGCTCGACTCGCTGATGGCGCAGATGACCTCCACCAGCACCGCGTTGGCGCAGCAGCTCGCCAACCTGTCGGCACAGACCAAGTAAGCCCGAAAGGACGCGACCGATGATGCAGCGCCACTACGCCCAGCAGTACCGCCAGAGCCAGCTCGAAGGCGCCGTCATGGATGCCGATCCGCACAAGCTGGTCGCCCTGCTGCTGTCCGGCGCCTGCGAGCGCATCCGTCTGGCGGAAGCCTGTCTCGAGCGCGGCGACCCCGCGCGCAAGGGCAAGGCGATCGGTGAGGCCTGCGCGATCGTCGGCCATCTCAACGGCTCGCTGGACCACGAGGCCGGCGGCGAGATCGCCGGCAACCTGTCGGCGCTGTACGACTACGTGCTACGCCGCTTGACCGAGGCCAATCTCAACAACGATGCGGTCGCGCTGCGCGAGTGCCTGGATCTGCTCGGCGAGATCGATGCGGCCTGGTCGGCAATCCGGCCCGGTACCGATGCCGCCCATCTCGCCACGGATGCCGTCGCGTGAGCCCGGCCGCGCACCGGGATCTGCACGACCAGCTCGACGCGCTCGGCGCGGCGATCGACGCCGATGATTTCGAGGCCGCGGCCGAGCGTATGGCCATCTACGACGCGGCGCTGCGCCGTTACATCGAAACCACCACGCCGAACACACCCGTGGATGTGCTGCGCGAATTGCTGAAGATGCAGAACACGGTGCTGCTGCACATGCGCGAGCGCCAGACCGTCATCGGCGATGCACTGCGTGAGGCGCATCGCCAGGACACCGCGTCACGCGCGTACGTGACCGTCGAGACCGCACCGTGACCACGTATCCCGTGTCCCAGGACGACCCCACCGACGCCGCGCTGTTCGACGACAGCCTCGACTGCGAACTGCACCTGCCCGTCGCGGTCGCGCCGTCGTCCTCGCGCGGCCGCCCGGCGCAGGCGGTGAGTCTGCTGCACGGTCTCGCCCAGATCGAAGATCTGCGCAAGGACGACGGCGGCGAGGAACACGGTGACCTGCCGCTGCTCGCGCAGCGCATGGATGCCAAGCTCGACCTGATCCTCGCCCTCGTCGGCCGTCTCGCGACGCGCGCCGACGGGCTGCCGGAGCGCCCGGTGCGCTGGTCGCGGGCCGGGCTGCGGGTCGATCTCGACACGGTCGAGACCTGGCCGGCCGGCACGTCGATGCTCGTCCGCCTGCAGCCCGCCGACTGGCTGCCGGACCATCTGGAACTGCCCGCCACGGTCGTCGCCTGCCGCGCACACGAGGGCGGGTCGCGGGTGTGGCTGAGGTTCTCGACCTCGAACGCCGACCTCGACGAAGCCCTCGACCGCCACCTCTTCCGCCTCCACCGGCGCCAGGTCGCCGAGCAGCGCCGCCGGTGAGCGGCGGCGGTCTCGCGTATCCTGCGGCGACCGGGCCGAACCCGGCGTAGGGAGAGACCGGCTGGTGCGAGTGCTGATCGTCGACGACCACACCCTGGTGCGTGCAGGCCTGAGCCGGCTGCTGCAGGGATTCGGCGGTGTCGATGTCTGTGCCGAGGCCAGCCGCGCCGACGAGGCCCTGGACCTCGCCCTGATCCACCGCCCCGACGTCGTGCTGATGGACCTCTCGCTGCCCGGCCGCAGCGGCATCGAGGCGATGGCCGCGATCCACGCCGAACTGCCGGCCACCCGGGTGCTGATCATGTCGATGCACGACGATTCCCAGCATGTGCGCAGCGCGCTCGAACGCGGCGCGTCGGGCTTCGTGGTCAAGGACGCGGCGCCGCTGGAACTGGAACTGGCGCTGCGCACCGCACTCGCGGGCGAGGTCTTCCTCAGCCCGCGGCTGTCGTCGCGGATGATGGCGCCGCTGCTCGGGCGGCCCAAGGGCGATGGTGTGGAATCGCTGTCGAACCGCCAGCGGCAGATTCTGGACATGATCGGCCGCGGGCTCAGCAGCAAGGAAATCGCGTCGGATCTCGGCATCAGCGTCAAGACCGTGGAAACGCATCGCGCGCGGATGATGGAAGCGCTCGGCTGCCGACGCGCCAACGAACTGGTCCTGCTGGCCGCGCGCCAGGGGCGCAAGGCCGACTGAGCCGGCGCGCGCGACGCAGCACGGCCGCGCCTTTGTCCGCCGGGAAACCGTCGCACACGTGACCGGAGCGCTGTCGGGGAAACCCCGACACCTGTGGGGACCACCCCGGGCATCGTCGGAAACCCCCTGATAGCGGATCCGTCGCGACGGCTTCACGATGCTTTCACGGGCGCAGACCAGCGCCGCGACGGGAATCCGGCGACATGAAAGCCAGTGCCACCACCTCGATGCAGCTCGGCCAGTCCCTGCAGATGACGCCGCAGTTGCTGCAGTCGATCCGTCTGCTGCAGCTCGACGGCATGCAGCTGGATCTCGAGATCCGTCGGATTCTGGAGCAGAACCCGCTGCTCGAACTCGACGAGGAGCCTGTTGCAAATCCGGTGCCGGAACGCGCCGACGCCGCGACCGATGTCGCCGCGTTCGACGAGCTGCCCGAGTCGTCGATGTGGGACGTACGCGGCGCCAGCTGGAGCGGCGAGGACGACGACGGCCTGGCGCGCATCGCCGCCGGCGAGTCGACCGATCCGCACCTGCGCATCCTGCAGCGCCTGGCGACCGAACTCGAGCCCGATGCGCTGGCGATCGCCGCCTTCTGGCTCGAACACTGCGACGACGCCGGCTATCTCGCCGCGCCGCATGCCGAGCTCGTCGGGACGGGCTGCGCGCGTCTGGATTGCGACGCGGCCACGCTCGAGGCCGTGCGCCAGCGGCTGCTGGCCGGCGATCCGGCCGGCATCGCCGCGCGCGACCTGCGGGAATGCCTGCTCGCGCAGCTGGCCGCGCTGCCCGGCCGTGTCGCCGGCG
>NTJG01000008.1 GCA_002324875.1 Lysobacteraceae bacterium NML93-0793
AGCGACGCGACCGTCGCGGCAACCGCCAGGACGGCAGCCCCCGTCAGGACGGCGCGCAGAAGTCCAGCGCGCCCCGAGATGAGGCCGCCGCGTCGCGCGAGCCGCGCAAGGAGCAGCCCGCCGCCGAGCCGCGCAAGGAGCGCGCGCCCGAGCGTCAGCAGGAGCGTCGCCAGAAGCAGAAGACGCCCCGACCGCCGCGTCAGCCCAGGCCCGAGGCCGAGAGCGAGGTGACGGCAGCTGCCGCCGTCGGTGCGGCTGCCACAGGCGCGGTCGAGCTGCCCGCCGCCGCTGCGGTCGACCCCGCACCGCGCCCTGAAGTCGCCACGCCAGCGGTCGCTCCCGCATCTCCGGCCGACGCCGACACCCAGGCTGCTGCCCCCGGAACGATCGACGCCGTGCAGGCGAGTGAGCTGGACGACGAGCAGAGCCCGGACGACGAGGCAGGCGGCAATGGCCGTCGGCGCCGCGGTCGCCGGGGTGGCCGTCGTCGGCGTCGCGGCAAGGGCGAACCGGGCGCTGCCGGCGAGGAGTCGTCGAGCGACCTGGACATCGATGACGGCGATGAACCGTCGGGAATCGTGCCGTCGAGCCGTGCACAGCCCGAGTTCGATTTCGACGACCTGCCGGCGGCTGCACCCGTGACGTCGCCCGCACCGGCGATCGCAGCGGCTTCGACGCCAGCGGCGGCACCGGCAGCGCTTGCATCTCGCGACTCCGGCGCTGCCGCCGAAGCAGCCGCGGACGGGGCCACATCGCACGCCGCGGTGGCGGCCGAGCCTGAAACGGTCGCGCCGGCACGCGAGGCCGCCGACTCGGTGGCACCTGCCGCGTCCACGCCATCGTCGGACATCGCATCGGCGCCCTCCACGCACGGGGCGCCGGCATCCCCGGATATCGGAAACGAGGCCGCCGCACCGGTGCAGCCCGAACCGGCAGCACCGACGCCGACGCCGACGCCGACGCCAGAGGATGCACCGCGCATGTCGCCGGTGTCTGCGACGACGCAGACGGCCGTCGATGACACGGCGACCGAGGTCGCTCCGGCCGCGATTGCCGCCTCGGCGGTGACGCCGACCGAGGCCGCCGTGGTCGAGGACCGGCAGACCGACGCCGGAACACCGGCCCCGCAGACGTCACCGGTCGCCCCCGGCCTGTTCGATGCGCCTGCGGCGTCGCCCGCGGTCGCGCCCGAAGCGTCGGCTCCGGCCGAGGCTGCGGTCGCGGACGAAGACGCGGCTGCGGATCCCGCAGCGGAGGAGGCCGACACCGAGCGCGATGACACGACGTCCGGTGACGCTGCGCCCGAGACGCGCCCGCCTACACGCGACGCCTGACGCCTCCCGTGTCACGACAACGCCCCGGTCCTGCCGGGGCGTTGTCGTTCCTGTCGTGTCGTCGCGACTGACGTCCGTTGATGCGGCTGGCGAACAGCCGGAGCACCCGATGGCGACGTCGACCGCGCACATCGCGGCGGCCGAAGCCGGCAATCCTTCCAGGGAACGTCTGAACAACTGCCGTCATCCCCACGGCTCTCCACCTCCGCACGGCTGTCGAGAGCCGCGGGGATGACGGCCAAGAGCGGAATTGTTCAGGCCGTTCCTAGACCGTCTGGTCGGGCGCCATCACGCCGTACTGGCTGGCCATGCGCGCCAGCGCGATGCTGTCCTGGATCTGCAGCTTGGTGAACAGCCGGGACTTGTGCGTGTTGACCGTCTTGGCACTGAGGCTCAGGCGCCGCGCGATGTCTTCCTGACGCAGGCCCTGCACCAGCAGCATCGCGACTTCCAGCTCGCGGGGCGAGAGCGCATCGAACGGCGTGCCATCGCCGCCGATGCCCGACAGTGCGAGGTTCTGCGCGATGGTGCTGGCGAGATAGCGCTTGCCGCGTGCGACGTCACGTACCGCGCGCACCAGCTCCTGCGCATCCCCGCCCTTGCCGACGTAACCCGAAGCGCCTGCCTCGATCATGCGCCGCGGCATCGGGCCGTCTTCGAGAATGGAGACCACGATGACCCGCGTCTCGGCCTGACCGCGCACCACGCGTTCGGTGACCTCGAGTCCGCTGATGCCCGGCAGGTGCAGATCGCAGAGCACGATGTCGGGCTTGAGCCGACGGATCTGCGGCAGCGCGAGCTCGCCGCTGTCGGCCTCGCCGACGATCTCGATATCGTCCTCGTTGGCGAGAATCATGCGCAGCCCCGCGCGCACCAGCGCATGGTCGTCGACCATGAACACACGAATCTTCATCCCGTCCCTGACTCCCTTCGGTTCCATCCCCCCGGCTCGCGAGGCTACGATGCGATCCGCCGCGGCTGCAAGTCGGGGAAACCCCGAGACCGCGGTCATCCGTCCGCGTGCGATGCGCCGACGAGATGGCGGATGTCTTCGACGATCTCGGCGGCCGGCTGATCGTATTGGAACGCGAGCCGCAGGCGACCATCCGGCCCGATCAGGTAGTTCACCATCGTGTGGTCCATCGCATACGACGAACTGGTCGGCACCTCGCGATACGTGACCCGGAAGGCCTGGGCGACCAGACGCGTCTGCATGTCGTCGCCGCGCAGCGCGACGATGTCCGGGCCGAAGGCGCCCACGTAATCGGCGAGGATGGCGCCGGTGTCGCGCCGCGGATCGACGGTGACGAACACGATCCGCAGCGGCACCTCATCGGCCAGCGCGCGCCGCACCTGGGTCGCCTTCAACAGACTGGTCGGACACACCTCCGGGCAGTGCGTGTAGCCGAAGGACATCAGGACGTAGTCGCCGCGGAAATCGCCGAGCGTGACCGGCCGTCCCTGCACGTCCTCCAGATCCAGCGTGCGACCGTAGGACACGCCGCTGAGATCCGTGCCGTGATACGGCCCGGGCGGCGGCGCACCGCACGCGGCGAGCAGCAGGACGAGGCAGCAGGCGGACAACAGGCGCACGACACGATCCGATCAAGCGACCGCACGTCGCGGCCTCCGTGATTGTAAGACCCCCCGCTGAAGCGGCCCTTGCGACCGATCGTCGCAGCCCGCCGCTACAGCGCCTGCAGGCGCGCGATGGCGGCGTCCAGCGTGGCCGGATTCTTGGCGAAACACAGGCGCGCCAGCCGCTGGCCGGCCGGTGGCTGCGCGTAGAACGGCGACAGCGGAATCGCTGCCACACCCTTCTCGATCGTCAGCCAGCGGCAGAACGCGGCATCGTCGAGATCGCTGACCGCGGAATAGTCCACCAGCTGGAAATAGCCGCCCGGCACCGGCAACGCCTCGAGCCGGGTGGTCGCCAGCTGCGCGGCGAACGCATCGCGCTTGGCCTGGTAGAACGCGCCCAGTTGCTCGTAGTGCTCCGGTTCCTCGCGCAGCATCGCCGCGAACGCGTGCTGCGCCGGCGCGAAGGTGCAGAACACGTTGTACTGGTGCACCTTGCGGAACTCGGCGCTCAGCGCCGGCGGCGCGATGCAGTAGCCGAGTTTCCAGCCGGTGCAGTGGTAGGTCTTGCCGAAGCTGGACACGACGAATGCGCGGTCGCGCAGTTCGGGATGGCGCAGGATCGATTCGTGGCGCGCGCCGTCGAACACGATGTGTTCGTACACCTCGTCCGACAGCAGCACGATGTCGGTGTCGCGCAGCAGATCGGTCAGCGCGGCGATGTCGTCGGCGCCGAACGTCGCGCCCGAGGGGTTGTGCGGGCTGTTGACGATCAGCATCCGCGTCTTCGGCGTGATCGCATCGCGCACACGGTCCCAGTCCACCGCGAAGCTGCGTGGATCGAGCGGCACGTGCACGGCGACCGCGCCGGCCAGCTCGATCGCCGGCTCGTAGCTGTCGTAGGCCGGGTCGAAGACGATGACTTCTTCGCCGGCGCGCACGACCGCGTGGATCGCGTTGAACAGCGCTTCGGTGGCGCCGCTGGTGACGGTGACCTCGGCGTCGGCATCGGGCAGGTGGCCGTAGACCCGCAGGGTCTTTTCCGCGATCGCCTCGCGCAGCGCCGGAATGCCCGTCATCGGCGCATACTGGTTATGGCCGGCGCGCATGGCCTCGGCCAGCCCGTCCACGAGACGACGCGGCACCTCGAAGTCCGGAAACCCCTGGCCGAGATTGACGGCGCCGTGCTCGGCTGCCAGTTGCGACATCACGCTGAAGATCGTGGTGCCGACCTTGGGCAGCTTGGTCCGGATCATCGTGGTCTTTCCGTGGGATGCAGAAGGGCCACGAGTGTACGGACGCCGACGCAGGGGATAAACCGCAGGCATGAACGACCAGCATTCCATCGACGACGCCCGCCTGATCACGCTGCTGCATGCGTATCTGGCCGCGCGCTATCGCTGGCAGTCGCGGTCGGACTGGCACGACGTGGTCATCGGCCTGCCGACGCCGGGGCTCGACCTGCGCTATCCCGATGCCTCGAGCTACGGACTGCTGTCGGCCTGGAATCCGCAGTCGGACGTCCGCGCCCCCACCGAGAACCGGCGCGCGGACAAGGCGCTCGAAGCCGAACTGGCCGCCACCGGCCTGCCCTGCATTCCCGCGTTCGCCAGCGCGGCCGACCGCAGCTGGCGGGAGCCGAGCTGGATCGTCTTCGGCATGCAGGTCGAGGCCTTCGACGCGCTCGCCCGGCGCTTCGGGCAACTGGGCACGCTGTGGTGGCGCCGCGAGTCTCCGGTGCGCCTGCGCATGGACGCACGCCGCCCCGAGGGACTCGAAGGCGACAGCGACGTCGACTGGCTGCGCTGACGCGGCCTCTGCCAGCCCCTAAGATGACGGCGCGGCCGACCGGGTCGCCGTCTCCGGGCCCGTCACCGCCGCATGTCCGTCACCGCCACCCCGCCGCTGCTCGCTGCCCGCGGTCTGTGCTTCCAGCGCGATACGCGCACGGTGTTCGGCCCGCTCGACTTCGAGGTCGCGGCCGGCGAGGCCCTGCTGGTGAGCGGCGACAACGGCGCCGGGAAAACCACCCTGCTGCGCGTGCTCGCCGGTCTGCTCGAGGCCGGCGCCGGCCGTGTCGAGGTGGCCGGCGCACCGGTGGCCCGAGCGATGCGCGCCGGCAGCATGGCGTATCTCGGCCATCTTCCCGGCCTCAAGGCGGATCTGGATGCCGAGCAGAATCTCGCGTGTCTCGCCGGCCTGCAGGGGCGTCGCGCGCATCAGGACAGCGCTCGTGCGCTCGCGGTCGTGGGCCTCGCGGCGCACGCGCATCTCCCGGTGCGGCAGATGTCGGCCGGCCAGCGCAAGCGCCTCTCGCTGGCCCGGCTGTGGATGTCGCCGGCGCCGCTGTGGCTGCTCGACGAGCCCTACGCGAACCTCGATCTGCAGGGGATCGACCTCGTCAACCGCATGGTGCGCGCCCAGCTCGAGGACGGTGGCGCTGCGCTGGTGACCACACACGGCGCCTACGCCGCGCCACCGGTACGCACGCGCGAACTGTTGCTGCGGGCAGGCGCATGAGCCCGGTCGCGCCGACACTCGCCGGCAGTGCCCGCGCATTGCTCGCGCGCGATCTGCAACTGCTCTGGCGACGCCGCGGCGATGCCGCGCAGCCGGCCTTGTTCGCCCTGCTGGTGGTCGTGCTGTTCGCATTGGCGCTGGGCAACGAGGCCGCACTGCTGGCGCGGGTCGCGCCCGGTGTGCTGTGGGTCGCGGTGGTGCTGTCGGGCCTGCTCGCGCTCGACACCCTGTTCCGCAGTGACGCCGAGGACGGCTCGCTGGAACAGTGGATGCTGGCTCCGGTGCCGCTGGCCTGGCTGGTGCTGGTGCGCACGGTGTCGCACTGGGCCACGACCGCCCTGCCCCTGCTGGTCGCCACGCCGGTGCTCGCCGTCCTGCTCGGTCTGCCGCCGGCCCAGCTTCCGGTTCTGCTGGCCGGGCTGGCACTGGGCACGCCCCTGCTGAGCCTGCTCGGCGCGGTGGTCGCGGCGCTGACCATCGGCATGCGACGTTCCGGTATCCTGCTGGCGCTGCTGGCCCTGCCCCTGTATGTTCCGGTGCTGGTGTTCGGTGCCGGCAGCGTCGCGATCGCGGCGCAGGGCCACGACCCGTCCGGCGGCCTGTTGCTGCTGGCCGGGGGCCTGGTCGCCGCGCTGGTACTGGCGCCGGTCACCGCCGCCGCCTCGATCCGCATCGCACTCGATTGATCGGCCCCGCGACGGGTCTGGAGGGCCCCGTCGCGACGTGACACAGCTCGCCCCGCAGCCGCGTGCTCCTGCATGCGCGCGGAACCGCCAGCCCGCCACGCCTGCACGCATTGCCGAATGAATCCGATCGTCCGCTGGTTCCATCAACTCGGTTCGCCCCCCGTCTTCGACCGCTTCGCACGGCGCTGGGCCCCCTGGGCCTACGGCCTGGCGCTGCTGACGATGGCCGGTGGGCTGTACGGGGCGCTGTTCGTGGTGCCGGCCGATTACCAGCAGGGCGACAGCTTCCGCATTCTCTACATCCACGTGCCGAGCGCGTGGATGAGTCTGGCGGTGTTCGCGGCGATGGCCGTCTATGCAGTGATCGCCCTGGTCTGGCGGATCAAGCTGTGCGAGATCCTGGCGATGGCCTGCGCCCCGATCGGGGCCGCGTTCACCGTCATCACGCTGGCGACCGGCGCCATCTGGGGCCGGCCGATGTGGGGCACGTGGTGGGACTGGGACCCGCGGCTGACCACCGAGCTGATCCTGCTGTTCCTCTATCTGGGCGTGATCGGGCTCTACGGCGCGATCGAGGATCGCCGCGGCGCGGCGCGCGCGGCCTCGCTGCTGGCGATCGTCGGCGTCGCCCTGCTGCCGGTGATCCGCTATTCGGTGGTGTGGTGGGATTCGCTGCACCAGGGCCAGACGATCCGCGTCTTCGGCGAATCGACGATCGATGCGAGCATGGCCTGGCCGCTGCTGTGGATGGTGGTGGCGACCAAATTCTGGTTCGTGGGCTCGCTGCTGGCGCGCGCGCGCGCCGACAACCTGCGCCGCGAGGCGGGCAAGGACTGGGTCAGGCGCCTGGTCGAGCCCGCCACGGGAGGATCCGCATGAGTTATCTGGAATACGTGGTGGCCGCGTACGCGGTATTCGCCGCAGTGCTGGCCTGGGATTTCGTCGCGCCGCGCGTGCGCATCGCACAGACGCTGCGTGCGGCGCGGCTGCTGGCCGCACGTCGACGCGCGACGGCGGCCGCGCCGGTCGATGCGGAGCTGACCCGATGAATCCCGTGCGCCGCCGCCGTATGGGGTTCGTGGTCGCCCTCGTCGCCGCCAGCGCGCTGTCGGTGACGCTGATCGCCTTCGCCCTCCAACGCAACATCTCCTATCTCTACACCCCGGCCGAAGTGCTGGGCGGCGCCGCCGGCGAGGCCGTGGCCTCGGGCCAGGCGCGCTTCCGGCTGGGCGGCATGGTGGCCGGCGATTCGTTCACCCGCGCCGAGGGCTCGATGGAGGCGCGCTTCCGGGTCACCGACGGCGACGCCGAGCTGCCGGTGCGCTACAGCGGCCTGCTGCCGGACCTGTTCCGCGAGCATCAGGCGGTCGTCGCGACCGGACGCATGCAGGGCGGCGAGTTCGTCGCCGAACAGGTGCTGGCACGTCACGACGAGACCTACGTGCCCAAGGAAGTCGCCGACAAGATGGGGCTGGCCCACGACCGCCACGGCGTGACCACACCCGCCGACACGGGCGTGTCGCAGTGACGCCGGTGCAGGTGGTGCGCCGCCCGGCCGGAACGCCGGGCCACTGATGCTGCCCGAACTCGGCCAGATCGCGCTGCTGCTGGCGCTGGTGGCGTCGCTGCTGCAGACCCTGCTGCCGCTGCTCGGCGCGCAGCGCGGCCTGTCGTCGTGGATGGCGAGCGCACGACCGGCCGCCTACGCCCAGTGGCTGCTGATGTTCGCGGCCTGGGGGCTGCTGACGGCAGCGTTCGTGTTGCAGGACTTCTCGGTCCGCTACGTCGCCGAGAACTCGAACTCGCTTCTGCCGATGGTCTACCGGTTCACCGCGGTGTGGGGGGGCCACGAGGGCTCGCTGCTGCTGTGGGTGTTCGTGCTGGCGTGCTGGAATGCGGCGGTCGCGTGGCGCTCGCGCTCGCTGCCCGACGTGGTGCTGGCGCGCGTGCTCGGCATCTTGGGCGCAGTAAGCTTCGGGTTTCTCGCGTTCCTGATCTTCACCAGCAATCCGTTCGAACGCATCCTGCCGATGCCGATCGACGGGCGGGATCTCAACCCGCTGCTGCAGGACCCGGGGATGATCATCCATCCGCCGATGCTCTACATCGGCTACTCGGGTTTCATCGTGCCGTTCGCGTTCGCGATCGCGGCGCTGCTCGACGGCAAGGTCGATGCGCACTGGCTGCGCTGGACGCGGCCATGGACCAACGTCGCCTGGGGATTCCTGACGATCGGCATCGCGCTCGGGTCGTGGTGGGCCTACTACGAACTCGGCTGGGGCGGCTGGTGGTTCTGGGATCCGGTCGAGAACGCGAGCTTCATGCCTTGGCTGGCCGGTGCGGCGCTGATCCATTCGCAGGCGGTCACCGAAAAACGCGGCAGTTTCCACGGCTGGACGCTGCTGCTGGCGATCGCCACCTTCTCGCTGTCGCTGCTCGGCGCCTTCCTCGTGCGCTCGGGCGTGCTGACCAGCGTGCACAGCTTCGCCGCCGATCCCACGCGCGGATTGTTCATCCTCGTATTCCTCGGCATCGTCGTCGGCGGTTCGCTGCTGCTGTACGCGCTGCGCGCGCCCGACGGCCGCGACGGAAAGCCGTTTGCCGCAAGCTCGCGCGAAACCCTGTTGCTGGCCAACAACCTGCTGCTGGTGGCGGCGTGCGCAATGGTGCTGCTGGGCACGCTGTATCCGCTGCTGGCCGATGCACTGGACCTGGGCAAGATTTCGGTCGGTCCACCCTACTTCGGCCTGCTGTTCGTGTTGTTGATGGCGCCACTGGTGCTGCTGCTGCCGTTCGGTCCGCTGACGCGCTGGCAGAGCGAGGACGCTGCACGTCCGCTGCGCATGCTGCTGCCCTGGGCGGTGCTGGCGCTGGTGGCCGGCGCGCTCGGGTTCTTCATGGCGCCCCAGGGACCGTGGAAGGTGGCGATGGGCGTGACCGGTGCGGTCTGGGTGGGCGCCGGTACGCTGCGCTTCATGTGGCTGCGCCTGGGCACGGCGTCGAAACGCTTCACGCCCGAGATGACCGGAATGCTGCTCGGCCACCTCGGCGTTGCCGTGTTCCTGGTCGGAGCCCTGCTGGTCGAGGCGCTGAACGTGGAGCGCGAAGTCGCCCTCATGCCCGGCCAGACTTTGGAGATGGGCCGCGATGCCTTCGTCCTCGACGGCGTGGCGCACTACGACGGCCCCAATTACGCGGCCGATCGCGGCACGGTGCGTATGTTCCGCGACGACCGCCTGGTGACCACGCTGCACCCGGAAAAACGCGCCTACGTCAGCGGCGGCCAGGTGATGACCGAAAGCGCGATCCGCCCCGGCGTGACCCGCGATGTCTATGTCGCCCTGGGCGAACCGCTCGGTGGCGGCGCCTGGGCGGTGCGCGTGCACATCAAGCCCTTCGTGCGCTGGGTCTGGGCCGGCGCGTTCCTGATGGCGCTGGGCGCGTTCGTCGTCGCCCTGGACCGCCGTTTCCGCCGCGTGCCGACGGCGCGCACGGAGCCGGCGCCGTGACCGCGCCTGACCGCCGTCGGCCGCGTGGCCGCTGGCTGCCGCTGGCGGTATTCGGTGCCATCGCGGTGCTGCTCGCAGCCGGCGTCTGGCTCAGCCGCAATCCCGACCGCGACGCCCTGCCCTCGCCGCTGATCGGCAAGCCGGCGCCCGAGTTCCGTCTGCCCGTCCTGCACGAGCCGGGCCGCGTGGTCACGTCCGACGAACTGCGCGGCGCGCCCTATCTGCTCAACGTCTGGGGCAGTTGGTGTCCGGGATGCCGCGAGGAACATGCGGTCATCGAGGCGTTCGCAAGGACCGGCCGGGTGCAGGTGATCGGCTACAACTGGAAGGACGAGCACGACGACGCGACCCGCTGGCTCGAGCAGTTCGGCAACCCCTACCGGATGGTGCTGGTCGACTACGAAGGCCGCACCGCCATCGACTGGGGCATCTATGGGGCGCCGGAGACCTTTCTGGTCGACGGCGCCGGCACCATCGTCTGGAAGTACGTTGGCCCGATGACGCCGGACGTCGTGCGCACCCAGTTGCTGCCGCAGGTCGAACGCCTGGAGGCGCTGTGATCCGCGCCCTGCTGCTCGCCTGCGTCATGTGTCTGCTCTGGCCCCAGCCGGTGCGGGCGCAAGCGGCCGTCGACCCGACGCCACTGGCATTCGAATCCACGACCGAGGAAAAACGCTTCCGCGGCCTGATCCACGAGCTGCGCTGCGTGATGTGCCAGAACCAGTCGCTGGCCGACTCCAATGCACAGATCGCCCATGATCTGCGGCGCGAAGTGCTGAGCCTGATGCGCCGCGGCCACAGCGATGCCGAGATCCGCGACCACCTGGTGGCGCGTTACGGCGAGTTCGTGTTGTACCGGCCGCGCGTTGGTCCGGCGACCTGGTTGCTGTGGTTCGGTCCGCTGCTCGTGCTCGGCGCCGGCGGGGTGGTCATCTGGCGCGTCGTGGCGTCGCGGCGTGCCGGGCATCTGCCGCCGCACGACGATTCGCAGGAGTGGTGATGGCTGTCTTCGTTGTAATCGCGATCTGCATGACGCTGCTGACCGTCGCGGTGCTGGTGCACGGCCTGCGTGGCGGGTCGCCACGCGTGGCGCTGGCGGTGTCGGCGCTGGTGCCGGCGCTCGTCGCAGGCATGTATCTGCTGGTCGGCACGCCGGCGGCGCTGGATCAGCAGGAACTGCGCGCACCCGGCTCGCTGGAAGAGGCGATCGTCCGTCTGGAAGCCGACCTTGCGCGCGACCCGCGTCAACCCGACGGCTGGCTGCTGCTCGGCCGCAGCTACACCGCCATGGAGCAGCCGGCCAAGGCGCTTGCGGCGATCGAGCGCGCGAAAGATCTGGTGCCCGATGACGATGGCCTGCAGGTCGAATACGCCCAGGCACGCGCGAATCTCGATCCGCAGCGCCGGTTCGACGACACCGCCGTCGCCGCCCTGCGTGAGGTGCTGGCGCGCTCGCCCGACCACCAGCGCGCAAGATGGTTGCTCGGTATCGCGCAACGTCAGGCCGGCGACGATGCGGGCGCGGTGGCGACCTGGGAGCCGTTGCAGGATCAGCTCGACGGCGACGTTGCGGCCGCGCTGCGCGAGCAGATCGCACTGGCACGCGACGCGGCCGGCATGCCGGCATCGCCGACGCACGAGACGGCGACGGACCGGTCCCACGCCCTGCGAGTCCGCGTGCGCGTCACCGGGGACACCGCAGGACTGGCGCGCCTGCCCCCGGTCGCCAACGTCTTCGTGTTCGCCCGTGCGGCCGGTGGACCGCCGATGCCGGTCGCCGCGCAGCGACATCGTCTGACCGATCTGCCGCTCGATATCGTGCTCGATGACGACGACAGTCTGATGCCCACCCAGCCGCTGTCCGAACTCGATTCGATCGAGGTCCTCGCGCGGATCTCCGTGACCGGCACCGCGAACCGCAGCGAGGGCGATCTGGAATCCGCGCCGGTGCGGGTGGCGCTGCCGAGCGACCGCGCGATCGATCTCGAAATCGCAATCTCCCCACCGTAGCCGCGAACGGACACCCGGCCGGCGTCGCAGGTCGCGAGCGCAGCGGACCGCAATCATCCACGGTGTCGGCATTGCCGCGCCGCCCCGACATGCTGCGTCACAAGGCGCTTGACCACATGACCGAATTCATCCCCCCCGGCACCCGCTTCACCGACCTGCCCTCTCCGTTTCCGATGAAACGCGGCGGCGCCCTGCACGGCGCGCGCATGGCCTTCGAGACCTGGGGCAGGCTCGATGCCGACGGCGGCAACGCCATCCTCATCGTCACCGGCCTGTCGCCCGATGCGCACGCAGCCAGCCACGAAGACGACGCAACGCCCGGCTGGTGGGAGCCGATGCTCGGCCCCGGCAAGCCGATCGATACCGATCGCTGGTTCGTCGTCTGCGTCAATTCGCTCGGCAGTTGCAAGGGCTCGACCGGGCCGGCATCGATCGATCCAGCCACCGGCACGCCGTATCGCCTGTCGTTCCCGGAGCTGTCGATCGAAGACGGCGCCGACGCCGCCGCGCACGTGGTGCGTGCGCTCGACATCCCGCGGCTCGCCTGCGTGATCGGCAATTCGATGGGCGGCATGACCGCGCTGTCGCTGCTGGCCCGGCATCCGGGCCTCGCCCGCACCCACATCAACATCTGCGGCGCCGCGCGTGCGCTGCCGTTCTCGATCGCGATCCGCTCCCTGCAGCGCGAAGCCATCCGCCTCGATCCGGACTGGAACAGTGGCGACTACGACGACAGCCGCTATCCCGAGAGCGGCATGCGCATGGCGCGCAAACTCGGCGTGATCACCTACCGCTCGGCGCTGGAATGGGACGGCCGCTTCGGACGCGTGCGACTCGACTCGGACCGGCGCGACGATGAAGATCCGTTCGGCCTCGAATTCGAGGTGGAGAGCTATCTCGAAGGCCATGCGCGCCGTTTCGTGCGCCGTTTCGACCCCAACTGCTATCTGTACCTGAGCCGGTCGATGGACTGGTTCGACATCGGCGACAGCATCGGCGACACCACCGAGGCCGGACTCGCCGCGCTGCGCATCGAGCGCGCGCTCGCGATCGGTGTGCAGACCGACATCCTGTTTCCGCTGCAGCAGCAGCAACAGATCGCCGACGGCCTGCGCGCGGGCGGCGTCGACGCGCGTTTCCTGCCGCTCGAATCGCCGCAGGGCCACGATGCGTTCCTCGTCGACATCGAACGCTTCGGCCCCGCCGTCGAAGGCTTTCTGGCATCGCTGTAGCGCTGCGGCCTGCAGGCGCGGACCGCGCGGGCTAGACTGGGCGCATGATCCAGCCTCAAGCCGCGACCCTGCCCGACGTCGCGTTTCCCGGTCGCGATCGCCTGATCGCGGCATTCGATGCCGCCGTCCAGTGCGGCGACGGCCACGCGGTCACGGCCGCCTTGCGCGACGCGATGTGCGACGCGATCCGCGATCCGGTCGTGCAACTGCCGGGATGCGTGCACACGCCGGTCGACGGCCACTACGCGCGCCGCGAGCTGTATCGCAGCCCGGTGCACGGCTACAGTCTCGTCGCGATGACCTGGGGCCCTGGCCAGGGCACGCCGATCCACGATCACGACGGGCTGTGGTGCGTCGAGGGCATCTGGCGCGGCACGCTCGAAATCACCCAGTACGCCTTGCTGGAGCGCGACGCGGCACGGTTCCGTTTCCTGGCGACCACCGGCATGCAGGCCGGCGCAGGCAGCGCAGGCAGTCTGATTCCGCCGCACGAGTACCACACGATCCGCAACGCCAGCCCGGCGACGGTCGCGGTGTCGCTGCACGTCTACGAAGCGCCGATCCAGCGCTGCGCGCGGTTCGACCCGATCGGCGACGGCTGGTATCGACGCATCGACAGCACGCTGCCGGCCGACACCACGGCCTGATCGCTCCCCGGGTGCGGATGCGCCGTCGGGCTCACTCGTCGTCGAGCAGGCGTACTACTTCGACACGCAAGGTAGGTCCGCCGTCGATCAGCCACGCCTGGCCGTCGACCACGATGCCGTCACCGACGTGCGCCTTCTCCACAAGCCCGTCCTCGATCGCCCCGCCCGATGCCGCGTCGAAACGCACCTGCTGCGGAATGTTCGATACCGGCTGGACCGCCTCTGGGCGTACCGCGGGCGGGTGCCCGTCCACGTTCGATACGAGATAGCCGTTGGGACACGGCGCCTGTATGCAGCGGATGTTGCTGAGGTGCACGCGGAACACGCCGCGCGCCAGGCGGATCTGACGGGCGGGTTGCGCAGGCACGTTCTGCAGCTCGCGCTCGGCGATCGGCTCGGCGTCGACCACACGCGGCGCCGGCCCGCCCGCGCAGGCCGCCACGCCCACGGCGACCAGCACACTGAGCGCCATCCGCAGGACGAGCGGATGTGGTCGGGATGACGTCGATGGGCGATTGGCCTTGCGCATGGGGACTCCGGAAACGCCGGCGGGCGCCGGCCCGCGGATCATGCCTGTCGCGATGTTCGGATTGTGCAAAGACGCGCATGGTCGCGCGGCGTGATCCGCTATACTCCGCGTCCGCGCCGGAGTGGCGGAATGGTAGACGCAGCGGATTCAAAATCCGCCGCCCTTAAAAGCGTGCGGGTTCGAGTCCCGCCTCCGGTACCAGGCCGCACGCCGGCCGAGCGATCCACGAGGATCTGCGCCCGCACACGACGGCGCGTTCGAGGCCATCGGCTAGCATCGGCCTCATGTGCCTGATCGCCATCGCGTGGAAGACGCGCCCCGACCTGCCGCTGGCGTTGATCGCCAACCGCGACGAGCTGCATGCCCGCCCGACTGCGGCTGCGAGCCCGGATCCCGATGCATCCGATGTCTACGGCGGTCGCGATCTCGAGCGCGGCGGCAGCTGGCTGCAGGCGACATCGCGGCGGCGGCTCGCGGCCGTCACCAATGTGCGGGCCGGGCGGGACGCGGACACGGCGGCGCGCTCGCGCGGCTGGCTGGTGCGCGATTTCGTACGCGGTGATCGCTCGGCGCAGGCCTTCGCGGTTGCGCTCGAAGCCGATGCCGCGGACTACGGACGCTTCAACCTGCTGCTCTGGGACGGCGACGCACTGTGGTTCGCGGGCAACCATCCCGGATACGACGCCCGCCCGGTGACGCCCGGCTTCCATGCGATGTCCAACGGCGCCTTCGATGCGCCGTGGCCCAAGAGCACGTCGGCCACGCGCACGCTGCAGCAGTGGATCGAGGCGCCGCAGCCCATGGGCGACATCGACCGCGACGCGGGCGACGCGATCGAAACACAGCTCGCGCCGCTGTTCGCGGGACTGCGCGATACCCGGATCGCACCGGATGCCGTTCTGCCGGATACCGGCGTCGGCCTCGCGCTCGAGCGGCGCCTGTCGCCGCCCTTCATCGAGGATCCCGTCTACGGCACACGCTGCAGCAGCGTGGTCCTGGCCGGCGCGCGCGACCTTCTGTTCGCCGAGCGTCGGTTCGCCGCAGCGGGCCGCGCGGAGGGCACCACGCTGGCGCGCATCCTCACGGACTGACGGTCTTACGGCGAGATCGCGGTGCAGCGCACCGGGGCGTCGTTCTCGAGGCTCTGCTCCCAGCCGTTGGGACTGCGCGTGGCCACGGTGTTGTTGATGCAGCTTTCCGACGCGCCCGCCTGGCGCGCGGTCACCGGACCGGGAAGTTCGCGGCCCGGCTCGGGGCCGGCGTCGGCCGGCGTGGCGCCCGTCCACGCCGGTATCGGCTCGGCCGATGACGCGCGCTCTGCAGGCGCTGGCGTCACCTCAGGATCGCCCGGTGCCGGCGCCGGCAGTACCGCAACCGGATCGGCAGGCGGAACGGCGGCCACCGGTGTGGGCAACGGCGCGGGGTCGACGACCGGCGCTTGGGCCGGCGCCTCCGAGACCACGGCCGCAGCGGTCTCGACAGGCGCCGCCGGCCATAGCCGGACGCTGAGCCAGTTCGCCGCGAGCTGGCCGATCAGCACCGCCAGCAGGACCGGCAGGAAGAACGCCCACGGCGAACGCGGCGTCTCGAACTCACGGGAATCACGCATGTCGATGGCTCTCCTTCGGTATCGCGCATGGACGCAGCGTGCGCCCGGCAGCGCCCTGGATACCAGTGTCCCGGCCGAGGCGCGGTGACGTCCGCGCACCGTGCCCCCGCCGACGCCTGCCCGCACACGGCCGCGCGGGCGCCGCGTGGCTCACGGCCTCGGCCACGGCCACCAGCCCCGCCCCGTCAGCGCATAGCGGTCCGCCGCGCGTTCGAAGCGGTTGCGCACGCTCACCCCGCCGCACAGCAGGTACAGCGGCAGGAACAGTGGACCGAGCACCATGTACTGGAAGACGTGCGCGCGCTCGTGGTCGGCCAGCCTGATCGACGGATCCACGCACAGGCCCGCGCGGTGCGAATACGTGCTGCAGGCCGTATCGAGGGACGCACCGGTGTGCAGGATCACGTTCCCGAACGTGATCGCGCCGCCCGGCCCCCACGGCCAATGCTGGAACACCAGCGCATGGTCGCCTGCGCGCCACTGCGGCCGTGCGCCCGCAGCCATGCCGACGAGGCCACCGGCCAGACCGATCAGCGAATTGGGCAGCGTCCACAGTGCGCCCAGCAGCAGCACGAACGCACGGCGCACGGGCAGGTCAGCCCTCGCCCTCGGGCATCAGCAGCCACAGCAGCAGGTAGACGAACAGGCCCGGAAACGCCGCCGACACCACCGAGATCACGACGAACAGCGCGCGCACCAGGGTCGGGTTCCAGTCGAAACGGCGCGCGACGCCGCCGAGCACGCCGGCAACGACACGATCGCTCCGGGTGCGGCTCAGCGTGGGTGCGGAAATGGACATGCAATGCGCTCCGGGCTCAGGCGCGCTGCGCCAGCCAGTCGTGGATCGCCGACGGCACCTGCGTCTGTGCGCGTCCCGACACGTAGATGCCGATGTGGCCCCCGCGGAACGAGAGTTCCGAATAATCCTGCGTGCCGACCAGCCCGCGCAACGCGCGCGACGCATCCGGCGGCACCAGGTGATCCTGTTCGGCGAAGATGTTGAGTACCGGCATCTCGACCAGGCCCAGGTGCACGTCACGCTCGCCAATGACGATGCCGCCCTTGACGAAGCCGTTGCCCTGGTAGAACTGCTTGATGTACTGGCGGAAGGCTTCGCCGGCCTGGTCGGGCGAATCGAAGATCCACTTCTCCATGCGCAGGAAATCCTCGAGCGCCGCGGCGTCGTCGAGGATGTCGACCACGCCGACGTACTTCTGCACCAGCAGGCGCCACGGCTTCAGCGTGAGGTAACACGCGTTCATCATGTCGGCCGGCACGTTGCCCAGCGTATCGACGAACAGGTCGACGTCGAGATCGCGGGTCCAGTGCGCGAGCATGTTGTCGCCGGTGTGGAAATCCACCGGCGTGACCATCGTGATCAGGTTGCGCACGCGCTCGGGATGCAGCGCGGCATAGCTCAGCGCGAACGTGCCGCCCTGGCAGATGCCGAGCAGGTTGATCGCGTCGAGCCCGCTGCTGCGACGCAGGTGATCGACGGCGCCGCCGAGAAAACGTTCGATGTAGTCCTCGAGCGTGAGGAAACGGTCCGAGCGGTCGGGGTATCCCCAGTCGAGGATGTAGACGTCTTCGCCGCGTTCGAGCAGGCCTTTGACGATGGACCGGTTGGCCTGCAGGTCGACCATGTACGGCCGGTTCACCAGCGCGTAGGCGATCAGCAGCGGCACCGTGGCCGTCGGCGCCTTCTCGCCGATGAAGCGGTACAGCACGACCTTGCCGTCGCGCCAGACTTCCTGTTTGGTCGTCGCGCCGTAGTCGAAGTCGCCGACGTCGCGCATGGTCTGCAAGGCAGCGCCGAGCTTCTGCTGCATGCGCAAGGCGTCTTCGGCGATGCGCTGGGGGGTGATCTGGAGTGCACTCATGTCAGCGCTTCCGTCGGCCGGACTTGCCGGACGTCATCGGTGCGGGCGCCTCGGGAATCGGCGAGACGAACCCGTGATTGGGCAGCCGGCCTGCACGCGATGGCGCCGGCGCAGCGGCGCGCGTCGCGCGTTTGGCCGGTGGCGAGGCCTTGGTACGGGCGGACCCGCGCCGCGAGACACTGCTGGCGCGCGCGGGGGCACGGCGCGACGTGCGTGCCGTCCCGGCCACGGCATCGCGCGCCGTTGTCGCGGCGGCCACCGCGGTGCCCGCCGGCACGGCGCCGGACGAGGCCGCGGCGCGCCGCCCGGTGCCCGTGCCTGCAGGCCGCTTCGCGCCGCGCTTGCGCGGCGGCGTCTTCGCGGTGGTTCTTTTCGTGGCAGCAGTCTTCGTTGCTGCCGATTTCTTTGTTGCCGATTTCTTCGCCGGCGTTTTGCCGGCTGACTTTTTTTTCGTCGCTGCTTTCGTTCTGGGCGCCGACGTCGTCGAGATTCCGTCTGCAGCCGCGGTATTCGCGGCGGTCTTTCGGGCGCGCGTCTTCGTGGATGCCTTCTTCGCGGCCGCTGTTGTCCGGGTGGTACTGGCGGCCTTCGCGGCCCGCTGTCGTGGCGCACCCGTTGCCGGCGAGGAGACCGTACCTGCCTCGACCGCGGCCGGTGTCACGACCACACGGGTCGGCCCCGTCGGGCGACGCGGCGGGGTCGAGGCGGCCGCGGCGCGCGGACGTGCTGCGCTCGCGCCCGCCTCGAGGGTGTCGATGCGGTCGCGCAAACGCCGCACCACGCGTTCGAGATCGGCCAGCTTGCGATGCGCGCCGTCGAGCTCGGTGCGGGTCGGCAGGTCGAACTGCCGGCACAGCTGCTCGATCTCGCGTTGCACCGCCTGACGCAGACGCATCTGGCCCGCCACCATGTCGGCGTAGGCACTGCGGAACGGTGGCGAGAGCGCGACCTCGGCGTACGCATCTTCGGCGGCGTCGATCCACAGATCGAACAGTGCACGCGGCGAATCGATCGGCTGCGCCGGGTCGCGGCTGCGCAGGCGCGCCTCGAACTGCACGAAGGCGTTCTGCGAGGCCTGCTGCAGCAGTGACTGGAACGCCTGCTGACTGCGCTGGTAGTCGGCGAACGCGTGGGCGAAGCCCTGCCAGCGCTCCTGGTGCTCGCGTGCGAGCCCGAAGGTCGGCAAGGCGTGCCACGGGCGGCCCTCGCCGGCGGACGCATCGAACAGCGGCGCCAGCCGCTGCACCCAGGCGTCCCAGCCCTCGACGCCCGCGCCGTCGATGCCCGACAGCATCTGCGCGAAGGGATTCGCGTTCGCGCCGCCAAGCATCTCCCGCCAGGCCGCGGTCACGGTGTCAGGCGTCGGGTTCTGCCCGCTCAGGCGGCTTGCGAGCTGCTGCATCTGCTCGAACCAGGCGCCCGCCTGGCCGCTGACACGTGCGAGCAGATCGTCGACCCCGCCACGCGGCGGCGACGTCTGCTGTCTCCACCACTCGCGCACGCCCTGCCAAGGATCGGCCGGCGCGGCGAACGCATCCGGCATGCCGAATCCCGACAGGCCCGTCGCCGCCCCGGGCATCGTGCGCTGCAGGGCGTCCTGCCACGCGTTCCAGTACTGCCGCGCCAGACGCTCGAGTTCCGCGCCCGGCGCCGCCGGGCCCTGCCCACCATTCGCCATCATCCGCTCCTGCCGCAGTCGCCCGATCATAACAACAGCCTGCGACCGCGCCGTGCGCTCAGAATTTCGGAATCCGCAGCGTCTTGCTGATCATCAGCGAGCCCGACAACGCGAACACCAGCACCAGCGGATGCAGCACCCATGGGCCGATCTGAACCTGGCCCAGCCACAGCGCCTCGCCGATCCTGCCCTGCCACGCCGCGACCGCCAGCAGCACCACCAACAGCAGACTGGACGGAATCGGCGTGCCTTCGAAATGCTTCACCTTGTCGCCGCCGTCGGACAGCGTTTCAGCGGTCACGTTGTAGCGCGCCAGACGGCTGACGCCGCAGCACACGAAGTAGCTCAACACGATCCAGTCCCAGCCGCCCTGCATGCCGCAGGCGTAGGCGAGCGCCGCGGGCGCGATGCCGAAGGAAATCACGTCGGCCAGCGAGTCCAGTTCACGGCCGAGCGTGGAGGCGACCTTGCGCCAGCGGGCGATGCGCCCGTCGAGCGCGTCGAAGGCGAACGCCAGCGGGATCAGCGCCATGCCGGCCAGCAGATCGCGCCGGTCGCCGTCCTGCAGAAACCGCATCGCCGCGAACACCGCACCGGTGCCGCAGAACGCGTTGGCCAGGGTGAACCAGTCGGCGAGGTGGAAATCGCGCAGCATCGAAAAATGGCGGGAGCGGGGCATCGGATCTCCGGAACTGGGCGGTGTGGCGTGAATGGTGACGCGTCTGCAGGCGGGCCTGCGTGATCTTGACAGATCGATATCATTTAGATATCTATCTACCAACTCCAAGGGGATGATCATGAAAGAGCATGCATTGCGTTCCTTGCCGGGTATCCCGGTCGTTGTGGCCCAGTTGCTGGTCCTCGCGGGCTGCGGCTGGCTGATCGCCACCGGCGCCGGCCCCTTGCCCGCGGTCGCGGTCGTCGTCGGCCTGCTCACCGCGTTCTCGGCAATCGGCCTGTACATGGTGGAACCCAACCAGGCCGCGGTGATCAGCCTGTTCGGCAAGTACGTCGGTACGGTCAAGGACAACGGCCTGCGCTGGAACAACCCCTTCTTCACCAAGAAGAAGGTCAGCCTGCGGGTGCGCAACTTCGAGAGCGGCCGGCTCAAGGTCAACGAACTCGACGGCAGTCCGATCGAGATCGCCGCGGTGATCGTGTGGCGGGTCGTCGACTCGGCCGAGGCGGTGTTCAACGTCGACAGTTACGAGAGCTTCGTGCACATCCAGTCGGAAGCCGCGCTGCGCGCGATGGCGACGAGCTATCCCTACGACCAGCACGAAGAGGGCGAGATCGCACTGCGCAGTCATCCGACGGAGATTTCCGACCGGCTCAAGGAGCATCTGGACGAGCGCCTGACCGCGGCCGGTGTCGACGTACTCGAAGCACGCATCAGTCACCTTGCCTACGCGCCCGAGATCGCCCACGCGATGCTGCAGCGCCAGCAGGCCAATGCGGTGATCGCCGCGCGTACGCGGATCGTCGCCGGCGCGGTGGGCATGGTCGAAATGGCACTCGCCGAACTGCAGAAGAGCGGCCTGGTCCAGCTCGACGAAGAACGCCGCGCGACGATGGTCAGCAATCTGTTGGTCGTGCTGTGCTCCGATCGCGGCACCCAGCCGGTGGTCAACACGGGATCGCTGTACTGATGGACACGCATCACGTGGCCGCGCTGGTCTTCGCGCTGATGGCCCTGCCCTCGTTCGTGTTCGCCAACTGGCTGGCGGGCGGGCGCTTGCCACTGGCCGGCGACAGCGGCATGACCGTCCGCGACAAGGCCCTGCTCGACAGCCGCCTCGCCCGCCTGATGCGCATGATCGGCCTCGCGATGCTCGCCACCGCGCTCGGCGTGGGCCTCTGGGGCGATGACGAGCGCAGGCTCGCGATGGTCGTCATGGTCATGGTGCTGGCGGTGAACGGCCTGGCAGCCGCCTGCATCTGGGTGGTCGCCAGCGCGCGCCGGCAGGCGCGTGGAGGCCGGGGTTGAGCGAGAAGAAGGCCTATCCGCTGCGCATCAACGCGCGCGTGCTCGCCGCCGTGCAGCGCTGGTCGGATGACGAGTTGCGCAGCGTCAACGCGCAGATCGAGTACGTGCTGCGCGACGCGCTGCGCAAGGCCGGGCGGCTGCCCGCGGACGAGCCGCCGGCCGACGGCACCGCGTCCGAATGAGCACCTGGTGGCCGCGGCTGCGCAGAGTCTGGGCGATCACCGGCGGTCTGGCGCTGGTGATCTGGGTGGCATGGTGCGCGATCGCGTTCCAGCCGTCCGCGTTTGCGCGCGCGGCACTGGCGGACTCGGCGCAGGTGCGCGTGCGCGCGATGGCGGATGCATGGGTGTTCGAGCCGGTGACACGCGCCTCGGACGACCGTTCGCTGCTGTTCTTTCCGGGTGGGCTGGTCGACGCGCGCGCGTACGCGCCCCTGATGCAGGCCGTCGCGCGGGGTGGGCATCGTGCGGTGCTGGTGCGTACGCCGTGGCGCGGTGCGTTCTGCCACGCGGAAGCGCCGGCCACGCTGGCCGCAGCGCACGCGATCGCGCAGAGGCTGGGTGGCCACTGGGTCGTCAACGGCCACTCGCGCGGTGGCAAGGCAGCGGCCGCGTATGCGCAGCGGTATCGGGGCGACGTCGGTGCACTGGTGCTGGTGGGCACGTCGCATCCGCGTGACATCGATCTGCGTGACGCGCCGTTCGTCGTGGTGCAGCTGCTCGGCGATCGTGATCCGATCGCCAGCCTGACGCGCGCCGACCGCAACCGGCACCGCCTGCCCGCGCATGCGAGCCGGCACGTGCTGCCCGGCGCCAACCACTCGCAGTTCGGCGACTACGGCTTCCAGCCCGGGGATCGCTTCGCAGGCATGCCGCGGCACGCGCAGCGCGCGGCCACCACGGCGGTCCTGCACGCGGCGCTCGCTGGCCGCCCCATTCCTTTTTCCACAACGGACGGACGACGATGACGACACGGTGGCACTACAAGGTCGAAACAGTGAAGGTCGGGGCGATGGGCGGCGTCAAACCCGAGTCGATCGAGGAGCGGTTGCAGGTGCTGGGACAGCAGGGCTGGGAACTGGTCAACGCGTTGCATGCCACGCAATGGGGGCCAACCCTGCTCTTCATGAAGCGGCCGGCGTGAGTGCCGCCCGTCCGGCGCGGCCGCGGCTGCGCCAGGATCTGCGCCTCGCGGTGATCATGGCCGCGGTCGCCGCGCTGGCGACCGTCGCGGTGTTCCCGTATCTGCTGCAGGTCGCACCCGGGCGCTTCGATGCCATGCCGGCCCCGCTATGGGTGCTGATCGCGATCCAGGCCCTGCAGATGTTCGTCGTGGTGACCCTGCTGGCGTGGGCCGGACTGCGCATGGGCCACCGCATCGGGATGGGCAGTCCGCTGCTGCAGCACTGGATCAACGGCCAGGCGGTGCCGGCGATGCCGCGTGCGCGTCCCTGGCACAGCGCGCTTCTCGGCGTGGGGGCGGCGCTGGCGATCCTGCTGCTGTCGTCGGTGCTCGACCCCTGGCTGCTGCCACCGCCCCGGGTCGAGATGCAGGACATCGAAGGCGCGGGGAACGCGCTGTACGGCCTGCTGGCGTCGTTCTACGGCGGCATCGTGGAGGAGCTGCAGTTGCGCCTGTTTCTGTTGACGCTGGTCGCCTGGGGCCTCACCTGGCTGGTACGCCGTGGGCGCGGCTTCGACGGCCGTGTGTCGCCGGGGGTGGCCTGGATCGCGATCGGCGTCGCGGCCCTGCTGTTCGGGGCCGGCCACCTGCCCACGGCCGCCGGAATCTGGGGCCTGGATGCAGGCGTGATCGCACGCACCGTGCTGCTCAACGCGATCGGCGGCGTGGTGTTCGGCTGGCTGTACTGGAAGCGGGGTCTGGAAATGGCGGTGCTGTCGCACTTCGCCGCGGACATCGTGCTGCATGTCCTGGTGCCGCTGCTGTTTCCGCGGACCATCCTGTAGCCGGAGCCGGCGCGCTAAGCTGACGGCATGTCGTCCGTCCCGCGCGCCCGCGTGCTGCTCAATACACCGCAGATCGAGCTCTGGCCCGCCGATCTTCTGCGCGCCCGCGGCAATCGCGACGCCCGCCTGCTCGCCCGTGCCACGTGGGTCCTGCGCCGCAAACGGGACGGCCGCTACCTCGCCGCGGCCGTTCCGGATGGTCTGGTGACCCTGCTGCCCGGCTGGCAACGCGACACGTGCGCCGATGCCGCGCTGGACCTGCTCGACGCCGCCGCGTCGCGCGCGCTCACACCCACCGCCGGCCTGCTGCCGATCGAGGACCTGCAGGCGCGCCTGGATGCGCTCGGGCTCGACGCCGACACGTATGCGGCGAAAACCGGCCTGCCCCTAGTCCCCGAGCCGGCGCAGCTGGCCTTCGCCGGCGTCGATCGCTACCGGCGACCGCTCTGGCTCACCCGCGCGGCCGCCCGGGCCTGGACGCATCTCCGTGAGGCGGCGCAGCGCGACGGCGTCGTGCTCGAGGCGGTGTCCGGCTATCGCAGCCACGATTACCAGCTCGGTATCGTCGAGCGGAAGCGCGCGCGCGGTCTCGATCTCGACGCCATCCTCGCGGTCAACGCGGCGCCGGGCTTCAGCGAACACCATGCCGGCACCGCGCTGGACATCAGCACGCCGGGCGAGCCGGCCGCCGAGGCCTCGTTCGAGGCGACGCCGGCCTTTGCCTGGCTGCAGCGCAATGCCCGGCAGCACGGCTTCGCAATGAGCTATCCGCGCGACAATCCGCACGGCATCGTCTACGAACCCTGGCACTGGAATCACCGCGGCGTCTGATCGGCCATCGTCGTCGCCACGGCGAACAGCGCGCGGTCGCGGCGCGTCAAATACGCGCGTGCGGCGGCCAGATCGAAGCCGCGCGCACGGTGAAGCTTGGTCAGCGCCGGAGTGCGGCGAGCGCGTAGAGCAGCCAGCCGAGCATCGTCAGGCCACCGCCCCAGGGCGCGAACATCGACGGGCCATCCAGCAGGTACCGTGACATCAGGGCGCCGGCGAACAGCACGGTGCCGAGCAGCAGCGCGAACAGGCCCAGCTTCGCGAGTCCATCGCGCTCACCCCGTGCCAGGGCCGCCAGCGCGAGCCCATGGCCGAACGCGTACACCGACGCGGTCTGCAACGCCGAACGCGCATCGCCGTAGACACCATGGCCCGCATAGGCCGCCAAGGCCACCGCCATCCCCGCGAGCAGCGCGCCGCATGCGGCCAGTCCCGCCGCTCCCCCTTCCGTCCTGCGCATTCCCGCCCCCTGTGACCGGCGCCCGGTGCGCCCGTGTCTCCAAACGAAACACGCCGCATCCAGACGGATGCGGCGTGCGGTCTACAACGTCACGGGCCGTGTGATTACGGCTGCGCGCGCAGCGTCCAGAACACCTCAAACTCGCCGTTCTCGGTGAAGGCCGCATCGATACCGTTGCGATAGAACTCGTACGGACGGTCGGTGACTTCGTAGCCCTGGGTCAGCGCCCAGGCACGCACCGCGTTGCGGACGTTGTCGAGCTCCGCCATGAAGCCGCGGTAGTTGGCCTTCGCGGCGCGACCGGCTTCGGTGCGCACGTACTTCACCGGACCCAGCAGTTCCAGACCGGTCAGTTCCGGCGCGTCGGTGGTGGCCGACTCGACCGGCGCGGCCGCGACCTCCTCGCCTTCTGCGGCGGGCGCCGCCGGCGCGGCGCTTCCGGTACCACGCGTGCGCACGGGCAGCGCGATATCGAAGGTGTAGGTCTCGCGGCCCAGCTCGGTGGTGATCACGCGCAGCGGACCCGCCGCTTCGAGATTGTTGGCCGCCATCGTGCGGTTGATCCACTCCAGATTCGACTTCATCGAATCCTGGATGACCTGGTTGTTGCGCTCGACACCGCCGGCGCTGACCAGCAGCAAATTCTCCACCGGACGGTCGACGGCCGCCAGATCGGTCAGCGTGCTGCCCTCGACGCGATAGTCGACGTTCGGCACCGAGGCGAGCATGTTGCCCATCTGGCCCAGGCCGAGCTTCATGTCGTCGCCGACGTTGCGGCTGACGTACAGACCGGCGAAACGACCCAGCAGGTCCCAGCCGTAGTCGACGTTGTAGGTCTGGGTGATCTCGATGTTGCGGTTGTTGCGACCCGTCGGACGCAGCACGAAGGTCATCGTCTTGTTGTTGCCGCGCTGCTCGTTCTCGAGCGCGTAGACCACGCGGGTGTCGGGCACCGACTCGGTGATCTCCCAGCTGCCTTCGCCGATGCGGCTGTCTTCGGAGCTGTACTCGACGCGGGCGCCGACGCCGGCGTCGGGGCCGGAGACGCGGAGCTGCACGGCGGGGTCGTAGCGCGGAATCGCCGACCAGTCGTCGAAGCGGCGGACGCTGTTGATCGTGTCGAAGACGATCGACTGCCGACGGTTGGTCTCGACCGATTCGGTCAGCGTACGGCTGGAGGGGAGCAGCACGGCGACCACCAGGAACAGCACGGCGACGATGACACAAGAGATCAGCAGTTCAAGCAGACGGGTCATTCAGGGTTCTCCAGGACCAATTCCGGCCCCACGGGCGCAGACCCGCAATCGTAGCAAGTTGAGCGAGGTCGGGCGAGCATGAAAATACGCGTGTCGACGGCATCCGGGGCGTCGCCCGGGCGAAGCGACCCGCGAAGTGTCCATCGGTGGGCAGTGTGCGCAGGATTCGTGACATTCCGCGGTGCGGACGGCCCGGCCTGTACCGCCGCGGAGATCACGCCCGCTGACCGGACGCGCGGTCGCGGCGCTCCCGCTCCCCTTCCCCCACAGGACTCCGCAGTGAGCGGCGCCAGCTCGCGGCCTCGGACGACCCTCTGCCTTCAGACCAGCTGCAGCTCGAAGGCCTTGAGCACCGCCCGGGTGCGGTCACGGACACCGAGCTTGGACAGGATGTTCGAGACGTGGTTCTTGATCGTGCCTTCGGCCACGCCGAGCGAGTTCGCGATCTCCTTGTTCGAGAAACCGCCGGCCATCAGCCGCAGGATCTCGGTCTCGCGATCGGTCAACGGGTCCGGCCGGTCGAGGCTGACGAAGTCGTTGCGCATCTGTTCCAGCCCCGTCAGCAGGCGCTGGGTGACCGCCGGCTGCACCAGCGAGCCGCCGGCAGCGACGGTGCGGATCGCACCGACCAGCTGGTCGAGCGAAACATCCTTCAGCAGATAGCCCTTGGCGCCGGCCTTGATGCCGGCCAGCACCAGCTGGTCGTCGTCGAACGTGGTGAGGATGATCGTCGGCGGCAGCGCGCCGGCGCGGGCCAGCGCCTGCACCGCCTCGAGGCCCGACATCGCCGGCATGCGCATGTCCATCAGCACCACGTCGGGCTGCAGACCGGGAATCAGATCGACGGCCTGGCGTCCGTCGGCCGCCTCGCCGACGACCTCGATGCCGCCGTCCAGCGCCAGCAGCGAACGGATGCCCTGACGGACAAGGGTCTGGTCGTCGACCAGGCAGACTCGGATCATGGTGCCTCCCGTTGGGTCTCGCGCGTTGGCGGCAGATCGGCCGTCGTGTGCCCGGGCGCGATTCCGGGCGCAGCATCGCGCACGCGGCCGTCCTCCGCCAGCGGCAGCTCAAGCCGCAGCACGAAGCCGCGTTCGGGCGCGGTGTCCACCTGCAGGCTTCCCCCGTACGCCGCCAGACGCTCGCGCATGCCGTTGAGGCCGTTGCCGGCGCGGGCGCTCTCCGCGCCGCGGCCGTCGTCGCGGGCATCGAGCAGGACCGACGCGTTGTTGCGGGTGTAGCGCAGGCGCAACAGGCTCGCCCCGGAATGCCGGACCGCATTGGTGATGATCTCCTGGGTGCACCGGAGCAGCACGTGGGCGCGCTCCGGATCCTCCACCATGAACTGCAGCGGCATCTCCATGTCGACGCGCAGGCTCGGCACGTTCTCGGCCAGCGGCAGCAGCGTGGCGCGCATGTCGATCGCATCGTCGTCGCGCAACTGGCTCACGGCCTCGCGCACGTCGCTGAGCAGCAGCTTGGCCAGCGTCTGGGCCTGGCCCACGTGCTCCTGCGCCGGGCCGGACGTGAGATGGCTGGCGATTTCCAGATTGAGGCTCAGCGCCGTGAGGTGGTGGCCGAGCAGATCGTGCAGTTCGCGCGAGATGCGGGTGCGCTCGTTGACCCGCACGCTCTCCGCCAGCAGCGCACGGGTGGCGCGCAGCTCGGCATTGAGGCGGCGCTGGTCTTCGCGGGCCTGGGCCTGCTGGCGCGCCACGAGACCGATGACGAAGACGAAGCCGGTGAAGCCCACGTACAGCGCGGCCTGCAGCACCGCCTCGGCGAGGGTGAAATCCAGGCCGCGCACGTACACCGGCACGATCACGAACTCACAGGCCACGAGCAGCGCCACCCCGATCCAGACCGGCAGCAGCCAGGGCAGCACGCAGGCGACCACCATCAGCAGGATGCTGCCGAGGCCGGTCTGGCTGTAGTAGCTGATTCCGATCGCACTGCCTACCAGCAGCAGGAGCAGCAGCTGATCGAACCTGCCGATCCGGCGCTCGCCCAGGCCACGGGTCAGCCAGCCGTAGCTGAGTCCGAACACCGCCCAGGCCGTCCACGTGGGCCAACTGTCGAGGACGGCGCGCTGCCCGCCCTCCCCCAGTTGCTCGGCCGGCGCCATCGTTACCATCAGCAGCGGCAGGCCGATGACCGCCCAGGTGAACAGGCCGGCCAGGCGCAGCAGGCGATTGTGGTTCAGATGCCGGATCATGCCCGCATGGTAGGCGCAGCCGCGCGCCGCACGGAGGGCCTGAAGTCATGCCGGGCGTCGACGCCGGTGGCCGGCATGCAATAATCACGCCCTGCGACGCATCCCGGCCGACCGGCCGGTGCCCGCGTCCCAAGGTCCGCTTCATGGAGTCTGGAATGTCGATCGTCGTCCGCGACGTGCGCGAGCACGAGCTGGATTCCATCCTCGAACTCAACAACGCCGCCGGCCCCACGATCCTGCCCCTGGATGCCGCCCGCCTGCGCCGCCTCTACGAGGGCGCCGAGTACTTCCGCGTCGCCGAGCGTGACGGCGCGATGGTCGGGTTCCTGATCGGCTTCGGCTCGGGCAGCACCCACGACAGCAGCAACTACGCGTGGTTCGGCAGCCATTACGCCGATTTCTTCTACATCGACCGCATCGTGGTCGCGAGCCGTCGCCGCGGCGGTGGCGTGGGACGCGCGTTCTACGCCGACGTGCAGAGCTTTGCCGAGGTCCGGTATCCGCTGCTGACCTGCGAGGTCTTCATCGAGCACGAGAACGATCCGGTGCGTCTGTTCCACGGCAGCTTCGGCTTCCGCGAGGTCGGTCAGCACGTGATGCCGGGCACCGACATCCGCGCCTCGATGCTGGTCAAGGATCTCTGCAGCTACCCCTGGGTGCGCGAAACCTATGGCGGCACCCTGCCCGACGTGGACTGGCTGCGACGCCGTCAGGTCACCGGCACCGCCGACGGAGCACACCGCTGATGGCCGGTCATCCCGCAGGCAGCACGGCCACGTTCGAACAGGCCGGCGAGCTGAAGATCGGCCAGGTGGGCATCGCCAACCTGCGCATCCGCACGCTCGACGTCGAGCGCCTGGGCGCGGAAATGCGCGACCGCGTGAAGCGCGCGCCGAAGCTGTTCGAGCGCGCGGCCGTGATCCTCGATTTCGGCGGCCTGGCGTCGACACCCGACGTCGCCACGGCGCGGGCGCTGCTCGATGCCTTGCGCGACGCCGGCGCGTTGCCGGTCGCCCTGGCCTGGGGCAATGCCGACAACGCGGCGCTTGCCGAGGCACTCGGTCTGCCGCTGCTGTCGAAGTTCCGCGCCCAGTACGAGACCGCCGACACCGCTGCCGCAGCGCCCGTACGCGCCGCGCCTGCGCCCCAGCCGCCCGCGCCTGCGCCGGCGCCGCCGCCGGCCGCAGCGGTCGAACCCGGCCTGATGCAGACCACCGCGGTGCGCTCGGGGCAGCAGCTCTACGCACAGAATCGCGACCTGACCGTGCTGTCCCAGGTCGGCGCCGGCGCCGAGGTCATCGCCGACGGCTCCATCCACATCTACGGCCCGCTGCGCGGACGCGCACTGGCCGGTGCGAAAGGCAACACCAGCGCCCGCATCTTCTGCCGCAGCTTCCAGGCCGAACTCGTGGCCGTGGCGGGCCAGTACAAGGTGCTCGACGATATTCCCCGCGAACTCCATGGCAAGGCCGTCCAGGTCTGGCTGGAGCATGACGAATTGAAGATCGCCGCACTCGAGTGACGGCGGCATACCAGGAGATGTGTTTTGGCTGAGATCATTGTGGTCACCTCGGGCAAGGGCGGCGTGGGCAAGACCACCAGCAGCGCCAGCATCGCGATCGGCCTCGCCCGCCAGGGCAAGCGCACGGCGGTGGTGGATTTCGACGTCGGCCTGCGCAACCTCGACCTGATCATGGGCTGCGAGCGGCGCGTGGTGTACGACCTGGTCAACGTGGTCCAGGGCGAGGCCTCGCTGAAGCAGGCGCTGATCAAGGACAAGCGCTTCGACAACCTCTACGTGCTCGCCGCGTCGCAGACGCGTGACAAGGATGCGCTGACCACCGAGGGCGTGGAGCGCGTGCTCAAGGAACTCGCCGACGACGGCTTCGACTACATCGTCTGCGACTCGCCGGCCGGCATCGAGAAGGGTGCGTTCCTGGCGATGTACTTCGCCGATCGCGCGATCGTCGTGGTCAACCCCGAGGTCTCGTCGGTGCGCGACTCCGACCGCGTCATCGGTCTGCTGCAGTCCAAGACCCGCCGTGCCGAGAACGGCGAGCGCGTGCAGGAGCATCTGCTGCTCACGCGCTACAGCCCGGCGCGCGTGGAGACCGGCGAGATGCTGTCGATCACCGATGTCGAGGAAGTGCTGGGCCTGAAGACCATCGGCGTGATCCCCGAATCGGGCGACGTGCTCAACGCGTCCAACAAGGGCGAGCCGGTGATCCTGTCGGCCGAATCCAACGCCGGCCAGGCCTACGACGATGCCGTCGCCCGTCTGCTCGGCCAGGAGCGCCCGATGCGCTTCACCACCCACGACAAGAAGGGCTTCTTCAGCAAGCTGTTCGGAGGCTGATGATGGGCATGTTCGATTTCCTCAAACCGAAGAAGAACACCGCGACGATCGCCAAGGATCGCCTGCGCATCATCGTGGCCCAGGAGCGCACCAATCGCGGCGCACCGGATTATCTACCGCTGCTGCAGCGCGAACTGCTCGAGGTGATCCGCAAGTACGTCAGCATCGACGTCGAGGCGGTGAAGGTGGATCTGGTCAAGGACGGCGATCACGACGTGCTCGACATCTCGGTCGCGCTGCCCGAAGAGCGCGCCGCGAACGCCTGAGCCGCACCGATGGAGCCGCGCCCCGTTCCGGCCTCGACCGGCGAAGCGGCCGTGTTGCGGCTGCGTGACATCGGATTCGATGCGCCGCGCGTGTTGCTCGCCGGCTACGGACTCACGCTGAACGCCGTCGACGACGGCGCGGCGATTCCCGGCAGCTTCTGGGGCGACGACGAAGCCGGGATCATCGGCCACGACGTCTACGCCCGCGACGACACCCCGGTGCACTCGCTGCTGCACGAAGCCGGCCATCTGATCGTGCTGCCGGCCGAGCGCCGCGCGGCGGTGCACACCAACGCCACCGATTCGGTCGAGGAAGAAGACGCGACCTGTTACCTGCAGATCGTGCTCGCCGATGCCCTGCCCGGCGTCGGCCGCGACCGGCTCATGGCCGACATGGACGCCTGGGGCTACACCTTCCGCCTCGGCTCGGCGCGCGCGTGGTTCGAGCACGACGCCGACGACGCGCGTGCGTGGCTGCATGCGCGTGGACTGTTGCCGGGCTGATTCCGCACGCGGTCATGCGCGCCTGCGAACGGCGCGAGCGCGCCGATCCGACACCACAGCGCCCGTCGCCCACCGACACTTGCGGCCCTGTGGACCGCGCACTAGCCTCCGGATTCCATTGCACACCGGATGCTGTCGTGAACCATCGCCACGCCCTGCTCGCCCTGGCCGTCGCAGCGAGCCTCGCGCTCGTCGGCTGCAACCGCGCACCGTCGCCCGATGCCGCATCGCAGGCCGGCGCGAGCGCCGTGCCCGAGGGTGAAACCGCCGACCAGTTCATCGCCCGGGTCAACGCCGAACTCAAGGCGCTGATGCCCGAGCTGACCGCCTCGCAATGGCTGTCCTCGACCTACATCAACGACGACAGCCAGCTGCTCGCTGCCAAGTACAACGAGCGCTACCTCGCCCAGCTCAACAGCTGGATCGAGCAGGCCCGCCGCTTCGAAGGCCAGCAGATGTCGGCCGACACCGCGCGTGCGATCAATCTGCTCAAGCTCGGCGCGTCGATGCCGCCGCCGCGCAATCCCGAGCACCTCGCCGAGCTGACCCGCATCGCCTCGAAGATGGAGGGCACCTACGGCGCCGGCCAGTACTGCACCGGCGAAGGCGAGGCCCGCCGCTGCCGCCAGCTCGGCCAGCTCGAAGACGTCCTGCGCAGCAGCCGCGACTACGATGCGCAGCTCGATGCCTGGCAGGGCTGGCACAGCATCGCCCAGCCGATGCGCGCCGATTACACGCGCTTCGTCGAACTCGTGAACGAGGGCGCGCGCGACCTCGGTTTCGCCGATGCCGGCGAGGCCTGGCGTTCGGGTTACGACATGCCGCCGGCCCAGCTCGCGGCCGAAACCGATCGTCTCTGGGGCCAGGTCAAGCCGCTGTACGAGCAACTGCACTGCTACACCCGCGCGCGCCTGGACGCCCGGTATCCGGGCCGCGGCACCGTGGACGGCAGCCTGTTGCCGGCCCATCTGATGGGCAATATGTGGCAGCAGGACTGGGGCAACCTGTGGGACGTGTTGCAGCCCTATCCCAACGCCGGCAGCCTCGACGTCACCGGCGCGCTGGAGCGGAACTACCAGACCCTGCTCAACGAACAGATGGTCAAGGAGAACGCGCTGATCGATTCCGATCGCCGCGCCGACATCGCCCAGGCCGCGCTGCTGGAAAACGCCAAGCGCATGAACCGGCGCGCCGAGGACTTCTACGTCTCGCTGGGCATGCCCAGGCTGCCCGACAGCTTCTGGACGAAGACCCAGTTCATCAAACCGCGCGATCGCGACGTGGTCTGCCATGCCAGCGCCTGGGACATGAACATGGCCGGCGACGTGCGCACCAAGATGTGCACCAAGCCGAACGAGGAAGACTTCACGACGATCTACCATGAGCTCGGCCACGTCTATTACTACCTCGCCTACAACGGCCGTCCGCCGCTGTTCCAGAACGGCGCGCACGACGGCTTCCACGAGGCGATCGGCGACACCATCGTGCTGGCGATGACGCCGCAGTACCTGCAGTCGATCGGCCTGGTCGGCGAGCAACAGCAGACCCAGGAATCGCTGGTCAACTCGCAGATGCGCATGGCGCTGGCCAAGGTGGCGTTCATGCCGTTCGGCCTGATGATCGACCGCTGGCGCTGGGGCGTGTTCGACGGCTCGATCACGCCGGAGAATTACAACAGCGCGTGGTGGTCGCTGAAGGCGCAGTACCAGGGCGTCGCCCCGGCGACCGCGCGTGGCGAGGAATTCTTCGACGCCGGCGCCAAGTACCACGTGCCGGGCAATACGCCCTACACGCGCTACTTCCTGTCGCACGTGCTGCAGTTCCAGTTCTACAAGGCGCTGTGCGATGCGTCCGGCCACACCGGCCCGCTGTACGAATGCAGCTTCTACGGCAACAAGGCCGCCGGCGAGAAGTTCTGGGCGATGCTGGAGAAGGGCAACAGCCAGCCGTGGCAGCAGACCATGCGCGAACTCACCGGCGGCGAGCAGATGGACGCAGCGCCGGTGCTCGAGTACTTCGCGCCGCTGCAGGCGTGGTTGACCGAGCAGAACGAAGGCCGCAGCTGCGGCTGGTCCGCACCGACCGCGGCTGCACCCGCGCCCGCGCCGGAATCGACGACCGCAGGGCCGGCGCAAGGCTGATCTCCCCTCCGGCGCACATCCGCCTCACGAACGGAACGGGCCGGCGCACCGCCGGCCCGTTCCGTTTCCATCGTTGGCGAGCCGGGGCGCGACTTACATCTGGTCCGTCGGCTCCAGCGCGGCCGGCGCCTTCGGACACTGCGGCCGCGCGCCGCGCGACAGCTCCCAGCGCCAGAACAACCAGCCCACGAGCATGAAGGCGGCGGCCGTGACCGCCAGCAGCAGCGGCCGATGGCTCACCAGTGGCGACAGCACGCCTGCCACCGCGGCATTGAGCACCAGGCCGGTGAAGGCCTGCAGCGACGAGGCCGAGCCGCGCTGGCGCGGATACATGTCGAGGATCGCGAGCGTCAGGATCGGGAACGTCAACGCGATGCCGAACGAATTGAGCATCGCCGGCATCACCGCCCAGGGAATCGCGGGCTGGTCGACCAGCAGGTTGTAGCCGAGATTCAGCGCCATCGCCGCGCCACTGCAGGCGAAGCCGATGTTCGCCAGCCGCGTGCCGGTGATGCGGCCCGCCGCGCGCCCCGACACCCACGAGCCGAGCATCATGCCGCTGATCATCGGCACGAAGAACCAGCCGAACTGGCGCTCGTTGAGGCCCAGCACGTCGACCACGAACACCGGCGTGGACGCGATGTACAGGAACAGCGCCGAGAAGTTGAACGCACCCGCCGCGGCGACGCGCTGGAAACGCGGGTTGGTGAAGATCGCGAAGTAGTCAGCGAGCAGACGCCGCGGCGCCAGCGAACTGCGCGCGTCGCGCGGATGCGTTTCCGGCAGCCAGCGCCAGGTGACAACCAACAGCATCAGCGAGAACGCCACCAGAAACCAGAAGATCAACGGCCAGCGGCCGAACCCCAGCAGCCAGCCGCCGATGATCGGCGCGATCGCCGGCGCCACGCTGAAGATCATCATGACCTGGCTCATTAGCCGCTGGGCGTCGTCGCCCTGCAGCACGTCACGGATCACCGCGCGGCCGACGATCAGGCCTACGCCGGCCGACAGGCCCTGCAGCGCGCGGAACACCAGCAGCGTGCCGAGATCGGTCGACAGCGCGCAGCCCACCGAGGCGAGCACGAACACCGACAGCCCGCCGAGGATCACCGCGCGGCGGCCGATCGCATCCGACAGCGGCCCGTGCACGATGCTCATCAGCGCGTAGGCGATCAGGTACACCGCGATCGTCTGCTGCATCGCCGCCGGGTCCGCGCCGAGATCGCCGCCCATGGCCGGGAACGCCGGAAAGATCGTGTCGATCGAGAACGGCCCGAACATCGCCAGGCCGGCGAGCAGCAACGCCAGCGTGCGGATCGAGGGCATGCGCGGCTGCCTCATGCGCGCACCCGCGAGGCGCCTGCGGCGACAGCTGCACGACACGAGGCGGGCGCGCGAGCGACGGCAGGACAACAGGATTCGGACATCGGGACACCGGCAGACGTCCGTATTCACGGACCGGGGACGGCGCAGGCGCCGCGTCGAAGCGCGACATCATAGGCCGCCCGATGCGTACGCCCCGGCAACGGCGCGTTCCGCCGGCCCGCTGCGGCCCGCGCGGGCGCGCGGCGTGGCCGGTATACTGCGCCGCGTATGCAGTGGGAGAAGCGGGCGCTCCTCGGGAGGCCCGCTGCCGTAGGCGCAACCGCCCGGAATCGCTCAGGCCCAGCACCGCTGCAGCAGCAACACTCTGGAGAGACCGGCCGTCCTGCAGGATCGCGCCGGCGCCGAAGGGGCACGAAGCGCCGCGCTTCCAAACTCTCAGGCAAAAGGACAGAGGGGCACGCGGAAGACCGGCGGTCTTCGGCCATCGTCGTCCTGCACGGACGGACATGGGCATGCGCCGGCATTCCTTGAGTCCTTCTGTCCGGATGCCCGCCATGACCGCTTCGACCCTGCGCGACCTCGAACACCACTCGGCCTTCGTCGAACGCCACATCGGCCCGAACGACGCCGAGATCGCCCACATGCTCGGCGTCGTCGGCCATGACTCGCTCGACGCGATGACCAACGCGATCGTGCCCGGCAGCATCGCCTCGCGCAGCCCGCTGGCCCTGCCCGACGCGATGACCGAGGTCGATGCGCTGGCGAAGATCCGCGCCGTCGCGAAGAAGAACACCGTGCTGCGCAGCGTGATCGGCCAAGGCTACTACGGCACCCACACGCCGAACGTCATCCTGCGCAACATCCTCGAGAACCCGGCCTGGTACACGGCCTACACGCCCTACCAGGCGGAGATCTCGCAGGGCCGCATGGAAGCGCTGATCAACTTCCAGACGATGGTCACCGACCTGACCGGCATGGACATCGCCAATGCCTCGCTGCTCGACGAGGCGACCGCCGCGGCCGAGGCGATGACGCTGGCCAAGCGTTCGGCGAAGTCGAAGTCCAACGTGTTCTTCGTCGCCGACGACGTGCATCCGCAGACGCTCGACGTGCTGCGCACGCGCGCCGACGGCCTCGGCATCGAACTGCTGGTCGGCCCTGCCGAAGACGCCAAGGACGCCGACACCTACGGCGTGCTGTTGCAGTACCCGAACACCTTCGGCCGTATCGATGACCACGCCGCCGTCGCCGAGGCCGTGCATGCGCGCGGCGGCATCGTCGCGGTCGCGACCGACCTGCTGGCGCTGACCCTGATCCAGGCGCCGGGCGTCTGGGGCGCCGACATCGTCGTCGGCAACTCGCAGCGCTTCGGCGTGCCGTTCGGCTTCGGCGGTCCGCACGCAGGCTTCATGGCCTGCCGCGATGCCTACAAGCGCTCGATGCCGGGCCGCCTGATCGGCGTGTCGGTCGACGCGGCCGGCAACCAGGCCTATCGCCTCACCCTGCAGACCCGCGAGCAGCACATCCGTCGCGAGAAGGCGACGTCCAACATCTGCACCGCGCAGGTTCTGCTGGCGGTGATGGCGTCGATGTACGCCGTCTACCACGGCCCCGAGGGTCTGACCCGCATCGCCCGTCGCACGCATCGCTTCGCGTCGATCCTGGCCGCCGCGCTGGGCAAGGCCGGCGTCGCTGTCGGCGATGCGTTCTTCGACACGTTGCACGTGACCGGCGTCGACGCCGATGCGCTGCACGCCAAGGCGCGCGAAGCCGGCTTCAACCTGCGCGCGATCGACGGCAACTCGGTCGGCATCAGCCTCGACGAGACCACGACCCGCGACGAGGTCGTCGCGCTGGCGAAGCTGTTCGGCACCGATGCCGATATCGAAGCGCTGGATGGCGCGACCGACGACGCACTGCCGACGTCGCTCGCGCGCGACACCAAGTTCCTGACCCACCCGGTGTTCAACACCCACCACAGCGAGCACGAACTGCTGCGCTACATGCGCATGCTGGCCGATCGCGATCTGGCGATGGACCGCACGATGATCCCGCTGGGGTCGTGCACGATGAAGCTCAACGCGACCGCCGAAATGATTCCGGTCACGTGGCCCGAGTTCGCCAACATCCACCCGCTGGCGCCGGCTGACCAGACCGCGGGTTACACCGAACTGATCGACGGGCTGGAGAAGATGCTGGTCGAGATCACCGGCTACGACGCGGTGAGCTTCCAGCCCAACTCCGGCGCGCAGGGCGAGTTCGCCGGCCTGCTCGCCATCCGTGCCTACCAGCAGGCGCAGGGCCAGGGCCATCGCGACATCTGCCTGATCCCGGAATCCGCGCACGGCACCAATCCGGCGTCGGCGCAGATGGTCGGCATGACCGTCGTCGTGACCCGCTGCGACAAGGACGGCAACGTCGACGTCGACGACATCCGCGCCAAGGCCGAGAAATATTCCGATCGCCTGGCCGCGATCATGATCACCTACCCGTCCACGCACGGCGTGTTCGAGGAAGACGTGGTCGCGATCTGCGACATCGTCCACCAGCACGGCGGCCAGGTGTACACCGACGGCGCCAACATGAACGCCCTCGTCGGCGTGGCCAAGCCCGGCAAGTGGGGCTCGGACGTCAGCCATCTGAATCTGCACAAGACCTTCTGCATTCCGCACGGCGGCGGCGGCCCGGGCGTGGGCCCGTGCGCGGTCAAGTCGCACCTCGCGCCGTATCTGCCGCGTGCGCTCGGCGGCGAAGGCGCGGTGGGCATGGTGTCGGCAGCCACGTTCGGCTCGGCCTCGATCCTGCCGATCAGCTGGATGTACATCGCGATGATGGGCGCGCAGGGCCTGCGCCGCGCCACCCAGGTCGCGCTGCTCAACGCCAACTACGTGGCCAGGCGTCTGGCGCCGCACTACCCCACCCTTTACACCGGCCGCAACGATCTCGTCGCGCACGAGTGCATCCTCGATCTGCGCCCGATCAAGGACGCCACCGGCATCAGCGCCGAGGACGTGGCCAAGCGTCTGATCGACTTCGGCTTCCACGCGCCGACGTTGAGCTTCCCGGTCAGCGGCACGCTGATGGTCGAGCCGACCGAGAGCGAATCGCTGCACGAACTCGACCGCTTCATCGACGCGATGATCCAGATCCGCGACGAGATCCGCGCGATCGAGGACGGCCGTCTGGACCGCGAGGACAACCCGCTCAAGCACGCGCCGCACACCGCGATGCAGGTCACCGCCAGCGAGTGGACCCACGCCTACCCGCGTGAACTCGCCGCGTTCCCGCTGGCGACGCTGCGCCATACCAAGTACTGGCCGCCGGTCGCGCGTGTCGACAACGTGCACGGCGACAAGAACGTGTTCTGCAGCTGCATCCCGGTCGGATCGGCCGAGGCCGAGCCGGAAGCCTTCAGCGAGCCGGACGTGGTCTGACCCCCGCACGCCCGGCGCGGCATCCGCGCCGGGGTGACGGAATTCCGGCGCGTCAGCTTTGGACGCGCCGCAGCCCGCGTGTGCATGGCGAGTCGTGATCCACGCCCGTCCGTTCAGGCACGGACCGCCCGCCACGCGGCGCGCAGGGTGGCACGTCGCTTGCTGGAGCGAGGGCTTCTTCCGCACTCCCCGTCCGCATGCTCGTCGGCAGCTACAACTTCGTCCTGGTCGCGGCGTCGTACCTCATCGCGGCGTTCGCCTCCTATGTGGCGCTCGACATGGCCGGCCGCATCAACGCGACCCGCGGCGCCGTCGCACACGGCTGGCTGACGGGCGGCGCGATCGCGATGGGCTTCGGCATCTGGTCGATGCACTTCGTGGGCATACTGGCCTTCAAGCTGCCGATCCCGCAGGGCTACGACCTCGCGATCACGCTCTACTCGCTGCTGATCGCGATCTGCAGCTCGGCGTACGCGCTGAATCTCGCATCCGGTGCGCACCTGCCGCCCTCGCGGTTGGCGGTGGGCGCGCTGATCCTCGGCAGCGGCATCGCGGCGATGCACTACGTCGGCATGGCCGCGATGCAGATGCAGCCCGGGATCGACTATCACGTCGGCTGGCTGCTGTTGTCGGTGCTGATTGCCGTGGCCGCCGCCGGCGCTGCGCTGTGGATCGCATTCGCGCTGCGCAGCGAAGGGCGCGGCGTGCCGTATGCGCGCCTGCTGGCCGCGGCGGTGATGGGCGTCGCCGTGGTGGGCATGCACTACACCGGCATGGCGGCCGCGCGGTTTCCCGAAGGCAGCATCTGCGGCGCGGCGCTGGGCGGCAGCGGGATCTCGCCGACCTGGCTGGCGAGCCTCGTCGGCGCGACGACATTCGCCATTCTCGGCCTCGCGCTGGTGACCTCGATCCTCGACCGGCGCCTGCAGGAACGCACCGCGCAACTCGGCGAATCGCTGCAGAAGGCGAACCAGGAACTGACCTACCTGGCCCTGCACGACACCCTGACCAAACTGCCGAACCGCCTGCTGCTGCGCGACCGCATGGAAAACGCGATCCGCCGCGCGGTGCGTCACGGGCGCCGGTTCGCGGTGCTGTTCGTGGACCTCGACGGCTTCAAGGCCATCAACGACGTCTACGGCCACGCCATCGGCGACCGCCTGCTGCTGCAGATCGCGCGACGGCTGTCCGAGGCGCTGGATGGCGACGCCGACGACACCCTGGCGCGGCTGGGCGGCGACGAGTTCGTGGTGCTGATGGAAATCACCGCGCCCGACGACGCCGCATCGCTCGCCGAACGCCTGATGGCCTCGGTTGCCGAGCCGGTGCTGCTCGACCGCGCGGAGCTGCACGTGACCACCAGCATCGGCATCGCGATCTTCGGCCCCGACGGCACCAGCGAGCGCGAGCTGCTGGCGAACGCGGACGCCGCGATGTACTCGGCCAAGGACCAGGGCCGCAACGCCTACTGCTTCTTCGAGCCCTCGATGAACCAGGGCGCGCACCAGCAGCTGGCGATGGTGCAGGACCTGCGCCGGGCGCTGTCGCTGGACCAGTTCTCGCTGCACTACCAACCGAAGATGATCGCCCCGGCCGGCCCGCTCGAAGGCGTCGAGGCCCTGCTGCGCTGGCACCATCCCGAGCACGGCACGGTGATGCCGGACCGCTTCATTCCGCTGGCCGAGAAGACCGGGCTGATCATCGAGATTGGACGCTGGGTGATCAACGAGGCCTGTCGGCAGCTGATGGCCTGGCGCGAGGCCGGTCACACGGTGCCGTCGGTCTCGGTGAACCTGTCGCCGGCCCAGTTCCGCTCACCGGGGCTGCCGGCGAAGATCGAGGACGCCCTGGCCCGGCACGGCGTGCCGCCGTCGTCGCTGGTGCTGGAGATCACCGAGTCCACCGCGATGCACGATCCCGACACCAGCCTGGCGATCCTGCAGCGCCTGTCGTCGCTCGGCGTGCGTATCTCCATCGACGATTTCGGCACCGGCTATTCGAGCCTGCTCTACCTCAAGCGCCTGCCGGCCAGCGAACTGAAGATCGACCGCGCCTTCGTGCGTGATCTGGTCCCGGGGGGCGAGGATGCGGCGATCGTCTCGGCCATCATCGCGTTGGGCCGCACGCTGAACCTGTCGGTGATCGCTGAAGGCGTGGAAACCGAATCGCAGCAGCGGTTGCTGACCGAGCTGGGCTGCACCTCGCTGCAGGGCTACCACCTCGGGCGCCCCGCCTCGGCAAACGACGCCGCCGCGCGGTTCTGAGCCGCACGCCGACGCCGGCAGCGGTCAACGCGCCGCGCGGCGCCGCTTCCGCCAGGTCACGATCTGGCCGACGACGGCCGTCGCCAGAATGCAGACGTTGGTGACGATGAACACCCAGTTGTCGACCAGCGCGCTGTAGATCACGAAGCCGGTCGACGCCGCGATCTGGCCGAGGAACAACCATGACGAGACGCCGCGGGCGCTGTCGTCCCGCATCTGGGTGACGATCTGCCGCGCCAGCGTCGCCAGCAGGATCGCCGAGGCGGCCCAGCCCACCACGTCAGGCCCCATGCGCCACCCCGGTCAGCGCGGCGCCCGCCTCCGGCGACGCCGCGACGGCGCGCAGCCGCGCCTCGAGCGACAGCAGATAATCGGCGAATCCACCCTGCACCCGTGCCGCGCGCCGCGCGCTGGTGAGCACCACCGGCGCGGCGCGACGCACGATCCGCGCCCCGATCGCCTCCAGATCTCGGACCAGGGCGACGTCCTCGTGCGCGGCAAGCGGTCGGAAGCCGCCGCATGCGAGATAGGCCGCCGTCGCCACGCCGAGATTGGCGCCGTGCACGTGTCGGTGGCCGTCGCACGCCGGGTGCGCCCGCGCATGCGCATGCTGCACGTCGGCGGCGAAATCACACCAGTCCGCCACCGCGACCATCCCGCAGAACGCGTCCGCGCCGCAGGTGCGCTGCGCCGACAGCCAGTCGGCCGGCACGGTGGAATCGGCGTCGGTGGTGGCGAGCCAGTCCGCGCCGGCCGCAATGACGGCGCGCATGCCGGCCGCACGCGCGCTGCCGACGTTGCCGCCGTCGGCCACCACCACGTGCACGCCACAGGCTTCGGCAATCGCCACGGTGCGGTCGCGGCAGCGGTCCGCCGCCACGACGACGACGACGGACTCGCCGCGCAGCGCCGGACAGCGCGCGGCGTGCCCGATCGCCGCGAGGCAACTGCCGATGTGCGCGGCCTCGTCGTGCGCCGGCACCACCACGCCGATCACCGCAGTCCCTCGCGCTGTGCGACCGACGTGCCGGACATCGACCAGGCGTCGAGCAGCAGATCGTCATCCGCGTACGCGAACACGCCATGGTCGAAGCGCCGGGCCAGGGCCGCGTGCACCGCGTCGCCGCACAGCGGCGCCGCATCGAAAGCCTGCCGCCAGTGGCAGGCGACCAGCACGCCCTCGTCCGACAGCGTGGCGCGCAAGCGGCGGGCCACCGTCTCCAGATCGCCGGCGTCGAAGTAGTAGCCGACCTCGCTGAAGACCACGAGATCGAAACGCCCCTGCGGCCACTGCGCCGGATGGCGCATGTGCTCGACCCGGACGTTGTCGAGCGCGGCCGTGCGCGCGCGCGCGAGCACCACCGCGCGTGCATCGAGATCGGTCGCCAGCAGCCGCGCGCAGCGCGGCGCCAGCGCGGCGGTGAGCTCGCCGTTGGAGCAGCCGATCTCCCAGGCGGCGTCCACCCGCGACTGCGGCAGCGCGGCCAGCAGCAGCGCGCGCTTGCGCGCTTCGTACCAGCGGCTGCGGTAGCCGAAGGGATCGTCCTCGGCGTAGATCGCCTCGAAATACGCCGGCGCCGTGGTCGCAGACCGGACACTCATGGCAGCACCACTTCGAAGTCGCGCTCGAAACGCGCCAGCACACGGTCGGGCAGGATCGGCGCACCGCCGTCCCGCGTGCGCTGCGAAACGAACGCCTGCAGCGCGGTCCGTTTGGCTGCGCGTGCCGATGCCGACAGCCGCCAGGCCACCGCGCCTTCCAGGCGTGGATCGCCGGCCTCCGGATCCAGCCAGTGCCAGGCCCAGACCGGATACTCGAGCATGCGTGCGCCGACCGCCGCGGCCGCTGCGCGGGCCGCGCGCCCGGTGGCCTCGTGATCGGGATGGCCGTCGAAACGCCATGTCGCCAGCACCGTGTCGTCGGTATGCAGATGGGGCGTGATCGATGCCACCAGCCTCGCTTCGCCCGCCTCGACGCGGCCGTCGCCCAGATCCAGCGTCACCACGGCCGAGGGCGGCAGGCCGAGCGCGGCCACGGCGTTGCACAGTTCAAGACGGCGCACCGCGCGTGCCCGCTCGGGCGGCCAGGCCGGGTCGTCGGCGTAACAGGCTTCGCCGTCGGTCACCGAGATCACCTGCACCGGCACGCCGAGTGCGGCGGCTTCGGCAATGAGGCCACCGCAGCCCAGGGTTTCGTCGTCCGGGTGCGGCGATACCACCACCAGTCGCGCCACCCCGCCCAGCGCCTCGCGCGCGTCGCGTCGCGGCAGGCCGCCGAGCCAGGACGAACGGCGCCACGCGTCTTCGGCCGGGCCTGCACCGCGGATGCGTGGACCGTCCGCATCGAGCGACGTCACAGCGCCCACCCGACCGACCGGGTTCCCGCGGCGCGGCCGATCGCCGCCCAGTCGCGCTCGGCATGGCTCTGCCGGATGAAAGTGGCCAGATCCGCGCAGCGCTGCGCGTGAGCGGCATCCGCGCACAGCGGACCCGGGCCGAGCGCACGACCGACCCGATCGATCACGTCCGTCGCCGTGCGCTCGAGCAAGGACCGGACCCGCATCACCGCTTCGACGTGCGGCGCGTCCGGCTGCGCATCGATCGCGTCCGCGGTCTCGCGCAACAGCGCTGCGGCCGCGTGCAGCGCGGTATCGATGGCGCCCAGATGCGCTGCCGCGTGGGCCTGGTGTTCGAGACCGGGATGACGGCGCAGCGTCTCGGCGATGGCGGTCGCCGCGCCGAACCAGCACGCGGCGATGCCCGCGCCGCCATGCCAGAAGCCGGGCCGCGCGAGATAGGCACCCGCGTCGCCGATCCGCACCGCGGGCGCATCGTCGAATCGCACGCTGCCGCTGTGCACACGGGCCATGCCCACCGCGTGCCAGTCGTCGCCGTCCGGCACGACGCCCGGCTGCCGCATGTCCACGCACACCAGCACGCGTGCATCGCCGGCGTGCGCGGTGACCAGCGCGGCATCCACCAGCGCGGCGCCCGAGCACCAGGCCTTGCGTCCCGACACCGTGCCCGTGCCGTCGGCACGCTGGGTGAACTCGAGGCGCGCATCGGGCGGCTCGGCCGCCCAGACCGCGAGCAGGCGATCCGGCGCCGGCAGCGCGCCGCCGAGTTCGACCAGGATCGCGCGCGCGTCGTAATGGGCCTCCAGCACCTTGACCAGACAGACGTCCCGGGCCGCGATCGCCGCGAGCGCGCGCCAGCGTGCGCGTGTCGCCCCACGCCCCGGTAACGGCAGGTCGGGGTCCTGCCGGCAGACCGCCCGGGCGGCACCGCCGAGCGCGGACGCGGACAGGGGCCCCGATGGACCGGGCACGACGGCGGGCGCGGCCGGTGGCGGCGCAGATTCGAGACGCGACATGGCGCGACTATGGAAAGCGCCTCATGAAGACGACGCGAGCCACGCGGCCCGTCGACGCGCGGGCTCGGCAGAAGCTTCAGTCGTCGTCCGCGTCCACCGGCACAGGCGCCGGCGGCGTCCGTCGCAGCAGGACATCCAGCGCCGCCGGCCGCCCCAGGTGATACCCCTGGGCCTGGTCGCAGCCCTGGGCGCGCAGCCATTCCAGCTGGCCCGCGGTCTCGACGCCTTCGGCGATGACCTTCAGGCCCAGGCCGTGGCCCAGCGCGATCAACGTGCTGCAGATGGAGGCACTGCGCGGCTCGGAGTCCACGTCCCGGACGAAGGCGCGGTCGATCTTGAGATGGTCGAGCGGCAGGTCGCGCAGATAGGCCATGCTGGAGAAGCCGGTTCCGAAGTCGTCGATGGACAGGCACAGCCCGTCCTCGCGCAGCTCCATCATCAGCGTGCGCGCCGTCTCCGGGGTGCGCAGGAGCACGCTTTCGGTGAGTTCCAGATGCAGGGCGCTGCGCGGCAGTCCGTGCGCCGCACGCAGCGCGCGCATCGCATCCTGGGTGATCGACGCGTCGAACTGCAGCGCCGACACGTTCACCGCCACCGCGACGTCGGGACGGCCCGCGTCGGCGAGGCGCCGCCAGGCGCGGGCGGCTTCTTCCAGCACCCAGGCGCCGATGGGCACGATCAGGCCGGATTCCTCCGCCAGTGGAATGAACTCGGCCGGCGACACCACCGAGCCGTCGCGCTGGGGCCAGCGGATCAGGGCTTCCACTGCCACGACACGCCCATCCGCGAGCCGGTGGATCGGCTGGTATACCAGCTCGAAGCCGCCCGACTCCACCGCATTGCGCAGGCGGCGCGCCAGGGCCAGGCGCTCGGTGGCCTGCGCCGACAGCGCGGGGTCGTAGGGCAGCACCCGGGCGTGTTCGCGTCGGGCACGCAGCGCCGCCAGCGCCGCATGCGCGATCACCGTCTCCGCCGGCTCGGCGCTGTCCCGGCTTCGCGCCACCCCGATCCAGGCTTCGAGCGTGAACGTGGCGCTGTCGCACAGGACGGGGGCGTCGATGACCTCGGTCAGGGCCTGCACCAGTGCGTCGAGCCGGCGCGGGTCGAGCGCCACCACGATGAAGGTCTCCGCCGGCGCGTAGGCCGCATGACCGAACGTCCCGGCGACGCGCGCAATGCGTGCGGCGGCTTCGCGCAGGACCACATCGCTGGTCTGGCGGCCCAGCGTGGGCGCGATCAGCTCGAGATCACGCAGCTGGACATAGGCGACGCCGAAGCCCGCATCGTTCGGGCCGTCGGCACCGCCGTCGAGCAGTTCGGCCAGCGCCGGCAGGGTGAGCATGCCTGTCGCCGGATCGTGACTGGCGCGCCAGGCCAGATCGCGTTCGTAGGCCAGGCGGGCCCCGACGTCCTCGGCCAGCATCAGCCGGGCCGGCCGCTGCTGCAGCTCGATGTCGCGCGCGTGGACCCGGACCTCGATATGCCGGCCATCCTGCGCCTGCACGGTCCACAGCCGCTCGCGTCGGCCGTCCGCGCTCAGGTCGGGCGCGCCGTCACGGGCCGGCGACGGAATCAGCTCGGTCACGGTCAACGCCAGAAACGCCTCGCGGGAATACCCGTAGGCGTCGAGCGCCGCGTCGTTGACCGCGAGCATGCGCAGCGAGTCGGTGTCGTAGACCCAGGACGGCAAGGGATTGCGTTCGAACAGCTGGCGGAACTGCGACTCCGCACGCTCGACACGCGCCTGGGCCGCGCGGGCCTCGGTGATGTCGCTGACGGTGCCGGTCATCGCGGTCTGCCTGCCCGCGCCGACGGTCGCGCCCTGGGATCTGAGCCAGCGCATGCGCCCGTCAGGCAGGCGCACGCGGTACTCCTGCAGCAGGGTGCCCCCATTGGTTTGCGCCTCGGCGAAGGCCGCGCGCACTGTCGCCGCATCGTCGGGATGCACGCGTTCGAAGAACGCATCGAGCGCGATGAGGCCATCGGAGGGCTGGAGCGCATAGAGCGCAGCCAGCTCCGGCGTTGCCCGCACCGCATCGCTGCCCGCCTCGACGCGCCACACGCCGCTGCCCGAGGCCAGCTGGGCCTGTTGCAGCCACTCGCCCTGCGTGGCGATCTCGTCGAGCAGCGCATCGCGTGCCCGCTCGTCCGCACGCAAACGGTGGACGACGAAGGCCAGCACCGCCCAGTAGATCGCCGAAAGCAGCGTCGCGCAGATCACGAACACCCACCACGGGCGCAAGGCCTCGCGCACCCCGATGCCGCTGCTCACCACGATCGGGTAACCGCTGGTGGCGCTGAAGGTCGCCGCACGTTCGATCTGGTCGAGCGGACTCACCAGGGTGTCGCTGATCCGGTTGCGCGCCTGCAGCGCGGGCGGCAGCACCACCTGCCGGCCGGAGTGCGCGCCGGTGCGGCCATACCGTGTAATCACCGTGCCGTCGGCCCCGTAGATGGCCACGGCGCCGTCGACGCCGGTGTCCAGCCCCGCGATGATCCGATCGAACTCCTGCACGCGGAAGCGGGCCACCACCGCGCCTTCCCCGGGCGGCGCGAGGGCGAGGGGCAACAGCCAGTCGCCGTCGTCCGCCCGGCCCAGCGGGCCGACGCGCAGCCCAGCGGCGGATCCCGCGCCGGTCAACCACGCCGGCGCGGCCGCGGCGCCTGCCTGCGCCGCCGGAGGAAAGAAATCGATGCCCGCGAGTTCCTCGTGCCGGGACACGACACCCGCGATCGACGCCGCGCGTCGACGCTCCGCCAGCTCGGCGGGCAGCTCCGCGTCCGCGGCGATGTCGGCGAGGACGCCGCGGAGCGCGCGCTCGATATTGCGCATCTCGAACTGCAGCAGGCGGTCCACGCCGGTCGCCAGCGCCAGACTCTGACGCTCGGCGGCGGCCAGCCGCGCCTGCCGGTCCAGGCCGACCAGGGTCGCCAGCCGGCCATGATCACCAGGCCGAGGCAGATGCCGACGCTGCGCATCGCACGCGCCGATGCCAGACGCCGTTGCCTCCAGTGACGTGTCAACCGTCTGCCCATCCCTGGCTCCCCTGCGAACTCCCGCTCAACCTGATGCAGCGCGCGAACGTGGACCGCGAAGATGCACGCCAGGCCCGGGCCACGGTGTGCACGCGGAATCTGCGATTACCTGGCGTCGCCCGGACAGGTTCACATCACCTGGCCGACCTCCGGTCCAAGGTGGACGGCCCGCTCCGAGAATATGCCCATGGCCGCGAAGAATGAACCCCGATCGGCGACCAATCCCGATCAACCCCGCCAGAAGGACCACGTCGCGGAACAGGATCGCGGCGCCTCCCGCGGCGCCGAGTACGCCCACGACAACAACGCATCGGCCGAGGGCAACGATGCCGCTCTGACCGCAGGACCCGGGTTCGTGCGCCGCATCAATCCCGATGGCACGGTGCAGGCCGTCCGCGCGACGCCGGACGACGACGCCGGCGCCCGCGACGATGACGCCCGTACCGACGCCGATTCCGATCGGACGCCCTGAGGTTCGCCACGCACGGTCGCGTCACCGGCAACGGTGCCGCGAACTCCACCGGCGTGCGCGGTGTGCACGATGCCGCGAGGTCGCAGGCCCGACCGGGACGATGCGTTCACGGCCGCCCGATCAGCATCGGGCGTTCCGCCTTCCGATGCACTCTCCCGTCCAGGAGCACCTCCCATGCCGTCACGCCCACGTCCCGCCTCCCCCACACCCGCAGCGCGTGGAAAAGCGGCGCCGGACCGATCATCCGCCCCTTCGCATGAAGCCGCACGTGGCGAGGGCGACGAGCTTCAACAGCAGGCCGACGCCGGGCATCCGCTGCTCACCACCGCGCAGGGCATTCCGGTCGCCGACAACCAGAACGCGTTGCGCGCCACACCGCGCGGGCCGACGCTGCTCGAAGATTTCATCCTGCGCGAGAAGATCACCCACTTCGACCACGAACGCATCCCCGAGCGCATCGTGCATGCGCGCGGCTCCGCGGCGCACGGGTATTTCGAGCTCACCGATTCGCTGGCCGAATTCACCACCGCGAAGATCCTCACCGAGGTCGGCGAAAAGACGCCGGTGTTCACCCGGTTCTCCACGGTCGCCGGCGGTGCGGGGTCCGTCGACACGCCGCGCGATGTGCGCGGCTTCTCCGTGAAGTTCTATACGAAGGAAGGGAACTGGGACCTGGTGGGCAACAACATCCCGGTGTTCTTCATCCAGGACGCGCTGAAGTTTCCCGATCTGATCCACGCGGTGAAGATGGAGCCCGACCGCGGCTATCCGCAGGCGGCCAGCGCGCACGACACCTTCTGGGATTTCGTCTCGCTGATGCCCGAGAGCATGCACATGATCATGTGGGCGATGAGCGACCGGACGATTCCGCGCTCGCTGCGCACGATGGAAGGTTTCGGCGTGCACAGCTTCCGCCTGCTCGATGCCGAGGGCCGCAGCACGTTCGTGAAATTCCACTGGCGGCCGAAGCTCGGCATCCAGTCCACGGTCTGGGACGAGGCGTTGAAGCTGCAGCATGCCGACAACGACTTCCATCGCCGTGATCTCTTCGAGGCGATCCAGGCCGGTGACTTTCCGGAATGGGAACTCGGCGTGCAGCTGTTCACCGGGGAAGACGCCGAGGCGTTTCCGTTCGACCATCTCGACGCGACCAAGCTGATCCCCGAGGAACTGGTGCCGCTGCGCATCGTCGGGCGCATGGTGCTCGACCGCTGGCCGGACAACTTCTTCGCCGAGACCGAACAGGTGGCCTATTGCCCGGCGAACATCGTGCCCGGCATCGACTTCAGCAACGATCCGCTGCTGCAGGGCCGGCTGTTCTCGTATCTCGACACGCAGCTCTCGCGTCTTGGCGGGCCCAATTTCCATCAGCTCCCGATCAACGCACCGAAGTGTCCGTTCGCCAATCATCAGCGCGACGGCCACATGCAGATGGCGGTGCCCAAGGGCCGCGTGGCCTACGAGCCGAGTTCGCTGCAGGACGACAGCCCCCGTGCGCATCGCGAGCGCGGGTTACGCAGTCACGCGACCCGTCCCGACGACGGCGCCAAGGGCCGCGTACGCGCCGAGAGCTTCGCCGATCATTACTCGCAGGCGCGGATGTTCTTCCGCAGCCAGTCCGGGCCCGAGCAGGCGCATATCGCTTCGGCGCTGGTGTTCGAGCTGTCGAAGGTCGAAACGGTCTACATCCGCGAGGCCGTGGTGGGCCAGCTGCGTCATGTCGACGAATCGCTGGCCCGGCGCGTGGCCGACGGGCTCGGCCTCGACACGCTCCCCGACGCGCCGGAGACGCGCGTGCCGCCGCAGGACATGCCGCTGTCGCCGGCGCTGCGCATCATCGACCGGATGAAGCCGACACTGCAGGGACGCGCGATCGGCATCCTGTTCCACGAGGGGTCCGACGCGAAGACGATCCAGGCCCTGCGCAAGGCGGCCGAAGCCGCCGGCGCGATGGTCAAGCTGGTGGCACCCAAGGTCGGCGGCGCCACGCTGTCGGACGGCAGGAAACAGCCAGCGGACGGCCAGCTCGCCGGCACGCCGTCGCTGGTGTTCGACGCGGTGGCGATCGTGCTGTCGGCCGAGGCCGGCAAGCAGCTCGCGAAGGAAGCGGCGGCGGTCGACTTCGCGCGCGATGCATGGGGACACCTCAAGGCAATCGCTGCCGACGCCGGCGGACAGGCGCTGCTGAAGGCGGGCGCCGTGGGCAAGGACGCCGGCATCGTCGACGCCGCCGAGCCCAAGCGCTTCGTCGAGGCAGCGAAGACACGCCAGTGGAGCCGTGAGCCGAAGCTGCGCATGCTCGCCTGACGACTGTGCTTCACCCGGGCAGGGGTCGCGCCGCGAGGCGCGGCCCCTGCTTCGTTGTGCGCGCCGGGTGCGGTCATTCGTTTCCACGTCCTGCCGTGCCCGACGGACGCGGCCCGTGGGCGCGGACGCGGACTGCGTCCTCGGCGCCTCGGTCATCGATTCCCGATCGGCACGTTCTTCGTTGGCTGCATTTCTCGCTCGCTGCGCGGCGCCATGACGCGTCCCGTCGAGCGTCGCGCGTTCCGATCTTCTAGAATCCACGCGCCCCCGCCTCCGGAGTTCCGCCATGACCGCACCCCTCGCCTACCGCCGCGTCCTGCTCAAACTCTCCGGCGAAGCGTTGATGGGCGACGAGGACTACGGCATCGACCCCAAGGTGATCGGTCGGCTCGCCGACGAGGTGATCGAGGCGCAGAAGGCCGGCGCCGAAGTCGGCCTGGTCATCGGCGGCGGCAACATTTTCCGCGGCGCCGGCCTCGCCGCAGCCGGCATGGACCGTGTCACCGGCGACCAGATGGGCATGCTGGCGACCGTGATCAATGCGCTCGCGATGCAGGACGCGCTGGAGAAGCGTGGCGCGCGGGCGCGCGTGATGAGCGCGATCAAGATCAACGACGTCTGCGAGGACTACATCCGTCGACGCGCCATCCGCCATCTGGAAAAAGGCCGTATCGCGATCTTCGCCGCCGGCGTCGGCAGCCCGTTCTTCACCACCGATTCGGGCGCGGCGCTGCGCGGTATCGAGATCGGCGCCGATCTGCTGCTCAAGGCGACCAAGGTCGACGGCGTCTACGACGCCGATCCGAAGAAGGTACCCGACGCCAAGCGTTACGAACGCCTGACCTATGACGAAGTGCTGAGCCAGGGCCTGGAAGTCATGGACACGGCCGCCTTCGCGCTGGCCCGCGATTCCGATCTGCCGCTGCGCATCTTCGACATGAGCCAGCCCGGCGTGCTGCTGCGCATCCTGCGCGGCGAAGCCATCGGTACCCTGGTGCAGGGCCGCCACTGAGCACGCCGCGCGGCGTCGATGCCGCGCTGCAGCGCAGCCCCGGCCCCGCCGCCGCCCGGGGCCGCTTATAATCGGTCGATTCCGCACACGGACCCGGCCCGATCATGCTCAACGACATCAAGAAAGACGCGCAGACGCGCATGGCCAAGAGCGTCGAGGCGCTCAAGCACACGCTGATCAAGGTGCGTACCGGCCGGGCATCGACCGCGCTCGTCGACCATCTGAAGGTCAATTACTACGGCTCCGACATGCCGCTGAGCCAGGTCGCCAGCGTGGCCGTCAGCGATGCGCGCTCGCTCACCATCACGCCGTGGGAGAAGCAGATGGTCGGCGCGGTGGAGAAGGCGATCCTCGCCTCCGATCTCGGCCTGACCCCGAACACCGCCGGCACCACGATCCGCCTCAACCTGCCCGCACTCACCGAAGAACGCCGCCGCGAGCTGTCGAAAGTGGTGCACAGCGAAGGCGAGGACACGAAGGTCGCCATCCGCAACATCCGCCGCGACGCCAACCAGCAGGTCAAGGAGCTTCTCAAGGAGAAGCAGATCTCCGAGGACGACGAGCGCCGCACCGAGGACGAGATCCAGAAGATCACCGACGCCGCGATCAAGGACGTCGACGAGGTGGTCAAGGGCAAGGAACAGGAACTGATGGCGGTCTGATGGGCGCCGGGATTCGGGATCGGGAATTCGGGATCGGGCGCGAGCCGGAGCAAGAGAACCACACCATTGACTGATGCCGCCAACCCGCAGGATTCCGCAGGTCCGAATCCCGAATCGCCGATCCCGGGTCCCCGCCACGTTCCCCGGCACGTGGCGATCATCATGGACGGCAACGGCCGTTGGGCCGCGCGGCGTCGGCGCCCACGGGTGATCGGCCATCGTGCCGGCGCCCGCACGGTCAATCTGTGCATCGATTTCTGTCTGGAGCGCGGCATCACCGCGCTGACGCTGTTCGCGTTCTCGAGCGAGAACTGGGGGCGGCCGGAAGACGAGGTCGGTGCGCTGATGAAGCTGTTCATGGGCGCGCTCGATCGCGAGGTCGGTGAACTGCACCGCCGCGGCGTGCGCCTGCGCTTCATCGGCGAGCGCGAACGTTTCGGCGACAGGCTGCGCCAGCGCATGGCCGCCGCCGAAGCACTCACGGCCGGCAACACCGCACTCGCTCTCAACGTCGCCGCCAGCTACGGCGGTCGCCAGGACATCGCGAACGCGGCGCGCGCGCTCGCGGCCGAGGTCGCGGCGGGCCGGCTGCGCGTGGAGGACATCGACGAGTCCGCCGTCGGCGCACACGTCGCCCTCGCCGACCTGCCGCCCCCCGACCTGTTCATCCGCACCGGCGGCGACCTGCGGATCAGCAACTTCCTGCTGTGGCAGCTGGCCTACACCGAACTGTGGTTCACCGAGACGCTGTGGCCCGAGCTGGGCGTCGAGGAACTGGAACGCGCCCTGGCGGTCTATGCGTCGCGCGAGCGCCGTTTCGGCCTGACCAGTGCGCAGATCGCGGCCGGCGACGGTCCACCCCTGGAGACCACCGCATGACGCGCACCCGCATTCTCGCCGCCCTGCTGATGGCACCGACCGCGGTCGCGGCCGTGCTGCTGCTCAACACCCCGTGGATGGCGGCCGTCTCGGCGATCGTCTTTCTGGCCGCGCTGTGGGAATGGCTGCGCCTGTCGGGCATCGACGACACGCTGGCGCGCACCGCGCTGCTGCTGCTGAACCTGCTGCTGATGGTGGCGATCGTCTGGGCCTCGGCCACCGGCGGGGGCTCGCTGGTGCTGCTGAAGATGCTGGCGGTGATCGGCGTCGTCTGGTGGCTGGCGGCCACGCTGTGGCTGCGCCGCTACACCTTCGCCGCCGAACACGATGCGCGCTCGCGGGTCATCAAGCTGCTGGCCGGCACGCTGGCGGTGATCCCGGCCTGGGCGGCGCTGTGCGTGATCCACGCCAACGAGGACGGCGCGTTCGGCGAACGCTGGCTGCTGCTGGCGCTGGCGATCGTCTGGGCCACCGACACCGGCGCGTACTTCGCCGGTCGCCGCTTCGGCAAGCGCAAGCTCGCGCCGCGGATCAGCCCGAACAAGACCGTCGAAGGCCTGATCGGCGGCGTGATCGCAGGCGTGGTGGTGGCGGTGGCCTTCGCGCCGCTGGCCGGCGCCACGGCCGCGCAGTTGCCGCTGGTGGCCCTGGTGGCCCTGCTGACGGTGCTCGCGTCGGTGGTCGGCGATCTGTTCGAAAGCCTGCTCAAGCGCCATGCGGGCGCGAAGGATTCCGGCACGCTGATTCCGGGCCACGGCGGTGTGCTCGACCGGATCGACAGCGTGCTCGCGGCACTGCCGGTGTTCGCCTTCGGCCAGATCTGGCTCGGATTCTGAGTCTCCTCATGACGGCTGCCAGCGTCTTCGACGCCCTCTCCGCATCGTCGGGCCGGTGCGCATGATCCGCACCGTTGCGGTCTTCGGCGCGACCGGGTCCATCGGCACGTCCGCACTCGACGTGATCGCGCGTCATCCGCAGCGCCTGCGCGCCGGCGTGCTGGCCGCCGGGCGCAATGTCGAGGCGCTGGTGGCCTTGTGCGCCACTCACCGCCCCGACCACGCGGTCATCGCCGACGCCGACGCCCTGCCGCGTCTGCGCGCCGGCCTGCAGGCAGCCGGCCTCGCCACCGAGGCCCATGCCGGCATGGCGGCGCTCGATGTCCTGGCGGCGGACCCGGCGGTCTGCGACACCGTCGTCGCCGCGATCGTCGGCGCCGCCGGTCTGGATTCGACGCTGGCCGCGCTGCGCGCAGGCAAGCGCGTGCTGCTGGCCAACAAGGAATCTCTGGTGCTGGCCGGTGCGCTGATGATGCAGGCCGCCCGCGAGGCCGGCGCGCACATCGTGCCGATCGACAGCGAGCACAACGCGATCCACCAGTGTCTGCCACCGGATGGCGACTGCCGCGGCGTCACTCGCATCGTGCTGACGGCCTCGGGCGGCCCGTTCCGCGGCCGCAGCCGGGCCGAGTTGAGCGACGTCACCCCGGCGCAGGCGGTCGCCCATCCCAAATGGTCGATGGGGCCCAAGATCTCGGTCGATTCCGCAACGCTGATGAACAAGGGGCTGGAGCTGATCGAGGCCCACCACCTGTTCGCGATGCCGTCCGAACGGCTGGACGTGCTGGTGCACCCGCAGAGCCTCGTCCACTCGCTGGTGGAATTCATCGACGGTTCCACGCTCGCCCAGTTGGGATTGCCGGACATGCGCACGGCGCTCGCGGTCGGCCTCGGCAGCCCCGAGCGCATCGCCTCGGGCGTCGCCGGCCTGGATCTGCTGCAGCACGGGCGCTTGGAGTTCGAAGCGCCGGACACCGACGCGTTTCCCTGTCTCGCCCTCGCGCGCGCGGCTCTGGTCGCCGGTGGTACAGCGCCGGCCGTGTTGAACGCGGCGAACGAAGTGGCGGTTTCAGCCTTTCTTCAGGGACGAATCCGTTTTCTAGCCATCCCTGCGCTCGTCGAGCACGTGCTCGCGGCGCTGCCCGCCGCCGCTGCCGATTCGCTGGACGTACTGCGCGACGCCGATGCGCAGGCGCGGCGTCTGGCGGGCGAGGCGATCGACTCCGGAGTGGTGGCCTGAGGGTGCGCGATGTCTGATTTCCTCGGCTCGGTCTGGTGGCTGATCGTCAGCCTGGGCGTCCTGGTGACGTTTCACGAGTTCGGTCACTACTGGGTGGCTCGCCGGTGCGGCGTGCGCGTACTGCGCTTCTCGGTCGGCTTCGGCCGTCCCCTGTGGTCGCGGCGCGGCCGGGACGGCACGGTCTACCAGATCGCGATGATCCCGCTCGGCGGCTACGTCAAGATGCTCGACGAGCGCGAAGGCCCCGTTCCACCGGCCGAGGCCGCGCAGGCGTTCAACCGCGCCTCGGTGTGGAAACGCATCGCGATCGTCGCCGCCGGACCGATCGCCAATCTGGTGCTGTGCGTGGCCCTGCTGTGGGCGATGTTCGTCATCGGCCGCCCCGACTACGCCCCGGTGATCGGCCAGGCGACCGGCATTGCCGAACAGTCCGGCCTGCGGGCGGGCGACGAGGTGGTCGCCGTCGGCGATCGCGCCACCCCGACCTGGCAGGAAGTGCAGCTCGCCCTGCTCCCGGCTGCGCTGGATCACCGCGATGTCCGCCTCGAGGTCGTCGATGCACAGTCGCGGGACGCGATCCGCGAACTGCGGCTGTCCCAGCTCCCCGACGATTTCGACCAGCGTCGCATCGCCCAGGCGATCGGCCTGCTGCCGCGCCATTTTCTGCTGCCTCCGCTGATCGGCCGGGTGGCGCCCGACAGTGCCGCCTGGGGCGTGCTGGCCGAAGGCGACCGGGTGACGGCGGTCGACGGACAACCAGTGCGTGCATTCGACGACATCGGCCCGCTGGTGCAGACCCTGGGCGATCAAGGCGGCCCGGCGATGATCGAGGTCGAGCGCGCCGGCGAGCGCCTGGCGCTGGAAATCACGCCGCGACAGGTCGACCGGCCCGACGGCGAGGGCCGCTATTGGGCCCTGGGCATCGCACCGCCGCGCAACCAGCCCCTGCCTCCGAAGGACGCCATGCAGCGTCACGGTCCGGTCGAGGCACTGCCGGTCGCGGTGCGTGAGGTCGGACACCTGACAGGGCAACTGGTCGGCATGATCGGGCGGGCGTTCTCCGGACGCGTGGCCATCGAGAACACCGTGGCCGGGCCGATCACCATCGCGCGTGCCGCCAACACCTATGCCCAGCAGGGCGCGGCCTGGTACCTGACCATCCTCGCCCTGCTGTCGCTGAGCCTGGCGATCCTGAACCTCCTGCCCATCCCCCTGCTGGATGGGGGACACCTGTTGTATTACCTTATCGAGTTGGTCAAAGGCAGCCCCGTGAGTGAGCGCGCGATGGCAGCCGGGCAATACGTGGGACTGGCTCTGCTGGCCAGTCTGATGGGCCTGGCGTTCTACAACGACATCCTGCAACTGGTGCGCTAGGCCTGCTACCGACCCGGATTCCCGCGCCGCACCGCGCCGGAACCCCCTTCCCTGACGGATCCAAAGAATGACGCGACTTCCCGACCGCCGACTGCTCGCCCTTGCCCTCGCCACGGCGATCGCCGCTCCGGCCTGGGCCCAGACGGCGGCCAACGCGCCAACGAACGCGCCGGCAATGGCGCCGCTTGCACCGTCTTCGGCCAGCACGTTCACCGTCAGCGATATCCGAGTCGACGGGCTGCAGCGCATCGGCGCCGGCACGGTGTTCACCTACCTGCCGGTGGAACGCGGCGACACGGTGAACCCGACGCGCATTTCCGACTCGGTCCGCGCGCTCTACCGCACCGGCTTCTTCGAGGACATCCAGGTCGCGCGCCAGGGCGACATCCTGGTGTTCACGGTCACCGAGCGACCGGCGATCAACCGGCTCACGCTGAGCGGCAACAAGGACATCAAGACCGAGGACCTGACCAAGGGCCTCAACGACATCGGCCTGTCCGAAGGCGAGACCTTCGACCGTCTCGACCTCGACCGCGTGACCCAGGAACTGGTGCGCCAGTACAACAACCGCGGCAAGTACAACGTGCGGATCACGCCGACCGTCTCGCGCCTGGACCGCAACCGCGTCGACATCGCGATCAACATCGAGGAAGGCAAGGCGGCCAAGATCCGTCACATCAACATCGTCGGCAACGAGGTCTACGACCTCGACACGCTGACCGACAACTGGGAATCGGGCGAGTCGAACTGGCTCAGCTGGTACCGCCGTGACGACCAGTACTCGCGCGAGAAGCTCGAGGGCGACCGCGAGAAGCTGCACAACTTCTATCTCGACCGCGGCTACATCGATTTCAGCGAAGACAGCATCCAGGTCGCGATCAGCCCCGACAAGGCCGACATGTACATCACCGCCGGCATCACCGAGGGCGAGATCTACAAGGTGTCGGACGTGCAGATCACCGGCAACACGGTGCTGCCGGAGGAAGAGATCCGCACGCGTGTCTTCGTGCAGGAGGACCAGGTGTTCTCGCGCGCGCTGCTCGAGCTGAGCTCCGATGCCATCGTCGCCACGCTGGGCAACATCGGCTACGCCTTCGCCCAGGTCAATCCGAACCCGGAGATCGATCGCGAGAACCGCACGGTCGCCATCAACCTGCAGGTCGTGCCCGGTCCCCGCGTGCAGGTGCGCCGGGTCCAGTTCAAGGGCAACAGCCGCACGTCGGACGAGGTGATGCGCCGCGAGATGCGCCAGTTCGAGGGCAGCTGGTATTCGCAGGCCGCGGTCGACCGCTCCAAGGTCCGCCTGCAGCGCCTGGGCTACTTCGAGTCGGGCAGCGTCAACGTCGAAACCCAGCCGGTGCCCGGCAGCAACGACGAAGTCGACGTGGTGTTCAGCGTCACCGAGACCACGTCCGGCAGCTTCACCTTCGGCCTCGGCTATTCGCAGCTGGCCGGCGTGACCACGTCGGTGCAGCTGTCGCAGAACAACTTCCTCGGCAGCGGCAACCGCGTGTCGGTGGAGGCGCAGCGCAACGTCTATCTGCAGCGCTACTCGTTCTCGTTCATGAACCCGTACTTCACCGACGGCGGGATGTCGCTGGGCTACAACCTGTGGTGGCGCGAGTTCGACAACTCCGAGTTCAACACCGCGCAGTATTCGTCGACCAGCGCTGCGGGCCAGGCGATCCTCGGCATTCCGCTGACCGAGAACGACTCGATCTCGCTGCTGTTCGGCGTCGACCGCAACCAGATCTTCGCGTTCCAGGGCTCGTCGCCCGAGTCGATCGTCGACTACATCGACGCCTTCGGCTCGCGCACCTTCCACGCCTGGCGCAGCGAGCTGGCCTGGGCCCGCGACACGCGCAACGATTTCCTGCAGCCCACGCGCGGCATGATGCAGCGCGTCTCGCTCGAGACCACGCTGCCGGGCTCGACCGCCGAGTACTACAAGCTCAACTACGAGATCTCGAAGTACTGGCCGATCAACCGCCACCTCGTGCTCAACACCCGTGCCGAGATCGGCTACGGCGACAGCTATGGCGACGACGTGACGCGCAACGTGTGCTTCACCGCGGACACGCTCGTGGACAGCGATGGCGACGGCATCATCGACAACGTGATCCCGGGCGCGGCACCGAGCGATCCCTGCGAGACGGCATCGCCCGACTACATCCGCACGATCACCGCGACCGGCCTGCCGTTCTTCGAGAACTTCTACGCCGGCGGCCCGCGTTCGGTGCGCGGATTCCGTGACAACACCCTGGGCCCGCGCGAAACCGCGTTCGGCAGCAGCTTCCTGCAGCCCATCGGCGGTGCGGTGAAGACCATCGGCTCGGTGGAGATGTTCTTCCCGCAGCTGATCAAGTCGCCGGCCGCGCGGATCTCGGCCTTCGTCGATTTCGGCAACGTGTACAAGGACGTCGACAGCTGGGACGCCAAGGAACTGCGCGCCTCCGCCGGTGTCGCCCTGATGTGGCGTGCGCCGGTCGGCCCGATCTCGATCAGCTACGCCTACCCGCTGCGCAAGCAGGACGAGGTGCGCGGTGGTTCGGGCGAGCTGATCAAGCAGGCCGACGAAGTCGAGCGTCTGCAGTTCACGTTCGGCGGCGCGTTCTGATCGCCGCCGCAGGTGACACGATGGGCCGCCCCCCGATCCGCTACAGCGCCGCCGCGCTGGCCGAACGCTTCGGCCTGACGGTCCACGGCCCCGCCGATATCGAAGTCGGCGGCGTCGGCACGCTGGCCGCCGCGACCGCCGACCAGCTCGCGTTCCTGTCGAACCCGCGCTACCGCCCGCAGCTAGCCGATACCCGGGCCGGCATCGTGGTGCTGCGCGAGGGCGACGTCGCGGCGCGCGAGGGCACGGCGCTGATCGCGCGTGACCCGTATGTGGCCTACGCGCGCATCGCGGCCCTGTTCGAAGTACGCGCCGCTGCGCCGGCTGGCATCCATCCCTCGGCTGTTGTCGATGCGTCGGCGCAGATCGATCGCACGGCCTCGATCGGCCCGCACGTGAGCATCGGCGCGCGCAGCGTCATCGGCGCGGGGGCGACGATCGGCGCCGGCTGCGTGATCGGCGAGGACTGCGTGGTCGGCGACGGCAGCCGGCTGGTCGCCCGCGTCACCCTGGTCGCCCGCGTGCGACTGGGCAAGCGGGTCACCCTGCATCCGGGTGCGGTGCTCGGCGCCGAAGGCTTCGGTCTGGCGATGGACGACGGCCACTGGATCAACGTGCCCCAGCTCGGCGGCGTGGTGGTCGGCGACGACTGCGACATCGGTGCCAACACCACGATCGACCGCGGCGCGCTCGACGATACGGTGATCGAGGAAGACGTCCGCCTCGACAACCTGATCCAGGTCGGCCACAACGTGCGCATCGGGGCGCATACCGCGGCCGCGGGCTGCGTCGGCATCGCCGGCAGCACCCGCATCGGCCGCTACTGCCTGCTCGCCGGCAAGGTCGGCGTCGCCGGCCATCTCGAAATCTGCGATCACGTCGTCGTCCACGCGATGACGATGGTGTCGGCATCCATCACCGAGCCCGGCGAGTATTCGGCCGGCATTCCCGCCCAGCCCACGCGCGAGTGGCGGAAGAATGCCGTGCGGATCCGTCAGCTCGATTCGCTCGCGCGCCGCGTCACGGCGCTCGGGAAGGGGGAAGAATGACGCAACACATCGAGCTGCCGATCCTCATCGACGGCGTCCGCGAGCTTCTGCCGCATCGCTACCCGTTCCTGCTCGTGGACCGTGTGGTCGAGTTCGAGGCGGGCAAGCGCGTGGTCTGCTGGAAGAACGTCTCCGCCAACGAGCAGTTCTTCGAGGGCCATTTCCCCTCGCATCCGGTCATGCCCGGCGTGCTCGTCATCGAGGCGCTGGCGCAGGCCGGCGGCATCCTCAGCCACCTCACCCGCGGCAAGAGCTGCGACGACAATCTGTCCTACCTGGTCAAGGTGGACGCCGCGAAGTTCTCGCGCATGGTGGTGCCGGGGGACCGGCTGGAACTCGAGGTCACGATCAAGCGCGAGATCCGCAACATGACGATGTACTCGGGCATCGCCCGCGTCGACGGCGAGCAGGCGGCCTGCGCGGAGATCCTCTGCGCCGAGGTCAAGCGCTGACATGGCGGCCGCGTCGATCCATCCCACGGCGGTCGTCGATCCCGGCGCGCGGCTCGGCGCGGATGTGCGCATCGGCGCGTTCACGCTGATCGGCGCCGACGTCGAGATCGGCGACGGCACCGTCATCGGCCCGCACTGCAGCGTCCACGGTCCGACCCGCATCGGCCGCGAGAACCACATCCACGGCCATGCCGCGATCGGCGGCGAGCCTCAGGACAAGAAGTTCGCGGGCGAACGCGCGGAGCTGGTGATCGGTGACCGCAACACGATCCGCGAGTTCGTCACCCTCAACCGCGGGACCGGTGACGGCGGCGGCATCACCCGCATCGGCGACGACAACTGGTTCCTCGCCTACACCCACGTCGCCCACGACTGCATCGTCGGCAACCGCTGCGTGTTCTCGAACAACGCCACGCTGGCCGGGCACGTCACCGTGGGCGATCACGTGATCCTCAGCGGCTTCACAGGCATCCACCAGTTCTGCCGGATCGGCGCGCATGCGTTCATCGGCATGGGCGCGTTCGTCAACGGCGACGTGCCGCCGTTCGTGATGGTGGCGCAGGACGGCTACGGCCGCCCGCGCGGCATCAACGCCGAAGGCCTGAAGCGCCGCGGCTTCGACGCATCGCGCACCTCGGCGATCAAGCGCGCCTACCGCGCTCTGTACGTGTCCGGCGATTCGCTGGCCGATGCCCGCGTGCGCCTGGCCGAGATCGCACAGGACAGCGAGGATGTGCGCGCGTTTCTCGACTTCATCGAGGCAGGCGAGCGGCCTTTGCTGCGGTGAAGCCGTGATTCGTGATTCGTGATTCGTGATTCGTGATTCGTGATTGGAAAGAGCAGAATGTCGCGATCTGGTCGACCGCGTGATGCCGCCTTGTCGAATCACCAATCACCAATCACCAGTCACGTCCTGCGCGTGGCGCTGGTGGCTGGCGAAGCCTCGGGCGATCTGCTCGGCGCCGGGCTGATCGAACAGCTGCGCGCACGCTACCCGGATGCGGTCTTCGCAGGCGTGGGCGGTGATGCCATGCGTGGCGCGGGCATGGACACCTGGCACGACGCGTCCGAACTCGCGGTGATGGGTCTGTCGGAGGTGCTGCGGCATCTCCCGCGCCTGCTGACGCTGCGCAAGCGCCTGCGCGCCCGCCTGCTCGACTGGCGTCCGGATGTCTTCATCGGTATCGATGCGCCCGACTTCAACCTCGGCCTCGAGCGCAGCCTGAAAGCGCAGGGCATCCGCACGGTGCACTACGTCAGCCCTTCGATCTGGGCCTGGCGCCAGGGCCGTGCCGCGAAGATCGGGCGCAGCGCGGATCTGGTGCTGTGCCTGTTTCCGATGGAACCGCCGATCTACGCCGCGCACGGTGTGGATGCGCGCTTCGTCGGCCACCCACTCGCCGAAATGCTCGCGCTCGAGCCTGATCGCAGCGCTGCGCGCATGGCGCTCGGGCTGCCGCACGACGCGCCGGTGCTCGCGGTGCTGCCGGGATCGCGCCTCGGCGAGATCGGGCGGCTGGGCGAGGTGTTTCTCGATGCCGCTGCGCGCGTGGCCGCGGCGATGCCCGGCCTGCGCATCGTCGTGCCGGCCGCGAACGCCGGCTGTCGCGTTGCGATCGACGCATTGCGCGCACAGCCGACGTTCGCCGCGCTCGACGTGCAGGTGCTCGATGGTCAGGCACGCACCGCGATGGTCGCGAGCGATGTCGTGTTGCTGGCATCGGGCACGGCGACGCTCGAAGCGCTGCTGGCCAAACGGCCGATGGTGGTCGGCTACCGCATCGCGCCGAGTACTGCCTTCCTCGTGCGCCTGTTCAAGCTGATGAAGGTCGACCGCTTCTCATTGCCCAACGTGCTCGCCGGTCGCACGATCGCGCCGGAGTTCATGCAGGAGGCCTGCACGCCCGAGAATCTCGCCGACGCCGTGCTGCACTGGTTCCGCGATCCGCAGGCGGCCGCCGCGGTGCAGCCGGTCTATCGCGATCTGCACCTGCAACTGCGCCAGGGCGCTTCGGCCACCGCGGCGGAGGCCGTCGGACGTCTCGCGACGCCGGCGCTGCCGGCGCCCGAAGTCCGGGACCGTCAACCGTGACCCGTCGGCTGCGCACCGCCGGCGTCGACGAAGCCGGCCGCGGCCCGTTGGCCGGCCCGGTGGTGGTGGCCGCGGTGATCCTGCATCCGCGTCGTCCGATCGACGGTCTCGACGACTCCAAGAAACTCACCGAGAAGCGTCGCGAAGCGCTGTACCCGCAGATCGTCGAACGGGCGCTGGCCTGGCGGATCGAGTTCGTCGGCGTCGAGGAGATCGACCGCATCAACATCTACCAGGCGACGCTGACCGGCATGCGTCGCGCGGTCGCCGCACTGGCACCGGCGGCCGAGCGCGTGCTGGTCGACGGCAACCGCCTGCCGCCCGGCCTGCCCTGCCCGGCGCGTGCGATCGTCCGTGGCGATGCGCTGGAGCCGGCGATCATGGCCGCGTCGATCCTCGCCAAGGTCGCCCGCGACCGTGCGATGGTCGCACTGCACGCGCAGTTCCCCGACTACGGCTTCGACCGGCACAAGGGCTACTGCGCACCGGCGCATCTGGCGGCGCTGGCGACCCATGGCCCGTGCCTGCATCACCGCCGCAGTTTCGCGCCGGTCACCCGGCTGCTGGCGCCCGCGGCCGGGCCGGAGGCACCGGCGCCGATGGCCGATCTGTTCGCCGCCGACGCCACCGCCTGAACGCCGTCCGGGTCGCACGCGCGGCCCCGTGCCGGCGCGCCGCCACCGGGGTTCTGTCAAGCCTTGTCCGCCCCCGGGCCGGGCCCTACCCTGACCCTCCGGCCCCCTCGCCACCGCAATGCCCGCGCGCTTCGTCCATCTCCACGTCCACAGCGAATACTCGCTCTCCGATTCGACGATCCGGATCAAGGGGCTGGTCAAACGCTGCGCGCAGCTTGGCCAGCCGTCGGTCGCGCTGACCGACCGCAACAATCTCTTCGCGCTGGTGAAGTTCTACCGCGCGGCCGAAGGCGCCGGCATCAAGCCGGTGATGGGCGCCGACATTTCGATGGCCGACGGCGACGAGCCGGCCTCCACGCTGACCCTGCTGTGCCGCGATCACGACGGCTACCTGTCGCTGTCGCGCCTGCTCACGCGCGCGTGGATGGAAGGTCACCGCACCGACGGCGTGGTCGTGCGTCCGGACTGGCTGCGCGACTGCAATACCGGCCTGTTCGCGATCGCCGGCCGCCATGGACCGGCCGCGAAGCTGCTGGCCGGCGGCCGCGACGATCTGGCGCGGCAGTGGTACACGCAGTGGCGCGAAGTGTTCGACGAGCGCCTCTTCCTGCAGCTCACGCGCTGCGGCTTCGACGACGAGGCCGTGCACAACGCGCTCGCGCTGCAGGTCTCGTCGGACCTGTCGCTGCCCGTGGTCGCCGGCAACGACGTGCGCTTTCTCGATGCCGAAGGCTTCGACGCGCACGAGGCGCGGGTGTGCATCTCCACCGGGCGCGTGCTGGACGATCCGCGCCGGCCCAAGCTCTACACGCGCGAGCAGTATCTGAAGTCCGGCGACGAGATGGCGGCGCTGTTCGACGACGTGCCCGACGCGATCGACAACACGCTCGCCCTGGCGCAGCGCTGCAACCTCGAACTGCGCCTGGGCACGTACTACCTGCCCGCCTATCCGGTGCCCAGCGACCACACGCTCGACACCTGGATCCGCTCGCAGTCGCACGAGGGTCTCGAGGAGCGCCTGGCGAAGTACCCGCTGGCGCCCGGCCACACACGCGAGAGCTACATCGAGCGCCTCGACGTGGAGCTCGACGTCATCTGCAAGATGGGGTTTCCGGGCTACTTCCTGATCGTCTCGGACTTCATCAAGTGGGCCAAGGAGCACGACATCCCGGTCGGGCCGGGCCGTGGTTCCGGTGCGGGTTCGCTGGTCGCCTGGGCGTTGAAGATCACCGACATCGACCCCCTCCCCTACGACCTGCTGTTCGAGCGTTTCCTCAATCCCGAACGCGTGTCGATGCCCGACTTCGACATCGACTTCTGCATGGACCGCCGCGACGAGGTCATCGACTACGTCGCCGCGAAGTACGGCCGCGACCGGGTCAGCCAGATCATCACCTACGGCACGATGGCCGCGAAGGCCGTCGTGCGCGATTCCGGCCGCGTACTGGGCTATCCCTACGGCTTCGTCGACGGCGTCGCCAAGCTGGTGCCGATGACGCTCGGCATCGGCCTCGACGATGCGCTGGGCCGCACCGAGAAATCGCGCAGCGACGACGCCTGGCGCTCGGACGAACTGATCGCGCGCTACAACGACGAGGACGACGTCCGCGACCTGCTGGACCTCGCGCTGCAGCTCGAGGACCTCACCCGCAACGCCGGCAAGCACGCCGGCGGCGTGGTCATCGCGCCGTCGCCGCTCAGCGACTTCTGCCCGCTGTTCGCCGAACACGACGAGGGCGGCCGCGGCCGCAACCCGGTCACCCAGCTCGACAAGGACGACGTCGAATCGGTGGGCCTGGTGAAGTTCGACTTCCTCGGCCTGCGCACGCTCACGATCATCGACTGGGCGGTCAAGGCGATCAACGCGCGCCGCGCGGCCGCCGGCGAGGCGCCGCTGGACATCGCCGCGCTGCCGCTCGACGACGTCGAAAGCTACAAGCTGTTCGCGCGCGGCGACACGGTCGCGGTGTTCCAGTTCGAATCGCGCGGCATGCGCGAGCTGCTCAAGCGCGCGCAGCCCGATACCTTCGAGGACATCATCGCGCTCGCCGCGCTGTTCCGTCCCGGCCCGCTGGGCTCGGGGATGGACAAGGAATGGGTGGACCGCAAGCACGGCCGCACGGACGTGACGTATCCGCATCCCTCGCTCGAGCCGGTGCTCTCGCCGACCTACGGCGTCATCGTCTACCAGGAACAGGTGATGCAGATCGCCCAGGTCCTGGCCGGCTATTCGCTGGGCGGCGCCGATCTGCTGCGCCGCGCGATGGGCAAGAAGAAAGCCGAGGAAATGGCCAAGGAGCGCGCCAAGTTCGAGGCGGGCTCGGCGGCGAACGGCGTGGATCCGAAGGTCGCGACGTCGATCTTCGACCTGATGGAAAAGTTCGCCGAGTACGGCTTCAACAAGTCGCACTCGGCCGCCTACGCGCTGGTGGCCTACCAGACCGCGTGGCTCAAGGTGCACTATCCGGCCGAGTTCATGGCCGCGGTGCTGTCGTCGGACATGGACAACACCGACAAGGTCACCGGCTTTCTCACCGAGGCGCGGGCGATGGGTCTGGAGGTGCTGCCGCCGGACGTCAACGCGTCGGCCTTCATGTTCGAAGCCATCGATCCTCAGACCATCCGCTACGGCCTCGGCGCGGTGAAGGGCGTCGGCCGCGGCGCCTGCGAAAACGTGGTCGAGGCGCGCCTGCAGGGCGGTGTGTACACCGACATCCTGGATTTCTGCCGGCGCGTGGATTCGGCGCGCATGAACAAGCGCACGCTCGAAGCGCTGATCAACGCCGGCGCACTGGATGCACTGGGCAAGAACCGCGCCTCGCTGATGCTGCAGCTGCCCGAGGCGCTGAAGGCGACCGACCAGCTCACGCGCAACCGCAATGCCGGCATCGTCGACATGTTCGGCAGCAGCGCCGGCGGCGACGATGCACTGCACATCGATCTGCCCGAATGCGAGGAATGGCCGCTCAAGCAGAAGCTCGAGGGTGAGCGCGAAACGCTGGGGCATTACCTCAGCGGCCATCCGCTCGATCCCTATCGCGAGGAGCTGCAGGCGCTGGTCGGCACCGACCTGGGCCAGCTCGACAGCCTGTGGGCCGCGCGCGACCAGAAGGGCGGCGGCAACAGCTGGCGGCCCGAAACCCAGGTCATCATCGCCGGCCAGGTCACCTCGATCCGCAAGCGCGGCGACTCGCAGGCCTTCGTGCTGCTGGAGGACGGCCGCGGCCGGCTGGAATGCGGGTTCTTCGCCGATGCGTCGAACGAGTACGCGCACCTGCTCACCCGCGACCGCATCCTGATCATCGAGGGCGGCCTGCGCGAGGACGAGTTCAGTGGCGGCTTCGCGCTGCGGGTGAAGCGCTGCTGGGATTTCCATGCGGTCTGCCCCGAACACGCGCGGCGGCTGTCGCTGCGCCTCGACCTGCGCGTGCCCGGCACGATGGCGCGGGTGGAACAGGTGCTGGCCCAGCACCGCCCCGGCAGGACCGCGCTGCGGCTGGATCTGCTGCTGCCCACCGGCGCGGCCGGCACGCTGGAGGTCAACGGCACGCAGTCGATCCGCGCCGATGCCGAGCTTCCCGGCACGCTGCGCGCGCAACCCGGGGTGCGCATCGCCCGGCTCGACATGGCCAAGCCGTGGGCCGGCTGACGACGCGACGCTGTTTCGCCCAACATCCGCCAACGTGCGGCGATCTGCGGCCCAGACGCCCGCGTACGGCCCTGCCGGGCGCGGTCGGCTAGACTGTCGCCCTTTCCGGCCCCGGGCCGGCCCGCGTGGCGCTTGGCGCCCGGGCCTGCGCCGCGGCCGCTCCCTACCGGACGCGCCACCGAATGAATCCGAACTACCTCGATTTCGAGCAGCCCATCGCCGACCTGGAAGCCAAGATCCAGGAACTGCGCAAGGCCAGCGACGGCCCCGCGGTCAACATCGACGCCGAGCTGGCCACCCTGCGCGACAAGCTGCGCAAACGCACCGCGCACATCTTCCGTGACCTCACGCCCTGGCAGGTGTCGCAGCTGGCGCGTCATCCGCAGCGCCCCTACACCCTCGACTACATCAAGGCCTTCTGCGACGAGTTCGAGGAACTGGCCGGCGACCGCGCGTATTCCGACGATGCCGCCATCGTCGGCGGCCTGGGCCGCATCGACGGGCGCAGCGTGATGATCATCGGCCACCAGAAGGGGCGTGACACCAAGACCAAGGTGCGCCGCAACTTCGGCATGCCGCGGCCCGAGGGCTACCGCAAGGCACTGCGGCTGATGAAGATGGCCGAGCGCTTCAAGCTGCCGCTGCTGACCTTCATCGACACGCCGGGCGCGTATCCCGGCATCGGCGCCGAGGAGCGTGGCCAATCCGAGGCCATCGCGCGCAACCTGCTGGAAATGGCCGAGCTCAAGATCCCGATCATCTGCACCGTGATCGGCGAAGGCGGCTCGGGCGGCGCGTTGGCGATCGGCGTCGGCGACCGTACCGTGATGCTCGAATACAGCACCTATTCGGTGATCTCGCCCGAAGGCTGCGCGTCGATCCTGTGGAAGGACGCGGCCAAGGCGCGCGACGCGGCCGAGCAGCTGGGCCTCACCGCCAAGCGGCTCAAGTCGCTCGGGCTGGTGGACAAGGTGGTGCGCGAGCCGATCGGCGGCGCCCACCGCAATCCGCGCCAGACCGCGACGCGCCTGAAGGCGGTGCTGATGAACGCGATCGACGAACTGGAACAGCTGCCGGTCGACACGCTGCTGCAGCGCCGCTACGAGCGCCTGCGCAGCTACGGGGCGTACGAAGCGGCGTAGGCGCACCGCCGATGGGCCCGATCCTGTTGCTCTCGATCCTGCTGCAGATCGGCTGCGGCGTGCACGTCGTGCGTACCGGCCGGCCCCTGTACTGGATCTTCATCCTGCTGATCGGCTCCTACATCGGCGTGCTGGTGTACCTGCTGGCCGAAGTGCTGCCGGACCTGCAACGCAGCCGCGGTGCCAACCGTGCACTGGGACGCGTGCGCGACCGCATCGACCCGGGTCGCCGCACCCGCGCGGCCAGCCGCGATCTCGAGATCGCCGATACGCTGGACAACCGCCGCCGGCTCGCCGAGCGGCGGCTGGCGGACGGCGACTACGCCGGCGCGGAAGCGCTGTACCGCGAGGCATTGCGCGGCCTCTACGCGACCGATCCCACGCTGATGCTCGGCCTGGCCCAGGCGCAGTTCCACCGCGGCGAGCCGGCGGCGGCCCGCGACACGCTCGATGCGCTGATCGCCGCCAACCCCACCTTCCGCTCGCACGACGGACACCTGCTCTACGCACGTGCGGTGGAGGCCTGCGACGACTTCGATGCGGCCGCCGAGGAATACGAGGCTCTGGTGCAGGGCTATCCCGGTGAAGAGCCGCGGGTGCGTTATGCAGGATTGCTGCAACGCCACGGCCGGCAGGACAAGGCGCAGGCGCTGTATGCCGAAACCCTGCGCCGTGCGGACCTCGCCCCGGCGTATTACCGCCGCGAGCAGCGCGAGTGGGTCGACATCGCACGGCGCGAGTCGACGGGCTAGCGCGACGTCCGAAACGGGTGTTCCGATCACAGGCGATCCGGCGCGGACAGCTTGCGTCGGACGCGCCGAACCCAGGCGTCACCCGATCGCCGGCACACTTGCCGCTTCGACGAGCGGAGATGGACATCATGGAGACAGGATCCCGCGCACGACATCGCGCGCTGCTGCTCTTGGTCGCGTTGACCGCCGCTTCCCCGGTGCTGGCCGACGCCGCCGACGATGCGCTCGCCCGGCAGATCGCCGAGCGTGTGCCCGCGCTGGCCGAGCGCGCCGAGCGCGCGTGCCGGGCGGTCGTCGCGCCGGACCGGCCCGCGCCGGTCGAGATCGAGCAGGCGATCCGCGAGACAGGCGATGCCGTGAGCCGGACGGTCACGTCCGATGCCACCGTCTCCGCTGCCGAGCCGCTGCTGTCCGAACTGGCCACACGGATCGGCGATCTCGACACCGTGCCCTCGCTGTCGCTCCACCAGTTGCGCAATGCGCTCGCCGCCAGCGCCGGTGACACGGCACGCGTGATCGAAGGCCGCGCCTTCGTGCTCGCGCTGCTGCAGCACATCGACCGCAGCGGCGACGGGCGCACGCCGGCGACCGCATGGCAGCCCTGCCTGGTCGGCAACGAATACACCTTCGTCCGGCAGGTCCTGGGCACGCACGGCATCACCGGGCAGGCCCTGCTGCATGAGGGCGGGCGGCAGATCGACCGGCTGACCCTCGCGATGCCGGACGGCAGCACCCGCGACGTCTACTTCGACGTCACCGACCTCTATCGGCGCAACGCCGACGCCCTGCTGCGCTGAACCGCCTCACCACGCGCGCAGGTACTGATCCGGCGGATCGATCTTCGCGCCGAGGTCCTGCGCCGCGCGGCGCGGGAAATACGGATCGCGCAGCAGCTCGCGCGCCAGCAGCACGAGATCCGCATCGCCGTCGGCGACGATGCGCTCGGCCTGCGCGGCCGTGGTGATCAGACCCACGGCGCCCGTGGCGATGCCGGCCTTTCGTCGGATGCGCGCAGCGAACGGCACCTGGTAATCCGGCACCGCGTCGATGCGCTGGGCCGGCGACAGGCCGCCGGACGACACGTCGACCAGATCCACACCGCGCGCGGCGAGCAGGCGCGACAGCGCGATGCTCTGGTCGAGGTCCCAACCGCCGTCCACCCAGTCGGTCGCCGAGATCCGCACCCACAGCGGCAGGCGCTCCGGCCAGACCCCGCGCACCGCATCGACGACGTCGAGCAGCAGCCGGGTGCGGCCTTCGAAGCCGCCGCCCCAGGCATCGTTGCGCGTGTTCGACAGCGGCGAGAGGAACTGGTGCAGCAGATAGCCGTGTGCGGCGTGGACTTCGACGACCTCGAAGCCCGCCTCGAGCGCGCGCACTGCGGCCGCGCGGAAGTCTTCGATCACCTGCGCGATCCCGTCGGCGTCCAGCGCCACCGGCGCCGGATACGCCGCGTCGTAGGCCTGGGCCGACGGTGCGACGACCGGCCAGCCGCCCGCCTCCACCGGTACCGCGCCGCGTCCACGCCACGGCGCGAACGTGCTGGCCTTGCGCCCGGCATGCGCCAGCTGGATCGCAGGCGCCGCGCCCTGCGCGCGCAGGAATGCGGCGATCGGCGCCCAGGCATCGCGCTGCGCGTCGTTCCACAGCCCGGCGTCGTCGGGCGAGATCCGCCCCTCCGGCGATACCGCCGCCGCCTCGGTCATCACCAGGCCTGCGCCGCCCACGGCGCGACTGCCCAGATGCACCAGATGCCAGGCATCGGGCAGCCCGTCGACGGCGCTGTACTGGCACATCGGCGACACCGCGATGCGGTTGCGCAGCACGAGGCCGCGCTGCTGGAGCGGCGAGAACAGAACGGACATGCGGCGATACCGGCGCGGGGAAGACCGTCGACTGTAGGCCCGCGCCGATCGACACGCGACGTCGCGACCGGATCGCAGCATTGCACCGCGTGGCACCATGCGCCGATGTCGTCATCGCGTCCCGTACTGCCTCTGCCGCCTGCGCCCGCGTCCGGGCCGGTCTGCGTGGGCTTCAGCGGCGGGCTCGACTCGACCGTGCTGCTGCACCGGCTCGTGCACGACCCCGCATTCCGCAGCGCCGGCGTGCGCGCGATCCATGTGCACCACGGCCTGCAGCCCGCCGCCGACGCCTGGGCCGAGCACTGTGCGCGTCTCTGCGCCGACTGGCGCGTGGAGTTCGACAGCGTGCGCGTCACCGTCGCACGCGATGCCGGCCGCGGACTCGAAGCGGCCGCGCGCGAGGCGCGTCATGCGGCCTTCGCCGCGCATCTGCCGCCGGGCGGCGTGATGGCTCTCGCCCATCATCGCGACGACCAGGCCGAGACCGTGCTCTTGCGCGCGCTACGCGCCTCCGGCCCCGATGGCCTGGCCGGCATGGCCGGTGCGCGCCGCTTCGGCGCGGGCTGGCTGTGGCGGCCGCTGCTGGCGCTGCCGCGCAGCGCGCTGCTGGCCTATGCCGAGCGCCACGGCCTGCGCTGGATCGACGATCCAAGCAACGACGACGACGGCGCCGACCGCAACTTCGTGCGCAACCGCATCCTGCCGTTGCTGCGCACGCGCTGGCCGCAGGCCGGCGCCGCGCTGGCCGAGGTGGCCGCGCTGCAGGCCGAAAGCGTCGCCCTGCTCGACGTCGACGATGCATGCGCGCTGGCCGATGCGCGCACGCTGGATCCGGCGGTGCTGCGGATCGAGCGCCTGCAGCCGCTGCCGTCGGCCCGCCGCGGCCGCGTGCTGCGCCGCTGGATCCTCGAACGCGGGCTCACGCCGCTGCCGCGCCAGGGCGTCGCCTGGTGCGATGCCACGCTCGACCGCGCCGCGGACGACCGCACGCCGATCTTCGACTGGGCCGGCACCCGCCTGCAGCGCTGGCGCGATCTGTTGCACGCCGCACCGATCCGACCGCCGCTGCCCGCGGACTTCGATGTGCCGTGGGCCGGGACCGCGCCGCTGGCCTTGCCCGATGGCGACACCCTGCGCCTCGATGGCCCGCTGGACGATGCCAAGCACTGGCGCGTCCAGGCTCGACGCGGCGGTGAGCGCATCGCGTTGCCGGGACGCACCCATTCGCACGCGCTGCGTCACGTGCTGCAGGATCTCGGCGTGCCGCCGTGGGTGCGCGCGCGCCTGCCGCTGCTGTGCGATGGCGCCGGCCGCGTGCTGGCCGCCGGCGATCTGGCCTTCGATCGCGACGTCGACCGCTGGCTGCGCGACGGCGGACGCCGCCTGATCTGGCACACCGCGGCCCGGGCCGATACCGGGCCGATCGCTTAGAATTGCCCCATGCCCAAGACCCCTGCCAAGGCCCCGTCGCCGGTCGCCGATTTCGAAACCGCGCTCGCCCAGCTCGAAACCCTGGTCGAATCCATGGAAGGCGGCGAGATGACGCTCGAAGACTCGCTCGGCGCCTACGAGCGCGGCGTCGGCCTGTACCGGCGTTGCCAGCAGGCGCTCGAAGACGCCGAGCTGCGCGTCAAGCTGCTCAGCGACCCGGAGGCGCCCGAACGCGCGCAGCCGTTCGGCGCCCTGGACACCGACGCCTCCGATGCCTGACGCGTCGCACGCGGTCGATCTCCGCATCGCCGCCTGGCGCGAACGCACCGACGCCGCGCTCCAGCGCGCGCTCGACAGCACCCGTGACAGCGAGCCGCGCCTGCACGCGTCGATGCGCCATGCGGTGCTGCTGGGCGGCAAGCGCATGCGGCCGCTGCTGGTGCACGCCACCGCCGAGGCCTTCGGCGCCGCGCCGGGCCTCGCCGACGCGCCCGCGGTCGCAGTGGAACTGATCCACGCCTATTCGCTGGTGCACGACGATCTGCCGGCGATGGACGACGACGCACTGCGGCGTGGCCAACCGACGGTGCACGTGGCCTTCGACGAGGCGACCGCGATCCTGGCCGGCGACGCCCTGCAGACGCTCGCGTTCACCACGCTGGCCGAAGCGGCGTCGTTTTCCGACGCCACGCGCCTGGCGATGGTGGCTGCGCTGGCGCGCGCCTCCGGTGCGCACGGCATGTGCGGCGGACAGGCGCTCGATCTGGCGGCCACCGGCGACGGCGGTTCGATCGGCGTGGCCGCACTCGAACGCCTGCACGCGATGAAGACCGGCGCCCTGCTGCGCGCTTCGGTCGCACTCGGGGCACTCGCGGCGGGCGTCGATGCCGGCACGCGAGCGCGGCTGGACGACTTCGCCGACGCGCTGGGCCTCGCGTTCCAGATCCGCGACGACCTGCTCGACATCGAGGGCGACAGCGCCACGCTGGGCAAGACCGCCGGCAAGGACGTCGCCCAGGACAAGGCGACGTTCCCCGCCCTGATCGGCGTGGCGGCCTCGCGCGCACGCCTCGCAGATCTCGCCGCGCGCATGCACGACGCCCTGGCGCCGTTCGGGGAGAACGCCGCGCCACTGGCCGAACTCGGTCGCCGTGCGATCGAGCGCGATCACTGAATCCAGCGTAGCGGACGTGCCGGCAGCGGCACGCAACTGAGGTCCAGCCGGACCACCGCGTCGATCGCGCAGCGTGTGAGAACCGGACACAGTCGATCGAAGGGAGCGGCCCTCGCGCGACTGGACGCGCCGCAGCTCGTCGACGCCGGCAGGCGAGCTGCGCCTGCCGGCCGCGGATCAAGCGCTCAGCGCACCAGTCGGATGGTCAGCGGATAGTGGTAGGCCTCGCCGTTCCAGGCGCGGATCGCAGCCACGATGCTGCACACCAGCCAGGCCAGCGCCAGCGCGGCGGCCGCGGCGACCAGCACCAGGCCCAGCGGCAGGGTCACGATCGCGCCGAGGCCGAGCGTCAGCACGGTGGCGCCGAGCAGGGCGACACCCATCACCACGACCGCGCAGGTGTAGAGAAACATGCTGATGTTGAAGTTCAGCGCCTCGAGCGCATGCGCGGCGACGAACGGGCTCTCGTCGCGCTTGACCAGATAGATCACGCCGGCCACGGCCGCGCCGGCTGCGCCGGAGATCCAGCTGGTCATCAGCGCGAGCACCAGCGCGCCGATGTGGACGCCGGCGGCCCACTGACGCTTGCCGGCAGCGGGGGCGGTCTGCGAAACCTGTGCGTACATGGCGTGCTCCTTCGAACGGGGGTCGTGACTCCACTATGGCGCCGCTGACGCGACGCGCAACCCAACCGATGACACGGTCGGCACACACTCAGACGCCGCGGCTGCGGACACAAAAAAAAAGGCCCCGACGCGCACGCCGGGGCCCGGACAGTCGCGCTGGCCGTGCTTACTTGACCAGACGCAGCGCCACCGGATACCGGTAGGCCTCGCCGGCATTGGCCTTGAGTCCGGCGATGATGCTGAAGACGATGCACGCCACCCACAGCGCGAAATTGATCAGCGCGCCGATCAGGATGATGGTCAGCACCATGCCGATCAGATAGCCGATCAGCAGCGTGATCTGGAAATTCAACGCTTCCTTGGACTGGTCGACGAGAAACGCCTTGTCGGCCTTGTCCTTGTTGATCAGCCAGACCACCAGCGGAACGATGAAGCTGAAAATGATGCCCGACAGGTGGGTGAGCATCGCGATGGTGCGGTCGTCCTGGCTGGCGCCGGCGACGGGTGTGTCGGTGTACGGGTCCATGGCATTCCCCTGAATGTTGAAGGTGGCAACCGGTTCGCCGCATCCGCGGCGCCCGTTAAGGATACCGTCAATCGGTTCCGGCAACGGTCATCGCACCGACCAGGATCGAACCGGTGCGCACGTGCGAGCGCGGGTCGACGTCGCTGCCCACGGCCTCGATGGCGGCGAACATCTGCCTGAGGTTGCCGGCGATGGTGATGCCGTCGACCGGGTGCCGGATCTCGCCGTTCTCCACCCAGAAGCCCGCGGCGCCACGCGAGTAGTCACCCGTCACCGCATTGACGCCCTGGCCCATCAGCTCGGTCACCAGCAGGCCGCGGCCCATGCCCCGCACCATCGCATCGAGGTCGCCGGCGTTCGATGCGATCTCGAGATTGTGCACGCCGCCGGCATTGCCGGTGGTCTGCAGGCCGAGCTTGCGGGCCGAATAGCTGCCGAGCACGTAGCGCTGCAGCACGCCCGCCTCGACGATCGGCGATTCGCGCGTCGCGACGCCTTCGGCATCGAAGGCCGAGGACTGGAAGCCGCGCATCAGGAACGGACGCTCGCGGATCGAGAACCAGTCGGGAAACAGCGGCGTTCCGACGCTGTCGAGCAGGAAGCTCGCGCGCCGGTACAGCGCGCCGCCGGAGATCGCGCCGAGCAGGTGACCGATCAGCGAGCGCGCGATCTCGGCCTGGAACAGCACCGGATACGTGCCGGTGGGTATCGGCCGTGGATCCATCCGCGCCAGCGCGCGCTGCGCGGCGCGACGACCGATCGCCTGGGCCGGTTCCAGATCGCCCGGCGCCAGCGCGATGCTGTACCAGCCGTCGCGCTGCATGCGCTCGCCCTCGCCCGCGATCAGCGCGCAGCCGACGCTGTGGTGGGTGCCGCGTTCGGCGCCGATGAACCCGTGGCTATTGGCGTAGACGCCGAGAGAGCGCGAGGTCGATACCGAGGCGCCGTCGGAGTTGCGGATGCGCGCGTCGCTGTCGCGGCCGGCCACCTCGCACGCGAGCGCGAGATCGACCGCGGCGTCGGCGTCCAGCGCCCATGGGTGCCAGCCGTCGAACTCGGCAAACCGGCCGTCGGCGCCGGGGCGCGCCATCAGATCCGCGTCGGCCAGGCCGGATGCCGGGTCATCCTCGGTGAAGCGCGCGATCGCGCAGGCCTGGTCCACCGTCGCGGCCAGGCTGTCCTCGCGCAGGTCGGCCGTGCTGGCGCTGCCCTTGCGCGTGCCGAAGTAGACGGTGACCGAGATGCCGCGGTCCCGGGTGGATTCGACGGTTTCCACCTCGCCCATGCGGACGTTGACGTTCAGGCCGGCATCTTCCGAGCACGATACTTCCGCCTGGCTGGCTCCGGCCGCACGGCAACGATCGAGCAGCCGCTGCGACAGCCCGGCCAGGGCCTCGAGCCGGGCAAGGGAATCGTCGTCGTGTGCGAATGCGGCGTGGAGTACGGGCATGGTCAATGGCTTATCCTGTTGCGATGAGAGGCGTAGACGAAGAAAGCGGCGAGTACCTCGGTCCCAGCCGCAAGCAGAACCGGCGTGAAGCGCTGGAAGTGCTGGCGCTGGCCGAGGCCCTGGTGGGGTTGCCCGACGGCCGGCTGGCCAAGCTGCCGGTGCCCGACAGCCTGATGCCGCACATCGCCGACACCCGGCGCATCACATCGCACATCGCGCGCAAGCGACAGATGGCGTTCCTGGCCAAGCAGATGCGACGCGAGGACGAGGCCACCCTGGAGGCCCTGCGCGATGCGCTCGACGCGGGCGGCGAGGCGGCGCGCATCGACACCGCGCGCCTGCACCGTGCCGAGCAGTGGCGCCTGCGCCTGCTCGACGAAGGCGACACCGCACTGGCGGCGCTGCTGGACGAGTATCCCAACGCGGACCGCCAGAAGCTGCGCCAGCTCGTGCGCAACGCGCTGGCCGAACGCGCGAAGAACAAGCCGCCGGCCGCCTTCCGCGAGCTGTTCCGCGAGCTGCGCGACGTGTTCGCCGGCGCGGCGTCCGCGGCCGCCGACGACAACAACGACGACGCGGCATACGACAGCGTCGACGACGACGAGACCGGGGACGGCACGCGCCAGGCGTGACGTGCGGCCCCGCCCGCGCAGGCGGGACTGCTCGACCTGACGGCGTGCGATGGCATGGCGGTGACGCCACGCCGGGGCGCGGCGCTCGAACTCCGCATCCCCGCGCTCAAGCCCGGGTGCCGCCGACGGTCAGCTGGTCGATCAGCAGATGCGGCTGGCCCACGCCGACCGGCACGCTCTGTCCGTCCTTGCCGCAGACGCCGACGCCGTCGTCGAGCGCCATGTCGTGGCCGATCATGCGCACGCGCTGCATCGTCTCCGGGCCGTTGCCGATCAGCGTGGCGCCCTTGACCGGCGCGGTGATCTTCCCGTCCTCGATCAGATAGGCCTCGGTGGCGGAGAACACGTACTTGCCGCTGGTGATGTCGACCTGGCCGCCACCGAAGTTCACCGCGTACAGGCCCTTCTTGACCGAGCGGATCATGTCCTGCGGATCGTCCTGGCCGGCCAGCATGTAGGTGTTGGTCATGCGCGGCATCACCAGGTGCGCGAAGGATTCGCGGCGGCCGTTGCCGGTGGGCGCCACACCGGACAGACGCGCGTTGAGCGTGTCCTGCATGTAGCCGGTCAGCACGCCATCCTCGATCAGCGTCGTGCACTGCGTGGGCGTGCCCTCGTCGTCGACGTTGAGCGAACCGCGGCGGCCGTCGAGCGTGCCGTCGTCGACGATGGTCACGCCCGGAGACGCCACGCGCTGCCCGAGACGCCCGGCGTAGGTGCTGGTGCCCTTGCGGTTGAAGTCGCCCTCCAGGCCGTGTCCGACCGCCTCGTGCAGCAGCACGCCCGGCCAGCCGGCGCCGAGTACCACCGGCATCACGCCGGCCGGCGCATCGATCGCGTCGAGATTCACCAGCGCCTGGCGCAGCGCTTCGCGGGCGAAATGCTCGGGGCGCCCATCGCCGAGCAGCTCGGCGTAGGAATAGCGGCCGCCGTAGCCGGCGTATCCGGATTCGCGCCGGCCGTCCTGCTCCACCAGCACCTGGATGTTGAGGCGCACCAGCGGGCGCACGTCGCCGGCCAGCACGCCGTCGCTGCGCGCGATCAGCACCGTGTCCACGCCGCCCGACAGGCTGACCATCACCTGCTGCACGCGAGGATCGGCCGCGCGCAGCAGGCGGTCGATGCGGCGCAGTGCCTCGACCTTGTCGGCGCTGCCGAGCGCGTCGATCGGATCGTCGGCCGGATACAGGTCGTGCGCACGCGCGCGCACCAGCGCCTGCGGCGCGTGCGCGCGGCCGTCGCGGGCGATCGCGCGCGCCGACTGCGCGGCGCCCAGCAGCGCCACCGCATCGATGTCGTCGGAATAGGCGAAGCCGGTCTTCTCGCCGCTGATCGCGCGCACGCCGACGCCCTGCTCGATCGCATGCGAGCCGCTCTTGACGATCCCGTCCTCGACCGACCAGCTCTCGCGCCGCGAGTGCTGGAAATACAGGTCGCCGAAGTCGATCCCGGGCCCGAGCAGGGTGGAGAACGTGCGGTCGAGGTTCACGGCATCGAGGCCGGCGGGCAGCAGAAGGCGGCTTTGCGCGAGGGTCAGCGCATCACCGGTGGCGATCTGGGATTCGGTCATCCCTCCAGTGTGGGGCCATGGGCCCGAATGGCAAGGCGGTCGGGCGCTGGCGTTCCGTTGGGACATCCACCTGCGCCACGTGCGCGCCGTCGCCGAATCGCACGCGTCCGTCGCGTCCCTGCGATCGCGCGCATCGTGCGGACGTGGCCTTCCGCCGTCGGCCGGTCGATCCGCAGATCGTCGTCCGGCGACGAGCGACGCATGCGTCATCCGCTGCATCGGGGGTCCATCGCGGTCCGGACCGCGCTTCATGTCCTGCACCTGACGCGGCCATGCGGATCCGCGGCACGCGCCCGGCCGCGTCGATCGATGCCCCGCCCCCGGGCGCATCGCGAGCACCACGTGGACGCAGAACGCGCGCGCGTCCGCTGCTAGTCCGCTGCCTGCGGCCGTGCCGCCGGCGGCCGGGCGGGCGGGGTCTGCGCGCTGTCGCGCCGCTCGACGACGTCGACCTTGGGGTCCTGCCACGGACCGCTGACGTGGTAATTGCGCGCCCCCATCTCGGCCAGCGGACGACGCAACACCGCGTTCGCCACCGCGCCTACGGCCGCGCCCACCGGCCCTGCGGTCAACGCCCCCACCGCGGGCAGCAGGTTGCCGGTCTTGGGCAGCACTTCGATGGTCTGGTCGTGCGTCCGCGCCTGCAGATCGGCGCTGCCGCGGATACGGATCTCCGCGGCCGGTCCGTCGATCGTCACACCGTCGCTGCGCGCCTGGCCGCCACCAAAGCGGACGTCGCCGGCGATCCGGCTGAACCCGAAGCCCCGGTTGAAGAAATCGCGGAAATCCAGCGTCAGCCGGCGTGGCAGCTCGGTCAGGCTCAGCAGGCCGAGCACGCGCCCTGCGCCCGGGTCCAGCTCCACCAGTTGCCCGTCCTTGACCGTCAGCTGCAACGAGCCCTGCACCGCCGCAATGTCGAACGCGGCTGGCGAGCCGGGCCACGCGGTATCGAGATCGACGCGCCCCTGCCCTCCGACGATGCTGCCGGCGAAGCCCAGGCCCGACAGCAGACGTCCGAAATCCTCGCTTTCGACGTCGACCTCGACCGCGGTGCGCGCGGCCGCGCCGCGGCCGGTCCAGCGGCCGGTGGCATCGATGCGGTGTTGCGGCGCACGGATGCGCAGGTGGTCGAGCACCAGACCGCCCGCGCCCGGACGGCTGCGTGCCTCGACCCGGCCCAGCGCCAGTTCGCCGACGCGCAGATCGTCCACGGTGAGCTGGACCGGCGGCAGCGTGCCGGGGTCGATGCCGTCGTCGACCGGCGCGCGCGGCGCTGGCGTCGCCGGCGGCGCACCGGGTGCGGCCTGGGCCAGCGCCGGCCAGTGCAGGCGTTGCAACGACACGACCACCGCGGCGCCGTCGGCGTCGGGCAGGCGCACGTCACCGGCGAGGCGGCTGCCGTCCAGACACAGCGCAGTCGCGTCCGCGGACTGCGCGGCGGTGAGTCGGGTCTGGCCGAAGCGCGCGCCCGGCAGCCGCAGGTCGGTGGTGGTCAGATCCAGCGCCTGCAAGGCGAGGCCATCGCCGTCGCCGCCCATCAGCCCGAGCCAGTCGACGAGATCGACGACCGGCGTGCGCCCTGCGATCGCCAGTCCGGTCGCCGGGGGCGCCGCCTGCACGCGGGCACTGCCGAATTCCACGCGCACGCCCGTGCGATCGCCGCGCGTCCGCGCACGCACCGCCAACCGGTTGCCGAAGCCCACCGCGATGTCGCCGCCCTCGAACGGAATCGGGGCCTCGATCGTCGTGCGCAGCGGGGTCGCGGCCGGCTTGTCGAGCGGCGCAGGCAATCGCAGTGTGGTGCCGACGAGATCCGATCGCAGCAGCAACTGCGCAGCGGGCGCCCCTGCCGGTGCATCGTCCGCGATCGTCACCTGCACCTGCCACGGTGCGACACCGTCGACATGCGGGCGCAGCCAGGCCAGATCCGGCGCGCGCGCCAGCAGCGTCGAGGCGGCCAGCGCGATGTCGAGTTCGCCCTCGAAGGCCTGCGCGCGATCGCGGACATGCCCGTCGCCGGCACGCAACGCGAGATGCCCGGCCCGTCCGTCCTGCTGCACCGCGAGCCGTTCGGCGGAAAATCCGGTCTGGTTGAAACGCGCATCACCGCGGACGCCGTCGAATGCCAGATCGAAGCGCGACTCGCGCATCGCCACCCCGTCGAGCGCGACGGTGCCGTCGAGCCGCAGCGACGCGCCCTGCGGCACCGTCACCGTCACCGCCGCACGCGCCGGGCCGGTGACATCGAGTGCATCCAGCGTCTCGGCGTGCCGCGCATGGAACGGACTCTGCCGCAGCAACGCCAGCAGCCGCGCGGCGTCGGTGGCCGCGCGGGCCTGCACCTCGACGGGGCTTGTGCCGTAGTGCGCGATGCCGGCGGTGATGTCGCGCACCGGCACGCCGGCCAGCTCGCCCCCTGCCCCGTCCAGCGTGAAACCGTCATTCAGAAAGCGCAGACGTCCCGACAGCGCCTCCATCGCCGGCCATTCGTCGTCGAAGCGCACGGTCGCGCCGGCAATCCGCGCCTCGGCCGCGAACACGCCCATGCGGTCGTGGCCGTCCCTGGAGCTGAACGGCCAATGGTCGAGATCGCCGGCGACGATCGCCCGCCCGTCCTGCACCTCGCCCGCCACCAGGGCCATGTCGAGCCACGCGCGTGCGGCCTCGGACATCTCGTGGCGCACCCAGAATTTCTTCGCCTCCGGCATCTGCGCCGTATCCACCCGCACGGCGAGATCCAGACGCGGCCGCGTGCCGTCCTGTCCGAACGCGACCCCGCCCCGCGCATCGGCGGCGTAGCCCTCGCCCGCGATGCGCAACGCCGGCGTGTCCACGTGCCAGCCGCCGTCGTCGCGCCAGCCGACGATCTCGCCCGCCAGATGCAGGGGATGCGGCATGCCGAAACCGACCGGCCAGTCGAACACGGCGGTCGCGTCAGGATCGGGCCGGAACACCACGCCGCCGGCGTCGCCGGTCAGCGTGCCCGACAGACCCTGCAGGCCGGGGCGTTCGGAGACCGGGTCGAAACCGAGATCGTCGATGCGTGCCGAGAGGCGCAGCGGACCGTCGCGACGCGCAGCGAATGCCAGGTCGCTGACCACCGCATGCGGCGCCGACGCCTGCAGCCACGCGCGCAGCGTCGGCGACACCCCGTCGGCGAGCGCCGCCAGCGCGAGCAGCGGCGCCACTTCCACCCGCGCGGCGCGGATCGCCCATTGATCGCCGCCTGCCACGGTCAGCCCGTCGAGCGTCTGCGCGCGACCGTGCTGCTCGACCCGCAGACGCGGCGCGTCGAGCCGCCAGTCGCCGTCGGCGTGGCGCCAGTGCAATCGGGCCTGCATGCCGTCGAACACCACCGTGGGGGCCGCTGCCTGCCGCTGCGCGACGTCGCTCGCGCGTTGCAGCGCGAGCGTTTCCAGTGCGACATCGGCGGTGGCCGCGACCACCCGCCGTTCGTCCAGATCCAGCCACACGGCGACGCCGCCGTGGCCCTCGCGGATCGCGATGCCGCTCGAGGCCAGCAGCGGCGACCACACCTGCAGATCGTTGCGCGGCATGGCCACGTAGGCGCGACCGTCGCCATCGGTGCGCTGCAGCTCCAGGCGCAGGTCGAGCGGCGCACCGTCGGCCTCGATCCACGCACGGGCGGCGGCGCGCACGCGGCGGCGGTCCACCCGCATGCGCAGATCCACCCGCGGCAGCGCGTGCTGCAGCGCCAGCGACGGGGCGTCGATCGTGAGTCGGGCATCGACGACCTGCAGCTCCCCCAGGCCCTGCAATGCATCGAGCGGATCGTCCTCGGGCTGCGCGCCGCCCGGCAGGCCGCGCACGTGCCAGCGGCCGTCGTCCTCGCGTTCCAGGGTCAGCGCCAGACCGTGCAGGCGCAGTTCGGTCAGCGAACGGCCGGGCAGCAGGCCGGCATACGGCGCGATCTGGATTTCCGCGCGCTCGACCGGCACCGCCGTGTCGGGCGCCCCGATGCGCAGCCCGGTCACCCGCAGCAGCGGGCCGCGGCGCGTCCATTCGGTATCGAGCGTGTCGAACGCCACCGGCCGGCCGGCGCGTTCGCTCAGCCACACGGCCACCGCGCGCGGATTGCGCTCCACCCACGGCAGCGCGAGTTGCGCGAGCACCACCGCGCCGATCGCCACCAGCACCAGTGCCGTCGCCAGCACGTACCAGGCACCGAGGTGCGCGCCGCGCAGGCGCTTGGCCCAGGCCGCGGTCATCGCGACGCCCGCCGGCGGCGCTCAGAGCAGCACAACGTCGAACTGCTCCTGCAGGTACTGGTCGTCGGACTGGAAGCGGATCGACTTGCCGAGAAACTCCTCCAGCTCGACCACGGCCGCCGATTCCTCGTCGGTGATCATCGACACCACCCGCGGCGAGGCGATCACCAGCAGGCGCTCGGCCTCGAACTGGCGCACCGCACGCACGATCTCGCGGAAGATCTCGTAGGTGACCGTCTCCACCGTCTTGACGATGCCGCGTCCGCCGCAGGCGGTGCAGGATTCACCCAGCTGGCGCTGCAGGCTTTCGACCGTGCGCTTGCGCGTCATCTCGACCAGCCCCAGCGGCGAGAAGTCGTAGACCGTGGTCTTGGCGTGGTCCTTGGACAGCGACTTCTCCAGCGTGCGCAGCACCTGGCGCCGGTGCTCGGGGTCCACCATGTCGATGAAGTCGATGATGATGATGCCGCCCAGATTGCGCAGGCGCAGCTGGCGCGCCACCGCCTGGGCGGCCTCGAGGTTGGTGCGGAACACCGTCTCCTCGAGATTGCGCTGACCGAGAAACGAACCGGTGTTCACGTCCACCGTGGTCATCGCCTCGGTCTGGTCGATCACCAGATAGCCGCCCGACTTCAGCGGCACGTCCTTGTTCAGTGCGCGCTGGATCTCGTCCTCGACGCCGTACATGTCGAAGATCGGCCGGTTGCCGGTGTAGCACTCGATCCGGTCGACCAGCCGCGCCTGCTCGGCCGGGCCGGGGGTCGGCAGATACTGCGCGGCGAAGATGCACAGCTTCTCGTAGGTGTCGCGCGAGTCGACCTTGACCTTGTCCACGTCGCGGCGCATCAGATCGCGCACCGCGCGCATCGGCAGCGTCAGGTCCTCGTACACCCGCGCACCGACGCGCGCATCGGCCGTGGTGTGCTCGATCAGCGCCCACGCGCGCTGCAGATAAGCGACGTCCTCGGCCAGCGCTTCGGCGCTCTGGCCTTCGGCATTGGTACGCACGATGTAACCGTGGCCGCCGGTCGCGGCGGCGAGTTCGGAGACGAGTGTCTTGAGCCGCGTGCGCTCGACATCGTCCTCGATCCGCGCCGACACACCGACCACGCGCGACTGCGGCAACAGCACGAGATAGCGCGACGGAATGCTGATCTGCGTGGTCAGCCGCGCACCCTTGCTGCCGATCGGATCCTTGACCACCTGGACCACGATGTCCTGGCCATCGCGCAGGAGCTCGTTGACCGGCAACGTGGGACCGGGCGCCGGAAACAGGCTGTCGCCGTCGCCGTTGCCGGTGCCCGCGGGCGGACGCACCACGTCGTTGGCGTGCAGGAATGCCGCGCGCTCGAGACCGATGTCGACGAACGCCGCCTGCATGCCGGGCATCACCCGCTGCACCTTGCCCTTGTAGATGTTGCCCACCACGCCGCGCCGCCAGCCGCGTTCGATGTGCAGCTCCTGGAGCATGCCGTTCTCGACCACCGCCACGCGGGTTTCGCGCGGGGTGACGTTGATGAGGATCTCTTCGGACATCCGGTGTCAGCTTCCGTCGTGCGCGGCGAAGGGCCGCGGGTCCAATCCGAAGCCGCGCAGCAGCGCGGCGGTCTGTTGCAGCGGCAGGCCCACCACGCCCGAATGGCTGCCGGCCATGCGGCTGACGAACAGTTCCGCGCCGCCCTGGATCGCATAGGCGCCGGCCTTGCCGTGCGGCTCGCCGCCGGCGACGTAGGCATCGATGGTGGCTGCATCCAGCAGGTCGAACGTGACCTCGGTGATCACCATCGCCTGGGCGTCGCGTCCGGCCGACATCAGCGCCACCGCGGAAATCACCTGGTGCGTGCGTCCCGACAACCGGCGCAGCATCTGCACGGCATCGGCGTCGTCGCGCGGCTTGCCGAACACGTCGCCATCGAGCACGACTTCGGTATCCGCGCCGAGCACCACGGCGTCCGTTCCTGCGGCCACGGCGCGCAGGCCCGCGCCGGCTTTCTCGCGCGCGACGCGGCGCACGTAATCGGCCGCCACCTCACCCGGCGCACGCTGCTCGGGCACGACCACATCCACCACCTCGAACGGCAGTCCGAGACGGGCCAGCAGAGCGCGACGGCGGGGGGATTGCGAAGCCAGATGGAGCATCGGCACAGGATACCGTGCGGTGCATGCCGGGCCGGAATCGCATCGACGTCGACCCCGTTCCGGCTCACGACCCGTTCACCCCCTCGTGACGACCCTGTCGACCGTCCCAGGAGCCCCCTATGCGTACCCACCCGTTCCGTCCCCTGATGCTCGCCTGCAGCCTCGCCCTCGGAAGCCTTTCGATGACCACCGCGTCCGCCCAGCAATCGCCCGCGCAGGCTGCGCCTGCCGACGGCACGCTGCTGTCGATCTCGGCGAGTGCCGAGGCCAGCCGCGCGCCGGACATCGCCACGCTGTCGACTGGCGTCGTCACCCAGGCCGCCGATGCGAACGGTGCGCTGCGCGCCAACAGCGAGGAGATGACCCGCCTGGTCGCGGCGATCAAGGCGGCCGGCATCGCCGACCGCGACGTGCAGACTTCGGGCATCAATCTCAGCCCCCAATACCGCTATGCCGAGAACCAGCCGCCGGTGATCACCGGCTACCAGGCCAGCAACACCGTCAACCTGCGCGTGCGCGACATCCGTCGCCTCGGCGCGGTGCTCGATGCCCTGGTCGCCAGCGGCGCCAACCAGATCAACGGCCCGACCTTCGAGATCGAGGACGCCGAGGGCGTGCAGGATGAAGCCCGCGCTGCGGCGCTGAAGAAGGCCCAGCAGCGCGCCGAGACCTATGCGGCCTCGCTGGGCATGCGCGTGCGCCGGATCGTCAGCATCAGCGAGGGCGGCGGCTTCCAGCCTCCGCGGCCGATGATGGCCATGCGCGCGATGGCCCAGGACAGCGCGGCGCCGCCGGTTTCACCCGGGGAAACCACGCTGGGTGCGAACCTCGATGTCGTTTTCGAACTGGGACGCTGACATGACCGACACCAAGACCACGCCGCCGAGCACACCGTCCAAGGACGAGGCGCCGGGCTATGCGGAGAAGCAGCCGCGCGACAAGGGCGACGCCCAGCAGCCCGCACCCGAGCCCGGGCAGGATCCGGACGACGGCGGGCTCGATCGCGATCCGGAGACCACGCCCGGCGATTGAAACCATCCCCGTAAATTTGCTGCCGAAGGCCCGCCTTGTGCGGGCCTTCGTGCGTTCCGGCCGGTATCGAGCGTGCATGCCACGCCGGCGGCGGCGCCGGTGTCGCGCGACGCCGCGCTCAACGCGCACGTCGATCGACGCGCTGACACCATCGCCCAGCATCGGCTTTCCGTCGCGACATGCCACCCGTCCCGGCAGGCACGCCGTCCGTCGGTCCGCACTTGTCCCTGGGAGAAGACGCGGCGCAGGTTCGAGGCAGGCGGCACGGACGCGACCGGATCGGAGGCCGTTTCGACCCCGATGCCCGCGACGCCGCGTTGACGACTTCCGACGGGCCATCCGGCCCGCACGACAGGAGGTGGTGCATGGTCCTGCAGCAGGTCGCCCCGCGCGTGCACGCGCACAGCCCGGACGTCTCGCGTCCGGATCCGGTCCGGATCGTCGGCATCACCGGCACGCTCGCGTTCAACGCGGTGCTGCTGACGGTGCTGTTGTTGCCCGCGAGCGGGCCACCCGTCGTCGACACCCGGCCGGACACGGTACTGGCCATGCGCTGGCTCACGCCGCCTCCCCCCACGCCGCCGCGCCCACCCGAGCGGGTGGACGTCACCCCGCCGACGCCTGCGCCGGTGCGCGTGCCGCCCCCCGTCGCACCGCGCATCGCGGTTCCTGTCGACGTGCCTGTGATCGAGGGCGTCGGGAATGTGGCGGCCCCGATCGAGCCGGATGTCGCGCATCCCGTCGGCGTCGAGAGCGTCGCCGATCCCGCCCCGCCGGGCGGAATGACGCTGGCCTATTCGAACGCGCCGGCGCCGGCCTATCCCCGCGAGGCGCTGCTGGCCGGCGTGGAAGGCGTGGTGGTGCTGGAAGTCCATGTCGGACGCGACGGACAACCGCTCGACGTCCGGCTGCACCGCAGCAGTGGACATCGCGACCTCGACCGCGCCGCCTTGCGGCATGTCCAGCGGACCTGGCGGTTCCAGCCCGCGATGCGCGACGGCGTGCCGGTGGAGGCGATCGGACTGGTGCCGATCGCGTTCAATCTCTCGGGCGGCTGAGCAGATCCAGGGTGTTTTCACGCGGTGGCGTGCGCGACGCGCGCCACCGCATCGCCTCGACGATGCGGCGGGGCCTGGCGCCGCCGCGCCCCTTTTCCCCTCCCCATCACCCGAACGCGCGCGTTGCCGCGTGCAGGCGCGCGGGCGCGCAATGGGCGCTTCCATGACAGCCGATCGCGCGCAAGCGCATTCCTGCAGACGCTCGAGCGTGGTGATCCCGCGGCGCGTTGCGAGAGGCGGCAGACATCCCGGCCCTGCCGGATCCGGGACACCATTCCAGACGTCCCGTCGCATCAGCCGGGGTCAGTACGGACGCCTCGACGCCGGGCACGAGCGAACTAACGCCGCGATCAGCGCCCCATGGCAGCCCTATCGCGCGCAGGCGCGCGGCTGCAAACCCACGAAGCAAATGGCGGGGACGCTCGTGCAGGGGTGCGCCGGTCCCACGGAAACATGCGCACCAACGCCCGCCATCGCCGGCCGCACGCGGCTCAGGCGCGATGGTAGGGATGATTCGCCAGCATCGCCGCCGCGCGATAGAGCTGCTCGGCGAGCACCAGCCGCACCAGCATATGCGGCAGCGTCAGCGGGCCCAGCGACCAGCGCTCGTCGGCGCGTGCGAGCACGTCCGGTGCGTGGCCGTCGGGGCCGCCGATCAGGAATGCGAGATCCCGTCCCTGCATGCGCCAGTGCTCGAGCCGCTGGGCCAGGTCCTCGGACGAATGCTGGCGGCCGCGGCCGTCGAGCGCCACGACCAGGGTGCCGGCCGGCACCGCGGCCAGCACGCGCGCGCCCTCGTCGGACATCGCGCGCACAGTGTCGCGCCCCTTGCCGCGCAGGCCGGGTTCGACTTCGATCAGATCCAGCGGCAGCCAGTGCGACAACCGCTTGCGGTACTCGGCGAACCCCTCGGCCACCCACGCCGGCGCACGTTCACCGACGGCGACGAGCTTCGCCTTCATGGCACCCACCATCCCGACGCGACCGCCGGGACGTCGCGATCAGGCATCGCGACGCGGGCCGCGGTCGTCCTCGGGCGGCTGGTCGCCGACGGTCCACAGGCGTTCGAGCGCGTAGAACTCACGCACGCGCGGCAGCATCACGTGGACGACGACGTCGCCCAGATCGACGAGCACCCATTCCGCTTCGCGCTCGCCTTCCACACCCAGCGGCTGGCAGCCGAGTTGCTTGGCGCGCTTGACGACCTCGTCGGCGATCGACTTCACGTGGCGGCTCGAGGTGCCGGACGCGATCACCATGTAATCGCACACGCTGCTGCGTCCGCGCACGTCGATGTCGACGGCGTCGACCGCCTTGAGGTGATCGACCGCGTCGCGGGCCAGCTGGAGCAGAACGTCCGGCGCCGGCGGCGGCTCGGGGAGGCGGGTCTTGATAACGTGTGCGGGATTGGACAAGGGATCAGGCTCGTGGAGTGCGGTGCGGATTATAGCGAAGCGCCCGGCCGCGACCGGTACAGGCCCGTCTCGTCGATGAATGCGGCCACCTTTCCTGGCACCCAGCCCTGCAGCGAGGCCCCCCGGGCGATCCGCGCACGCACCTCGGTGGCCGATACGGCATGCAAGGGCTGGCCGAGGCGCAGCACCCGTCCGGAGGGCGCATCACACACGGCATCGGCACGATCGGTCCAGCGCCCGCGCAGCGCGTCGGCGAGCGCAGGCGCCAGCGCGCTGTCGATCGCACTGCCGGGCCGGTCGGCGACCACGAGATGGGCGAGATCGAGCAGTTCCGTCCAGCGGTGCCAGCCGGTCAGGCCCAGCAGGCTGTCGGCGCCGACCAGCCACGCGATCGGCCGTGACGGGCCGAGCTCGGTGCGCAGCGCCTCGAGCGTATCGACGGTGTAGCTGCGCCCCTCGCGCTCGAGTTCACGGCGGTCGAGCACGAGCCCCGGCATCGCATCGATCGCCAGCGCGATCATCGCCGCGCGCGCGGTCGCATTCGCGCCCGGCGCGGCGCGGTGCGGCGGGTCCCCGGCCGGCATCAGACGTACCGTGCACTGCAGCGCATCGCGTGCGGCGCATGCGATCGCGAGATGGCCGCAATGCACCGGATCGAACGTCCCGCCGTAGACGAGGAACGGCGCCACCGGCTGCTCAGGCCGCAAGCAGCGCGCCGGCACGGGCATCGGCCACGGCGACGAGCAGGCGCTCCAGCGCCAGCCACGCGTCTGCAGGATCCTGGCCCCAGCGCCCGCGCCCCTTGGCGATGCGGTCGACGCGACCGGCTTCGGCGACGAACCGCTCCCAGCGCGCGGCGGGATGCCGCTGCAGCGCGCGGCGGTACCCGGCCTGGCGGGCGTCCCAGATGCGCTGGGCCTTGAACTCGGCCGCCATGTTGCCGCCGCGCGCCTGCACCTGGGCGAGGCTCGCGGCGCGCGTGAGCTCCATGACGATCATGCCCATCAGCGCCGGAATCGCCTCGCCCTCGGCGCGCAGGCCGGCGAGCATCCGTGCGGCCTGGGCGGGCTGGCCGTTGAGCGTGGCGTCGAGCAGCCGGAACACGTCGAAGCGCGCGGCGTCGGCCACCAGCGCCTGCATGCGTTCGGAATCCAGCGTCTGTCCTTCGGCCAGCAGCGCCAGCTTGTCGACCTCCTGGGCAGCGGCCAGCAGATTGCCGTCGACCCGCTCGGCGAGCTGCTGCACCGCGCCGCGATCGGCCAGCACCTTGCGGCTGCGCAGCCGGGCCTCGATCCAGCCTTCCAGCTCGTGCGGCTTGACCTGCCAGGCGACGACGACGTGACCGACAGCGCCGATCGCCTCGCTCCACTTGCCGCCGTGCTGGCGGCTCCATTCGCCGCCCGTGACCAGCAGGGTCACGTCGGCCGGCGGATCGGCGCAGAAGCCGGCGATGACCTGCGCGCCCTCCTTGCCCGGCTTGGTCGTCGGCAGACGCACCTCGACCAGACGCCGCGACGCGAACAGGCTCGGCGCGCGGAACGTCGCCTCGAGTCCGTTCCAGTCGATGTCGCGGCCTTCGGGCTCGAACACCTCGCGCTCGGCGACGCCCTGGGCACGTGCGGCCGCGCGCACGGCGTCGGCGGCTTCGAGCACGCGCAGCGGCTCGGGGCCGGCGATCAGATAGGCCGGGCGCAGCGGCTCGCGCTCGAGCTGCGCGGACAGACGTTCGGGGGTCAGTTCCATCGCGACAGCGCGCTGGCGGACTGCGGGGATGACGCCGGCGCGATCACCGGCGCGCGCGTTCCTGCGGGTTGCGGAACACCGCGTCGATGCGGCGGATGATCGACGCGGTCATTTCGCGTTCGAGTTCGCGCGACAACAGTTCGCGCTCGGAATCGGCGCCGATCGCATCGGTCGGCGGCGCCAGGTAGTCGCGCGCCAGCTCGATCGCCTGCTGCGGCACGACGTCACGGCCGTCGGCATCGCGCATCGAGAACACCACCGCGTAGCGCAGTGTGTACTCCTGCGCGCGGCCCTGGGCGTCGAGACTCGCCGGCAGCGCGGCCCAGCGTTCGGACTGGATGTTGAGCACCGCCACGTCCTCGGCGCGCGGCTCGGCGATCTCGGCACCGGCCGCGGCCAGCGCGCGCTCGACCGAGCGCGCCAGGCGGCTGTAGGGATCGCTGGACACGATGTCGACCGGCCCCAGATCCGGCGGCAGGGTGAGCGCATTGCGCAGATGGAAGCCGCAGGCCGGAAGCAGCAGGGACAGGGCCAGCGCAGCGGCGGCCAGGCGGATCGAACGCGGTCGGAAAAGGCTCATGGGCGCAGTCTGGACGAGGGGGCGGAGGGCGGCAAGCGAGGTGCGGCGAACCGGGTGAACCCGGTTCAGACGCCCCACTCAGCCGGCGACGATGTTGACGATCTTGCCCGGCACGACGATGACCTTGCGCACCGTCAGCTCGCTCAGGAACTTGGCGACGTTCGGCTCGGCGAGCGCCATCGCCTCGACCTGGTCCTTGGGCAGATCCACGCCCACCTCGATCGTGCCGCGCAGCTTGCCGTTGACCTGCACCGCCAACGTCACTGCGTCGCGCACCAGCGCGGCCGGATCGGCCTGCGGGAACGGCACATCCTCGAGCAGCGTCTCGGCGTGGCCCAGCTGCTGCCACAGCGTGTGGGCGATGTGCGGCGTGATCGGATTGAGCAGCAGCGTGATGGTCTCGAAGGCCTCCTGCCGCAGCGCGCGCGCATTCGCATCGGCCTCGTCGAACTTGCCGACGTGGTTGAGCAGTTCCATCACCGCGGCGATCGCGGTGTTGAAGCTGTGGCGACGGCCGTAGTCGTCGCCGACCTTCTGGATCGCCTCGTGCAGCTGGCGACGCAGGGTCTTCTGCGCCGGCGTGGCGGCGCCGATGTCGAATGCACCGGTCGCCCCGCCCTGCACGTGCTTCTGCACCTGGGTCCACAGGCGACGCAGGAAGCGCGACATGCCCTCGACGCCGGCCTCGTTCCATTCCAGCGACTGCTCGGGGGGCGCGGCGAACATCGAGAACAGGCGCACGGTGTCGGCGCCGTACTTGGCGATCATCGACTGCGGATCGACGCCGTTGTTCTTCGATTTCGACATCTTCTCGGTGCCACCGATCGACACCGGCTGCCCGTCGAGCTTCGAGGTCGCGCCGGTGATCCGGCCCTTGTCGTCACGCGTGATCTCGACATCGGCCGGGTTGATCCAGTCCTTGCCGCCGTTGTCCAGCTCCCGGTAGAAGGTCTCGGCGATCACCATGCCCTGGGTCAGCAGATTGATCACCGGCTCGTCGCTGCGCACCAGGCCTTCGTCGCGCATCAGGCGGTGGTAGAAGCGGAAGTACAGCAGGTGCAGGATCGCGTGCTCGATGCCGCCGATGTACTGGTCGACCGGCGTCCAGTAATCCGCGCGTTCGTCGACCATGTCGGCCGCACCCGGCGAGGTGTAGCGCGCGGTGTACCAGCTCGACTCCATGAAGGTGTCGAAGGTGTCGGTCTCGCGCTCGGCCGCGCCGCCGCAGGTCGGACACGTGGTCTTGCGCCACTCGGGGTCCGACTTGATCGGCGACTGCACGACGCCCGGATTGGCGAACGCGTCCTCGACGTCCTCGGGGAGCAGCACGGGCAGCTGGTCTTCGGGCACCGGCACCGCGCCGCAGGCGTCGCAGTAGATCACCGGAATCGGGCAGCCCCAGTAGCGCTGGCGGCTGACGCCCCAGTCGCGCAGGCGGAAGTTGACCTTGCGCTGCCCCCGGCCTTCGGTCTCGAAGCGCGACGCCAGCGCATCGAGCGCCTGCTGGAAATCGAGGCCGTCGAACTCCCCGGAGTTCACCAGCCAGCCGCGCTCGGTGTACGCGCCCTCTTCGGCGATACGGCGCTCGAAGGATTCGACCACCTGCACCGCCGCGCCGGTGTCGTAGACATCCAGCGACGCGCCGCCGCCCAGCGCGGACTGCATCGGGTCGGCATGCGTGGCGCGGTCGCGGCCGATTTCCTCGAGTGCGTCGCGCACGTCGGTCGGCACGACGACCATCCTGATCGGCAGGCCATAGGCCCTGGCGAACTCCCAGTCGCGCTGGTCGTGGCCGGGTACGGCCATCACCGCGCCGGTGCCGTAGCCCATCAATACGAAATTCGCGACCCAGACCGGAATCTCTTCACCGGTGACCGGATGGATCGCGCGCAGGCCGGTGTCCATGCCGCGCTTGACCTGGGTTTCCAGCTCGGCCTCGGACACGCCGCCCTGGCGCAGCTCGGCGATGAAGTCCGCAAGCTCCGGATTGCCTTCGGCCGCGCGCATCGCCAGCGGGTGCTCGGCGGCGACGGAAACGAACGTCACGCCCATCAGCGTGTCGGGACGCGTGGTGTAGACGGCCAGCGTGTCATCGCTGCCGACGACGTCGAACGCGAATTCCAGACCTTCGCTGCGCCCGATCCAGTTGCGCTGCATGGTCTTGACCGAGTCCGGCCAGCCATCGAGCGTATCCAGGCCGTCGAGCAGTTCCTGCGCGTAGGCGGTGATCTTGAGGAACCACTGCGGGATCTCGCGCTTTTCCACCAGCGCGCCCGAGCGCCAGCCGCGGCCGTCGATGACCTGCTCGTTGGCGAGCACGGTCTGGTCGACCGGATCCCAGTTGACGACCGCGTTGCGGCGGTAGGCGAGACCCTTCTTCATCAGCCGCACGAACATGCGCTGCTCGTGCACGTAGTAGTCCGGCGCGCAGGTCGCGAACTCGCGGCTCCAGTCGATCGCATAACCCAGCGACTGCAGCTGGCTGCGCATGTGCGCGATGTTGGCGTAGGTCCACTTGGCCGGCGCGGTGGCGTTCTTGATCGCCGCGTTCTCGGCCGGCAGGCCGAAGGCGTCCCAGCCCATCGGCTGCAGCACGTTCTTGCCGGTCATCCGCTGGTAGCGGCTGATGACGTCGCTCAGCGTGTAGTTGCGCACGTGGCCCATGTGCAGCGCGCCGGACGGATACGGCAGCATCGACAGGCAGTAGTACTTGGGCTTGTCGGCGCGCTCGGTGACCTCGAAGGCGCGGGTCGAGGTCCAGAACCGCTGGGCGTCGGATTCCACCGGAGTGGGCTGGTAGGCGTTGGGATCGACGACGACGGGTTCGCTGGACACGGCCATGACAGGGAAGCGGGACAGCCGGCAAGCCTACCGCAGGCACCCGACGCCCGCCACGCAGCGGCGCGACCACGCCCGGCAGGCGCCGGCGCGGCACCCGCCACGCCGCTACACTTCCCATCCCGCTTTGCCGAATGTGTCCCCTGCCCGCTTCGTCTTCCCGGTTCAAGTCCTATCGGCTGCCCGCCTTCACGCTGGCCTTGCTGCTGCTCGTCGGAACAGGGGCGGCCAGCATCGTCGGCGTGGAGAACCTGCGGTCGAGCAACGCCTGGATCGAACACACCTACCGGGTGCTCAACCGGATCGAGGTCGTCGACCAGCTGATCCGCAGCAGCGAGGCCAGCGGCCGTGCCTATCGCCTGACCGGCCACCCGGATTTCCGCCGGAAATATCTGGATGTGGTGCCCGGCGTCGAACGCGAGGTCGCCGCCCTGGTCGCGCTGACCGCCGACAACCCCGTTCAGGCCCCGCGCGCGCGGCACCTTGAAACACTGGTGCAGACGCACATGGCCGAGCTGCAGCGACTGCACGACATCCAGGAGATGTTCGACATGGAGGCCGCGCGCAAGGCCACCGATGCGACCCGCTCCCTGACGCAATGGCGTCGCATCGAGGCGGTCAGCGCGCAGATGCGCGCCGAGGAGAACCGGCTGCTGGCCGAGCGCGAGGCGCGGGGTCACCAGGCCACGCTGGGCCTGACCGTGCTGGTGGTCCTGGGCACCCTGCTCTCCGGCGGGCTCATGGTCTGGCTGATGTGGAACGTCACCCGCGAAAACCGGCGTGCTCAGAGCCTGGAACGCGAGGCGCGCGACGCCTTCCACGAAATGGCCCTGACCATGGCCCGGGCGGACCGGCTGTCGGAGCAGCGCCATCGCCTGAGCCGGTATTCCGGCCTGCTGCAGAGCTGTGAGACCCGCGACGAGATCGTGCAGCTGACCGCCACCACGCTGACCGGCCTGATCCCGAACGTCAGCGGCCAGTGTTATCTGCTGCGCGCGTCGCAGAACTTCTACGAAAGCATCGCCACGTTCGGCGATGCCACGATCAGCAGTGCGGATCTGCTGTTGTCCAACCAGTGCTGGGCGCTGCGCCGCGGCCAGCCGCACCACCTGCCGGCAGGCAGCGGCGGCATGCCTTGCGACCACCTCGATCCGGGCACGTCACTGGACACCACATCCAGTCTCTGCCTGCCCCTGGTCGCGCAGGGCACCGCGATCGGCCTGCTGCACATCAGTACACCCGCCGACGAGGCTCCTGACGACGGCGACCGCGAGATCGTGAACCAGATCGCCGAACAGCTGGGCCTGGCGATCGCCAACCTGCAACTGCGCGAAACGCTGCGCACACAGTCGCTGCGCGATCCGCTCACCGGCCTGTTCAACCGGCGCTACCTGGAAGAGAACCTCGCGCGCGAGCTGCAGCGCTGCGAGCGCCGTCGGCTGCCGCTGTCGGTGCTGATGCTCGACGTCGACCATTTCAAGCGCTTCAACGACACCCACGGCCACGCGGCCGGCGACGCGCTGCTCGCCCAGGTCGGCCGGCTGATCCAGGCCAAGGTGCGCAGCGAGGACATCGCCTGCCGTTACGGCGGCGAGGAATTCACCGTCGTCATGCCCGAACTGGATGCGCGTGGCGCCTGCGAGCGGGCCGAGCAGATCCGCGCGGCCATCGAGGTGGCGACGGTGCTGCACCTGCGTCAGACCCTGGGCCCGGTGACGGTGTCGATCGGCATCGCCACGTACCCGGCCGATGGCATGACGCCCGAAGTGCTGCAGCAACTGGCCGACGCGATGCTCTACCGGGCCAAGGCCGAAGGGCGCAACCGGGTGCTGCACGCGTCGTATCGCGACTGACGTCGAGCGCCGGCGGACGCCACTCGACGCAGCCGCGAACGCCTCGCGCGCGCCCCGGCACGGCGTATCGACCGGCGTGCTTCAATGCGGCTCCCGCCCGCCGGAGTGCCTGCATGCGCCATCGTCCCCTGACCGCCCTCGCCCTCGTTGCGGCCACCTTCGCCGCGCCCGACGCACTCGCACAGGGCCGCAGCGCCCTGCAGTGCGAGCGCCTGTTCGACGCCCGTGCCGGGCAGGTGCTGGGCGCGCATACCATCCTCGTCGCCGACGGCCGCATCGAGCGTGTGGTCGGCGGGCAGGATGCCCCGGCGGGTTACACGGTGATCCCGCTCGCAGGCCGCACCTGCTCGCCCGGCTGGACCGATCTGCACGTGCATCTGGGGTCGCAGTCGAGTCCGGCGAGCTACTCGGAAGGCTTCCGTCTGGATCCGGTCGACTACGCGTTCCGCGCCGTCGGCTATGCCGACAAGACGCTGCGCGCCGGCTTCACGACCGTTCGCGATCTCGGCGGCGAAGTCACGCCGCACCTGCGCGACGCGATCAACCAGGGCCTGGTGCCGGGCCCGCGGATCTTCTCGGCCGGCAAGTCGATCGCCACCACCGGCGGCCACGCCGATCCGAGCAACGGCTACAACTCGATGCTCTCGCACCTGATGGGCTCGCCCGGCCCGACCGAGGGCGTGATCAATTCCGTCGACGATGCCCGTCAGGCCGTGCGCCAGCGCTACAAGGACGGCAGCGACGTCATCAAGATCACCGCCACCGGCGGCGTGCTGTCCTACGCGCGCAGCGGCGATGCGCCCCAGTTCACGCTCGACGAAGTGCAGGCCGTCGTCGACACCGCGAAGGACTACGGTTACACCGTCGCCGCGCACGCACACGGCACCGAAGGCATGAAGCGCGCGGTGCTCGCCGGCGTGACCAGCATCGAGCACGGCACGCACATGGACGAGGAGGTCATGCGCCTGATGCGCCAGCGCGGCACCTGGTACGTGCCGACGATCTACGCCGGCCGCTTCGTCGCCGACAAGGCGCGCGAGCCGGGCTATTTCCCCGAGGTCGTGCGCCCGAAGGCCGCGACGATCGGTGCGCAGATCCAGGACACCGCGGCGCGTGCCTACCGCGCCGGCGTGCCGATCGCGTTCGGCACCGACCAGGGCGTGGGCCCGCACGGCGACAACGCACGCGAGTTCCTCTACATGGTCGAAGCCGGCATTCCGGCGGCGTACGCGCTGCAATCGGCGACGCTGCATGCGGCGACGGTGCTCGGCGTCGACGACCAGGGTGTGATCGAGGCCGGCAAGCGTGCCGACATCATCGCGATGCCGGGCGATCCGGTGGCCGACATCACGGCGGTGATGGGCGTCGACTTCGTGATGAAGGAAGGCCGCGTGCACCGTGCGCCGGACGCCTCGCCCGGCGGCTGAGCGATCTCAATGCCGGCGTGGCAGCCGCCACGCCAGCAACGCGGTCCACAGCCACCAGCCGGCCAGGACCACGCGTTCGCCGATGCCGGCACCGAACACGCCGGGCGCCAGCAGGCCCAGCGTGACGAGCGCACACAGGCCCAGGCTCGGCAGGCGCACCGCCGGCAGTGCCAGACCGGCCAGCAGCGCGGCAGCGGCGAACGCGAGATTCCACAGCATCCAGGCCAGCGCATGCCAGCGGCTGGCGCCTGCATCGAGCGCGTCGATATCCAGCGGCAACAGCCCCTGGGCCGCGAACGCCAGCGACGCGAGCAGCCACAGCTGCAACGCGATGCCGGCGACCCGCCCGGCCTCGGCCCCCAGCCCATCGCGCAGCCGCGCCGCAACGCCCGCGACGATCAGCCCGGGCCCGGTCCAGGCCAGCAGGTTGAACAGCCAGGCCAGCGGCATGCCGCCGGCGCCCGGCAATGCCAGCGGCGCCCGCGTCGGCAGACCGGTCATCGCGGCGAAGACCAGCAGGGCCAGCACTGTGCAGGCGTGGGCGCCGAGCACCCATGGCAGCAGGCGCGCGCGCGTCATGCCGCCCACCGGAACACGCTCTCGACACCGACCCCGAACGTGCGCGCGATGCGGAACGCCAGCTCCAGAGACGGTGCATAGCGTCCCGCCTCCAGCGCGATGATCGTCTGCCGCGTGACGCCGCAGGCATCCGCCAGCGCCTGCTGGGTCATCTCGCCATGCTCGAAGCGCAGGCGTCGGATCTCGTTGGTGATCGGGGTGCCGCCGCTCACAGGCCTGTCCCGTCGACGGCCGTCACGCCGCGCCCCGACGATCGCGCCAGTACAGCACCGCCGTCGCCGCGTACTCGACCAGCCAGCCGCACATCAACAACAGGATCAACAGATTGGCGATCATGAAATGCGTCGCCCAGGCCAGCCGTTCCACCGGCGACAGACCCAGTGTCACCGCCAGCGCGACGACAACAAACATGAGCGCGGCGCGACCACACCCGGCGGCGCGGGCTTCGATGTCGCGGTCGCGCTCGTCGGACTGCACCTGACCGCTCCAGCGAGCGGAAAGCACCCGCGACAGCACAGTCCAGGCGATCAACAGCAGGACCAGATTGCCCACGACCCCGCGCGAGTGCGGCGCATGCGCGATCGATTCGCTTGCGAACACATGCAGCTTGCTGACGAAATACAGCGTGGCCACGCACATGAAAACCGTACCGATCCAGGCCTGCCACTCACCGGGTGCGATCCCGTCCTCGAGCTCGCCGCGTGGCATCGTCGAAACCGTGTAGAGCGCAAGCCAGGTCGTGCCGAGCAGCAACACCGAGCCGAGCATGCCGATATCGATGCCGAGTCGCGTCGTGCGACCCGCCAGCAACATCCAGAGTGCAACGCCGGCCAGCAACAACAGTCCCGTCCATTTCCAGCGGCGCCCGACCATGGTGTCAACTCCAGCAGACGAAGAGTAAAAAATAATTTACATCCTTGCCGCGACATGTCAACTGGTTTTTACATGGTTGTATCCTGCGCAACCGTCGCCATCCTTCGGTGATCGCGCCCCCGGCGCTCCCGACCGCACTCCGGAATTCCGCATGCTTCTCAACGGCAACGCCTCCTCCCCCGCTCCCGCCGCGTCCGCCCACGTGTTCGACGCGACCACGGCGACATTCGAAACCGAGGTCCTGCAGAAATCGCTGGACACACCGGTCCTGATCGACTTCTGGGCCGAGTGGTGCGGCCCGTGCAAGTCGCTGGGGCCGGTGCTGGAGAAGCTGGCGGCCGAGTACAACGGGGCGTTCGTGCTGGCCAAGGTCGATGTCGACAAGGAACAGCAGATCGCGGCCGCGTTCCAGATCCGCTCGGTGCCGACGGTCTTCCTGCTGGTCGGCGGCCAGCCGGTGGACGGGTTTCCGGGCGCGCTGCCCGAAGGCGAGGTCCGCGAGTTCCTGAAGCGTCATGGCATCGAGCCGGCTGCCGGCGCCAGCGTGGACGCTGCACCGGCGCCGCTGGATCCCGCGGCCGAAGTCACCCGCCTACGCGAGGCGATCGCGGCCGAGCCCGACAAGGCCGAACTGAAGCTCGACCTCGCCCTCGCCCTGCTCCAGACCGGCGCCGCGAAGGAGGCCGAAGGTCTGCTCGACGGCCTGCCAGCGAACCTCGCGACCGACGAGCGCGCGGTCAAGGCCCGCGCCCGCCTCGATTTCGCCGCACTGCTCTCCGATGCGCCGCCGGCCGAGGCGCTGCAGGCGCGTCTGGACGCCGACCCCGCCGACCTGCGTGCCCGCCATCTGCTCGGCGTGCACCGTCTGGTGGCCGGTGATTCCGAAGTCGCACTCGAGGCGTTCATCGAGTTGCTGCGCCGCGATCGCGATTTCGAGGACGGCCTGCCGCGCAAGACCCTGATCGATGCGTTCCGCATCGTCGACGACGCCGAGCTTGTCGGGCGCTACCGGCGCCGGATGGCCTCGCTGCTGTTCTGACCCGATCGCAGGCGCCATCGCGTGGCGGACCGTCCGCCACGCGCATCCGTACCGCTGCGTACGGTAGTATCCGCGACCCCGTCAACGTTCCAGGCCACCATGACGCCGCGTCGCCTCCGTCTGCTGATGAACCTGTGGCCGCCGTTCCTGTTCGCCGGCATCCGTGTCACCGCGATGGGTGAGGGCTTCCGCCATGCGCGGGTCGAGTTGCGGCAGCGCTGGTACAACCGCAACTACGTCGGCACGCATTTCGGCGGCAACCTGTTCGCGATGACCGATCCGTTCTGGATGATCATGACCCTGCGCGCGCTCGGCAACGACCACGTGGTCTGGGACAAGGCCGGCGAGATCGAGTTCGTCCGGCCCGGCCGCGGTCTCGTGCATGCCGAATTCGTACTCGACGAGGCGACGCTGCAGACGATCCGCGACGCGACCGCCGGCGATGCCAAGTACCTGCACTGGTTCACCACCGATGTGCTCGACGCGTCGGGTGAACCCGTCGCCCGCGTGCGCAAACAGATCTACGTGCGACGCAAGCGGCGCGCGGCGCCCCCGGGCGCGGAGCCGCGTCCGGTGCGGTAAGGCGGACACAGCCGCACTCCCGTCCCGCCGGCGGGCGCTCCGGGCGCGCTGCAACCCGCAACCTTCGGGGAAGGGCTGAACAACGGCCGTCATCTCCGCGGCTCTCAACAGCCGCACGGCTGGTCAGGCGGGGATCCAGCGACTTCGGCGCGTGGCCGTGAACCCGTTCAACGGTTCCACAAGGTCGGCCTGCACAGCTGCGATGCGCGCGTGCCGCACGGCGACGTGGCGCTGCGCTCGACGCCACGACGATCCCTGCGCAATGCCCTACACCGCCCTCTCCGAACGCGCATCGACGATGCGTTGCGCGCCGATGGCGGCGGCCGCGTTCCGATCGATTCCCTGCCACGCGACACGCGCCACTCCGCGGCAACGCCCTGACGCGATCGGCGTCACGCCGTTTTCGTTCGCGCGATGGGTATCCTGTTCGACCTCAGGGGCGCAGCCGCAATGCCGCACACATCCACCGGTTCGACCACATCGCCACTGCCTGTGATTCCGGGCTACCGGCTGTCGCAGGTGATCGGACACGGCGGCATGGCCACCGTCTATCTCGGCACGCAGCTGTCACTGGGTCGCGACGTCGCGATCAAGGTCATGCTGCCCGAAGCGCTGGCCGACGAGGTCAGCCGGCGCCGTTTCGAGAACGAGGCGCGCACGATCGCGCGGCTCGAGCATCCGAACATCGTGGGCATCCACGAGGTGGGACGGACCAGCGACGGCCTGCCGTGGTATTCGATGCCGCATCTCCCGCATGGTCACCTCGGGCAGCGCAACCTCACCGGCGATCAGCGGCGGATCCGCGAGGTGCTGCGCGCCCTGCTCTCCGCATTGGCCTACGCCCACGCGCGCGGCGTGATCCACCGCGACGTCAAGGCCGAGAACGTGCTGTTCGACGAAGCCGACCGTCCCCTGCTGGCGGATTTCGGCATCGCCCTGCGCCGCGGCTACGGTACGCGGGTGACGATGGTGGGCCTGGCCGTCGGCAGCACCGCCTACATGGCACCGGAACAGGCGCGCGGCCAGCAGGTGGATTTCCGCGCCGATCTCTACAGCGTCGGCGTGCTGGCGTGGGAAATGCTGACCGGCGAGTTGCCCTACAAGGGCGATGACGCGCTGTCGATGGCGCTGGCGCACACGCAGAATCCGATTCCCCGCCTGCCGCCGGCACTCCGCCACTGGCAACGCTTCATCGACCGCGCGCTGGCGAAATCGCTGACCCGCCGCTTCAGCGATGCCGCCACGATGCTGCGCGCCCTGGACGAGGTACCGCAGCGCGACGCTCGCCGCGAACCCGTCTTCGGCAACGCGTTGCGGACGTTGCGTGCCGGTTCGCGTCGGGTGCCGCCGATGGTCTGGGTGCCGCTGGTCCTGATCCTCGCCGCCGGCACCGGACTCGCTCTGAATCTTTCGCGCGAGGCCGCGGCGCCGGACGGCCTCGCGGCGGCGTCGCCTGCGCTGATGGGGCGGGCGCCGTCCGCGGAGGCGGCCGAGGACGCATCGGCCCGGACCGACGCCGCGCCCGACGTCGGCGTTGCCGGCACCGTCCCGCGCGCCGCCCCCGTGTCGGACGCGGACCGGCATCTGGCCGATGCCGAACGTCTGCTGCGCGCCGGCCAGCTGGCCACACCGTCCGGCAAGGATGCATTCGCCGCGCTGCAGGCGGCCTGGGCGGCGGATCCCGAACATCTCCGCGCTCCGGCAGTGGCCGATCGTGCCGTCGAAGCGGTCGCGGCGCGCGCCCGCAACGCGATCGTCAGCGGTGACGACCGCACCGCGACCACCCTGCTGCAGGCGGCGCGCCGCTATGCCGACACGGCCGGACGTGCCGACAGCGACGCGATGCGTCGACTGCGCGCGGCGGTCGCCGAAGCCGTGGAAACCCGGATCACCGACGCCGCCGGCAACGTCGACCGCACGAACGCGCTGGCCGCCCTGACCGTCGCCGAGCACCTCGGCCTCGACGCGCCGACGACGACGCGCCTGACGCGTCAGGCGCGTGCGATTCCCGATCTGGCCGCACTGGCGAAGCGGATCCCGGGCGGTGCGCGCGTGGTCCGCAGCGCCGACGGCGTGTTCGCGATCGCGAACGCACCGGTGAGCCGGGCCGACTATGCCGCTTTCGTGACCGCCACCGGGCACAGCTCGGCGGCATGTCGCGCACGCGGGTCGGTGCTGCGCGCGGTGGCGCCGCGCACCTGGGACAATCCCGGTTTCGAGCAGGCACCGAGCGACCCTGTGGTCTGCGTGTCCTGGCACGATGCGGTCGACTACGCCCGCTGGCGCAGTGAACGCGACGGGCTGAGCATCGTGGTCGCCTCGGTGGCGCAGGGCGCGAGTGTCCCGGCGCGCGGCGATGGGCCGGCCGAATGGCGAAGCGACTGCGCGGCCGCATGCAAGCAACGCATCGCCGCCGGTCGCATCAAGCGCGATGCGCTCGACAGCCGCGCGCTCGATCCGCGGCGCGGCTACGAGGATGTCGGCTTCCGCCTGGTGCATCTGCCCTGAGCCGCCTGCCGCCGCGCTGAACGCCGGCGCGCGACACGCCGCCGCGCCTTTTCCGGCGTGCCGACGACGCGCAGAATGGGCGCCCCCCCCCGTCGTCCCGGATCGCCATGAGCTCCCCTTCGCTGGGCGTTCGCCTGCAGCGCCTGTTTCTGACCGGCCTGTTGACGCTGCTCCCGATCTGGCTGACGTGGATCGTCGTCAAGTTCGTATTCGTGCTGCTGTCGGAGATCAGCACGCCGTGGGTGGCGCCGCTGTCGATGCAGATCGCGGCGTGGTTTCCCAATTCGCTGGGCTGGATCAATGCGGTGTCGGTACAGGCGACGATCGCGCTGATCGCCACCATCGTGCTGATCCTGATCGTCGGCTGGCTGGCACGTCGCGTGGTCGGCCAGCGGATGCTGGGCTGGGTGGAAGCGCTGGTGCAGCGCATTCCGCTGGCGAACGTGATCTATTCCAGCGCGCGCAAACTGCTCGACATCCTGCAGACCAAGCCCGACGGCACCCAGCGCGTGGTGCTGATCGATTTCCCGCACAGCCAGATGAAGTCGGTCGGCTTCGTCACCCGCGTGATCCGCGAGCAGGGCACCGGACGTGAGCTCGCCGCGGTCTACGTGCCGACGACGCCGAATCCGACGTCGGGCTACCTCGAGATCGTGCCGCTCGAGAAGATCACCCCGACCGACTGGACCGTCGACCAGGCGATGAGCTTCATCATCTCCGGAGGCGCCGTGGCGCCGGACACCATCCCGTTCGGCGCGCCTGCGCGAGCCGACGCCGCCCCGCCCGTCTGACGCTTGCCGCAGAACAACGCAGGCGCCAGCATCGGGGCTCCGCCGTGTGGAGTCCGCCATGAAGCACCCGCTCGTTCTCGCCCTCGCCGCCGCCCTCGTCTTCGGCGGCGGACTCGTCGGCTGCCAGCGCGAGTCGGCGGCGCCGGCCGCTGTATCCGCGGTGGCCGCGCCCGAGAACGCGCAGGCACGCGCCACGCGATTGGGCACGCTCTACGCCGAGTACTGGGAAGAACTGCTCAGGCTCAACCCGGTGCAGGCGACCTTCCAGGGTGACGCGCGATACAACGACCAGCTCCCGGATTTCGGCAGCGCCGAATACCGCGAGCAGGTGCGCGCCTTCAACGAGCGCTGGCTCAAGACCGTCGAAGCGATCGGCAGTGACGGCCTGGACGGCCAGGACCTGCTGAGCTACCGGATCTTCGTGCAGGAGCGCCGCAACGCGCTCGACGCCGAACGCTTTCCGTCCTGGATGCTGCCGGTCAACCAGATGGGCAGCCTCGTCAGCTACTCGGTGCTGCTGGGCTCGGGCACCAATGCGCAGCCGTTCGCCACCGTGGCCGACTACGACGCCTGGCTGCGCCGCGCCGCCCGCATCCCGGTGCTGATCGACACCGAGATCGCCAACATGCGCGCCGGCATCGAGGCCAACGTGGTGCAGCCGCGCGTGGTGATGGAGAAGGTGCTGCCGCAGTTCGACGCGATCCTCGTCGACGACGTGGAGACGAGCCCGTTCTGGGGGCCGGTGACGCGCTTTCCGGACGACATCCCGGAGGCCGATCGCGAACGCCTGACCGCCGCGTTCCGCGCCCTGATCACCGGGCAGCTGCAGCCGGCGATCCGGCGCCAGCGCGACTTCATCGCCAACGACTACCTTCCGCACGCGCGCGACAGCGTGGGCCTCGACGCGCTGCCCGACGGCATGGCCTGGTACGCGTTCTCGGTGAAGCAGCAGACCACGTCCGACCTGTCGCCCGAGGCGATCCACCAGATCGGCCTGGACGAAGTGGCGCGCATCCACGAGCAGATCCGCGGCGTCATGGCGGAAACGCGGTTCGAAGGTTCGCTGCAGGACTTCTTCCGTTTCATGCAGACCGACCGCCGCTTCGAGTTCCGCTCCGAGGCCGAGCTGCTCGCGCACTACCGCGCAATCGAGCAGACGATCGAGGCGCGGGTGCCCGAGCTGTTTTCGCTGACGCCCAAGGCCGCCTTCGAGATCCGACCTGTCGAGGCGTTCCGCGCCGAATCCGCGGCCGGCGGTTCCTACCAGTCGCCGAGCGAGGACGGCAGCCGGCCGGGCATCTTCTACGTCAACACCTTCGGTCTGCCGACGCGCAAGCGCTGGGACGCCGAGGACCTGTTCCTGCACGAAGCGATTCCCGGCCACCACTTCCAGCTCGCGCTGCAGCAGGAACTCACCGACCTGCCCGCGTTCCGGCGCTTCGGCGGCGAGACCGCCTACATCGAAGGCTGGGGCCTCTATGCCGAGAGCCTCGGCAAGGACCTGGGCCTCTACACCGATCCCTACGATTATTTCGGCCGTCTGCAGGGCGAACTGTGGCGCGCGGTGCGGCTGGTCGTCGACACCGGCCTCCACAGCAAGGGCTGGACGCGCCAGCAGGTGCTCGACTACATGTTCGAGAATTCCTCGGTCAGCGAGCCCGACGCCATCGCCGAGACCGAGCGCTACATCGCCTGGCCCGGCCAGGCGCTGGCCTACAAGATCGGCGAACTCAAGATCCAGGAACTGCGCGCGCGCAGCGAAGCGGCGCTCGGCGACGCGTTCGACATCCGTGCCTTCCATGCCGCGGTGCTCGAGGACGGTGCGCTCCCGCTGCCGTTGCTGGAGGCGAAGATCGATGCGTGGATTGCCGCGGAACGTGAGCGGCTCGATACGGCCGCGACGGACGCGGCGACGGCGGCCGCAGCCGCGCAGGGCTGATCCCGCGTGAACGGTGTGCGGCGCGGAGTTCTGGCGTGCGCGTCGGTCTGTATCGACCGCATCGGCCCGGCGCACGGGGAACCGATGTCACCGAAGGCATCAGGCGCCGAGGCGACCACGTCCCGGACAGCGCAGCAGCGTCGATACGTGCAGCGCGGGATCGACGCGAGTCCAGGCCCGGGCCTGCACAGCGTTGCCGGTTCCACATCCGCGCGACGTCCGGGGCGCGCTCGCGTGTCGATACGGCATACCGTCGAGTGACGCGTCGGAGCGAACGCCGCGTTCGCGCACGCCACGCGGTTTCACACGTCAGCTCGATCGACGCACCTGACGTGGAAATCCCGGATGTCCCGACGCACATCTCTGCGCGCCGCGTGCCGCAACGCGGCTTGCCCTCCCCCACCCGCCGGGCGATGCTGCACCCCCGCTCGCGTTGGGGAGGCGCCATGATCCGCACGATGTTCTCGGTGATGCTCGGCATGCTCGTCGCCATGATGGTGATGCTGGGGCTGGAGTTCGTCGGCGCCTGGCTGGTGCCGATGCCCACCGGACAGCTCGGCAACGAGGCGGACCTGGCCGAGATCGTCGCGAATGCGCCGACCGCCAAGCTCGTCTGGGTGCTGGCCGGCTGGCTGCTCGCTGCGCTGTGCGGCGGCTGGGTCGCCGCGCGACTCGCACGCGTGCGCCGGATGGGCGCGGCGATCGCGGTCGGCGTATTGATCCTGCTCGGCGTCGTGCTCAATGCCTGGATGCTGCCGCATCCGCTGTGGATGCTCCTGATCGGCGTGATCGCACCGGTGCCGCTGGCCTGGTCGGGCGGCCGGCTGGCCGTGCGCGGCATCCGCTGACGCCTTCGCACACGGACGGAGCCACTCGCCATGCAGGCATCGCTGTTGACGTCGTTGCTGCTGCCGCTCGCCCTGGGCGTGATCATGTTCGGCCTCGGGCTGGGCCTCGGCCTCGACGATTTCCGGCGCATCGCGCGCTATCCGCGCGCGGTGGTCACAGGCCTCGTGCTGCAGGTGGGCGTGCTGCCATGGGCGGCGCTGGCGCTCGCCCTGCTGTTCCGGCTGCCACCCGAACTCGCCGTCGGCCTGATGCTGCTGGCCGCGTCGCCCGGTGGTGCGACGGCGAACATCTACAGCCACCTCGCCCGCGGTGACGTCGCCCTCAACATCACCCTGACCGCGGTCAACAGCCTGCTGTGCCTGCTGACGCTGCCGCTGATCCTCAATCTGGCGCTGGAGTTCTTCCTCGGTGCCGGCCAGTACGTGCCGCCGCCGGTGCGCAAGATCGTCGAGGTCGCGGTGATCATCGTGCTGCCGGTCAGCCTGGGCATGGCGACCCGCGCACTGGCGCCCGCATTCGCGACGCGGATGGAGACGCCGATCCGCCTGCTGTCGGTGGCCGTGCTCGCGCTGCTGATCGTCGCCGCCGTCGCCCAGGCCTGGAGCACGCTGCTCGGCTTCTTCGCCGCTGTCGGCCTGGCCTGCCTGCTGTTCAACCTGGTCAGCATGGGCGTGGGCTATGCAGCGCCGCGTGCGCTGAAGCTGCCGCGTCGCCAGGCCATCGCGATCGCGATGGAGATCGGCATCCACAACGGCACGCTGGCGATCTTCATCGCGCTCAATGTGCTGGAAAATCCGATGATGTCGGTGCCGGCCGCGGTCTACAGCCTGCTGATGTTCTTCACTGCAGCGGTGTTCGCGTTCTGGCTCAACCGCCGCGCCGAGGCGACCGCGGTCTGATGGCACGGCCGGCGCTGCGGCGTCGGGATGCACCGGACCACGTGCTTCTCCTGAATCCGTTTGCTGTTCCCGGCCTGCTGCAGTGACCGGTCCGCTTTCGTGCACGGGCGCGTCGCCCGTCTGCCTGACACTGTCAGCAACGCCGGAACCGGCGTCGCCTCACCTGCGCAGCCCTGGGCAACGCCAGGCGCACGCGTGGCACCGGACAACCTGAGGCGACATTTCGCTGTCGGCACGCGACGTCGTGCGAACGCGACTCTTGGCGGAATGCGCGAACCAGGGGCGCAGGGACGGCCATGCGCGCGTCCGCCCCGCTTGGATCCTGCCAAAAAAAGCCCCGCGCAGACGCGCGGGGCGTTCGGACCGTCACCCGACCGGCCGACTCACTCGCCGCTGCCGAAGGCCCCATAGGGTTTCAACTGCTCGACGACCGCCGCATCGCCCACGACGACGATGCTCTGCTGCTTCGGGTCGAAGAACTCGCGGGCCACGGCCTGCACCTGCGCCGCAGTGACCGCGTTGGCCTTGTCGACGTAGCGGCTGAGGTAGTCGGCCGGACGGCCCAGCACCCAGTTCGAGGCCAGCGCCGACGCCACCGCGCCCTGCAGCTGGTTCTGGAACAGGTAGGTGCCGGCGGTGAAGCGTTTGGCGCGCTGCAGTTCGTCGGCATCGACGGTGACAGTGCGCATCTGCTCGAATTCCTTGAAGAACTCGCCGATCGCCGCACCGGTGACTTCGTTGCGCACGTCGGCCTGGGCCTGGAACGCCCCGCCCTTCGCGCGCAGGCCGAAGCTGCTGCCGGCGCCGTAGGTGTAGCCCTTGTCCTCGCGCAGGTTGCGCATCAGCCGGCTGTCGAAGCCGCCGCCGAGGATCGTGTTGGCGAGCGCGGCGGGAATCGCACGGTCGTCGTCGGCGGCGAACGCCGGCCGGCCGATGCGCACCGCCGACTGCACGCTGTTCTCGCGCGGCACCAGCACGAACTGCGGCGCCTTCGCCGCCTGCGGCGCGGCGACCTCGGCGACCGCTTCGCCCTGCCCGCGCCAGTCGCCGAAATGCGTGTCGGCGAGCGCGAGAGCGGCCTCGGCATCGAGCGGGCCGGTGATCACCAGCAGCGCGCGTTCGGGATGGAAGCGGGACGCGTGCGCGGCCTGCAGGCCGGCGATGTCGGTGCCCTGGATGCCGGCCTCGGTCGGCAGCGTGTTGCCGTAGGGATGGTCGCCGAACAGCACGCGGCCCATCGCGCGGTTGGCCTGGTAGGCCGGCTGCGCCTGCATCGCCTTCAGGCCCTGCGCCGCGTTGGCCTTGGCCAGCTGCACTTCGTTCTCGGGGAACGCCGGGTTGCGCACGACGTCGGCGAACAGCGCCGCGAGCGGCTGCGCCGACGAGGACAGACCCGACGCGCTGACGAACAGGCCGTCGTTGCCGGCGCTGGCTGAGAGCGAGGCGCCGAGGCGCTGCAGTTCCTCGGCGATCTGCACCGAGCTGCGGGTCGCAGTGCCTTCGCGCAGCAGGCCGGCCAGCAGGTTCGACATGCCCGGCAGCGGCTGCGGGTCGCTGGCCAGACCGCCACGCACGGCGAGCACGTAGTTGACCTTGGGCAGGCCGCCCTGGCGCGGCACGATCCAGACGGTCAGACCGTTGTCGAGATGGCGCTCGACCAGGCCCAGCTCCGGCAACGGCCGGTCGGCCTCGTAGTCCGGCAGGCCGGCGGGCAGTTCGGTCGGCAGCGCGGTCGCCGGCGGTGCGCCGGAGGCGCCGGGCTGCTGCGCATGCACGCCACCGGCGAACAGGCAGGCACCGAGCGCGAGGACGAGCGGGCGCAGCGCCGAGTGGCTGCGCGGGATGATGGTACGGATGTCCATGTCGGTCTCCTCAGTCCTGCGCAGGGGCGGCGGGGGCGGCAGCGGGGGCGGCCGGCGGCGCGATGCCGCGCGCCGGCGCCATCGCGGCGGGCACGCGGTCGATGACGGTGCGGTTGGCGGCAGTCAGATAGGTCTTCGCGACCCGCTGCACGTCGGCAACGGTCACCGCCTGCACCCACTGCGGAATCTGGTTCAGCGTTTCCGCATCGCCCCACAGCACCTGCGCCTTGGCCAGTTCGTCGGCACGCGAGATGAAGGGCTCGAGGCTGTTGACGTAATCGGCCAGCAGCTTGGTCTTCGCCGCGGCCAGCGTTTCGGCCGGCACGCCCTCGGCGACGATGCGCGCGATCTCCTCGTCGATCGCGGCCAGCACCGCGTCGGGCTCGACATTCGGCTTGTACAGCGCGAACAGCGTCAGCAGCGTCGGACCGTCGTAGTCCCAGGCGTGGCCGAGCGGCCAGCCCGCGCCGCCATTGAGGTTGAGCAGCTGCTCGCGGCCCTTGACCAGCCCCTGGTACAGCCGCGAGGCATCGCCGCCGGCGAGGATCTGCGACAGCACGGCGACCGGTGCGTGATCGGCGCTGCCGCGGTCGGGCATCTTCCAGCCGACCGCGAGTGCCGGCACCTGCGCCAGCGCATCGGCCTGCGCCTCGCGGCGCTCGCGGGTGTTCAGCGGCTCGGAGACGTCGGGGCGCTGCGGGGTCGCACGTGCGGGGATGTCGCCGAAATACTCCTCGACCATCGCGAAGGCTTCGGCCGCGGAGACGTCGCCCGCGATCGCGACGACGGCATTGTTCGGACCGTAGTAGTCGCGGTGGAACGCTTCGACGTCGGCCAGCGATGCGGTTTCCAGATCCTCGAAGCTGCCGTAGCCGTCGTGGGAATTCGCCCACTTGTCGAACGCCAGCCGGCTCATGTCGAACGCGAAGAACAGCCCGTAGGGCTGATTGCGCACGTTGACGCGGATCTCTTCCTTGACCACGTCCTGCTGGTTTTTCAGGTTCTCGGGCGAGAAATCCAGCGTCTTCATGCGGTCGGCCTCGAGCCACAGGATCGGCTTGAGCGCGGACACCGGCGCGGTTTCGATGTAGTTGGTGTAGTCAGGGCGCGTGGAGCCGTTGAGGATGCCGCCGCCACCCTGGATCACGCGGTCGAACGTGCCCTTGGGCGCGACCGGCGTACCCTGGAACATCAGGTGTTCGAACAGGTGCGCGAAGCCGGTGCGGTTCTCCGGCTCCAGCCGCATGCCGACGTGGTAGACCACGCTGACGCCGACGGTCGGCGAGCTGCGGTCCTCGGAGACGACGACGGTCAGGCCGTTGTCGAGCGTCCGGGTTTCGATCGGCAGACGCCAGGCATCCGCCTCCTGCGCGGCCGCGGGCGCGGCCAGCAACGCGAGCAGCGCGAACGCGCCGCCCCATCCTGCGAGTCGTTTCATCGTCGGGTCCCTGTGCCGCCCCGCTCCCCGGGGCGCGAATCCCGACTATAGCCCCGACGCCACACCCGCCGCATGCCGACGCGACCGACAGCGCACACCGCCTCGGTTGCGCGCCGCGGCACGCTCAGCGGCGGGTGGAATCGGCCGGCGTCTCGTCGTCGAGCCCGACGTTGCGGCGCGCCGACTCGTAGACCTCGCGATCCAGCAGTCCGGTCTCGCGTGCGACCAGCACCGGCACCAGCATCTGGCCGGTGACGTTGGTCATCGTGCGCATCATGTCGAGGATGCGGTCGATCGCCAGCAGCAGGCCGAGCCCTTCGAGCGGCAAACCGGCCGCCGACAGCACGACGGTCGCCATCACCACCGCTGTGCCGGGCACGCCCGCGGTGCCGAAGCTGCCGAGCACGGACGCCAGCAGGATCGCCGCGTACTGGGCGAAGCTGAGTTCGATGCCGAAGTACTGCGCGATGAACACCGCCGCGAGCGTCGGATAGATCGCACCGCAGCCGTCCATCTTGATCGTCGCGCCCAGCGGCACGGCGAACGCGGCGTAATCGCGATTGACACCGAGGTTGTGGGTCACGCTGCGCAGCGCGACCGGCATCGAGGCCAGGCTCGACGAACTGACGAACGCGACCTGCATGCCGGGCGCGGCGCCGCGGAAGAACTTCAGCGGGTTGAGCCCGTGCGCGAGCAGCAATCCGCCATAGACGACCACGATGTGCACTGCGCAGGCGACGTACAGCGCGATGACGAAATTGCCCAGCGGCAGCAGCCGCTCGAAGCCGTAGGTGCCCACGAGGGCGGCGATCAGGCCGAAGGTGCCGAGGGGCGTGAGCTCGAGCACGAAACGCGTGACCTGGATCATCGCATCGCTCGCCTGGCCGACCAGCGCGCGCAATGCCGCGACGCGCTCGCCCAGCTTCACCAGCGCGAAGCCCACCAGCCCGGCGAAGAAGATCACCTGCAGGATGTTGCCGTTCGACAGCGCCGCGAACGGATTGGTCGGCACGACGTTGAGCAGCACCTCGACCGGCGTCGGCACCTCGCGCGGCGTGTAGTCGGCGGCCACGGTCAGCGAGCCGGCCTCGACACTGAGCCCGGGGTTGAACGTGTAGGCGACCGCGAAGCCGATCCCCACCGCGAGCACCGCGGTCGCGGCGAACCAGCCGAAGGTGCGTCCACCGAGCGCGGCGATCGACTGCTGGCCGTGCAGCGCGGCGACCGCGTTGATGACCGCGAAGAACACCAGCGGCACCGCGATCATCCGGATCAGGTTGACGTACAGCGTGCCCAGCGGCTGCAGCCAGGTGCCGGCCGCGGGGCCGATCGCCCAGCCGACCAGCGCGCCCAGCACGAACGCGCCGAGCACGCGTTGCCAGAACGGAATGCGGAACCACCACGCCAGAGCGTTCATCGGGGCCTGCCCAATCGGTCAACACGCGACCATACGTGAGCGCATCCATGTTGGCGACGCCCTCGCCGGGACGCCAGCGTCCCAAATTTGCAACGCACGACCCTCGCCCCCCGACCGTCCGCGCCTGCGCCCGCGGTGCGACCATCTGCGACCGTATCCCCAATATCACCTGCGCTCTGCGCACGCACGCAGACGCGGCGCCGTCTGCGGCACGTACGACGGCAATGACGCGGCCGTCGCCGTGAAGCCGTCATCCCCGACGGGCATAATTGCCCCGCTTCTCCGTCCGGATACCGCGTTTCCATGCGATTGCTGACTGCAGGCCTCGCCTGCTCGCTGACCCTGTTCTGCGCCGCCTGCACCTCCCTTCCTCCGCCGTCCACCGGGCAGGTCCGCCCGATCGACGTGCCGCCCGCGGCCACCCGTGCCGACGAAACCGCGGACTGGTGGTATCGCAGCGGCGCCGCGCGCGCCGCGGCCAATGGCGCGATGGCGGGCCGGGCGAAGAACGTCATCGTGTTTCTCGGCGACGGCATGAGCCTGACCACGGTCGCCGCGGCACGCATTCTCGAGGGCCAGCGCCTGGGGCGCAGCGGCGAGGAGCACCAGCTCAGCTGGGAGCGCTTCCCGCACACCGGGCTGAGCAAGACCTACAACACCGACTCGCAGACGCCCGATTCGGCCGGCACGATGACCGCGATCGCCACCGGCGTGAAGTCGCACATGGGCGCGATCGGCGTCTCTTCCGGCCTCCGCACCGACTGTGCCGACAGTCTGCAGCGGCACGTGCAGTCGTGGCTGCGGCTGGCCGACGACGCGGGCCTGGCCACCGGCGTGGTGACCACTGCACGTCTCACCCACGCCACGCCCGCCGCGACCTACGCGCACGTGCCCGACCGGAACTGGGAAAACGACACCGACCTGCCCGACGCCGCCCGCGCCGCGGGCTGCCGCGACATCGCCCAGCAGATTCTCGATTTTCCGGCCGGCCAAGGGCCGCGTGTGCTGATGGGCGGCGGTCGCGGCGAATTCCTGCCGGTGACCGAGCGTGATCCCGAGCACGTCGACAAGGTCGGCCAGCGGCTCGACGGCCGTCACCTGCCGGCCGAATGGCTGGCCGCGAACCCGGGCGGCGCCTACGTCTGGAACACCGCCCAGCTGCGCGCCGCCGCGGGTGCGGACGCCGTGCTCGGCCTGTTCGAGTACGACCACATGCAGTACGAGCACGACCGCGACACCGGCGACGCCGGCGAGCCGGATCTCGCCGAGATGACGCGCTTCGCGATCGAGCGTCTGGCGCGTGAGAACACGGGCTACGTGCTGCTGGTCGAAAGCGGCCGCATCGATCACGCCAACCACGAAGGCAACGCCTTCCGCGCGCTCGACGAGACGGTCGCCATGTCGCGCGCGGTGCAGGCCGCGGTCGAGGCGACCTCGGCCGACGACACGCTGATCCTGGTCACGGCCGATCATTCGCACACGTTGAACTTCGTCGGCTATCCCACGCGCGGCAATCCCATTCTCGGCAAGGTGCGCGGCCGCGTCAGCGAGGACGACGACCCGAACGCCTACGCGCTCGACGCGACCGGCCTGCCCTACACCACGCTGTCCTACGCCAACGGCCCGGGCTACACCGGCGCCAGCAACCGGCAGCCGGCCGGGCCCAAGACCCATCTCCACCAGCCGGGCAGCTTCGAGCCGGCCGCCGGCCGCCCGGACCTGCGCGACGTGGACACCGAGCATCCCGATTTCATGCAGGAAGCCCTGGTGCCGATGAAGAGCGAATCGCACGGCGGTGACGACGTCGGCATCTGGGCCCGCGGCCCGGGCAGCGACGCGGTGCGCGGCACGGTCGAGCAGAACGTCATCTACCACCTGATCGTCCAGGCCACGCCGGCCTTGCGCGAACAGCTGTGCACGCGCGGCCACTGCAACGCCGACGGCGTGCCGGTCGAGCTGCCGGTCATGACGCCGGTCACCGCACCGGTGCGTGCTGCCGACTGAGGCCGGCGAGACCCCGCCTGCGCACGACGAGGCGTTTCCTCGAACGCCCCTCCCGCCCAGGGGCGCGCCTGCCCCTGCACCGCCGCCCCGCTGCCACCCGCCTCGCCCGAAGGTACGACGCGCTCCACCGCCTCCATTCGCTAAGCTGGCTGCCTCCCCCATTCGATGCGGAGCGGCACCCATGAATCGACTCGACGGCAAGGTCTGCGTGGTCACCGGCGCGGCCAGCGGCATCGGCAAGCGCATCGCCGAGGTCTACGCGCAGGCGGGCGGCAAGGTCGTCATCGCCGATCTCAAGCTCGACGCGGCCGAAGCGACCGCCAACGAGATCCGCGACGCCGGCGGCGATGCGCTGGCGGTGGCGATGGACGTCACCGACGAGGCCCAGGTGGTCGACGGCATCGCCAAGGCGGTCGGGCACTACGGGCAGGTCGACGTGCTGGTGTCGAACGCCGGCATCCAGATGGTCAACAAGGTCACCGACTTCAGCTACGCCGACTGGAAGAAGATGCTCGCCATCCATCTCGACGGCGCGTTCCTCACCACCCGCGAATGCCTGCGCGACATGGAACGGCGCAAGACCGGCGGCGCGATCATCTACATGGGATCGGTGCATTCGCACACCGCGTCCAAGCTCAAGGCGCCCTACGTCACCGCCAAGCACGGCTTGCTGGGCCTGGCCCGCACGGTCGCCAAGGAAGCCGCGGCCTACGGCGTGCGCGCCAACGTGATCTGCCCGGGCTTCGTACGCACGCCGCTGGTCGACAAGCAGATTCCCGAGCAGGCGAAGGAACTGGGCATCAGCGAGGACGAGGTGATCCGCAACGTCATGCTCAAGGACACCGTGGACGGTGAATTCACCACCGTCGACGACGTCGCCAATGTGGCGCTGACGCTGGCCGCGTTCGAGACCAACGCGCTGACCGGCCAGAGCCTGGTGGTCAGCCACGGCTGGTACATGCAGTGAGTCGCGAGGCGGCCGACGCCCCGGCGCCCGACGCGGGCATCTGCGCGCGGGTCGCGCGCTATCCCACGATCGCACTGGTGCTGCAGGGCGGCGGCGCGCTCGGCGCCTACCAGTGCGGGGTGTACGAACGCCTGCACCAGGCCGGCATCCGGCCGAACTGGTTCGCCGGCATCTCGATCGGTGCGATCAATGCCGCCATCCTGGCAGGCAATCCACCCGAGGACCGGATCGCGCAGCTGCACGCGTTCTGGGAGACGGTCACCGAACCCGCGGGGCCCATGTCGCTGCCGGCGCTGGCGATCCGCACCATGGTGGCCAGCCTGCCCGAGGATCCGATGCTGTTGTCCTGGGCCCGGGGTCTGAGCGCCATGGGCGCGCTGCTGCAGGGGCAGCGCGGTTTCTTCGAACCCCGCACGCTCTCGCCGTTCGTGATGCCGGCCGACGGCAGCGACGCGGCGACGAGCTTCTACGACACCGCGCCGCTGCGTGACACGCTGCTGCGCTTCGTCGATTTCGACCGCATCAACCGCGACCGCTCGGTGCGCCTGACCGTCGGCGCGACCAGCGTGACCCGCGGCAACGTCCGCTATTTCGACAGTGCGCGCGAGCCGATCCGCGTGGAGCACATCCTCGCCTCGGGCGCGCTGCCGCCGGCATTCGCGGCCGTCGACATCGACGGCGAGCCGTACTGGGACGGCGGCATCGTCTCCAACACGCCGCTCGAGTACATCCTCGACTGCCGCCCGCACGAGGACACCCTGGTGCTGCAGGTGGACCTGTGGAGCGCACGCGGCCCGGCCCCCCGCTCGATGCTCGACGTGCTGGAACGGATGAAGGACATCCGCTTCTCCAGCCGCACCCGGCACGGCACGCAGATGGTGGAAATGGCCCAGAAGCTGCGCACCTCGCTCAAGGAGTTGATCACCCGCCTGCCCGACGGCCGGCTGCCGCCGCACCTGGATGCCACCCTGGCGCCCTATCTCGACGACCGCGTCTTCAACATCATCCATCTGATCTACCAGACCAAGGTCCACGAGCAGCAGAACAAGGACTACGCCTTCGGCCGCATCCCGCTGCGCGAACACTGGGACAGCGGGGTGCACGACATGGACCGCACGCTGCAGCATCCGGCCTGGTTCGACCTGCCCGATCGCGATATCGGCGTGGCCACGCACGACGTGCACCGCACGGCACCGGGCTGACGGCACGCGCCGGATCGGGCACCATCGCCCCGGGGAACGCGCCGGAACAGCGGGGTCTGCCTGCGCCGGGGGGCGCGGCTGGGCGTCCGGCACGCCGCTTGCAGATTGATCTGATCCGCGGCGGGTGCCGGGACGACACGGGGCACACCATGGTTCGAGGCGCGGCACATTCACCGGCATGGCGATGCCTGCTGGGGCTGATTCTGCTGTGGGCCTGTGGTGTGGCCCGGGCGGACGCCGCGCCGCCGCCTGCGTTTCTGCTCGGCGGCGCGCCCACCGAAGAGGGCACGCCGATGCGTGCCTGCCCGCCGGGCGCGCTGGCCCACCTGCAGGAGATCGAAATTCCGGCGCCCGAGGGCGGCTGGCCGGGCACGCCGCAGGCGGTGAACGTGTTCAACGTGTTCGCCGGCGAGGTGATGGTGGGGCTCGGTGATCGCGTCGTCTGCGGCCGCATGCACGATGCACGCACGCGTGATTCGCGGTTCCGGTCCGGCGTCGGCCTCGTGGTGGTCCCGCCAGCCGGCAGCCATGATCCGGTGCGCGTGGCCTGGATGCCGCCGGTCAAGGCCCACTGGATTCCGACGATCCGCATCGGCGGCCCGAGCCCGGTGCAGCAGGAAGACACACTGCGCCTGGTCGTACGCACCGCGTGTCTGGCGATCGCGCTGGCGCTGGCGTTTTCGGCGCTGATGGGCTTCATCGGCGCACGCGATCGCACCTTCCTCGTCCATGCGGCGATGTGTCTGACGCTGCTGCTCTGGCAAGCAGCCCTGAACGGACTCACGGGTTATCCGGTGCCATGGCTGCCGGTAGGGGACCGCGAGGCCTGGTGGCAGGTCGCTTTTACCGCGTTCGGTTTCGCCGCCCTGCTCTACGGACTCTGGAGCCAGTCGGGCGTGGTCGGCCTGTGGCCACGCTTGCGTTACGTGGCACGCTGGAGCGTACGCGCGTTCATCGCGGTGGGCGTTCTGGTCCCACTCCTGCCGTATGGGGGACTGCGTCCGACGTGGTGGCTCGTGGATCACGCCTTCCTGGTGCTTGCACTGGGCCTGACCTGCGTGGCCGCGCTGTCGCTGCGTCGAGGAGATCGCCGGGCGTTCGCGGCGATCGTCGCCGTCACGCCGGTCCTCATGCTGCTGACCCCGCCGTTGCTCGGCGGTCGATTCGGCATGGAGTACCGGGTGGAGATCATCCAGGTGGTCCTGACCTGGTTCCTCATCGTCATGGCCTATACCTTGACCAATCGCTACGGGCAGCTGCGCGCCCAGCGCGACGCCATGCGCCAGCTGGCCGATACCGATGCATTGACCGGCCTGCCCAACCGGCGGGCGGGCCTGGCACGGCTGGATCACTGCTTCGCCGAGGCCCGACGCGACGGCACCCCGCTGTCGCTCGGCTTCGTCGACGTCGACCTGTTCAAGCGCATCAACGACACCCACGGACACGCGATCGGCGACCGGGTCCTGGTGGCCGTGGCCGATGCGCTGGTGGCCGATGTGCGTTCGCACGACGACGTGGTGCGCATGGGCGGTGAGGAATTCCTGGTGCTGCTGCCTGGCGTGGACGCGCGACGCGCGCACGCCCGCCTGGAGGCGATGCGCCGCCGGATCGCCGACACCGCGCCGGTGCTGGGCGTGGCCGATCTCCACCTCAGCGCGAGCATCGGTCTGGCCACACTGCGCCCGGACGACGACGAGGCGGTGGCGCTGCTGCGCCGTGCCGACGAGGCGATGTACCGCGCCAAGCACGCAGGCCGCAACCAGGTGATGGGCGACAGCACCGAGGGACCGCTGGACACCTTCCAGCCGGCCAGCCCGACCGGATAAGGCGTGGTCGAATTCCCCGGTGGACGCGCGCAGCGGCGCTCCGCGGTCGCGCGGCGGGGCATGCCCAGGGGCAACCCCAGCTGTCGCGAAAACGCGCCGCCGATAGGCTACGTCGATCAGTATTCTCGACAGAGCCCGCATGAGCATTCAACCGACCTTCGCCCACGCCGCCCCGTCCCCGTCCAACGCGCTTCCGGCCGCCGCCGAGCCGCAACGCCACACCGTGCAACCGGCTGAGAGTCTCGCGCAGATCGCCAACCAGTACGGCGTGACGCCGCAGGACATCCTCAAGGCGAACCCGCAGGTCACCAACCCGGACATGATCTATCCCGATGACGCACTGGTGATTCCCTCGCGCACCAGCGAGAGCAGCAGCCAGGGCGTATCGATTTCCAACACCGGCGGCATCAGCGCCAGCCAGAGCACACGCAGCGACACCCGCACCACCTACACCAGCGATGCCGGCACCGCGTACCAGTCGACGACGTCGACCACGGGCAACGTCAGCGTCAATCCGGATGCCGGCTCGATCACCGCCTCGGGGGGCGTGTCGTTCAACGAATCGGTCAAGAGTGCCGGCGGCTACGGCGTCAGCTTCGGGGGCGGCGCGAACGCGTCGATCAGCGGCGGCGTCAACACCGCCGACGGCGTGACCACGTACAAGGCGTCCAGCGACGTGTCGGTGTTCCTCAAGGGCGGCGCGAGCACGCCGCAGGCCGGGCTCGAACTGGGCCGGACCGAGGGCATCCGCGCCTCCTACCAGGTGGCGATGCCGGCCGACGCCGGCGTGGCGCCGCTGTCGGTCAATCCGTTCGAGCCACACTCCATGCCGGTCGGCACCACGGTCACGATGAACGGCGCGGACTACACCACCAACGAGTTCAAGGCGACCTTCCGCAACATCGCCACCCAGACCAAGGTGACCGACGAGACCGGCGTGAGCACCGTCATCGCGCGCACCGGCGAGGACACCGTGCGCGTCACTGCCGGCCCGACCGAAGCGGTGAAGGCCTACAACGGTGTGGGCGTGGACTTCGGCGTCGGCAACATCATGCTCGGGCGCAACGACAGCCTGTCGGGCGCGACGCTGCGTACGGCCGAGTTCGACCTGTCGACTCCGGCCGGTCAGGCCGGCTACAACGACTTCCTCGCCACCGGCACCCTGCCCGAGGCCAACGGCGACGGCATCGCCAACGTCGCCACCGTCGAGCGTCTCGACTACAGCTCGCAGAGCAATCTCGGTGCCAAGCTGGGTCCGGTGAACCTGTCGCTCGACGGCGCCAGGAACACCGGCGCAATGGTGGTCACCACCTACCCCGACGGCAGCATCGGGCGCACGGTCGACCTGCAGTACTCGGGCAACGTGCCGATGAACATCAGCCAGCGCTGGGACGCCGCCGGCAACGAGATCGCCGATGCGCGCGTCTACAGCTACGACATCCAGGTCGATGGCCACAATGTGCATCTGCTCAACACGGCGCTGAGCGGCGGGATGGACGCAACGCCGGTCGCCGAGGGCCAGACGGTGACGCTGGGCTTCAGCGAAGCGCAGATGTCGGTCCTCGCCGGGCAGACCTCGGCCGCGGTCGGCAACGGCGCGCACATGAGCCTGGGGCACCTGCTCGGCTACATGGGCACCGACGGCCGCTACCCGACCCCGGACGCCTGGGACTTCGCACTGTCGCTGGGGCGCAATCTCGGCAACAGCGACTACGGGCTGTCGGAGCGGCTGTTCTCGATCGCCGACGGCAGCACCACCGGCGGCTTCGGCGATCGCAGCTACGCCCGCATCGATGCCTCGGTGACGCCGCACGAGTGAGCAACGCGGACCGGGCCGGTCTGCACCAGGCCGGCCCGACTCACCGCGGTCACACCCGGCGCCGGCGCGCATGCGCGCGTCCACGCGCAGAGCGCTTGATCCGCCGATGCGCGTCCTCGACACGTGCGCGACTTCGGCCCCGGCGAGCGACGCCCGTCCGGTCGTCAACTCCCGGGGAACACACGCATGGATGCACTGCAGATCGGACTGTTCGCTGTCGGCATGACCGTGCTGGTCATCGGCTAACGTCGCAACAGCCGCAACCTTCTGCTGACCGCCGCACTCGTGCTGCTGGCGTGTGGCGCGATCTCCGAGTTCGTCTCCGGCTTCCACGCCGGCGTCATCGGCAGCTGAGCGCCGGCGCCACGCTCAGAACGGCTTGGCGAGCACCAGCCAGACCACGCCGACCAGCAGCAGCACCGGAATCTCGTTGAACCAGCGCAGTGCACGCGTCGACGGCAGTGCGCGGCCGCGGTCCACGCCCTTGAGCCAGCGCCCGCCCATCACGTAGTGCACCACCAGCAGCACGACCAGGCCGAGCTTGGCGTGCAGCCAGCCGGCGCCGCTGCCCATCGGCGCCATCGTCGGGAAATCGGTGATCACCGTGTAGCCCGTCCACAGCACCAGGCCAAGCACCAGCGCCAGGCCCAGCATCACGTGGCCGAAGCGGTACAGGCGACGCCCCATCAGCACCAGGCGCGCGCGCACGTCGGGCGTTTCGCCCGCCTCGACGAGGTTGATCAGGATGCGCGGCAGGTAGAACGCCGCGGCGACCCAGGCCATCACGAACACCAGGTGGAAGGTCTTGACCCACAGATAGCTTTGCATCGCGCCGGCTCCGGTTTCAGGGCGACAGGATCGCATGCCCACGCGTGTGCGAAGCACAGGGGGGGTGCGACCGGAGGCCGCACGGACCGGGGGGCATCGACGGCGACTAGAATGCACGCCCCGTCGAACGCCGCAGCCCACCGATGACCAAGCAGTACGACCGTGCCTATTTCGATCGCTGGTACCGCTCCGGCGACATCGGCGGCCCGGCGCGCCTCGCGCGCAAGGTCGCGCTGGCCGTGGCGACAGCGGAATACCATCTCGAACGCCCGCTGCGCACCGTGCTCGACATCGGCGCCGGCGAGGCCGCGTGGCGCGCGCCGCTGCTCAAGCTGCGGCCGAAGGTCCAGTATCTCGGCTTCGACGCCAGCGACTACGCGGTGTCGCGCTACGGCCGCGCGCGTAACCTGCATCACGCACGGTTCGCCGATTTCGCCATGCTGCGGCCGTGTCCGCCGGTCGATCTGCTGATCTGCAGCGACGTGCTGCACTACCTCGACACGCGCGAGCTCGACCGTGGTCTGCCCGGCATTGCCGAACTGACGGGCGGCGTGGCCTTCCTCGAATGCTTCACGCGCGAGGATGGGGTCGAGGGCGACGACGACGGCTTCAAGGCGCGCCCCGCGCGCTTCTACCGCGCGCGCTTCGCCGATGCCGGCTTCCGCGCACTGGGCTCGCACTGCTGGCTCTCGCCGCAGCTGGCCAACGCCGCCACGGCCCTCGAGTCCGCCTGATCCGGCGCTGCAGCGGGCCTGAACCGCCGCACCATCCAGTTCGGTCCGCACCGGCCGATACGCTATGCTGCGCCGCAGCAACCCGCCGATACGGAAGACCGATGCTGTTCTACCAATTGCACGAGATGGGCCGCGCCTGGATGAAGCCGTGGACGTTGCTGGCCGACGCCAACGCGCGCGCGTTCGCCGCCGATGGCACCTGGCTGTCGCACCTGCCCGGCTCCGAGCAGCTGTCCGCGGCGAACGAGCTGCTCTACCGCATCGGCAAGGACTACGAAAAGCCGGCCTTCGGCATTCACGAGGTCGCCAACGACGACAACGACCGCACCTACCCGGTCGTGCAGCTCGACGCGCTGGTCAAGCCGTTCTGCAAGCTGCTGCGCTTCAAGCGCTACACCGATGATCCGGCGCATCTCGAGGTCATCAAGGCCCAGCCCACGGTGCTCGTGGTCGCGCCGCTGTCGGGCCACCACGCCACCCTGCTGCGCGACACGGTGCGCACCCTGCTGCGCGACCACAAGGTCTACGTCACCGACTGGATCGACGCGCGCATGGTGCCGGCCGAGGCGGGTGCGTTCTCGCTCGACGACTACATCGCCTACATCGAGGAGTTCATCCGCCACATCGGCGCCGAGAAGCTGCACGTGGTCAGCGTGTGCCAGCCCACGGTGCCGGTGCTCGCGGCGGTATCGCTGATGGCCGCGCGCGGCGAAGCCACCCCGCGCTCGCTGGTGATGATGGGCGGTCCGATCGACACCCGGCAGTCGCCGACCGCGGTGAACAACCTGGCCACCGAGAAGCCGCACGCCTGGTTCGAACAGAACGTGATCCACCCCGTGCCGATGAACTATCCCGGCCGCGGCCGCCTGGTCTATCCGGGATTCCTGCAGCACATGGGCTTCATGGCGATGAATCCCGAACGCCATCTGGAATCGCACTGGGACTTCTACCAGAACCTGCTCAAGGGCGACGACGACGACGCGCAGTCGCACCGCCGGTTCTACGACGAGTACAACGCCGTGCTCGACATGCCGGCCGAGTACTACCTCGACACCATCCGCGTGGTGTTCCAGCAGCATCTGCTGCCGCGTGGGAAGTGGGTCGTGGCCGGCGAGCGCGTGGACCCGTCGAAGATCACCGGCACTGCGCTGCTGACCATCGAGGGCGAGCTCGACGACATTTCCGGCGAGGGTCAGACCCGGGCCGCGCATACCCTGTGCACCGGCGTCGCCGAAGCCCACCGCGCCCACATCACCGTCGACGGCGCGGGTCACTACGGCATCTTCAGCGGTCGCCGCTGGCGCAATCTCGTCTACCCGCAGGTGCGCGACTTCATCGCCGCGCACGCCGCGCCGGGCGTCGCCACATCCGGTGGCAGCGGCGCCACGAAGACGCCGAAGGCGACGCGGCGCGCCGCCTCGTCCACCAAGCCCGCCACGCCGCGGACGCGCCGCCGCAAGACCGCAGCATCGGACTGACGCCCGACCGAACGGCCGCCGCGACGACGACCGCCTCGGCATCGCACGCACGAAAAAGCCCGCCCCGGGCGACCGGGGCGGGCTTTTTGCATGGCGCAGGACGCTGGGGACTCAGGCGCGCGTGTCGCGCCGTGCGCCCTGCGCGCGGCCGGCGCCCGCACGGTGCTGCTTCGGACCGGCATGTGCGTGCGCACTGCGGTCGGCCGGCTTGCCGTGGCCGCGATGGCTGGCCGCCTTGCGCGGAGCGCGCTCGCCGCCCGGCTTCTGCTCGCCCATGCGTGCACCCGGGCGTCCGCCCGAGGGCTGACGCCGCTGGCCGCCGCCGTTCTTCGGGATCGGGGCATCCAGACGCACCGGCTGGCTCGGGGCGAAGCCTTCGACCACGTCCATCGAGATCTCGGCATTGAGCATGCGCTGGATCTGGCGCAGCAGGCCGCCTTCCTCCGGCGACACCAGCGACAGCGCCTCGCCCGACGCGCCGTTGCGGCCGGTGCGGCCGATGCGGTGCACGTAGTCCTCGGCCACCATCGGCAGATCGTGGTTGATCACCAGCGGCAGGTTCGGAATGTCGAGCCCACGCGCGGCGACGTCGGTGGCGACCAGGATGCGGGCGCGGCCGGACTTGAACGCGTCCAGCGCCTTCTGGCGCTGCGCCTGGCTCTTGTTGCCGTGGATCGCGACCGACGGCAGGCCGGATTCGGCCAGCTGCTCGGCCAGACGGTTGCAGCCGTGCTTGGTCTTGCCGAACACCAGCACCTGGTCGGTGTGGCGCTTGGACAGCAGCTCGACCAGCAGGTCGCGCTTGCGGCTGTTGTCCACCGGGTGCGCACGGTGCGCGATGGTCTCGGCGATGGTGCTGTTGGCGGCGACCTGGACCTGCTTGGGATCGCGCATGAATTCCAGCGCCATCGCCTTGATACGCGGCTCGAACGTGGCCGAGAACAGCAGCGTCTGACGCTGCTTCGGCACGCGGCCCATGATCCGCTTCATCTGCGGCAGGAAGCCCATGTCGAGCATGCGGTCGGCTTCGTCGAGCACCAGCAGTTCGACCGCGTCGAGCTTGGCGTGGCCGCTGTCCATGTGATCGAGCAGACGGCCCGGGCAGGCGATCAGCACGTCCACGCCGCGGCGCAGGTTGTCGATCTGCGGCTGCATGCCGGCGCCGCCGAAGATCGTGGTGACGTTCATCCGCAGATGACGGCCGTAGGTCTTGAGATTGTCGGCCACCTGCACCGCGAGCTCGCGGGTCGGCACCAGGATCAGCGCGCGCGGCTTGCGCGGGCCCTTGGGCGGCGTCTCCTTGGCCAGGCGCTGCAGCAGCGGCAGGCCGAACGCGGCGGTCTTGCCGGTGCCGGTCTGGGCACCGCCCAGGACGTCGTGGCCGCCGAGGATCAGCGGAATCGCCTGTTCCTGGATCGGCGTGGGGGTGGTGTAGTCGGTTTCGGCGAGCGCGCGCAGCAACGCGGGCGACAGCCCGAGGGTTTCGAACGTGGTCATGTGGTGCTCCTGTGAGCCAATGCAGGCAGCGGCGGTCCGCATTCCGCGGACGACAGCCGACAGGCCGTGTAGTGGCGATGGACCCGGAGCTATCCTGCGAACCGCGCTGCGAGTACCGATGTGACGGCGGCGGGAAAGACCCGGGCCGTGTCTGCGCGACGATAGACGTGCGGGGGTAAGACCCGGGGGCGACGCGATGCGTCGGCGGGAATACCAGGATCGTGACCTCGGCCGGTGAGGGCCTTCGGTGGGCGACCGCGTGCAGAACCCGCGCAGTCTACGCCAATGCGGCGGCGCGTGCCGCAGTGGACGTACGGCCAGCTGTACCGGCGCTCAGCTTCGGGACACCGCATCTCTCCAGCGACGCTGTGCGGCCTGCAGCGGCTGTGGCACGCTCGCGCCTCCGATCGATGGAACTTCTGCATGGCTTCCGGTTCCGGCGCGCATGGCGCCGCACTCACTGTCGCCCGCTGGGCACTCGCCAGCCTGTTCGTCGTGCTCGGCGGCTGGCGCATCTGGGGCGCGCTCAACGGCGCGTCGCTGTCCAACGTGGCGCTGCTGCTCAGCGTCTGCGAGCTGCTGCTCGGCGTGCTGATTCTCGCCGGCTGGCGCCTGCGCTGGACGGCGCTGGCCGCGGTCGCGCTGCTGGTGATCGATGCCGTGCTCTCGCATCCGTTCTGGGCGATGCGCGCGGGCGCGCGCGATGTCCAGCTGCTGCATTTCATGAAGAACATCGCGATCGCCGGCGGCTTCCTGCTGCTCTCGGCCATCGCACCCCGGAGATGAGCCCATGGCCGATGCCGCGCACGAGACCACCAGCCAGCTGATCCAGGTCGTCGCGCTGCTGGGCGCAGCGGTGGTCGCGGTCCCGCTGTTCCGCAAGCTCAAGCTGGGCTCGGTGCTCGGCTACCTGGCCGCGGGCCTGGCGATCGGACCGTTCGGCTTCGGCTGGTTCTCCGATCCGCAGTCGATCCTCCACGTAGCCGAGCTGGGCGTGGTGATGTTCCTGTTCGTGATCGGCCTGGAGATGCGGCCCTCCCACCTGTGGAGCCTGCGGCGGCAGATCTTCGGCCTGGGCGCACTGCAGATCTGCCTGGCGATCGCCGCGCTGACCACCGTGCTGTTCGCATTCGGCTTCGACTGGCGCGTCGCCTTCGTCGGCGCGTCCGGCTTCGTGATGACCTCGACCGCGGTGGTCATGCAGCTGCTGTCCGAACGCGGCGAGATCGCCCTGCCCCATGGTCAGAAGATCGTCTCGGTGTTGCTGTTCGAGGACCTGCTGATCGTGCCGTTGCTGGCGCTGATCGCGTTCCTGGCGCCCACGCCCGAAGCTGCGGCTGACGCCCCGTCGCGCTGGGTCGCGGTCGGCATCGGCATCGGCTCGCTGGCCGCGCTGATCGTCGCCGGCATCTATCTGCTCAATCCGATGTTCCGCGTGCTCGCCGCCGCCAAGGCGCGCGAGGTCATGACCGCGGCCGCACTGCTGGTCGTGCTGGGCGCGGCGCTGCTGATGCAGCTGGGCGGCCTGTCGATGGCGATGGGCGCGTTCCTGGCCGGCGTGCTGCTGTCGGAATCCTCGTTCCGGCACCAGATCGAAGCCGACATCGAGCCCTTCCGCGGCATCCTGCTGGGCCTGTTCTTCCTCGGCGTCGGCATGGCGCTCGATCTGGCGGTGGTGGCCGCCAACTGGGCGTTGATCGGCATCGGCGTGTTGGCGCTGATGGCCGCCAAGGCCGCGTGCATCTACGTCGTCGGGCGGATCACACGCAGCGGCCATCGCGAGGCGCTGGAGCGCGCGGTGCTGATGGCCCAGGGCGGCGAATTCGCCTTCGTGCTGTACGCCGCGGCCGCGGCCAGCGGGCTGATCGATGCCGAGGTCAACGCGAACCTGACCGCGATCGTCGTGCTGTCGATGGCGCTGACGCCACTGTTCGTGCTGTTGAGCGCTCGCTGGACCGCGCGCCGGGACGATCCCGCGCCCGACGGCGTCGACGTGGTCGAGAACCAGAGCGGCCGCGTGCTGATCATCGGCTTCGGCCGCTTCGGCCAGGTGATGAGCCAGTCGCTGCTCGCGCGCGATGTCGACGTCACGATCATCGACACCGACATCGAGATGATCCAGAGCGCCGCCGAGTTCGGCTTCAAGGTCTATTACGGCGACGGCACCCGCCTCGACGTGCTGCACGCATCGGGTGCGCACAGCGCGCGCGCGATCGCGGTCTGCATCGACGATCCCGCCGCCGCCGATCGCATCGTCGAACTCGCCGGCGAATCCTTCCCGCAGGCGCGCCTGCTGGTCCGCGCCTACGACCGCGCCCATGCGTTGAAGCTGGTCAATGCCGGCGTCGACGTGCAGGTGCGCGAGACCTTCGAATCCGCGGTGCTGTTCGGCGCCGCGGCGCTGCGTGCGCTCGACATGCCCGAGGACGAAGCCGACGCGATCGCCGCCCAGGTACGGCGTCTCGACGCCGAGCGGTTCGAACTCGAGGTCGCCAGCAACGACACCCGCGCCGGCATTCCGTTGATCATCAAGAACACCGATGCGCCCGGCCCGAAGCCGACGCCGCTGACGCGTCCGCGGCGCGAGAGCCGTGTGCTCAACGTCGATGTCGACGTGCCGGCATCGACGCCCGACGGCGCCGCGCCGCGCGAGTCCTGACGCCGCGCACGCGGTGTGCAGGCACGCGCCGACTGTGCCGGATCTGGCTGTTTCGGCCATGACCTTCGACACCCCTCGCGCCCCGCCGCCGGGCGTAGAGTGCGCGCACCCGGACCGGTGACGTCCGGCGTTCTTTGCTTTCTCCGGAGTTCCCGCCGTGACCGCTTCCCCCAATCGCCTGTTTCTGAGCTGCGCCATCGTGCTCGCGCTGTCGGCATGCAACCGCGCGCCCGACGCCACATCCGCCCCGGCCGCGAGCGCGGCGCCGTCCGCCGATGCGCCTGCACTCACCCTCGACGAAAGCACGCTGCCGCCCTACAACCGCTTCCTGATCGGTGACCTCGACACCAGCAAGAACGCCTGCGTCGATTTCGGCGGTTACGTCAACGGCAAGTGGCTGGCCGCCAACGCGATTCCCGGCGACCGCACCTCGTGGGGCGCGTTCGAAATGCTCGACGAACGCTCGACCGCCGTGCAGCACCAGCTCGCGCAGCAGGCCGCGGCCGATGCGAACGCGCAGGGCGTCGAGAAGCTGGTCGGCGATTTCTGGGCCACCGGTATGGACGAGGCCACGATCAACGCGCAGGGCATCGCGCCGCTGCAGGCCGATCTCGCGGCGATCGACGCCCTGACCGACACCGCGTCGATCGCCGAGTGGCTGCGCACCACCGCCGCCAAGGGCCAGGGGTTCCTCTGGGGCATCGGCGCGATGCCGGACTTCAAGGACTCCTCGGTCAACATCGCCGCCACCGGCCAGGGCGGTCTCGGCCTGCCCGACACCACCTACTACACCGCCGCCGACAAGGCCGGCATCCGCGAGGCCTACGTCGCCCATATCGCCAAGGTGCTGGAGCTGTCGGGCACGCCGGCCGCCGACGCGCAGGCCCAGGCCGCCAACGTGCTGGCGTTCGAGACCCGCATCGCCAAGGCGTCGAAGTCGCGCGAGGAGTTCTCGCGCAACGTCGAGCTGTACTACAACCCGATGTCCGTGGCCGACGCCGACCGGCTGACGCCGAACTTCCCGTGGACGACGTTCTTCGAGTCGCAGGGCATCGCGGTGCCGGCGACGTTCTCGATGTCGGTGCCGTCCTTCCATCAGGAAGTCGACAGGATGCTGGTCGACGTGCCGGTCGAGCAGTGGAAGAGCTACCTGCGCTTCCATGTCGTTGACGGCGCCTCGCCGTACCTGTCGGACGCGTTCGCGCAGCAGAACTACGACTTCTACAACAAGACGCTCAGCGGCCAGCAGGAGATCGAACCGCGCTGGAAGCGCGTGCTCGGCACCGTCGACAGCCAGGTCGGCGAGGCGATGGGCCAGCTGTACGTGCAGGTCGCGTTCCCGGCCGAGTCCAAGGCCAAGATGGAAGCGCTGATCAGGAACCTCAGCGACGCGCTGAAGATCCGCATCGAGAACCTCGAATGGATGAGCGCCGAGACCAAGCAGAAGGCGCTCGAGAAGTGGAACACCTTCGAGCCGCGCGTCGGTTACCCGGACAAGTGGCGTGACTGGGCCGGCCTGACCACCGGCCGCGACAGCTACATCGGCAACGTCATGGCCGCGACCGAGTTCAACTACAAGTGGGACATCGGCAAGATCGGCAAGCCGGTCGACAAGAGCGAATGGGGCATGCGTCCGCAGACGGTCAACGCGTCCTACAACCCGCTGGCCAACCAGCTGACGTTCCCGGCCGCGATCCTGCAGCCGCCGTTCTTCGATCCCGATGCCACCGACGAGATGAACTACGGCGGCATCGGCGCGGTGATCGGCCACGAGATGACACACGGCTACGACGACCAGGGTGCGCGCTTCGGGCCGACCGGCAACATGGAGAACTGGTGGACCGAGGCCGACATGACCGGCTTCAAGGCGCGCACCGGCAAGCTCGTGCAGCAGTTCAACGACTACACACTGCCCGACGGCCGCGCGCTCAACGGCAACCACACGCTGGGCGAGAACATCGCCGATCTCGGCGGCCTGGCGACCGCCTACGACGCGATGCGCAAGGCCGCCGGCGACACGCCCGATCCGATGACCGACGGCCTCACCCGCGACCAGCGTTTCTTCCTCAGCTGGGCGACGGTGTGGCGCCGCAATTTCACGCCCGAGGAGCTGACCAAGCGCCTGGCCACCGACGAGCACGCGCTGTCGTCGTTCCGCGCGATCGCCGCGCCGTCGAACCTGCCGGCCTTCGCCGCCGCGTTCGAGTGCAAGGCCGGGGATCCGATGGTCCGCAGCGGCGAGCAGCAGGTCGTGATCTGGTAAACGCGGCGCGTCGTTGAACAGAAAAGAGCCCGGCAGTGATGCCGGGCTTTTTTCGTTCGTAGGCCACAGCCATCGCGTTCGCCCCCCCCCGGCGGCGACAGCCCGGAATCGCGATGTCGCGGCGCGTCGATCGCAGAAGCGCGCTCGCGCGCGGCGCGGTGCCGGGAATGCCCGTTCGCCCGCGAGCGCGCGGCTGCACATCCGCGCGTTGCGGTCGACACACACGGCGGACGGCGTGGCCCTGCGCCGCGCACTGGACGGCGCCCGTCGTTGCGCCGAGACGGCCTGCCGCGCCGACTCGCGCGCGTGAACAGGGACTCTCCGTCTTCGCCGTCACGACCGCCCTGCGCGCACTCCCGCTTCGCGTCCCGGCCGGCGTGACACCGCACCGTTGCGGCGGCTACGGCTTGATAGACTTGCGCGATTCACGCCACGGACTCCGCAATGCCGATCCAGCACTCGCTCGCCCGCCCCGCCCTGCTCGCCGCATCGATCGCCCTGCTGGTCGGCCTGAGCACCGATGCCGATGCCCAGCGTCGCGCCGCCGCGCCCCGCGCGCCCGCGCTGACGGCCTGCACCGACCTCTACACCTTCGTCAACCAGGATTGGCTGGCCGCCAATACGCTCGTCGCCGGCCAGGGCACGCGCTCGGCCTTCGGCGAACTGCAGGCCACCGCGCTTCAGCAGCAGCACGACCTGCTCAACGCCGCGATGCAGTCGCCGCAGAACGACGTCCAGCGCCTGCTCGGCGATTTCTGGGCGAGCGGCCTGGACGAGGCGGCGGTCGAGGCCGACGGCGCCAAGCCGATCGCGCCGTTGATCGCGCGCATCGACGGCATCCGCCGCACGCGCGACATCGCGCCCGCGATCGCCGCGCTGCACCAGGTCGGCATCCCGGTGCTGTTCAACTTCGGCGCCGAGGCCGATCTCGGCGATCTCAACCGCCACCTGGGCTACTTCGTCCAGGGCGGCCTGGGCCTGCCGGACCCGGCGTACTACAGCCGCGGCGACGCCGAGACCCAGCAGATCGTCGCCCAGTACACCCAGTACGTGCGCAACATCCTGGCGCTGACCGGCACCGCCGAAGACCGCCTCGATGCCGAGACCGAACTGGTGCTCGAGCTCGAACGCCGCATCGCCGCCGCGTCGCGTCCGCTGGCCGAGATCCGCGATCCGCGCACGCAGTACGCGCTGGTCAACACCGCCGATCTCGCCAAGCAGTACCGCCGCCTGCAGCTCGGCGAGTTCCTCACCGCGCAGGGCGTGCAGTCCGAGCAGGTCTCGCTGGCCAATCCCGAACTGTTCCGGCAGATCGACACGCTGGTCGGCGCGCTCAAGCCCGAACAGTGGAAGGCCTACCTGCGTTTCCACATCGGCGATGCGATGGCGCCGTTCCTGTCGAAGACCTTCCGCGACGCCGAGTTCGATTTCCACGGCCGCATCCTCCGCGGCGAGAGCGCCCAGCCGACGCGCCAGCAACTGGTGCTGGGCGCGATCAACCGCGCGGCCGGCCCGATGCTCGCGCGCGAGTACGTCGCCCGTCACCTGCCCGAGGCGACGCGCGCGCGCGCCGAACTCGTCTCCGGCCAGGTGCGCGATGCACTGGGTCGCAGCATCGAGCGCAGCGCCTGGATGAGCGATGCCGCCAAGACCGAGGCCGCCGCCAAGCTCGCGAACCTGCGCATCCAGATCGGTGCGCCGGTCGAGGACATCGACTACACGGTGCAGCCGATGGGCCGCGTCAGCTTCGGCAGCAACATGCTGATCGCCTCCACCTGGCGCCACGCCCAGGAAATGCGTCGCATCGGCCAGCAGAACGTCGCGCGTCGCTGGGATCTGCTGCCGCAGAACCCGGCGCTGGCCTACGACGCGGCGCAGAATCGCCTGATCGTGACCGCCGCCGTGCTGCAGGCCCCGGTGCTCGACATGACGACCGACGGTGCCAGCCACTACGGCACCTTCGGCGCGCTGGTCGGCCACGAACTCAGCCGTGCGGTCGACGTCAAGGGCAAGTTCGTCGACAGCAACGAAACCGTGCGCACCTGGTGGACGCCGGCCGACGATGCGGCCTGGCTGCAGGCGACCGACCGGCTGGTCACCCAGTACAACGCCTACCCTTATCCGGGCCTGACCGGCGTCAACGTCAACGGCGCCCTGACCCGCGACGAGAACGCGGCCGACCTGGCCGGCGTCGAGCTGGCCTGGGATGCGCTGCTGCGCGCGAACCCGGACGTGGCGAAGGACGGCCGCGAGGCCTTCTTCCGCGGCTGGGCGCAGATGTGGCGCCAGCAGTCGGCCGTGGATACCGCCACGCGCGCCGCGGCGACCTCGGTGCAGGCGCCGGGCCAGTGGCGCGCCAACGGCCCGGTCTCCAACCTGCCGGCCTACAGCGAGACCTTCGCCTGCAAGGCCGCCGATGCCATGGTGCGCAAGGCCGAGGACCAGGTGTCGATCTGGCGGTAAGCGCAGCCGGATCGTGATCCGGGATGGCGGAACCGGAAGACCGCCATCCGATCACACCCTCCCGTATCCGCTGTCACGAAAAGGCCGCACATCGTGCGGCCTTTTTCGGTTGCACCGATCTCGATGCCGAGCGGAGCGGCAACACGTTCTCGACGAATCCCGACTCCGGAGCTCCCGGCAGCCTGGCCGCCGGATCACAGCCTGCGCACGTGACCGCTACGCCGCCGGTTGAACGGAGGCCGGCCGCGCCAGTGCTGGATCAGCAGCCAGCCGAAGAGCATGCCGCCCAGATGCGCGAAGTGGGCCACACCCGACCGCGTGCCGGTGATTCCGAGGACCAGTTCGACCAGTCCGTAGACGATCACCAGAGTGCGCGCCCGCATCGGGATCGGGGGAAACAGCAGCATGATCCGCTGGTTGGGAAACAGCAGGCCGTAGGCCAGCAGCAGACCGAACACGCCACCGGACGCGCCGAGCGTGGGATACGGAAACGCGCCCTGTGCGAGCGACCAGGTCACCACGGCGAGCTGGCACAGGCCGGCGCCCACCACGCACACCAGGTAATAGGTGACGAACCGCTTCGTGCCCCAGGTGTATTCGAGCTGCGAGCCGAACATCACCAGCGCCAGCATGTTGAAGATCAGGTGCGCCAGATTGCGCGGATCGTGCATGAAGCCGTAGGTCACCAGCTGCCAGAGCTGGAAGCCGAGGCCGCCGGCGTCGGCGCCACCGATCGGCCACAGCATCATCGGCGCCAGCAGGCCACCGACCGCAAGCTGCAGAAGGAAAACGACGACATTGATGGCCAGGATGATCTTGACGGCCTGGGGCAACCTCGGAAACATCCGGACTCCTCGTTCGTGCGCGCACATGATACCGGGCGCCCGCATCGGGGATGTCGCGGCCGCGTCATCGCCTGGACGCGGGTCCCCACAGCGCCGCATCCAGCGTATCCGGACTGTCCACCGCCGGCATGCGCACGCGGCCATTGATCACGACCACCCCCTCGCGCTGTAAGCGGCGCACCTGCTCGTCGAAGCCGGGGGACGTACGCGGAATCGCGATCGCGCCATCGCTGCGCACGATGCGGTGCCAGGGCAGCGACGGCGCGTGGTGCTCGCGCAGCACGCGCGCCACCAGACGCGCGCGCCCCGGCAGACCGGCGCGCCTGGCGATATGACCGTATCCGGCGACCTGGCCGGCCGGCACCGCCCGGATCGCGGCGAGAATGCGCGCGACGGGATCCGACGGCGGCAGTTGCGGGTGTTCGACCATGCCCGAAGCCTACGCCGGCGGCGAGGCGCTGTCGTCAGCGTCCGCTGCATCACGAACGCGTGCAGCAGTCACCTCGCGAGCATCTGCATCGCCCGCATGCAGACACCGGCCTGGCGGGCCGGGTCGGATCAGACCCAGCCGGCCTGATGGAAGGCCCGGAACAGCAGATAGGCGATGCCGCCCGACATCGGGATGGTCAGGATCCAGGCCCAGATCATCTTGTTGACCACGGTCCATTTGATCGCATTGAGACGCTTGGCCGTGCCCACGCCCATGATCGCGGTCGAGATGTTGTGCGTGGTCGAGACCGGGATGCCGAGCGAGGACGCGGCCAGGATCACCGACGCGGCACTGGTTTCGGCCGCGAAGCCGTGGATCGGGTGCAGCTTGACCAGCTTGTGGCCCAGCGTCTTGATGATCCGCCAGCCGCCCGCCGCGGTGCCGGCGGCCATGACGATCGCGCAGGTGATCTTGATCCACAGGTCGATGTCGCCCTCGGCCAGCGCGGCCTCGGAGGGATGCAGGAAGGCCAGCCAGCCCGGCAGGTTGTCCAGCGTGCCCACGCTCTGCGCGCTGACCAGCGTGAGCGCCACGATGCCCATCGTCTTCTGCGCATCGTTCATGCCGTGCGCGAAGCCCATGCCGGCCGCCGAGACGATCTGGCTCTTGCCGAAGAACGCGTTGACCCAGCGCGGCCGTGCGATGCGCGCGAGCATGCCGCCGCTGCGCGCCATCATCGAGATGCCGAAAAACAGCACGCCCATCATCAGAAAGCCGGCGGTGAAACCGAGGACCGGGGAACTGACCATCGGCACGATCACCTTCCACAGCACGCCCGCGCTGTGCCAGAACGGCTCGGCCGGTTCCGACCAGATCACCACGTCGAAATTGTTCGACGCCGCCGCGAATGCCGCGCCGATCAGGCCGCCGATCAGCGCGTGCGACGACGACGACGGCAGGCCGAACCACCAGGTGATCAGGTTCCAGATGATGCCGCCGAGCAGCGCGCACAGGATCAGCTGCGAGCCGACGTCGATGACGCCGGCATCGATCAGGCCCGACGAGATCGTCTTGGCGACCGCGGTGCCCATCAGCGCGCCGATCAGGTTCATCGACGCCGCCAGGCCCACCGCCTGCATCGGCGAGAGCACCTTGGTGGCGACGACGGTCGCGATCGAGTTGGCGGTGTCGTGGAAGCCGTTGATGTATTCGAACACCAGCGCGGTGGCGACCACGATCAGCACGAGGGTCAGCATGATCGACGGCCCGTCAGGAGTTCTTGAGCACGATCTCGTAGGCGACCACGCCGGCCTCGCGGCAGCGGTCGATCGCCTTTTCGAGAATCTCGAAGAACTCCTTGAGCAGGAACATCTGCAGCGGATCCAGCTTGCCCGAGTAGATGTCGCGGTAGAGCTCGAGCATCAGCCGGTCGGCCTCGTTCTCCAGCGCGCGCAGCTCGTCGTTGAGCGCCTTCATCGGCTCGAGCTTCATGCTGCGCAGCGTGCGCACCATCTTCACCACGACCGCCGCGGCCTGCTCGAGCATCGCCGCGCGCGGCGCGAAGTCGATGTGCTCGAGGTGCTGGGTGGCCAGCGAATAGCGGTCGGCGAACTTCTCGATCTGCTTGGGAATCTTGTACAGCGCCGAGCCCAGCGCCTCGATGTCCTCGCGCTCGATCGGGGTGATGAAGCTGTCCACCAGCGCCTGGCTGATCTTGTTGGACGCCTCGCGCTCGCGCATGCGCGCCAGCTTGAACGCATCCAGCGCCGGCTGCCGGTCGGCCTCGCGCAGCATCGTGTGCAGGGCTTTCGCGCTGTCGTGGGCCGCGACCGCCGCCTCCTCGAGCAGGGTGTAGAACTGGTTGCCTTGGCCGAACATCGTCTGCAGGGAAAACATGGTGCCGCCTCGTCATCCGCCCCGCCCGTGGAATCGGGCGCGTGCGCTGGACGCGGATTATGACGGTTATGACGGTTTGGTGACACTTGACGGCCGGCCCGCAGGCACTGGTCGCCCTGCCGAGGCCGTCACGGACCCACCTGCTATAGTCCCGGCCGCGCCTTCCTGCGCTGTTCGCCTTCACATGGACGACGACCCTAGACCGCCCCCCGCAATCGCGTGCCCGCTCGCGCAATCGCGCTTCCAGGCCTGTTCCAGCCCCGCCCCGCTCCCCGCCGCTCGCGGGCGGTGCCGCACTCCGCGGGAGGCGCGGCGATGTTCGAACTGATCCTGATCGTCCTGCTGCTGATCGCCTGCAACGCGTTCTTCGCGTTGTCGGAAATGTCGGTGGTGACCTCGCGCAAGCCGCGCCTGCGCCAGATGGCGGCCGCCAGCACGCGCTCGCGCAAGGCGCTGGAACTGGCCGAGCATCCCGAGCGTTTCCTGTCGACGGTGCAGGTCGGCATCACCCTGATCGGCATCCTGACCGGCATGTACGGCGGCGATGCGATCGCCAGCTCGCTCGGCCTCTGGCTGGCCCAGACGATGCCCGCGCTGCAGGCCGGCATGCCGGTGTTCTCGACGACGTGGGCCGATGCGACCGGCAAGGTCCTCGCGATCGGGCTGATCACCTATCTGACCATCGTGCTCGGCGAGCTGCTGCCCAAGCGCCTGGCGCTGCTGGCACCGGAGCGGTTCGCCTCGTTCGTCGCGCTGCCGATGCACTGGCTGTCGGTCGTCGCGACGCCGGCCGTCCGGCTGCTCGGCGGCTCGGTACAGCTGCTGCTGCGGCTGCTGCGCCTGGACAAGACCGAGGCGGCCCAGGTCACCGAAGAGGAGATCCGGCTGCTGGTGTCGGAAAGCCACGAGCAGGGCGTGATCGACGCCGACGAGCGCAACATGGTCAACCGCGTGCTGACGCTCGGCGACCGCGAGGCGGAAAGCCTGATGACGCCGCGCACACGCATCGCCTGGCTGGATGCGTCAGAGGGATTCGAGGACAACCTCGAACGCATGCGGGCCACGCCCTACTCGCGCTATCCGGTCTACCGCGGCAACGACGCGGACGTCGTCGGCGTTCTGGAGATCAAGTCGCTGATCGACCGGCTGGAGGAACGCGAGTTCGACCTGTTCAAGTATCTGCGCGAGCCGCTGTTCGTGTCCGAATCCACGCCGGCGATGAAGCTGCTGGAGATCCTGCGCGAGAACCAGCAGTCGCTCGCCCTGGTGGTCGACGAGTACGGCGACATCGCCGGCATGGTGACCGTCAACGACGTGATGGAGGCGGTCATCGGCCGCACCCAGAGCAGCGGCGCGGACGCCTCGCCACTGGTGGTCACGCGCGACGACGGCTCGTTGCTGGTCGACGGCAGCCTCGGCAGCGAACCGCTTCGCGAGGTGATGGGCGTCAATGTGCTGCCCGGCGAGGACGAGCACATCTTCCACACCGCGGCCGGCATGACGATCGCCCAGTTCGGCCGCATCCCGAACGTCGGCGAATGGTTCGACTGGCACGGCTGGCGGATCGAGATCGTCGATCTCGACGGCCCGCGCGTCGACAAGCTGCTGCTGCAGCGCCTGCCCGGCGACGAGACGCCCGACGATGACGCCTGAGCCGCGGCACGGCCGCGGCCGCGAGGAAGCCAGCACCCGCGAGCTGCTGGCGGCGATGTCGTTCGGCGATCCGGGCGACCAGTTGCGCCTGCGCGATCTGCTCACCGGCCTCGGCAAGCGGGTGTTCGGCATGATGCTGTTCGTCGCGACGTTGCCGGCGTTCATCCCGGTGCCGGGCGTCGGCGGCGCGGTCGGCGGGCCGCTGGTGGTGCTGGTCGGCGTGCAGCTGCTGCTCGGCCTGCGCAGGCCCTGGTTGCCCCGGTTTCTCGCCGAGCGCGGCCCGCACCGCCGCTCGGTGCAGCGATTCGAACAGGTGCTCGAACCCTGGTTCCGGCGCCTGGAACGGGTGAGTCGTCCGCGCCTGTCGGGCGTGCTCGACCATCGCGCCGCGGGCATGTTCACGGGCCTGCTGCTGGTGCTGCTCGGCGTGTTGCTGGCGCTGCCGATTCCGTTCACCAACTACGTGTTCGGGCTGTTGCTGCTGGCATTCGCGCTGGGCCTGCTCGAACGCGACGGTGCCCTGCTGATCGGCGCCTGGGTGGCCGGCATGATCGCCATCGCGGTGTTCGGCGTGCTCAGCGGCGCGCTGGCCACCGCCGTCAGCGAGTGGATCGGCCGCCTGTTCTGAAGCCGCGGTGCGCGGTCAGGTGCCGTGGGTCCGCGGCGACCCGGCAGCCCCCAGCTGGCCGTCGAAGGTGCGCGCGGGCACCGGATGACCGAACCGGAAGCCCTGGCCCAGGTCGCATCCGCGATCGCGCAGGACCTCGTACTGTCCGTCCTTCTCCACGCCCTCGGCCACCACGGTGATGCCGATCGAATGCGCCATCGAGATGATCGCGGTGGTCAGGGCCAGATCGTCGGGATCGCGCAGCACGTCGGCGACGAAGCTGCGGTCGATCTTGACGCCGTCGACCGGTACCCGGCGCAGATGGCTCAGCCCGGAGAACCCGGTGCCGAAATCGTCGAGCCAGACCTTGACGCCCAGGGTGCGCAGTGCGCCGAGCAGTTCGCCGATCCGGGCTTCATCCCCGATCACCGCGGTTTCGGTGAGCTCCAGATGCAGATGCCGCGCGTCGAGTCCGGAGGCCGCCAGCGCCGCCTCCACCTCGGCGGCGAACTGGCCGCTGCGCAGCTGCCGCGGCGACACGTTGACCGACACGAACAGCGAACGCGCAGCGGGATACGTCTGCTGCCAGTGGCGCGCCTCGCGGCACGCGGCCTCGAGCACCAGCGGGCCGATCACGTCGATCAGACCGCTCTGCTCGGCGATGTCGATGAACACCGACGGCGCGATCGCGCCGAGCTCGGGATGCTCCCAGCGCAGCAGGGCCTCCACGCCGGCCAGCCCGCCGTCATCCATCCGGATCACCGGCTGGTAGACCAGGTTCAGTTCGCCCCGCTCCCAGGCGCCGCGCAGTTCGTGCTCCAGATGCACGCGCCGCTCCAGCGCCTGATCCATCGCCAGGCTGTAGACGCTGAAGCGGTTCTTGCCGGCGAGCTTGGCGTGGTACATCGCGATGTCGCCGTTCTTGAGCAGCATGCCGGCGGTCGCGGCATCGTCGGGGAACAGGGTGATGCCGATCGAAATTCCCAGAAAGACATCGCGGCCCTGCACGTCGATGGGCTGCGAAACATCCTCGACCAGCCGCGCGGCGAGGGTCTGCGCCATCCGGCGCAGGTCCTGCGCGCTGCCTTCGGGCAACTGCAGCAGAACGACGAATTCGTCGCCGCCGAAACGCGCCAGCAATGCATCGGCGATGCCCTGGGCGTTCACCGCGGCCGCGATGCGCGCGGTGAACCGGATCAGCACCTCGTCGCCGACGTCGTGGCCCAGCGTGTCGTTGACCCGTTTGAAGTCGTCGACGTCGGCGAACAGCAGCGCCAGCCGACCCGATGCGCCCTGCATCTCCAGCAAGCGCATATCCAGCGCCTCGCGCAGGGCCAGACGGTTGGCGAGCCCGGTCAGCGGATCGGTGTAGGCGATCCGGCGGATGTCGCGGTCGTGCCGCGCGATGCTGTCGCGCATGCGGTCGAAGGCCCGCACCAGCTCGCCGATCTCGTCCTGGCGCCCGTCGGCCGGCACCACGACGGCGTAGTTGCCGGCCTCGATCTGCTGCGCCGCATCGGCGAGTTCGCGCACCGGGCGCACGAGGCGACGCTGCAGGGTCAGTGCGATCGCGGTCCCCATCGCCACGAGTACCAGCAGCACCGCGCCGATCGTCCACAGGTCGCGCCGGGCGATCCGGTCCAGATGCGCGCCCATCGAGGCCGCCATCGCCGACTCGTCGGCGATCGCCGAATCCAGTGAATACCCGATGCGCACGCCGCCGATCCGCTGCTCGCCCATGCGGATGGGCATGGCGACGTCGAGCAGGCGTCCGTCGTGCTGCATGTGCCGGCCGCGTGCGGCGATCGCCTGGGCTGCGAACGCATCGTCCATGCGCCTGCCGTAGGCATCGATGTCGTTGCTGCCGTCGTGGATCACGTTGCCCGAAGGATCGAAGATCAGCACGTAGACCACGTCCGGCTGCTGCAGGACATTGCGGACCGCGCTGCCCATGGCGTCGAGGTCGAAGTAGTACAGCGGATTCACCAGCGCGTCGGCGAGCTGCACCGAGATCGCTTCGCCGCGTGCCACCACGCGTTCCGCGGCCAACGCATGCATCGAACGCTGGCTGAGCGCGAGCACGTCGGCCCGCGTGCGTTGCTGCTGGTGGAGCATGACGCCGATCGCCGCCAGGGCCACGACCAGTGCACCCAGCGCCATCGCGACGAACCCCGCCTGCAGGCTGCCGCGCAGTTTCACTCGACCTCCGTGGTCACGCGCAGCGCACCGCTTCGCAGCACATCGAGTTCGTTGCGCGTACGCGGATCGACCGGCAGGAAGGCCGTGGTGCGGAAGAACTTGGCCAGCGCCTCGGCCGCTGCGGGATCGCGGCTGGCCTCGATCAGCACCTCGCGCAGGCGCTCGGCCACCCGCGGCGACAGGTTGCCGCGCACGAGTTCGAGCGCACGCGGAAACTCGGGACTGCGGGCGAAGACGACCAGATCGCGCCGGAAGGAATCAGGCACGCGCCGCGGATCCTCCCAGTCGAGGTTGCTCAACGCCCCCACGTCCACCAGGCGCTTGTGCACCCAGGACGAGGTGTTCAGCTCCGAACGCGCGAACAGATAGCCCACCGAGCCGGGCTCGGCCTCGTCCTGCGGCGACAGCAGGATGTCGAGCGGCAGCCCGCGCGCGAGCAGTTCCGAGGCCGGTACGAAGTAGGCGCTCGCCGATTGCCGGTTCTGGAAGGCGATGCTGCGTCCGGACAGGTCGTCGAGCGATGCGATGCCACTGTCGCGGCGCGCGAAGTAGACGGTGTGGTAGCGACTCACGCCGTTGCGCTCGGTCAGCAGCAACGGCCGCGCCCCGCCGCGCGCCTCGAGCAGCATCGCGCTGCTGGCCGTCTCGGTGACCCAGTCGACCCGGCCGCGGCGCAGGTAGCTCTGCATCTGCTGGGTGTCGCGGGCCATCAGCACCCGGCCTTCGGTGATGCCGACATCGCCCATCCGCGCGACCACGTAGTCGAGCAGCGGCTTGAGTTGTTCGTAATGCGCTTTGGGATCGTCGCTGATGCGGCCCAGCACCAGCACATTGGCCGGCGACTCCGCTTGCACGATCGCCGTCGGTGCGACCGACGCGAGCCCGAGCACGGCAATGGCGAGCCAGCGGCGGAACGGGCGGAGAATCAAGGCGGATCCGCTGACCAGGTCTGGCAAGAGCCTAGCCCAAATCCGAGGCAAGGCAAGAGACGCGCGAGGCGTCAGTCGCGCCCCTGTCCCGCCAGCCGCGCCATGCGCTGCGCATCGGCCAGCACCCCGCGCAGCAGGCGGATTTCCTGACTGTCCAGGCCGGTGCGCACGAACAGCCGGCGCAGCTTGCGCATCGCCGAATCGGGCGTGCGGCCCTTGTGGAAATCGATCGCGTCCAGAGTGTCCGCCAGTTGCGCGAAGAAGCCTTCGAGCTCGGCGTGCGGCGCCGCGTCCGGCGTCGGTGCCGCCGCGGCCGTCGCGGCACCGATCCCGAGCAACGCCATCCGCACCTCGTACGCCAGCACCTGGACGGCTGCGGCGAGATTCAGCGAGCTGTAGTCGGGGTTGGCGGGGATGTGCACCGCCGCGTGGCACAACTGCAGTTCCGCGTTCTCCAGCCCGGTGCGCTCGCGCCCGAACACCAACGCGACCTCGCCGCCGGCCTCGGCGTCCGCGCGCACCGAGGCCGCCGCCATGCGTGGATCCAGCTCGCGCAGTTGCACGCGACGGCTGCGCGCGGTGCAGCCGAGCACCAGCCGGCAATCGGACACCGCGTCGGCGAGCGTCTCCACCTCGAGCGCGGAAGCGAGCACGTCGTCGGCACCGGCGGCCATCATGTCGGCCTCGTTGTGCGGAAACTTCTGCGGGGCCACGAGCACCAGCCGGCCCAGCCCCATGGTTTTCATCGCACGGGCGGCCGAGCCGATGTTGCCTGGATGCTGGGTACCCACGAGCACGATCCGGATACGCGACGCGGTGACCGGATCGGCGGGCGACGGGGTGTCGAGCGGCGGGTTCAGGGGCGCTTGCATGACGCGAATGGTAAACTGCGCGACCGGCCCAGCGCCGGCACTGCTCTTTTTTCCCTCGAATCCTTCTGCGCCCGGAGCCGTCCGCGATGCTTCAACCTGCTGTCAACATCATGGTCAAGGCGGCACGTGCCGGCGGTGGCGTCCTGCTGCGCAACATGCACAAGCTCGATGCGCTGAACGTCGTCGAGAAGGCCCGCCACGACTACGCCAGCGAAGTCGACGGCCTGGCCGAGGAAGCGATCGTCAAGGAACTGCGCCGCGCCTATCCCGAGTACGCGGTGCTCGGTGAGGAAAGCGGTGCCAAGCCCGGGCGCGGCGGCCAGACCCGTTACACCTGGGTCATCGATCCGCTCGACGGCACCAGCAACTACCTGCGCGGCCTGCCCCACTGGTGCGTGTCGATCGCGCTGGTCGAGGGCGGCGAGCCGCTGCATGCGGTGATCTTCGATCCGCTCCGCAACGAACTGTTCACCGCCACCCGCGGTGCCGGTGCGCAGCTCAACGAGCGCCGCATCCGCGTGTCGGAGCGCCGCGAGCTGACCGGCGCGATGATCAGCACCGGCTTCGCCCCGCGCGAGCGCAAGCGCGTCGGCGCCCAGCTGCGCGCGATCGAGGCCGTGCTCGAGTCGGCCGAAGACGTGCGCCGCACCGGCTCGGCCGCACTGGATCTCGCCTACGTCGCCGCGGCCCGCACCGACGGCTATTTCGAAGCGGGCGTGCACCCCTGGGACATCGCGGCCGGCGTGTTGCTGGTCCGCGAGGCCGGTGGCCGGGTCAGCGACTTCAAGGGTGCGAGCCTCGGCCCGATGAATGTCGCCTTCGCCGGCGGCCGCCAGGTCGTGGCCGGCAATGTGCACATCGTCACGCCGCTGCAGAAGACCCTGGTCGACGCCGGTTACGCGAAAGAGTTCGGCTGAGAGCTGGGGATTGGTGGTTTGGGATTCGGGATTCGGGATGCGAGACAAACAGAAGGCCGCGCATTGCGCGGCCTTCTGCTTTTTGGGCGTCGCCTGACGTGCAGGCTGCATGGTTGTGCAGAGCGCCCCCGGGGAGCGAGTTCGGCGCTCGGATGCGCGCAGGCCTGGGCACGCGTGCATCGGCGTGGGAGCCACTGAACGCACCTGCCTGATCACTGCGGCGCCGCGGGCGCCGCGCGGCTTCGATCGATGGAAGCAGACGACACTGAGTCCCGCTTTCGCGGGAGTGACGGGAAAGCGCAGACGTGTCCGGCACTTGCAAGACCAACGGAGGCCGGATCCGGACAGCAAGAGGCCGCGCATTGCGCGGCCTCTTGCTGTCTACGAATCACGAATCACAAATTACGAATCACCAATCACGCGCCCTCACGGCCGCCGCGCCAGCGCCTCTTCATCGCGCGCCTTCGGCAGCAGATCCTGCTTCGTCACGCGCAGCACGCCGTAGGTCAGCAGCGGACAGGCGATGAGAACGGAAGACAGCGTGGCGACCACCGCGCCCAGCATCTGGGTCAGGGCCAGGCCTTCCAGCGAACCACCGCCGTAGAGGAACAGCGCGAACACCGACAGGAAGAACACCAGCGAGGTGATGATCGTGCGCGACAGGGTCTGGTTGATCGACCGGTTGAACACCTCCAGCGGATCGGCGCGCAGGCCGCGGAAGTTCTCGCGCACGCGGTCGAAGACCACGATGGTGTCGTTGATCGAGAAGCCCATGACCGACAACAGGCCGGCGAGCACGGTCAGATCGAATTCCCGACCGGTCATCGCGAACAGCCCGGCCACCACCAGCACGTCGAACATGGTCGTGAGGCTGGCGACCACCGCGAACTTCCATTCGAAGCGGAAGCTGATGTAGAGCAGGAAGCCCACGAGCACGAAGATCGCCGCATAGATCGCGTTCTGGCGCAGGTCGCCGCTGACCTGGGAGCCGATCGACTCCGTGCTCAGCACCTGGGCCGGATTGTCGGGCGTCGACGCCGCTTCGAGCACATGGCGCGACAGCTCGTCGTTGTCGTTGACGTGGGCGATGTCCTCGGCCGCGCGCACGCGGATCAGCAGGTCGTTGCCGCTGCCGAAGGTCTGCACCTGGGCATTCTGGATTTCCGCCGCCTGCAGGCGCTCGCGCACCTCGTCCACGCTCACCGGCTGCGCGAACCGCACGTTGACCGCGGTGCCGCCGGTGAAATCGAGGGCGAAGTTGAAGCCCTTCACGCCGATCACGGCAACGGCGCCGAGGAAAGCGAGTGCGGCGATGGTGATGAAGACATGGCGGAACCGCATGAAGTCGATGCGGGTGCCGCTGGGAACGAGGGTCAACGGGAAAATTTTCATGGGGTCTCTCCCGTCAGATCGCCAGGGACTTGAGCTTCTTGCGCGGCGCGTAGATCAGCGTGACCAGCGCGCGCGAGACGACGATTGCGGTGAACATCGATGCGGTGATGCCGATCACCAGCGTGACCGCGAAGCCCTGCAGCGGGCCGGTGCCGAAGGCGTACAGCGCGATGCCCGCGATGATGCCGGTCAGGTTGGAGTCGAAGATCGTGTCCGACGCCTTCTCGTAGCCGGTCACGATCGCCGCCTTGGGCGGCATGCCGGCACGCAGCTCCTCGCGGATACGCTCGTTGATCAGCACGTTGGCGTCGACCGACAGGCCGATCGACAGCGCCAGGCCGGCGAAACCGGGCAAGGACATCGTCGCGCCGAACAGCGACATCACCGCGACGACGATCAGCAGGTTCAGGATCAGCGCCAGGCAGGTGACGATGCCGAACATGCGGTAATAGACCATGAAGAACACGAGCGTGAACATGAAGGCGTAGAGCACGGCGGTGATGCCGCGCTCGACGTTTTCTGCGCCCAGGCTCGGGCCGACGACGCGTTCCTCGACGAAATCCATCGGCGCGGCCAGTGCACCGGCCTTGAGCTGGCGCGCCAGATCGTTGGCCTCGTCGCGGCTCAGGCCGGTGGTCTGGAACTCGCGGCCGAACACGCCGCGGATCGTCGACGAGCTGATCACGCGTTCGACGGTGCGCGCCGAGCGCACTTCCTGACCGTCGACGATGCGCACTGTGGGAATGCGCTCGACATAGACGATGCCGAGGCGCTGGCCCACGTTCTCCAGCGTGTGATCGAGCATGCGCTTGCCGCCGGCGCTGTTGAGCGTGATGCCCACGGCCGGCGTGCCGGTCTGGGAATCGGTCTGCGGATTGGCGTTGATCAGCTGGTCGCCCGAGACCAGGATGCGGCGCGACAGCAGCAGCGGCTGGCCCGCGTCGTTGTAGTAGATGCGCGAGTCGGCCGGGATGTTCCCCGAGGCCACCGCGGCGGCGGCCTGGTTCTCGTCGCCGGTGACGGCGCGGAACTCGAGCGTGGCGGTCGCGCCGATCAGGCGCTTGGCCTCGGCGGTGTCCTGCAGGCCCGGCAGCTGGATCACGAGGCGATCCTCGCCCTGACGCTGCAGCACCGGCTCGGCGACACCGATCGAGTTGATGCGGTTGGAGATCACCGTGCGGTTCTGTTCCACCGCGTCGGTGGCGATGCGCGCGATCTCGCCCTGCGACAGGCGCACGGTGATGCGGTTGCCGTCGACCAGAATCTGCGGCGCGCTGCCGCCCAGGGCCTGGCCGGACGCGCCGGCGAGGCTGTTGGCGATCTCGGTGCGGGCGCGATTGACGTCGGCGCCTTCCACCAGCACCACGCCGATGGTGTTGTCGGCGCGGCGTTCGACGCTGGAATAGCCGATGCGGGCTTCGCGCAGCACGGTGCGGATGCCGTCGGCGTAGCCTTCCACGCGCGTCTGCAGCGCCGCGGCCTGGTCCACCTGCATGACGAAATGCACGCCACCCTGCAGGTCCAGACCCAGCGACATCGGCTTGGCGCCGAGATTGGCGAGCCAGTCCGGCACGGTGGACGCGAGATTGAGCGCCACCGAATAGTTCTCGCCCAGCGCGCCGCGCAGTGCGTCCGAGGCGCGGGTCTGGGTCTCGGAATCCGAGAGGCGCACGAGCAGATGGTCGTCGTCGATCTCCGTGCCGACCGGGGTCACGCCGGCCTCGGCCAGCAGACCGTCGACCTGGCGCCGCAGGGCATCGTCGATGCGTGCCTCGCTGGTGCTCGGCGTGATCTGCACCGAGGGATTCTTCTGGTAGGCATTGGGCAACGCGTACAGCGCGGCCAGCACCAGCACCACCAGGATCAGGGCGTATTTCCAGCGGGGAAATTCAAGCATTGCCTTGCCTCGGGCGCCGTGCGTGAGCCGGCGCCGGGAGAGATGACGGAAGAAGCGGAGTCCGGCCTCAGGCCGACTTCAGCGTGCCCTTGGGCAGGACGTTGCCGACCGCGCCCTTCTGCACGCGGATTTCGACGCCGTTGGCCACTTCGACGGAGATGAAGCTGTCGCCGATGTTGCGCACCACGCCGGCGATGCCGCCGTTGGTGATGACCTCGTCGCCCACCGCCAGCTTCTCGAGCATCGCGCGGTGCTCCTTGGTGCGCTTCATCTGCGGACGGATCATCAGGAAGTACATGATCGCGATCAGGATGATCGGGAAGGCCAGCGTCGACAGCAGGCTCGGCGCGGCTGCAGCAGCCGGGGCCGCGGCGTGGGCGGGGGCGATCACAAGGTCCAGCAGATTCATCGGAGCATCCATGGGTCGAAAACGGACAGCGGGCAATTATGGCACGGCCGGGCACGGGCGCAGCCCGGGCCGCCGGTGAATGGGCGGTGACGGCGTCCCGGAGGCGCCCCTGGGGGCGGCTCAGGCGTCCGCTGTCGCCATCCGGGCCCGGTAGAAGGACTCGCGGAAGGCGGCGAAGGTTCCCGACGCGATCGCCGCGCGCATGTCGGCCATCAGTGTCTGGTAGTACCAGAGGTTGTGCAGCGTGCCGAGCATCGGGCCGAGCATCTCGCCGCAGCGGTCGAGATGGCGCAGGTAGGCGCGGGTGAAGCCGCCGCTGCAGGCCTCGCAGCCGCAGCCCTCCTCGATCGGGCGCAGGTCCTTCTCGAACTTCGCGTTGCGGATACGGATCACGCCGGTGGAGGTGAAGAAATGGCCGTTGCGCGCGTTGCGGGTGGGCATCACGCAATCGAACATGTCCACCCCGCGCGCGACCGCCTCGACCAGATCCTCCGGCCGGCCGACGCCCATCAGATAGCGCGGGCGGTCCTCGGGCAGCTGCGGCGCGGTGTGGTCGAGCATCGCATTGCGCTCGTCCTCGGTCTCGCCGACGGCCAGGCCGCCGATCGCATAACCGTCGAAGCCGATGTCCTTGAGCCCCTCGGCCGAGCGCGTACGCAGGTCGTGGTGCACGCCGCCCTGGACGATGCCGAACAGCGCGGCGTCATTGCCTTCGTGCGCACGCTTGGAGCGCGCGGCCCAGCGCAGCGACAGCTCCATCGATTTCTCGACCACGCGCGGATGCACCGGCTTGCCGTCGATCTGCACCGGCGGGCACTCGTCGAAGATCATCACGATGTCCGAGTCGAGCACCTTCTGGATGCGCATGCTCTCTTCGGGGCCGAGGAACACCTTCGCGCCGTCGGTCGGCGCCGCGAAGGTCACCCCTTCCTCGGTGATCTTGCGCTTGTGCGCCAGCGAGAAGACCTGGAAACCGCCGGAATCGGTGAGGATCGGCTTGTCCCAGCGCGCGAAGCCGTGCAGGCCGCCGTGCGCCTCGATCACCTCCAGGCCCGGCCGCAGATACAGATGGAAGGTGTTGCCGAGGATGATCTCCGCGCCCAGCGCGCGGATCTGCTCAGGCAGCACGCCCTTGACCGTGCCGTAGGTGCCCACCGGCATGAAGGCCGGCGTTTCGATGGTGCCGCGCGGAAACGTCAGGCGGCCGCGGCGCGCGGCGCCGTCGGTGGTGAGCAGGTCGAAGTGCAGTCGGGACATCGTGGAGCCGTGATTGGTGATGGGTAATCGGTGATTCGAAAGGCGGATGGCGACGGCTGTTGCTGTGCCGAATCACCAATCACCAATTACGAATGACCGCTCCACAGCAACATCGCGTCGCCATAGGAGAAGAACCGGTAACGCGCGCGCACCGCATGGTTGTAGGCGGCGAGGATGCGATCCTTGCCGGCGAATGCGGACACCAGCATCAGCAGCGTCGATTCGGGCAGGTGGAAGTTGGTCACCAGCGCGTCGACGCTGCGGATGCGGTAGCCGGGGAAGATGAAGATCCGCGTTTCGCCGGCGAAGGGGTGCAATTCGCCGTCGACGCTGGCGCTTTCCAGCGCGCGCACGACCGTCGTGCCGACCGCGATCACGCGACCGCCCGCCTCGCGCGTGCGGCGGATCTGGGCGACGAGCTCGGCGCCCACGTTGAGCCACTCGCTGTGCATGCGGTGCTCGCGGATGTCGTCGACGCGCATCGGCTGGAACGTCCCCGCGCCGACGTGCAGGGTGACGTGGCCGAACTGCACGCCGCGATCGCGCAGACGCGTCAGCAGCGCATCGTCGAAGTGCAGGCCGGCGGTTGGCGCGGCCACCGCGCCGACCTCGCGCGCGAACACGGTCTGGTAACGCTCGGCATCGTCCTGTCCGGGCTCCCGGCGGATGTAGGGCGGCAGCGGCATGCGTCCGGCCTTGAGCAGCCAGGATTCCAGCGCATCGTCGACATGGAAGCGCAGGTGATAGAAGCCGTCGTCACGCGCCAGCACCTCGGCCTCGCCCCCCCCGTCGAGCACGATGCGCCCGCCCGGCTTCGGCGCCTTGCTCGCACCGATCTGCGCACGCGCCTCGTTACCCGGCAGCAGGCGCTCGATCAGGATCTCCACCCGCCCGCCGCTGGCCTTCTGGCCGAACAGCCGGGCCGGAATCACCCGCGTGTCGTTGAACACCAGCAGATCGCCCGGCTGCAGCAGGTCCGGCAGATCGCGCACGTGGCGATCATCGAACGCCCCTTCGCCCGGGGGCACCAGCAGCAACCGGCTGGCCGAGCGCTCGGCCAGCGGCGCCTGCGCGATCAGGGCCTCGGGCAGGTCGAAATGGAAGTCGGATTTCTTCAAGGGACGTGCAGGGACATGCGGGCGGACATTGTAATGAAGAAGCCGGCCACCCCTGGTCGCCCGCGCGGGAGCCTCTGCAGGCGCGCGCGGGCTCGACGCGATCGACCGGCCCGCGCGCGGCGTTCCTTTCAGTGCACGGCGCACGACCGCGCGCCGTGTTGCCGGCGACCTACCGCTCGAACTTGGTCGACAGCACGATGGCCGAGGTCGTGCGCTCGACGCCCTCGATGCAGCCGATGCGGTCGGTCAGTGCATCCATGTCGGCCACCGTCGGCACCACGCCCAGCGCGATCAGGTCGTAGGGGCCGCTGACCGAATGCAGTGCGCGCACCGCGTCGATCGCGCGCAGCGCGGTCACCACCGGGGTGAGCTGGCGCGGGCGCACGGTGATCATGATCTGGGCGCGGATGTGGCCCTGCTCGAAATCGTCGTGCACGCGCACCGTGTAACCGGTGATCACGCCGTCGCGCTCGAGGCGTTCGATCCGGCTCTGCACCGTGGTGCGCGACAGGCCCAGCCGGCGCGCGATCTCCGCCGTGGACAGGCGGGCGTTCTCGCGCAGCAGGGTCAGCAGGCGGGCGTCGGGCGACTCGATGGACATGCGGACTTTCGGCTTCGGCGATCCGCCGAAATTCTACGTGGCGATCGGCGTTCCGTCGCTTTCGGCCGACAGATGGGTCCACATAATGGAACGACCGCCGGCCCGCTGCCGCGGCGTACCGGCCCGGCCGGACGCCGATCGACACCCCGCCCGGCCCTCCCGACGTCCCAAGGAGCGTTCCATGTCCGTGATCGAAATCCTCGCCCCCCTGCGCGCCCATCGCGGCCAGCGCCGCACCGCCGGTCTGCCCGACGATGTCATCGAGCGCTTCGCAGCGACGCATCCGGACCTGGTCGAAGCCGCCCGCGCGGCCGCCGACGCGCATGCCGCACTGGGCGAGGACGTCGCCGACCTGCTCGATCTCGACGAGGACGCGCAGGCGCGCGCCGTGCAGGCGGGCTACGTCAACTTCTATCAGAACGACGCCGTGAACCCCTATGTCGCGCTGGCCGCGCGCGGGCCGTGGATCGTCACGCTCAAGGGCGCGGTGCTGCACGACTCGGGCGGCTACGGCATGCTCGGCTTCGGCCATACGCCCAAGGCGGTGATCGAGGCGATGGCGCAGCCGGTGCCGATGGCCAACATCATGACCCCCAGCCTGTCGCAGCTGAAGCTCGACCGCGCCCTGCGCCGAGAGATCGGCCACAGCCGCGACGGCGGCTGTCCCTTCAGCCACTTCCTGTGCCTGAACTCGGGCTCCGAATCCGTGGGTCTGGCCGCACGCATCGCCGACATCAACACCCGCACCCAGACCGATCCGGGTGGCCGCCATGCCGGGCGCACGATCAAGCGCGTCGTGGTGAAGGGCAGCTTCCACGGCCGCACCGAACGTCCGGCGCTGTATTCGGACTCCTCGCGCGCGGCCTACAAGAAGTACCTGGCGAGCTTCCGCGACGAGGATTCGCTGATCACCGTGCCGCCCTACGACGTGGACGCGCTGCGCCAGGTGTTCGCCGATGCCGATGCCAACGGCTGGTTCGTCGAAGCCGTGTTCCTCGAGCCGGTGATGGGCGAAGGCGACCCGGGCCGCGCCCTGCCGCCGGCGTTTTACGCCGCCGCGCGCGAACTTACCCGCGCCCACGACAGCCTGCTGCTGGTCGATTCGATCCAGGCCGGCCTGCGTGCGCACGGCGTGCTGTCGGTCGTCGACTACCCCGGCTTCGAAGGCCTCGAGGCGCCGGACATGGAAACCTATTCCAAGGCACTCAACGCCGGCCAGTACCCGCTGTCGGTGCTCGCGGTGACCGAGCGCGCCGCGCAGCTCTACAGGAGCGGCGTCTACGGCAACACGATGACCGCCAACCCGCGTGCGCTCGATGTCGCCTGCGCGGTGCTCGCCCAGCTCACGCCGGACGTGCGCGCCAACATCCGCGATGCGGGCCGCAAGTCGGTCGAGGCGCTCGAGGCGCTGAAGGCCGAACTCGGCGGCCTGATCACCAAGGTCCAGGGCACCGGCCTGCTGTTCTCCTGCGAGCTCGCGCCGCAGTTCAAGTGCTACGGCGCCGGTTCGACCGAGGAATGGCTGCGCGAGCACGGCCTGGGCGTGATCCACGGCGGTGCGAATTCGCTGCGTTTCACGCCGCACTTCAACATCGGCGACGACGAGATCGCGCTGATGGTGGCGATGGTGGGCAAGGCCCTGCGCGAGGGTCCGCGCCAGACGGCCGCGGCCGCCGCCTGATAAAGACGCGGCCCCGCGCGGCCGGCACCGGTTTGCGTCTGCCCGGGCGCAGCCGCGGTGTCGATGCCGCCGCGGGCGTCCGGAGGATGTGCACCGGGGCGATCGGCCCGCGTTGTCTTCCCGATCGCGTGGTGACCATGAGTCGACGTTCCGCCCTGCTCGCACTTCCGTGTGCGGCATTCCTTCTGTCTGCCTGCAGCAGCCTGGCGCCCGCCCAGGCCGCCGCGTCTCCGGCCGATGCCATCCTGCTCGGCCGCCTGTTCGATGCCCGCGCGGGCCTGGTGATCGATCACGGTGTGGTGGTGATCGCCGGCGAGCGCGTGCTTTGCGCCGGTGAGCGCGCGGCCTGCAGCTGGGACGCCACCACCCCGCAGCACGACTACGGCGACGCCCTGTTGCTGCCGGGCCTGATCGATCTGCACGTGCACGCACGGCCGCACTACATCGGTGCGTTCGTCCCCTCCGGCGTCACCACGATCCGCGATGCCGGCAACACCCTCGACACGCTGGCGCGCCTGCGCGCGACGTCCGGCGCGCCGCGCCTGCTCGCGACCGGACCGCTGCTCGACGGTCCGGTGAGCGTGCTGACGCCCCAGGGGCCGGCCCCGTTCGATGCCGAGACGCTCGGCGGCCAGCCGGCGATCACGCTGACGTCGCCGGCCGATGCGGACACGGTGATCGATGCGCTCGCCGAGGCCGGCGTCGACTGGATCAAGCTCTACGAACAGCTCTCGCCAGAGGTCTTCGATGCCGCGCTCCAGGCCGCTGCGCGTCACGGCCTGCCGGTGATGGCCGATCTCGGCACCGTGCTGACACGCGGCCTGACCGGCGCGCAGGTCGATGCGCGCCACGCCGCGGCCTCGGGCGTGACCACGCTGGAACATCTCGGCGGCGTTGCTCTGGCCTACGAACGGCTGGGCGGCGATCCGGATGCCGAGACGCTGGACCCGGCACTGCTCGACCGCATCGTCGCCGACCTGGCGCAGTCCGGTGTCGCCGTGGTGCCGACGGCCGGCAATGCCGCACAGTTCGCCGCGCCCGACAGCCTGCCGCGCGACGACCTGCCGGGGGCCGCGCTGGTGGCCGCCGACTTCAGCGGCTACTGGTCCCATCTGTCCCGCGTGCTCGGCGAGCCCGAGGTGCACGCACTGGCACGCAGCGATCAGCGCCTGCTCCGTGCGATGCTGCCGCGCCTGCTGGCCGCCGGCGTGCGCATCGGCGCCGGCTCGGATCTGCCCGCCGCACCCTACATGCTGGCTGGCCCCGCGCTGCACCAGGAACTCGACGCGCTGGTTGCGAACGGCCTGACACCGGTGCAGGCGCTGCAGGCGGCGACCCATGTGGCCGCCGACATCCTCGGCCAGGCCGATCTCGGCCGGCTCGAAGCCGGCGCACGCGCCGACGTGCTGGTCGTCGCCGGCGATCCGCTGGCCGACATCCGCGCGACGCGTCGGATCGAGGCGGTGTGGACGGACGGCACGCGCGTGGATCTCGCGGCCGCATGGACGACGGTCGAGAACGCGCTGGATGCAGCCCGTGCCGAGGCCCAGGCCGAGGTGGAGGCCGGCTCGACCGACGAAGGCTGAGCCCGGTCGCGGAATCGCACGCACCCCGGCGCGCGCGTGATCCCGACGCCGCCGGTGCGCCCCGTCCGCCCGCGAGCCGCACACCATCGTCTGACGGCGCACGTCGCCGCGGCATGGCCGACATCGACACGGACGGCACGACGTCGCCGCGAGCTGACCGGTCGGCAGTGCATCCCGCCTCGCCGCAGGTATCCTGCCCGCATTCGTGGCATGGACGCCCCTGACGATGTCGATCCGCCGAGTCCCACGTCATCCCGACGGCCCCGCCGCCGCGCGCCGCGCAGGCGACCGCGATCCCCATGCGCAGGCGGCGCTGCTGACCGCGCTGCTGCTCCCGGCGCTGATGGCCCTGTGCGTGATCGCATGGCGCGCCGCCGTCGGGCCGGCGCCGTCGAGGTCGCCGATCGTCGTGACCCGGCTCGTGTTCGTCGACCCGCCGCCTGCGCCCGTGATCGCTCTGACGCCTCGGGTCGATGTGGCCACCGCGTCCACGCCCACCCGCGCACGCCCCTCGCCCGCCGCAGCGTCATTGCCGATCGACGCGGCGGTCGAGCCATCGTCGCCTGCGGAGGCGCCCGCCCCGATCGCAACCCACACGTCGGGCCTGCTCGACTACGGCAATCTGCTGGGCACCGACGCCGCACCCATCACCGTCGGCGACACACAGCCATGGGCGCGCAGCCCCGTGCGGCAGGACGCCCGGCCCGAGCGGTTCCGCATGCGTCGCCAGGTGACACCCGAGGACGTCGTGCGCGGCTTCGCCCAGCTGGTCGGGCTGTGGCCGCCCGGCTACACCGACAGTCCCTGCCCCACTCTGCAGCGGACGATCCACGATCTCGCCGGATCGAGCGCGTTGACCGATCGCGAACACCTGCTGCTGCAGGACGCGGTCGCGGCCCGCTCGCGCTACTGCGGGTGACGCATCGCCAGCCTGCGAGCGCAGTGGATGCGTCGACGCGGGCTCAGCGGGCCGCCTCGAACGCGTCCACCGCGGCGCGCATCGGCACCCGCGCCTCGGCCGCATCGCTCCAGCCCGGGAGTTCGATGCGTGTCCCGCCGGCCGGCAGATCCTTGTAGACCCGGAAGAAGGCCTCGATGCGGTCGCGCTCGATCTGCGGCAGGTCGCTGATCTCGCGCAGGTCGGCACAGGTCGGATCCACGTCGTCGGCCGGCACGCCGATGATCGTTTCGTCCGCGGCGCCGCCATCGCGCATGCGCAGCGCGCCGAGCGGACGCGACCGGATCAGCACGCCGGGTACAGCGGCGCGCGGTGATCACAAGCGCATCGAGCGGATCGCCGTCGCGCCGTAATTCGCCGGATACGCCACCGGCATCGACGGCAACCGGTCGACCTGGATCAGCCCCTCGTCGTCGGCCTCGTACCGGGTGAATCCGCCGGGTGGAATCTCGACCAGACGCCGTGCCTGGGCCGGCGCATCTTCAGGTTGTGCGGCCCGCATCGGGTTGGCGGCAGGAGCATTCGATGCGGCGACGCCCGCCAGCAGCGCAAGCCCCCCCCCCCCGCACAGGGTGCGCACATGCCGGCTCATCGGGTCACTCCCAGCAGCGGTCGGCGCGGCCCTTGAGTGTCGCATCGCGCGGACAGTCGCGCGGCGCGATGCGGCCTTCGGTGATCTCGTGCAGGGTGCGCGCCGCAGGCGTTGCGCCGCGCAGTTCGAATGCGTCGTAGAGGCGACCGGTCGCGGTGCGCGACTCGTAGCGCAGCGTATCGCCATCGATGCGGATCACCTGGAACAGCTGGGTGTCCTCGGCGGTGGGATCCATGTCCTGGCGGGCCTGCGCGCCGAGGCGGTACTGCTTGGCGCCCACCACCGACACCAGATACTGCGGCGTGTCGCGGCGCGCATCCTCGCCGCCGCGGCGGCCGTAGACGTGGTCGTGGCCCTGCAGCACCAGATCCACGCGGCGGCGCTCGAGTACCGGTAGCACGTGTTCGCGCAGCAGGCGGTTCTCGCGGTCCTGGCGCGGCGAGTACATCGGCTGGTGCACCAGCGCGATCGACCAGCGGTGCGGATTGTCCGCGAGCGTGCGGTCGAGCCAGGCGGCCTGCGCTTCGGCCGTGCCGAGGTCGAGCGCCGAGGTGCCGTCGAGCACGACGACGCGCACGTCCTGGTAGTCGAACCAGTAGGTGGTCGGCTCGGCGCCGCTCGCGCCGTTGGCGGGTAACGCGAACGTGCGCGTCCAGTGGTCGCCGAGCACGCGGCGCTCCTGCGGCGTGTCCTCGAACTCTTCCCAGTATTCGTGGTTGCCTGGCGCCGGCGCGTTGACCACCATCGTCGCCAGCGGCCCCACCGCGTCGAACCACTCGCCCCACTCGTTGTCGTCCTCGCCGTCGCCGCCACTGACCAGATCACCAGCGAACAAGGCGAGCTTCGCGTCCGGTGCCTGCCGATGCGCTTCGCGCAGCACGCGCGTGCTCAGGCTGGCGTTCTTGTTCTGGGTGTCGCCGAAGTACAGCAGCGTCAGCGGCGCATCGGTCGCGGCCGCGGTGCGGGTGTGCATCCACGGGCTCCAGGTGCCACCGCCCTGCACGCGCCAGGCGTAGAGCGTATCGGGCTGCAGTCCATCGACGTCGGCGCGGTGGAAACGCGCGGCACCGTTCTCACCGTCCAGCTCCGCGCTCCGCGAGGCGACACGGCGTCGCACACCCATGTCGGGCGAATCGCCGGCGACGACGATCTCCAGTACCGGCGCATCGACCGATGTCGCCGTACGCCACGACACCCCGAAGCCGGTCGCGGCATCCTGCGCCGGCGAGGCGATGATGCGGTCGGGAAACACGCTCGGCGCGTAACGCATCACGCCCGCGGGCACCAGCGTGTTCGGTTCCACCTCGGTCTTGACCGCAGTTTCGGCCAGGGCCGGCAGCGCGAACAGCGATGCCGCAAGCAGGCAGGCACCGAGCGGGAGCAGGCGCGGCGCACGCGCCGTGGACACCACGTATTTCATCTGCAGAACTCCTGTTGGACGCATGCACGGGAATCGCACCGGTCACGGTGCGCGGCGGCGTCTCGATGATGGCCCGGTGCGCAGGTCGGCGCACCGCCCGAAGACCCGATACACACAACCGTCATGCGTATCGCGGCGAACCCGAATGGTGTCAAGCGCAGGTTGCAGTCGTGTTGCACCGCGCGGTCAGTAACGTGGCTGACGCATTCCGTCCATGCCGCTGTCATCGACGCTTCCCAGACTGCCGCCCCCGGGGAAACGGAGCGTCACGCACGCCTCCGGCGACGCAGGCCCATGCCGGCGCGTCGACATCACGAACGCGCCTGCGCCGCAGCGTCGCCGTGCCCCGCACAGCCGCCATCACCGGAGTCGTCATGTACCCCAGCCGTTCTGTCATCGCCACCGCGATCGCCGCCACGCTCGCCCTGGCCTGGACCGCCCCTGCCGCTGCGCAGTCCAATTCCTCCGGGACCATGGCCGCGATGGCCAACACGATCGTCGGCAAGGTCAGCGAAGCCTCGCGCGGCGTGTCGCTCGAAGGCGCGATCGTCACGATCGGCGGCCGCCAGGTCAGCACGGATCGCGAAGGCTTCTTCCGCGTCACCGGACTGGAACCGGGCCGCTACGCGGTGCAGGTGGATTACCTCGGCTACGTGCGACACGAGTCGGAAGTGGAACTGGGCGAAAGCCGCGGCGCACAGGTCGACATCACCCTGCGCAGTACCGTGACCGCCACCGACGTGGGCGTGGTCGAAGTGCGCGCCAGCCGCGACGCCCAGGCGATGGCACTCAACCAGCAGCGCGCCAACACCCACTACGTCAACGTGGTGTCGGCCGACCTGCTGGGCCAGTTCCCGGACAACAACATCGCCGAATCCACGCAGCGCATTCCCGGTGTGTCGATCGAGCGCGACCAGGGCGAAGGCCGCTACGTCACCGTGCGCGGTGCGCCCAAGGAATACACCACCGTCTCCATCGACGGCGTGCCGCTGGCCAACCCGGATGCCGCCAGCCGCGGCGTCGAGCTCGACACCATTCCCTCGGACGTGATCGCCGCGCTCGAGGTCACCAAGGCGCTGACCCCGGACATGGACGGTGACGCGATCGCCGGCAACATCAACATCCGCACCCAGAGCGCACTCGACCGCGAGGGCCTGACCCTGCGTGCGTCGCTGGCCGGCGGCAAGTACCAGCTCGGCGACGGCGAGAACCAGCGCTACAACGCCACCGTCGGCAACCGTTTCGGCGCCGAGCAGAACATCGGCGTGCTGCTTTCTGGCTCGATCAGCCGGCAGGGCCGCTTCACCGACAACGTCGAGACGCTCTACCAGGCGGGGGGCGACGGTTTCCGGCCGACCGAGGTGCAGATCAAGGATTACGAGGGCGTGCGCACCCGCAAGGGCCTCACCGGTCGCTTCGACTACCGCATCAATCCCGACCACCTGCTCACCTTCGTGGCCTCGGACTCGAACTTCGAGGACCGCGAGTTCCGCGACAACCTGATCATCGCCCTCGACAACTTCGCCGCCGGCTCGGGCGAAACCACCGGCCAGGCCCGCGCGACGTTCGACAAGGAACTGCGCGAGCGCACCTACGACAAGACCATCCGCACCTACAACCTCAGCGGCGAGCACTTCCTCGGCGACGCCTGGAAGCTCGACTGGCAGGCCTCGCGCAGCGAGGCGACCAAGACCACCAGCCCGCGCATGCAGTACATCTTCCGCTCGACCGTGCGCCCGCAGATGCGCTACGACTACGCCAATCCCGATTTCCCGACCTGGACCATCCTCGGCCGCCCCGATGCCCCGACGACCGGGGTGAACCTGCCCGAGAGCTGGTACGCGTTCCGCCGCCTCAACGACCGCTACGAATACGGCGAGGAAGACGAGAACGCGCTGCGCGTCGATCTGGGCCGACTGCAGTCATTCCTGGGCGACAGCGGCGATGTCCGTTTCGGCGTGCGTCTGCGCCAGCGCGACAAGATGTTCGACGACGAGCGCTACCGCAACGGCAGCGCGGCCGACTTCGCCGCGCTGGGCATCACGATGTCGGACATGCTCTGCGACAGCGAGAGCAATAACTTCGATTACTTCTTGGCCGGCCGCCGGTTCTGCCGCGACATCTTCGACCGCTACGCGGGCCAGCTGATCGACAGCCCGAACCACGCGCGCCTGATGCCCGACTCGCTGACCGGCGACTACCGTGCCTCCGAAGACGTGCAGGCTGGCTATGTCCGGCTCGATGCCAACTGGGACCGCCTGACCATGATCACCGGCCTGCGCTACGAGCGCACCGAGGTCGAGGGTAGCGCGATCCAGTTCGACGAGGAGACCGGCGAGGTGGTGCCGCAGACCGCGGGGCGGCGGTACGACAATCTCCTGCCCAGCGTGCACCTGCGTTACGAATTCACGCCCGACAGCATCCTGCGCGGCTCGGTGTCCACGGCGCTCAACCGCCCGGACTTCATGCACGTGGCGCCCTATCGCGTGATCGGCGAGGCCGACGACGCCGATGTCGTGGCCATCAACGAAGGCAATCCGCTGGTGCGCGAAGCCTACGCGTGGAATGCCGATCTCTCGTTCGAACACTACCTGCGCCCGCTGGGCCTGCTCTCGGCCGCGGTGTTCTACAAGCGCATCGACGACCCGCTGTTCGTCGCTTCGCGTGACGAGACCGTCGGCGCGCAGACCCTGCGCATCACCCGCGCCGAAAACGGCGAGAACGGCCGCATCCACGGTGCCGAGCTGACCTGGCAGCAGACTTTCGACATGTTGCCCGGCGCACTCGACGGCCTCGGCATCTACGCCAACTACACCTACGCCAAGTCGCGCGCCGAGCTTCCGTTCGGCCTCGGCCGGACCGAGCTCCCCGGCACCTCGCGCACCAACTACAACCTGGCGCTGACCTACGAGAAGCACGGACTCAACGCACGTCTGGCCTACAACTACCGCTCGAAGTTCATCCAGACCTTCGACATCAGCGAGCCCGAACTCAATGTGTACTGGGACGAGCGCGCCAGCCTCGATTTCTCGGCCAGTTATGCACTCGGCCTGGGCTGGGCCGTGTTCGGCGAGGTCAACAACATCCAGGACACCCGCCAGATCCGCTTCCAGGGCCAGCGCAACCGCGTGCTGGAAATGGAAGGCTTCGGCCGCTCGTGGCTGGCGGGCGTGCGCTACCAGTTCTGACCTCGCCAGGTTCCAGGCGAAGAAGCCGGCCACAGCGCCGGCGTTCTTCGTTGTGTTCCCGCCTGCGCGCCCACCTTCGGAGAGGACGCGTCCGCCGGGCTGTCCTATCCTGTGCGCCCGTCCGCGCCCAGGCCCTCGCATGAAGACCATCGAAGTCCGCCACCCGCTGGTGCAGCACAAGCTCGGCTTGATGCGCCGCGCCGACAACAGCACCAAGACGTTTCGCGAACTCTCGGCCGAGGTCGCGACGTTGCTGACCTACGAGGCGACGGCGGATCTGGAGACCGAGGATGCCGAGGTCGCCGGCTGGGCCGGGCCGGTGCAGGTGCGCCGCATCAAGGGCCGCAAGATCACCCTGGTGCCGATCCTGCGCGCCGGCATCGGCATGTTGCCGGGTGTGCTCGAGCTGATTCCGGCCGCCAAGGTCAGCGTCGTCGGCATCAAGCGCGACGAAGCGTCGCTGGAAGCGGTGCCCTACTACGAGAATCTCGTCGGCGACATGGCCGACCGCACGGCCTTGATCCTCGATCCGATGCTGGCCACCGGCGGCACCCTGATCGCCACCGTCGCCATGCTCAAGGCCGCAGGCGCGGCGCGGATCAAAGGGCTGTTCCTGGTCGCCGCGCCGGAGGGGCTGCGCGCGCTCGAAGCCGTGCACCCGGACGTCGAGGTCTACACCGCCTCGATCGACGAGCGCCTCAACGAGAAGGGCTACATCCTGCCCGGCCTCGGCGATGCGGGCGACAAGATCTTCGGCACTCGGGTGGATTGAGCCCGCGTCGACGCCGATCCGCATGCGGCATCCGGTGACGCGCGCCGGTGACGCATCCTCTGCAGGAGCGCGCTCGCGCGCGATGGGCGTTCCCGGCAACACCCGTTCGCGCGCGAGCACGCGTCTACGGGACTACGCACGGAGTCAGGCGACGAGCATCGCCCCGGCGACGAAGCGCCAGATGCCGAGCGCGGCCATCGCCAGCAGGGTGATGAAGGTCAACAGCGTGCCGGCGAAGCGTCCGAGCGAGTAACCGGACGATCCGCCCAGCCCCACGGCATGCAGCACGCGCGCGACCAGAAGCGCGATGCCGAACGTCCACAGCCACGTCGTCGACACGGCCGCCAGCTCGAGCAACGCGAGCATCAGCAGCGCCAGCGGCACGTACTCGCCGAAATTGGCGTGGACCCGCACCTTGCGCGTCAGCATGGGGTCGCCACCGGTGCCGACGCCGATGTTGCGGGCCTTGCGGTGCAGCACCACGCGCATCGCCAGCACGAGATAAAGCACCACGTGCAGCGAGGCGATCAGCAGGGAAATGCGCGGAGTCATGCGGAATGTCCTTCATCGAGGCTGCGGGCCGCGAGCGACGCGACCGTATGTCCGGCCGCGAACCGGCCGTGGGCGTCGCGCATCACCTGGGCCAGCGCGACATCGGGATCGTGGGTCAGAAACAGGCGCACGCCGCGCTCGGCCATGTCGGCGAGAAAGGCCTGCTTCTCGTCGATGATCAGTTCCGGATAGCGGTCGTAGCCCATCGTGATCGGCACGTGCACCCAAGGCAGCCCGGGCACCAGATCAGCGCAGAACACGACGCCACCATGATGCACGCCGCCCTGCACGTTCGGCCCTAGAATCTCGGCCAGCATCATGCCCGGCGTATGGCCGTCGCTGGGGTGGAAGCGCACCGCCTCGCCGAGCGCATCGCAATGCGCGCCGTCGAGGAACTGCAGCCGCCCGCTGGCTTCGAGCAGGCCGGGCAGTTCGGGAATGAAGCTCGCGCGATCGCGCGCATGCGGACGGGTCGCGCGGTCCCAGTGCGCGCGGCCGACGACGAACGTGGCATTGGGAAACAGCAGCTCGGGCGCGCGCCCCTCGGCCCAGGGCGCGAGCAGACCGCCGGCGTGGTCGAAATGCAGATGGCTCAGCACCACGACGTCGATGTCGGTGTGGTCGAAGCCCGCCTCGCGGAGGGAATCGAGCAGCACGTGGCGGTCCTCCTGCACGCCGAAGCGCGCGCGCAGCCTGGGCTCGAAGAACGCCCCGATGCCGGTTTCGAACAGCACCGTCTTGCCGTTGATCGGCGTCGCGAGCAGGCCGCGCGTGGCCAGCGGAATGCGGTTGAGGTCATCGGGCGTGGCCCACTTCGTCCACATCGCGCGCGGCGCATTGCCGAACATCGAGCCGCCATCGAGCTTCTGCGAATTGCCCGCAATCGACCACAGTTTCATGACGTCCTCCCGCGTCGCACCGGTGGCCGATTGTAGGCGCAGCCGCCGCGCACGCGGCGACGCGCGTGCGGCGATCGCGGCGGGCCGCGTGCGTGACAGAAACGCCCAGCAGCCGTCGAACACGTCGAGCTCGATGCGTGGGCGTCCTGCCGACGACTCGACACGCCTCCGTCCGCAGCCACCCCGCTACCTGCGCACCGCGAGCCGGAACCCAATGACACGCGGCACCGGCCTCGCACCCGGAATCAACGCGCGGCCGGCTCGACCTTCGCTTCACCCACGTCGTTGCGCGGATCGCTGCCGCCGCTGAGCACGCCCGTCGCGCGGTTCCATTCCACCGTCTGCAGGTTGCCCCAGACGTGGCTCGATCCGCGCCCGCCCGCCGCGCGATCGCCCGGCAGGTTCACCGTGTGCCCCAGCGCGCGCAGCCTGGCTGCGGTATCGGCCGAGAACGCATTGCTCTCGGCCGAAATCGCGTCCGGCATCCACTGGTGGTGATAGCGCGGCAGCGTAGCGACGGCCTGCGCATCGAGGCCCGCGTCGTAACCGAGAATCCCCAGCAGCACCATCGTGATGATGCGGCTGCCGCCCGGCGTGCCGAGCACGGCGACGCGGTCGTCGGAGACGACGAAGGTCGGCGTCATCGAACTCAGCGGCCGCTTGCCCGGCGCCGGTGCGTTCGCGTCGAAGCCCATCACGCCGAAGGCGTTCGGCACGCCCGGCTGCAGTGCGAAATCGTCCATCTCGTTGTTGAGCAGCACGCCGGTGCCGGGGGCGACCAGGCCGCTGCCGAACAGCAGGTTCACCGTCTGGGTGACCGCGGCGCGGTTGCCGGCGGCGTCGATGATCGAGAAATGCGTGGTTTCTTCGTCCTCGAGCGGTGTCACCGAGCCCGAAAGCAGATCGCTGGGCGTGGCCTTCTCGGGATTGATCGTCGCGCGCAGGCCGGCGGCGTAATCGCGGCTGGTCAGTGTGCGCTGCGGAATCGTCACGAAATCAGGATCGCCCAGGTAGAAGGTGCGGTCGCGGAACGCACGACGCATCGATTCGACGACGAGGTGCGTGCGCGCGGCATCGTCGAGCCGCGGCAGATCATAGGGTTCGAGAATCTGCAGCATCTGCGCCATCGCGATGCCACCCGACGACGGCGGCGGCGCGGTGACCACCTCCCAGTCGTGGTAACGGAACCGGATCGGCGTGCGCTCGACCACCCGGTAGGCGGCCAGGTCCGCCGCGGTCCATTCGCCGCCTTCGGAATTCACGCCGGCGACGAGCTTCGCGCCGGTTTCGCCGCCATAGAAACCATCGAAGCCGCGCTCGGCCAGCAGGCGCAGCGTGCGCGCGAGATCGGGCTGGCGGAAGATGTCGCCCGCCTCCGGTGCGCGGCCGTCGGCGAGAAACACAGCGCGCGTGCCGGAGTAGCGCTCCATCACCGCACGCCGCGACTGGTAGCCACGCGCGAAGCGCGCATAGACCGGAAAGCCCTCTTCGGCGATGCGGATCGCCGGCGCCAGTGACTGCGACAGCGGCAGCGCGCCGTAGCGTTCGGCGATGTGCACGAACGCGGCCGGCAGCCCCGGAATGCCGGCCGACCACGGGCCGTTTTCGGCGCGGTCGCGGTCGAAACCGCCATCCGCCGTGCGGTAGCGGTCCGAATGCGCGCTGGCCGGCGCGGTCTCGCGCGCGTCGACGAAGATGTCGCGCCCGCTCGCTGCATCGTGCAGCAGGAAGAAGCCACCGCCGCCCAGGCCCGAGGAAATCGGCTCGACCACCGACAGCACCGCCGAGGTCGCGATCGCCGCGTCGAAGGCATTGCCGCCTTCGCGCATGACCGCAAGGCCCGCCTCGGTGGCCAGCGCGTGCGCCGACGCGACCGCGTTGCCGGGCGGCGTGGCGGCGGACTGCGCCGTGGTGGCCGCGGCGTCGGGCGCACGGACATCGCGCGCGCACGACGGCGCGGCCGTCAGCAGCAGCACCGACAGCAGCAACGCCGGCAGGCCGGCCAGGGTTCGCGCACGCGTCATGACGCCTCCTGCTGCAGCCGCGCCAGCTTGGCGAGCAGCTGCGCCTGGGTTTCGGGAATATCGGGATCGGGATCGATGCACTCGACCGGGCACACCACCACGCACTGCGGCTCGTCGAAATGGCCGACGCACTCGGTGCAGCGCGCAGGATCGATGACGTAGATCTCTTCGCCCTGCGAAATCGCCTGGTTCGGACACGCCGGCTCGCAGACGTCGCAGTTGACGCAGAGCGCATTGATCTTCAGGGACATGCGGACATTGTAGTGACTGGCCGGGAGCGCGGCGTTCCATGAATGGAACCGCGTGCCGCAACCGCTGTGCGGGCCGCACGCGCGCCCCAAACGCAGACCGCCGCCGTGCACGGGCACGGCGGCGGTCGAGATGCGGACGGCCGGACGGGCCGGCCGGTGATGCGGATTACTGCGCGGTGTCGACGAAGACGTACTCGACGCCGGCCGGCTCCACAGCCGCCTTGACGCGCTCGGAGTCGGCAGCGGCACCGATGAACACGACGCGCACGCCGCGCATGGTGTTCGGCTCGACGCCGTCGAACGCGGCAACGGTGAGGTTGGCGGTGCGCGCCGAATCCAGGCCGGCGAACATCAGCAGGTTGCCGCGGACGATGCCGCGCGAAACGTCGGTCTTGGCCTTGTCCAGCAGGCGCTCGTAGTCGCCGTCGACCGGGGCCGAGAGTTCCGGCGCGGAATCGGACGCAGCGGCGGACTCTGCAGGCGCCTCGGTTTCGGTCGCCGCCATGTCGCTCGCCGCCGCCCCCGTCGGCGCCGGCGGCACCAGGTAGACGTAGGGCGAGTTGTTGATGCCGTCCATGTTCCGGTTGGCGACATCGTTGAGGTAGGCGCTCCAGGCGGTGCGGTCGTCGGTCTGCGGTGCGGTGACCGGTGCGGCGGCGGCCTGCGGCGCGGGCTCGTCCTTGCTGCAGGCCAGGACCGGCAGGACCAGGCAGGCGATGAGCAGCGCGCGGTGGATGGACTTCATGGGATTCCCTCTCGTTTTTCTATCGTGTGGCGTGGATGGACAACGTCAGCGTTGCGTGTGTTTGCGCAGTGCGCGATCGACCGCGGCCGGCACGAAGCCCGCCACGTCGCCGCCGAGGCGCGAGATCTCGCGCACCAGCGTGGAGGAGATGAAGCCGTACTGCTCGGCCGGGGTGAGGAACAGCGTCTCGACCTCGGGAATCAGATGCCGGTTCATGCTGGCGAGCTGGAACTCGTATTCGAAATCCGACACCGCGCGCAGGCCGCGCAGCAGCACGCCGGCGCCCACTTCGGCGACGAAATGCGCCAGCAGCGAGTGGAAGCCGATGACCTCGACGTTGGGCACGTGCGACAGCGCTTCGCGCACCAGTCCGACGCGTTCGTCGAGCGACATCGCCGGGCGTTTGGCGGGGCTTTCCGCCACACCGACGATCAGGCGCTCGAACAGCGGCGCCGCGCGGTCCACCAGATCGACATGCCCGTTGGTGATGGGGTCGAAGGTGCCCGGGTAGACGGCGATGCGTTTGCGGCTCGCACTCATGCTGGCGTCGGCTGTATCGGGTGTGAGGCGCGGGCGCCAAGTGTAGCAGCGCCGCGGCCGGGTCAGCCGGCGCGCCGGTAGAGCGCGCAATGCGCTTCGCGGGTGCCGAGTTCGCGGTGCAGTCGCCAGCCGGCGCCGGGCCGGGCCGGCTGGGCGCTCGGCGATTCCAGGTACAGCCACGCATCGGCCGCGAGCGCGGGTTCCAGCGCGGTCAGCGCCGGTGTCCACAGGTCGTGGGCGAACGGCGGATCGACGAACGCGATGTCGATGCTGCCCGGCGGCAATGCCGCCGCCGTCGTCACCGCGTCGCCGCGCCGCACCTCCACCGCACCACCGCCGGCCAGGCGTGCCGCAGTGGCGGACAGGGCCGCGGCGAGTGCGGCATCGCGCTCCACCAGCAGCGCACCCGCCGCGCCACGCGAGACGGCTTCCAGCCCCAGGGCGCCGGTACCGGCGAACAGATCGAGCACCCGCGCGCCGGGCAGCACCGGCTGCAGCCAGTTGAACAGCGTCTCGCGCACACGGTCCGACGTGGGCCGCAGGCCGGCGACGTCCGGCACATCCAGCCGTGTGCCGCGCCAGCGTCCACCGACGATGCGCACGCGCCCCGGACCGGCGTCGCGGCCGGCATTCGATGGGCGATTGCGCGCCCTGTTCAAACGCGTGCGCCCTGACAGGGCGCCTGAAAGGCGGGTGATACCATGCGCGCCATTCTCCCCCATCCCCGTTCCGACCGCCGCATGGTCAGCTGGTTCAAGCGCGACAGATCCCCCGACACGCCCGAGGCCGACAGCGGCCGACGCCGCCTCAGCGCCGAAGAGATCGCCGCGGCGTTCGCGCCGCCTGCTGCGCCCGCGCCTGCGCCGCCGGTGGTTCCGTCCACGCCGGCGCCCGACGCGGACGGTGCCGACGCCGCCGCTGCCGCTGCGCCGGTCGCGATCCCGCCCGTCGCGCCTGCAACGCCCCCGGCATCACCGCCGCCGGCCATCGTCGACCCCGCCGCCGCGCTGGCCGATTACGTGTTCGCCAGCACGATGCCCGCGGCCGCCCCCGGCAAGTCGGGCTGGCGCGAGCGCCTCGGCGGCAACACCTTCGCGCGCAGCTTCGGCGGCCTGTTCTCGCGCAATCCCAAGCTCGACGAGGACCTGCTCGACGAGATCGAAACCGCGCTGCTCACCGCCGACGTCGGCGTCGCGGCGAGTACCGACCTCGTCGGCGGCCTGCGCAAGCGCATGAAGCAGCGCGAGTTCGCCGACGCCAATGCCCTGCTCCAGGCGCTGCGCGCCGAATTGATCGCGATGCTCCAGCCGGTGGCGAAGCCACTGGTGATCGACACCGCCGCCAGACCGTTCGTGATCCTCACCGTCGGCGTCAACGGCGTCGGCAAGACCACGACGATCGGCAAGCTCGCCAAGCGCTTCAAGGATGAAGGCCATGCGCTGATGCTGGCCGCGGGCGACACCTTCCGCGCCGCCGCGGTCGCCCAGCTCAAGGCCTGGGGCGAGCGCAACGGCGTGGCCGTCGTCGCCCAGGGGCAGGATGCGGATCCGGCCGCGGTCGCGTTCGATGCGCTGCAGGCCGCGAAATCGCGTGGTACGGGTGTACTGATCGCCGACACCGCCGGTCGCCTGCACACCCAGCAGGGGCTGATGGCCGAACTCGGCAAGATCCGTCGCGTACTCGCCAAGATCGACACCACCGCGCCGCACGAGGTGTTGATGGTCATCGACGGCACGACCGGCCAGAACGCGCTGTCGCAGCTGCGCCAGTTCAATGCCGCGGTGCAGGTCACGGGCCTGGTGGTCACCAAGCTCGACGGCACCGCCAAGGGCGGCGTGGTGTTCGCGCTGGCGCGCGAGTTCGGCATTCCGATCCGCTTCGCCGGCATCGGCGAGCGTCCCGAAGATCTGCGCGTGTTCGACGCCGAGGCCTTCGTCGACGCCATGCTGCCGGAGACGCTCGGCGCGTGACCGCCCCGGCTCCGGCGCCCGATGCGCCGGCGCCGCGCCGTCGGCGCTGGCCGATCCTGCTGCTGGTGCTCGCCGTCGCCGGCCTCGTGCTGGCGCTGTCGGTGCGTGTGCTGTTGCCGCCCGACCGCGCACTGCACCTCGTGCTCGAGCGGCTGGGGCCGAGCCTCGGCCTCGACATCACCTTCGACGGCGACGTCGCCTATCGTCTGCGCGGCACGCCGCAGCTCGAAGTCCGCAACGTCACCGCGCGCATGCCCGGCGAGACGACGCCCCTGCTGCGCGCCGATCGCGTGCTGGTCTCCCTGCCGTGGTCGACCCTTCGCAGCCGCGGCGCCGAACTCGAGATCGCGCGGATCGAACTGGACGCACCCACGCCGCATCTGCCCACCCTGTTGCGCTGGCTCGATGCGCGGCCGCCCGGCGATGGCCGCGTGCCGCCGTTCACCGACGGCCTGCGCATCCGCAACGGCGTCGTCGACGCCGATGGCTGGCGCATCGAAGCGCTGATGCTCGAACTGCCCGCTTTGTACCCGGACCGCGCCGTCACTGCGCGCGTGGCCGGCACGGCGATCGGTGCCGACGTGAGCGCGCCGTTCCAGTTGCGCGTGCGGGCCGATCGTCCGGTCGACCTGCGCACGCTGGGCGCGAACGGCTCCGTGACCCTGCGTCTGCCCTCGGGCCGGCTTGATGCCCGGCTGCAGTTCGATGCCACGCGCGTCGACCCCGCAGCGCCGGGCCTGCACCTCGCCCCGTTGCGACTCGCCGCCGATGCACACTGGCGCGCACGCGCGACCAGCATCCCGTTCGCCTTCGGCCTGCAGGGCCGGCTGGACTTCGACGCAGGTCGGTTGGAGCTGGCGCCGGTCGGCATCGCGACGCGTGCCGAGGGCCTGGTGCCGACGCTGGCCGCCGGCGGTCGCATCGCACTCGACGACGCCCTGCAGCTCACGCTCGACGGCCACATCGCGCGCTGGCCCGAGGCCTGGCCGGCGCTGCCGGCCCCGCTCGCCGGCAGCGACGCGCCGATGCCGTTCGCGCTGCGCTATGCCGGACCGGCCGGATTCGATGCGCCGCTGGCCCTGCGCATCGAACACGCCGGCGCGCGTTTCGACGGCCGCGCGCGGCTGCCGGCCGTGCTGCGATGGCTCGACGCGATCGACACCGGCAGCCCGGTGCCCCCGTTGCAGGGGCGGCTGAGCGCCCCGCGCCTCGAGCTTTCCGGCGCCATGCTCGAAGACGTGCGCATCGACTTCGACGACGGCAGCCACGAGTGAGCGAGTACGCCAAACGCCTGCTGGCCTGGTTCGATGTCCACGGCCGCCACGACCTGCCCTGGCAGCATCCGCGCACGCCCTACCGGGTGTGGCTGTCGGAAATCATGCTGCAGCAGACCCAGGTGCGCGTGGTGATTCCCTATTTCGAGCGCTTCGTCGCCGCGCTGCCCGACGTGCCTGCGCTCGCCAAAGCGCCGCAGGACGACGTGCTCGCACTGTGGTCGGGGCTTGGCTACTACGCCCGCGCGCGCAACCTGCAGGCGGCGGCGCAGCGCTGCGTCGATCTGCACGACGGCGATCTGCCGCGCGACCTCGATGCGCTGGTGGCCCTGCCCGGCATCGGCCGCAGCACGGCCGGCGCGATCCTGTCCCAGGCCTGGGGCGACCGCGCGCCGATCCTCGACGGCAACGTCAAGCGCGTGCTCGCCCGGCGTCATGCCGTCGAGGGCTGGCCGGGGACGCCGAAGGTGGAAAAAACACTGTGGTCGATCGCCGACGCGCTGCTGCCACATACGCGCATGGCCGACTACACCCAGGCGCAGATGGATTTCGGCGCGACGCTGTGCACGCGCCACAACCCCGTCTGCCTGCTGTGCCCCGTGAGTACCGACTGCGCAGCGTTCGTACAGGGGCGCGTCGACGAGCTGCCTACGCCGCGGCCCAGCAAGGTGTTGCCCGAGCGCGAGGTCACGGTGCTGCTGCTCGAGGACCGCGACGGCCGCGTGCTGCTGCAGCGTCGTCCGCCGACCGGTGTCTGGGCGCAGTTGTGGTCCCTGCCGCAGCTCGATGTCGACGATGATCCCGTACGCTGGCTGCAGGGCCATGCGGCCGGCCTGGTCGATCCGGTGGAGTTCGACACGCCCGCGCGGCTCGCGCCGGTGCAGCACGGTTTCAGCCATTACCGCCTGCGCCTGCACCCGCTGCACTGGGCCGGCCTCGCACCGCATCACGGCGTGCGCGACAATGACGCGCTGCGCTGGGTGGCCCGCGACGATCTCGCGACGCTCGGCATTCCCGCCCCGATCCGCACGCTGCTGCTCGCGCCGCGCATCGCACTGGAGGACTGAGATGAGCCGACGCGTCTACTGCGTTCACGACCAGATCGAAACCGACGGCCTGGATTTTGTGCCCTGGCCGGGAGCGCTCGGCAAGCAGGTGTTCGCCGAGATCGGCAAGCCGGCCTGGGCGAAATGGCTGGCGCACCAGACCATGCTGATCAACGAGAACCGGCTGTCGCCGCTTGACCCCAAGCACCGCGCGTTTCTCGAAGAGGAGATGCGCAAGTACCTGTTCGAGCACCAGACCGGTACCGTCGCCGGTTACGTGCCCGAATCCGGCACCTGATCGGACGGCGGTTCCGACAGCGGCGCGTCCTCGGGATTGCGCCGCTGCGCCTCGCGGACCGCCGCGACATCCAGCGGACGGATCCGGCTGATGTGGCAGGGGATGTTGATCGAACTGCGACTGCGCACCAGCACCCGGTCGAAGCGCGCGCTGACCCGGCTCATCGTGCTGGTCAGCCCGATCGCAGGCGTGTAGTCCAGGTCCTGGCAGGGACCGCTCAGATCCAGCAGCCAGGCCTCGCCCGGGCGCGTCCACACCGCGAGCGCGCTGTCGCCGAGTGGTGTCCAGCCGTTGATCCGGCCCAGATAGCGGAAATGATCGACCTCGGCGCCGGCGTGCTGCGCGTAAACGGCGTAACGATCGGCATCCGACAGGCGCTGGCTGGCGCAGCCGGCAAGCACGGCTGCGGCCACGAGAGCCGCGACGACACGGCCAGCAATCGAGGATCGGCTCGGCACTCCGGTTGAAGCGGACATCGTGCACTCCTGCGCATCGCGCATGTCGGGTCCGCCGACGATGATGCGCGCAGCCCGATGAAGGACAGTCGAGCCTGCGCCCGCCCGCCTCATCCGGCTCCCGAAACGGATTCCACGCCCGCGGGCCCGACGCGCCGCCGCATGATCCAGTTGAACAGCGGCGTTGCCATCAGCGTGGTCACGATCGCCATCAGCACCAGGATCGAGAACAGGCCCGGCTCGATGACGCCGGCCTGCAGACCGATGTTGATCAGGATCAGCTCCATCAACCCGCGTGCGTTCATCAGCGCGCCGATCGCCTGCGCATCACGCGGACTCTCGCCCGCGAGCCGCGCCGCGCCCCAGCACGCGAGCCCCTTGCCGGCGAACGAGGCCAGCAGGATCGCGCCGGCAGCGAGCAGCATCTGCGGTTCGAGCACCATGCCGAGGTTGGTCTTCAAGCCGGAGAACGTGAAGAATATCGGCAGGAAGAACACCACGACGAAGGGCTGCAGCATCGCGCGCAGCTTCTCCACCAGCGCACCCTTGGGCATGCACGCGCCGAGCAGGAAGCCGCCGAACACCGCGTGGACGCCCACCGCATCCATCGTCCAGGCGCTCAGGCAGAACAGGATCAGCACCACGGCCAGCGTCGTCGAGCCGAGTGGTGCGTCCGGTCGCACCGTGTCGGCGAGGCGCCGCAGCATCCGGCGCCCTAACGTGAGCATGAACACCGCATAGGCCACGCCGCCGCCGATCGCGAGCCACGCGCTGTCCCAGCTGCCGCCGAAGCTCGCGAGCACCACGGCGAGAATGCACCACGCCGCGGCGTCGTCGACCGCGCCCGCGGTCAACGCCAGCGTGCCCATCGGCGTGCCGGCCATACCGCGCTCGTGGATGATGCGCGCGAGCATCGGGAACGCGGTGATCGCGATCGCCGCGCCGAGGAACAGCGCCGCATCGGAGACCTTGATCGTCTCGGAGAACAGGTTCGGCAGCCCGATCAGCCACGGCGTGATCAGAAACGCCAGCGCGAAGGGCACCGCGATGCCGGCCACCGACACCATGACGGCACCGCGCGCGCGGCTGCGGAAGTGGTCGCCGCGGAACTCGGTGCCCACGAGAAACATGTAGAAGCCCACGCCGAACTGTGCGAACACGTACAACGTGTCCAGCGTCTGCGCAGGAAACAGCGCCGCCTGCAGATCCGGCAGCAACCAGCCGAACAGTGACGGGCCGAGGGCGACACCGGCGATCATCTCGCCCACCACCTGCGGTTGTCCCAGCCGCTGCGCCAGCCGCCCGACGAGCCTGCAGACCAGCAGGATCACCGCGACCTGGAGAAAGAAGTAGACGGACAGTTGGGCAGTCGGCACGCGAGGAACTCCAGCGCCCGGACGGCGCGGCGGGATGATAGCGTGGCGTCGTCCGCACCGGCCTGCCTGCATCGCCAAAAAAAAGGCCCGCATCGCTGCGGGCCTCATCAAACGTGTCGCAATGGTGGCCGGGGAGGGAATCGAACCCCCGACACGGGGATTTTCAATCCCCTGCTCTACCAACTGAGCTACCCGGCCACTGCGGGAGGCGCATGATACGGGGCGAACGCGCGGACGGCAACCATTGCCGCGCACACCGTTGCGATTACCGTTCGACCGCACCGCGGGCGCCGTCGCCGACGCGCTAACATCGGAGTCCGCCCAACGACGACGGAGCCTGCAATGAAGCCGTGGAAGCTGCTGACGATCCTGCTCGCCGCCTGCGTGCTCGCCGCCTGCGTGACCGGGCAGCGGCGTGTCTCCGAGCCGGCGGCCAGCCTGCAGCAGCTCACCGTCGCGGCCGACGGCAGCTGGTCGATCGATCTGCGGGTGCAGAACTACAGCAGCATCCCGATGCGCTTCGACTCGGTGCAGCTCGAGTTGCAGATCGCCGGGGAGCCGGCCGGCACGCTGGCCTCGGCCACGCCCTTGACCATCGGCTCGGAATCGGCCGATGTGCTGACCCTCGCATTGACTCCATCCGCGCAGGCCCGCCTGCACGCCGCCGACGCCCTCGCGGCCGGTCGCACCCTGGCCTATCGCATCGAAGGCACACTGCGCGCAGCGCCTGACGATCGCGGCAGCGCGCGCGACTACCGCATCCGGCGCGCCAGCGAACTCAGCCCGGTGCCGGGCCTGCCCGGCGTGATGCGCTGACGCCACGCCCGCACCGCACTTTTCCGATTGATCCCGCGCGGCGCGCATCGCCGTGCGCACTGACCGACGAGCCGACACGATGAGCACCTACACCGCCCCGTTGAACGACATCCGCTTCGCCCTGCACGACGTCCTGCAGGTGACGCCCCTGTTCGCCTCGCTCGGCTTCGACGACGCCAACCGCGAGACGGTCGATGCCGTGCTCGACGAGTGCGCGCGCCTGTGCGAAACCGTGCTCGCCCCGCTCAACCGCATCGGCGACGAACAGGGCGTGCGCTTCGACAAGGCCACCGGCGCGGTGACGACGCCCGACGGCTTCAAGGCGGCGTATGACCAGTTCGCCGATGGCGGCTGGACCGGCATGAGCGCACCGGCCGAATTCGGCGGCATGAACATGCCGCATGCCGTCGGCATCTGCCTGGAAGAGATGATCGACGCGGCGAACCTCGCCTGGAGCAACTTTCCGCTGCTGTCGCACGGCGCGGTCAACGCGCTGCATCACCATGGTGAGGCCTGGCAGAAGGAAGTCTTCCTCAAGCCGCTGATCGCCGGCACCTGGACCGGCACGATGTGCCTGACCGAGCCGCAGTGCGGCACCGATCTCGGCCTGCTCAAGACCCGCGCCGAACCGCTCGGTGACGACCGCTATGCGATCACCGGCACCAAGATCTTCATCACCGCCGGCGAGCACGACCTCACCGACAACATCGTGCATCTCGTCCTCGCCCGCCTGCCCGACGCGCCGGAGGGCAGCCGCGGCATCTCGCTGTTCGTCGTGCCCAAAGTGCGCGTGGCCCGCGACGGCACGCTCGGCGAGCGCAACGCGGTGCGCTGCGGCGCGGTCGAACACAAGATGGGCATCCACGGCTCGGCGACCTGCGTGATGAATTTCGACGGCGCCGAGGGCTATCTCGTCGGCCAGCCGCACAAGGGCCTGATGGCGATGTTTACGATGATGAACACCGCGCGCCTCGGCGTCGGTGTGCAGGGTCTTGGCCTCGCCACCCGCGCCTACGAGAACGCACTGCGCTACGCCCGTGAGCGGCTGCAGTCGCGCGCGCTCTCCGGCGCCAGGCTGCCGTCGAAGCCGGCCGATCCGATCATCGTCCAGCCGGACGTGCGGCGCATGCTGCTGACCTGCAAGGCGCTGACCGAAGGCGGCCGGCTGCTGGCCTATCACGCCGGCTCGCTGGTCGACAGCGCCGAGCGCGCCGACGACGCCGCCGCGCGCAAGCAGGCCGACGACCTGCTCGGCTTCCTCACCCCGATCGTCAAGGGCTGTCTCACCGAGTGGGGCAACGAGTGCACCTATCACGCGCTGCAGTGCTACGGCGGCCACGGCTACATCGCCGAACACGGCATGGAACAGCTGGCCCGTGATGCGCGCATCACCACCTTGTACGAAGGCACCACCGGCATCCAGGCGCTCGACCTGATGGGCCGCAAGACCATGCAACTGCAGGGTGCCGGGCTGCGTGTGTTCCTCGGCATGATCGAGGCCTTCTGCCGCGAACACGACGGCACGCCGGGTCTGGCCGAATTCATCGCCCCGCTGCGCGCGCATGCGGCGCAGTGGCAGCAACTGACCGCGCGCATTGCCGAGCGTGCGTCCGCCGATCCCGAAGAGATCGCCGCGGCGGCGCACGATTACCTGTTCTTCTCCGGCTACGTCGCGCTCGCCTACTGGTGGGCGCGCAGCGTGGCGGTCGCCGATGCCTCGTCGCGTCCGGAGACCTTCAAGGCCGGCAAGCGCGAGACCGCGCGGTTCTATTTCGCGCGGATCCTGCCGCGTACGCTGGGCCACGCGGCGGCGATCGAAAGCGGACCGGCCACCCTGTTGTCGGTCGCCGACGAGGCCTTCGACAGCTGAGTGTTCGCGCGCCGACGCGCGCATTCCGACGCATCCCTCACCTGCGCACGACCGCCTTCGGGCGGTCGCGTGTTGGACGTCCGCGACGTGTGCGGCGATTGCGCAAACCGTCATCGATCGGGTATATGCTCGATTCCCGATGGAGACCGATCGCGCGCGTCCACGCCACGTCCCCACCGGTGCCGCCGCGGCCCCGGCGCCCGCCCTTCCCTCAGAGATCTGCCCGCGCGCGGCACGGCGGGAGGGCGTGCGGCTGCTCGCACTCGACGCCCACGGCCGGGCGCTGAACTGGATCAGTTGGCAGGATGCGGCCTGCCTCTATGCGCGCGACGCCGTGGCCTGGACGCTCGGCGAACCCTGCATCACCCTCTACGGCGGCCTGTCCCGCGAGACGGGTCTGCAGAGCCGCATGGACCTGCACCCGATCATCGCCGGCCGCAGTCACGTGCGCGCCTCCGCCGTCGATCCCACGCCCGCGCTGACCAATACCGCGCTGTTCGCGCGCGACCAGTCGTTGTGCCTCTACTGCGGCCGACACTTCAGCCGCCAGCTGCTGACCCGCGATCACGTCGATCCGCTGTCTCAGGGCGGCCTCGACATCTGGGAAAACGTGGTCTCGGCCTGCGTGCACTGCAATTCACGCAAGGGCGGCCGCACGCCCCAGCAAGCCTCGATGCCGCTGCTGGCGGTCCCGTTCCGACCGAGCTGGATCGAACACCTGATCCTCAGCAACCGCAACATCCTCGCCGACCAGATGAGCTTCCTGCGTTCGCATCTGCCCAAACGCCGGCGCACCGCGATCGCCTGAGCCTGCCGGTCCAGCAGACCGGTCGTGCATGTACGCCCACGTGTGCCGCATCGAGGTCGGCCTCGCGCAGGGTCGACGCTCCGCTTCGCATGCCCCGCTGCCGCGGCGCACGAATCCGCACCGGCATCACCCACGTGCGTGGCGCGGCTCGTTACACTCGCCGCATTGTTCCGACGGTACAGCCGCATGCGATTGACGATTGCCCTCAGCGGCATGGACAGCGCCACCGAAACCGCACTCCGCGCCGCGTTCGCCGGCGCCAATGCCCAGCTCGGCGACGCATGTGCTCTGGTGGCCGAATCCGAATCGCAGCACGTCATCGTCGACATGGACAGCATGTACGGGCCGATGAGCTGGTTGCGCCTGCACGCGGCCGGCAAACAGGTCATCGGCCTGACGTCGGCGCCGCGGGTACAGACCCATTTCAGGCTGGGACGGCCCTTCGACGAGCAGGCGATCGTCGGTCTGTTGCGCGAGATCGCCGACAGCACCGGGGTCACCCTCGCTGGCGCGTCTGCTGACCCCGGTGCGTCCGCTGCCGCGAATCCGGCGCCCGCCACGATCAAGGAACCGGCTGCACCCGCGCCGGCGCCGACGGCCCAGCCTCCCCGGGAGGAGCACCGCGCACCGGCCGCATCCCCCGCTGAGGCGCCGCCGCCGGCGACCGAAACGGCCGAAGCCGGCCCGGCCACCGATGCGGACGATGAAGCAGCGCCCGGTGGTTCCTCGACATTGGCGCCGAGCGCGTCCGCGGCACCGGATGGTGAACGCGCCATGGTCGACTGGATCGCCGACCCCGCCATGCGTGGCCGCGTCCGCTACCGCAACGCCACCGGGCCGACGCTTCTGATCGATTTCGATGCCCGCCAGTACCACGGCCCGTCCACGCTGAAGCCGCTCGCGCAGTACTTCGATGCCCCGGTCGCACGCACCGCATTCGAGCCCGTGGCCGACGATGCCTGGGTGCTCGACGCGCCGGCCACGGGCCCGGCGCAGCCTTTGTCGAGGCTGCACTGGCTGGGCGCGCTGCTCGCCGGAGACGGCGCGCTGGCACCGGGCTACGATCCCGATGCGCGCTACACGCTGAACAAGTGGCCGCAGACCGAACGCGAGTACCCGCGCCATTTCCGCATTGCCACCGCGATGATGAAGGGGCCGGCGACGCTGGCGGAGATCGCCGCCGCCAGCGGCTTGCCGACCGAGGAAATCCACCGGTTCGTGAACGCGAACCTCGCGACCGGTTACGCCGAACCCTTCGTCGAAACGCCTCCGGAGCCGGCCGACGCCGGCAAGAGCGGCGGCTTTTTCTCGCGTCTTCGCGGGCGCTGAGACGAACCCGCATGACGGTGCGATGACGCCCGGATGAGGGCAGGCCGTACAATGGCCGGATGATCGACTCCACGCGCTATCCGCGCCTTTCGCGCATCGACGCGCCGTCCGACCTGCGCCAGTTCGAAGAATCCGAACTCCCCGCAATCGCCGACGAACTGCGTGCCTACCTCATCGAATCCGTCGGCAAGAGCGGGGGGCACTTCGGCGCCGGCCTCGGCGTCATCGAGCTGACGACCGTGCTTCATTACCTGTACGAGACGCCGGATGACCGGATCGTATGGGACGTCGGGCACCAGACCTATCCGCACAAGATCCTCACCGGCCGGCGTGACCGGATCCACACGGTCAAGCAGAAGGACGGCGTGGCGCCGTTCCCCAAGCGCGAGGAATCCGAGTACGACACCTTCGGCGTCGGCCACTCGTCGACGTCGATTTCCGCTGCATTGGGCATGGCGGTGGCGAACGCCCATGCCGGCAACGACCGGCGGGTGATCGCAGTGATCGGCGACGGCGCGATGACCGCCGGCATGGCCTACGAGGCCCTGAACCACGCCGGCGGCATGGAGCCCGAGCCCGATGTGCTGGTGATCCTCAACGACAACCGCATGTCGATCAGCGAGGCGGTCGGCGGCCTGACCAAGATGCTCGGCCGTGCGACCGGCAACCGCACGCTCAATGCGCTGCGCGAAGGCGGCAAGAAGCTGCTCGGCGACAAGAACAATCCGACCGCGAAGTTCGTGCGCCGCTGGGAGGAACACTGGAAGGGCATGTTCGTGCCGTCCACGTTGTTCGAGGAAATGGGCTTCCACTACACCGGCCCGATCGACGGTCACGACGTCAAGGCGCTGGTCGAGACCTTGAAGACGCTCAAGGGCCTCAAGGGGCCGCAGCTGCTGCACGTCATCACCACCAAGGGCAAGGGCTACGAGCTCGCCGAGGGCGACCAGATCGGCTACCACGCCGTCTCGCCGTTCGACCCCACGCTCGGCATCGTGGCCAAGCCGGGCGCCGTCAAGAAGCCCACCTACACCGACGTCTTCGGCGACTGGCTGTGCGACATGGCCGCGGCCGATGATCGCCTCCTCGGCATCACCCCGGCGATGCGCGAAGGCTCGGGCCTGGTGCGCTTTTCGAAGGACTACCCGCAGCGGTATTTCGACACCGCGATCGCCGAGCAGCACGCGGTCACGCTGGCCGCCGGCATGGCCTGCGAGGGCGCCAAGCCGGTCGTCGCGATCTATTCCACATTCCTCCAGCGCGCCTACGACCAGCTGGTGCACGACGTCGCGCTGCAGAAGCTCGACGTGCTGTTCGCGATCGATCGCGGCGGTGTCGTCGGCCCGGACGGCGCGACCCACGCCGGCAATTTGGACCTGAGCTTCCTGCGCTGCGTGCCGAACATGGTGATCATGGCGCCGGCCGATGAGGCCGAATGCCGTAGGATGCTGACGACCGGATTCCGCCACGAGGGACCGGCCGCGGTGCGCTATCCGCGCGGCACGGGCCCGGGCGTGGTGCCGGAGAGCCGCCTCGAGACGCTGCCGATCGGCAAGGCCGATCTGCGCCGCCGTGGCCGTCGCGTGGCGCTGCTCGCCTTCGGCGCGATCGTGCCGGCGGCCGAGCAGGTGGGCGCCGAACTCGATCTCACCGTGGTCAACATGCGCTTCGTCCGCCCGCTCGACCGCGCGTTGCTGCTCGAACTGGCGCGCGACCACGACGGCTTCGTCACCCTGGAAGACAACGTCGTGGCCGGCGGCGCCGGCTCAGGCGTCGCCGAGCTGCTGAACACGGAAGGCCTCGTGATGCCGGTGCTGCATCTCGGCCTGCCCGACAGCTTCCAGCATCACGCCAGCCGCGAGGATCTGCTGGCGGAAGCCGGTCTGGATGCCGCGGGCATCCGGCGCGCGGTGCTTGCGCGCTGGCCGGATCTGTCGCCACGGCCCGCGATGGGCGATCAGGCCGCGACCGGCTGATCCGGACGCCGAGCCTCAGGGCGACGCGGCGTCAGGCGTCGCCTCGCTCTCGTCTTCGACGACATCCGCCTCGTCCGGTGCCAGCACCGCATCGACGCGCGGCCGCAGTGCGGCCAGATAGCCCGAATCGCCCAGCAGGTCGTTGACCGACAGGGTCGCGAACGACACGCGGTGCGTGGCGAGCGCACTGTCCGCGGCCGCCAGCCAGTGGGCGCGCACCTGCGCTTCGAGCCCGTCGAGCCCGCGTTTGCGTGCGGTCTCGGTCTGCAGGAAGGACGACATGCAGGCCTGCACCTGGCTGCCCTGCCCGGCCGTCGCCCGCAGCACGTCGAGATCGCCGACCGCCCAGGCATTGGCGCGCGCGGCCACCTGCGGCAGGCCGCGTTCGATGACGTCGAGCGTGTCGCGCACACAGGCGACATCCTCGGGCTTCATGCCTTCCTTGCGGAAGTCGGCCAGCGCCGCGCGCGGATCGTCGATCTTGACCTCGAGCGTCGTCGACGTGAGTTCCATGCCGCGCGCCTTGAGCGCCTCGTCGACCACCGGCGCGACCACCCCGCCCTCGCGCAGACCATTGGCATCGAGCGCGGCGCGATACAGCTCGTACACCGCGATCGCCGGCCGCTTGCGTTCGATCCCGCGGTCCCGCCCGATGTAGCGTGCCTTGAGCGCCGACCAGCGCTGGTAGACATCGGCGGGCAGCAGCTCATCCAGCGTCGCGCCATCGGGATTGCGGGAGGCACGCATCGCCGCCGGCAACATCGTGAGGCCCCGGAAAATACCGATGTCCGAGCCCACGCGCACGCCGGGCGGCCCGAGCACCACGTCCGCCTCCGCGAGCACTTCGCGCACCTCGTCCGAGCGCCAGGTCATCGCCTTGGGCAGCGGCGACTGCGTGCCGAGGATGTAGAGCGTGTTCTCTCCGCGGCGCACGCGCCACAGCCCGGGACCGGGCTGGGAGCCGGAGACCACGACCACGTTCATGTCGACGATGCCGTCGGCAGACGGCTCGGTGAGCGGCGCCCCGGTGCTCGGCACCTGCGCTGCCGCCCCGAGCGATACACAGGCCAGCAGGCCGCCCAGCCACATCGGTGAGATCCGCATCATCCGTTCGCGCCTCTGAAAGTCGAGCGCGATTAATACGACGGCATCGACACGCCCGCAAGGGCGCTTGGTCATGTCAACGCAGCGGCCGCCATGGGGGGGGCGAGCAGGCCGGATGCAGGCGGCGAGCAGGCACGGCTGCGCGCGACGGATCCACCGCCAGAACGACAAAGGCCCGCACGTGGCGGGCCTTCGAAGTTTGGTCGGGGTAGCCGGATTCGAACCGACGACCACTTGTCCCCCAGACAAGTGCGCTACCAGGCTGCGCTATACCCCGGAATCCGGAAATTATACCGGCACGCGGGCGTTTCGCCCATGCCTATCGTACTCAGCGCTTCAGCAGCTGCAGCACATCCTCGAGCTCCATGCGCACCTGGCGCACGATCTGGTTGCTCAACGCCGATTCCTGCTTGGCGCCCTCGCCCTCCAGGCGCAGACGCGCGCCGCCGATCGTGTAGCCCTGCTCGTACAGCAGGCCACGGATCTGGCGCACCATCAGGACGTCGTGGCGCTGGTAGTAGCGGCGGTTGCCGCGACGCTTCACCGGCTCGAGGCTGGGAAACTCGGTCTCCCAGTAGCGCAGCACATGTGGCTTGACGTCGCACAGCTCGCTGACCTCACCGATGGTGAAGTAGCGCTTGGCCGGAATCGGCGGCAGTTCGCGGTTGCTGCCCGGATCAAGCATGGGCCGCTCCCACCGTGCCGGTGTAGGCCTCGACGCGTTCCTTGAGCTTCTGGCCCGGGCGGAAGGTCACCACCGTGCGTGCGGAGATCGGAATCTCCTCGCCGGTCTTGGGATTGCGACCCGGACGCTCGTTCTTGCGGCGCAGGTCGAAGTTGCCGAAGCCCGACAGCTTGACCTGGCGGCCCTGCTGCAACGCCTCGCGCAGCACGTCGAAGAAGGCATCGACGAATTCCTTCGCCTCGCGCTTGTTCAAGCCGACTTCCTCGTAGAGCTTTTCGGCCATGTCCGCCTTCGTCAACGCCACGCCGCTATCCCCTGTGAGACTTCAACTCCGGAGCGCCGCGCCATGTTCGCGACCCAGCGCGGCGACTACATCCGCCACGACGGCATCGACGTCGCGGTCGGTCAGAGTGCGGGAGTTTTCCTGCAGAATCAAGCCCATGGCGAGGCTCCTGAAACCGGATTCGACCCCCTTGCCGGCATAACGGTCGAACAGCCGGATCCCGGACAGCAAGGGACCGGCGGCCGCGCGCACGGTGGCCTCCAGTGCAGCCCACTCGACCGCTTCGGGCGCCACGATCGCCAGATCACGACGGACCGACGGGAATTTCGACAGCGGTGCGAGCCGTGGCAACGGACGCGCCTGCAGGGCCTCGGCGTCGAGTTCGAATGCCACCACCGGCTGATCGATGTCCAGTGCGCGCAGCAGGCGGGGATGCAACTCGCCGATCCAGCCGACGTGCACGCCGTCGCGCAGCACGTCGGCCGAACGACCGGGGTGTCCGTGCGGCGCGCTCGAGCGCGTGAACGAAAGACGCGCGCCGGCAACGGCCGCGAGCGCTTCGAGGTCGCCCTTGAGATCGAAGTAGTCGACCGGACGTGCGGTTGCGCTCCATTGTTCCGAGGCCGCGTCGCCGACGATCGCAGCCGCGACGCGCAACGTCTCGATCGGCGCCGCGTCACCCTCGGGTGCCCGGCGGAACACCTTGCCCAGTTCGAACAGACGCACGCGCGACTGCTGGCGCGCGCGATTGCGGCCGAGCGTCGCGACCAGACCCGGCAGCAGCGCGGTGCGCATGACGCCGAGTTCGCCGCTCAACGGGTTGGCCAGCGGGACGCTGTCGGCATCGGCGCTCCAGGCCGCGAGCAGGCGCGCGTCGACGAACGCGAAGTTGACGGTTTCCAGGCAATCACGCGCGACCATCTGCCGGCGCAGTTCGGCCTCGGCGATCCGGGTTTCGCTGGGCGCGGCGATACGCGTCGCGCCGCCGGGCAAGGTGGTGGGCACGCGGTCATAGCCGTGGATGCGCACGACTTCTTCGATCAGGTCTTCCTCGATCGCCAGATCGAAGCGGCGCGTGGGCGCAGTGACCTGCCAGCCTTCGGCATCGGCCTCGACGCCAAGCCCCAGCGCGCGCAGGATGCGCTCGACCTCGGCATCGTCCACCGCCAGGCCGAGCACGCGCGCCAGACGCGCGCGGCGCAGCGCGATCACACGCGGCCTTGTCAGATGCGCATCCAGCTCCGCGGCGACCACCGGGCCGGGCACGCCGCCGGCAACGTCGAGAATCAGGCGCGTGGCGTATTCGATCGCGGTACGCGGAAGCTCGGGATCCACTCCGCGCTCGAAGCGGTGCGCGGCATCGGTATGCAGGCCGAGACGGCGGCTGCGGCCGATGATCGCGTCCGGCGCGAAATGTGCGGATTCGAGAAACACGGTGCGGGTGGCGTCGGTCACGCGGGTGTCGAAGCCGCCCATCACCCCGGCGAGCGCGACGACGCGGTCGGCATCGGTGATCGCGAGGAACTGCTCGTCCAGCGTCACGTCGCGGCCGTCGAGCAACTTGAGGGTTTCGCCTGTACGTGCGCGGCGCACGCCCACCGGACCATTGAGCAGATCGCGGTCGAAGGCATGCATCGGCTGGCCGAGTTCCAGCATCACGTACTGGGTGACGTCGACGAGGAAGCTGAGCGGGCGGATACCGCTGCGGCGCAGGCGTTCGGCCATCCACACCGGCGTCGGCCGGGTCGCGTCGACACCGTCGATGACGCGACCGAGGTAGCGCGGCGCATCCGCGCCGGCGTCGAGCGTCACCGCCAGCTGCGCATCCGACTGCGCGGCGACCCGCGCCGCTTCGAGCGGCGCGACCGCGCTGCCGAAAGCCGCGGCGACGTCGAACGCGATACCGCGTACCCCGAAGCAGTCGGCGCGGTTGGGCGTGAGCTTCAGCTCGATCGCGGCATCGGGCAAGCCGAGATAGTCCGCCAGCGGCGTACCGATCGGCGCATCGTCGGGCAGTTCGAGCAGGCCCGACGCGTCCGCGTCGATGCCCAGTTCCTTGGCCGAACACAGCATGCCGTTCGACTCGACGCCACGCAGCCTGGCCGCCTTGATCGTCAGCTCGCCGACCGTCGTGCCGATCGTCGCCAGCGGCGCGACCAGTCCCGGACGCGCGTTCGGCGCGCCGCAGACGATCTGCAGCGACTGCCCGCCGGCATCGACCTGGCACACCTGCAGCCGATCGGCCTCGGGATGCTTCTCGGCCGAGACGATCCGCGCGACGACCACGCCGTCCAGCCGCTCGCCCAGCGGCGTGATCTCTTCGACCTCCAGACCGATCGCCGTCAGCGTCGCCGCCAGCTGTTCACGGGTGGCCTCGGTCTCGACGTGCTGGCGCAGCCAGTTTTCTGAAAATTTCATTCTGAAATTTTGGGATTCGGAATTCGGGATTGGGGATTCGAAACAGCGGGTATCCGATCGTCGGAGGGGATCCGCTTTTCCAATCCCCAATCCCGACTCCCGAATCCCGGCCCCTCAGGCAAACTGCCTGAGGAACCGCACGTCGTTGTCGAAGAACGCACGCAGATCGTCGACGCCGTAGCGCAGCATCGCGAAGCGCTCGACGCCGAGGCCGAAGGCGAAGCCGGTGTAGCGCTCGGGGTCGATGCCCACCGCCTTCAACACGTTCGGATGGACCATGCCGCAGCCCAGCACCTCGAGCCAGCGCGTGCTGCCGTCGGCCTGCTGCCAGGCGATGTCGACCTCGGCGCCGGGTTCCACGAACGGGAAATAGCTCGGGCGGAAGCGCATTTCGAAATCGCGCTCGAAGAACGCGCGGACGAACTCGCTCAGCGTGCCCTTGAGGTCGGCGAAGGTCGCATGCTCGTCGACCAGCAGACCTTCGACCTGGTGGAACATCGGCGAATGCGTCTGGTCGCTGTCGGAGCGGTAGACCTTGCCGGCCGCGATCATCCGCAGCGGCGGCGCGTGCTCACCCATGTAGCGCACCTGCACGCCGGAGGTGTGCGTGCGCAGCAGGCGCGCGACACCGGCGCCGTCGGGCGGGAAATAGAACGTGTCGTGCATCGCGCGCGCGGGATGGTGCGGCGGAAAGTTCAGCGCCTCGAAGTTGTGCCAGTCGTCCTCGATCTCGGGACCGTCGGCGAGTTCGTAGCCGAGCCGACCGAAGATGTCGGCGATGCGCTCGAGGGTGCGGCTGATCGGGTGCACGCCGCCGCGGGTGCCGTCGCGGCCCGGCAGGGTGACGTCGACGGTCTGCGCGGCGAGCATGGCATCCAGCGCGACGTCGTCGAGCGCGATCTTGCGCGCGGCCAGCGCGGCGCCGATCGCATCACGCGCGCGGTTGATCGCCTCGCCCGCGGCTTTGCGCTCATCGCCCGGCAGCGCGCCGAGCGCCTTGAGCTGCGCGGTGATGCGGCCGCTCTTGCCGAGCAGCGCGACGCGCAGGGCGTCCAGCGCCTCGGGCGTGGCCGCGGCCTCGATGTCGGCGAGTGCCTGGTTCGAAAGGGAGTCGATTTCACTCATCGCACTGCGTGCCCGTCGCTGGAAGAGTCGTTGACGTCGGCGTCGCGGCACTGGCATGCGCGCTGGCCGAGGCCACAAAAAACAATGGGGAAGGACTTGCGCCCTTCCCCACGTTCGGCCGCCGGTTTCATCCGACGGCCGGTGCCGCTTTACGGTGGAGACAGCAGCTTCAGGCTGCCAGCGCGTCCTTCGCCTTGTCGGCGAGCGCGGTAAAGGCGGCAGCATCGTGCACGGCGATGTCGGCCAGGACCTTGCGATCCAGCGTGATGCCGGCCTTCAGCAGGCCATTCATGAAGCGGCTGTAGCTGACGCCGTTCAGACGTGCGGCCGCGTTGATACGCGTGATCCACAGCGAACGGTAATCGCGCTTCTTGCGCTTGCGACCGATGTACGCGTACTGCTCGGCCTTGATGACGGCCTGCTTGGCGACGCGGAAGACCTTGCGACGGGCGTTGTAATAGCCCTTCGCGCGGCCGAGAACCTTCTTGTGACGGCGGCGCGCCTGAACGCCACGCTTGACTCGTGCCATGGTTCAGTCCTCCTCAGAGATACGGCAGCATGCGGTCGAGACGACCGGAGTCGCACGCCGGGATGTGGTTCGTCTGACGAAGGTTGCGCTTCCGCTTGGTGGCCTTCTTCGTGAGGATGTGGCTGCGGTTTGCGTGGCCGGCCTTGTACTTGCCGGACGCCGTCTTCCGGAACCGCTTGGCGGCGCCCCGGTGCGTCTTGATCTTGGGCATTGCGAGAGTCCTTTTGGGGATACGTGTACTGACCGGGCGGTGGCCTGCGCCACGCTTTCCATCCTGCCCATGCCAATGTCTAAGCCTTTGATCCCGGAGGAACCAGGCCGGTCCTGATGTTGGATTACTGCCACCCGGCGGACCGGGAGCCGCGCATTATGCCGTGTGGGGATTCGGCTTGCAAATCATCGGCTTGCCCCGCCGCAGCTCGCGGCAAGCCGGCCCGACCTAAACGTCCGACCGCAGCCTGCAGCTCGACGAGACCAGTCAGACGCCCCATGAAAAAGGCGCGGCTCGCGCCGCGCCCCTCTCGACCACCTGCGGCGTGGAGCCGCCGGATCAGGTCTTCTTCTTCGGCGCGATCATCATCACCATCTGCCGGCCTTCGAGGCGCGGGCGGGATTCGATGACGATGTCCTCGCCGAGATCGGCCTCGATGCGCGACGCCATCTCGCGGCCCAGCTCCTGGTGGCTCATCTCGCGGCCACGGAAGCGGATATTGACCTTGATCTTGTCGCCGTCTTCGAGGAACCCGCGCATCTTGCGCAGCTTGATCTGGTAGTCACCCTCGTCGGTGACCGGCCGGAACTTGAGTTCCTTGATCTCCTGCTGCTTGGTCTTCTTCTTGGCCTCGTTGGCCTTCTTCTGCATCTCGAACTTGAACTTGCCGAAGTCCATGATCTTGCAGACCGGCGGATCCGCGTTCGGCTGGATCTCGACGAGGTCGAGGCCCTCGTCCTCGGCTGCGCGCAACGCGTCGTCGCGCGACAGCACGCCGATCATCTCGCCGTCGGATCCGATGACACGGACCCGCGGGACGCGGATCTCGCTGTTACGGCGGTTCTGTTTGTCCAGGGTGCTAATACTCGGTATCTCCAAGGTGGAACATGCCGCCGGTCCCTCGACCTGCGGGCCGCACGACGCGGGCCATCATGGCGCCGCGCCGGTGAAGGTTTCATGCTGAAACGTGTTCGCCGCGCAGGCGGGAGACGAAATCGGCGATCGGCATCGTGCCCAGATCTTCCCCGGTCCGCGTGCGAACGGCGACCGCGCCGTTGTCCTTCTCGCGGTCCCCCGCCACGAGCAGATACGGCACCCGCTGCAGCGTATGCTCGCGGATCTTATAGCCGATCTTCTCGTTCCGCAAATCGGCCTCGACCCGGACCCCTTGATTTGCAAGGGTTTTCCGAACCTCCTCGACGAAATCGGCCTGGGCGTCGGTGATGTTCATCACCACCGCCTGCACCGGTGCCAGCCAGCTCGGGAACTGCCCGGCGTGGTGCTCGATCAGGATGCCGATGAAGCGCTCCATCGAGCCGACGATCGCGCGGTGCAGCATCACCGGATGCTGCTTCTGGCTGTGCTCGTCGACGTACTCGGCGCCGAGGCGGCCCGGCATCATGAAGTCGACCTGCATCGTGCCCAGCTGCCAGGTGCGGCCGATCGCGTCCTTGAGGTGGTATTCGATCTTCGGTCCGTAGAACGCGCCTTCGCCCGGCAGTTCCTGCCACTCCACGCCGGCCGAGCGCAGCGCGCTGCGCAGCGCGTCCTCGGCGCGATCCCAGGTGGCGTCGTCGCCGAGGCGCGACTCGGGCCGCAGCGCGATCTTGATCTGGATGTCGTCGAAGCCGAAATCGGTATAGACCTTGAGCGCCTGGGCGTGGAAGTCGCGCACTTCGGCCTCGACCTGGTCGGGCGTGCAGAAAATGTGGCCGTCGTCCTGGGTGAAGCCGCGCACGCGCAGGATGCCGTGCAGCGCGCCGGACGGCTCGTTGCGATGGCAGCTGCCGAATTCGCCATAGCGGATCGGCAGGTCGCGGTAGCTGTGCAGGCCCTGGTTGAACACCTGCACGTGGCCCGGGCAGTTCATGGGCTTCACCGCATAGGTCCGCTTTTCGGACTCGGTGAAGAACATGTTTTCCTTGTAGTTGTCCCAGTGACCGGACTGCTTCCACAGCGCCACATCGAGGATCTGCGGGCAACGCACCTCGCCATAGCCGCTCTGCTGATAGACGCGGCGCATGTACTGCTCGACCACCTGCCAGATCGCCCAGCCCTTCGGGTGCCAGAACACCAGGCCCGGCCCCTCCTCCTGCAGGTGGAAGAGTTCCTGCGCCTTGCCGATGCGGCGGTGGTCGCGCTTCTCGGCTTCCTCGATGCGCTGGATGTAGGCCTTGAGCTGCTTGGCGTCGGCCCAGGCGGTGCCGTAGATGCGCTGCAGCTGCTCGTTCTTCGAATCGCCGCGCCAGTACGCGCCGGAGATGCGGGTGAGCTTGAACGCCTTGAGGAAACGCGTGTTCGGCACGTGCGGGCCGCGGCACATGTCGACGTATTCCTGATGGTGGTAGAGGCCCATCTCGGTGATCTCGGGCCCCATGTCCTCGATCAGGCGCAGCTTGTAGTCCTCGCCGCGGGCCTTGAACGTTTCGATGACCTCGGCGCGCGGCGTCATCTTCTTGATGACGTCGTACTCGGTATCGATCAGCTCGGCCATGCGCTTTTCGATCGCGGCCATGTCGTCGGGCGTGAACGGGCGCTCGCTGTAGACGTCGTAGTAGAAGCCGTCCTCGATGACCGGGCCGATGACCATCTTGACGTCGGGATAGAGCTGCTTGACCGCGTGGCCGACCAGGTGCGCGCAGGAGTGGCGGATGATCTCGACGCCTTCCGGATCCTTGGGCGTGAGGATCTGCAGGGTCGCGTCGTGGTCGATGACGTCGGAGGCATCGACCTGGCGGCCGTCGACCTTGCCGGCCACGGTGGCCTTGGCCAGGCCCGCGCCGATGGACTGGGCGACCTCCATGACGGAAACAGGATGGTCGAACTCACGGCGGCTGCCGTCGGGGAGCGTGATGGTGATCATGGGTGGGACAACCGGGATTGGGGATTCGGGATTGGGGATTCGGCAGAGCGGGAGTTCCGTGGGAACCGGCATGGCCGAATCCCGAATCCCCAATCCCGAATCGCGTGGCCGCTTCGCGGCCAACAAAAAAGCGCCACGAGGGCGCCTGGCGACAGGAGGCCTCGGGGACGGTCAGCGCTGGACGTTGGTAGTGCGCATGTCGCACGCTCGGCCGGCGTTGCCGCGGGCCACCTGTGTTCGCAAGGACGGATGCGGATGGTAACGCAGAATGCGGAAGGAACGGGACGCCGACCGGGGCGGAACAGGCCCGCCCCCTGCCCGGACGGGGACAGCACCGACGCCGCCGCCGGACGCCCCTGCGGCGGCCCATGGCATGATCGACGCATCTTCTTCCACCCGGCCACGATGACGATCAAGGGCAAGCCGACTTCGCTGGACATCGCGCACCTGGCCGGCGTGTCGCAGCCGACCGTGTCGCGTGCGCTGCGTGGCAGCCCGTCGGTCAACCGCGAAACCCGCGAGCGCATCCTGGCGATCGCGCGCGAGCTCAACTACAAGGTCGACAAGAACGCCTCGAACCTGCGCCGGCAGCAGTCGGGCACGTTGGCGCTGCTGCTGTTCGAGGACCCGACCAGCGATCAGTCGCACATCAACCCGTTCTTCCTGCCGATGCTGGGCTCGATCACCCGGGCCTGCGCGCGTCACGGCCAGGACCTGCTGATCTCGTTCCAGCAGCTCTCCGACGACTGGCACGCCGACTACGACGACAGCCACAAGGCCGACGGTCTGATCCTGCTCGGCTACGGCGACTACCTCGCCTACCAGGGCAAGCTGCGCACGCTGGTCGAACAGGGCACGCAATTCGTGCGCTGGGGCGCGGTGCTGCCCGACCAGCCCGGCATCTCGATCGGCTGCGACAACGCCGGCGGCGGCGCGCTGATCGGCGAGCACCTGGCCGGGCTGGGCCATCGGCGCATCGCCTTCCTCGGCGATGCCTCGAGCCGCTATCCGGAATTCCTCGACCGCTACCGCGGCTGCGACGCCGCGCTGGCCCGGCACGGCCTGGCGATGGACCCGGCGCTGCAGGCCGACGCCGAAAGCGCGGAGGATTCCGGCTACGCCGCCGCGCAGACCTTGCTGGCGCGGGGCCTGCCGTTCGACGCGGTGTTCGCGGCCAGCGACCTGATCGCGATCGGCGCACTGCGCGCGTTCGCCGAACACGGCCTGCGCATTCCCGACGACATCGCGCTGGCCGGCTTCGACGACATTCCCGGCGCGCGCATGACCACGCCGGCGCTGACCACCGTGGTGCAGGACACGCTGACCGCCGGCGAACTGCTGGTCGACACGCTGATGCGGCTGATCACCGGCGAGCCGGCGGAAAGCCGGCGGTTGCCGACGGCGCTGGTGGTGCGGGATTCGACCGGCGCACGGCCGCTGTAAGTACGCGCGTTCGGATACCCGGCGAAGCGCGTACGCGCGCGAGCGTGCTCCTAGAGACCGATCGAGCCCTTGTCAGCGACCGGGTTCGCGCGCGAACGCGCTCCTGCGAAGAGTCAGCCTCACCCGCGTCTGTAGGAGCAACTGTCTTCTCACCCAGGCAGTGTTCTCCATTCAGTCCCGTCTCGGGCCATGGCATTGAGACGGATCAGGAGGACTCGCATGCAGGCGGTGACAGCGAGCTTGGCGCACTTGCCTTGCTGGCGCAGGCGCTGATAGCGGGCGGTAAAGTCGGGTTGCTTGCGGATCACCGACCAGCAGGCCATATAGAGCACCCGGCGGATCGAGGCCCGCCCACCGCGGATCCGACGCTTGCCCGAGTGCTGGCCGCTGTCGGCGTTGTACGGTGCCAGTCCCGCAAGCGCGGCGATCTGGCGCCGGTCCAGGCGGCCCAGTTCCGGCAGGTAGGCCAGGAGGCTGGCCG
>NTJG01000009.1 GCA_002324875.1 Lysobacteraceae bacterium NML93-0793
GTCGACGATGCGCCCGGCGTGCAGGCGGCTGCGCTGCAGGCCGCGACCCGGCGACTCGCGGGCGCCGGCGCCCGCGCGCAGATGCCGCCGCCCCCCGCGATCCCTGCCGTCGTCTGGTTCTTCGCCTGGTTGCTGGTCACCGCGCTGCTGTGGGCGCTGCACCGCATGCGACGCGGGCGCGGCGGCGTCGTCCCCACCGCCTGAGTGCGCCACCCGCGCTGCGGACACGGCCTGTTCACAGATCCTTGAACGGGACTTCGGCGACCCTAGGCGTCCTGCCGCACGTCGGCCTGCCCGGGGTGTGTGGCGTTGCGAGTCCGTGTCCTGTTGTCACTGAGCGTGCTGCTGGCGGCCTGCAGCGATGCGCCCGACGCCCCGCCGCCGCCGCGCCCGGTGATCGTCCAACCGGTCGAAAGCGCGTCCGCCGACCGCACGCTGCGCCTGCCCGGGCGTGTGGAGGCCGCCGAAGGCACCGAACTCGCGTTCCAGGCTGATGGCCGCATCACCCGGTATCGGGTGAGCGACGGCGAACGGGTCGAACGCGGCCAGGTCCTGGCCGAACTCGACGACACCGACTACCGCCTGCAACTGGGCGAGGCCGAGGTCGCCCTGCGGACCGCCGAGGCCGATGTCGCCCGCCGCCGCGGCCTGCGCGACGAAGGCATCCTCGCGCCGGCCGCGGTGGAACAGGCCGAGGCGCAGCTGGCGAGCACGCGCGCGAACCGCGACGCCGCCGCGCGCCAGGTCGGATTCACCCGGCTGCGCGCGCCGTACGCGGGCGTGGTGGTGCGCCGCCTCGCCGCGGCCGGCGTGGTGGTGCCGGCCGGCGAACCGGTGCTGCGGATGCAGGATGCGGACCTGATCGAGGTCGTCGTCGACGTGCCCGAGCGCGACGCCGCGCGCCTGGCGTTCGGTCCCGCACTCGTCGCCCGCGGTCGCGTGCTCGCGTTGCCCGAACTGCCGCCGATGGTCCTGGCCTACCGTGAACATGCGACCGCGCCGGATGCGCAGTCACGCAGCTATCGGCTGGCGCTGCGCGGTACGCCGCCGCCGGGCGCCAACGTACTGCCCGGCATGGCGGTGAAGGTGGCGATCGAAGACCCGGCGCCCGCCACGCTCGCGGCCGGCCAGCACCGTGTGCCGGCGAGCGCGGTGCTGAGCGCGGCCGACGGGCAGGCGGTGGTGTGGATGGTGGGCCAGGACGGCGCCGCGCAGCCGGTGCCGGTGCGGGTGCACGCGATCGAGGGCACGCAGGCGCGCATCGAAGGCGAACTTGCGCCATCGGCGCAGGTGGTCGTCGCCGGGGCACGCCTGCTGCAGGCCGGGCAGATCGTCGAACCGCGCACCCGGCGCTGACCCGGCATGGAGATCGCGCGTTACGCCATCCGCCACCCGGTCAATGTCTGGCTGCTGATCCTCGCCTGCCTGGTCGGCGGCGTGTTCGCCTATTTCAATCTCGAGCGGCTGGAAGACCCCGAGTTCACGATCAAGGAAGCGGTCGTGACCACGATCTACCCCGGCGCCAGCGCCGAACAGGTCGAGCGCGAAGTCAGCGACGTGCTCGAAAGCGCGGTCCAGCAGCTCACCCAGCTCAAGCAGGTGCGCACGACGTCGCGGCCCGGCTATTCCGAGCTGCGGGTGGAGATCCTCGAGCGCTATTCCAGCGAGGAGATTCCGCAGATCTGGGACGAGTTGCGGCGCAAGATCAACGACACCGCGCCCAGCCTGCCGCCCGGTGCGCAGGCACCGGTGGTCAACGACGATTTCGGCGATGTCTTCGGCCTGTACTACGCGATGACCGGCGACGGCCTCACCCGCACCGAGCTGCACGAGGCCGCCAAGACCCTGCGCCGCGGCTTGTTGCCGGTGGAGGGCGTGGGCAAGATCGAGATCGCCGGCGCGATCGAGGAACGGTTCGTCGTCGAGATTCCGCAGGCGCGCCTCGCCGCGCTGCGCATCGCGCCCGAGGAGATCGCCGGCGCACTGGCCGATGCGGAAACCGAACTGCACGCCGGTGGGCTGCGCAGCGAGGACCTGTACCTGCGCGTCGCGCCCGGCGGCGCCTTCGATACGCTGCAGGCCCTGCGCACGTTGCCGGTGGGGCGCGGCGATGCGCGGGTGACCCTCGGCGACATCGCGCAGATCCGCCGCGAGTTCGCCGAGCGGCCGGCCCAGATCATCCGCCACGACGGGCGCGAGGCGCTGACCATCGGCGTCGCCGGCCTGCCGTCGGTGAACATCGTCGACGTGGGCAAGGCCGTCGACGCGGCCCTGGCGCGGCTCGAGCCGACCCTGCCGCTCGGCGTCGAACTGCATCCGGTCTACCAGCAGGCCGATGTCGTCGACGCGGCGGTCACCAGCTTTGCGATCAACGTGGCGATGTCGCTGGGCATCGTGATCGGCGTGCTGTGTCTGGTGATGGGCTGGCGCGCCGGCGTGATCATCGGCAGCGTGCTGCTGCTGACCGTCGGCGGCACGCTGCTGGCGATGTACCTGCTGGGCCTGCAGCTCGAACGCGTGTCGCTGGCGGCGCTGGTGATCGCGATGGGCATGCTGGTCGACAACGCCGTGGTGATCTGCGACGGCATGCAGGTGCGGCTGCGCCAGGGGCACTCGGCGATGCGCGCGGCGCGCGAGTCGGTCAGGCTGACGCAATGGTCGCTGCTCGGCGCGACCATCATCGGCATCCTCGCGTTCGCCGGCATCGGCCTGTCGCAGGACACCACCGGTGAATTCCTGTTCTCGCTGTTCTCGGTGATCCTGATCTCGCTGCTGCTCAGCTGGGTGCTGGCGATCACCGTGGTGCCGCTGCTGGGCTACTGGTGGCTGGCGTCGAAGGACGCGCGCGAGCGCGACGACGAAGACGGACGCGACGGCGACGGCGATGCGGGCGACAGCCCCTACCGGGGCAGGTTCTACGACCGCTTCCGCGGCGTGCTCGATGCGCGGCTCGGTCGCGCCGGCCTGACCGTGACCCTGGCGACACTGCTGACCATCGGCTGCGTCGTCGGATTCGGCTTCCTGCCGCAGTCGTTCTTTCCGCCCGCGTCCACGCCGATGGCCTTCGTCGACATCAACACCCGCCAGGGTAGCGACATCCGCGCCACCGACGCCGCGGTGCGCGAGGTCGAGGATTATCTGGCCGATGCGTTTCCCGAGGTGCGCAGCCGGGTCGCGTTCGTGGGGCAGGGCGCGTCGCGCTTCATGCTGACCTACGCGCCGGCGATGCCCGACAGCGCGTTCGCGCAGGTCATCCTGCTGGTCGACGATGCCGACGTGCTCGAGGACATGCTCACCCGGCTCAATCGCGAAGCCGGTGAGCGCTTCCCGGAACTGCGCGTGCACGCGGCGCGGCTGATGTTCGGCGGCGCGTCCGAGGCGCGCGTCGAGGCGCGCTTCAGCGGTCCCTCGGGCGAGACGCTGCGCGAGATCGCGGCGCGTGCCGAGGCCATTTTCCGCGACACGCCGATGCTCGAGAACGTGCACCACGACTGGGGCGAACGCGAGCTCGTGCTGCGGCCGCGGCTGGATCTGCAGCGCATGGCCGAGGCCGGACTCGGCCGACAGGACATCGCCCAGGCGCTGACCATGGCCACCGAAGGCGTGCCGCTGGCGGTGCTGCGCGAGGGCGATGCGCAGCGCCAGGTGCTGCTGCGCGCGCCGGACGACGAGCGCCCTGCGCCGGAAGGCCTGCTCGATCGCCTCGCCTGGAGCGCGGGCGCGACGGCCTACGTCCCGATCGCCCAGGTGGCCGATCGCGTCGACGTGGTGCAGGAGGACGCCGCGATCCAGCGCCGCGATCGCGTGCGCACCATCGCCGTGCAGGCCGAGCCGGTGGTCGGCGTGGAGGCGAGCGACGCCCATGCCGACATCCGCGAGGCGATCGAAGCCATGCCGCTGCCGCCCGGCTACACCCTGACCTGGGGCGGCGAATTCGAGAGTTCCGGCGATGCGCAGACGGCCCTGATGCGCACGCTGCTGCTGCCGTATCTGGGCATGATCCTGGTGACCGTGCTGCTGTTTTCCCGCGTGCGCCAGCCGGTGGTGATCTGGCTGGTGGTGCCGATGTCGATCTGCGGCGTGACCATCGGGCTGGCGATCTCCGGCCAGCCGTTCGGCTTCGTGGCGCTGCTCGGTCTGCTCAGCCTGACCGGCCTGCTGCTCAAGAACGCGATCGTGCTGGTGGAGGAGATCGACCGCCGGATGGCCGGAGGCGGCAATGGCCGCGCCGCGATCGTCGAAGCGACGACGAGCCGCCTGGTGCCGGTGACGATGGCGGCCGGCACCACGGTGCTGGGCATGGTGCCGCTGCTGTTCGACGATCTGTTCGCATCGCTGGCCGTGACGATCATGGGCGGTCTGGCGTTCGCGACCGTGCTCACCCTGGTCGTCGTGCCGTGCCTGTACCTGCTGGTCTTCAAGGTGCCGCGCGACGACGACCGCAGGACCGAGGAGGCACGCGCATGAAGATCTCCAGGCTCGGTGTCCTCGCGGCCGCGCTCGCGCTCGCCGCCTGCAGCACGCCGCCGGTGCGCGAGCGGCCGCCGCTGCCGGCGGCCTACTACGCGCCCGCGGGTGATGCCGCGCGGCCGGCCGATCCGGCGGCGCTCGCATACTGGTGGCGCCAGTTCGACGATCCGCTGCTGGCGGAACTGGTCGAGACCGCGCTGGTCCGCAATCTCGACCAGCAGGCGGCGCTGGCCCAGCTGCGCATCGCACGCGCGCAACTGCGGCAATCCCGCGCGGCGCTGCTGCCGCGGCTCGATCTCGGCGGTCAGGCCAGCCGCCAGATCATCAATACCGATGCGCTGGCCGACACGCCGCTGGGCGAAGAATTCGATGTCGGCGGTGACGTCAATTTCGACACCTGGCAACTGGCGCTGCAGGCCGAGTGGGAAGTGGATCTGTTCGGCGCGAACCGGCTGCGCCGCGACGGGGCCGGGCGCCAGGTGCAATCGGCCGAGGCGCAGCTGGTGGCGGTGCGCCTGGGCGTCGCGTCCAATCTCGCGCAGGGCTACGTGCAGGCGCGCGCGCTGCTCGCCCAGCGTGCACTGCTCGACGAAGGCGTGCGCATCGCGCGCGAGGCCGAGCGTGTCGCCGACGGGCGCTTCCGGCTGGGCGAGGTCACCCGCCTGGATGTGGAAGCCGCCGGCGCGCAGCGCGCGGCGCTCGAAGCGCAGCGCGGCGACATCGACGCCGGTCTCGCCGAAACCGCGTTCGCGCTGGATACGCTGATCGACCGGCCGCACGGAACGGTGCTACAGCGCCTGGGCGATGGCACGCGCGTGCCGATGGCCGATGCCGGGATTCCGCGTGGCCAGCCGATGGATCTGTTGCGCCGGCGACCCGACGTCATCGCCGCGGTCGCCGGGCTGGAGGCCGCCGAACTGGCGGCGCTGGCCAGCCGCCGCGACCTGTTCCCCAAGCTGGGGGTCAGCGCGGCGCTCGGGCGCAGCGGGGTCGCGATCGGCGATCTGTCCGGCGCTTCGGACCTGCGCTCGCTCGCCGCGCAGCTCGGGTTTCCGTGGCTGGACTTCGGCGCCAGCCGCGCGGCGATCGATCTCGCCGACGCGCAGGCCGACGCCGGCTTCGTCGAGCTGCGCCAGGCGCTGGCCACCGCATTGCAGGAGGTCGAGACCGCGACCGCCCAGCTCGCCGCGCGCGGGGCGCAGCGCGCCGCCCGTGGGGAGGCGCTGTCACGCGCCGAACGCACCCGGGCGATGGCCCGACGCACCTACGAGGTGGGCCTGGCCAACCTCGCCGACCTGCTCGATGCCGAGCGCGCATGGCTCGATGCACGCCAGCAGGCGCTCGACACCGAGCGCGCCGTCGCACTCGCACAGATCGCGCTCTACACCGCGCTGGGCGGTGGCTGGCGTGCGCCGGACGCCGCCGCGCCGCAGGAGGCCGCGGTACGCGACACCATCGAGTCCGTGCCCGATCGCATCCGCGCACCCGCGTCGCCCGCTGGCGATTGAGTCGCCGAGAGGTGGGCGCCCGGATGCGTGCTCGCCGCAGCGGAGGCGTGGCCGACGATCCGCCCGTGCGCCGAAGCACGCGCCTCCGCTCCGCTCGCGCCGGGGTGCGGGCCGGAGGCCGATCGACTAGGCTCGCGCGTCCCGCGACCCCGCGGAAAGGAGCGATGACGATGCAGAGAGAACCCGCAGGCGGCGGCCGTCCGACGTCGAATACGGCGCCGCGCGCATGCGCACTGGCGGTCGTCGCGTGGGTGCTGCTGGCGAGCGGATGCGCGCCGCCGCCCGGCGAGTTCGGCGGCGGCGCGGCGTCGGGGTCCGCCGGCGCACCTGCGGACGGCGACGCGCTGCTGGCCTACGAGCACACGGTGGGTGTGGAGCTGGCGTCCGAGGCGATCGTGCCGCGCCTGCAGGCCATCCAGACCGCCTGTCGCGACGCGCGGTTCGGGGCGTGCACGCTGCTCGAAGCCCAGCAGTCGGCCGGCGACTGGCCGCGCGCGCGGGTCGTGCTGCGCATGGCCCCGGCCGGCATCGAGCCGATGATCGCGCTGGCCGGCGAAGACGGTGACGCCGGCGAGCGCAGCACGCGCACGGAGGATCTCGCGGTGGCCGTACGCGACACCCGCACCGCACAGGACCGTCTGGCCAGGGAACTGGAGCGCCTGCAGGCCTTCGAGGGACGACCGGGGCTGTCGGTGGCCGACATGATCGCGCTCGCCGAGCGCATCGCCGCGACCGAAGCGCAGATCGAGGCCGCGCAGCGCGAGGCGGCCCAGCAGCGTCGACGCATCGACACCCAGTTGCTGACCGTCGACCTGCGCGCGCGCAGCGGCGCCGGGGGGCGCGGTGAAGTCGCGCGCGCAGTCGCTGACATCGGCGACACGCTCGCGATGGGCACGGCCTGGACCATCCGCGCCGCGGCGTTCCTGTTGCCGCTGGGTCTGGTGCTGGTGGCGGCCGGCGCGGGCCTGCGCACGTGGTGGCGACGCCGGCGCCGGGCCTGAGCCTGCGCCCGGACCTGCGCGGTTGTCGGGGGCGGAGGGGTGGGGCAGACTCGAATGGCCGCGGCCCGGCCGCAGGCACCCGATGCGCGCTCATGCGCCGCCCCTGGCGCAGGCATCGCCTGCGCCTCGCCTCCAGGAGAACGCCGTGGTCACTCGTCGTGATGCCCTGAAACTCTCGCTCGGTGCCGGTCTGGCACTCGCCGCCCCCAAGTTCGCCTTCGCCGCGCCGGCCGGCGCCGCGATCACCCGCGCGATTCCATCCAGCGGCGAACGCCTGCCGGTGATCGGCCTGGGCAGTTCGGCCACGTTCTCGCGCGCCGCGGGCGACGATGCGGCGTCGCTGTCGGACGTGCTGCGCACCCTGATCAGCGAAGGCGGCAAGGTCTTCGACACCGCGCCGAGCTACGGCGAGTCCGAAGCCGTGGCCGGCCGCGCCGTGCAGCAACTCGGCATCGCCGACGAGGTGTTCTGGGCGACCAAGGTCAACGTCGCCGGCCGCGAGGCCGATGCCAAGGCCGATCCGGACCGCGCGCGTGCGCAGCTCGACACCTCGTTCGAGCGCCTCGGCCGCACCGCGATCGATCTGATCCAGGTGCACAACCTCGGCGACATTCCCACCCAGCTGGGCCTGCTCAAGGCGCTGAAGGCCGAGAAGCGCGTGCGCTACATCGGCGTCACGTCCACCAGCAAGCCGGCCTACCCGAAGCTGATCGAGACCATGCGCAACGAGCCGCTGGATTTCATCGGCGTCGACTATGCGGTCGACAACCGCGACGTCGAGGAGACCATCCTGCCGCTGGCCGCCGAACGCGGCATCGGCGTGCTGGTCTATGCGCCGTTCGGCCGTACCCGGCTGTGGCAGCGCGTCGCCGACCGGCCGGTGCCCGACTGGGCGCAGGATTTCGACGCGACCACCTGGGGCCAGTTCTTCCTCAAGTTCGTGGTCTCGCACCCGGCCGTGACCTGCGCCACCCCGGCCACCAGCCGCGTCGCCAATCTGGTCGACAATCTCGGCGCCGGCCGCGGACGCCTGCCCGATGCCGACCAGCGCCAGCGCATGATCGAACTGATCGACGGCCTGCCCGCGGCAAGCTGAGGCAGGTCCGGGTCACTGCTGCCATCCCTGCGTCGGCGGGGATCCTGCGCCTTCTGGTCTGGCGATGCCGGATGCTGGACACCCGTCTGGCCGGTCCCGCGTGAGCCGCGGGAACGACGGCCGGGCGGAAGGGGTCAGACCGCCCTCGATCCGTCCGTCCCGGGCGTCGCCTGCAGCGATCACCTCGCCGGCGGGGTGAACCGGCCCAGCGGAATGCGCAGATAGCGCCGGCCGTTCGCCTCGGGCTCCGGCAGGCGGCCGCCGCGGATGTTGACCTGCAAGGCATGCAGCATCAGGGCGGGCAGCGGCAGCGTGGCGTCACGCGCCTGGCGGGTCCGGACGAACGACGCCTTGTCGACATTGCCGGCCAGATGGATATTGCGCGCGCGCTGTTCGGCCACCGTGCTCATGCAGGCCGGATCGCGACCGTCCTTGCCGTAGTCGTGACCGACGAACAGCGCGGTGTCGTCGGGCAGGGCGAGGATGCGCTGCAGCGTGGCGTAGAGCTGGTGCGCATCGCCGCCCGGAAAGTTGGCGCGCGAGGTGCCGCTGTCGGGCATCATCAGCGTGTCGTGGACGAAGGCGTTGCTGCCGATCACATAGCTGATCGAAGCCATCGTGTGGCCCGGCGAGAACAGCACCCGCGCCTGCAGCGCACCGATGGAGAAGGTGTCGCCGTCGGCGAACAGCCGGTCCCACTGGCGCCCGTCGGTGGCCAGATCGTCGAGACCGTAGAGATCCTTCCACAGCGTCTGGACCCCGGTGACGCGCTCGCCGATCGCCATCGGCGCATCCAGGCGCTCCTTGAGGTACGCCGCGGCCGAGAGGTGGTCGGCATGCGGATGGGTGTCGAGGATCCACACGACCTGGAGCCCTTCGCGCTCGACGTGGGCGAGCAGTGCATCGGCATTCGTGGTCGCGACATGGCCCACCTTCTCGTCGAAGTCGAGCACCGGGTCGATAATCGCAGCCTGGCGGCTGGCCGGATCGGCGATCACGTACTGGAAGCTGCCGGTCTTCCGGTCGTACAGCGAATGGACGAGGGCGTCTTCGCGCGGATGATGATGCAGGGGCATGGCGGCTCCTCGTGTGGGTTCAGCGGGTCACGCGTGCGAAGCGCGCGGCCTGGGTGCCGGGCGTGCGGGCGGCATCCGGCGCCGGCGAAGCGCTCGCCGGTTCGACGCCGAGCGCAGGCAGGCCGCTGCCGTCGCCGCAGAAGATCGCGTGCAGCGCGCCGAGCAGCGTGCGCACACGCGGATCGGCGATCGAGTAGTGGATCGAGCGCGATTCACGCCGGGTCTTGACCAGATCGAAACGGCGCAGCTCGGCCAGCTGCTGGGACAGCCCCGGCTGGCGCAGGCCCAGATCGCGTTCGAGATCGGCCACTGACGGCTCGCCCTGGGCGATCTGGCACAGCAACAGCAGGCGGGTGGGCGTGGCCATCGTGCGCAGCAGTTCGGCCACTTCGGGCACCTGCGCCTTCATCGCGTCGAGGTGGGCGGTCGTCATGATCACGGCGCCCGCCAGCGGAAGTACCAGGCCTCGTCGTCGGCCGGCTGCACGGCCAGTGCGGCCTCGGCGTCCAGCGGCACGGGTTCGAGCAGGCGACCACCAGGCTGCCAGCCTTCCGGGGTCGCGGCGCGCTCGCGGTCGGCGGTCTGCAGCGCGGTCACCAGCCGCAGCAGTTCCTCGACCGAACGACCCACCTCCATCGGATACCAGTTCATCGCGCGCACGATGCCCTGCGGATCGATCACGTAGGCCCCGCGTGTCGTCGCGCTGTCGCCGGCCGCGGGATCGACCATGCCGTAGCCGCGCGCGATCGCCATCGACGGGTCTTCGATCACCGGAAATCCGATCGTGACCCCGAACCGCGCCTGGATGTCGCGCAGCCAGGCCAGATGCGAGAACAGGCCATCGACCGACAGTGCGAGCAGCGCGCAGTCGAGCGCGTCGAAGCGGGCCTGGGCGCGGGCGAAGGCGATGAATTCACTGGTGCACACCGGGGTGAAATCGGCCGGGTGCGAGAACAGCAGCACCCAGCGGCCGCGGTAGTCCTCCAGCGCGAGCTCGCCCTGTGTGGTGCGGGCGCGGAATGCCGGCGCCGGCTCGTACAGGCGCAGCGGCGGATGGGCGGGCGAGGCAGAAAGGTCGGGCATGGGTGATGTGCGGGCGCGGGGCGGCTCACGCTGAAGCCGGGTGGACGGGATGTCAAAGTGCCGTGCTAATACTTGCACACTTAGAAAAAGTATGAAAGTGTATTCCCACTTCAACTGGAGCGTGTCATGTCCCAGCCCGTCGTGCCTTCGCCCGCCGCTCCGGACGCGCCGCTCGACGCGGCGCGCGCAGTGGTGGCGCAGACCCTGGCGGGCACGCATCCGCGCCCGCTGGTCGCCTCGTTCTTCGACGAGGCCACGTTCACGGTGAGCCACGTGGTGCGCGATCCGGACAGCCCGGTCTGCGCGATCGTCGACAGCGTGCTCGACTTCGATGCGCCCAGCGGCCGCACCGCCGACGATTCGGCGCGTCACCTCGTCGAGTACGTCGGCGACCACGGCCTGCGCGTCGACTGGCTGCTGGAAACCCATGCCCACGCCGACCATCTGTCGGCCGCGCCGCTGCTGCAGGCGCGGGTCGGCGGCCGGCTGGCGATCGGTGCGCACATCACGGAAGTGCAGGAAGTCTTCGGCAAGATCTTCAATGCCGGCACGTGGTTCGCGCGCGACGGCAGCCAGTTCGACCAGCTGTTCGCCGACGGCGACCGCTTCCGCATCGGTGGCCTCGAAGCGGTGGCGCTGCACGTGCCTGGGCACACCCCCGCCTGCATGGCCTATGTGATCGGCGATGCGGTGTTTCCGGGCGACACGCTGTTCATGCCCGACTACGGCACCGCGCGCTGCGACTTCCCCGGCGGCGATGCGGCCCAGCTGTACCGTTCCATCCACCGTCTGCTCGCACTGCCCGAGGCGACCCGCCTGTTCCTGTGCCACGACTACACGGCGCCGGGGCGCGATGCGTTCGCGTGGGAGACGACGATCGGCGCGCAGCGCACCGGCAACGTCCACGTGCGCGAGGGTGTGACCGAGGCGGCGTTCGTCGCCATGCGCGAGGCGCGCGACGCGACGCTGCCCATGCCGAAGCTGATCCTGCCGTCGGTGCAGGTGAACATGCGCGGCGGCCATCTGCCCGAGCCCGAGGACAACGGCGTGCGCTACCTCAAGCTGCCGGTGGACGCGCTGTGAGCGTCGCCGCGCTGCACTGGGGCTGGCCGGTCGCCGGCGGCCTGATGATCGGCACCGCGGCGGCGTTGTATCTGATCGTCGCCGGCCGGGTCATGGGCGTCTCCGGCATGTTGGCGGCCGCGACCGGCCTCGGCCCCGGCAGCGCACGCGTGCAGTCGGCGCTGTTCATCGCCGGTCTGCTCGTCGGCACGCTGGTCGCGATGGCGTGGATCCGCATGCCGGTATTCGAGGTCACCACGTCCTGGCCGCTGCTCGTCGCCGGTGGCCTGCTGGTGGGCTACGGCACGCGGCTGGGATCGGGCTGCACCAGCGGCCACGGCGTCTGCGGCCTGGCCCGGCTGTCGCCGCGCTCGCTGGCCGCGACCGGCGTGTTCATGGCCACCGCGGCGCTGACCGTCTTCGTCGTGCGCCACGGCATCGGGGGTGGCGCGTGATCCGCCTGATCGCACTGCTGTGCGGCCTGCTGTTCGGCGCCGGCCTGGTGGTCTCGGACATGGTCAATCCGGCACGTGTACTGGCCTTCCTGGATGTCGCCGGTGACTGGGATCCGGCGCTGGCGCTGGTGATGGGCGCGGCCCTGGTGCCCTCGGCGCTGGCCTATGCCTGGCGCCGGCGTCGACTGCAGCCGCTCGCCGCGGCGGACTTCCACGTGCCCGGCAACCGGCGCATCGATGCGCGCCTGCTCGGCGGCGCCGCGCTGTTCGGCATCGGCTGGGGCCTGGTCGGGCTCTGCCCGGGGCCGGCGATCGCCGCGCTCGTCACGCTGCAGACCCCGTTCCTCGCGTTCGCCGCCGCCATGCTCGCCGGCATGGCGCTTCACCGCGTGCTGCACGTGCCCGCCTGATCCCGGAGGGATCCCGATGCCCGTTTACGCCAGGCTCGATGACCGCGTGTCGGTCGCCCCGCAGATCACCCTCGACGAGATCCCCGCGATCGCCGGGGCCGGCTTCACCACGCTGATCGGCAACCGGCCCGACGGCGAAGCCGAGGGTCAGCCCGACACCGCCGCCCTCGCCGCCGAAGCGCGCCGGCATGGCCTGGACTTCGTGCACCAGCCGGTGGTCGGCAGCGCGATCGACATGCGTGATGCGGATGCGTTCGACGCCGCACTCGCCCGGGCGCGTGGCCCGGTACTCGCGTTCTGCCGCACCGGCACGCGCTCGACGACGCTGTGGGCGCTGGGCCAGGCGCGGCGGCGTCCGGTCGACGACGTGCTCGCCGACGCGCGGCGCGCCGGATACGACCTGGCCGGTCTCCGCCCGCAGTTGGAGGCGACGGCCGCCATGGTCGCCCCCGTGGCCCCCGGCGGCGCGGACGGCTGACGACGATGGATGTCCTGCACCTGCTTCTCGGCGGCCTGTCGGGCGTGCTGGTCGGATTCACCCTCGGTCTCGTCGGCGGGGGTGGCTCCATCCTCGCCGTGCCGCTGATGGTCTACGTGGTCGGCGTCGACAATCCGCATGTGGCGATCGGCACCAGCGCGCTCGCGGTGGCGGCCAACGCGGCGATGAATCTCGGCCACCATGCGCGCCGCGGCAACGTCCGCTGGACATGCGCGGCCGTGTTCGCGGCGGCAGGTGTGATCGGTGCCTATGGTGGCTCCACACTCGGCAAGGCGATCGACGGGCAGAAGCTGCTGCTGCTGTTCGCCCTGTTGATGCTGATGGTCGGTGTTCTGATGCTGCGCGGTCGTGGCGAGGGGGGCGATGCGGACGCGCGCCTCGATCGCCGGACCGCGCCGCGCCTGGCCGGCTTCGGGGGCCTCGCCGGCGCGCTGTCGGGGTTCTTCGGGATCGGCGGCGGGTTCCTGATCGTGCCGGGCCTGATCGCCGCGACCCGCATGCCGATGCTGCTGGCGATCGGCAGTTCCCTGGTCGCGGTCACCGCGTTCGGCCTGACCACCGCGTTGAACTACGCACGCTCGGGACTCATCGACTGGACGCTGGCCGGCGTGTTCGTCGGCGGCGGCCTGCTGGGCGGGTTGTTCGGCGCATCACTGGCGACGCGGCTGTCGCGATCGCGCGGCGCGCTCAATCGGGTGTTCGCGGGGCTGGTCTTCGCGGTCGCGCTGTACATGCTCGTGCGCAGTGCGCGTGCTCTGCTCGGGGGCTGAGCCCCGATCAGCCTTCCTCTTCGGTCTCGAACTCGACCACGGCGTCGAGATCGAAGGCCAGCGCTTCGACGGCCTCGCGCACCTTGCGCGCGGTCGCCAGGTTGCCGGCCTCGACCTCGATCTCGTGCATCTTGGGGCCGGCGACATCGCTCAGGCCGGCGGAGCTGGAGTCGGCGTCGTCCATGTGCGGCATGAGGTCGTCGATCTCCTCGACGTGCTCGATGCCGTCCACGCTGGACAGAAGATTGATCACCGCGCGGGCGGTGTCGTCGCTGCCGGTGACGCGGATGCGGAGCATGGGCATGTCGGGGTCCTTGGTGCGGAAGTTGGCGTGCAGGCTAGGCAGCGCATTGGAAAACTGATGTGACGATGCCGGCCCCGTGCTGTCATGCGCCGCGGAGTAGGCTGCGCGCATGAACCCTGCCGACCCCGACGCGCCCAAGGCGTCCGATTCCGCCGACGTGCAGCTGCGCCCGCTCGAGCGCGGCGATCTGCATTTCGTCCACGAGCTCAACAACAATCGCGCGGTGATGAGCTACTGGTTCGAGGAGCCGTACGAGGCCTTCGTCGAACTCGAGGAGCTGTTCCGCAAGCACATCCACGACCAGAGCGAGCGCCGCTTCATCGTCGAGGACGGAAGCCACGCGCGCGTGGGCATGGTGGAACTGGTCGAGATCGATCATCTGCACCGGCGCGCCGAGTTCGCGATCATGATCTCGCCCGCGCACCAGGGCCGCGGGTATGCGCGCCCGGCGACGGCGCTGGCGATCGCGTATGCGTTCCGCGTGCTGAATCTCTACAAGCTGTTCCTGCTGGTCGACGTGGACAACGCCGCCGCGATCCACGTCTACGAATCGCTGGGCTTCCAGCGCGAAGGCGTGCTGGTCGACGAGTTCTTCAGCGACGGCCGCTACCGCAGTGCGATCCGCATGTGCCTGTTCCAGCATCAGGCGCTGGGCAGCGACGACAGCCGCCGCGACGCCTGATCGGGGCGCATCAGGCCGGGCGCACGCGCTCGAACATCAGCGTGGTCGCGTCGCGGTACACCGTGATCCCCGTTTCGAGGTAGCCGAGCTTGCCGGCCAACCTGCGCGACGGCGCGTTGTCCGGATCGATGATGCAGACGCTGCGCCCGCCGAAGGGCTGTGCATCGAACCAGGCGTGCATCGCCTGTGTGGCCTCGAACGCGATGCCGCGGCCGTGGGCTTCGCGTGCGAACACCCACGCGCCTTCGGGCGAGGCGGCGAACGCATCGCCGAGGCCACGACGGAAGTCCGCGAAACCGGCGCCGCCGATGCAGCGGCCAGTCTCTCGCTCGATCACCGCGAAGATGCCGAAGCCGAACGCGGCCCAGTGCCCGATGTAGCGCAGCAGCCGGTTCCAGATGTCCTCGTCGCTGGGCACGGCCCGGGTGATGTGCCGCATCACCTCGGGGTCGCGGATCATCGCGCGCAGCGCGTCGAAATCCTCGATCGCGTGCGGGCGCAGCAGCAGGCGTTCGGTCTCGATCCGCATCACGCTCAGGTCGCGGGCGGGGTGCGCACCGGCACCGCGATGTTGCACAGGTCGATGTGGCCCGCCGGCTGCAGATACCAGTCGTCGCGCCGGTTGCGGCGTGACTCGACCACGGCGTCGAACAGCGGCGTATCGGTGCGCAGCACCTCGATCGGCGTGCGTTCGGCGGGCGGCACCTCGGACGCGAGCCGGATCGCGCGGATCGGCGCACGCTGCGCAGGATCCTCGTAGAAGCCGAGGGGGCCGGCGCCGCGCGGCAGCACGCTGAGCAGTTCCATGCCCTGCAGCACGCGGCCGACGACGGTGATGTTGCGGTCGAGCTGGCGCGGCGACTGCCCGGTCACCACGTAGAGCTCCGTGCCGTTGCTGGAGTCGGGCGCCATGTCGCGGCCTGCGCCCAGGGTGCCGTAACAATGCGCGAGCCACGCGCGGCCGGTCTTCGGATCGCGCGCGGCAGGGAAGCCGTCGGCGAAGCCGGTCTCGGCGGCCCAGCCGTCGGGGTCGGGCAGGGCGTGGAAGGCGAGGCCCGATGCCGCGCGGTCGAACTCGGCCGGCAGCGTCGCCCGGGCGCTGCCGATCGGCTTGCCGGGCGCCCCCTCTTCGACGATGTCGCCGAACTGCACGACGAAATTGTCCTGCGAGCGGTACAGGGTGAGTCCGTCCCAGAAGCCCTCGCGCGCCAGCGTGCGGATGTTGGCGACGTGCTGCGGCGCGAAGCCGGGCGCGAGTTCGATGACCACCCGGCCGCCGGCGACGTCCATGTACAGCGTGCTGTCCGGGTCCGGCGTGCGCCAGTCGGCAGCGGTCGAGGCGTCGAGCAGTGCCTGCGTGGTGCGTCGCTCCACAGGCGGATCTTCGGACGCCGCAGCGCGTGCACCGCTGCAGCCGGGCAGCGCGGCGAGCACGGCGATGGACAGAGCGAGGGCGAGCGGCGCGGCGCGGGACGGGGCGATCGGCATGGAGGCATCCGGCAAGGTCGGAAGCCCGATTGTGGCCGACTCGCGCGCGCTGCATGACTAGCGGCACATCCGCTATACCGAAGTCCGCACTAGTATCGACATCGACCTAGTGGAGGTGGCCATGGCCGACATCCCGGACGACAGCGAACTGCAGCTGCGCAAGTTCCAGAAGGAACTGAGCGCGGGCACGGTGTCGCTGGCGCTGCTGGCGGTGCTGGGGGGCAGCGCCACACCGATGTACGGCTACCAGATCGCCAAGCGCCTGGAATCGCTGGACGGCGTCTTGAGTGGCAAGCAGAGCGCGCTGTACCCGGTGCTGCGCAACCTCAGCGCGGCCGGTCTGCTCGACAGCCACACCGAGCCGTCCGCGGCCGGGCCGCCGCGCCGCTACTACCGCATCACCGAGGCAGGGCGGATCACCCTGCAGCAGTGGACCGCCGCCTGGCGGGCCACGCGGGATTCCGTCGACGCCGTCCTGGAGGGGATACGCGAATGAACACCAGCCACCTGCCCACGAGCATTCCCGCCTATCTCGACCAGCTGCGCCGTGCACTGGCCGGCGCCGACCCGGCCCTGGTCCAGGATGCGCTCTACGACGCCGAGGAATACCTGCGTTCGGAACTGGCCGAGCAGCCCGGCCGGTCCGAGGCCGAGGTCATCGCCTCGGTCGCGTCGAGCTACGGCGCACCGGACGAGGTGGCCGAGATCTACCGCGACACCGAGGTCAAGGTGCAGACCGCGCTGCGCCCGCCGGCACCGGCGCCGCGTACCTCGCTCGTCGGGCGCTTCTTCGGCGTCGCCGCCGATCCGCACACGTATTCGTCGCTGTTCTACATGGTGCTGTCGCTGGCGACCGGCATCTTCTACTTCACCTGGGTGGTCACCGGGTTCGCGCTCTCGCTGGGGCTGGTGTTCGTGCTGGTCGGCATTCCGTTGCTGATCCTGTTCTTCGGCTCGGTGCGGGTGCTGTCGCTGGTGGAAGGCCGGCTGGTCGAAGTGATGCTTGGCGAACGCATGCCCCGGCGGCCGCTGTATGCCGCCCGCGGCCGCAGCTGGCTGCAGCGCATCGGCGACATGTTCACCGACGTGCGCACCTGGAGCACGCTGCTGTACATGCTGATGATGCTGCCGCTGGGCGTCGTGTACTTCACGATCAACGTGACCCTGCTGTCGGTGTCGCTGGGCATGATCGCCGCGCCCCTGGCCGTATTCCCCGGCCTGCATCTCAACGTCTGGATGTTCGGCGTCGATATCCCGCAACAGGCGCCCTTGCTGCTGCCCCTGGTGTCGGTGACCGGCGTGCTGCTGCTGTTCGCCAGCCTGCATCTGTTCCGCGCGATCGGCCGCATGCATGGCAGCATTGCCAAGCATCTGCTGGTCAAGACGGCGCAGTACAGCTGAGGCCGCACCCGGTCGCGTGGCGCGTGCAGCAGGCCGGTCTGTGCGCCTGCAGGGTCGCATCCGTGTGCGCCTTGGCGGGGTGGGGTCTCGCGACTGCGCAAGGCGGCCACCGCCGCGGACGCGCGCTCATGAGATGAGTCGCCGCGGTCGTGTGCCTGCGATCCGGCGCCGCTGAGGGATGGGTGCCCGCGGCGTAGCCGGACGCCCGTCAGACAGCGCCGGCCGATGAGGTGCTGCCCGGCTGAGGTCGTGCGCGCATGTTGCACGCGCGGCGATGACACGATCCCGGCCTTCGGCTGGGGTGAATCGCCGGCGTGATCCGGGGCCCGCGCCGTGTCAGGCCGGGCGCCGGGCGGCGTCGCGGAACCCGGGCGCACGTGCCCAAGCAGTTGGCGGACATTTCCATCTGCCGAGTGCCCGCCGCTGATGCGGGTCGTTTCCAATGGTCCGCAACGAAAAAGGCCGCCCTGTGGGCGGCCTTTCTGTGCGCGGCAACGCGGGGTCGGGTCAGACGCCGGCGACGCGGCGCGCGGACTTGAAGCGCGTGGCCCAGTAGCCGCTGTCGAGCTCGGACACCATGACGTCCTTGCCGGTGCGCGGTGCGTGCACGAAACGGCCTTCGCCCAGATAGATGCCGACGTGATCGATGCGGTTGCCGCGGCGACCGAAGAACACCAGATCGCCCGCATTGAGGGATGCGCGCTCGACGCGCTCGCCGTTCTGGGCCATGTCGCGCGAGACGCGCGGCAGGTCGATGCCGAGGGCGGTGCGGAACACGTAGCCGACGAGACCGCTGCAGTCGAAGCCGCTGTCGGGCGAGGAGCCGCCCCAGCGGTAGGGCGTGCCGATCAGGGTGAGGGCGCGCTTGAGCAGGGTCTCGACCCGGCCGTCGGCGGCCACCGGCTTGTCGACCTCGAGCGCGATGAGCTGGTTGATGTCGCTGGCGAGCAGCATTTCCGGCTGCGGCAGCTGGACGGTCGGCGCGGTGATGGCCTTGGCGACCGAGGTGGACTGGAGCGCTTCGAGCTGGTCGGCGGAGTCGCCGGCAAGTCCGGGGCCTGCAAAGGCGGGCGCGGTAGCGAGAGTCAGAACGCTTGCGAGGAGGGCAGTGCGGAGGCGGCGGGTGCGGGAGGCGTGGGCGCCGAGCTGGGCGTCTGTCATCGTCACGTGGATTTCACTTGTCGCGGACCAGCGGGGGAAGCTACCGGACGAAAGTGCACGAGTTGTTAAATGAAAATTAATGAATGCGACTTAGTGCTCGTTTTTGATCACAATTCAGTGAAGAACACGTCGAGAGCCCGTGTAGTTCCGCCGCCAGTACTGCCCGTCCAGATGATCCAGGCGCACGGTGCCGCCGGTGCTGGGTGCGTGGACGAAGCGGCCCTCGCCGACGTAGATCCCGACGTGGGACACCCCGCCGCCGCTGCCGAAGAACACCAGATCGCCCGGCGCCAGCCGGCCGGCATCGATCTTCGGGCCCTGGTAGGCATACAGCTCGCGCGAGGTGCGCGGCAGGCGGAGGTCGAGCATGTCGCGGAAGACGTAATTGACCAGCCCGCTGCAGTCGAAGCCGCCTTCCGGCGTGTTGCCGCCGTAGCGGTAGGGGGTGCCGACCAGGCTGATCGCGCGCATCAGCACCGCATTGGCCGCTGCCGGATCGGCCGGCGACACCGGGCCCCAGGTCCTGGCGCCGGCCGGCGTGCCCGCGCTGCTCTGTGGCGTGGGCCGGACATCAGGACGCCCGCAGGCCGCGACCAGCAGCGCCAGGCCCGTCAGGGTCAGCAGGCGCAGGGTGATTGGCGCGGACGCAGCGGAGTCCGGATAATGCGGGGTCGGGGTCACGTGGCGCATCCGTCGGCGAACTGCCGGCATCGTGCCGCAATCCCGCCTTTTTCCTCAAGCGGCCCTGTCCGCGTTACCGGGTATTCCAATGAAGATCGAGAAAGACCGCGTCGTCCGTTTCCACTACAGCGTTGCGGAGGCCGGCGGCGAGCCGGTGGAGACGTCGCGTGATCGCGAGCCGCTGGCGATCCTGTTCGGCCACGGCAACATCATCCCGGGTCTGGAGAAGGCGATGGACGGCCACGAAGCCGGCGACACCTTCAAGGCCGACGTCACCGCCGCCGATGCCTACGGCGAGCGCCGCGAGGGCATGAGCCAGCGCGTGCCCAAGAAGCACTTCGGCGCGCAGAAGCTCGCCCCCGGCCAGCAGGTGGTGCTCAACACCAGCTTCGGCCCGCGCGCGGTGACGATCGAGAAGGTCGGCATGAGCGTCGTGGACGTCGACCTCAACCATCCGATGGCCGGCAAGGACCTGCAGTTCGACATCGAGATCGTCGACGTGCGCGAGGCGTCGAAGGAAGAGATCGAGCACGGCCACGTGCACGGCGAAGGCGGCCACCAGCACTGAGGCCCGCCGGGCGGCGCGTTGCCCGGACGCGCCGCCGTGGTTGTCGATCACAGGCCGGGCCTCCACGCGAACAGGGACGAGCCAGATGCAGACCCCGAGACTGGGACCGGTGGCGTCGGGCGACCGGCTCACCGTGATGGACATGCTGCGCGGCGCGGCGCTGCTCGGCGTGTTCGCGATGAACGTCGAGTGGTTCTCGCGGCCGATGCAGGAGATGGGCAGCGGCATTCCCGCTACGGCCACGGGGCTGGATCACGCCGTCGCCTGGGCGGTGCACGTGCTCGTGGCCGGCAAGTTCTGGACGATGTTCTCGTTGCTGTTCGGCATGGGCTTCGTGCTGATGGCCGACCGGATCGCCGCCGCCGGCCGCAGCGTCGAGCGCGTGTTCGCGCGGCGCATGGCGGCATTGTTCGTGTTCGGTCTGCTGCACATCGCATTGCTGTGGCCCGGCGACATCCTGCACACCTATGCGATGGCCGGCCTGCTGCTGATGGTGATGCGCGGGCTCGCGCCGGTCTGGCAACTGGTGGCGGGCCTCGCGCTGTACTTCGGCATGGCCGCGTTCTATCTCGCCAATGCCGGCCTGCTGCTGGTGGTGCCGGAGGCGATGCTGGACGACATGCGCGCCCAGTTCGCGGCGTCGGCGGCCAGCGCGGCGGTGATCTATCCCGACGGCGGCTTCCTGGCGGTGACCGGGCGCCGGTTGCTCGACTACATCCAGATCGGCCTGCAGGGCCAGCTGGTGCTGGTGCCGATGGCGGCCGGTGTGTTCCTGGTCGGCAGCTGGCTGATGCGCGGCGGCTGGCTGCGTGATCCGGTGGCGCACCGCCGGTTCTGGTGGCGGCTGCTGGCGATCGCCCTGCCGCCGGGCTTGCTATTCACCGCGGCAGGCGTCGCCGTGGGCACGTCGTTTTCCGGCGGCATCGTCGATCCGCGCGCGATCGCGTCCGCGGGGCTGATGCTGCTCGGCGCCCTGCCGCTGTCGCTGGCCTATGTCGCGGTGCTGGTGCTGGCGTGGTCATCGCGTCCCGGCGCCCGCGTGCTGGGTGTGCTGGCGCCGGCCGGACGCATGGCCCTGACCCACTATCTGGCGCAGTCGCTGATCTGTTCGCTGCTGTTCTACGGCTACGGGTTCGGCCTCTGGGGCGAATGGGGACGCGCGGAGCAAACCGGTCTGGTGCTCGTCGTGTTCGCCCTGCAGGTCGCCGTGAGCCATGTCTGGCTGGCCGGACATCGTTACGGACCGATGGAGTGGCTGTGGCGCTGGGCGACATACGGACGGCGCCCGCAGTGGCGCCGCGCCGCGGCCCCCGCCTGATGGGGGGAGGCGCGACATGAGTGTGCGCGACGACGTGCTGATCGTCGGCGGCGGCGTGATCGGCCTCGCCAGCGGATTGGCGCTGCTGCAGGCGGGCCGCAGCGTGCGCGTGCTGGAAGCCGGTACGGCCGGCTGCGGCAGTTCCCATGGCAACTGCGGCACGATCACGCCCAGCCATGCAGCGCCGCTGGCTGCGCCGGGCACGATCGCCAAGGCGCTGCGCTGGATGTTCACGCCGGATGCGCCGTTCCGGGTGAGTCCGCGTTTCGATCCGGTGCTCTGGGCGTGGATGCTCGGCTTCGCCCGCCGCTGCAACCGCCCTGACTGGCTGCGCGCGATGCAGGCGCGCGCGACGATCCTGCAGGCCTCGCGCGCAGCGTTTCCCGACTGGCTCGCAACCCACGGCATCGACTGCGAGTTCGAACCTTCGGGCGTGGATCACGTGTACCGCGACCGCGCGCAGTTCGAGGCCTATGCCGACGAGGCCGCGCAGCTGCGCGCGCTGGGCATTCCGGTCGAGATCGTCGACGGCGCCGACTACCTGCGCACCGAGCCCGCGCTGTGCGAGGGTGTCGTCGGCGCCGTGCGGTTCGACGGCGATGCGCGCCTGCGCCCCGACCGCTATGTCGCCGGCCTGGCGCGGGCGTTCCGCGCGGGCGGTGGCGTGCTGGTCGAAGACTGCGAAGTGCTGGCCGCCGAAGACACTGCTGACGGCGTGCGCGTGCGCACGGCGCAAGGAATGTTCGACGGGCGCGACCTGCTGCTCGCCACCGGCGCCTGGTCGCCGCTGCTCGCCCGCAGCCTGCGCCTGCGCGTGCCGGTACAGCCGGGCAAGGGCTATTCGATCACCTATTCGCGACCGTCGTTGACCCCGCGACGGCCGATGGTGCTGCACGAGCGCAGCGTCTGCGTGACCGCCTGGGACAGCGGCTTCCGGCTCGGCAGCACGATGGAATTCTCCGGTTACGACCGTTCGCTCAATCGCGTGCGGCTCGATGCACTCGAGCGGGGCGCGGCGGAATATCTGCATGCGCCGACCGGGCCGGTGCGCGAGGAGGAGTGGTACGGCTGGCGGCCCGTGAGTGTGGATGACATGCCGCTGATCGGGCCGGCGCCCGGCCACCGTCACGTCTGGCTCGCGACGGGGCATGGCATGCTCGGCGTCAGCATGAGTGTGTCGACTGCCCATCTCGTCCGCGATCTGATCTGCGGACAATCGCCCGTCTTCGATCCGTCGCCCTACGCGCCGGCGCGCTTCGCATGAGCACGTCGGTGGACGAGGCGACCTTGCTGCATGTTGATCTGATCGTGCTCGGAGGCGGCTCCGGCGGTCTCGCGGCGGCGTTCCGCGCGGCCGAGTACGGCCGGCGGGTCGCGCTCGTCGAACCCGGCGCGCTGGGCGGCACTTGCGTGAATGTCGGCTGCGTGCCGAAGAAGGCGATGTGGCTCGCGGCCGATCTGGGTGCGCGCATCGGTCAGGCCGCGCAGCTGGGCTTCGCACTGCCGGGCGAGGGCCGCGTCGCGTTCGACTGGCCCAAGTTCATCACCGACCGCCAGCGCTACATCCACGGCATCCACGACAGCTACCGCAAGCGGCTCGATCGCGACGGGATCGTCGTGCTGCCCACGCGCGGACGCCTTGCGGGTCCGGGGCGGGTGGTCTGCGACGACGGCACCTGCCTCGCCGCGCCGCACATCGTGCTGGCGACCGGCTCGGCGCCCCAGCGTCCGGACATCCCGGGCGCCGCGCTCGGCGCGGTGTCGGATGATTTCTTCACCTGGTGCGCCGCGCCACCGCGCGTGGCGATGATCGGCGGCGGCTACATCGCCATCGAGCTGGCCGGCGTGCTGCAGGCGCTGGGCAGCCAGGTCGACGTCTTCGTGCGCGACCAGCGTCTGCTGCGCCAGGGCGATGCCGAGATCGTCGAGCAGTTGCAGGAAAACTACCGCCAGCAGGGCGTCGCGCTCGAATTCGGCTATGCGCTCAAGGCCCTGCACCGGGCCGACGACGGCCGCCTGCGGCTCGAAGCCGAGGACGGCAGCGTGCGCGACGGCTACGACCAGGTGCTGTTCGCGACCGGCCGCCGGCCCAACACCGGCGACATCGGCCTCGACACGGTGGGCATTACGCCGGATGCGGACGGCGACATTCCGGTCGACGAATGGCAGGCCCTGCCAGCGCCCGGTGTATACGCCGTCGGCGATATCTGCGGCTGCGGGCCGGCACTGACGCCGGTGGCGATCGCCGCGGCGCGCCGCCTGTGCGACCGCCTGTTCGGCGGCAAGCCGGATGCGAAACTCGATGCCGGCAACGTGCCGTCGGTGGTGTTCTCGCATCCGCCGCTGGCGATGGTCGGGCTCACCGAGGCCGAGGCCCGCGCGCAGCACGGCGACGACGTGCACATCTATTGCAGCAACTTCCGCCCGATGCGCGAGGCGCTGGCGGAATCCAACCAGCGCAGTCTGTTCAAGCTGGTCTGCACCGGAGACGAGCGGCGGGTGGTAGGCCTTCATCTGCTCGGCGATGCGGCCGACGAGATCCTGCAGGGCTTCGCGGTCGCCCTCAAACGCGGCATTACCCTCGACGACCTGCACGACACGATCGCCATCCACCCCACCAGCGCCGAAGAAGTGGTGCTGATGCGCTGAGGTCGCGGCGACACCGACCTACAATGCCGCCATGCGTACCGACCTGCTCGAGCTCCACCGCGGCGACGCGCCGCTGCTGATCAGCATTCCGCACAACGGCACGCGGGTGCCGGAGGCGATCGCATCCCGGCTGACGGACGACGCCCGACGGGTGCCCGATACCGACTGGCACGTGGCCGATCTCTATGCCTTCGCGCGGGAACTCGGCGCCTCGCTGCTGGTGCCCACGCATTCGCGCTACGTCGTCGATCTGAACCGTTCCGAGGATGACGTCTCGCTCTATCCGGGCCGGAACACGACGGGCCTGTGCCCGGTGGTGCGCTTCGACGGCGGGCCGGTGTATCGCGATGGCGGCGCGCCCGATGCGGACGAGATCGCCGCGCGTGTCGACACCTACTGGCGGCCGTATCACGCCGCGCTGGCCGACGAACTGGCGCGTCTGCGCGCCGCACACGGGCGTGTGGTGCTCTGGGAAGCGCATTCGATCCGCGGCACGCTGCCGTTCCTGTTCGACGGCCGCCTGCCGGATCTGAATCTCGGCACCGCGAGCGGCGCGAGCTGCAGTGCGGCCTTGCAGGGTGCGCTCGGCGCGGTGCTCGCCGCGCAGTCCGCTTACGACACGGTCGTCAATGGACGCTTCAAGGGCGGCCACATCACCCGCCACTACGGACGCCCCGACGCGGGCGTCGAAGCCGTGCAGCTGGAGATCAGCCAGCGCTGCTACATGGACGAAACCAGCTTCGCCTGGGACGCCGAGCGCGCCGCGGCGCTGACGCCGGTCCTGCGCGCGCTGCTGGAAACGGCGATCGGGCACGCGCGCAACGCATGAGCGCTGCGCGTCCGCCACGCGGTTCGGGCGCGGGCCGCGGCGCGGGCGATGCCGAACTGCTGCGTCCGTTCCGGCCGATGCTCTGGCTGGTGGCCGCCGCGGTGTTCATGCAGATGCTGGACACCACCATCGTCAATACGGCGCTGCCGTCGATGGCGGTGGATCTGGGCCAGTCGCCACTGCGGATGCAGTCGGTCGTCGTCGCCTACGCGTTGACCGTCGCGATGCTGATCCCGGCCTCCGGCTGGCTGGCCGATCGCTTCGGCACCCGCAGGCTGTTCCTGGTCGCGATCGTGGTGTTCACGCTGGGCTCGCTCGCCTGTGCGCTCGCGCAGAGCCTCGACACGCTGGTCGCCGCGCGCGTGCTGCAGGGCGTGGGCGGCTCGATGCTGCTGCCGGTCGGGCGGTTGGCGGTACTGCGTTCGGTGCCACGGCAGGATTTCCTCGCCGCGATGACCTTCGTCACCGTGCCGGGGCTGGTGGGGCCGCTGATCGGGCCGTCGCTCGGCGGCTGGCTGGTGCAGGTGGCCTCGTGGCACTGGATTTTCCTGATCAACGTGCCGCTGGGGGTGGCCGGCGCGTTCGCGGCGATGCGGCTGATGCCCGACCTGCGCGCGCCGGTCGCGCACTTCGATGGGGTCGGCTACGCCCTGCTGGCGTTCGGCATGATCGCGGTCTCGGTGTCGGTCGACGCGCTGGCAGGCGAGACCCCACGGCGTGGCGCGATCGTGGTGCTGCTGCTGGCCGGGCTGATGGCGCTGGTCGCCTACTGGCTGCATGCGGCGCGCACGAAGGCGCCGCTGTTCCCGCTGGCGCTGTTCCGCGTGCGCACCTACGCCGTGGGCGTGCTCGGCAACCTGTTCTCGCGCCTGGGCAGTGGTGGCATGCCGTACCTGATCCCGCTGCTGCTGCAGGTGGCGCTGGGTTACCCGCCGGCGCAGGCCGGCATGATGATGATCCCGGTGGTGCTGGCCGGCATGTTCTCCAAGCGCATCGTGGTGCCGCTGGTGCACCGCTTCGGCTATCGCCGGGTGCTGGTGGTCAATACCGTGCTGACCGGTGCGGGGATGGCAAGCTTCGGGTTCATCGGCCCGGGGCAGCCGCTGTGGCTGCTGATCGTGCAGTTCGCCTGCTTCGGTGCGGTCAACTCGCTGCAGTTCACCGCGATGAATACCCTGACCCTGCGCGACCTCGGCGGCGAGCAGGCCAGCGCCGGCAACAGCCTGCTGTCGATGGTGATGATGCTGGCGATGAGCCTCGGCGTCGCCACCGCCGGCGGCCTGCTGGCGGCGTTCTCGGCCGATGCCGGTGCACAGGGCACCGCGCCGGTGCTGGCTGCGTTCCGCTGGACCTTCGTCTGCATCGGTGTGGTGACCGCAGCGTCCGCGGCGATCTTCGCCCAGATCGGCAACACCCGGCGCATTCCCGACCAGGTGGTGGAGACCACCGAGCAGCGCTAGCCCGGCGCTGCGTGCGTGTCGAACACTTCGGCGAGGTAGTCGATCATCACCCGCACCTTGGCGGGCGGGCGGCGGTCCGGCGGATAGAGCACATGGATGCCACCCAGTGCCATCGTCGGCTGGTCGAGATCCAGCACGACGAGTTCGCCGCGGGTGATCGCGCCGCCGACGATGAACTCCGGCTGGTAGACGATGCCCTGGCCGCGGACGGCGGCTGCCACCAGCGCATCGCCATTGTTGGCCAGCAGGTTCCCGGCGGCGGGCACGCGCACCTCGCCATTGATGCCGAACGCCCAGTGGCCACGGCCCTGCATCGACGACAGCGTGTAGCCCAGGCAATTGTGGTGCACCAGGTCGGCCACGCGTCGCGGCACCCCGCGCTGATCGAGATAGGCCGGCGACGCGCAGACATGCATCGCGCTGTCGCCAAGGCGACGTGCCTGCAGCGGACTGTCGGCCAGGCGGCCGACGCGGATCGCGAGGTCCCAGCTGCCGGCGATGAGGTCGAGCTCCGCATCGCTCAGGCCCAGCTCGACGGTCACCTCCGGATGCCGGCGGCTGAATTCGGGGATGAGCGGCGCCACGAAGCTGTGGCCGAAGGACAGCGGCACGTTCATCCGCAGCAGGCCGCTGGCCATGACCCGCCGGGACGCGGCGGCGGCCTCGGCCTCGTCGATCTCGGGCAGGATCCGCAGGCAAGCATCCAGATAGTCACCACCAGCTTCGGTCAGCACCAGCCGCCGGGTGCTGCGATGGAACAGTTTCACGCCCAGCCGCGCTTCCAGCGCGTTGACATGCTTGGTGGCCATTGCCGGCGACATGCCCAGATGGCGGGCCGCGGCGGACAGGCTGCCGTCAGTGGCGGCGCGCACGAAGACGCGCATGCTGGTGATCCGGTCCATGCACCCAATCTAACACTCCCGGTATGAGCTGTTTAAGCCAATCGCCGGGTTCTAACGGTGTGGGCGTGAGCCGATACTGGTGCCATGACTTCAAACCATACTTCCGCACTCGACATGGCAACGCCGGCCGCCAGCCGCAATGCGCGCATGCCCGTCCTGTTCGTTCCGCACGGTGCCGGCCCCTGCTTCTTCATGGACTGGAGCCCCACCGATACCTGGACGCGCATGGGGGCTTTCCTCAAGGGCATTGCCCACACGCTGCCGGCAACCCCGCGCGCCATCGTGCTGGTGTCGGGCCACTGGCTGGAGCCGGCCTTCAGCACCACCGGCCATGCGCGGCCCGGCCTGATCTATGACTACAACGGGTTCCCGCCCCATACCTACGAGCTGACCTATCCGGCGCCCGGCGAGCCCGAGCTGGCGGCGCGCATCGTGCAACAGCTGCAGGAGGGCGGGCAGCCGGCGCGTGTCGACCCGGCGCGCGGCTACGACCATGGCATGTTCATCCCGCTCAAGCTGATGTTTCCGAAGGCGGACATCCCGGTAATCCAGCTGTCGCTGCGCCGCGACCTCGACCCGGCCGCCCATATCCAGGCCGGACGCGCGCTTGCGGCGCTGCGCGACGAGGGCGTGCTGATCGTGGGCAGTGGCATGAGCTTCCACAACATGCGCGGCTATGGTGATCCCCGCTACACCCCGGTGTCGGCCACGTTCGATACATGGCTGACCTCAGCGGTCGAGAGCGCCACGCCACGGCGCGAGGCGCTGCTTGCAGACTGGACCAGCGCACCGCATGCCCGCGACAGCCACCCGCCGGGCGGCGAGGAGCATCTGCTGCCACTGCTGGTCGCGGCCGGCGCGGGAAGCGGCTCGCAAGGCCGCAAGGTCTATTCCGAAGAGGTCATGAAGACCACCCTTTCCGCATTCCGCTTCGACTGATCCGTCCGGGCCCCGGACGATCGTTGCAGACCACAGGAGATTCCGCATGAAGATCGATCTTTCCGGCAAGAGCGCAATCGTCACCGGTTCCACCGGCGGCATCGGCCTGGCCATCGCCGCCGGCCTCGTACAGGCCGGTGCCAGCGTCACCGTCGTCGGTCGCAGCCAGGCGACGGTGGACGCCGCGCTCGCGACGCTGCGTGACCAGGGCGCGGGCGATGGCGCCAGCGGCGTGGTCGCCGATCCCGGCACCGCCGAAGGCTGCAGCGCGCTCGTTGCCGCACGTCCCGATACCGACATCCTCGTCAACAACCTCGGCATCTACGGTGCGCGCGAATTCTTCGACATCGACGATGCGCTGTGGGACCGGTACTGGCAGGTCAACGTGATGAGCGGCGTGCGCCTCGGCCGGCACTACGCCCGCGGCATGCGCGAGCGTGGCTGGGGCCGGATCCAGTTCGTCTCCAGCGAATCCGCGCTCAACATTCCCACCGAGATGGTGCACTACGGCGCGACCAAGTCCGCGCTGCAGGGGCTTTCGCGCGGCCTGGCCAAGGCGCTGGCCGGCACCGGCGTCACCGTCAACACGATCCTGCCAGGACCGACGCGCACCGAGGGCGGCGTGCGGATGATGGCCGACCTGGCCGCGGAGCGCGGCGTCAGCGCGACCGAAATGGAAGCGCTGTTCCTGGCGGAGAACCGTCCGTCGAACCTGCTCGGCCGTTTCGCCACGCCGGAGGAGGTGGCCAGTCTCAGCGTCTACGTGGCGTCGCCGCAGGCGAGCGCCACCACGGGTTCGGCGTTGCGGGTCGATGGTGGAACGGTCGAAACGATTGCCTGACGTGTACGCCTCGGCTGGACGATATTGACGGCGCTGGCGGGGCGGGTACTTCCGGCCCCAGCTCCCAGGCGTCCGGCTGCGGCCATGCCCGGAACGTCGCCGCGGCATGCGCCGGTGATGCGCCGGCGCTCAGACCTCCAGCGTCGCCAGGTCGCCCTTGGTCTCGAGCCAGGCCTTGCGGTCGCCGGCGCGCTTCTTGGCCAGCAGCATGTCGACCAGCGAGCGCGTCTGCAGGTCGTCGTCGATGGTGAGCTGCACCAGGCGGCGCGTATCGGGATGGATCGCCGACTCGCGCAACTGGGAGGGATTCATCTCGCCCAGACCCTTGAACCGGGTCACATTGACCTGGCCCTTGATCTTCTCGCGCTCGATCTTCTCCAGCAGCAGGCGCTTTTCTTCCTCGTCGAGCGCATAGAACACCTGCTTGCCCACGTCGACGCGGAACAGCGGCGGCATCGCGACGAAGATGTGGCCGGCCGCGACCAGTGCCGGGAAATGGCGCAGGAACAGCGCGCACAGCAGTGTGGCGATGTGCAGGCCGTCGGAGTCGGCATCGGCCAGGATCACGACCTTGCCGTAGCGCAGGCCGGAGATGTCCTCCTTGCCCGGATCGCAGCCGATCGCGATCGCGAGGTTGTGTACTTCCTCCGACGCCAGCACCGAGGTGCTCGCCACTTCCCAGGTGTTGAGGATCTTGCCGCGCAACGGGAGGATCGCCTGGAAATCCTTGTCGCGCGCCTGTTTGGCACTGCCGCCGGCCGAATCGCCCTCGACGAGGAACAGTTCGGTGCGCGAGAGATCCTGGCTGATACAGTCGGCCAGCTTGCCAGGCAGCGCCGGGCCCTGGGTGACCTTCTTGCGGACGATCTGCTTCTCGGTCTTGAGCCGCGCGCTGGCGCGGTCGATCGCGAGCTGGGCGATCTTCTCGCCGAGTTCGACGTGCTGATTGAGCCACAGGCTGAAGGCATCGTGCGCGGCGCCTTCGACGAATCCCGCGGCCTGGCGCGACGAAAGCCGCTCCTTGGTCTGGCCGGAGAACTGCGGGTCGGTCATCTTCATCGACAGCACGAAGGCGACGCGGTCCCAGACGTCTTCCGGCGCCAGCTTGACGCCGCGCGGCAACAGATTGCGGAAGTCGCAGAACTCGCGCAGCGCATCGGTGAACCCGGTGCGCAGGCCGTTGACGTGGGTGCCGTGCTGCGCGGTCGGAATCAGGTTGACGTAGCTCTCCTGCACCAGCTCGCCCTCGACGACCCAGGCCACCGCCCAGTCGACGGTCTCGGTGTCTTTTTTGAGCGCACCGACGAACAGCTCCGGCGGCAGCAGTTCGCGCTCGGCCAGCTCGCCCTTGAGGTAATCGCGCAGGCCGTCCTCGAACAGCCACTGGTCGCGCTCGCCGGTCGCCTCGTCGAGCAGGGTCACGGTCAGGCCCGGGCACAGCACCGCCTTGGCGCGCAGCAGATGGCGCAGCGCACGCACGCTGAATTTCGGACTGTCGAAATACTTCGGATCGGCCCAGAAGCGCACGCGCGTGCCGGTGTTCTTCTTGCCCACCGTGCCGACCACTTCCAGCGGCGTGGCGCGGTCGCCGTCGCGGAAGGTGATGCGGTGCTCCTGGCCTTCGCGCTTGATGTGCACTTCCACCAGCGTCGACAGCGCATTGACCACGCTGACGCCGACGCCGTGCAGGCCGCCGCTGAAGGTGTAGTTCTTGTTGCTGAACTTTCCGCCTGCGTGCAGGCGGGTGAGGATCAGCTCGACGCCCGGAATCTTCTCTTCCGGATGGATGTCGACCGGCATGCCGCGGCCGTCGTCGGACACCTCGCAGCTGCCGTCCTTGAACAGCGTGACGGCGATCTCGCGGGCATGGCCGGCCAGCGCTTCGTCGACGGCGTTGTCGATGACTTCCTGCGCCAGATGGTTCGGACGCGCGGTGTCGGTGTACATGCCGGGGCGGCGCTTGACCGGATCCAGGCCGGAGAGAACTTCGATGTCGGCGGCGTTGTAGCGGGTGTTCATGCGTGCCCGGAGCGGAAAGACCGGCGCATGGTAATGGATCGCGCCATCCGGCACTCCGGACGCTCGAAATCGAGGGAAGCCCGGCGCGACCGCATGTAACCGCTTGCAGTTCCGTTAGCGTCGCGTGGAACCGCCGTAAGACCCCTGTTGTTCAGGCTGAGGCCGGTTTTTACTGGCTAGGTTGAGGCTGTCGAAGGCGACACGCCTCGACGTTCCGCCGGTCCGATCCCCCCTGGGACCGGTGCGATTGATCCCCTTTCCGATGTCCTTTCATTCCGTTCCAGGGAGAGTCCAATGAAGACCCGCCACGTTCTGTTCGCCGCCATCGTGTCTGCCGCTTTCGCCGCACCCGCGTTCGCCCAGGAGGCGACGATCGAGCAGGAGGCGCGCGCCGCCCAGGCCGCCGCCCAGCAGGCCGAGACCGATGCACAGACGGCCGAAGCCGCGGCCCAGGCCGCCGAGACCGCCGCCCAGAACGCCGCCGTGGAGAGCAGCTACGCGGCCGACGCGGTCAACGAGGCCTATGACGCCCAGGCCGAAGCCGAGCAGCAGGCGACCGAGATCGAGGAAGAGGAATCGGGCGATCCGGCCTGATCACCGTCGCATTCCGCGTGACCGAACGCCCCGGCCTGGCCGGGGCGTTCGCGTTCACCGCCATGGTTTTTCCGCGCCGAGCATCCGCGGCCGGACGCCCGCCGGCGTCAGCCTGTAGAATGGGGCTTTCCAGCGACCCGCTGTGCTCATGACTCTCCCCAACAGTTCCGTCACTCCGCTCGTCTTCGTCACCGGCGGCGTGGTCTCTTCTCTCGGCAAGGGCATCGCCGCCGCGTCGCTCGCCGCCATCCTCGAAGCCCGCGGCCTGCGGGTGACGATGATGAAGCTCGATCCCTACATCAATGTCGACCCCGGCACGATGAGCCCGTTCCAGCACGGCGAGGTCTACGTGACCGACGACGGCGCGGAAACCGATCTCGATCTCGGCCACTACGAGCGCTTCATCAATGTGCGCCTGTCGGGCAAGAACTCGATCACGACCGGCAAGATCTACGAGAGCGTGATCCGCAAAGAACGCCGCGGCGACTATCTCGGCGCGACCGTGCAGGTCATCCCGCACATCACCGATGCGATCAAGCGCGCGATCGACGAGGCCACGCAGGGCTTCGACGTGGCGCTGGTCGAGATCGGCGGCACGGTGGGCGACATCGAATCGCTGCCGTTCCTCGAGGCCATCCGCCAGATCCGCACCGACCGCGGCAGCGAGAAGGCCGTCTTCATGCACCTGACGCTGGTGCCGTACATCGCCGCCGCCGGCGAGCTGAAAACCAAGCCCACCCAGCATTCGGTCAAGGAACTGCGTTCGATCGGCATCCAGCCCGACATCCTGCTGTGCCGCAGCGAGCAGCCGCTGCCGGACGGCGAGCGCCGCAAGATCGCGTCCTTCACCAACGTGTCGGAAAAGGCGGTGATCTCGGCCGTCGATCTCGACAACATCCACAAGATTCCGATGTGGCTGCATGCCCAGGGGCTGGACCAGCTGGTCGTCGAGCGCCTGCGCCTGGACGCTAAGGCCGCGGCGACGGCCGATCTGTCGGAGTGGATCGACGTCGTCAACGCGGTCGAGCACCCGGTCGACGAGGTGACGATCGGCGTCGTCGGCAAGTACGTGGACCACAAGGACGCCTACAAGTCGGTCGGCGAGGCGCTCAAGCACGGCGGCATCCGCCAGCGCACGCGCGTGAGCCTGAAATGGATCGAATCGCAGGACATCGAGCGCGACGGTGCGGCGGCGTGGCTCGGCGATGTCGATGGCGTGCTGGTGCCCGGCGGCTTCGGCGACCGCGGCTTCGAAGGCAAGGTGCTGGCCTCGCAGTACGCGCGCGAGACCGGTCTGCCGTACTTCGGCATCTGCTACGGCATGCAGGCGGCGGTGGTCGAAATGGCGCGCAACGTCGCCGGTCTCGAAGGCGCCAACAGCACCGAAAACGACCGCCAGTCGCCGCATCCGGTGATCGGCCTGATCACCGAGTGGCGTACGCAGTCGGGCGAGGTCGAGCGGCGCGACGAGAAGAGCGATCTCGGCGGCACGATGCGCCTCGGCCTGCAGGAGCAGCGGCTCAAGCCCGGCACGAAATCGCGCGAGGTCTACGGCCAGGACGTCGTCGGCGAGCGTCACCGTCACCGCTACGAGTTCAACAACCGCTACCGCACCCAGCTCGAGGACGCCGGCCTGGTGATCTCGGCCAAGTCGATGGACGACCTGCTGGTGGAAATGGTCGAACTGCCGCAGCATCCATGGTTCATCGCGTGCCAGGCGCATCCCGAATTCCTGTCCACGCCGCGCGGTGGACATCCGCTGTTCGTCGGTTTCGTGGGCGCCGCGCGTGCGCGCCGCGCCGGCGATGCGACGGGTGACGCCACGCGTCTCAAGGAGGCACACGCATGAAGCTTTGTGGGTTCGAGGTCGGTCTCGACCAGCCGTTCTTTCTGATCGCCGGACCGTGCGTGATCGAAAGCGAACAGCTGCAGCTCGACGTGGCCGGCCAGCTGAAGGAGATCACCGCCGCGCTCGGCATCAACTTCATCTTCAAGTCCAGCTTCGACAAGGCCAACCGCACCTCGGGCACCAGCTTCCGCGGCCCGGGCATGGAAGAAGGCCTGCGCGTGCTCAGCGAGGTGAAGCGCCAGCTCGGCGTGCCGGTGCTCACCGATGTGCACGAATACACGCCGATGGACGAGGTCGCCTCGGTCGTCGACGTGCTGCAAACGCCGGCGTTTCTCGTGCGCCAGACCGATTTCATCAAGAAGGTCTGCGCCGCCGGCAAGCCGGTCAACATCAAGAAGGGCCAGTTTCTCTCGCCGTGGGACATGAAGCCCGTGGTCGAGAAGGCGAAGTCCACCGGCAACGACCAGATCATGGTCTGCGAGCGCGGCGCGAGCTTCGGTTACAACAATCTGGTCAGCGACATGCGCTCGCTGGCGGTGATGCGCGAGACGCAGTGCCCGGTCGTGTTCGACGCCACCCACTCGGTGCAGCTGCCCGGCGGGCAGGGCACGTCCAGCGGCGGCCAGCGCGAGTTCGTGCCGGTGCTTGCACGCGCGGCGATCGCCGTCGGTGTGGCCGGTGTGTTCATGGAAACGCATCCGGATCCGGCCAATGCCTTGTCGGACGGCCCCAATGCATGGCCGCTCGATCGCATGCGCGCACTGCTCGAGACGATGCGTGAGCTGGATGCGTTGACCAAGCGCCATCCCTTCGCCGAGACCGGACTGACGGCCTGATGCGCTGCCCGCGTCGCCGGGTGCGCGCAATGCCGGTGTGCAGCCTGCTCCAGTGCTGATTCCGGGCACTGTCTGCTTCTGATCTGAACTTCCCTACATCGAGACCGAAAAGGACGCCATGACCGCCATCGCCAAGATCCACGCCCGCGAAATCCTCGATTCCCGCGGCAATCCCACCCTCGAAGCCGAAGTCACCCTCGAAGACGGCAGCTTCGGCCGCGCGATGGTGCCGTCCGGCGCCTCGACCGGCGCGCGTGAGGCGGTGGAGCTGCGCGACGGCGACAAGACGCGCTATCTCGGCAAGGGCGTGCGCAAGGCGGTCGAGAACGTCAACGGCACGATCGCCGAGACGCTCAAGGGCCTCGACGCGGCCGACCAGGCCGGCCTCGACAAGCGGCTGATCGATCTCGACGGCACCGAGAACAAGGGCCGCCTGGGCGCCAATGCGCTGCTCGGCGTGTCGATGGCGAATGCGCATGCGCTGGCCGCGTCGAAGAAGATCCCGCTGTGGAAGCTGCTGGCCGGTGATCGCGCGCCGGTGTTGCCGGTGCCGATGATGAACATCATCAACGGCGGCGCGCATGCCGACAACAACGTCGATTTCCAGGAATTCATGGTGCTGCCGGTCGGCTTTTCGAGCTTTTCCGAATCGCTGCGCGCGGGCACCGAAATCTTCCATGCGCTCAAGTCCGTGCTCAAGGGCCACGGCCTGAGCACCGCGGTCGGCGACGAAGGTGGCTTCGCGCCCGATTTCCGCAGCAACGTCGAGGCGCTGGACACGATTCTCGAGGCGATCGGCAAGGCCGGCTACAGCGCCGGCGACGACGTGCTGTTGGGTCTGGACGTCGCCTCGAGCGAGTTCTTCGACAACGGCAAGTACCACCTGGTCGGCGAGGGCAAGCGCCTGACCGGTGAGCAGTTCGTCGACTTCCTCGCCGACTGGGCCGCGCAGTACCCGATCGTCACGATCGAGGACGGCATGGCCGAGGACGACTGGGCCGGCTGGAAGCAGCTCACCGACCGCATCGGCGACAAGGTGCAGCTGGTCGGCGACGATCTGTTCGTCACCAATCCGCGCATCTTCAAGGACGGCATCGATTCCAAGACCGCGAACGCGATCCTGATCAAGGTCAACCAGATCGGCACGCTGACCGAGACGCTCGAAGCCATCGCGATGGCCGATGCGGCGAAGTACGCCTCGGTCGTCTCGCACCGTTCGGGCGAGACCGAGGACACGACGATCGCCGACATCGCGGTCGCCACCACGGCCACGCAGATCAAGACCGGCTCGCTGTGCCGCAGCGACCGCGTCGCCAAGTACAACCAGCTGCTGCGCATCGAGGAAGCGCTGGGTGCCGGTGCCCGCTACGCCGGACGCGATGCGTTCGTGTCGCTGACGCGCTGAGCCCGGAGTCGACATCGCCATGCGCGTCCGCGCGTTCCTTCTGGTGCTGCTGGGCCTGGCCGGGCTGCTCGCCTGGCTGCAGTACAGGCTGTGGTTCGGTGTGGGCGGCACCACGCAGGTGGAGGAACTGCGCGGACGCGTCGAGGCGCAGGCACGCCAGAACGAGGGGCTGCAGCAGCGCAACGACGCGCTGGCGGCCGAGGTCGCCGATCTGAAATCCGGCGAGGCCGCGATCGAGGAACGCGCGCGTGGTGAGCTGGGCATGATCAAGCCCGGCGAAACCTTCTATCGGGTGGTCGATGATGCGCGCCTCGCGCCGCTTCCAGCCGAGCACGGCCTCGACCCCGACGCCGCCACGCGCGGCGAGGCACCGTGACCTGGGTCATCGTGCCCGCGGCCGGGCGCGGTGCGCGCTTCGGCGGTGAGGTGCCGAAGCAGTATCTGCAGGTCGGCGGTCGCAGCGTGCTCGCGCATACGCTCGCCGCGCTGACGGTGCACGCGGGTGTGGCCGGCGTGGTGCTGGTGACCGGCGCGCAGGATGCACCGGCCGCCGCCGCCGCGGAGCTGGCGCTTGCGATGCACGGCAAGCCGCTGCTGCGCACGCCGGGGGGCGCGACGCGCGCCGATTCGGTGTTCGCCGGATTGGCCGGATTGCCGGACACCGTGCGCGCCGACGATTTCGTGCTGGTGCACGACGCCGCGCGTCCGAATCTCGCCCACGCCGATCTCGATGCGCTGCTCGAACGCGGCCGTGCCGATCCGGTGGGCGCGATCCTCGCCGCGCCGGTGCGCGACACGCTCAAACGCGCCGGCGACGACGGTGGTATCGACGGCACCGAGCCACGCGAGCGCCTGTGGCGCGCGCTGACGCCGCAGCTGTTCCGCCGCCTGCAGCTGGCACGTGCGCTCGAGGCCGCGGCGGCCGCCGGCGTCGACGTCACCGACGAGGCGATGGCCATGGAACGGCAGGGCGCGCGTCCGCTGCTGGTGGAAGGCGCCGACGACAACTTCAAGATCACCACGCCTGCCGATCTGGCGCGTTTCGAATTCGTGCTGGCGCAGCGCCACCGGTGATGCCGGGCGCCGCGTCGCGCGGCGCGGACGGTGGCTTCCGCATCCCTATTTTCCCGGGCGGTCTTCCATGTCTTCAATTCCCAGCTTCCGCATCGGTCACGGCATCGATGTCCATGCCTTCGGCGACGGCGACCACGTCATGGTCGGCGGCGTGCGCGTGCCGCACAGCCATGGCGTGCTCGCGCACAGCGACGGTGACGTCGCCCTGCACGCGCTCTGCGACGCGATGCTCGGCGCGCTCGCGCTCGGCGACATCGGTGTGCATTTCCCGCCCTCCGACGACCGCTGGAAGGGCGCCGACAGCCGCGCCTTGCTGCGCCATTGCAACGGCCTGTTGGCCGCGCGTGGCTGGCAGGTCGGCAATGCCGACGTCACCGTGATCTGCGAGCGCCCGAAGATCGGGCCGCACGCGCAGGCAATGCGCGAGACGATCGCCGCGGATCTCGCCATCGACGTGGACCGGGTCTCGGTCAAGGCCACCACCAGCGAGCGCCTGGGCTTCACCGGGCGCGGCGAGGGCATCGCCGCGCAGGCGGTGTGCCTGCTCGTCGCGGCATGAGCGCAGTCGACGCTGCGCTGCGCGCGCACGGCGATGCGGTGCTGACGGCGACGATCCGTCAGGATGCCGAGGATTTCCGGGTCGACGAGCTCGATGCATTCGCGCCCAGCGGGCAGGGCGAGCACCTGCTGCTGACCATCGAGAAGCGCGGTATGAACACCCAGTTCGTCGCCTGCCTGCTCGCGCAATGGGCGGGCGTGGACGAGCGCGCGGTCGGTTACGCCGGGCTCAAAGACCGGCACGCGCTGACCATCCAGCGTTTCAGCGTGCAGTTGCCGGGGCGCGCCGATCCGGAGAGCGCCGCGCTCGAGGCGATGGCGGCGGGCGCGGGGCAGGGGCTGCGCGTGCTGGCCGCGGCGCGACATTCGCGCAAGCTGCCGCGCGGCGCCCTTGCCGGCAATCGCTTCGAACTGACGCTTCGCGAGGTCGCAGGCGATGCGGCCGCGATCGACGCGCGCCTGCGACGCATCGCCGATGCGGGCGTGCCCAACTACTTCGGCGAGCAGCGCTTCGGTCACGGCGGCGGCAATGTCGCCAAGGCGCTGGCGATGTTCGCCGCGCCGCGCCGACGGGTCGCGCGGGACCAGCGGGCGATGCTGCTGTCGTCGGCGCGATCGGCGCTGTTCAACCGGGTGCTGGCGGCGCGGGTCGGCGCGGGATCCTGGGAGACGGGACTCGACGGCGAGGTGTGGATGCTGGCCGGCACCCGCAGCGTGTTCGGCCCCGAGGCGCGCAGCGCCGAACTCGACGCGCGCGCCGCCGCGCACGACATCCATCCGACCGCGCCGCTGTGGGGACGCGGCACGCTGCGCACCACGGGCGAGGCACGCGCCTGCGAGCTCGCGGCGCTGGACGACCCCGAGGCGGTCGCGCTGCGGGCCGGGCTCGAACACGCGGGGCTGGAACAGGATCGGCGTGCCACCCGCCTGCTGCCAGGCGCGCTGTCCTGGGATTGGCGCGATGCCGCCACGCTGACGCTGGCATTCGCATTGCCGGCCGGGTGTTACGCCACGGCCGTGCTCGCCGAACTCGGTGCCATCCGCAATGCCGCCGGTCGGGTGGAGGCCACCGCGCCGACGGACGGTTGAGCGGGGCGGCCGCGCCGGGTGTAAAGCGGCGGAAGGCCACTGTCGGCCGGTCGCGGAGCAGACGCATGACCACCCGGGCACGAGGCAAGCGGTTCGCGCTTTCGGTGCTGACGACAGCCGTGATGGCCGGGTGCGCCACCCAGTCGCCGCGACAGGCGAGTGCGCCACCCAAGGCCCCCGGCTTGATGGTCACGGACAGCGCCTACATCGCCCGGGTCGAGCAGAAGGCGTTGCGACGCGGACTGCAGGTGCAGTGGGTCAATCCTCCGAAGCGGCGCACCCCGCGCGCCGATTGACCGGCCGGATCAACCGGTGACGCGCTGCGCCGGATCGGTGATGTCGAGCCCGCGCAGGATCACGCCCGCATGGGTGCGGTTGCGCGCGCCGAGCTTTTCGAAGATCGCCGACATGTGCGCCTTGATCGTGCGCTCCTGCACGTCCAGGCGATCGGCGATCTGCTTGTTGAGCAGGCCTTCGGCCACCAGCGACAGCACCCGGAACTGCTGCGGCGTCAGGCTGGCCAGCCGCGCCGCGAGATCCATGTCCTCGGGCGCCGACTGCGCGCGCGCCACTGCGGCGCGCAGCGCGGGTGGCAGCCACTGCTCGCAGGCCAGCACGGTGCGGATCGCGTCGCGCAATTCGCCCAGGCCCGCGCTCTTGGGAATGTAGCCGGCAACGCCGTGGTCGAGTGCACGGCGCACGACCCGCGGATCCTCGTTCGCCGAGACCAGCACCACCGCCACGGCCGGAAACTGCGCGCGGATCGCCGCCAGCCCGGCCAGTCCGTGATTGCCGGGCATGTGCAGATCCAGCAGCACGAGATCCACATCGTCCTCGGCTTCCAGCAGCGCCAGCACGCCGGCCAGCGTCTCGGCCTCGCGGGTAACGACATCGGGCGCGGCATCGGCGGCCGCGCCACGCAGCGCGGCGCGGAACAGCGGATGGTCGTCGGCGATGAGCAGCTTGGGCATCGGGCGGTGACTGGTGATTCGTGATTCGTGATGGGTGATGGGTGACGGGTGATGGGTGATTCGTGATTCGAAGGAGCCGCGGACGCACGGGGTCTCGCCGGGTGAAGCGCCTACGAGTCACCCATCACAAGTTGCCCGTCACGGCGCTCGATCACCTTAGCAAGCACCGCCGAGGTCCGGGCCTGGTACCAAAGTACGATGGCCGCTGCCCGGCGCGCTGCTACGGTGCCTGCATGACCATGACCCGCATGCTCCGGCCGCTGTGCCTCGCCACGCTCGCGCTTTCGCTCGCCGCCTGTGCCGGCAGCGCCACGCGCGGCGATCCTGCCTCGATCCGCGGAGACGCTGCCACGATGTTCACCGCCCAGCGCACCAGCCTGCACCGTGACGGCGACGACCTGCTGACGGCCGGGCTCGGGCTCTCCGGCCTGCAGGCGATGACGCCGCCGGCCTTCGCCGAGCCCGAGCGGCCCTCCGCTGCCGAGGTCCGCCGCCGCGCGCTGTGGGCGAACTGGCGCGGCATCGCCGATCTCACGCCCGCGGGCGGCTACGGCACGCTGTACGGCAGCGTGGCGCCGGTGCCCGGTCGGGAGTTCCATGCGCTGGCCACCCTGCCGGGCGCCGCGCAGCCGCATCGGGTGCTGGTGCAGGTGCCGGACGACTTCGACCGGAAACGCCGTTGCATCGTCGTCACCGCCTCGTCCGGCTCGCGCGGCATCTATGGCGCGATCGCCGTCGCCGGCGCCTGGGGGCTGCCGAAGGGATGCGCCGTTGCCTACACCGACAAGGGTGCAGGCACCGACTACTTCGATGCCGATGCGGGCATCGGCATCGCGGCCGATGGCACGCCGGCCGGTGATCGCGCGCAGTCGGTGTTCGCGCCCGACGGCGCGGGGCAGGGTGTCGCGTTCAAGCATGCGCATTCCGGCGACAACCCCGAGGCCGACTGGGGAAGGCATCTGCGCCAGGCCGCCGAGTTCGCATTGCAGGCGCTGGACGCGGCCTATCCGGACGATGCGCCGTTCGACTTCGCCTCCACCCGTGTCATCGCGGTCGGCATCTCCAACGGCGGCGGCGCGGTGCTGCGCGCGGCGGAGCTCGAGGGCGACTGGCTCGATGCCGTGGTCGCCGGCGAGCCCAGCGTGCTGGTCGATGCGCCAGGCGCGCGTTCGCTCTACGACTACACCACCGAGGCCGCATTGCTGATGCCGTGCGCGCTGCTCGCGCTCGACGATCTGCCGCAGCCGCCAATGAGCGCCCAGGTGGCGCCGCTGTGGACGGCGCGTTGCGCGTCGCTGCGCGCCGCCGGTCTGGTCGACGGCAGCGATGCCGCATCCCAGTCCCGATCCGCGCTGGCGGTCCTGCGTGACAACGGCTGGACCGACGGCGCCCTGCGCGCCAGCGCGCTGTCGGTCGGCTTCGACCTGTGGCGTGCGATCGCCGTGACCTACGCCTCGGCCTACGGGCGGTACACCGTCGATACCCATCCCTGCGGCTATGGCTTCGCCGCCCAGGGCGCCGATCTCGCGCCCCGGCCCGCAACCGCAGCCGAGCGCGCGCTCTGGTGGAGCGACGGCAGCGGTATCCCGCCGGGCGCCGGCGTCGGCATCGTGGATTCGAAGATGGCCGCGCCCGATCCCACGCTGCCCGGTCTGCAGTGCCTGCGCGGGCTCGCCGCCGGGACCGACCCCGATGCGCGCCGCGTCCAGGCGGGCGTCGCCGAGACGCGTGCAGGCCTGCCCCGCAGCGGACTGCCGGTGATCGTCGTGCACGGCATCGACGACGGTCTGATCCCGATGGCGTTCACCAGCGTCCCGTACGTGGCCGCCGCGCGGGCCGCCGGGCGCGATGTGCGCTTCTGGCAGGTGCCGCATGCACAGCATTTCGACGGCTTCCTCGCGCTGCCCGGCTATGCCGCGCGCTACGTGCCGCTGCTGCCCTACGTGTATGCGGCGCTGGACCAGGTGGAAGCCCACCTCGACGGCGGGCCGTTGCCCGCGGACGCGACCATGCGCAGCACGCCGCGCGGCAATGCGCCGCTGGAAACCACCCACCTGGCCCTCCCCGACGTGGTGCCGCGCGGCCGTTGACGGGCATGGCGCGTCGCCCTCCCGCGCCGGGGACGGCCGGGCTTGTGCGCGCACCCGTTAGTAGTAATACTACTAACCATGAACCTGTCGACCACCCAGCGCGCCATTCTCGAGATGATCGGTGAGCGCATCGAGGCCGAGGGCATGCCGCCCTCGCAGACCGAGATCGCGCGGGCCTTCGGCTTCAGTGGCGTCCGTGCGGCGCAGTACCACCTCGATGCGCTGGAAGCCGCCGGTGCCATCGAGCGTCTGCCGGGCCGCGCACGCGGCATCCGCCTGCGCGTGGCACCACAGGCGGCCCAGCATCTGCTGCCACTCGACGATGCCCACGGCGATGCGCTGCGCCTGCCGGTGCTCGGCCAGGTGGCGGCGGGCCTGCCGATCGGCGCCGACATCGGCTCCGACGACTACGTCGTGCTCGACCGCGTGCTGTTCTCGCCGTCGCCGGATTACCTGCTCAAGGTCAAAGGCGATTCGATGCGCGACGAAGGCATCTTCGAAGGCGATCTGATCGGCGTGCACCGCACGCGCGACGCACGCTCGGGACAGATCGTCGTCGCCCGGCTGGACGATGCGATCACGGTCAAGCTGTTGAAGATCGGCAAGGACCGCATCCGCCTGTTGCCGCGCAATCCGGACTACGCGCCGATCGACGTGCTGCCGGATCAGGATTTCGCGATCGAAGGGCTGTACTGCGGCCTCGTGCGGCCGAACCGGTGAGTCGGCGCGCGTCCCGGCGCCGATGCGGCATTTCCCGACCGCCCGGTGCCCGGTCCGCCAATGATCCACCGGCGTCTCCGGCTCTAGCGTCGACAGCACCCCGTCACTGTGTCGCAGCCTGTGCGATCCGCGCCTGCGACGATGCATCCCACACACCGGAACACGAATGACAAGGACCACCACGATGGACGAGAACAAGAAGCGCGCGCTCTCCGCAGCCCTGAGCCAGATCGAGAAGCAGTTCGGAAAGGGCTCGGTGATCCGAATGGGCGATCGCGCGTCGGAGGTGGTGCCGGTGATTCCGACCGGCTCGCTGCAGCTCGATCTCGCGCTCGGCATCGGCGGTCTGCCACGCGGCCGCGTCATCGAGGTCTACGGCCCCGAATCCTCCGGCAAGACCACGCTGACGCTGCAGACGATCGCGCAGTGCCAGAAGATGGGCGGTGTCGCGGCCTTCATTGACGCCGAGCACGCGCTCGATCCCACCTACGCCGCCAAGCTGGGCGTCAATGTCGAGGATCTGCTGGTCTCCCAGCCCGATACCGGCGAGCAGGCGCTGGAAATCGCCGACATGCTGGTGCGCTCCAATTCGGTCGACATGGTGGTCATCGACTCGGTCGCCGCGCTCACGCCGCGTGCGGAAATCGAGGGTGAGATGGGCGACCAGCTGCCGGGTCTCCAGGCCCGCCTGATGAGTCAGGCGCTGCGCAAGCTGACCGGCAACATCAAGCGCAGCAACTGCATGGTGTTCTTCATCAACCAGCTGCGCATGAAGATCGGCATCATGATGCCGGGCCAGAGCCCCGAGACCACCACCGGCGGCAATGCGCTGAAGTTCTACGCATCGGTCCGTCTCGACATCCGCCGTATCGGCGCGATCAAGAAGGGTGACGAGATCATCGGCAACCAGACCCGCATCAAGGTCGTCAAGAACAAGATGGCGCCTCCGTTCAAGCAGGTCGTCACCGAAATCCTCTACGGCGAGGGCATCAGCCGCGAGGGCGAGCTGATCGACATGGGCGTGGAGGCCAAGCTGGTCGAGAAGGCGGGCGCCTGGTACAGCGCAGGCGACGAGCGGATCGGGCAGGGCAAGGAGAATGCCCGCCAGTACCTCAAGGACAACCCGGACGTGGCGGCGCGTATCGAAGCGGGCATCCGCGAGCGTCTGCTGCCCGCCGCGGCCGTGGTGGTGGATGAAGAAGACGACGCTGAGTAAGCGCGAGGTGTCCGCAGCGATCGGCGCCGATGGGCCGCCGATCATCGCTGCGGAACATGACGACACCGGCGCAGAGGATGCGCCGGTGTCGTCGCGTCGGCAGCGGCGGGAGGTCACACCGGCTCAGCGCGCACTCGCTCTTCTGGTTCGACGCGAACATTCCAGGCCCGAGCTCCAGCGCAAGCTGGTGGTCCGTGGCATCAGTGACGAGGACGCCGCGGCGGCGGTCGAGACGATGGCCGGAGCCGGCTGGCAGGACGACCGGCGCTTCGCCGCTGGCCTCGCCCGCGCGCGCGCGATGAACGGCTACGGCCCGGTGAGGATCGAGGCTGAACTTGCCACCCACGGTCTGCCCGCGGACGTGGTCACGGCCGCGTTCCATGCGCTCGAGGAAGACGGTGAGTCCGACTGGCCGGCGCGCGCGCTGGACCTGCTCGAGCGCCGCTTCGATGCCGGGCAGCTGGCCGCTGATCCCGCTGCCCGTCGCAAGGCCGGCGATTACCTGCTGCGCCGGGGCTTCGGTGCCGAAGTGCTGCGCACCGCGATCCGGCAGTTCTGCGGACGTTGACACCGCAAAACCACGCGGTGGCTCTGCCGGCGTACTGACGCCACACAGGCAGGGAACCGGGTCGGCCTGCTACCCTTTGCCGATTGGGCGACAGCGTCGGACCGACTCCGCCAGCCGGCGGGGGCGGACCGCGGCGCATGCCCGTTTTCGTCAACGCCAGGCCTATGACCACGCAGACCCCGACCAGCACCGCGCAGATCCGCGCCGATTTCCTCGCGTTCTTCCAAGGCAAGGGGCACACCATCGTGCCGTCGGCGCCGCTGGTGCCGGGCAACGACCCCACGCTGCTGTTCACCAACTCGGGCATGGTGCAGTTCAAGGACGTGTTCCTGGGTGCCGAGAAGCGCAGCTACGTGCGCGCGGCCGATGTCCAGCGTTGCCTGCGCGCGGGCGGCAAGCACAACGACCTCGATCAGGTCGGCTACACGGCGCGGCACCACACCTTCTTCGAAATGCTCGGCAACTGGTCGTTCGGCGACTATTTCAAGAAAGACGCCATCGCCTGGGCGTGGGAGCTGCTGACCCAGGTCTGGAAGCTGCCGGCCGAGCGCCTGCTGGTCACGGTCTATCACACCGACGACGAGGCCTACGCGCTGTGGCGCGACATGGTCGGCGTGCCGGAGGACCGCATCGTCCGCATCGGCGACAACAAGGGGGCGCCGTTCGCCTCGGACAACTTCTGGCAGATGGCCGACACCGGACCGTGCGGCCCGTGCACCGAAATCTTCTACGACCACGGCCCCGCGCATTTCGGCGGCCCGCCGGGCTCGCCCGACGAGGACGGCGACCGCTTCATCGAGATCTGGAACCTGGTCTTCATGCAGTTCGACAAGCAGCCCGACGGCACGCTGCTGCCGCTGCCGGCGCCGTGTGTCGACACCGGCATGGGCCTGGAGCGTCTGGCCGCGATCCTGCAGGGTGTGCACAGCAATTATGAGATCGACCTGTTCCAGGCCCTGATCCGCAAGGCCGGCGAGCTGACCGGGACGACCGATCTGGAGAACAAGTCGCTGCGCGTGATCGCCGACCACATCCGCGCCTGCAGCTTCCTGATCGTCGACGGCGTGCTGCCGTCCAACGAGGGCCGCGGTTACGTGCTGCGCCGGATCATCCGCCGCGCTTTGCGCCATGGCTGGATGCTCGGCGTGCGCCGGCCGTTCTTCAGCGCCATGGTCGATACGCTCGATGCGGTGATGGGCGAGGCGTATCCGGAGCTGCGCGAGAAGCGTGATCTGGTCGAGCGCGCACTGCGGGCCGAGGAAGAGCGGTTCGCCGAAACCCTCGATGCGGGCATGCGCATCTTCGACGAGATCGCGACGCGCAGCCGGGGTGCGATCCCGGGCGAAGACGCATTCCGTCTCTACGACACCTACGGTTTTCCGCTCGATCTGACGGCCGACATCGCGCGTGAGCGCGGCCTCGAGGTCGACATGGCCGGATTCGACGCCGCGATGCAGCGTCAGCGGCAGACCGCGCGCGCCGCCGGCAAGTTCGCGTCCAGTGCCGGTCTCCCGGCCGATCTGGTCGCGCAGCTCACCCCTACGGTGTTCGAAGGCTACGACGCCACGGAAGCGGGCGACCTGCAGGTCGTGGCTTTGCTGCGTGATGGGCGCCCCGTCGAGAACATCGACGCCGGAGACGACGCCGTCGTGATCCTCGACCGCACGCCGTTCTATGGTGAGTCCGGTGGTCAGGTCGGCGACACCGGTGCGCTCGATGCGGCGGGTGTCCGCTTCGAGGTCGACGATACACAGAAGTTCGCAGGCCAGTTCCACGGCCATCTCGGTCGGCTCGCCGCCGGCACGCTGCGTCGCGGCGACCGCGTTCGTGGCGTGGTGGACGACGCCCGTCGCGCCAGCATCCTGCTCAACCACAGCGCGACGCATCTGCTGCACGGCGCGCTGCGCGATCTGCTCGGCACGCACGTCGCGCAGAAGGGGTCGCTGGTGGCGCCGGAGCGCCTGCGCTTCGACTTCTCGCACTTCCAGCCGGTGACCGGGGAGGAACTGGGCGAGATCGAACGTCGCGTCAACACCGAAGTGCGTGCGAACCATCCGGTCACGATCGCGCAGATGGACATGCAGTCCGCGCTCGATGCCGGCGCGATGGCGCTGTTCGGCGAGAAGTACGGTGAACGCGTGCGCGTGGTGACGATGGGTGAGTCGGTCGAACTGTGCGGCGGCACCCATGTCGACCGCACCGGCCGCATCGGTCTGTTCAAGCTCGTGTCCGAAGGTGGGGTGTCGGCCGGTGTGCGTCGCATCGAGGCGCTGACCGGACAGGCGGCGCTGGATCACGTGCGCGCCGAGGAAGAGCGCCTGCGTCAGGCCGCCGGTCTGCTCGGCGGCACCGCAGCCGAGATCGGTGATCGTGTGCGTGCCTTGCTCGATCGGCAGAAGCAGCTGGAACGCGAGCTCGATGCGCTGAAGGCCAAGGCGGCCAGTGGTGCGACGTCCGATCTGGCGGCGAGCGCGGTCGATGTCGGCGACCTGAAGGTTGTGGCGGCACGCATCGAAGGGCTGGACGCCAAGGCCCTGCGTGATGCCGTGGATCGCCTCAAGCAGCAGCTGGGCGACGTCGTCGTGGTGCTGGCCGGTGCCAACGACGGCAAGGCGGCACTGGTCGCGGGCGTCGGCGGTGCGGCCTCGGGTCGGGTCAAGGCGGGCGAGCTGCTGTTGGAGATCGCAGGTCGGATCGGCGGCAAGGGCGGCGGTCGACCGGATCTCGCCCAGGGCGGCGGCGAAGACGGTCCCGCGCTGCAGGCAGCCCTTGCCGAGGTGAGCCGCTGGGTGGCTGAACGGGCCGGTTAAGCGCGCGCTAAACACGTTCCGGGGGCGGTTGACCGGCCGTCCGCCGCACGACATCCTTCACGCTTCAAAGTGGCCTGTAATCGGTTTCCAAAGGTCGAGAGCGGTCCGAGTTGCAGTCCATGCCGGCACCATCGGGTGTCGGCCCGAGGAGATTCCAAATGTTGATTTTGACCCGGCGTGTCGGCGAGACGCTGATGATTGGAGACTCCGTCTCCGTGACCGTTCTGGGCGTCAAGGGCAACCAGGTGCGTATCGGCATCAATGCGCCGAAAGACGTCTCGGTGCACCGCGAAGAGATCTACCAGCGCATCCACCGCGAAGGTGCCGATGAGCACGCGGAGGATCACGACGCGCAAGAAAGTTTGCCGCAGGCGAGGTGACCCGGTATCCTTCGCACCTCGCTCGAACGTCACACCTCGAGCGGGTTGCTTCGGAGAGTTGCCCGAGTGGCTGAAGGGGCTCCCCTGCTAAGGGAGTATGGGGCTTAAAACTCCATCGAGGGTTCGAATCCCTCACTCTCCGCCACTGCTTGATTCGATCCGATTCCTTCGGGGGTCAACGAAAAAAATCTCGCAGAGCGGTTGACGCAACACACGTTTTTCTGCAAAATTCCGCTTCTGTTCCACGCGCCCGTAGCTCAGTTGGATAGAGCACCAGGCTACGAACTTGGGGGTCGGAGGTTCGAATCCTTCCGGGCGCGCCATATGTAGCAACTAAGCCGCTGATTTCAGCGGCTTTTTTGTTCTGCGGACCCTGCCAACCCCCCTAAATACCCCCCTACGAATCTCGAGTAGGGGAATGGGGTTGGGAGGTGACCAAAGCCTCAATGCGCCCGTTACAGGTGCCGCTGGTAGCGTGGGCGGCAGAAGGTGCTCTTGGCAGGTTCGCGCTCGGGCTTCGGCGGCCACGCGCGCACGCGCTCATCGTCTGGATGCCATCGAACTGTGCGAGCGCCCACAACCTCCATGCGGTCCTCGAACCGCTCTCCGAAGCGGCGAGCGGCCGTACGGGGATCTCAAGCAGTGGGACCGGCTGGCTTATCATCGGGCGTCACCAGAGGCCCGGGGAGCCTTCGTTACATGAACCAAGCCGCGTTGTCGTCTTTCATCTGGTCGGTCGCCGATCTTCTTCGCGGCAACTACAAACCGCACGAGTACGGCCGCTTCATCCTGCCCTTCACCGTCCTGCGCCGGCTGGACTGCGTCTTGGCGCCCACCAAGGACAAGATGCTGGCCGAGCTCAAGAAGAAGACCGACGCCGGCATCAACCCAGACCCGTTCTTGCGCCGCCTCGTCGGCGAGGCGCGCTTCTACAACACCTCGCCGATGGACCTGCCCAGACTGTTGGGCGACCAGGACCACATACGCCCCGAGCACGTCGATGCCTGGCTCAATCCCAGCGGAGACCTGGCGGCGATGCAGGCCATCTTCGATGACAAGCGGCACCCGTACTATGAGCATCGAGAGGCGGCATAATCGTCCGCATGGCGCCGTTCCCCACTCGACGCTTGGAACATGAAGAGTATCGAGACGCTGAGCCTGTCAGAGCTTGAATCGCTCTTACTCGCGGCGGAGAAGAGGAAAGCACTCATATCCCGTCGACGTCCGCCTTCTGTGGTTCGGAATGAGCTCATTGCGCTGGCCCAATCCTATGGCTATGCGATCCATGAGATTTTTGACGTCTCTGACGCACCTCGTGTAGCTGCAAGGCGCATTCGGACGCAGAAGCAGGGGAAGGTTTCCGCAAAGTACCGGGATCCAGAGAACAAGAGAAATACTTGGTCTGGCCGCGGCCAGATGCCGCGCTGGCTTGCCGACAAGGTACGACGGGGCGCGCGAGTTGCCGATTACCTCATCCCCGGCCTTGCTCGACCCACTGTGAAGGATGTCAGATCGATCGGTCGGCGAACGGTCTACAAGGCAGAAGTGCACTCGGGAAGGTCCTCGTCCGACCCAATCAAGGGCAGGTGAGTGCTGGGATTAGGGATCGTTATCGTGGCTAGCAGCCGACAAGTTCGCCTGCGCTGCGTGTTTTTGCGTCCGGCGGCCTCCAGATACCGTTCGAGGCTCATGAGCGGCACCCCGGTTCCGGACATGAAACCTGGGCGCTGCCCGGCCGGCGCAGTGCCCCCAGGATGGTGCACGTTCCGCGCTCGCCGCCGGCGCAGTCGGCAATGACCCGTTCCAGTTCCGACGCCATACGCTGCAACTCTGCGATGCGCCCCTGGATATCGGCCAGATGGGTGCGGGCCATGGCGTCGACGTCGCGGCACGACATGGTGGGGTCGTCGTCCAGGCGCAGCAGGCTGCGGATCTCCTCCAGGCTGAAGCCCAGCTCGCGCCCTCGGCTGATGAAGCGCAGCCGGTCGACATCGGCGGGGGTGTAGGAGCGATAGCCGCTGTGCGTGCGCTTGGGCGGCGACACCAGGCCCGAGCGCTCGTAGTAGCGGATGGTCTCCAGGTGGCAGCCACTGGCGGCGGCCGCTTCGCTGATCTTCACGTGCTTGACTCCGTAGCTACTACAGACTTTATCCTTCGCCGCATTCCGCCGCCACCCTGGCCGGGTGGCATCTGTTCGACGAGGACCCCGATGAGCGATTGCGGCTGCCACCATGAGGCAAAGAACGCACAGGAGCGGCGCGTACTGCGCATCGCCCTGGTGCTCAACGCCGCCATGGCGGTGATCGGCGGCCTTGCCGGCTGGATCGCCCAGTCGACCGGCCTGCTGGCCGACGCCCTGGACATGCTGTCCGACGCCACCGCCTACGCGATCGGCCTGGTGGCCATTGGGCGCACCGCCCGCTTCAAGGCGAACGCGGCCTGGCTCAGTGGCAGCGTGCTGCTCGTGCTCGGTATCGGCGTGCTGGTGGAGGTGGGCCGGCGCGTCGTCTATGGCGCCGAGCCGCTCAGCGGCTGGATGATCGGCACCGCGCTGCTGTCGCTTGCGGTCAACGTCACCGTCCTGCGCCTGCTTGCCCCGCTGAAGGCGGGCGAGGTCCACCTGCGTGCCACCTGGCTGTTCACCCGCGCCGACGTGGTGGCCAACATCGGCGTCATCCTGGCCGGTGTATTGGTACTCTGGCTCGCCACCCCGTACCCGGATTACGTCATCGGCACCCTGATCGGCCTGTACGTGATCAAGGAAGCCATCGAGATCCTCGGCGATGCCCGCCGTGCCCGCGCCGAATCGAAATCGCCCTCTGCATGACCTCGCGCCGTCCCCCGCTGTCCCTCTGTCGCTGGCTGATGCTGGCGGCATTGGCGTTGAGCGTGGTCCTGCAGCCGGTGCTGGGCTCGGTGAGCGAATTGCACGAGCTGTCGCACGGCGCCGCGAGCGTGCACGACATCAGCGAAACCGGAGCGCCCGATGAAGAGGGCAATGCCGCCGGCACGCTGCACGTCATGCACCACTTGGCTCACTGCTGCGGGCATGTGGTGCCTACACCCGCTGCACCGCTGGTGCTGCCCCGGATCAGTCACAGCGAACCCACGAACCTGACGGACTCGCGCCTTGTGCCTAGCGGGCGATGGCTCGCCCCCTTCCGAACTCCGATCTCGGCCTGACGCCCCACCGGCGCTGATGCCGGCTTCTGGCCCTTTCCGATTGGAGTGTTTCCATGTCTGTGCGACTTGCGGCGTTCGCCGCACTGGTCGCCGTGTCCGCCATTGCATGGCCGGCGAACGCGGCTGATCGACTCTCCCTGGACGACGCATTTGCGCGCGTCGCCGAATCCCATCCCGATCTGCGCCTGCTCGGGGCGCGACACAACGTGCTCGCCGCCGAACTGGGCCGCGCAACCCTGCGCCCCCCACTGGTCGCCGGCGCCAGCGTCGAGAACGCTTTCGGCACCGGCGAGGCGAGTGGCCTGAGCGGCGCGGAGCTGACCCTGACCCTGGCGTCGGTGCTGGAGCGTGGCGGCAAGCTCGATGCGCGTCGCACGCTGGCGCAAAGTCGCATCGATGCCCTGGCGGTCGAGCGCGAGGCCCGGCGCCTCGACCTGCTGGCGGAAGTCGCGCGTCGCTACTTGGCGATGGTCGCCGCGCAACGCCAGCGCGAGATCGCCGAGCTCGACATTGCCCAGCGGCAACGTACCGTCGCCGGAGCGCGGCAACGGCTGCAGGCCGGCGCTTCGCCCGAGTCGGTCGTGCTGACCGCGCAGGCGGCCCTGGCCCGAGCGGAGTTGGATCGTGCCCGTGCCGAGCAACGCCATGCGGCGGCGCGGCAGCACCTGGCCGCCCTGTGGGGCGAGCGATCACCCACCTTCGACGCGGTGGCTGGCGACCCGACGGTCCTGCCCGAGGTGCCTGCGTTTGCCACCCTGGCGAGCTTGCTGGAACAGACGCCCGAGCTTGCGCAGTTCGTCGGTGAGCGCCGTATCCGTGAGGCGCGCCTGCAACTCGCGCGTGCCGATGCCAAGGCGGATCTGGATTGGGAAGTCGGCATCCGCAGGTTGCAGTCAACAGACGACTTGGCCCTCGTGGGCAGTGTGTCGATGCCGCTGGGCGCGAGTCGCCGCGCGCAGCCGGAGATCCGCGTGGCCGAGGCCGAACTCACCGCGCTGGAGATCGAACGCGAGTCCAAGGGGCTGTCGCTGTATTCGACACTGGCCGAAGCGCACGGGCGCTACCTCACGGCGCAGGTGGAGCTGGATCGGCTGCGCACCGACGTGATGCCCAAGCTCGCCAGGGCCGAAGCGGCGGCCGAGCGCGCCTACCGCGCCGGGGCCATCAGCTACCTGGAATGGGCGCAGTTGCAGTCCGAACGCACCGCCGCGCGCAAACAACGACTCGACGCCGCGTTTGAAGCCCAGCGCGCCCTTATCGAAATCCAACGCCTGACCGGAGCGCCTTTCGTGGCGGCACCGACACGGGCGACGCAAGGAGACACCCCATGAAGTGGATGCACCGGATCAGCGCGCTGACGCTGGCTGTCCTGTTGGGCGCTTGTGGCGGCGCCAAGCCCGCGGGTGAGCCCGGCCATGAAGACGAATCGCAGGCCGAAGCGGGCGGCCACGAAGAGGAAGGTCACGAAGAGGCGATGGATCGCACCACCATCGCCGCGAAGGTGGCGCAGGACGCCGGCATTCGCGTTGCACCGGCTGCCGCCGGGGTGATCGCCGACGAGCACGAAGTCCAGGGATTGCTCACGCCCGTCGAAGGCCGCGTCGCCAAGGTCATGGCGCGCTTTCCCGGCCCGATCCGTACGCTGCGCGCCAACGTGGGCGACCGCGTGCGGGCCGGGCAGCCGCTGGCCACGATCGAGAGCAACCTGAGCCTCACCACCTACACCGTGCCTGCGCCGATTTCCGGCGTGGTCCTCGCGCGCAACGCGTCGATCGGCACGGTCGCCGGCGAGGGCGCGGCGCTGTACGAGATCGCGGACCTGTCGGAGCTGTGGGTGGACCTGCACATCTTCGGCGCGGACGCACAGCACATCACCGCCGGCGTACCGGTGTTGGTTACCCGCATGAGCGATGGCGTCACCGCCGAAACCACGCTCGAACGCGTGCTGCCGGGAACCGCCACCGCGAGCCAGAGCACCGTGGCGCGTGCCACGATCCGCAACCTCGACGGCCTGTGGCGGCCGGGTTCCGCGGTAAAGGCGCGGGTGACGGTCGATCACCAGCCCGTTAACCTCGTGGTCCCGCTCGGCGCGCTGCAGACCGCCGGCGAGGACGATGTGGTGTACGTGCGCCGGGGCGACACCTACGTCACGCGCCCGGTGCGGGGCGGGCGCCGCGACGCACAGCGCGTCGAGATCGTGTCCGGCCTGAAGGCCGGCGAGCAGGTCGTGGTCGAGCAGAGCTTCCTCGTCAAGGCGGACATCGAGAAATCGACCGCCTAGCACGAGCACTGAGGTCGCCGCCATGCTCGAAAAAATCATCCGATTCGCCATCGCGCATCGGTGGCTGATGTTGCTGCTCACGCTCGCCCTGGTCGGGCTGGGCGTGTGGAGCTTCACGAAGCTGCCGATCGATGCCACGCCGGACATCACCAATGTCCAGGTGCAGATCAATACCGAGACGCCGGGCTACTCGCCGCTGGAGGCCGAGCAGCGCGTCACTTTCCCCATCGAGACGGCGCTGGCCGGCCTGCCGCGCCTGGACTACACCCGATCGCTGTCCCGCTATGGCCTGTCGCAGGTGACCGTCATCTTCGAGGACGGCACCGACATCTACTTCGCCCGCCAACAGGTATCCGAACGCCTGCAGCAGGTGAAGTCGCAGCTGCCGGAAGGATTGGACCCGGACATGGGGCCCATCGCCACCGGCATGGGCGAGATCTTCATGTACACCGTCGACGCCGGTCCGACGGCGCGCAAGCGGGACGGCACACCGTATACGGCCACCGACCTGCGCACCCTGCAGGATTGGGTGGTGCGTCCGCAGATGCGCAATACGCCGGGCGTTACCGAGGTCAACACCATCGGTGGCTTCGAACGGCAGATCCACATCACGCCGGATCCGGCCAAACTGGTGGCGCTGGGCTTCACCCTGCATGACGTGGTCACGGCGATCGCGGCCAACAACCAGAACGTCGGCGCCGGCTACATCGAGCGCAACGGCCAGCAGTTCCTCGTTCGCGTACCGGGCCAGGTTGCCGATCTCGATGCCATCCGTGAGATCGTGCTGGACCGGCGCGAAGGCGTGCCGATCCGGGTACGCGACGTGGCGCTCGTGGGCGAAGGACCGGAACTGCGTACGGGTGCCGCGACACAGAACGGCCGCGAGGTGGTCATCGGCACCGTTGTGATGCTGGTGGGCGCCAACAGCCGGGAGGTATCGCAGGCCTCCGCGGCGAAGCTCGAAACGGCAAACGCGAGCCTGCCTGAGGGCGTCACGGCCCGTCCAGTCTACGACCGCACCGCACTGGTCGACCGCACGATCCACACCGTCGCCAAGAATCTCATCGAGGGCGCGATCCTCGTCGTCGTCGTGCTGTTCCTGCTGCTGGGGAACGTCCGCGCTTCATTGGTCACGGCGGCGGTGATTCCGCTGGCGATGCTGTTCACCGTTATCGGCATGGTGCGCGGCGGCGTGTCGGGCAACCTGATGAGCCTGGGCGCGCTCGATTTCGGACTCATCGTCGACGGCGCCGTGACCATCATCGAGAACTGCCTGCGCCGCTTCGGCGAGGCGCAGCACGCCCTCGGCCGCACCATGACGCGGGAGGAACGCTTCGACCTGACCGCGGTCGCGACGGCCGAAGTCATCCGTCCCAGCCTGTTCGGCGTCGGCATCATCACCGCCGTGTACCTGCCCATCTTTGCGCTGAGCGGCATCGAAGGAAAGATGTTCCACCCGATGGCGATCACCGTGGTGCTTGCGCTGACCGGTGCGATGCTGCTCTCGCTCACCTTCGTGCCGGCGGCCGTCGCCACCTTCCTGGGCGGCCGCGTCGAGGAGAAGGAAAACCGTCTGATGGCATGGACCAAACGCCGCTATGCACCGATGCTGGCCTGGTCGTTGAAGCGTCGGGGCTGGGTGCTAACTGGCGCTGCCGCCTTGGTAGTGCTGTGCAGCTTGCTTGCTACCCGTCTGGGCACCGAGTTCATTCCGAACCTGGACGAAGGCGACATCACGGTGCAGGCGCTGCGCATTCCCGGCACCAGCCTGACCCAGTCGGTAGCCATGCAGGAAACACTGGAGAAGACGCTGGCAGGCTTCCCGGAAGTGGAACGCGTGTTCGCCAAGATCGGCACTGCCGAAGTGGCCAGCGACCCCATGCCGCCGTCGATTTCAGACACCTTCGTGATGCTCAAGCCGCGTGAGGACTGGCCCGACCCACGCAAGCCGAAGGACGAGTTGCTGGAGGAGATGGAAGCGGCGATCACCAGGCTGCCCGGCAACAACTACGAGCTGACCCAGCCCATCCAGATGCGCACCAACGAGCTGATTTCCGGCGTGCGTGCGGACGTGGCGGTCAAGATCTATGGCGACGACCTCGACCAGCTGGTCCGCACGGCGGCGCAGGTGCAGCGAGTGATGGCGGCCGTGCCCGGTGCGGCCGACGTCAAGACCGAACAAGTCGCCGGCTTGCCGCTGCTGACCGTGGTGCCGGATCGCCAGGCGCTCGTGCGTTACGGGCTCAACCCAGGCGACGTGCAGGACACGGTGGCCACGGCCGTAGGCGGCGAGGTGGCCGGCCAGTTGTTCGACGGCGATCGGCGCTTCGATCTGGTCGTACGCCTGCCCGAAGGTGTGCGCCAGGACCCGGCCGCACTCGCCGATCTGCCGATCCCGCTGGGCAGCAACGGCGAGGCCGACGAATCGAGCCGGCCGGCAAGCTGGGTGGGCGGTGCGCCACGCACGGTGCCGTTGCGGGAAGTGGCGCGCATCGAGTCCACGCTTGGCCCCAACCAGATCAACCGCGAGAACGGCAAGCGCCGCGTGGTCGTCACGGCCAATGTGCGCGACCGCGACCTCGGCGGCTTCGTCAACGAACTGCAATCGGCGATCGAAGCGAAGGTCCGGGTACCCACTGGCTACTGGATCGAATACGGCGGCACGTTCGAGCAACTGATCTCCGCGAGCCGGCGCCTGGCGATCGTGGTCCCGGTGACGCTGGTGATCATCTTCGGCCTGTTGTTCATGGCCTTCGGTTCGGCGAAGGATGCGGCCATCGTGTTCAGTGGCGTGCCGCTGGCGTTGACCGGCGGCGTAATCGCACTGGCATTGCGCGGCATTCCGCTGTCGATCTCCGCTGGCGTCGGCTTCATCGCGTTGTCGGGCGTTGCCGTGCTGAACGGCCTGGTGATGATCGCGTTCATCCGAAAGCTCCGTGAGCAAGGCGATTTTCTCGACAATGCGATCGTGGATGGGGCGCTGGGTCGCTTGCGCCCGGTGCTGATGACGGCGCTGGTGGCCTCGCTCGGTTTCCTGCCGATGGCGCTCAACGTAGGCGCAGGTTCGGAAGTGCAGCGCCCGCTGGCGACGGTCGTGATCGGCGGCATCGTGTCCTCGACATTGCTGACGCTGCTCGTGCTGCCGGCGTTGTATCGCTGGCTGCATCGGCAGGCGGAGGGTTCACCGCGGGCTGCGAACGCTTGATCGAAACTTCATGCAGGCTGCGGCCACTTAGGAGCACAAGACATGGGTGCAGGACACGATCACGGGCTGGGCGAAGTCCAGCATGAGAAACCGTTGTGGTGGGCCTTCGGACTCACCGCCGCCTTCCTGGTCGCCGAGGTGGTGGGTGGCCTCGTCACCAACAGCTTGGCGCTGCTGTCCGACGCGGCTCACATGGCCACCGAGGGTTCACCCCCGTTTTTACGGACACTTACGAGAAGGCCGATCGAGGCCATGAGGAGTGTTCATGTCGAAGCGAAGGAAGTTCAGTGCAGAGTTCAAGCGTGGCGCGGTTGAGCAGGCGAGCCAGCCTGGCGTCAGCTGCGCTCAGGTGGCACGGGAGCTGGGGATCCGGGACACGCTGCTGACCCGCTGGAAGCGAGAGGCCCAGAGCCAAGGCAAGGTGGCCTTCGGCGGCACCGGCACGCCCCGGGATGAGGAACTCGCCCGCCTGAAGCGCGAGCTGGCCCGGGTGAAGAAGGAGCGGGATTTTTTAAGAGAAGCGGCGACGTTCTTTGCCAAGGGATCGTCCTGAGGTATCAGGCGATCGAACGTTGCCGCGATGAGTTCCCGGTTCGGCTGATGTGCCGCTGCCTGCGGGTCTCGGCCAGTGGTTACTACGACTGGAGCAAGCGCCTGCCAAGCACCCGCCAGCTCGACAACGAGCGCTTGCTCGACCGCATCCGTGAGCTGCATGAAGACAGCCGGGGCACGCTGGGCGCCGGTCGGATGCAGGAAGATCTGGCCGATGCCGGCGAACCCGTCAGCCTGAACCGGGTGGCGCGCCTGATGGCTGAAGATGGCCTGCAGGGCTGACCGCGGCCGAAGCGGCGTGGGCAGCGTGGCCGGCCCGCGCTGACGCCGCCGGGCGTGCGCAACCTGCTCGAACGGGACTTCACTGCGCTGGAGCCGGAGACCAAGTGGGTCACCGACATCACCGAACTCAAGACCGGCAGGGCAAGCTGTGCCTGTGCATCGTGCTGGACCTGTTCGACCAGCGCGTGGTGGGCTGGTCGATGCACCATCGGCAGGATCGGCAGATGGTGATCCGGGCCGTGCAGATGGCGGTCTGGCAGCGTCAGGGCAGCGACCCGGTGATCCTGCATTCCGATCGCGGCAGCCAGTTCCGGAGCGGCGACTACCAGCGTTACCTGGCGGCCAACGAACTGGTGTGCTCGATGAGCGCGGTGGGCCATTGCGGTGACAACGCGGCGTGCGAAGGCTTCTTCGGCCTGCTCAAGCGCGAGCGGGTCCACCGCATGACGTATCCGACACCCGATGCCGCCAGGGCTGATGTGTTCGAATACATCGAGCGGTTCCACAACCCGAGGATGCGGCGCAGGGTGGCCAGGAAAGACCGGAAGCTGTCAGCTCTTTTACAACCGTCCGTGATTTCGGGGTAGAACCCCGCGGTACGGATGGTGCTGGAGCATCAGGGCGAGCACGGATCGCAGTGGGCGGCGATTGTCTCGATCGCAGGCAAGGTAGGGTGCACGCCCGAGTCGCTGCGTCGCTGGGTCCGTCAGGCCGAGCGTGACCGCGGCTTGCGCAGCGGGCCGACTACCGACGAGCAGGCGCGGATAAAGGCGTTGGAGCGGGAAGTACGCGAGCTGCGCCAGGCCAACGAGATCCTGCGCAAGGCGTCAGCGTATTTTGCCCCAGGCGGAGCTCGACCGCCGGTTCAAGCCATGAGAGGGTCGGCAGGGATTCGTGTAAAAACGGGCCGAAAGTGAGCTAACTGCCTGTCGCAGCTGGCTTTCTTGGCCGCTCCAGAAAATCGAGGGTTGGGCAGCACTCTCCCGCCGGCACTTGGGCGCACCGCGCTATCTTCTGTTCGAGATCCCTCTCCAGCTGTCGCAGCTCGCGGATTCGTAGACGGACATCGACGAGCTTTCGCTCGGTCAGCTGACGGGTCTGCTCGCAAGAACGTTCGCCTGTGATCTCTAGCAGGCCAGCGATCTCGTCGAGGCTGAATCCCATCATCTGAGCGCGCCGGATGAACTGAAGCCGATTGACATCGTTTTCGTCGTAACGACGCACGCCTCCTATGGGTCGCTCGGGTTGACGCAGCAGCCTACGTCGCTGGTAGTAGCGCACGGTTTCGACGTGCACATCGGCCGCCGCCGCCAGCCGGCTGATCGTAAACGTGTTCGGACGCACGGCTTGACTCCGTACCTAGGTACAGAGGCTAGTATGCTCTGATGCAAACAACCCCGGCCAAATCGTCTGTTCCAGCCATCGTTGGCGCGAGCATCGCCGCCATTGGCGCATCGGTCTGCTGCGTCGTGCCGCTGGTGCTGGTCCTGCTGGGCATCAGTGGCGCCTGGATCGGCACCCTGACAGCTCTCGATCCCTTGAGGCCCTGGTTCAGCGCCGCCGCCGTACTGTCCTTGGCCGTGGCGTTTTGGATGCTGTATCGACCGGCGGCACGGTGCGGTGTGGATGGCAGTTGCATCGCCCCGGACGCTCTGCGACGCAGGCGACGTTGGCTCTGGTTGGCGACAGCCCTCATCGTCCTGTTGCTGCTGTTTCCCTATTACATCGTCTGGATTCTGTAGGAGGCGCGATGCACAAGTGGATACTGGCCCTGGTGGCTGCTCTGTCGGTCGGTGCCGCTCTTGCGACGCCCGCAACCGTAGTGATGCTCGATGCTGAGAACATGACCTGTCCCGCCTGCGGCATCACCATCAGGAAGGCGCTGGAGAAGGTGCCGGGCGTGGCCGATGTGAAGGTGGACACCCGGGCTGAAACAGTCACGGTGACGTTCGAATCGAGCCAGACGGATGCAGCCGGAATCGCGCGTGCAGTCACGGAAGCAGGCTTCCCGGCCAAGGTGCGGACTCGCGGTGAGTGACGTCAAGCTGGAAAGCGTCTTGACCTGCCCGGAGTGCGGCCATCGGGCGACCGAGACAATGCCCATCACAGCGTGTCAATTCTTCTATGAGTGCACGGGCTGTGGAGCGGTTTTGCGTCCGCATCAAGGCGACTGCTGTGTGTTCTGCTCGTTCGGAACAGTGCCATGTCCACCGATCCAACAGAACAATCCCTGTCGTGGTTGAACCGCGGACTCCGATAATAGTTGGACAGACAGGCTGCGAGATCGACTGTGCCACCCTGGAAAGCGCGCCGCTCAACCAGCGGTGTGCATGCGAAGTGGTCGACATCCTCCGTCTGCACGAGTCGATCCGGGGTGCCTTTCCGGAGTTCACGACTGATCCCGCCGTACACGCGCACTTATTTTCACCTTATGCCTTGTTCGTTGATCGGCCCGCGTTGGAGGCCATGGGACGAGTCGCGGCGGCGGTCTTCGACGTCGCAGGAAACCCGGGATATAGCCAACGGGTCCTGCAATGGGCCCCTGACATTGCAACCCATGATCCGGGTTCTGCGGGGGGCGTCCTGGGTCTGGACTTTCACCTGACGGTCGATGGGCCGCGGCTGATCGAGGTCAACACCAATCCAGGCGGTCTGCTCCTCAATGCCTTGTTGCTCGATGCCGTGCGGTCTTGCGCGCCGCCAGCATGGGCCACCTGGACCAACGCGGCCCAAGCGCGTGATGCGGCCGTCACGGCCTGGATGGAGGATGCTCGGCAGCAATCCGGGCGCACGCCGTCGCGCCTGGCCATCGTGGACAGCACTCCGCGAGCGCAGTTCCTTTACCCCGAGTTTGAGCTGTACGCGAACGCGTTTCGGGACCATGGCGTGGACTGCGTGATCAGCGATCCCGAGGATTTGTCGTTTGGTTCGGACGGGCTTGAGGATGCCCGCGGTCGAATCGACACTGTCTACAACCGGTTGACCGATTTCGCGCTCGAGGATACCTCGCATGCAGACATTCGTGAGGCTTACCTGGCAGGGGACGTCGCGCTGATGCCGCATCCCCGAGCACACGCGCTGTTTGCCGACAAGCGCAACCTGGCGGTGCTTGGAGACGCGGCTTTGCTCGGCGGGTTCGGGGTCGATGCGGGTTTGACAGCCCTGCTGGCCGAGGTGATCCCGACAACGGTTGAAGTCGTCCCCGGAAACCGGGATGCGCTGTGGGCAGCGCGCAACGGCTACTTCTTCAAGCCTGCAGCAGGGTTCGGCAGCCGTGGCAGCTATCGGGGCGACAAGCTCACCCGGCGAACGTGGGAGTCGATGGCGTCGGCGACCTACATCGCACAGGCCTTCGCGCCACCGAGCATGCGGATCGTGCATGGGGGCCAGTCCCTCAAGGCGGACGTGCGCTGCTTCGCGTCCGAGGCGGGTGTGCTGTTGTTCGCGGCCCGGCTTTATCAGGGCCAGACTACGAACATGCGCACCCCAGGTGGTGGATTCGCAGCGGTGCTCACGACGCCACTGATCGGCGAGTAATCCTGGCTGGGGCCGCCCTGGCGGTATGCCCTGGACTACAGCCAGGCCAATGCTGATTCGGCCAGCTCGCGTTCCTCATCGATCGCGACGTTCCAGATGGCCGGCCCGCTCGCGGCATCGATCCGCGTGGCCCCAGCATCGTTGTCGTCAGGTGCCAGCGCCAGGCCAAGCCAGCCCAAGCGCGCGATGATCCGCGCCCGCAGACCCGGCGCGCGGTGGCCGATGCCGCCGGAAAAGACGACATGGTCGAGTCCGCCGATTCCCGTGGCCATGGCCGCGATGGACTGCGCGATCCGGACTGCGAAGAGGTCCACGGCAAGCTGGGCCTGCGGGCCAGGATCGGCAAGCAGCACGCGCATATCGCCGTGCCCGGCGATGCCGGCAAGACCTGCAGTGCGGGACAAACCATCTTCAATCGCTTGCGCGTCCAGCCGTTCGTGCCTGAGCAGGTACAGCAACGCACCGGGATCGAGATCCCCGGAGCGGGTAGGGCTCGGGATTCCCCCCAGCGGAGTGAGCGCCATGGTGGTGTCGCGGCTCCAACCGTCCTCGACGGCGCAGACGCTGCAACCACCCCCCAGATGCGCGAAGACGGCGCGGCTCCGCAGGATTCCGGCGTCCTGGCTGGCCACGACTCGCAGTGCAGAGGCGAAGGCGAGTCCGTGGAAACCGTAGCGGCGGACGCCCAGCGCATCCCATGCTTCGGGGATGGGCAGGCGCTGGCTCCAGGGTGCGAGTGTCACGTGGAAGTCCGTGTCGAAGGCCACGCCCTGGCGGGCTTGCGGCCAACGCAGGCGCGCGGCACGCGCGAACGCGAGGGCGACCGGCTGGTGCAAGGGTGCGAATGGCACCAAGGCATCCAGTTTCGCAAGTACATCTTCGTCGAGCTCGCTGGCGTTGCGCAGGTCGCCGCCATGTACGATTCGGTGGACCACCACGTCGGGGCCGGGCGCCGGTATCGACAATATTTCGAGCAGGGTGGCAAGTCGCTCTTGCGCATCCGCGCCGACGGCAATCTCGGCCCGGGAGCGCTCCACGACGCGTGGCTGCGCGCCTGGCCCCTCAGCGTGCAACAGATAGCACGCGCCCTTGAGGGTGGACGAGCCAACGTTGAGTGCCAGAAGCCGGCGCGTGGTCATAGGTGTCGCCAGTTCATGTTCATGGGGACCGTACCGCCCGGCGCAACAGCTGCGCATTGATCGCCACCACGATGGTGCTCAGCGACATGAGCACTGCACCAAGCGCGGGTTGCAGCATGATCCCCCATGCAGAGAGAACGCCGGCAGCGAGCGGGATGGCGACGATGTTGTACCCGGCGGCCCACCACAGGTTCTGGATCATCTTGCGATAGGTGGCCTTGCTCAATTCGATGATCGCTGGCACGTCGCGCGGGTCGCTGCGCACGAGTACGACGTCGCCGGCCTCGACCGCGACGTCCGTCCCTGTGCCGATGGCGATGCCGACGTCGGACGTGAGCAGCGCCGGAGCGTCATTGACACCGTCACCCACCATCGCGACGCGCTTGCCCTGGGCCTGCAGCTCCTCGATCTTTGCCACCTTGTCCTCGGGCAATACCTCGGCGAAGACGGTGTCGATGTTGAGTTCCTTCGCGACCGCGTTTGCGACCGCCGTGGAATCACCCGTCAGCAGGACAACCTCCAGTCCTTCGTCGTGCAGCCGCTTGACCGCGTCGAACGATTCGGGACGGATGGCATCCGCGATCGCAAATACGGCGAGCACCCGGTCGCCTTCCACCAGGTAGGTTGCAGATTGACCATCGGCTGCCGCTGATTCGGCAGCCCGCCGAAGCGTCTCCGGCGGTTCGACCGCGAGCATTCTCAACAGACCCGGCCCGCCAACGTGAAGCGAGCGCTCCTCGACGACTGCGCGCACGCCGCGTCCCGGCATGGACTCGAAGTCCTGCGACATCGGAACGTCGATGCCATGTTCCTTGGCGCTGGTCATCAGCGCCTGCGCGATCGGATGTTCAGCGTCGCGCTGGACCGACGCGGCCACGCGAAGCACCTCGTCGTCGGTGAGTCCATCGGCGGCAGTGGTCTTCACGACGCGGTGCGAACCGAGCGTGAGCGTGCCTGTCTTGTCGAACACGACCGTGTTCAGCAAACGGGCCTCTTCCAGGCCGCGTCGATCGCGCACGAGCAGGCCGTTCCGTGCGCCAATCGTGGTCGAGATGGCGGTCACCAGCGGGATGGCCAAACCCAGCGCATGGGGACAGGCGATCACGAGCACGGTCACTACGCGCTCGATCGTGAAGCTCCACGGTCGACCGAGGAGTGGCCAGACAATGGCGGTAACCGCGGCGGAGACGATGGCGATGATCGTGAGGTAGAACGCCGCCCGGTCCGCCAGGGCCTGGGCGCGCGAGCGCGACGTCTGGGCCTGCTCGACGAGCCGCATGATACCCGCGAGCGCGGTCTCGTCGCCGGTTCCCGTCACCTCGACACGCAACGAGCCCTGTCCGTTGACGGTGCCGGCGATCACCCGGTCGCCCGTCGACTTGTCCATCGGCTTGGACTCGCCGGTGATCATCGCTTCGTTGACGGCGCTGGTCCCTTCCTTCACGACGCCGTCGGCGGGAATGCTCGCGCCGGGCCTGATGAGCAGCAGGTCGCCGCGCTTCAGTTCCGCGACAGGGACTTCCTTCGCGGTACCGGCCTCATCCAACCGCACCGCCATATCAGGCAGCAGCTTCGCGAGTTCCTTGAGAGCGCCCTGTGCCTGGTTGATCGAACGCATCTCGATCCAGTGGCCGAGCAACATGATCGCCACCAGCGTCGCCAGCTCCCACCACAGGTCCAAGCCCTCGACAACGCCGAGCGTGACCAACGCGCTGTAAAAGAAGGCGACGGTGATCGCAAGCGAGATCAGCGTCATCATGCCCGGCAGGCGATTTCTCAGCTCGTGGTATCCGCCGCGGACGAACGGCGAGCCGCCGTAGAAGTACACGATCGTGCCGAACACCGCCGGGATGTACGCCGACCCCGGGAACTGTGGTGCGGTGTAGTCGAACCAATGCTGGATCATCCCGCTCCAGATCAGAGTGGGGATGGTCAGCAGCAGCGTGAGCCAGAACTTGTCGCGGAAGCTCGCCACGCTGTGGCCGGCGTGCTTGTCGTGCCCGGCATGGACGTCACCTTCAGCACCCGTGCGGGGATGCGGCGGTTGCTCGCCGTGCGCCTGATGATCTTGATGATGATGATTGTGTTGCGTCATGGGTCTGCCTTCCTGGATGCACTGATGCGCCGGGCACCAGCGGGGAGATAGATCAGTGTTCTGTTACAAGTGTCCCGATCTGGCGATGGCCATCACCAGCCGCAGTGAGAGCAATCCCGCAGCAGCGAAAGCCACCATAGCCAGGAAAGGCATGTGACCGAACACTTGCGGGCCGTCGGAATGCAGGCTCAACAGCGCACCGCTTACGTACAGGCCCAAGGTGACCAGGGCCAACGCCAGCCGGTTGCCCGTGCGCGCGATTGCCTCCTGCGTGGAACTCAGGCCATGGTGGTGTACGGAGAAGGCGGGTCGTCCGTCGCTCAGTTGCGCCTGCCGCAACAGGTCGGTGGCGATCTGTGGCAATTGGCGCGCAGTGCGGGCCAGCCGCATGGCAAGCGGCCTGTTGCCGCTGGGGCGGCTGGCTTCGGCAATGTCGGCGATCGCGGCCGCCTGCGCGGACAGCGTCCCCAGCAGGTCCAGATCCGGATCCAGCGCCCGCAGCGTGTTCTCGACCAGGAACAGCGTCCGGATCAGGGACAGCAGGTGGGCCGGAAGCCGGAAGCCAGCGCCCTGCCCAATGCGTGCCACGCGCCAGATTGCCTCGGCAATGGACCACTGCGCCAGCGGACGGCTGGCCATCTCGGCCAGGATCAGGTGGATCTCGCGCACATGCGAGCGGCGGTCGACCTGCGGCGGGAAGAAGCCCATGGCGATCGCTGCATCCAGCACGCCCTCGGCGTCGTCGGCCGCAATGGCCTCGACCATGCCGCCGAGCGCGAGCCGGGATGCAGGGACGAGCACGCCGATCGAGCCAAAGTCATGCAGGCACAGGCGACCGTCGTCAAAGAAGAACAGATTCCCCGGGTGCGGGTCGGCATGGAAGACGCCGGCGCCGAAGAGCTGATGCACGTAGGCACCGAGCAGCGCCCTTGCCAGTGCGGGAGCCGCCGCCGTTCCATAAGCGGCTTCCAGGCGGGTGCCGTGGCTACGATCCTGGACCAGCACGTCGCGGGTGGCGTAGGGCTCAACGACATGTGGCTGTGTGATGCCGGGCAGGGCATCGAGCACCTTCGCCATGCGGCGCATGTTCTGCGCCTCGTGACGCATGTCGATTTCATCGCGCAGGAATGCGCCCAGCTCGTCCACCAGTTCGAGGGGGCGGTGTCGCTTGAGGGGCGGCCAGATCCACTGGGCCACGCGCATTGTGCGCCGCAGGAGCCGCAGGTCGGCCTGCACTTGAGCGTGGATGCCGGGCCGGGTGACCTTGACGACCACGTCGCGACCGTCATGCATGCGTGCCGGATGGATCTGAGCCACCGACGCGGCGGCCAGCGGATGGTCATCGAAGCTGGCGAAAAGCTCTTCGACGGAGGCGCCGAACGCCTGCTCGACCATGTGTCTGGCCTGGTCAGCAGGAAATGCCGGCACGTCGCTGTGCAACCGCGACAATGCCTCGCGATAGGGCGCCGGCAGCAGGTCCCAGCGCAGGCTCAAACCCTGGCCCAGCTTGACGAAGGTGGTACCCAGCCCCACCAGGGTGGCGCTGACGTACGCGGGAAGCCGTTCGGGTCTGCGTCGGCGCAGGCGCAACACCGCGACCCCGAGAGTCAGTCCGGCCCAGGCGATCTGGCCTCCGCGGCGCACCGTGCCCGCCATCAGCGCGAGGTCCTGGCCGGCCGGCTCACGATGCCGGCCCCGCTTCCGCGCGCAGGATGGCGGTCGGATCGCCGCGACCATCCACGGCCGCGAGCTCCGCTTCGGACAGCAGGTTGTCGCGGGACTCGCCGAGGACGCCCGCAGCCGCGTCAACCACGTGCGCCCAGGTGCTGCGGTTGGCGAACAGCAGGCCCGGCACGTCCAGTGTGCCGCCCCGGTTGACGAAGCCCAGCGCCGCGGTGGTGGTGGGGCCGGTGTCGAGTCGGCGCAGCGCACCGAGGAAGGGCTCCGGACGGGTGTGGGTAACGAATACGCGCGGCCGGCCCACCGGAAACAGCGCTTGGACCGCACTGTCGGAGTGCACGTACCTTGCCTCCTCCGGATCGCGCGGGGCGCGAAATCGGCCGGGTTCGGCGAGATAGACGATCGCGGCCGACATTCCGCGTGCGGCCAGACGCGCCTGTGCGCGGCGCACTTCCTGCAGCTGGTACGCGCCGGTGGCCACCAGCAGGATCGCCGCCGTCTCCGGATCGCCGGCGAGGCATGTTGCGCCGGTCTCGGCCAGTGCCTGGGCCTGCTGCGGGGTCAGCTCATGAGGCACCGGACGCTTGGGAACGACCAGTGTGGTGACCGTGCCCCGTTGCGCGTAGGCGCGGGCGAGGGCGGCGGCAGCGCCATTGGCGTCCGGCGGGAACACCACGCGCGAAATGTCGGCCATTTCGCCCATGAGTGCCTCGGCCATGGTCGGATCCTGGTGGGACTGTTCGTTCTTCGCGTTCTCCCACGTGTGCGAGGTCAGCACCAGGGGCACGCCCAGCCAGCCGGGTGGGCGCCCGGCCTGGGCTTGGTGGCGGGCGAAGATCAGTTCCTGACGTACGGCGCCGAGCATCTTCGGCGCAAACGCCTCGTAGGTGACCACCAGGTTTAGCCCGCCCTTGTTGCCGAGCGCCGCGCAGACCACGGCTTCTTCGTTGAGCGCAGTGATGACCGCGCCGGTTGGCGATTCGGCGACGCCGGGCTCGGGCTCGTGCACCCGGTGCTTCATCGCGTCCAGGGTCCGGTCGAGCTTGTTGCTGCGCAGCTCATCGGGATTGCCCACGCGCACCCGCAGTCCCGGATTCGCCTCGGCGATGGCGACGAACTGCTCGTCGAGTGCGGTCATTGGCGAGCTCTCACCGCCGGCGCCGCGGTCGGCGATCGCCGGGACGCGGGGCGGTTCCACCTGGCGATCGGCCAGCGCATGGTCGCGCTCGCGCACCCGCTGCTGGAGATCGTGGCTGTTGAGTGCGGCAACGGCCTGCTCGAGCTCCGACGCGGCCACGAACAGCGCCGCTGCGCCTTCATTGAAGAGCGTGCGCGCCGCGGCATCCTTCGCCGGATTCCCCGGCAGCGGCAAGTTGTGCGAGGCGTTGGTCCCGGCGCCGGGGAAGCCGAAGCCCTTGACGGTTTCGGCGATGCCATAGGGCAGCCGCACGTCGGCGGGAACAGCGGCGCCCGCTTGCAGGCGCGACTCCATCACGTGGATGCCCCACGCGATGCTGGCCGGATCGCGCCCGTCCAGCGCGATCGGATCAAAGCCGTTCAATCGCAGGTGCCGGTCCAGCCACCGCTCGCCGCCCTGCTGGGTGATCTGGCTGCGCTGTTCGATGCGGCGCCCGTTGAGGATGATGATCGGGCTGACCAGTCCGCTGTCCTCGGCGCGCCACCAGCGTGGCGCCCAGTCGCTGCCACGCTGTTCCTCGAACGCACCGTCGCTGAGGAAGGCGACCAGGCGTTCATCCTTGAGCGGCGCATGCACGTACTGCAGCTCGGCAAAGCCGAGATAGCCGCCTTCCATCACGCCCCCGGCGGTGTGCGCATTGACGTGGGAGCCGAGGGGCGACGCCGGCGTTCCGTCCGGATTGAGGGTGTAGGCATAGAAGTCGCTTACGAACCGGCTCAGCCCTTCGCCGGTGCGGTCGTAACGTTCGGCGTGCCGGTCGGTCATGTTGCCAACCAGCACGTTCAGCGCGTCGATGGCGGCCACGCAGTGCCCCTGGCCCATCATCCACGCGCGGGTGACGCCATCCAGGGAATCTATCAACAGGTAGCCGGCGTAGGCGGGCACCATGTTGAGGGACCCGCCGGTGTGGCCTTCAGGCGTGGTCTTGAAATCATCGACCTCCAGGGCCGCGCCGTCGGTACGAACGCGCTGGCTGTAGGTCATGTGCGCCACCAGCCACATGCCGGCGCTGGTGACGCGGTCGGCCGCGGCGAGCCGCTGCCATGCGGTGCCGGCATCCGGCGTGCGGCCCAGGGCGACCAGCTCGTGCACCATCTGGCGGACCCGGAGCTGGGTAAGCGGGTCATGTCGGATCACCCCGTAGCCGGCCGCCCAGTGGGCGAACGCGGGATCGGCCTGCCGGTGGGCGTCGGCGAGTTCAAGGATCCGCTGGCGCTCGGCGGCCGACAGCTGGTCGGCGGTGCAGCAGTTGAGATGCAGGTTCATGGGTCCTCCGGGGAATCGGTCGAAGCGGTCATCAGGGTCGATGCCGCGGCGGCGAGGTCCGCACCCAGCGCGATGGCGTTGGAGGGGTGGGAAATGGTGTCAGTGCTGACGATGCGGGCCAGGCCCGCCTCCTGCAGGCGGGCATAGGCGTCGCCTGCGAACACCGGATGGATGGCGACCAGCAACGGCGACGGCAACGACAACCGGCGCAGGTGTGCGAGGGTCTCCAGGATCGTGTGGCCGGACGACACGATGTCGTCGATCAGCACCGGAGTCCGACCAGCCACGGCTGCCGGGTCGGGCAGGCTGACGCGCACGTCGTAGTCGCCGTGCCGCTCCTTGGCCAGCACCTGGTAGGGCATGCTGGACAGGGCGGCGATGTCCGCTACCCACTGCTCGCTCTCGCTGTCAGGGCCGATCAGCACAGCGTCGGGGACGGTCTCAGCGATCCAGCGGGCCACGGCCGGCGTCGCCGATACGTGGACCGTCGGAATGCGGTAGAGCGACTGCAGGCGCTCGACGCGGTGCAGGTGCGGGTCCACGGTCACCAGCCAGTCGAAAGCCTCTTCGAGGAATTGCGCAAACAGCGGTGTACTGACCGCCTCGCCGCGATGGAAGCGGGTGTCCTGGCGCATATACCCCAGGTAGGGTGCGATGAGGCCGACCGAACGAGCCCCGAACTCGCGCGCGGTCCGGGCGGCGAAGCGCAACGGGAGGGCCGTGGCATCGGCGTTGCGCAGGCTGGCCAGGAGCGCCACATCGGCTCCGGCCAGTGCGTCGTCCAGGGTGACCAGCGACTCGCCATCTGGGAAGTGCCGCCAAGCCACGGGTGCAATGCGCGCCTGCAGGGGCTGGTTGATGTTGCCGGCCAACACTGCATCGGCCGGGAATGGCATCAGCACACGGGTCATGGAACCTCTCCAAGCACAAAAGGTTGCAGCGTCACGGCGTGCTCCAGGGCGTAGGCCAGTTCTCCCGGCGACTCCGCATGCAGGGTGAGCAGAGGTTGTCCCCGCTCGACCGTATCGCCGATCCGCAGACCGGTTTCGAGGCCGGCGGTGGGGGATGTCGGTGCGCCGGCCAGCTTGGCCAGTTTGGCCAGCCTGCGGTTGTCGATCACCGCGATCCGACCCGATGCGGTTGCCGGGACGTCGGCGGTGAATGCTGCCCGCCGCGGTTCGCGGAAGCCCCCCTGGGCCTCGCAGATCGCCAAGAACTTGGCCAGCGCCGCCCCGGAATCCAGCACGCCGCGCGCGCGCTCCAGTCCGGTGCCGGCGTTGCTGCCCGCTGCCATGTCCAGCAGCGCCGCGGACAGCGCAAGTGCGCGTTCGCGAAGGTCGGCGGGTGCATCGGCCGCGTTGCGCAGCACCTTGAGCACGTCGTGCGCCTCGAGCGCCGGGCCGATTCCCCGACCCACCGGCTGGGTGCCGTCAGTGCGATGGATCCCCAAGTGCAGTCCAAGCGCAGCGCCGGTGTGTCCAAGCCGCGCGCCCAAGCTGTGGGCCGCGGCCTCGCCACGCACCTTGGCGGTCGGACCCACTGGCATGTCGATCAGGACGTGGGTTGAACCCGCGGCGATCTTTTTTGACAGCACGCTGGCAACCAGTTGGCCGTCGCTGTCGAAGTCGAGTGGCCGTTGGACCCGGATCAGGATGTCGTCGGCCGGGCTCAGGCGCACGTTGCCACCCCAGACGATGCAGCCGCCCTCGCGCTCCACCACCCAGCGCATCGCCGCCAGATCGAGCGCCACCGGCGCCATGACCTCCATGGTGTCGGCGGTGCCCGCGGGCGACGTGATCGCGCGCGAGGACGTCTTCGGGATGCGGTAGCCCAGCGCAGCCACGATGGCCACCACGATCGGGGTGGTGCGATTGCCCGGCAGGCCGCCCACGCAGTGCTTGTCCAGCACCGGCCCTTCGCCCCAGTCCAGGCGCTGGCCGACGGCGATCATGGCGCGCGTCAGCGCGGTCGTCTCCGCGTGGTCCAGGCGGTCGCCGGCGCTGGCTGTGACGAACGCGGCAAGCTCCAGGTCCGACAACCTGCTTTCCATCACGTCTTGCACCAGGGCAAGGTACTGCGCGTCGTCCAGCCGCGCGCCGAATACCTTGGCCCGGAGCGCGCCTGCCGACGACGCGGGTTCCGCATGCCCGACCCAGGCCAAGGCATCGGGCATGGGATCCAGCAGCGTCCACGCGGCCTCCGACAGGGCTATCTCATCCAGGCCAAGCCGATCGTCGACAACCACGTTCAGCGTCGCCACCAACGTGCGGGCGTCCACGTCCAGCCTCACGCGTGTCATCGCGGCAAAGCCCTCCGAGCGGCAGACTTCGCAGTCGCGATGCATGTAGACCACCGGCTGCTGGTAGGTGTCGATGCCGGCACGGGTGACGCGCAGGCGGGTATGGCCTGCGGCCTGCCCGGTCATTGCGCATCCTCCAGTCCCACGCGCTCCAGGTGCTCGGGCACGCGCGCCCGCCAGCCCAGCTCGCGCTGCACGCGCCCGCGCAACGTGTCGGCTGCATCGGGCTCGCCGTGGGTGAGATAGACGACGTGCGGCGCGGACGGTGCGGTACGCATCCAGTCCAGCAACTCCCCGGCGTCGGCGTGGCCGGAGAAGCCTTCCAGCTGCACCACCTCGGCGCGGATAGGCACCTCGCGACCGAACATGCGCAAGGTGCGCTTTCCTGCCGCCAGCGCGGCACCGCGTGTTCCGCCGGCCTGGTAGCCCGCGAGCAGGATCGCGTTGCGGTCATCGGGGCCAAAGGCCTCGATGTGGTGCAGCACGCGCCCCCCGGTCGCCATCCCGCTGGCGGAGATGATGATCATCGGCCCGCGCTGGCGGTTGAGCGCCTTCGACTCTTCCACCGTGTTGACGAAGGTGGCCACGTCGAACATCCGCTGGCAGTCCTCTTCGGACACGTGGTGCTCGGCATGGTGGGCGTGGTAGTGCCGGGTGGCGTTGATCGCCATCGGGCTGTTGAGAAAGACCGGCACGCGAGGGATGTCGTTGCGTTCAAGCAGCCGGGCGATATGCAGCATGAGCGCCTGGGCGCGACCGATGGCAAAGGCCGGAATGACGATTACGCCCCCACGGGCAGCGACGCGGCGGATGATGGGGGCCAGCTCCGCCTCCTGGTCGATCGGAACGTGTTCCCGATTGCCATATGTGGATTCGCAGACCAGTACGTCACAGGCGGGCAGGGGCGTGGGTGGATTCATCAGAGACTCCTGCTGCCGGCCGAGGTCCCCACTGAAGTGCAAGCGCTGGCCTTCGATGTCCAAGCTGACGTGGGCAGCGCCCAGGATGTGGCCAGCAGGATGGAAGCGAATCGTTACGCCGGGCGCCACCTCGATGTCGCGCTCGTAGTCATGCCCCTTGAGCTGTTTCAGGCTGCGTCGGGCGTCTTCCTCCGTATACAGCGGACGTGGCTCCTTGTGCTTCGAAAAACCCTTGCGCGCGGCGTACTTCGCCTCTTCTTCGAGCAGGTGCCCACTGTCGGGAAGCAGCAGGCCACACAGGGCCACGCTACCGTGCGTGCAGTGGATCCGGCCGCGGAAGCCCTGCTTCACGAGAGCTGGAAGGTAGCCCGAGTGGTCGAGGTGGGCGTGGGTAAGGACCACCGCGTCGATGGACGCCGGGTCAACGGGAAACGGCGCCCAGTTGCGCTCGCGCAGTTGCTTGTAGCCCTGGAACAGGCCGCAGTCGACAAGCACGCGCTGGCCGTTGCCCTCGACCAGGTAGCGTGAGCCGGTAACGGTGCCCGCAGCGCCGAAAAACTGGAGCGTGGGACTGGTTCCATTGTTCATGATCTGTTCCTGGGATCTGCGGCGGGGCCGCGCGTCAAAAGGGGAAAAGCAGCTTGGGTTGCGAGGCTCGCCCGCGGTGCGCTCCTAATCCAGCCGCGCGATGGATCCAAGGCGACTTCCCGGCGGCCCGCGATGCAGTAGGCGTGCTCATCAAACTCCTTCTTGCGTTGCTGCTGGGCCAGACCGACGTCGCGGGATGAAGGCCGGGACCTCCTGCATGTAGCGAGCGTAGTCGTCGCCAAAGCGGCTCAGGCAGTCCTTTTCCTCCCGACGAGCGAGGCGGGCGTAGGCCCACACGAGCACCGGATAGCTGGCGAGCGTGAGCAGCGTGGGCCACTGCAGGAGGAAACCAGTCAGTACGAGTACGAAGGCGACGTACTGCGGGTGACGCATGCGTGCATACACGCCCTCCCGGGCAAGCCGACCCTCACGCTGTGCCCGATACAGCACGGGCCAGGCTGCCGACAGGAGCCAGAACCCGCCGCCGATCAGGATGAAACTCGCCAGGTGGAATGGACCGAAATGCGGATTGGCGCGCCAGCCAAACCACATCTCCAGCAGATGGCCGGCGTCGTGGCTGAGCCAGTTGACCTGCGGATAGTTGGCGCTGAGCCACCCGCCCAAGACGTACAGCGTCAGCGGGAAGCCATACATTTCCGCGAACAGGGCCACGACGAAGGCGGAGAACATACCGAACCCACGCCAGTCCCAACGGGTCAGCGGTTTGTAGAAGCTCCAGGCGAAGAAGATGAAGAACGCGGCGTTGATGGCGGCGAGGAGCCAAAGACCGTAGCCGGAGTCAGGTGCGTGCATGTCGGTGTCCTTCCTTCGAGGTGTCGGACGTTTCGTCGTTCCATGCCCGGTTCCGACGGCTCTGATGGTGGCCATGGGGTGGGTCGTCGGCATTGCCGTCGCGCCCATGACTTCCGTCGCCTCCATGACCGCCATGCCCTTTGTGCATGAACACATGCATCAAGGGACACAGCAGCAAGATGGCCAGCGGCAGCCAGCGGAGCGTCCCCGCAAGGTGGGCGCGGTGCTCGACGCCGAGATAGAACAGGGCCAGCGCCAGGAAGATCCAGAAGACCCAACGTCGGGACCCTGAGGTGGCAGGACCAGGAACAGTCATGGCAAGTTCTCCTGAGTGGGGCGGCGTCCAAGGAGTCGCCCCGGGGTGGACCTGACGAATCCGCCGCCCTCAGCGGCGGCAACGGATTCGATCAATGCGCAGACATCGTCGCCAGTCGGGATGGAGTCCGGCAGCGAAGTCCAGGCGTGGACGGCATGCTCCATCCGCCCGTGCATGGCCAGCAGGTTGTCCAGTTGCTGGCGGGTGTCTTCGAGTCTGCGTCGGATGATGTCGCGCACCAGCGGGCAGGGACTCCTTCGCAGAACACTGTGGCGGACGATTTCCTCGATCTCCGCCAGCGTGAAGCCGAGCTGCTGGGCGGTGCGAATGAAGCGCAGGCGCTGGAGCTCCGAAGCCGAGAACAGCTGGTAGCCGCTCTCGGTGTGCCTCGCCGCCTGCAGCAGGCCGCGCCGCAGATAGTTGCGCACCACATGCACCGTGACGTCGCCCTGTCGGGCCAGCTGGCGGACCGTCATCAGCGGCGGTACTGCTTTGTCCGTGGCCTTCATTGGCGCACTCCCGGCAGGGTGTAGGTCAGGCTAGACCTGTGTCTCGCACACAGGTCAACCTGCATGAGCGTGGTCGCAGTCACAAACGCCCGAGACTGTCGCCAACGGGCGCAAGTCCACGTCCGCGCGTGCGCGGACGATCCGTCCGTGCATGTGTTGAACGGCCGCATCACCGCATCTCCACGGGCAGCGCAGTGGGTGCCGGCGGCTTCCTGGCCAGTTGCCGCTGCTTGATCAGCGAGTACAGCGCCGGGATCACGACCAGGGTCAGCACCGTCGACGAGACCATGCCGCCCACCATCGGTGCGGCGATTCGGCGCATCACCTCCGAGCCGGTGCCGCTGCTCCACATGATCGGCAGCAGGCCGCAGCGTGTTCTCGATCAGCCCGCGGCGCTCGCGTGCGCTGGTCCACTGCGACCAGGCGGAGGCGCCGCGTTCTTCGACGGCGCGGAGCGTGGCGTCCCGGCGGGCCAACGCCGCGTCTTCGAGCAGGCGCGATTCGCGCTCGCGTTCGCGGCGGGCGCGCTGCTGGAACGGGATCTCGACCTCGAGCATCAGCTCGGTGCTCTCGATGCCATTGCCGTACTGCATCGCACCCACGCCCACGGTGATATCCGGGAAGCGGTTGCGACGCTGCAGCACCACGTTCGTGCGCGCGGCCTCGGCACGGGCCTGCTGCGAGCGGACCGCGGGGTGCGCATCGGCGTTGTCCAGGGCCTCGGCGAGCGAGGCGCTGTCAACGGCGAGCCGCGGCGCCCCGTCGGGCGTCGCCAGCAGTGCATCGGAGCGGCGCCCCAGCACCGCGTTCAAGGTGGCGGCCGCCTCCTGCTTGGTCGCGAGGCGTTCGATCCGCTCGCGCTGCAGGCTGGTCTGTTCGACCTGGGCGCGGATGGCATCCTGCTGTGCCGCGCGGCCCAGGGCGTAGCGCACGCCGGCCATCTCTTCGACTTGGCGAAGCAGGGCGATGCGGCGATCGAGCACGGCCACCGCCTGATCGGCGTGCCAGTAGCGTGCGTAGGCCGCCTCGGCGTCGGCTAGCAGGTCGCGCGCCGTGGTGAGGCGATCGAGTCCGACCGCTACCGCGTTTTGGCTGGCCGCGGTCCGCGCCAGGCCGCGCTTGCCCCAGAGCGGGATCTGCTGACGCAGCGCGTAGTCGATCTCGCGCTCGGAACCGGCGGTACGCCAGGGCCCGTCTGGATCGAGGCCGCGGAGTCCGATGGAGGCCGTCGGGTCGGGCAGGGCGCCGGCCGGCTGGATACGCGCTTCGGCAGCCTGGGCCTCGAAGTCCATGGCCCGCAGCTCGGGGTTGTGTTCGAGGACCCAATCGCGGATGGACTCGAGGCTGTGCCCTGGGATGGGTTCGGTGGCGGTCGCGGACAGCGCCAGTGCCCACACGGCGCCGGCGAGCACGCCGGCAGACAGGTGCCCGAGCGGTGGCCGACGGCGGAACAGCGGGCGAGGGTGCAGGCACCTAGCCTGCAATCGGTCGAACAGGGATGCCATATCAGTGTCCTTGGGCCGCCGCGACGCAGGTCGCTCGGACGAGGCAGGAACACATGCCGTGACGCGCACGGCACGAACGCACAACACTGCGCCGCACATGTCGTGCGGAACAGTCAGCGTTCGGGCATCAGATCAGCAGGAGTGATGCGGGATGGGCGGTCGGTCCGTGCCAGGCAGGCCTGGGTGGAGAATCCACCCATGTGGAAGTGACGCCGGGTCCACTGTCGGCGGCTTCAGCGATCACGAACCAAGAGAACAACGCGCCGATGATCAGCGGCGGGACCGGAGGGATGCGCCCACTGTCCGCCGAAATGCTCCCCTCGCTGCAATGTGCGACGCACAGGGTCTTGTCTGACGAGGGAAGTTCGGCGTCACAGCCGTGGCCGTGCTCGTGGAAGGTGTCTGCGGCGGCTCCGACTGCGGTCGGTGTGCCCGGAAGATCCAGGCACCCGCCATGACCGGCGAGCGCGAACTGGGACCAGAGCAACGCCGCCATCGCGACGAGGGCGGTGCGCTGAAACCAGCTCCGGTGGCGACGGCGGATCATGACTTGAGCTTACCTCGTGTCCTGTCCGATGCAACTGATCCAGATCAATCCCGGGCCAACACCGGCCTTGGGTCAGGCGCCATCGCATTCGACCTCGCCATAACCTGGGCCGAACTGGCCAAGCGAAGCGCATTGGCCACGACCGACACCGAGCTCAGTCTCATCGCACGCCACGCCATAGTTGTAGACGAACGCAAAGGTGAGGTTCTGCCTCATGTTGGCCACCAACGGCGCCTTCCCGCCGCGACGCACGGACAGGTGATCGCCCTCATGCACGTGGGTCAGAGGCATGTCCTCCTCGGGTCCACGGGCATTGACCCGCCGCGCTTCCTTGGGCGCCAAGCCAAACCAAGCCGACCTTATCGCTGCGTATGCTTTGGAGCGCACCGCAGCTCCGGCATCTGACCGAGCAGGTTCAGCGATACGATCACCGCCGCCTCGTCGTACACGCAGGATGTGACGGACAATGGACGAGGGCGAAGTCATGCCGGTGCCCGTTGAGGTGGGATGGACTATCAGGTCGGTGTGCCGCACGGATTTGAGAGCTGGACGGACAACTTGATCGACAAGGGAGGACTGGCGTTGCCGGCCACGCATCTGCCGCGGATGTCAGCGCCATGCGCCATGCGCCATTACATCGAGGGTGACGCGCTCTACGCCGATCTGCGCGCCGATATCGCGGCGGCCCGTATCGCTATCCGTGCGGAGTTCTACATCTTCGCGGACGATGAGGCCGGAGAACCGATCCTCGACCTGCTGGCCAGTGCGGCGGCGCGCGGCATATCGGTCTGGTTGCGTATCGACGCAGTCGGCTCTTGGGGCATGCTTTCGAATGCAAGGCTGGCCGCGTTGCGGTCCGCCGGTGTCGAACTGCAATGGAGCCGCCCCTGGTCGTGGAGCCGGCCGTGGGCGTTCCATCGGCGCAACCACCGCAAACTGTTGGTCGTAGACCATACGGCAGCCTATCTGGGCGGTTTCAACATCCATCGGGACAATTCGGCCGCAGCCGTCGGTCCCGGACGATGGCGCGATACGCACCTGCGGTTCCAGGGTGAACTCGTGAAGGATGCCATTCGCCACTTCGATGCATACCCGCGTGCGCCTTGGCCACGCGTTACACACTCCGGCCGGGGACTGGTGCCCAACAGCAACCGCCGCTGCCGGCACGTATTGCGCTGCACATTCGCCAATGCGTTTCGTGCAGCGCGTCGCCGGATCTGGCTGACCACTCCGTACTTCGTTCCAGACCAGCGCAGCCAGTCAGCGCTCCGCGATGCGGCAAAGCGAGGCTTGGACGTGCGTCTGCTGGTGCCGGGCAAGAGCGACGTCGCCATCACCCAGTGGGCGGCGCGCGCCGCCTATGGCAGCTTGCGGGCGGCGGGTGTTCGGATCTGGGAGTACCAGTCCCGCATCCTTCATGCGAAAACCGTCCTGGTGGATGACGACTGGGCCACGGTGGGTACCGCCAACTTCGATTACCGAAGCTTCTTCGTCAACGATGAGCTCAATCTGTTCGAACACGGGCCGGCGCTGAACGGGCAGCTTGCCGAGCAGTTCGCGCGGGACCTGTGCGACGCCGCAGAAGTCACCGATGACTGGCAGCGGCGCAGGCCATGGCACTCACCGTTCACGCAGCTTGTCGGCTGGTGGGCACGCCGTTGGCTTTGAAGGCCGCGCAAACGAAGCACGACCGGCAAGTCGGCGGCACATTTGCTGGTCTGACCCCACCGCCGCAGCGCCGGGGTCATGCGGCCATTACTTCAAAATCGGCCGCTGGTCCGGGTACCCAGCCTCGCCGAGCGCTGAGAGGAACGCGCGCTCGTCAACGCTGCTTTCGACCCTCACCTCGCGCGTCGGCAGCTCGATTTCGATGCGGGCTTGCGGGTCGATGCTCAGCAGCGCCGTAGTGACGGTCTTGGCGCAGCCGCCGCAGGTCATGTTTGGAATATGGAAACGAAGCATCTTGATCTCGTGATCGTCTGGGTTGTTCGGTGAGTACAGGTTGGACAGCGTGGCAAGGTCAAGCAGTCATCAGCTAAATATTTGCGCTGTGCGTAGCTGGCTTGGAGTAATGCCGAGCGCTCTTGCGAACCCACGTTCGATCAAGAACGAGTCATCTTGACGCGGCGACTGCGCGACGAGGCGGGCGTGTCGACCCCGAATCGACGCGTCCTATGTGGACCCTGCGAACGCGACTCCGCCGCTGTTGGCTCGGCCAGATCCGCAAGGATCGGGCAATCCGGTCGATCATCGCCGTGGCAGTGGTCGGCCAGATGTTCAAGGGTTTGCGTCATCGCCTGCAGTTCGGCGACCTTCGCCTTCAGTCCGGCAGCATGGGCGAGCGCCATCGCCTTCACGTCCGCACTCGCGCGGTCGCGGTCACGCCACAGGAGCAGCAGCTCCGAGATCTGTTCGACAGAGAAGCCGAGGTCACGTGCGCGACGGATGAAGCGAAGGCTATGGACATCCGGCGAACTGTAATTTCGGTAGCCGGCCTCGGAACGGGTAGCTTTCGGGATGAGGCCAATCTGTTCGTAGTAGCGAATCATTTTCGCCGAGAGGCCTGAAAACTTTGCTGCTTCACCGATATTCATTGGTTTTCCTTCTGGTCACCGAAGGGTTTTGGTGCGGCACGCAACGTCGGTGTCCACCAACTCGCTCCCGGTCTTGGTGCTCAGTCAGGCGGCACGTTGTGCCGGGATCAATGCTCGGTTGCCCGGCGCGAATTGGGCAATGCCGCCCCGCTCTGGGGCATCCCCGTACGGGTTTCGATCGTTATGGGAGCCTGGAAGCGCTTGAGCCGCAGCGCGTTGCCGAGCACGAAGACACTGGAGAGGGCCATCGCGGCCGCAGCGAAGATCGGCGAAAGCAACATGCCGTTCACCGGGTAAAGCGCACCCGCCGCGACCGGGATCAGCAGGGCGTTATAGGCAAAAGCCCAGAACAGGTTCTGCTTGATGTTGCGGATCGTCGCTCGGCTGAGCGCGATGGCATTCGTCACGCCGCGCAGGTCGCCCGACATCAGCACCACGTCGGCAGCCTCGATCGCCACATCGGTTCCCGTGCCGATGGCGAGCCCGACGTCCGCTTCGGCCAGCGCCGGCGCGTCGTTGATGCCGTCGCCCACGAAGGCGACCCGCGCGCCATTGGTCCGGAACTTCTTCAGCGCCGCGACCTTGCCGTCGGGCAAGACCTCGGCCGCGACTTCATCGATGCCGAGCTGCCTGGCGATCGCCGCGGCCGTCGCGGCATTGTCGCCGGTGATCATCGCGACCTTGAGTCCCAGCGCATGCAACGCCTTGATCGCCTCGGGCGTGGTCTCCCTGATCGGGTCGGCCACCGCGATCACCGCCGCCAGCCGGCCGTCGATCGCGGCATAGAGCGGACTCTTGCCTTGGTCGCCGAGACGCTGGGCGACAGGCAGGAAGTCCGACACATCGATACCGATCTGCGTCATGAATCGGTCCGCGCCGACGGCGACGGTGCGACCGGCGACCTTGGCCGACACGCCGAAACCCGGCGTGGCCTCGAAGCCCCCGACGGGTGCGAGCGTGATGTCCCGCTGCTTGGAGGCGTCGACGATCGCTTCTGCGATCGGGTGCTCGGAGCGGGTCTCGACCGCGGCGACAAACGCCAGGACTTCGTTGTATTCGAAGCCTTCGGCAGGCACCAGGTCGGTCAGCTCCGGGCGCCCCTTGGTCAGCGTGCCGGTCTTGTCGAGCGCGATGACACTCACATCGCGCAGCGCCTGCAAGGCCTCGCCCTTGCGGAAGAGAACGCCGAGCTCGGCCGCGCGGCCCGTCCCGACCATGATCGAGGTCGGCGTGGCCAGCCCCATGGCACAGGGACAGGCGATGATGAGCACCGCGACCGCATTGACGAGCGCGAAGGACAGCGCGGGCTCCGGTCCGAAGGCCAGCCAAACAAGGAAGGTCAGCGCGGCCCCGGCCATCACTGCCGGGACGAACCACATGGTGACCTTGTCGACCAGCGCCTGGATCGGCAGCTTGGAACCCTGCGCTTCCTCGACCAGGCGGATGATCTGCGCGAGCACCGTGTTCGCGCCGATCCTCGTCACGCGGAAACTGAAAGCGCCGGTCTTGTTGATCGTGCCTCCGACGACATCGGCGCCCACCCCCTTCGATACGGGGACCGGCTCGCCGGTGATCATGCTCTCGTCGACATAGGAGGCGCCCTCGACGACCTCGCCGTCCACCGGAATCTTCTCGCCCGGACGAACCAGCACGACGTCACCGGTCGCCACCTGATCGAGCGGAACTTCGACCGTATCGCCGTTGCGCTCGACGCGCGCGGTCTTGGCCTGGAGTCCGACCAAGCGCTTGATCGCCTGTGAGGTTCGCCCCTTGGCGCGCGCCTCCAGCGAGCGCCCGAGCAGGATCAGGGTCACGATGACCACGGCGGCCTCGAAATAGACGTTGGTGGTGCCCGGGGGCAGCACGTCGGGGACGAAGGTCGCGACGACTGAATAGCCGTACGCGGCCGCCGTGCCAACCGCGACCAGTGAATTCATGTCGGGGGCAGCGCGCAGCAACGCTGGTACGCCCTTGCGGAAGAAGCGTAGCCCCGGACCAAACAGCACGAGGGTGGCGAGCGCGAACTGGATATACCAGTTCGTCTGCTGACCCAGGACCCCCATCACCCAATGATGCATGGCGGGAATCAGGTGGGACCCCATCTCGAGGATGAAGACTGGCAAGGTGAGGACGGCGGCAATGGTCAAAGCCCGCCGCAGCCCCCGTGCCTCGCTCTCACGACGCTCGGCGTCATGATCGCCTGCACTTGCCGTATCGACGGACAAGCGGCGGGACTTGTAACCCGCCTGTTCGACCGCCGCTTCAAGGTCCGCCGTGGAAACGACCCCGGCAAGGTGGCGCACCCGCGCGCGCTCGGTCGCCAGGTTGACGTTGGCTTCGAGCACGCCCGGGATCTGTGCGAGCGCCTTTTCGACCCGGCCCACGCACGACGCGCAGGTCATGTCCTCGATCGCGAGCTCGGTGGTCTCTTCGCGCACCGTGTAGCCGGCACTCTCGATGGCGCGAACCGCAGCCCGCGGATCGGCCAGGCCAAAGAAGGTGAGGTCGGCACGTTCGGTGGCGAGGTTGACCGCGGCTGTCTGGACGTGAGGGATGGCTTTCAACGCGCGCTCGACGCGGCCGACGCACGAGGCACAGGTCATGCCCTCGATCGGCAGGCTCAAACGGGTGGCGACGCGCTTCGGTGGATCGAGGACCGCGTGGATGGGAGCGGAGGTCATGGAACTAGCTCTTCAGCGAGGACGTGGTACCAAGCTTAAAGATTGCCACGATGGCAAGGTCAAGGACTGAGGCGGCCCGACAGCTCGGCACGTGCTACCCGCGCGGCCAGGCCGCTGCGTTCCTCGCGCGCCTGACTCAGGCTGCGCCGGAGCTCCTCTTCGCCCAGTTCGCGCTCCAGCTCGGACTTCACCGAATGCCATTGCGCGCGCGCGCGCCGGACCCACAGGCCGGCGAACCTTGCAGCGTTCGGCAGGCGCTTGGGGCCCAGCACCACCAGAGCGACCACCGCGATGACGAACAGCTCGGAAAAGCCAATGTCGAACATGCCTTGAGTCGGGCTCGGACCGGTGTCGCGTGCTCAGCGCGGGACACTTTCGTCGTGGTGGCTGCGCTCGGCGTCATGGCTGCCAGCGTTTCGTGCGTCGATGCTCAACTGGGCTGGCGGCGTCACTTGATCGTCGCTGACACCCTGCTTGAAGCCCTTGATCGCTTGGCCAATGTCGTGCCCGGCGTGCTTCAGCCGCTTGGTACCAAACACGAGCACCACGACTGCAAGCACGATCAGCCAGTGCCAGATACTGAAGCTTCCCATAAGAGCCCTCTCAATGGTTGATGAAAAGAACACCTGCTCCGAGACAATGAGTACTGGTAGCTGCGGAGCGCTTGGATAATCAGTGATGCACAACGGTTGCAGCGCTACATGGGACTGAGGGTCCCAAGCACGGAAACAACGCCCACGATCGACGTGGCCAATATGGCCTCCGCCGCCAGACTCTGCCGCAGGGCGCGCACTTCCTGCGCAGGGTTTCCGCTGGCCAACGCCCGTCCCAGGCGTGGCACCAGCGCCCAACGGTGCAGCGCTCCCAGTCCGAGCATTCCGCCGAATAGAGCGAGCTTGACCAGCAACAGGTTTCCGTAGGTGCTTTGCACCAGCGTCGGCAAGGACCAAGCGGTGAGATCACCGTAGTGCGCGATACCGGACACGATGAGCGCAGCTACGAAAATCGTGCCCAGCGTCGAAAAGCCATGTAGAAAATCATGCGTGGATCGCAGGCGGTCGTTGCGGGAGGCTTCCTTGCCTTGCAGGAGCATCCCCAAGAACATCAAGACCGCTGCGACCCAGCCGCCTGCTGCGAGAAGGTGGACGAGACCCGCGACAAGCCGGACCGCGCCTGCGACGCCTTCGCCCGCGGCGGCGTGACCGTTCCATGCCAGCGAAGCGAGTGCGCCGCCCGCCAGCGTCGCCGCCAGCGGGAAGGCGGACTCCACCTTTCCGCGGCGGCGATGCCATCCGAGCACACACACCATGGCGATCAGCAGCGCGCCTCTCGCCATGGCTGCGCGGCCTGCGGACGTCTCAAACAGATACCAGCCAAGCGATTCGCGATCAACGTCGGCGACCGGCATTCCCATGATGCCGGCGGTCTTGAAGACGACATCGGCCCCGGTCAGCACGAGCCCGACGGCGGCACTCACCAACAGAACGCCCATGAATGGCCACCCGGCCAGGGCGTCGGCGAGTGCCGGTCGACGCGAACCGTACCAACCGAACAGTGGAACCCCGAAAAGAACCATGAGAACCAGATATTCGAGGAATCTCAGTGCATAAGCCGACAGGTCGAACACTCGCGACTCCTCAGCGCACCGTGAAGCTGAAGCTGCCCGGCATGGGGTGGTTGTCACCACCGACCGCGCGGTACTCCACGGTGTAGACGCCCGGAGCAAGCGGACCAGTCAACCTGGCGCGCAGGGTCTTTCCGTTGTTGACGATCTCGGTGGTGAAGTTCTCGATCGGCATGGCGGAGCTGCCGTGCTTCATGAGCAACTTGAGACGCGACGCCCGCGGAATCAGTGTTTCGTTGAACACGAGATCGATCTGGCCTGGAGAGGCCACCACCGCATCTGCCGCCGGTGTGGACTGCTGCAGCGCAGCGTGGGCATGCGCGATCTGCAGCGAGAACTGCCCTGCAGCGATCGCCAGGACGAGCGCGAAGGAGCGGAAAAGGTTTGACGACTTCATGGATTGTCCTCTTTGCGAGTGTGATGCAAGGTCCCGTTCCTGGGGCCGTGCAGTGGTGGACCCGACAGCGTTGGCTGCCTGCTTGTCAGTGAAACAACGGTTCGTCGACTCTTGATGCTTGTGGTTTCGCGAAGTGAGGATCCCGCTGGTTACGGCGGGATCCCCGACGCATCAGGCTGCCATGGCACTACAGCTTTCCGCACAGCGGCGACAGGCATCGGCGCAGCCCTTCATCTCCGGGTCGTTCATGGCATCGCATGCATCGGCGCACTGGCGGCAGATCTCCGCGCAGGCACCGCAAACCACGTCGTGAACGCTGGCACCGCGCAGCATCGCGTCGGCACTGGTTGCGCAGATATCGGCACACGTCGCCAACAGGGCTATGTGTTCCGGCGCTGCGTGGGCACCTCCTTTGGTCAGACAGTAGTTAATGGTCTCCAGGCAGATCGCATGGCATTGCGTGCAGTTGTCGATGCACGTGTTCATGGCCTGGGACCGGTGGGCTGCGGAATGGTGAGTCATGTGGATCTCCTACTTCCTGGCGGGCGAGAATCGGCGCGCCCGCAACACCGCCCCCTGTTCCTGCACCGGATCAGTACTGTGCGAACGGCTCAGTGGTTCCGTCGCGATGGACCAGCTCGACCGTGTACGGCTGCTGGCGTCCCTCCGGAACCTCCATGCCCGGCGAGCCGAGCGGCATTCCCGGCAGGACCAGGCCGCGTGCGTCCGGCTTTTCTTCGAGTAGGCGCTTGATGTCCTCGGCCGGGACATGGCCTTCGATGACGTATCCGCCGATTTCGGCGGTGTGGCAGGAGCCCTTTGCATAGGGGACACCCAGACGCTCCTTGACCGGACCCAGGTCATCCATGTCGTGCACATCCACCGTGAAGCCAGCTTTCTGCACGTGCTCGATCCAGGCACTGCAGCAGCCGCAGGTGGGGGTCTTGTGGACGGTCATGCGAGGCAGGGCAGCGGGAGTCGCGGCGGCTGTTTCCGGGACGACCTGTGCAGCGGGCGCAATGGTGGATTGCGCGGGTGTAGCCTGGGTGCAGGCACCCAGGCCAGCGACCGCAAAAGCCGCCCACGCCAGTCGGTTCAATCTGCAGGTTTTCATTTCGATTCTCCGCTCAGCGCTTGCTCCGCGAGGACCAGTGGATGTGGACGATCCGCCAGCCGTCGGCGGTCTGCTTCAGCACCATCGTCTCGGTGCTCTGGACGGTCAGTGGCTTGCCGTCCTTCTGGGCGTGCAGCTCGCTTTCGGTTCCGACCCACGCGAACTCGCCAACGGTTCGTGCACGCTGACGGAGCAGCTGGCGATGGGTGCCATTAAGGAATGCTGCATCGCTGACTGCGTGATGGCCCATGTATTCCTCGCGGCTGCGCTCGGCGCCTCCGGATTCCAGGATGAGAACGTCGGCAGCGAGCAGGTCTTCGACCGTGGCCAGGTCGCCGCTGGACAGGGCGGTGTTGAACCGTTCCGCCACGGCGACGGCAGCCTCTGCGGTGGTCGGGACGTCCATGTCCGCGGATGCCGCGGCGGCGGGGTGATGTGCATGCGACTGTGTCGCCTGCGCCATCGCGGGGGATACGACGGCCAGTGCCAGTGCGAGGGTAAAGGAGGTTGCTATTGCGTTCATGCATGGACTCCAGGAAATCAGTGGTGTGTGCTTTGCCTGTGGAAACGCCGCCTAGCCAGGCGTGCCTTGGATATGTCGGGTTTCAATGTCCTGTTTCCTGTCAGAACCAGATTCGAACGCCGGCCACGACCCGGGTGTCGTCGATGTCGCCGGACTGCCCGCGACGCTGGTCCGCCGTTCCCCCGTAGGCACGCTCCCAGACCACGCCGACATAGGGGGCGAACTGCCGATGGAACTCGTAGCGCAGGCGGAAACCGGCTTCAACCTTGCTCAGTCCGCTGCCGATTCCGACGGCCGGATCATCCTTGCTCCAGGCTTCGCCCTCGACCAGCCACTGGCCGATCAGCCGGTTGGTGAACAGCATTTCGTACTCGGCTTCCGCGGCGAGCCCGACCTGGCCTGACTCGCCCAGATAGGCAGTCGCCTCGACTTCAAACTTGTACGGGGCAAGGCCGATGACGCCGAGCGCGGCATAGGTGCGCGACGGGCCGCCGCCAAAGCCGAGGTCATGGCGCACACCGGCGACTGCGTCCCACCATGGTTCGATCGCACGGCCGTACAACACTTCCACATCCGCCGACTCGGTGGTTCCGTCCGAACGCTCACCCCCGCTGCGGAACCAGATCTTGTTCAAGTCGGATCCGATCCAGCCTTTCGCTTCCCAGGCCATGCCGGTGCCGTCTTCATCCGCGTCCCACGCCTCAAGCCGGTCAAGCGCCCAGTAGGAGTGGATCGACGTGCCGTGCATCACGTGGTCGTCGAGGTTCTTGAACGCCGCGGCGCGATCCGCCGGGGTGATGACAGGAATGGGCTCGTGCGGCTCCGCCGTCGCCGGGAGATCCTGGCTGGCAGCAGGCTGATGGCCCATGGACGCGTGATCCATTCCGGAGTGATCCATTCCGGAGTGGTCCATCCCGGAATGATCCATCTTGGAGTGATCCATCGTGGAGTGATCAATCTTGGAGTGATCGTTGCGGGGAGTGTCCGCAGCCCCGTGCTTCATGGCGCCGTGGTCCATGTTTCCGTGGTCCATCGTCCCGTGATCATCGGAACTCTTGTCTGGCGGAGTAGGCGCATGGTCGGCGTGCGGGTCAACAGGCTTGGCCGGCGGCTGGGTTGCAGCCGGCTTCGCTTCCTGGTGGTGCGAGGTGTGGTCCGTCTCCTGCGCCCAAGCCGGCGCGAAACCGGCGGCAAGAGACAGTGCGGAGGCCATGCCGATGGCCAATGGATGGCGGCTGGAACGGATCATGGCGCTCATTCCTCCACCCGCACTTCGCGGAACATGCCGGCTTCCATGTGGTAGAGCAGGTGGCAGTGGTAGGCCCAGCGGCCCAGTGCGTCGGCACGCACCCGGTAACTGCGTCGGGTGCCCGGGGGCATGTCGATGGTGTGCTTGCGCACCATGAAGTTGCCGGCCTCATCCTCGAGGTCGCTCCACATGCCGTGGAGGTGGATCGGATGCGACATCATCGTGTCGTTGACCAGCACGATCCGCAGACGCTCGCCGTAGTTGAGGCGCAGCGGCTCCGCGTCAGCGAACTTCACTCCGTCAAAGGACCACGCAAAGCGCTCCATGTGGCCGGTCAGGTGCAACTCAACCGTGCGCCCGGGTTCGCGGCCGTCGGGATCGCGGAAGGTGCTCCGCAGATCGGCGTAGGTCAGCACGCGGCGACCGTTGTCGCGCAGGCCGATGCCCGGATCATCCAGCTTGGGCGCGGGTGACATCGTCTGCATGTCGACGAGGGGGTTTCCGGTTTCGCTGGCAGGGTGTTCCTGCATCCCGCCGGCGCCATGATCCATCCCGGCCATGCTTCCGCCGGCCATGGCGCCTCCGGCCATCGACGACATGTCGTGGCCGCTGTGGCCCATGCCAGCCATCGAGCCGCCGGCCATCGCACCGTGCGACATCGAGGACATGTCGTGACCGCCGCCACCCATCCCGCCGTGGCCCATGTCGTCCATGGTGAGGAGTGGCTTGGGGTCGACGTCCGGCACCGGCGCCCGCAAGCCTTCCCTGACGGCGAGTGTTCCGCTGATGTATCCCGTGCGGCCGCTGTCCTGGGCAAAAATGGTGAACGCATCCTGCCCGGTCGGCTCGACAATGACGTCGAACGTTTCAGCGGTGGCGATGCGGAACTCGTCGACCGTGACCGGATGCACGTACTGCCCATCGGCCGCGACCACCGTCATCTTCAGGCCCGGGATGCGCACATCGAAGTACGTCATTGCCGACCCGTTGATGAAACGGAGGCGGACCTTCTCGCCCGACCGGAACAGCCCGGTCCAGTTGCCGAGCGAGGTCGTGCCGTTCATGAGGAAGGTATAGGTGTTGCCGTTGACGTCCGACAGGTCGGTCGGCGTCATCCGCATCTGGCCCCACATCTTGCGGTCCTCGACCGTAGCGGCCAGGCCGTGCTGCTTCACGTCGTCGAAGAAGTCGCCGACCGTCTGCTTGGAGAAGTTGTCGAAGTCAGACCGCTTCTTGAGCCTGGCGAACAGGCGCTTCGGATCGAGGTCGGTCCAGTCGCTGAGCATGACCACGTAATCGCGGTCATAGGCGAAGGGCTCGGGTTCCAGCGGCTCGATCACCAGTGGCCCGTAGACACCGGCCTGCTCCTGGAAGCCGGAATGGCTGTGGTACCAGTAGGTGCCGCCCTGCACGACGTTGAAGCGGTACTGGTAGGTCTCGCCACGGTTGATGCCGTTGAAGCTCAGCCCGGGCACGCCGTCCATGTCGGCCGGCAGCAGGATGCCGTGCCAGTGGATCGACGCCTGCTCGCCATGGATCGAGCCGCGGGGCAGGGCATTGCGGACCCGCAGGTTGACGGTGGTGCCTTCCCGCCAGCGCAGCAAGGGTGCGGGAATCGATCCGTTGACTGTGATCGCGGGGCGCGTGGCGCCGGTGAAGTTCATCGGCGTCTCGCCGATGGTCAGGTCGAATTCGGTGCCCGAGAGCACGTTGGGCAGGCCCTCGGCCTTGACGGCCCAGCTGGAACGGGGCCACAGGCCCAAGGTTGCGACGGCCCCGCCAACAGCAAGGCCCTGGACGAAGCGGCGGCGCGACGGGGCAGACAGCCCCTCGGCACGGCCGAAAGAATCGGATGACATGGGAACTCCGGGAAAGGTCGAAGGCTCGCGGGACGAGCGTTACCCTGTCAGTGCGGAGCAGCGGACAGGATCCATCAGCGCCTCGGAAGGCGCGCAGGGACACTTAGCCGATCGGAGGTCGGAAGAGATTGGTCAGGGCCGCGGACGCGTGCACCGACAGGAACGGTTCGGCGGTGTGCCGGTACCGGATGGTGAAATCGGCGAGTGCCGACCCGGCGAGCGCCGCTGCGCAATGGAGCATGCAGGGGCAGCAATTATCCGCCTCAGAGCAGTCGTCCCACGGCGATACCGCTCCGGCCTCGTCAGTGGCCTGGGGGTGATGGTGTTCATTGGCCCCCGTAGCAGCCGCTGCTCCTCCATGGCAGGCCGCCATGGCCTCGGCTGCTGTCGGTGCCGAGGTGACGTCACCGGCGGAGTCGCGCACGTGCTCCATGTGCATGGACGCGCCAGCGATGCCCGGACCGTTGGCGAGCAAGGCAACGACCAGGAACAACCGCATCAGGAGCGCGCGGAAAGGCATGCGCCTTAGTATACGTGCGGATATAAACTCCGGATGAATACAGTGACAACGCACGGGGGATCGAGCCGCGGGTCTTCGTCGCCTGCCTGACCCAACGTCGCCTCCCGCTTTTCGGCTACAGGGCCATGTCTTCGTAGCTGCGGGGATCGGAGACCGGTTCTAGGTGCCCGGTCACGCGCATGGCGGGAAACTCCGCCACGATCTTCTCCACCAGGTCTTCCATGGCGTCATGCCCGCGCAGCACCGTCCAGTCGCCGGGCACCAGCATGTGCATCTCCATGAACTGGCGGGCCCCGGACTCGCGCGTGCGCACGGCGTGGAATTCGATCCGGCCCGGTTCGGCGTGCGCGTCCAGGATGGCCTGGATCCGGGCGTTGTCCTCGGGGGACAGGGTCGCGTCCATCAGGCCGGAGGCGGATTCGGACATCAGCCGGTAGCCGACAACCAGGATGTTCACGCCCACCAGGATCGCGATCACCGGATCCAGCCAGTTCCAGCCTGTCAGCCACGCCAACCCCAGGCCCACCACGACCCCGACCGAGGTGTACACGTCGGCCATCAGGTGCTTGCCGTCGGCGCGCAGGGTGATGGAGCGGTGGCGCGTGCCGACCTTGATCCGATCCGCCCGACGATGCCGTTGAGGACGGCGGCCATGATCGAAACGGCGAGGCCGATGCCGAGCGATCCCAGCGGCCGGGGGTTGAGCAGGCGATCGATGCCCAGGTAGATGATCGAGGCCGCGGCGACGAAGATCATGATCCCTTCCAGCGCGGCGGAGAAATACTCCGCCTTGCTGTGGCCGAAGTGGTGGTCGTCGTCGGCCGGCCGGGCGGCGATGGTCAGCGAGACCAGGGCGACGATGGCGGCCACCAGGTTGACCATCGATTCGGCGGCGTCCGGCAGCAGGCCCACCGAGCCGGTGATCGCCCAGGCGCTGCCCTTGAGCAGCACCGTCAGCACCGCGGTCACGATGGCCAGCCAGGCGTATTTCCTCAGGTCCGGCGTGGCTTCGGCCGGTCTGTCGCGGGGTTTCATGGCGACCATTGTCTGCTGTGCGCGGGTCCGGCCAGCCGAAGCCTGTCGCCTCACGATCACCAGGGTCGCCCGGAATCTCCACGTGGCCCGTACGTACACGTTGTCATTGCGGCGCGCGCCGGGCGATTTCCTCGCGCGGCGGAGGATGCCCCCGTTGGTCATGGTCTACCACACCCACCGCATCCCGAGCAGTTCGTCGCTGACCTGAAATCGCTCAGCAACAGCTAGCCGTTGGGGCGCCGAGTAAACGATACCGGCGCCGTGATCGTAGGCCGCTTTGGCCGGAAGCGAACATCGATAGGGCAGGGGATTAGGGATTTTTATCGGTGGTAGGGAGGGGCACCTTCCGACCCATAGCAGACATCGGTATCGCCGACGCATCCTTAGCGCGACATCGCGCTCTGCCGAGCCAAATTGCCTTGGATCACCAGCACGCAGATCGACACGGCATCTTGGGCAATTAGCCGTCGGAAGATTCCAAGGCTGACAGCAGGTAGCTACGGGTACTGTGGCGGATTTTACTGGCGAGGATGAAGGGAAGCACGTCAATCCTTGATCATTTCCTGAAACAACCAAAAGCCCGGCTCAACGCAAGCGTCCGGACACCAATACTGCATACCCCCAACCACGGGCACGGACACCCGGCGCCAGGCCTTGATCTGTCAATTCAGGCCTGAATCTGACAACGGCACTGACCTTCAGATCCGCATCGGGAGCGCCGACATCATGTTTCCTGGCCAGGAAGCCAACCTGTCGCCTTTGCCCGCTGCGTCCCTGGTGCATGAAGGTCTTGTTGAAACCACCGCCACGCCCGCCGAGGATGATGCGATCCCCAACCACCACTTCGGTTTCGATGTAGCGTTGCAGAGCATCCTGGTCGGTTTGATAGGCGTTGTTGATCATTGACCAGCCCAGCGACACATCTTCCATCGATCCGGTCAGCACACGCCCATCCGTGGAGCTGCCTTCAAACGGCACTGGCACGCTGCGGCCCCAACTCAGCTCGCGGTCACCACGGAAGTAATCCAGGCGCCGCTTTGCACGTGTCATCCCCACATACAGCAAGCGGGCTTCTTCACAGGCATCACCCGCCAAATCCGCCTCCTTCCAGCGACTGGGTGCTTTCCCGAAAGGAATCGACGAAGGAAGTATCAACACATTGTCGTATTCCAGACCCTTCACCTTGTGCAAGGTGGAGACAACAGCCGTGGTTGCACCCTCTTCCAATCCGGACAATCGAACCAGCTCATCGGTCTTGAGCTCTTCAACAAAGCGGATCAGCGAAGACAAATAGGGAAAGGACTGCTCCCGACAGCACAGGGCCCAAAGATGGTCGAGATCGACATCCACAGAAGCCGGCGCGCTCCATTCCGGAATACTGGCCCGCTGCAGCATCGTCTGGCGGACACGCTCACGCAGCTCATCGGTCAACTTTTCATCGAACTGCTCGGCCGCATCGCGCAGACAATCCAGCCAGACAGCCACATGGCGAAGATCTGCAATGTTCAGATTGGCTGCGCCCTGGATGGCCAGATGGGGGAAATGCTGACTGAGCCTTCTGTGCGCATCAGCCACCTCGGCATTGGAGCGGCACAGGACAGCCGTTGTCTGACCCGGAACAGACAGCATCTCCCGCAACAATGGGATGGAAGACTCCACAGCATTGCTCCAGCTTCCGCCTTTCCAGTCAATACCTCGACATGTACCCTCAATCGCCGCGCCACGCGCGCGCAGCCTTCCCTCCTTCAGTCGTCTTGATCGATCAGTACGTTTGAAGAAACCCGTTATCATGTCCTGACTGCGCTCCACAATCAGGCTTCCCGACCGGAAGTTGACCGCCAGCAGGTGCTTGCTGAAATTCTCTCCGCCGAAGTCCCTCTCGAAATCATCGAAGTATTTTTCCGAGAAGTTGGGAGCACCATTTTCCTTTCTGTTCCAGCGCAGGATGTCCTGGTCATCATCACCGATGACCATCACACCAGCCTTTCGATCAGTCCCTTCATACAGGCTGCGGATGATCGAATAGACCCCATCGTTCATATCCTGGAATTCGTCCACCAGGATGCAGCGGGCACCAGCTGCCACGCGCACGGCAAAGGCCGGATCACTGGCAAGACGCTTGGCAAAGACGTCCACAACGTTGGACATCTCCACACCCGTCAGATCCACACTCTCACGTGCCAATGAGCGCAGCGCAAAAGAATGGAAGGTAAAGACGCGCAGACGTCCCACATAGGACGCATACCCCAGTGACTTGAACAAGTCTCGGATACGCCGGCGGATTTCGAACACCACTGCCCTGTTGAATGCCAGAACCACGATCTGCGACGGATCAACGCGATGCTCTCGAATGAGGTGAGCGATTCGCCCGACGAGCACGAAGGTCTTGCCGGCCCCCGGCCCGGCATTGACCAGGATATTCTGGTCCGCCGGCACACTGGACACGGCCCACTGGGCAGGCTCTTCGGATGTCCTGAATCGATCGAAGAACTCGGTTGCCTTGGTCGCACGCACCTTGTCGCGCATACTGGACAACAGCATCGACCCACCCGCGGCATCGTCTCCGTCCAGTATCAGCTCTTCCAGCTGCGTGCCCAGGAATGCCTTGACCTCTTCGGCATTACGGGTCTTGAAATATCCTGTGATGAATGCTGTTTGCGCCTCCACCTTGAGGTTGGCGAACACCTCCATCGCCAGGTTACGTGCTTCGGCAAGGTCGTTGACCTGCTTAAGTTCCTCCCAGACTTCCTCGTGATCTTCCATGCTGGCCGGACCCGGGGAAATGGCCACTATGTGCGAGGGTGGCACCAGATCAGAAACCATACTGGCCAGTCCCGTTGCTGACATCAGACCTGCCAGCTTCTTCAAATCCGAATCGCGGAAGCGACGATCCTCGTACAGGGCACGCACCTGATCCACCGCATCAGCCAGACTGATCTGATGTTTGTCACCAATGACACGTCGCAGGGCCCTAATCCCCCTGACATAACACTCACGTCGTTCATTGACTTTCCACCTCAACTTCTTGGGCATCTCCGCTTCCCAGAGAAGCCTGCCATCGGTCTTGATCAACTGCCGGGTCTTGATGCCAGAAGCTCGCGCCAGATAACGGAAGCCATTGATGAAGGAGCGCTCATAGGCCCTGAGTGACTTCTGGTCTACCTTCGGCCCTTCTAGGTCCTGGACCATCTCAAAAGGATTGAATTCCAGCCGGCCGCTCTCTGAAAGACGCCGCAACAACTCCTCGACAGCACCGTCGATATAGGCGATCTGTTTTTCAATCAGCTCTGGCGTCTCTTTGGAAAGCCAGCGGGGAACCACATCCAACACCCGGCTGAGAGACAAACCGCCTCGTCGCTCCAGATCCACCAGCATGGCCAGAACCGTGCTCAACGGCCTCAGCTCACTGTCATGCAGCCTCAAATAGGAAAGGTTGAGAACGATGCAGCGATCGCAAACGCTCTTATCCTCATCCGCTCCATTCAACCAGCTGTCAAAAGGATCCTGTTTTTCCTGCCTTTTCTGCGTTCCAAAGAAAGTTCCGACAGACTCCATCAAGGCTGAAAAGATGCTGCTCACTGCCTCAATAGCGCCGTATAGAAGCCCGCTGTCGGATACCCGGTTGGCACTTTGATGCTGCACTTGATCAGCAGGCAGATAAATATCTTCGTCCGGCTTGATTGACAGAATGCGGCCCGCCAGTTCCGCCAGATCACCTGATTCGGCAGCAATGCGGGTCAACACGGAAACATTCACCATCATCGACATCAGATCGGGTGATGTACCGCATAGCTTGCTCAACTTCGCCCGCTCCAGCCAGTACAACTGCATGCGCACACGTGTAGCTGCCGCACGGCGGGCACCATCGGTCATTGCGGGAGGACCGTAGCCCTGCTCGGGCACCACCACCATCTGCTGGCCCTTCACCCGCTGACTACGCTTCTTCAACTCATTAAGGAAATTCTTAACGTCACCACGGGAGATGGCGCTGCTTGCACGCATAGTACGGATGCTGCCAAAATCTTCCTCCGAAAAAAGCAAGCGGGCAGTCAGCTTCTCCAGTCCGGCACGGTCACGTTCCTTCTGACCACGGCCGATGCGTCCCACTTCCTGCAGGTAGTCTTCCAGATAGCCCGGTGGCCCCAAGTGGATCACCCAGTGGATATCAGGAATATCCATACCCATGCCGAAGGCCTTGGTTGCCACTAGGACATCCAGCCCTCCTTCCTGATCACGCCCGCCGTCCAGGAAGCGGGCGTAGATCTCCTCACGCGTACCGGCATCCAGACCGGCGTGGTAGTAGTCCACCTGACACTGACAGATTTGGGCCAATCGCTGGGCCAGCATTTCGGCCTGCCTGCGGCTGAAGACAAAAACAATCACCGCACTGCGCTGACCCGTATCAACACGATTGGCCTGCGCCTGGCTGATGGCTTGCTGAATATAGGGGAGCCGCTCGACAAGGGCCTGCTCGAACTCACGAAGATTGTTGATATCCCCCACCACCGGTTGCGGCACCACCTGGATATGCGAACGCAAGGGGTTGGAGAACTTCTCCATCTGCGGTCTTACCACCAACGGCAGAGGCGAGCTGGCATCTCTCCTCTCGCCCCCCAGCAAGGCTTCCAGTCGTTCCTTGTCGGTCGTGGTAACCGTGGCCGAAAGCAGCAGGAACTGCGTGCGCTCGCCCTTGTCCATGTGCTGGCACTTTTCCAACAGCACCTGCAGTGCGTGGAAGTAGTCCGGGCGGAACTGATAGCCCCACTGGTTCACACAGTGGGTTTCGTCAAAGACCACGTGTTCCAGACCGTTGTCGGCCTTCATGCGCTTGTGCAGCACATCCAGAAAGACTTCACTGCGCAGTCGCTCGGGGGCGACATAGAGCAGAACGATCCGATGATCGAGAATGCCTTGGATGATCTCCTCCAGTTCGCCGCGGGTCAGGTCGCTGTTGATGAAATCCGCAGACTCGGCAAACCCCTGCTCACGCAGGCGCTCGACCTGATCCCGCATCAACGCTTTCAATGGCGACAGCACCAGGGTCAGGCGTCGATTGCGCAGACCGCGGCACAAAGCCGGCACCTGGAAGAGCACTGACTTGCCCTCGCCCGTGGGCAGGGGCACCAGCACATTGGCATTGCGCTGGCAGATGACCTCCATGGCTTGAGTCTGTGACGGTTTGAAGCCAGTCACCGCGTTGCCGGTGGTCGCGTCCTTGGGTTGCCAATGGCGAACCAGGAACTCCTGCATGGCCTCCAGGCTGGATGGCGCCACCTCACGCTCCAGCTTGAACGGCGCCAGCACCACTTCCAGGGCCTGGACTTTGTCATCAGGCAGCGGCATTTCAGGCAGCCTCACCGTCTCGACAAGACCCGAGAGCTGGCTAACCACACCGCTCACGCGCGGATCAATGCAGATCATGGCCTGATCGGCCGCGGCAAGGCCTGTCTGCGCCATCCAGGCAAACAGGTGTGCCTTGACCAGCACCGGTACGGCCTCGAGCAATTCCGCTTTGCTGATCACTTTAAGCAGCGCTTGCGGTGCAGCTGTCCCCTCGGATACATCAAGCTCTGCGTCACCTGTCTTATCCGCTGTCTGAAGCGCCAGCCGGGTTTGTTCGCAGGCATGCCACTGCTCCAGCGGCAGGGCTTCGACCACCGGTTGCAGCTCGATTCCGAGTGACTGCCCGTGGGCCTGCCACTGTGACCAGTTTGCCAGCGTATCGACCACCACCCATCCGCGGTCAGCGGCCCGACGCAGATGTTCACGCTGGCTACGGTGTTCCGGGCGCGACTCGCCCAATCCTAGTTCAGCCAGAGCGGTAGCCAGCATGTCCAGCAAGGTCTTGCTGCCGCTGCTGCCCACCAGCAGCACACGCACCGCCTGAGCGCCCTGTCCGCCCACGGCATGAACCGTGCGCAGCACCTCGGCCCAATAACTTCCCTGGTCCTCTGCGCGCGGATGCAGGACATGGAATTGGCGCTTGAGGAACTTCGGCCGCGTCAGAGGTGCTTGGGATCCTGCCGGACTGCACAGCGAGTCCTCGGCCACTGGCAGCGTGGCAAAGGTTTCCAGACCGCCCTGCGGGTCGAGCACCTCGCCGGCACGATCGGCCAGCAACCATTGCAGGGTCGCGCCGTCGTGTCCCAACTGGATGAACGATGCGTTGGGGAGATCCGGATGGGATTGTGAAAAGGCAGATACCGAAGCTGTCTGATGATCCAGCAGCAGCACGTCCTGGCTGCGACCAATGACCACGTACTGCTCCGGGTCGGCGGCCTGCCACCAGCTCGTCTGCGTGGGCAGGCTGGCCAGACGTGCCCCCTCACGTGCCTGCGGCTGCTTGCAGGCCGCATCCACGGCCGAGCGCACTGCCGGCTGCCGTTCCAGCAGCCACACCGGCACCATGTTCCGGCGCAAGGCGATGCCCTGCGCTGTGGTGGCACGCGCCACGGCCAGCAGCAGCTGGGCTTCGGGCACGTGCGCCAGCTCATCGTGCAACTGGGCAGCCAGCAAGTCGGCATCGACCTCCAACCAGTCAAGTGACAGGCTTAGGGAAGTATCGGCTGCTACTACGCTTGTACCGGGCACCCAATCTGTTTGACGCAGAAACTCCGCATCGGCCAGCAGCAAGCGCGTCGGAGGATTGCCGGCTTCATCGAGGAAGGCCGGTGGCTTGCGCGTCAACTTGATCTTGCCTTCCAGTGCCGGGAGGGCATCGGCCAGCAACTGGGAGAAATCGGCATAGCGGCCCAGCAACACGCGGGCAGCAATGTCTTCGGGCAGACTCTTGAGCTGCTTCTCGAACAGCTTGGCTGCCGCCTTGGCGTCCTTGTCGGCGTGGTGATTGCTGCCCAGGGCATGGGAAGCGGACTGCGGCGCCAACAGGTACTCCATCAGAAGCGTGTCCCACAGCAGCGCAGAGCCAGGCATACCCGGCTGCCGGCTGAGGATGGGCCAATCCCAAGCGATGAGGTTGTGGCCCACCACCAGTGGCGCAACCTGCAGCTTCCCTGCCAGCTCGGCCAGGGCTTGCTCGCGGTCGGTCCCCTTGCGCTCATCGTGCAGCAGCTGCGCCTGGCCATTGCGGGCGCAACCGATCTCCCAGATGCGCTCGCCGTCGGTTTCCAGGTCCAGGCTCAGTGCTGTACTCAGCAACATCGTCTTGCCTAATGTTGGATCCCTTGCCAGCGCCGTCGCCAATGGCTGAGGCTCTTGCCGCCATGTTTGGAGCAATTCGTCCTGCCGCCCCTGCGACAACTGATCAAATTGGAAGAACGGAACCCATGAGCTATGACGACTGCACTGTTCCAACTGTTCGTCGGTAAGCTTCTTATTCTCCGCCAATCGTTGCAGCCAGCCTTCTACAAACGTATCTGGCTCAATCCCTATCTCCAAGTAGCGGCTTGCCAGCACAGCCTCCTTCTCCGTCGTTCCGGGGAAGAATTGCGTCCAGTATCCATGCGGCTCAAACAGAGCGCGACTGAGCAGATGCCACTCCAGCAATTGTTGGCATTGCTCCTGGGTCAGACGTGGGTCATCCAGCCATTGGGTACTGGGCGCCTGCAAACAAGCCAGTTGTTGCGATTGAAACTTCGCCAACAACAACTTGAAATTACAGCCCGGCATCCCTGGCGAGAGAAGCGATATAGACCGAAAAGAGGAAACACTCAACCAAGAGCTGATTGGCTTGGCAGCCAATTCTTCAGCCGAAAGTTCAGCCAAACGTGACAGTACAACCTGCTGGAGAACAGCATCCTCCAGATCGGCAGGAGCGTCCGTGACGCTGGACCACCGTTTGGCATACCAATCTGCACGCACCAGTGACCACAATTGATCCCACGACAGCGCCATCAATTGATCGCGTCTGATGCCATCCAGGGATGGCTGATCTGCAATGGGCATTCCAGTCACACCGGCGGCCATGGCGGCCGGCATCCAGGCAATCACGCTCTGGCGGGAATCGTCCGGTCGCTTGGGATCGCTGCCTATGATATAGAGCACGTCCGTGCCAACCGGCGGCAGTTTCTGTCCATCGGGAAGACGGCCGTCGAAACCGCTGACGTGGAAGAAGACATCTTCCTTTGCAGAAGCTGTGATGAAACCAAAGCCGCGTTCTTCCTCCAGCTGCTTCACCTTGCCGATGCACGGCAGGCGCAAGAGCATCTGCACCGGATTCACGGCAGGGGGCCTCCCGTTGCCGCGGCCTTTGGGATCACGTGGTCTGTTGCGGGGCTTGTCGGATCGTAGCGTATCGCGGAGAGGAACCCTGGATTCTTCCTGACCCAAGTCCAGACCTAGGGCCCTCAACTGATCCGACAAATCATTCATTCGCTTTCATCCTGGAACATTGCCACATCTACTTCCCACACCACGGCACGGAAGCGTTCCATGTCCAGGTTGGCCATCGTGTCCTGCAACCGCATGACAACCGCGCCGTTTTCACCAGCGCTCAAATCAACGCGGTACAACCAAGCATCTCTGGCCAGTTTACGCAAAGTTTCACATTCATTGGCGGTGATGTAGAACTGATCCCTGCCCGTGTCTGTGGTCTTGACTTCCATGCAGTGACGCTCGCCATCCCACTCAGACAGCAGGTCATAACCGGTCCGGAGCGTTGCGTCAGGACTGTCCGCTTTTGGCCGAAAGCCGTCGCTTAGATCCTGCGAATTACCGCCGACCTGCAGATGTCTGGGCTCGCTTCTAGTTATCAGCCCCCGTCTCCAAGCGTTGCGATCCGCGGTCCGTTTGCATTAGGACAGGGCGCCGACGCCGCCTATGGCGCTGCTCGGGATGCCCAGCCGGCACAGACCCAGGAAGCCGGTCTGTGACAAGCCCAATGGGGCCCTCTTGGCCTTGAGGGTCGCCGTGTCGGCCATGGCGGCTTTCGGGCGGCATCCGCCCGCCGCTGCCTGCAACTCAGGCACGCCAACGTGGCGGTGGAGCGCGAGGCCAGGCCCTAGCTGTTAGCCACATCGACTGCTCCGGGAAGCGGGGGCGCGGCGGAAATAGCGATTGAACGATTTCTCAAACACATATCACCACATTGAAGCCGGACAGAGCCAGCTTCGCGCCTGACGCATCCGCTCCGATGTGTCGAATCGAGGAGTGAACGTGATTCGTGAGAGTCTGAACCCCTTCTACTGCGTGCTTGTCGTGACTGCGGCTGTCCTGGTCAGCATCGCCAGGTGCACCTGCGGTAGCCCCGACAAAATCTGATCCCATCACGCGCGAAACGCACAAGGCCCGGTACCCCCGGGCCTTGTGCGTTTATGCCGTCATCAAAGGAGTAAGCGACCATGCATTTGGTTGAGACAATGGCCTATGCCGGCGATCGGCCATGGCACGGGCTTGGCAACAAGCTGGCACCGAAGCAGTCGATCGACGTCTGGCGCAAGCAGGCGGGGATGGACTGGGAGATCGAAGAGTCCGAAGTTCGTTACGTCGTCGGCAGGAACGGCATCGGCTCGATCAACGCCTTTCCGGCGCAGAAGGTGCTGTACCGCTCGGACAACCACAAGCCGCTGTCGGTGGTGTCCAAGCGCTACCAGGTGGTGCAGCCCGGCGAGATCCTCGAGTTCTACCGAGATCTGACGGAAGTTGGAGGCTTCGAGCTTGAGTCGGCTGGCGTGCTCCGCGAGGGGCGTAAGTTCTGGGCGCTGGCCAAGACCGGACAGAGCACCGTCCTGAAGCGGAGGGACCGCGTGGATGGCTATCTGTTGCTGGCGACGGCCTGCGACGGCACCTTGGCCACAACGGCCCAGTTCACCTCGGTCCGGGTGGTCTGCAACAACACGCTGTCCATCGCCCTGGGTAGCAACGCCGGGGCCGTGAAGGTGCCCCATCGCAGCCAGTTCGATCCCGACGTGGTGAAGCGCCAGCTCGGGATCACCGTGGCCACATGGGACTCGTTCGTCGCCCGCATGAAGGCCTTGGTCGACTGCCCCGTGGATCCCGACTCGGTCGATGGTCTGCTTCGTCGGGTGCTCACCTATCCGAACCCGGACGGGGAGGGCGTGGCGGTCAAGGAGCAGGCGTTCAGGACCGCTCGCGCCCTGTACGACGGCGCAGGCAAGGGGGCCGAACTGGCGAGCGCCAAGGGAACGGCTTGGGGAGTGCTGAGCAGCGTCACCGAGTTCGTCGACCACCATCGGCGTGCCCGGAGCGACGATCACCGCAGGGATGCGGCGTGGTTCGGTGCAGGTGCCCAGATCAAGCAGCGCGCGTGGGATGAAGCGCTCAAGCTGGTGGCCTGAGCGATGGCAGTCGATCGTCTCGATGTGGCCTATATCGCCATCGGTGCCAAGCAGGTCCTCGACAAGAGCCTAACCCCCTATTCGGACATGCCTTTCAAGGGGGAGCGGGGCTATATCCAGGCCTGCATCGACCAGGTGGATCTGCTGGGACGGACTTGGCAGGAATGCAGCGAGATGTTTCCAGGCCTGTGGTGCTACGAGGTAGCGGAGCCCTTCGGTCAGGCTTTTGGCCGGCATCTGCTGGCAGGAGGGTCCGTTGATCTTGCCCCCGCCATCCTGGATCGCATCGTTGCCACCGCAATGAAGGTCTCGCCGGCCTAGAAGCCAGCACTCGTCAAGCCGTTCAGCAGCAACCCATAGGCCCGGCCTCCGAAAGGAATGCCGGGCCGTCTTCTTTGGAGAAACCGTAATGAGCAGATCACCGGCATTGCGCCTGATCGACACGCGCGAGATGGCGCGTGAGGAGTGGTTGGAGGTTCGCAAGCGGGGAATCGGCAGTTCGGACGCCGCCGCCGCAGTGGGCTTGTGCCCTTACAAGAGCCAGCTGGAACTGTGGATGGAAAAGACCGGCCGGGTCGTTCAGGACGAGGAGCCGGGCCAGGACTCGCCCATGTACTGGGGCACCTTGCTGGAGCCCTACGTGGCCTCGGCCTACACGGAGCGGACAGGCGTCAAGGTCCGCCGGCTCAACGCCGTCCTGCAGCACCCCACCTACAGCTACATGCTGGCCAACATCGACCGCGAGGTCGTGGCCAACCCGCACGTCCAGATCCTGGAGTGCAAGACGGCCGGGGAGTTTGGATCACGTCTGTGGCGCGACGGCGTGCCCGAGTACGTCCAGCTCCAGGTCCAGCACCAGCTGGCGGTCACGGGCAAGGATGCCGCCGACGTGGCGGTGCTGCTGTGCGGCCAGAAGCTGGAGATCCACCGGGTCGAGCGGGATGAGGAGATCATTTCCCGCCTGGTCGTGCTGGAAGCCCGGTTCTGGGAGTACGTCACCCAGGATGTCCCGCCACCGGCCGACGGCAGCGAATCGGCCGCCAAGGCGCTCAGGAGCCTGTACAGGGGCAATGACACCACAGTGGACCTGAGGGAGGACCGGGTGCTCTCCGAGGCCTTCAGGGATCTTGTCGCGCTGAGGGACGAGATCGAGGAGAAGGCCAAGCAGGCCGAGGGCCTTCGCCAGCAGCTGCAGGAGGCGATGGGGGAAGCCTCGAAGGCGGTGTTCCCCACCGGTGAGATTACCTTCCGCCGGTCCAGGGACAGCTCCAGCGTCGACACCAAGAAGCTGGCCGAGGCGCACCCCGAGCTCGTTGCCGAGTTCACTGTCACCAGACCCGGGAGCCGCCGCTTCCGGATTGTCACCCCCTCACCAGAAGGAGCATGACCATGCTGAAAGGCCTGGCTATCACGCCGCCCGTGGTTGGGCGGATCTCGATCGGCCGCGTGGTCGAGCGCAACGGCAAGCGGCTGCCGGAGAAGGACGACCAGTTCACCCTGACCAGTCAGGTGCATAACAGGGAAGGGTGGATCCTGCACCCGCTCGACGAGGCTCTGCGCAAAGGTGCCGGCGGCAAACTTCAATCGATTCCGGTCCAATTGCTGTTCGACGACCCGGCGTTGAACCTGAGGGCGGACTACTCCCTGTTCGACCGGAGTACGGGCAGGCCGGTGTGCGTGGGCAATGGAGAGACCAGCCGCCGGATGGGCAAGGAGGGCGTCACCCAGGAGTCCTGTCCGGGTCCGGACGCCTGCGCGTTCGCCATGGGCGAATGCAAGGCCTATGCCCGGCTCAACGTACGGGTGGGGGAGGAGGACGAGCTGGGCAGCTTCGTGCTGCGTACCACGTCCTACAACACCATCCGTACGCTCGCAGCCCGGCTGCAGTACTTCCACGCCGTGTCGGGCGGCAGGCTGGCCTGCATGCCCCTGGAGCTGAAGCTGCGGGGTAAGTCGACGACGATGAGCTTCCGCTCAGCGATCTACTACGTCGATCTGGTGGTCCGCTCGGGACTGACGCTGGAACAGGCCATTGCCCAAGCCCGGGAGGTCAACCAGAGCCGCAGGAACGCGGGGTTCGATCAGGAGGCCTTGGACGAGGCCGCTCGCCGTGGGTTCGCCAATGGAGCGTTCGAGGACTTGGCCGAGGATGTTCCGGCGGTCGTGGAAGAGTTCCACCCGGATAACCAGGAGCCGGGTCCAGGTGGTCAAGCGCCGAGCAGCGACACCGTCAGCTTGCACGAGCGCCTTCAGAAGAAGGCCGCTCGTGCAGGCACTGCCTGACGCCAAACAAAGGAGGGTGAGATGACGAGGGTGATTGGTGCGGTGGTCGTCTACGGCTTCGCACTGTACGGCTTTGGCCGCTTCCTGGCGTGGATGTACACCGCGACGCGGACGCAGTATTCGCCGGGACACGGGGCGTCTTCTCGCGGCTGAGCAGATGGGCATAAACAGTGATCGAAGGGGCGCATAGGCGCCCCTTCGTCGTTTCTGGCCCTGCGGGGCCATCTGATAGATGAGGGAGCAATGGACAAAAACCCGCCAGAGCACTTGTCGCTCTACGTGAGGAGCAAGACGCGCAGGTACAAGGTCGCCAGCGGCGACGAGATCGTGGAAGCGGCACGGGCCGTCGTCGGACAACGGATGAGCCGGGGGGCGCCTTTCACCGATCCCAAGACAGCGAAAGATTTCTTTCGGGACAAGTTGTCAGGGCTCCAGCGGGAGGTGTTTGCCGCAGCTTTCCTCGACAGCCGTCACCGTCTCATCGAGTACGCGGAGCTGTTCCAAGGGACGATCGACGGGGCGGAGGTGCATCCGAGGGAGGTGGTCCGGCAGGCGATCCAGACGAACTGCGCAGCGATCATCATTGGGCACAACCATCCGTCCGGGTCGGTTGAACCTTCGGCAGCGGATCGAGCCGTCACGGCGCAACTCAAGCAGGCGCTTTCCCTGGTGGATGTGCGCCTGCTCGACCACATCATTGTGGGCGGCCACCAGACGACGGCCTTGGCTGAACGTGGCTGGGTATGATGGCTACAGGCTGAAGCCCTTGGAGTGCAACGCAACCGTTTCGCCTGCCAGCCGGCAGCGGCTGGGAGGCTGTGGTCGCCCTGTTGTTTTTTGGCATCTTCGAAGCGGTTCCAGCGTCGCCGCGCGCTCCTGAAACCCAGGCACGGCATCGGTTTGACGAGAACACGCGCTACAGCGGAGGATCCTGCTTTTTACGGCGGGCAGGCGACCCGTGTGAAACGCTGAAAAGGGCCAGGCCGTCGTCAGAGCCGAGAGTGATTGAGGCGCGAGAAAGGGTCTGGATGACCATAGGGCGCCATGATGCGTAACCGCGCTCCGGATCCCTTCTCCGTCTCCAGGACCACACCCTCGTCAACCAGCCGCATGAGCGCGGTGCGGAAACGGGCGTTGTACAGCCCGCTGCGGATGAAAACGTTTGATTTAAGCGCATCCGGCTCACGGTTGCGCGCACATGCGTCGGCAATACAATCCAAGATGGTCTGACAGTCGTCGACTTGGCGTTGTTGGCGCTTCTGCTGGGGACTCAGCTTCGGCATTTCGACAGGCGGCAGGGGCTTGGGCGGGAATATCCGAGCGAACTGCGACAAGCTCCATTGGACGATCGCCCACGCAGCCCTGAGCGATTCGATGGAAATATCGTCTCCATGATCGCAGTAGCAATGAATGATGCCTGCGAGGCGAGCGACATTTTGCATCGATCGGTTGGCTGCATCCCGGGCGTGCCAGTAGTCCGTTGCAGCGAGCCGCCGCTGCTCGGCTGCCAACTGGAACCAGAGCTGAGTCGCGGCCGGAGAGAAGCAGATTGCTCCGGCCTCGCTGCCGCCGGACTCCAATTGCACAAGCCGAGCTTCAAGGAACGCGGACGCCTTCGCGTGATACGCGTCAAGGCAGCCTTCAGGGGGCTGCACTGGCTCCGCGATCCATTCAGCAAACGCCGGCAAAGTGGTGAAAAGACAGCGCGCGAAAAAACCCACTCCGCGAGCCACTGCCCCATGCTTCGCCAAGTACGCCTCGAAGACATCAGGCTGCACCATTACGAGGATCGTCAGTGAAGCACCGTAGGCGGCGAGCACGTCGCCGTTGCCCCGCCTCAGCATAACCTTACCCGCTCCGTCATAGAGACTATTGAGCGTTGCCAGCTGCCGTCGAAACAGCGAGGTCTCCAGCACCCGCTCCCCTTCGTCGACCGAGATTGCCGTCGACTCCCCCACGCCGTCCAAGGCTTCAAGCAGGCCGCGGTTGGTGGTGTCTTGCAGGATAATTGAGCGCAGCCGAGCCGCGGGGTCACGCATATCCAGCGCTCCTTCCAGATTCGACTTCGGGTTTTCGCAGACCATCGAACGGCGCTTGCCAGCGCGGTATGACTGATAGCGCCTGATGTCGTGCGCGTTGTGCACCTGGTGGACGAGTCGGTGCGTACGAGTCTTGCCTGTAGTGGGGCCGGCAAGAATGAAGCTGAAGTGGGCAAGTGGCTCATCGCTGCCCTGTGGTGGGCGGACCGTCCGGGCACCCTGTACCGCGGAGCCCATTCCTGAGAGCAGCGTGGACAGGGCAAGGCCCCGGTCCACCCCAAGCTCACACACGATTGCCTGAACCCAATCGCGCAGCGTTCCGGGAAGTTCCGACATGACACGAGGCAGATCGTACCGGTCGCTATATTCCATCTGCACCCGGGATGGTGCGGGAAGGTCTGTGGGGGCCAAGAAACACTGGTTGGCGGGCCATTCTGAGAAATGGTGGTGCATCTAAACCTCTTCGTGGACATGGAGTGCTCAACCGCCCGGTCGATCCTGGCGGTTCACCTGTGTGACCGGTTGCCCCGTAGGAAGCAGCGTGGTGGCGACCGGACGATGGGCAGCCTGAGTCGCTTTCCAGGCCGGTGCCACGCTTCGTTTGGGCACCGAATAGCTTTTCCATTCGACGGCGGCTTGGGGTCGCTGGAGTGATGGCGAGTGACCTCGACCTCCGACATCCGTCCACCTGTCACCGCTACCAGGAGGAGAGCCACGCGGTCTTCGAGCCAGTTCCCAAGTCCCGCGGGCACTGATTTTTTTCCTTTGGAGTTAGTTCGACTCTAGTTAAATCAAGCGCTTAGCTGGAAAAAAAGGCCGACAGGCTTGGTTTCCCACGCTTGCGACGGATGCGGAAGCGGCGAAGCGGCATCGTCTTGGGCGACGTCACCCGGGCGGCTTACAGGTCAGCTGGAGCGCAGTAGTGACCGCGGTTGAGTGAGTGAAAGTGAATCGCTTTCGAAACGAAGCTTGGACGCTAATCACGCTTCGCCTGCACTCTGGCGCCGCTCTCACTGACGGAGCTCGGGGAACATGACCGCGCACCGCGCAAACGAAATCGAACCAGCAGCGCAAACGGCCTTTGACGGCAAGCAGTACTTGCTGGGCCGCTATGGCATGCGCATGAACAAGAAGGAGGTGTGCTTCGAATCCAAGAAGAGTCGCGCCACGATCGATAACCTGCGGAACCCGCGTCACAAGAGCTTCGATCGCCTACTCGCCGACGCCGAAGTGTGCGTGGGAGGGAAAGGAGAGAACGGAGTGCCGGTGCTCTTTCATACCGTGCGGATTGCCGAATGGCTCGATGGGCCTGCGATAGGTGGCACGCAATAACGGTTAACACTAACTCAGCGCATGTATCGGCTTTCCATCTATTCCGGCATAGCCAGAGAACTGTCGCCACCTGGCCTGGAATACAGGCTATTTGCTGGGCGGAACTTCCGGTTCTTATGTTATCTGATCTATATCCCTATCTATCTGTGTTGTAGGGCTGTCAGTTCGTAATGCTCAAGCGAGGAGGTTAATAGTGGTCGGATTCAAAAGAGTGCCAAGTTGGCTTGTCTGTATATAGAGAGAAGGAATGATGACGTTTACGGAAGAGGACTTCCTGGAGGCTCAGGAGGGGGAGCGAAAGCTCGAGTTGCTATCGCGGGGATGTACTCACCTTCCTAGCGGGAAGTCTGTAATAACGCATGAATACGATTCGGTGATCTACCTGGATCGGGTAATGAGGATTGCGAAGCGGATCCGATTCTTCAGGGGCGACGTGTGCAAGATGGTTGCCGGATGGAGGAAGGCTCGCATTGTCCGCCTGAACCGCCTGGGTCACTCGCTTCTGCTGATTTGCAGGCAGTACCGTGCGGTTATAACTGTCGGGATCGGCAAGGACGAGTGCCCAAGGTTCGGGCACCATAAGTTCCATCCGTATCTCGATGTCGCTCTCAAGGCAGTAGCCGAGGCGGAGGCGTCGATCAATGAGGCACTGGGCAACAAGGATCATGAACGCCTGTGCACTGCTGTCTCGAATCTGGCAGTCGAGATTCACATCCAAACCAATACCGAGGTCTTTAAGGCTTCGGTGAGGAACTTCGAACGAAACGCGGAAGCGAAGCTCCGTCGAGCATTGAGCTACCTGGCGAGTCTGTTCGGAAAGCGCTCCCGCCTGCTCGTTCTCCGCGTGGATCTGTACGTCAGAGAGAAGGACAGGCTATGGAGCTATACACCAGAGGCAGAGGCTGCTTTCGACAAATTCGCGTCTGCCTTGTCCGGCTGCAAGATCGTTCCAGATGTCCTGGGATGGATGAGCGCACGTGAGGACGGTCTCGAACGAGGAAGGCACTACCACGTGATGGCGCTTCTGGACGGTCATGAGCGCCGCGCAGGCGTCAACCTGGCCAAGATGCTTGGGGAGTACTGGATGACGGAATGTGTCGGATCAGATCGGGTTGGGAGCTACTTCAACTGCTTTGCATTGGCGAAGAAGTACAAACATCTCGGCATCGGGACAATTCACTGCTCCGACGCGAAGAAGCTCCTGGGGCTATTCTACGCAACCCGGTACCTGTGCAAGAGCAATGTTCAGCTCGTCGCGACGGGGGAAGGGTCGCGCAACTTCAGGCGCGGCGTTGTAGACAAGAGCTACGTGCGTCGTGGAGCACCTCGGGTAGGGGGCGACTGTCTTTCGACTGTAAAGCAAACCCTTTTTGGCCAGATGAGGCAGGTAGCGGCCCGGAGGAGGTCGGTTGATGAGGCTGGGATCCGAGTGGATGCAACAGACGCGCACGCACATTCGCCATGGCTATAAGGCATTGCTGAGCTGGGTTGGCTGAATCGACCAGGCTTTCCTAGACACCTCGGGGCCGGAAGTCAGCATTGGCGGTCGCCCGTTCCTCATGCGCCAGTCCGGCCCCACGCCCTATGACCTGCTTGCGGCCGTGCTGGGGGCGTACACGGCCATGACCCTCCGCATGTATGCGCGGCACAAACAGATTCCGCTGGACCAGGTGTCCGTTGCCGTGGCCATAGTCGCAGCCCGGGCACGTAGCCCGCGGACTTGTTAAGCCGGCGTCTGAGTCTTACCGGCAACCTGTCGAACCAGGAGCGGCAGCGGCTGGCGGAGATCGCCGATAAGTGTCCTGTGCACCGGACGCTGGAGCGCGGCGCGGCGGTGGGAACCGAGATCGGGGGGGAGATGCCTGATGAAGCCGTCGAAAGGCCTGGACGCGACATGTCGCACGATGCCGAGCCGGGAATGACCTTGCCTGCGTAAGGCATCAATGGGAGGGAACTGCAGGTGCTGCGCGGAACGAACTGCCAATGTACGCCTCCTTACGAATGCAAACACCAGCTGCAGCCTGATCAGAGCATCCCACGACGGCGTTCGGTACGGCAGAATGCTTGTGCGCGCTCCCGACTGGAGCGAGAGAGTGCGTCGTACGCGAATGGGCGAAGGGCTGCAAGGGAGCCGTAAATGTCGAAAGAAGGCGCCGAGCGAGTTCGGCTATCACCGTTGCTTGAAGCGTGCGCTGATTTTGACGGGCTATTGGAAGGCGGCTCGCGTGAGGTCGCGGATCTGCTGCTGAGTCTCTGTCTTGAAAGGTCGATCCGCGCCTACTTCCGCGTACCTGAGGGTCTGGTTGCCGTCTCCTACAGACACGTCACAAGAGATTCCGGCCGAATGCTCTTGGGCCCAGGAAGGGGTGAGATTACGTACAAGCATGAACCAATGGCTTATCGGAGTATCAAGTATGTTGGTCTCGATAAGGTCCACGTTCAGGCCGTCAGGGATGCCGGATACACAACCATATCGAGTTTTCAGAACGGTGGTCTGACTGTCGTTGAAGAGGGATTGCATCCGATCAGCGTTGAGTACGGTGTCATTCGGAAAGACGTGGTCCCCTATTCTCATCGGGTGCTCTTCGGCATGTACTCACTTCGGGAACGGGAGGTTGATCCGATCACCGTATCGCTTCGCGTGACCGACGTGCTTGTTTCGATTCAAGACGTGGCAACGCTTCGAGACCTGATTGGAAAGCGACATGTCGATGACAAGTGGGGACACCGAGAGGCCGCGCCGAGCGTATTTCTTGCCTACCGCTTGTCTCAGGATCCGTATGATTTCGACGGGGTGATGAAGGCACTGATTGATGAGGATTCGGAAGGCTTCTTCAATCGAGCCATCGCGACCACGATGGCGCGGATCATGAAGATCGACGTCCGGCCAGGTGCGGAGCGTGGAATCGTGGTCGGAAAAATAGCCGACAACGAGATGGAGAAGGATTACTCCGATCCGACCTTGTCGAAACGAATGAGCCTCCTGCTTCTTGCAACCGACTGTTGGATCCACGACGAAGCATTGCGCGCCGGGACGGAAGCCCGGCTAGCCCCAGTCCGCGAGGAAGCCGCCAAGCAACGCGAGTTGTTGTCGCAGAAGCAGCGAGACGAGTTGGATCAGCGTGTTTTTCAGGCCGAGCAGCTGGAGCGGTCGGCACTTCAGGCACGGCTCAAGATGCCATCCGGGTTGCGGGACTATTTGAGGAGCTTGGGGTTCCGCGCGAACCAGGCGGACCACCTGTACCACGTAATCACCCGTACACAGACTGGGCGGAGGCATGTCCAGACTGAAACGGACGCGGCCGCAGCGCGCGTTCTAACAAAGGCACGTCGACTCAGGAACTTGGGCGACAATAGATAGCCCAGTCTCGCATGAGCAACTTCCTGGGTTCGAGTAGGGCATCTCGCGCATAAGCCGCCCGCGTCGAGTCGCTATTAACGTGCGCCAGCGCCAGTTCTGACACCTCGTCGGCGTACTGGGTCAGGTTTCGTGCCCAATCCTTGAAGCTGCTGCGGAATCCGTGTGGCACGGCGATCTTGTTGTAAGCCGGATCCAGGTAGCCTGCTCCCCCTCTCTTTATACTGGAGTCGTGCATCCGCTTGACCAAGACACTGAGTGCCATGTCGCTCAATGGGCCTCCCCGTCGGTTGGTGAACGGATGGGCGTGACCATTCGAGTGTTGGCGTTTAAGCAGCTCGATTGCTGGTTTTGATAGCGGGACGGTATGGTCTCGTCCCCGCTTCATGCGGCCGGCTGGGATAGTCCACAGTCCTCGTTCGAAATCGATTTCAGTCCAAGTAGCGCTCCTGACCTCATCGGATCGGGCTGCTGTCAGGATCACGAACTCCAAGGCGCGAGCGGCTTCTGTCTCCTGCGCACGGAGTGCGGTCATGAACTCCCCCATTCGTTCGTAAGGGAGCGAGGGAAAGTGCGTCTTGTTGTGGCTCACCTTACCCAGCAACGGCTCAAGTGCCTCACTCTTCGCAGGGTTGTCGCCGGTGTAGAGCTTTTTGGCCTTGGCGTAGCGGAACACAGCCGCCAAGTCGTGGAGCAGCTTCTTGGCAGTGGGGTATTTGGTCCGCCAGATCGGCTCCAGCACGGCAGCCACGTCTTCCACGGTAATGTCCGAGATGAGCCGGTTCCCGATGACCGGGAGGACGTACAGGTCCATTCGGGTGCGCCAGCCCGCCTTGGACTTCAACTCGTCCTTGTAGCCGGGAGCCTTGGCTTCAATCGTCTGCTGCTCGCAGTCTTGAAACGTGCGCATTCGGGCTTGGGCGGCTAGTGCCGCACTCACAGCAGCTTTGCGCTCGGCATTCGGGTCGATCCCTTGGGATACCTTGATGAGGTACGCAGTTGCCTTGTCGCGCGCAGCCTGTAGGCTGACGATCGGGTACTTGCCGAGGCCGAATTCGCGGCGTATCTGGTTCAGCGTGCCTGGACGCGTTGGATGGGGTCGGTTGCCGGTGGTGACACGAAGCAGCCAGGACTTCGCGCCGTTCGGAGTCACTTGGATATAGAGGCCCGGAGGTTCGCCGGCCACGGCATAGCGGGCAGGGTGCTTCTGGCCGGCCTGAGGCTTGAGCTTTCGAATGGCCAGATCAGATCCGAGCCTTGTTGGGATCCTGGGCATAGCTACCCCCCTAAATACCCCCCTACGAGCTCTGGATTGTATTGGTTTGCGTTAGGCGGCGCTAGTAGGGTCCGCACGCGCAACTATCTGTGCTGAAAGGAAAAATAGGGGCAGCCCCCGACTATCCTTGACTAAAGATTCCTTCGCTTGGCGCCTTCCGGGCGCGCCAGAACACACAGGAAAGCCAGCGATCCGTCGCTGGCTTTTTTGTATGCGTGTGGTTCGGCTGAGCGGGTTGGCTGGACGTGCACGCGGTGGCGCATGCGGCGAAGCGATCCGGTCGGCGTCACCGGGTGTCGTGGTCTCGCATCCGACGCAGTGCTGTGCGAGACGCGTGACCACCCCTCGTGCGCGGCCCCACGCTGCGCGAGCAATGCGTTGTGCGCCGTCGGCCGTTGCGCGCGATGCAGGCACCGCTGTGTGGGGTCGTCGTGGCAGTCTGCGTGCAGCCTGCCCACGCAGGGCGCTCGTCATCGCGCAGTGGCGTGAGCCGGTCCGCAACGCAGGACGGCATCGCCGTCACGACGGCGCGGTCTGCGCGCTGGAGCAGGGATACATGCTGGCGCAGGCATCGGCACCCGGCACGGGCATGATCACCGATGGCGCTCGAGAGTGCGCGCCGGCCCGGCAGGCGGACAGCGGCGCTTAGAGTCGCGCGTCGGACTCGGGCAGGGCTGCCTTGACGTCGAACAACACCGCGCCGGGCTTGCCCAGTGCACGGATGCCGGCGCTGCCGAGCGCGATGAACTGCGTATGCGGCACCGCCAGAATCATCGCGTCGTAGGTGCCGGCGGCCGGCTCGGCAAGCGGCGTCAGACCGTGTTCGGCCTCGGCATAGGCGGGCGCCACCCAGGGGTCGTGCACGTCCACCACGACGCCGTAACTGCGCAGCTCCGCGACCACGTCGACCACGCGTGTATTGCGCAGATCGGGGCAGTTCTCCTTGAACGCCAGCCCCAGCACCAGCACGCGCGCGCCCGCGGTCTGGATGCCGCGCTGCTGCATCAGTTTGATCACGCGTTGAGCCACGTGCAGGCCCATCGAGTCGTTGATGCGACGCCCGGCGAGGATGACCTCGGGGTGGTAGCCGATCTCCTGCGCCTTGTGGGTGAGGTAATAGGGATCGACGCCGATGCAGTGCCCGCCGACCAGGCCCGGTCGGAACGGCAGGAAATTCCATTTCGTGCCGGCCGCTTCGAGCACTTCGTGGGTGTCGATGCCGAGACGTTCGAAGATCAGCGCCAGCTCGTTGACCAGCGCGATGTTGACGTCGCGCTGCGTGTTCTCGATGACCTTGGCGGCCTCGGCGACGCGAATGCTCGACACCCGATGCGTGCCGGCCTCGATGATGTCGCGGTACAGCGCGTCGACGAACGCCGCCGAATCGGGGCACGAGCCGGCCGTCACCTTCAGCGTGTTCTCCAGGCGATGCTGCTTGTCGCCCGGGTTGATGCGCTCGGGGCTGTAGCCGACGTGGAAGTCCTCGCGGAAACGCAGGCCGGAGGTTGCTTCGAGGATCGGCACACAGATCTCTTCGGTCGCGCCGGGATAGACGGTGGATTCGAAGATCACCACGTCGCCACGCCCGAGCGCGGCGCCGACGGCGCGGCTGGCGCTCTCGAGTGCCGACAGGTCCGGGCGCTTGTAGGCGTCCACCGGCGTGGGCACGGTGACGATGTGCACGTTGCAGGCGCCGAGATCGCCGACATCGGCGCTGTAGCGCAGATGCGCGGCTGCGCGCAGATCGTGTTCCGACAGCTCGCGCGTGTGGTCGTGGCCCCTGCGCAGGCCTTCGATGCGTTCGCGATCGATGTCGAAACCCAGCGTCGGATGACGACGCCCGAACGCCACCGCGAGCGGAAGGCCCACATAGCCCAGGCCGACGATCGCGATACGGATGTCGTCACGTGCGGGCAGCGCTGCGCTCATTGCGTCGGTTCACCATCAAAAAGGGCCGGCGCAGTGTAGCGGACGCGGTCAGCGCCCGGCCGCGCGGCGTCAGTCGCGTGCGGTCAGCCATGCGGTGACGGCATCGGGTCGCTTCATCCATGCGAAGTGATCGGCCGGCACGCCCAGCGCCGCCGTGTCCAGCGATGTGACCGCCGGTGCGGCCGTTGCAAGCTTCGACAGCAGGAAATGCAGCGACGAGGGCGGCCCGAGCCAGTCGGCCTGCAGGCAGGCGGCGCGCACCGGGACGTCGACGCGCGCGAGATCCGCGTCAAGATCCGTATCCATCCCCGCTGCCCGGTAGCGCCCCGTGAGTCCGCTGCGGCTCCAGTCGTCGATCACGCCAGGCGCCTCGTTGCCGGCAAAGCGCAGGCGGCGGCCCGGCAATACGCCGCGCACGCGCGACAGCCACGCCATGAAGCGATACAGCGGTGGCAGCGCATAGCGCTGCGGCGCGGGGAAGGCGGCCCAGTACGGGGCGCCGCTGGCCACCAGCCACAGCGCCTGGGCGCTTTCGGGGCGGCGCGCGAGGTGACAGCAGGCCAGCTGGCCACCGAGGCTGTGGCCGCCGACGATGGCGCCGAGCCCGGCGGTGGCCACCTGCATCGCCTGCGCACTCGTCGCGATGTCCTCGTCGAGCAGTTCGCGATATCCCCAGTCGGTGCCGCGGCCGGCGCGCAGCGCGCTCGAACCGATCCCGCGCCACTCGTGCAGGAACACCGCGATCCTGCGCGCGGCGAGTTGCTCGGCGAAGGGGAGGTAGTGCTTCGCAGGCACGCCCATCGCCGGCAGCCAGAGCAGGGCGCGATCGGCGGCCTCGGGAATCCGTGCGATCAGCTCGTAGCGGTGGCCGTCGCCGGTGACCAGCGCTTCGATACGCGGGGCCGACGCCGTCACTGGATCCGCGCAGCGAGGTGGCCGAGCACGCTGATGTCGCTGCGTCCGGGCCGGTAGGCGGCGCGCATCGCCGCGTGCACGTAGGCGATCGCCGCCCCGCACGCCTCGGCCGCCGATGCGCCGCCTGCGATGCGCGCGGCGATCGCCGACGACAGCGTGCAGCCCGTTCCGTGCCCGTCGACCGCCAGGCGCGGCCCGCGATGCGCGAGACGCGTATCGGGATCGGCATAGCGGTCGATGACGGTGTCGCCCTCGTCCAGATGGCCGCCCTTGAGCAGGACCCCCTGCGCACCCAGCGCACGTAGCGCATCGAGCGCGGCATCGGCGGCGGCCGCATCGACGATCGCGTGCCCGAGCAGCAGTTCGGCCTCGGGAATATTCGGCGTCAGGACCGACGCCCGCCGGACCAGCCGCGTGCGCAGCGCGTCGAGCGCGTCGTCGTCGAGAAGCTTGGCGCCCGAGGTCGCAATCATCACCGGGTCCAGCACGGCGGGCACATCGGGGTGCGCATCGAGCGCATCGGCGACCGCATGCACGATGTCGGCGGTCGCGAGCATTCCGATCTTCACCGCACGGATGTCGAAATCGTCGAAGCAGGCATCGATCTGCGCCCGCAGGAAGGCGACCGGCGGCGCGTGGACGGCGGTGACGCCGCGTGTGTGCTGCGCGGTCAGCGCGGCGATGGCGGACAGACCGTGGATGCCGTGCGCGGCGAAGGTCTTGAGGTCGGCTTGGATACCGGCGCCGCCGCCGGAATCGGAGCCGGCGATGGTCAGCACGGACGGGGGACGCGATGAAAGTGCGCTCATCCGCGCATTGTGCCTGCTCGGCGCCGATCTTCGACGCTCAGCGGCTGCGCTCGGGCGCAACGCCTCGCCAGTGCCGGTACACGGCGTAACCGATGCCGGTGGCGCCGGTGAGCGCCGCCGGCACCAGCAGCGCGTGGTAGCGCATCTGCCCGAACAGCCACGCGCCGATCAGGCCGCCGACGAGGAAGCCGCCGATGATCAGCGCGCTCAGCGACAGCCGCCGCACCGGCAGCGGAAGACCGCGCAGCAGATGGCCGAGGCCGATGCCGAGGTCGGTGAACATGCCGCTCAGATGCGTCGTGCGCACGAGCGCACCGCTGTACGTGGTCACCATCGCGTTCTGCAGGCCGCAGGCCATGGCCGCGAGCAGCGCACCGAGAAGATGCACCCGCTCGAAGGCGGGCACCGCGGCGGCGAGCAGTGCGGCCTCGAGCGCGAGCGCCACACCGTAGCGCCGGCCCAGGCGCAGGGTGTCGTCCTGCAGGATCAGCCCGCTGATCGTGGCGCCGGCACAGAACGCCAGCACCACCGCGGTCAGATGCGTCGCGGTGCGCCAGTCGTGCTGCACCAATGCCGCGCCGAGCAGACTGGTCGTGCCGGTCAGGTGGCTGACTGCCTGGTGCTCGAAACCGAGATAGCCGACCACGTTGACCATGCCCGCGACGCAGGCCAGCGCGACCGCGCCGATCCACACCCACGCCGGCAGCCGCATGCCCACGTCAGCGGTGCCGCTGTGGGTCGACCGCCGAACGGGTGCGCGGATAGTCCCGACGCGCGACGTGCGCCCTCGTACGTGCACCGCCCGGCGCCGTGACACGTGAGCCCGCGCAATCGCAGCGATGACGCCGCTGCGTGCGGCATCGCCTCGCTGCACATGGACCCTGCGGCCCTCCGGCCGGCCGCAGGGCCCGTTCCATCACAGCACCTCGGACGCGAAATCGGCCAAGCGCGAACGCTCGCCGCGGCGCAGCGTGATGTGCGCGCTGTGCGCCCAGTGCTTGAAGCGGTCGACCGCGTAGGTGAGGCCCGACGTCGTCTCGGTGAGGTAGGGCGTGTCGATCTGCTCGACGTTGCCCAGGCACACGATCTTGGTGCCGGGGCCCGCGCGCGTGACCAGCGTTTTCATCTGCTTGGGCGTGAGGTTCTGCGCCTCGTCGAGGATCAGGTACCGCGACAGGAAGGTGCGCCCGCGCATGAAGTTCATCGAACGGATCTTGATGCGCGAGGCCAGAAGATCGTTGGTCGCCGCGCGGCCCCAGCTGCCGCCGTCCTGGTTGTGGGTGAGCACCTCGAGATTGTCGGTCAGCGCACCCATCCACGGCGTCATCTTTTCCTCTTCGGTGCCGGGCAGGAAGCCGATGTCCTCGCCGACGCTGACCGTCGCGCGGGTCATGATGATCTCGCGGTAGCGCTGCTGGTCCATCGTCTGCGCCAGGCCCGCGGCCAGCGCCAGCAGGGTCTTGCCGGTGCCGGCGGTGCCGAGCAGGGTGACGAAATCGATCTCCGGATCCATCAAGGCGTTGAGCGCGAAATTCTGCTCGCGGTTGCGCGCCAGGATCCCCCACACCGCATGTTGGTTGTGACGGAAGTCGTCGACGATCTGCAGCGTCGCACGGCCGTTCTCCACCCCGACCACGCGGAACTCCGACTCCTCGTCGCCGGGCAGGTAGAGGAACTGGTTGGGATACCAGTCGTCACCCGCATCGGCCGCCAGTTCGTAGAAGGTGCGGCCGCGGTCGGTCCACGAGCGCAGATCCTTGCCGTGACGTGCCCAGAAATCCTCGGGCAGGGCAGTGGCGCCGGTGTAGAGCAGGCTGAAATCGTCGAGTGCGCGATCGTTCTCGTAGTCCTCGTTCGGAATGCCGGCAATCGCTGCCTTGATCCGGAGGTTGATGTCCTTGGACACGAACACGACCGGGTAGTCGGGCTCGCTGCGCTGCAGGTCGAGGATCGCGCCGAGGATGCGGTTGTCCGGCGCGACCGCACCGAACGAGGTCGGATCCTCGCTCGGCGTCGTGGTCTGGAACCTCAGGTTGCCGGCACTGTGCGCGCCGCGCAGCTGCAGGCCGTTGGGCCGGGCCAGCGGCAGCCCGGACGCGATGTGATCGCTGCCCGCTGCTTCGATCAGTTCATTGATGAAACGGCTCACTTGCCGCGCGTTGCGGCTGGCCTCGCTGGTGCCCTTCTTGCCGTTGTCGAGTTCCTCGATCACCTGCATCGGCAGATAGACATCGTGCTCCTCGAACTTAAACAGCGCGGTGGGATCGTGCATCAGCACGTTGGTGTCGAGAACGTAGACGCGCTTGCCTTGGGTCATCATCGGCGTGTCGGAAATCCGTGAGAGAGGGAAGGACGCGGCGTATCGGCGCCGCACAACACACACGCACACGCCCGCATCGCCTGACCCCGTGATGCGGGGTGGCGATGCCGGCGGGTCGGGGCGGCTGTCACTGGGCCGTGGCAGCCTTCAGGGCATCGAGCACGGCCTGGGCATGGCCCGGCACGCGCACCTTGCGCCATTCGGCCGCGACGCGGCCGTCGGGATCGATCAGGAACGTGCTGCGCTCGACGCCAAGCACCGTTCGACCGTACATGTTCTTTTCGCGAATCACGTCGAACGCACAGCACAGGGCCTCGTCCGCGTCGCTGACCAGCGGGAACGCGAAGCCCTGCTTGGCGCAGAAGTTGTCGTGCGATTTCACCGAGTCACGCGAGACGCCGAGGACATCGGCGCCGAGCGCGGCGAACTCCGGCAGCAGCGCGTTGAAGTCCAGGCCCTCGGTGGTGCAGCCGGGCGTGGAATCCTTCGGGTAGAAATACAGGACGAGCCAGCGTCCGGCGTAGTCGGCCAGTGTGGCCTTCGCGCCGCCCGACAGTGCCAGCGGCAACTGCAGGGTGGCTTTCGCGAGCTTCGTGCGTGTTCCGCTCATCGTTCGAACGGGCGTTCCCTTGCGACGGTCGTGATCACAATGCGCGCGTGCTGTTGCTTTCGCAAGCACCCGCGCGCTCACCTCAGAACTTCATCGGATCCATGATCGCGTCGAGGTTGAGGTGATCGCAGAATTCCAGGAAATCGTCGCGCAGGGCGGCGATGTGCATGTTCGAGGGAATCCCGATCGTGATCTGCGCCGAGAACATGTCCGCGCCCGTCTGCATCGCGCGGTAGCGCGAGGAGTGCAGGCTCTCGATCGTGATGCCCTGGCGGTCGAAGAAATCCGCCAGCTGGAACAGGATGCCGGGCTTGTCGGCCGCGACCACTTCGACCACGTACGGCAGCAGATTGGACTGCACGGGTTTCGGGCCGGTGCGGTACCAGACCAGCTTGAGGTCTTCCTCGCGCTCGAGCCGTGTGAGCATGGCCTCGAGCTTGGCGACCGCATCCCACGGGCCGTTGGCCAGCGCGGTCACCGAGACGTCGCGGCCCACCGTGGACAGGCGGGTGTCGACGAGATTGCATCCGCTGTCGGCGATCCGGCGCGACACCGACAGCAACGGCGACGCCGGATGCGTGGTGTAGGCGTTGATCAGCAGGTAATTCTCGTTCGGCGACGGACGGGAAGCGGTATCGGTATCGGTCAAGGCGGGGTCCGCGGCGGGAAAACGGTGCGGCAACGTGGATCGGCTGCCACTGGAGGGTGAACGGCAGCCCGACCCGGGGTGCACGCGGGGTCAGCATACTTGCCCGTACTTCACGGCCGCAAGTAACATCGGCCGGCGTTTTTCGCGTCATTCCGCCTTCCGCGCGCGCCCGACCGGCGCCGTCGTCGCCCCGTCCTTCTTCCTGGAATCCCGCCTTGCGTCTCTCCGGCAGCATCACCGCACTCGCGACCCCGTTCACCGTCAGTGGCGATCTCGATCGCGCGGCGTGGAAACGCCTGGTGGCCGCGCAGCTCGAGGCGGGCACCCAGGGCCTGGTGGTGGCAGGGTCGACCGGCGAGGCGGCGATGCTCGACGATGCGGAATACGACTGGCTGCTGTCGTCCGCCCTGGAGCTGGTCGCGGGACGCGTGCCGGTGCTCGCGGGCACCGGGCAGTCGTCGACCGCCCGTACGGTCGCGGCGACCCGTCGCGTTGCGGCGCTCGGTGCGGATGCGGCGCTGGTGGTGGTGGCTCCGTACGTCCGGCCCACGCAGGCCGGTCTGGTCGCGCATTTCCGCGCCGTGGCCGATGACGGCGACGTGCCGGTCGTGCTGTACAACGTGCCCGGCCGCACCGGCACCGACATGATGCCCGAGACCGTCGCCGCACTCGCGTCGCACGCGCGCATCGTCGGCATCAAGGAGGCGCACAACGGCGTGGAGCGCATGCAGGCGCTGCTTGCACTGCGCGACGACGGCTTCGCGGTCATCAGCGGCGACGATCCGACCGCGGCGCGCGCGATGCTGGCCGGCGCCGACGGCACCATCTCGGTGGTGTCCAACATCGTTCCGGCCGCGTTCCGGCATCTGTGCGATCTCGCACGCGACGGCCGCGCCGACGAGGCCAACGCCTGGGATGCGCGTCTGCAGCCGATCCATACGTTCTCCGGCATCGAACCCAATCCGATTCCGGTCAAGGCGGTGCTCGCACGGCAGGGCTACGGCCACGGCCTGCGGCTGCCGTTGACGACACTGGCCGACGCGCATCGCGCGCAGGCCGACGATGCGGCGCGACTCGCGGCGGACCTCGAAGCGTCCTGCCGCGCCCGCGCTGCCTGATTTCCCAGGAGACCCGTACCGATGCGTCCATCCAATTCCTTCCTTCGCCCTGTCGGCATCGCCGTGCTGGCGGTCGCCGTCGCGGGCACCGCCGGATGCAGCTGGCTCAAGCGCGACAACGCCCTGTACGCGCAGAGCCCGGAGAGCCGTCCGCTCGAAGTGCCGCCGGACCTCGACCAGCCGCGCACCGATGGCGCCATGGCGCTGCCGCCGGCCGCAGGTTCGGTGACGCGTTCGGGCATGGCGGCTGCGCCGGCGGCGTCGAATGTCGCGTTCACCGTGCCCGGTCAGCGGGACGAGGTGTTCACCCGGGTGGGTGAAGCGCTCGCCGGTACCGAAGGCGCGACGGTGTCGAGCCAGTCGCAGGCGCTGGGCACCTACGAGGTGGCGTACGCGGGCAGCCAGTTCCTGGTGCGTGTCAGCACGGCCCAGGGCGGCGTGGCGGTCTCGGCGGTCGATCCGCGCGGTGTCGCGGCGACCGGCGATGCGCCGGTGCGCCTGATCGCCATGCTGCAGGCGGCGCTCGCGCGCTGAGTGCGCGAGGCGGTGGGTGCGGAACGGAAACGGGCGCCAGCGGCGCCCGTTTTCATGTGCGCGACGGGTGGGTCAGCGCTCGAGCAGCGGCAGCTTGTCGGGCTTGCCTTCCCAGTCCTTGGCATCGGGCGCAGGGTCCTTGCGCGTCGTGATCACCGGCCAGGCGCGTGACAGCTCGGCATTGAGCGCAACGAAGGCCTCCTGGCCGGCGGGCACGTCGTCTCCCGGATAGATCGCATTGATCGGGCATTCGGGCTCGCACAGCGTGCAGTCGATGCACTCGTCCGGGTCGATGACCAGGAAGTTCGGGCCTTCGTGGAAGCAGTCCACCGGACAGACTTCGACGCAGTCGGTGTATTTGCACTTGATGCAGTTTTCGGTGACGACGAACGGCATGATCTGTGGGTCGGTGGCGATGCGAAGGCGGGGGAGTGTACGGCAGGCGCTTGCAGGACTGTGCGAAGTGTTCGCATCCGCCGTCGTCGTCCAGCCCGGATCCATGCGGCCGGCACGGGTGATCGCATGCTCCGACGCCCGGATCCTGGGGTCGCGGCGATCTGGAGCGGGCGGAGTGCGCGGCGTTCGCAAGCGGGCGCGGCCGCCGCAGTCCGCTGTCCTGCAATGCAAATGGCCCATGTCTTTCGACATGGGCCATTGCGTGATGTGGCGCTCCCTACGGGATTCGAACCCGTGTTTTAGCCTTGAGAGGGCCACGTCCTAGGCCTCTAGACGAAGGGAGCAATGTCGACCGCGAGGCGGTCACCGGTTGGACGACCGGCCTGCAAACGTTCGGCGACGTGTGCAGCTTGCTAGTATATCAGGCTTGCGGGCGCCGCAACGCCGCCTTTTGGAAAATTTTCGCTTGATGGACAACGCCGCATCCCTGCCCGCCGCTGACTTGCGGATCATTCCGCGCGACCAGCATTCGATCTCACGTCGCCAGATCAGCCAGAACGCATTGCGCGTGCTCTACCGGCTGCACGAGGCCGGCCACCAGGCGTATCTGGTCGGTGGTGCGGTGCGCGATGTGCTGGTCGGTCTGGCACCGAAGGATTTCGACGTCGCCACCGACGCCACGCCGGAGCAGGTCAAGGCGCTGTTCCGGAATTGCCGGTTGATCGGACGCCGGTTCCGCCTGGCGCACGTGGTGTTCGGGCGCGAGATCATCGAGGTCGCGACCTTCCGCGCCAACGTCGACGACGGCAGCGGCGACCGAGAGGTCCACGACGGCGGGCGCCTGTTGCGCGACAACGTCTACGGCACGGTCGAAGACGACGCGATCCGCCGCGACTTCACCGCCAATGCGCTGTATTACGCGATCGCCGATTTCTCGGTGCGCGATTACGTGGGCGGGTTCGAGGACGTCGAGAATCGCGTGCTGCGGCTGATCGGCGATCCGGACACGCGTTACCGCGAGGATCCGGTGCGCATGCTGCGCGCGGTGCGACTGGCCGCGAAGCTCGGCTTCACGATCGAGTCCGGCACCGCCGAGCCGCTTCCGCGCCTGGCCGGGCTGCTCGGCGAGGCGGCGCCGGCGCGGCTGTTCGAGGAGTGTCTGAAGATGTTCCTGGCCGGGCACGCGGTGGCCAGCTTCGAGGGGCTTGAGCGCCACGGTCTGCTGGGCGCGTTGTTCCCCGAGACCGCAGCGGCGATCAAGAGCAATCGCAGCGGCGCACTGCGCGCGGTGGTGCTCGCCGGCCTGCGTTCCACCGACGCCCGCGTCGCCGCCGACGAGCCGGTATCGCCGGCGTTCCTGTTCGCCACGCTGCTGTGGCCGGCGTACTGCCGCGCGCTGATGAAGTTGCAGGCCGAAGGCGTGCAGCCGGTCGACGCCCAGCGCCGCGCGGCCGACCGCGTGACGCTGCACCAGCTGGCCACCGTCGCGCTGCCGCGCCGGTTTTCGCTGCCGATGCAGGAGATCTGGCTGCTGCAGTCGAGGTTCCCCCAGCGCCAGCGCAAGCGGGTGACGCGGATGCTGGCGCATCCCCGCTTCCGTGCGGCGTTCGATTTCCTGGTCCTGCGCCAGACCGCGTCCGACGAGCACACCGCCGACGTGGCCTTCTGGCAGGAGGCCCAGAACGATCCGGACCACGCCATCGCGCTGTTCCCGGGCGACGAAGACGGCGGCGACGAAGGCCGCGCACCCCGCCGACGTCGGCGTCGCCGGCGCACGGCGCCGGCCGGTTGAGGCACGACTGCGGCCCGGGCCAGCCGTCGTGAACCCGCGCGTCTTCATCGGCCTGGGCGCGAACCTGGGCGATGCGCCGACCACGCTGCGTGCAGCGGTCGATGCGCTGGCTGCGCAGCCGGACCTGGCCGACGTGCGCTGCTCCTCGCTGTACCGCACGCCGGCATGGGGTCGGGAGGACCAGCCCGACTTCATCAATGCGGTGGCGACCTGCACGACCGTAATGGCGCCGGCGGCGCTGCTCGCGCGCCTGCTGGAGATCGAGCGCGGCTTCGGGCGCGAACGGTCGCTGGAGGCGCGCTGGGGCCCACGCACGCTGGACCTGGACCTGCTGCTGTATGGCGATCGCTCGATCGCGTCGCCCGAGCTGACCGTGCCGCATCCGTATCTGCACGCCCGTGCATTCGTACTGGTGCCGCTGCTGGAACTCGCGCCGGATGCGGTGATCCCCGGCATCGGGTCCGCGGCCGCGGCGCTCGCGCGCGTGGATCGCGGCGGCATCGAAGCGCTACGCTAGCGCGATGGACACATCCCACTCCGCGCCGGTCACCGTACCCGCGCTGTTCGAGGCCCGCGCCGCCGGCCGCCGACTGGCGATGCTCACCGCCTACGACGCCGGTTTCGCCCGCGTGCTCGACGCGGCCGGTGTCGACCTGCTGCTGGTCGGCGACTCGCTCGGCATGGTCGTGCAGGGCCACGGCTCGACCCTGCCGGTGACCGTCGACGACATCGCGTACCACACCGCCTGCGTCGCCCGCGCGGTGCGGCGCGCACTGGTGATCGCCGATCTGCCGTTCCAGGCCGATGCGACCCCCGAGCGCGCGCTCGATGCCGCCACGCGCCTGCTGCAGGCCGGCGCCGGCATGGTCAAGCTGGAGGGCGCGACCCCCAACAAGTGCGAGGTCGTGCGCTTCCTCGTCGAGCGCGAGATTCCGGTCTGCGCGCACCTGGGCCTGACGCCGCAGTCGGTGCTGCGCTTCGGCGGGTTCAAGGTGCAGGGACGCGGTGATGCGGCCGCGCAGGCGCTGCGTGTGGAAGCGCACGCCATCGCCGAAGCGGGCGCTGCGCTGATCGTGCTCGAAGGCGTGCCTGCGCCGCTGGCGGCCGCGATCACCGCGACATCGCCGGTGCCGACGATCGGTATCGGCGCCGGCCCGGACTGCGACGGCCAGGTGCTGGTGCTGCACGACATGCTGGGTCTGGACAGCGGCCATCGCCGGCCGCGCTTCGTGCGCGACTTCCTCGCCGAGGGCGGCTCGGTCGACGGCGCGGTGCGCGCCTATGTCGCCGCCGTGCGCGATGGCGGTTTTCCCGGGCCCGAACACAGCTATCGTTGATTCCAGCCCGGAGCGCCGGCGATGCCGAGTGGATCCTGCCTGTGTGGTGACGTGCGGTTCGAGGTCGCGGCGCCGCTGGCGCCGCCCGATGCCTGCCACTGCGTGGCCTGCCGGAAGTGCTCGGGCCACGTGTTCGCGTCCAGCGACGTGCCGGTGGAGGCGCTGACGGTGCGCGATCCGCAGGGCGCATTGCGCTGGTACGCGAGCTCGCCGAAGGTACGGCGCGGGTTCTGCGGGCGCTGCGGCGCATCACTGTTCTGGGCGCCGGTCGGCGGGTCGAAGATCGCCGTCGCGATGGGGGCGTTCGACACGCCGACGGCCACCCGGCTGCACATGCACATCTTCGTGGCCGAGCAGGGCGACGACTACACGATCGACGACGGCCTGCCGCAGCACGCGCGCTGACGCGCGGGCCTGCGGATCTGCGAAAATCGCGCACTCCCCGCAAGCGGATCCGCCGTGATCGACATCGTGCAAGACCTGGATGCGCTGCGCGCGCGCGTGGCCGGCTGGAAACGCGAGGGGCTGCGCGTGGGTCTGGTGCCGACGATGGGCAACCTGCATCCCGGGCACTACACGCTGATCGAGGCGCTGAAGCCCCACGTGGACCGCATCGTCGCGAGCGTGTTCGTCAATCCCACGCAGTTCGGTCCCAACGAGGATTTCGACCGCTATCCGCGCACGCCCGAGGCCGATGCGCGTGGGCTCGATGCCGCCGGCTGCGATCTGCTGTGGATGCCGTCGGTCGAGACGATGTACCCGCTGGGTGTGGCGCGCACGGTCACCGTGCGTGTGCCGGGCGTCACCACCATCCTCGACGGCGCGCATCGGCCGGGCCACTTCGACGGCGTGGCCACCGTGGTCGCGCGGCTGTTCAACCAGGTGCAGCCGGACGTCGCCGCATTCGGGCGCAAGGATTACCAGCAGGTCGCGGTGATCACACATCTGGTCGCCGACCTCGCGTTCCCGGTGCGGCTGCTGCCGGTGGCGATCTCGCGCGAGGCCGACGGACTGGCCCGCAGTTCCCGCAACCAGTACCTCGATGCGGATGCGCGCGCGCGCGCGCCGGCGCTGTATCGCGCGCTGGTGTCGTTGCGCGATGCGCTCGTTGCCGGGCAGTCCGCCGCGGCGGTGGAAGCGGAAGCGGCCGATGCGCTGCGCGCGGCCGGCTTCGAGGTGGACTACGTCGAGCTGCGTGCGCCGGATCTGGCGCCCTATGCGGGGGGGGACGGCGTGGCGCTGGTCGCGGCCCGGCTCGGGGGCACACGCCTGATCGACAACCTCGAATTCAGCTTGAGCGCGGGCGACGGCGCCGGCTGAATCCGCGGCGGCCTACGGCGCGGGGCGTGTTGCGATGCCGCATCCCGTCCCTATACTTGCCGGTTCCTGCGGGACTTTCCGCGTTTCCCGATGCCTCCCGGCCGTATCGCCATGCAACTGACCCTGCTCAAAGCCAAGATCCATCGCGCCTCGGTGACCCATGCCGAACTGCACTACGAAGGGTCCTGCGCGATCGACGCGAACCTGCTCGAGCTGTCGGGCATCCGCGAGTACGAGCGCATCGAGATCTACAACATCAACAACGGCGAGCGCTTCGCGACCTACGCGATCCGCGGTGAAGCCGGCAGTGGTGTGATCTCGGTCAACGGCGCAGCCGCGCACAAGGCGGGCGTGGGTGACCTGGTGATCATCTGCGCCTACGGCGCGCTGGACGAGGCCGAGGTTGCGGCGTTCAAGCCGAAGCTGGTGTATGTCGACCGGCAGAACCGGATGACGCACACCAACGACTCCATCCCGGCGCAGGCCGCCTGATGGCGACGGCGGCGCAGCGGATCGATTCCACGCTGGCGCCGCATGCGCGGCGCCTCGCCGAGGCCCGTATCGACGCGCTGGTGTCCGCGGACGCCGGGCGTTCGCACGACTACGCGCTGCGCATCGGCGGGCTCTATGCGAGTTTCGCCCGCCAGCGCCTGGACGGCGAGGCACGTGCCGCGCTGCTCGCGCTCGGCGAGGCGGCGGGAGTGCCCTCGGCGTTCCGGCGCCTGTTCGACGGCGCCACGGTCAACACGTCCGAGGGTCGGGCGGCGTTGCACGTCGCGCTGCGTTCCGCGCTGTCGGACGCCGCGGTGGCGCGCGACGCGCATGCCGAGGCCGCCGCGGCGCGCGCGCGGATGGCGGAGCTGGTCGCGGGTCTCGACGCCTCGGACGTCACCGATATCGTCAACGTCGGCATCGGCGGTTCGGACCTCGGCCCGCGTCTGGTGGTCGATGCGCTCAAGGATTTCGGCACCGGCCGGTTCCGCGTGCACTTCCTCACCAACGTCGACGGCAGTGACGCGCAGCACCTGCTGAAGGGGCTGGATCCCGCGCGCACCGCGGCGATCCTGGTGTCGAAGACCTTCAGCACCCAGGAAACCCTGCTCAACGGCGCCGTGGTCCGCGACTGGCTCGGCGGCAGCGAGCGCCTCTATGCGGTCAGCGCCAACGTGCCGCGCGCCGAGGCCTTCGGCGTCGCGCCCGAGCGCGTGCTGCCGATGTGGGACTGGGTGGGCGGGCGCTATTCGCTGTGGTCGGCGGTCGGGTTCTCGATCGCGCTGGCCGTGGGCATGGACGGCTTCGAGGCGCTACTGGCCGGCGCGGCCGAGATGGACGCGCACGTGCTCGAGGCGCCACTGGCGCAGAACCTGCCCGTGCTGCACGCGTTGACCGCGATCTGGAACCGCAACGCCCTGGGCCTGTCCACGCATGCCGTGCTGCCCTACGACGAGCGCCTGGCGCTGCTGCCGGCCTATCTGCAGCAGCTGGTGATGGAGAGCCTCGGCAAGTCGGTCACGCCGGACGGCGTGGCGGTCGACGTCGACACCGTGCCCGTGCTCTGGGGCGGCCCCGGTACCAACTCGCAGCACAGTTTCTTCCAGGCGCTGCACCAGGGCACGCAGACCGTGCCGGCCGATTTCATCGGCGTGGTCAATCCGGCGCACCCACACGCGGACAACCACGCCGCACTGCTGTCGAACCTGCTGGCCCAGACCGAAGCGCTGGCGAACGGGTATCGGGCCGACGATCCGCAGAAGTCCTATCCGGGAAATCGCCCGTCGACGCTGCTGCTGCTCGACCGCCTCGATCCGCGCAGCCTCGGCGCGCTGATCGCGCTCTACGAGCACAGCGTCTACGCGCAGTCGGTGCTGTGGGGCATCAATGCCTTCGACCAGTGGGGCGTGGAGCTCGGCAAGCGCATCGCCGGCGAACTGCTGCCGGCCGTGCAGGGCGAGCCTGTCGCAGTGGCCGATCCGGTCACGCGCGCGCTGCTGGACGAGATCCGCGCCCGCACCACGCGCGGGTGAGCGCGGACATCCGCATCCGCCACGCCGAGCCGGCGGATGCCGCCGGCCTGCACGCGCTGTTTTCGGAACGCCCGGCCTACGCCGGCACGCTGCAACCGCCGTATCCATCGCTGGATGCGTGGACGCGGCGTCTGTCCGGGATGCCGGCGCACGTGGTCCAGCTGGTCGCCGACGACGCCGGCACGGTGGTCGGCGCCGCCGGATTCGAGGTGCTCCAGCATCCCCGGCGCCGGCATGTCGCGAACCTCGGCATGGCCGTGTCGGAGACGCGTCGCGGCGAAGGGATCGGCCGCGCCCTGCTGGCGGCGGCGCTCGACACCGCGGAGCGCTGGCACGGGGTGCGCCGGATCGAACTCGAGGTGTATCTCGACAATGCCGCCGCGATTGCGCTCTACACCGCGCACGGCTTCGAGCGCGAGGGCATCGCCCGCAGCTACGCGCTGCGCGACGGCGTGTATGTCGATGTCGCCTTGATGGCCCGGCTCGCTGCCGACGCCTGAAACGCAGGGGGCATTCGCGTCGCGCGCCGGTTCACGCCATGCCGTGCTGCGCCAGCGCCCATGCGATGTGCTCGTCGACCAGCGCATCGCCCGAATGCCGGCGGCTGTGCAGCGCTGCGATCGTGCCGGGCGTCGTCGGCGCATTGCCCAGCGCGATGGCGATGTTGCGCAGCCAGCGCCGATGTCCGCTGCGGCGGATCGGCGAGCCCTCGGTGCGCTGCAGGAACTCGTCCTCGTCCCAGGCGAACAGGTCGGCCAGGCGGGCGGTGTCCAGCGCGTTGCGCGCGCGGAAGTCCGGCTCGTCGGTGCGCCTGGCGAACTTGTTCCAGGGACACACCAGCTGACAGTCGTCGCAGCCGAAGATGCGGTTGCCGATCAGCGGTCGCAGCGCGGGATCGATCGCGCCCTCGTGCTCGATCGTCAGATAGGCGATGCAGCGGCGCGCGTCCAGCCGGTGCGGCGCGATGATCGCCTGCGTCGGGCAGACGTCGATGCAGCGCGTGCACGTGCCGCAGTGCGCGGTGGCGGGGGCGTCGACCGGCAGCGGGATGTCGACGTAGATCTCGCCGAGAAAGAACCACGAGCCGCCGTCCTTGTCGATCAGGCAGGTGTGCTTGCCGATCCAGCCCAGGCCCGCATTGCGCGCCAGCGCGCGTTCGAGCACCGGCGCCGAGTCCACGAACACGCGATGGCCGAAGGCACCGAATTCGCCGGCGATTCGGTCGGCGAATTTCTGCAGCCGGTTGCGCATCAGCTTGTGATAGTCGCGGCCCAGCGCATAACGCGCGACGTAGGCGCGGGTGCCGTCGGCGAGCGTGGTCCAGGCGCTGTCGTCGTCGTTGCGGCCGTAGTCCAGGCCCACCGAGATCACCCGCACTGTGCCCGGCAATAGCTCGGCCGGGCGGGCACGCAGGTCGCCGTGGCGCGCCATCCAGTCCATCGTGCCGTAGAGGCCCTGGGCCAGCCAGTCGCGCAGATGCGCCTCGTCCTCGCCGAGTTCGATGCCGGCGATGCCGCAACGCTGGAAGCCCATCTCGGCGGCGATCGCACGCACGCGCTCGGCCATGCGCAGCGGCGAGGGCGCGCATGCGACGGTGTCGATGGCGGAAGCGGGCGGGTTCACGATGCGCGAAGTATAGAATCCGCGCGATGAGTGCCTCCTGTGCCACCCCCCCCGCCTTGGCCGCGCCCGGCACGCTGTTGTACGACGCGGCCGCATTGCGCGCGATCGAGGCGGCGGCGCTCGCCGACATCGACGATCCGGGCGCGCTTATGGCGCGCGCCGGGCAGGCGGCGTGGCGGTGCGCGCTCGCGCACTGGCCGCACGCACAGCGCCTGCTCGTGATCTGCGGGCCGGGCAACAACGGGGGCGACGGGTATGTGCTCGCGCGTCTGGCGATGGAATCGGGCCGCGCGGTGCAGGTGATGCGGCTGGCCGCCGACGCACCGCGTACCCCGACGGCGCAGGCGGCGTGTGCGGCGTTCGTGGCCGCGGGCGGCGAGGTGACGGTATTCGAGACCGACGGTCTGCCGCAGGCCGACCTCGTCGTCGATGCGCTCTACGGCATCGGGCTGTCGCGGGCGGCCGAAGGCGAGGCGGCCCGGCTGATAGATGCGATCAGTGCGTCCGACGCGCCGGTGTTCGCACTCGACGTGCCCAGCGGCTTCGATGCGGACCGCGGCAGCGCGCCCGGCCCCGCCGTGCACGCGAACCGCACGCTGCAATTTCTCGCCGCCCATGTCGGCCTGCAGACGGGCGATGGAAGCGACCACGCGGGCGTTCTGGCGCTCGACGTGCTGGGCGTGGATACCCGGCACGTGGCGGCCGCAACGCCTGCGGCGCGGCGCGTCGACGTCGCGGATCTCGCGCACTGGCTGCGACCGCGCGCCCGCAACAGTCACAAGGGCGCGTCGGGCCGCGTGCTCTGCGTCGGCGGTGAGCACGGTTTCGGCGGCGCGGTGCTCCTGGCGGCAGAGGCCGCGCTGCGCAGCGGCGCCGGCCTCGTCAACGTCGCCACCCGCGAGGCGCACATCGCGCCGCTGCTGGCGCGCTGTCCCGAGGCCATGGCGAGTGCGGTGGGCACCGATGCCGCGCTGGCCGGTCTGATCGGATCGGCGGATGTGGTCGCGCTCGGGCCAGGGCTGGGACGCGGCGCGTGGGCGCACGGCCTCTACGCCGACGTGCTCGACGCGGCACCTGCGCTGGTGCTGGATGCCGATGCGCTGAATCTGCTCGCCGGCGCGCCGCGTGCGCTGCCCGAGGGCACGATCCTCACCCCGCATCCGGGCGAAGCGGCGCGATTGCTGGACTGCACCACGGCCGAGGTGCAGCGCGATCGGCTGTCTGCGGTGCGCGCGCTGGCCGCGCGGTGGTCGGCCGTCGTCGTGCTCAAGGGCGCCGGCACCCTCGTGGCGGCGCCCGGCGCCATGCCGTGGCTGGTCGCGGCCGGCAATCCCGGCATGGCGACCGGCGGCATGGGGGATGTGCTGACCGGGGTGATCGCCGCGCTGCGCGCGCAAGGCCTGGCGCCCGAGGCCGCTGCCGTCTGCGGCGCGCTGCTGCATGGCGCTGCGGGCGACATCGCCGCGCGCGCCGGTGGCGAGCGCGGTCTTCGACCGACCGATCTGCTGCCCGCCCTTCGTCTTCTCGCCAACCCGGAGGCCTCACGATGACCGGCGCGCACATGGGCTGGATGCTTGCCGACGAGGCCGCCACGATCGCGTTCGCGCAGGCACTGGCCGCGACCGCGCCGGCGCCTGCGGTCGTCCATCTCGTCGGCGATCTGGGGGCCGGAAAATCGACACTGGCGCGCGGCTGGCTGCGCGCGCTCGGCGTGACCGGCACGGTCCGCAGTCCCACCTACACGCTGGTCGAGCGTTACCCGGTCGCCGGCGGCGAGGCGCTCCATCTGGATCTCTACCGTATCGGCGATGTCGGGGAACTCGAGTTCCTGGGCCTCGACGACGTGTCCGCGACACTGTGGCTGATCGAATGGCCGGAGCGTGGCGCCCAGGCCCTGCCTCGGGCGGATCTTCGGATCGTTCTCGAGCAGGCGGGACACGGGCGGCGGGTCACTCTCGAGCCGGTCAGTGCGACGGGACGGGACTGGTCGAGTCGTGTCGCATCCCGATGGGAACTTGGACCGGCTTCCTGAACCGAAACCGCAGGAAGGATGTGCAGGCATCGGATTTGCAAAGGAAAACGTATTGCAATGTCCTGCCTGCGGTGATTGACTAGGGCGCATGCGCATCCGGGGGATCAATCTGTCTCAGGCCTTGCTGGTGCTCGCGCTGCTCGCGGCGCTGTGCTGGAACCTGGCCAACGCTGCCGAACTGCGCGGCGTCGAGGTGCGCAGCGGCCCGACGGGCACGTCGGCCGAACTCCGGCTCGATGCGCGTGCCGAGTACAAGGTGATTCCGCTGGCCAATCCCGATCGCCTGGTCGTGGATCTGCCGGGCACGCGTCTGCGCAGCGGCATCGCGCTGCCGTCAGGGCAGGGCATCGTCAAGGCCGTACGCAGCGGTCAGCCGGTGGCGGGCACCACGCGCATCGTCTTCGACCTGTCCAGCGCCACCGTGGCGATGACGCCGCAGCTGGAAGAGGGGCCCGACGGAGTGCGCCTGGTCGTGCAATGGCCCGGTGACGGGCAGGCCGATCCGATCGCCCGGATCGCGGCACAGACGGCCGCGAGCACCCCGGCGCCCGCGATGCCGGCGCCTGCGCCGGTGGATCCGGCGCCCGCGTCGAACGACGCCACCTCGCGATTGATCGAGTCGATGCGCCAGCAGACGGCGTCCGCCGCCTCGACGGGTACCGCGTCCGTCGCGGTCGATCCGCCCCCGTCCGCCGCAGTACCGACACCCACGCCCGCTGCGACGCCCGCCCCGGTTGCAACCCGGCCTGAGCCGGCCGCGGCGCCGCCTGCGTCCACGCGCGTGCCCGCGCCGCCGGTCATGACGTCGGCGATGCGCCCGCTGGTGATCGCGATCGACGCCGGACACGGCGGTCAGGACCCGGGCGCCATCGGTCCGGCCGGGACCTACGAAAAACACGTCGTACTGGCGATCGCGCGTGAACTCGCCCGGCAGATCAATGCGACGCCGGGCATGCGTGCCCATCTGATCCGTGACAACGACTCCTACGTCGAACTGCCCCAGCGTGCGCGCCGCGCGCGCCAGGCGCGGGCGGACATGTTCGTCTCGATCCACGCCGACGCCGCGCTCAACCGCGCGGCGTACGGCTCGTCGGTATACACCCTGTCCACGCGTGGCGCCTCGTCGCAGCAGGCCCGCTGGCTGGCCGACCGCGAGAACAACGCCGACCTGGTCGGCGGGGTGCGTCTGGAGCGCGATACGTTGTCGTCCGTGCTGCTCGATCTCGCGCAGAGCGGCCATATGAAGGCCTCGCAGGACGCCGCCGAGCACGTCCTGACCGGGCTGCGCGCGCTGGGCAAGACCCACAAGCCGAACGTGGAATACGCGAACTTCGCCGTACTGCGCAATGCCGACATGCCGGCGATGCTCGTGGAGACCGGCTTCATCTCGAATCCGGATGAAGAAAAGCGCCTGCTCGATCCGGGCCATCAGCGCCGGATCGCGACCGCGGTGCTCGATGGCATCAATGCCTTCTTCACCAATCAGCCGCCGCCGGGCACCTTGTATGCCGCGCGCGCTGCGGCAGCCGCCCAGCAGGCGGGCGGCAGCCCCTGATCGGACGAACGCGGCGGCGTGATCGCGTCGCGCGGTACCGACAGATGTTGTGACGGACCCGGGCAATGGGCGCGGCCGGTATCATCGGGGGCCGTTTTCTGACGCGCGTGCCGCGCCGAGATGCCCGTGCCGATCCGCCAGCTCCCTGACACCCTGATCAACCAGATCGCCGCCGGCGAGGTCGTCGAGCGGCCTGCATCGGTGGTCAAGGAGCTGGTCGAAAACGCGCTCGACGCCGGCGCCCGGCGTGTCGACATCGATCTGGAAGAAGGCGGGGTGCGCCTGATCCGCATCCGCGACGACGGCGGCGGCATTCCGCCCGAAGAATTGCCGCTGGCGGTGTCGCGGCACGCGACGAGCAAGATCGGTTCGCTCGATGATCTGGAAGCGGTGGCCACGCTCGGCTTCCGCGGCGAAGCCCTGCCGTCGATCGCCTCGGTCAGCCGGTTCACCCTGGCCTCGCGGCGTGACGATGCGGAACACGGCGCGATGCTGCAGGTCGACGGCGGCACGGTCGGCGAGATCACGCCACGCCCGCACCCCCGTGGCACGACGGTCGAAGTGCGCGACCTGTTCTACAACGTGCCCGCGCGACGCAAGTTCCTGCGCGCCGAGCGCACCGAACTCGGGCACATCGAGGAGTGGCTGCGCGCGCTGGCGCTGGTGCGGCCCGATGTCGAGTTGCGGGTGAGCCACAACGGCAAACCGTCGCGTCGCTACAAGGGCGAAGACAGCCTGTTCTCGGACGCGCGGTTGTCGGAAACGCTCGGCCGCGACTTCGCCGAGGCCGCGCTGCGCGTCGAACATGCGGCGGCCGGGCTGCAATTGCACGGCTGGATCGCGGCGCCGTCGTATTCGCGCGCGAGCGCCGATCAGCAGTATCTCTACGTCAATGGCCGCTCGATCCGCGATCGCAGCGTGGCCCACGCCGTGCGCCAGGCCTACGCGGACGTGCTGTATCACGGGCGCCAGCCGGCCTACGTGTTGTTTCTCGAACTCGATCCCACGCGTGTCGACGTCAACGTGCATCCGGCCAAGCACGAGGTGCGCTTCCGCGATGCGCGGCTGATCCACGATTTCGTCTACCGCACGCTGCACGAGGCGCTCGCGGGTACGCGCGCGGGGCAGGCCGCACCGGCCGTCGACACCTACGCCGTCGCGCCGTCTGCGGCCGGGCCAAGCGGCAGCGCAGCCAATGCGCCGTCTGCGACCTGGTCACGGCCGATGCCGCAGTCGCATCTGTCGCTGCGCGTCGACGAGGCGCGTGCGGCGTACGCGAGTCTCTATGGAGCCGGGTACGGCAACACGTCGGCGGTCGGGACGCCCACGGTGATGGCCCCATCGACGGCGGAGACGGGCCCGGTCGCGACCGGGCAGGATCATGCAGCGCAGGTGCCGCCGCTCGGGTATGCGGTGGCACAGCTGCACGGGATTTACATCCTCAGCCAGGCGGCCGACGGGATGATCGTCGTCGACATGCACGCCGCGCACGAGCGCATCGGCTACGAGGCGCTGAAGCGCGCGCACGATGGCGAGGGCGTGCGCCTGCAACCCTTGCTGGTGCCGCAGACGGTGGCGGTCTCGGAGCGCGAGGCGGATGTCGCCGAGCAGGAGGCGGCCACGCTGGCCGAGCTCGGCTTCGAGGTCTCGCGCAGCGGGCCGCAGTCGTTGATGCTGCGCAGCGTGCCGGCGCTGCTCGCCCAGGGCGACACCGAGGCATTGCTGCGCGACGTGCTGGCCGATCTGCGCGAACACGGCGAGAGCCGGCGCGTGCGCGCCGCCCGTGACGAGCTGCTGTCGACGATGGCCTGCCACGGCGCGGTGCGCGCCAACCGACGCCTTACCCTGCCCGAAATGAACGCCCTGCTGCGGCAGATGGAAGCCACCGAGCGCTCGGGCCAGTGCAATCACGGGCGGCCGACCTGGGCGCATTTCCCCTTGGCCGAAATCGACCGCTGGTTCCTGAGAGGGCGCTGACATGAAGGTCTTCTCGCGTGGTCGAGTCTGCGGTCTGGTCGTCGCGCTGCTGCTCGCGGGCTGCGAGGCGGCGCCCGGTGTCGCGAACGATGCGAGCGCGCGCGCTGAGGCCGAGCGCCTGGATGCCGAATTCGCATCGCGTATCCAGGTCGCGCGGATGGCGCGTGAGGAAGCGCTGACCGCGCCCGATGGCTGGACCGGTCTGACCGGGTTGCACCGGATCGAACTGCGCTCGCATTTCATCGGCAGCGCACCCGGCAGCGGCATCCGGCTCGGTCACGGGCCGGCGCAGCTGGGGCTGCTGCAGAGCGGCGACGGCACCTATGCATTCACGCCCGAGCGCGGCGTCGCGCTGACGCTGGACGGGACGCCGGTCACCGGCCGCGTGCTGCTGCGCAGCGACCGTGACGGCGGACCCGACTGGCTGGAATTCGACGACGGCCGCGGTGCGCTGTCGATCATCGAGCGCAGCGGCATCGCCTTCGTACGCGTGCGCCATGCCGACGCCGAGGCGCGGCGGCGTTTCGCGGGTCTCGAGTATTGGCCGATCGACCGGAACTGGCAGATCGAGGCGACCTTCACCCCGGCCGCGCCCGGCACCCGTGTCGACATCGCCAACATCCTCGGCCTGGTCGAACCGACCGTCTCCCCGGGCACGGTGCGTTTCGATCGCGACGGGGTGACGTATGCATTGCAGGCGCTCGAGGGCGCCGACGGCGGTCTGTTCCTGATCCTCGCCGACCGCACCAGCGGACGCGGCAGCTACAGCGCGGGCCGCTATCTCGATACCGCCGCGCCGGGCGCCGACGGCCGCGTCGTGCTCGATTTCAACCGCGCCTACAATCCGCCCTGCGCCTTCACCGCCTTCGCCACCTGTCCGCTGCCACCGGATGGCAACCGGCTCGATCTCGCGATCGAAGCGGGCGAAAAGGCCTATCGTCCGGCGCACTGAGCGCCTCGCCACCGGAGTGTCCATGTCGCGTCGCCGTCGTTTCCGTGTTCTTCCCACGCTCGCGGTCGTCCTGTCGCTGCTGGTCGGCGGCGGGGTGCAGGCCGAGCGTCCCGCGCTCCCGCAGATCGCCGACGTGCCGGTGGTCGACGCGCCGGCCGGGCAGCCCGGCGACGTGCCGCGCATCGCCGAAGTGCCGCGTACGCCGCCGGTGCCGCTGTTGTGGCGCGTGGCGGGCGAGGCCGGTGATCTCTATCTGCTCGGTTCCTTCCACTTCCTCACGGCGGACGACTATCCACTCGCCGACGAGGTGGAGCAGGCGTTCGCGGCGGCGGATGAAGTGGTGTTCGAACTCGCGCCCGAGGAACTGCATTCCCCGACGCTCGCGATGCAGATGATGCAGGCCGGGTTGCGCACCGACGGCAGCCGCCTCGACGACGACCTGCCTGCCGATGCCGCCGCGCGACTGGCGGCCTGGGGTGACGTGAACCGCACCACGCTGCAGGCGACCGGTCTCGGCGCGCAGGCGTTCCAGCTGTTCGAGCCCTGGTTCGCCTCGTTGCTGGTGACCACGACCGAGCTCGGACGTTACGGGCTGCAGGCCCAGCACGGTCTCGATGTGCATCTCGCACGCCGCGCGCGCGAGGCCGGGCTGGCGACCGCCGGTCTGGAAACCGCCGCGCAGCAGATCGAATTCCTCGACGGCATGGCGCGGCCCGACCAGGTGCAGATGCTGCTCGAAGCGCTCGACCAGGCGGATGCCGGCCCGGCGGCCATCGAAGCCCTGCATTCGACCTGGCGCGCGGGCGATGCCGAGACCTTGTGGGCCGACATGGCCGGCGACATGCGCGCGCGCTCGCCGGCGCTCTACGCCCGCATCAACACCAGCCGCAACGATGCCTGGTTGCCCAAGCTCGAACAGATGCTGCAGCAGCCGGGCACGATCCTCGTCGTCGTGGGTGCGCTGCACCTGCTCGGCGAGGACGGCGTGGTGGAGAAGCTCGCAGCGAAGGGCTACGCGGTGGAGCGGATCTGCGCGGCCTGCGCTGCCGGCCCGGCCGTGTCCGGCGCAGCCGGCGCCCGCTGACACCGCGCGCCGTCAGGGCGCGATCAGTTCGATGCAGTCCACCGGGCACGCGGGCACGCACAGCTCGCAACCGGTGCACAGCGCTTCGATCACCGTGTGCATCAGCTTCGAGCCGCCGACGATCGCGTCGACCGGGCAGGCCTGGATGCACTTGGTGCAGCCGATGCAGTCGGCCTCGATGATCAGTGCAACCCGCGCCGCGGCGTGGAATTGGCCGCGTGTGCGGTCATAGGGACGCGCAGGCACGCCGAGCAGTCGGGCCAGCATGCGCGCACCGGCATCGCCGCCGGGCGGACAGCGATCGACGTCCGCCGTGCCGGCGGCCATCGCCTCGGCATACGGACGGCAGCCGTCGAAGCTGCACTGGCCGCACTGGGTCTGCGGCAGCAGGCGATCGAGACGTTCGACCAGAGGCGGTTCGGCGTGCATCGGTGGGGCGTGGAGGTATGGACGGCGGCACGCGAACGCGACGCGGCGTGCCGCAAGCGGTCAGCGGACCTGCATGCCCGGCCGGGCGGTGGCATCGGCGTCCAGCAATGCGAGCGCGCCGCCGTCGAATCCGGCCGACAGGATCATGCCTTCGCTGATCCCGAAGCGCATCTTGCGCGGGGCGAGGTTGGCGATGAACACGACGTTGCGACCGATCAGCGCGTCCGGCTCGTCGTAGCTCGCGCGAATGCCGGAGAAGATCTGGCGCGTGCCGAGATCGCCGGCATCGAGCTCGAAGCGCAGCAGCTTGTCCGAGCCCTCGACGAACTCGCAGGCGACGACCTTGCCGATACGCAGGTCGAGCTTCGCGAAATCATCGATCGAGATATGGGCCGGCGCGTCCGCGTCAGCCGGTTTCGCCGGCGACGCGGCTGGGGCCTCGACCGGCTTCTTCGGGGTGGCAGGTGCGGCCGGGGCAGCCGCGAGGGTGTCCTTGGAGGCGTCGGTCATGGCGTCGATCTGCTTGGGGTCGATTCGGGTGAACAAGGGGGCGTAGGGCTGGATGACGTGGTCGAGCAGCGGCCGCTCGATCGCGCTCCAGTGCGGCGCATCGACGCCGAAGAACGCGTCGACCTCGGCCGCGATACGGGGCAGCACCGGCCGCAGCGCGGTCGCCAGCACGCGGAACAGGTTCAGGCCCTGGGTGCAGACCGCCTGCAGCTCGGCGTCGGCGCCCGCCTGCTTGGCGATGACCCAGGGCTTGCGCTCGTCGATGTAGCGATTGGCCTCGTCGGCCAGCGCCATCACCTGGCGCAGCACGCTGGCGGGTTCGTTGCGCGCATAGGCCTCGCGGATGGGCGTGAGCGCCTCGAGGAAACGCACGTACATGGCCGGTTCGGGCAGCGCGGGGGCCAGGCGGCCGTCGAAGCGCTTGCCGATGAAGCCCGCGCAGCGGCTGGCGAGGTTGACGAACTTGCCGACGAGATCGGCGTTGACCCGGGCGATGAAGTCGCCGAGGTTGAGGTCCAGATCGTCCACGCCGCCCGACGACTTGGCCGCGTAGTAGTAGCGCAGCGCTTCGGGATCGAGCCCCTGCTCGAGATAGGTGCGCGCCATGACGAAGGTGCCGCGCGACTTCGACATTTTCGCGCCGTCGACGGTCAGATAGCCGTTGACGTGCAGCCGCGTCGGCACGCGCAGGCCGGCGCCGTGCAGCATCGCCGGCCAGAACAGACCGTGGAAGTTGACGATGTCCTTGCCGATGAAGTGGTGCAGCTCGGTGCCGGCATCGGCGGCCAGCCAGGCATCGAAATCGATGCCCTCGCGCGCGCACAGCGCCTTGAAGCTGCTGAGATACCCGATCGGTGCATCCAGCCAGACGTAGAAGAACTTGCCCGGATGGCCGGGAATCTCGAAGCCGAAATAGGGCGCGTCGCGCGAGATGTCCCAGGCGCGCAGGCCGCCATCGCCATCGAGCCATTCCGCCAGTTTCGCCTTCACGCCCGGCAACGCGACATCGCCCGCGAGCCATTCGCGGAGGAACGCTTCGAAGTGCCCGAGTTCGAAGAAGAAATGCTCGGACTCGCGCAGTTCCGGCGTGGCGCCGCTGACGACGGACACCGGATCGATCAGATCGCCCGGCGAATACGTGGCGCCGCAGTGTTCGCAGTTGTCGCCGTACTGGTCCGGCGTGCCGCACTTCGGGCAGGTGCCTTTGACGTAGCGGTCGGGCAGGAACATGCCGCGCACCGGATCGTAGAGCTGGGCCACGTCGCGCCGCGCGATGTGGCCGCCGGCGTCGAGGCGGGCGTAGATCGTCTCGACCAGTGCGCGGTTGCCGGCCGAATGGGTCGAATCGTAATGATCGAACGCGACGCCGAAGTCGGCGAAATCCCGCTCGTGCCCGGCCTGGATGCCTGAGATGAAGTCTTCCGGCGTGCGCCCGGCCTTCTCGGCCGCCAGCATGATCGGCGTGCCGTGGGTGTCGTCGGCACAGACGAAGTGCGCGGTATCGCCGTCCATGCGCCGCGCCCGCACCCAGATGTCGGCCTGGATGTAGCCGACCAGATGGCCCAGGTGCAACGGGCCATTGGCGTAGGGCAGGGCGGTGGTGACGAGCAGCTGGCGGGGCATGGGCGTGACGGTGGCGAGCGGTCGGGGATTATCGCACGCGGCACCGATGCGCCCGGCCGATGGCGCGATGCGGTGTCTTCGCTGATGGCGCCTGCCGGCCGCCACGAAAAAGGCCCGGCGATTGCCGGGCCTGTCGGGTCAGCCTCGTCGGCTCACGCGCAGCACATCACTCGCGCTGCCACACCTGCTCGCGGCAGATGAACGCCACGCAGCCCGAGACGCCGAGCCGGTTGGCATCGAGCATCTTGGCCTTCGAGCGGTAGGTCTTGCCGTTGGCCGGGTCGAGGATCGTGCCGCCCGACCACTCGCTGCCATCGGGACGCATATCCCAGAGGATCGTCATACCGGTGATCGGGCGATTGCGGCGATCGCCGCTGCACTTGTCGCAGGTCGGGTTGGGGCCGCGGTCGGACTGCAGCACCTGGGCCACGCGGCCGCTGAGCGTGCCGTTGGCGGCCTGGGTGATCTCGACGATCGACTTCACCTGGCCGGTGTTGTCGTCGATCGTCTTCCAGCGGCCGACCGGCGACTGCGCCGACGCCGACAGCGAGGCCAGCATCAGCGGCAGTGCGGCGAGCGCCAGCCATCCCATCTTGTTCTTCAACATCGGTCTCCTCCCTCAAGGACTGCGACGACTCGGCAGGCTTGCCCGCGCAGGTGGCGGAGTTATAGCCGATCGGATGCGGGCGCGTCGAAGGCGTGCGCCGTCGTTCAGCGGCCGGCGCGAAACGGCCGCCCCCACTAGAATGACGGCCTGCTTCCGACACATTGAACCGCCATGTCCCTCCGCGCCGTCGCGCGCGCGCCGCAAGGTGCGCTGTCTCCCAACCCCCGCATCCGCAACATCATCGCCGTCGGCTCGGGCAAGGGCGGGGTGGGGAAGTCGACGACCGCGGTGAATCTGGCGCTCGCGCTGGCGGCTGACGGTCCGCGCGTGGGCATCCTGGATGCGGACGTCTATGGCCCCAGCGTGCCCACGATGCTGGGGCTGTCGGGCAAGCCCGACAGTCCGGACGGCAAGTCCATCCTGCCGATGCGTGCGCACGGCATCGAGGCGATGTCGATCGGTTTCCTGGTCGAGTCGGACACGCCGATGATCTGGCGCGGGCCCATGGCAACCTCGGCGCTCACACAGCTGCTCAACGACACGCTGTGGGGCGGGGACGAGGGGCTCGACTATCTGCTGGTCGATCTGCCGCCGGGCACCGGCGATATCCAGTTGACGCTGTCGCAGAAGATTCCGGTCGCCGGCGCGGTGATCGTGACCACGCCGCAGGATGTGGCCACGCTGGACGCGCGCAAGGCGCTGAAGATGTTCGAGAAGGTCGAGGTCGCGGTGCTGGGGCTGGTGGAGAACATGGCCCAGCACGTGTGTTCGAACTGCGGCCATGTCGAGCATCTGTTCGGCAGCGGCGGCGGCGAGCGCATGGCGGCGCAATACGGCGTCCCGCTGCTGGGCTCGCTGCCGCTCGAGATCGGCATCCGCGAACAGGGGGATGCGGGCGTGCCGATCATGATGTCGGCACCGGAATCGGCGGCCGCGCAGGCGTATCTCGAGACCGGGCGTCGTCTCGTCGCCGAGCTGGAACGGCGTCCGCGGGCCCCGATGTCGATTCAGGCGGCGCTGGTCTGACGACAGCGCGAGGCCGCGGCACCGGCATGCGCGCACGCAGCCGCCGATCCGTCCAAACCGTCGTCGTGCTGCCCGGGCGCCTGCGCAGGTCGTTGCCGACGATGCGCGATGTCGGGACGGGATCGGCGGCACGTTTCTGTTCCGAGCGTCGTCATCCGCCTGAGACCGCGCCACAGCGGGTGCGCCAGGGCGCCCCGAGGATGCAGGCATACCGGGGGTGACGCGGGAAGGAGCGGCGGCGACAATGCATCCCCCTGCCTCTGCGCACCAGGCCTCTCCCGATGACCATCAAGTCCGACCGCTGGATCCGCCGCATGTCCGAACAGCCCGGGGGCATGATCGAGCCGTTCGAGGCCGGGCAGATCAAGCAGGACGCCGGCGGCCAGCGCATCGTCAGCTACGGCACGTCGAGCTACGGCTACGACGTGCGCTGCTCGCGCGAGTTCAAGATCTTCACCAACATCAACTCGACGATCGTCGATCCGAAGCACTTCGACCCGGGCAGCTTCGTCGATGTCGAGGCCGACGAATGCATCATCCCGCCGAACTCGTTCGCGCTGGCGCGCACGGTCGAGTACTTCCGCATTCCGCGTGACGTGCTGGTGGTGTGTCTGGGCAAGAGCACGTATGCGCGCTGCGGGATCATCGTCAACGTCACGCCGCTCGAGCCGGAATGGGAGGGCCATGTGACACTCGAGTTCAGCAACACCACGCCGCTGCCGGCGCGCATCTACGCGAACGAAGGCGTGGCGCAGATGCTGTTCTTCCAGTCGGACGAGGTCTGCGAGATCTCGTATCGCGACCGCGGCGGCAAGTACCAGGGCCAGACCGGGGTCACGCTGCCGCGCACCTGAGGTCCGGGCGGGCCATCGTTACCGCCGCGTGCCGACGGTCGCGGCACGCATCGAGCGTCCGGCGCTGGAGCCGGTCACCGTTCCAGCGCCCGCGGCACGTCAGGCCCGCGCTGTTGATTCAGCGCATGCTGCTGGAACTCGACGCCTTCGCGCCGAACGCCGGCCTCGGTGTGCGCGGCTTCGCGCGTGATCGTTCTTGACCGGACGAATCACGGCCCACCGCGTTATGAATCATCCGCGCGTTCTGGATGACGCCGGACGACGGCGCGAGTGCGGTCTGCGATACAGCACCGCCTGCGTACACGCGCCGCAGCGTGCCCGGGAACCTGCCTAGCGCGGCAGATGATGGCTCAAGATCCGGATCCGCTCGACGAGCTGCTCGGGCGCATACGGCCGCGCAGCGACTCGGCCCCAGACCGGCGCCGGCCACGCCGGATCGTCCTGGTTGCGTCCGATCACGTGCACATGCAGTTGCGGCACCAGATTGCCGAGCGCCGCGACGTTGAGCTTGAACGGCTGGAACGCGGCACGCAGCGCGCGTGCCGCGATATCGATTTCGTCGGTGAGCGTTCGCCGCTGCGTCGCATCCAGATCGATGAGTTCGCGCGCCTCGGCGACGCGCGGCACCAGCACCAGCCAGGGATAGTTGGCATCGTCCATCAGGCGCAGTTCGCACAGGGCCAGACTGGCGAGCGGATGGGTGTCATCGGCGAGTCGCGGATCGAGAATGTAGCGGTCTGACGGGGGCATGACGGTTCGTCCTTCAGCGAAGCGCTGTGGCGAGAAATTTCATCGTCCGGCGGCGTGCATCGGCAGCGCTGTCGGGCGCGTAGTGGGCGGGATCGACATCGCGATTGAAGCCGTGGCCCGCCGGGTACACGTGCACCTCGGCCTCGGGCTGCCGCTGGCGATGGGCCGCGATGTCGTCGGGTGGAATGCTGCTGTCCTCGGCGCCGAAGTGGAACAACATCGGCGCCTGCAGCGTCTCGTCGAGAACAGGCACGGTGCGCGCGCCGTAGTAGCTCACCGCCGGCAGGCCGAGCCGCGTGTTGGCGAGAAACGCCAGCGTGCCGCCCCAGCAGAAGCCGACGGCCGCGATCTGCCGGTGACCGTCCTGGCGCAGCAGGTCCCGCGTTGCGCGCAGGATGCCGATCGCGGCGTCGAAGCCCAGCTCGCTCGCGAGGCGGCAGCCTTCGGCGAACCCGTCACTGTCGTACCGGAGCTCGACATTGCGGGCCACCGGGTCGAACAGGGCGGGTGCGACTGCGACGTAACCGGCCGCGGCGTAGCCGTCGGCGATGCTGCGAATGTGGGCGTTGACCCCGAAGATCTCCTGGATCACGACGATCGCGCCCTTGGCCGCCGCCTTGTGCGGCGGATCGGCGCGCCAGGCGGCGACCGGGCCGGCGGGTGTGGCGACGACGATGTCCCGACCCATGACGGTCTCCAGCGTGTTCACCTGACCGGCCCGAGTCTAACCGAGGCGCCACGCCGCAGTGGCCGCGGGAAGACGAGCGGTATACTGCGCGGCCCGCCCGCCTTGCCGCGCCGCGCCCTGCCGCGTTGTCGCCCGTTCGCGTGCCGGCTCCTGTCTCCTGTCCAGCCACGGTCCCCATGTCCGCAGCCAATCCCAAGGTCGGTTTCGTCAGTCTCGGCTGTCCGAAGGCGCTCGTCGATTCCGAACGCATCCTCACCCAGTTGCGGGTGGAGGGCTACGACATCGTGCCCAGCTACGACGATGCCGACGTCGTCGTGGTCAACACCTGCGGCTTCATCGACTCGGCGGTGACCGAATCGCTGGATGCGATCGGCGAGGCCATCGCCGAGAACGGCAAGGTCATCGTGACCGGGTGCCTCGGCAAGCGCGAAGAGGTGATCCGCGAGGCGCATCCGGGGGTGCTGTCGATCAGTGGCCCGCAGGATTACGGCTCGGTAATGCGGGCAGTCCATTCGGCGGCGCCGCAGCGGCACGATCCCTTCATCGATCTGGTGCCGCGGCGCGCGGCGGCCGACGACATCGGCATCAAGCTCACGCCCAAGCATTACGCGTATCTCAAGATTTCCGAAGGCTGCAACCATCGCTGCAGCTTCTGCATCATCCCGTCGATGCGCGGCGATCTGGTCTCGCGCCCGGTCGACGAGGTGCTGCGCGAAGCGGAGAAGCTGGTACGCGGCGGCGTGCGCGAGCTGCTGGTGATCTCGCAGGACACGTCCGCCTACGGCGTCGACGTGCGCTACGCCGAGCGCACCTGGCGCGAGCGTCAGTACGCCACGCGCATGAAGGCGCTGTGCGAAGGCCTGTCCGAACTCGGCGTATGGACGCGCCTGCATTACGTGTACCCGTATCCGCACGTCGACGACATCATTCCGCTGATGACCGAGCGCCACGCCGACGGCATGCCGAAGCTGCTGCCGTATCTCGACGTGCCGCTGCAGCACGCCAGCCCGCGCGTGCTCAAGCTGATGAAGCGGCCCGGTGCGATCGACAAGACCCGTGAGCGCATCGCGCGCTGGCGCGAGATCTGCCCGGAGCTGACGATCCGCAGCACCTTCATCGTCGGCTTCCCCGGCGAGACCGAGGACGATTTCCAGCAGCTGCTGGATTTCCTCGACGAGGCCCAGCTGGACCGTGTCGGCGCGTTCGCGTACTCGCCGGTCGAGGGCGCCACCGCGAACGCGCTGCCGGATCCGGTGCCCGAAGAGGTGAAGCAGGCGCGCCTCGCGCGCTTCATGGAGAAGCAGGCCGAGATCTCCACAGCGCGGCTCGAGGCCAAGGTCGGTACGGTGCAGACCTGCCTGGTCGATGTGGTCGACGGCGAACTGGCGATCGCGCGCACGGCGGGCGACGCGCCCGAGATCGACGGTGTGGTGCAGATCCAGGACGGCCGCGACGCCGGCCTGCAGCCGGGCGATTTCGTCGACGTGGCGATCATGGGCAGTGACGAGCACGATCTCTATGGCGAGGTCGACGAGGTGCTGGGATGAGTCGCCGCGCGGCGGCACTGGCGTCGGCGCTCGCGCTCGCGCTGGTCGCGGGTGGTGCCAAGGCCGACGATCTCAGCGGGACCTATCGTCCGGCGGGCGACACGGGTTCGCTGCCGGCCGGCGCGCAGCTCACCGTGCGTGCCGAAGGCCGCGGCTGGCTGGCGATGTTCCAGGGCGAAGGGCTGGCGCTGCTGCCGCTCGCCGGCTTCGAACAGGCCGGGCTGTTCCCGGGCGTACCAGCGGCTGCCGGCCTGCGATGCGCATCGTCGGCGGCGTTCATTCTGTGCCGGGTCGCGCCGGGCACGGCACTGCCGGACAAGGGGTTCGTCTCGCAGACCGGCTGGTTCATGGCGTTCTCGGACCGGCAGATCTTCGACATGCAACGGGTCGACTGATGTTGCCGCGGGCGCGCGACGGCGCGTTGGACGTCGTACGCGACGCCCTGCAAGCCCCGGCCTGCAAGCGCGTTCGTAGCGACCCGCAGCGGGCGTGCCGTCAGGGCGGCGGGTCTCCGCTGGCACGGAACTCCGCGTCGACCGTGTCGAGGTAGGTCCAGACCGCCGATTCGATCGCATCGAGCGCGGCGATCGCACCGGGCAGCCGTTTTCGCCCGCCATCACCGCCGTCGTCGCGCATGCGCCCGGACGCGTTGTAGTCGACCAGGGATTGCCACGCCGGCAGGCGCGCGTCGACGGTGTCCAGCAGCGCCCGCAGCGCCGCGTCCGACCGGGTGTCGCCAGGCAGCGCCAGGGCGGTGCCGGCCCGCGCTTCGAAATCGGGATCGAAATGATGCGTGTCGCTGCGCGCCTGCCAGAACGCACCCAGTCGGAACCGTTCGTCGTCCGCGGCGCGCGGACTGCGCGGCGGCGGACCCCGTTCGATCGGAAACCCGCGCAGACGCTGCGCGATGGCCGCATGGGCCTGCGCCTTCGGCGCCGATGCTTCGGCGGTGGGTAGCGCGCGTTCCGCGGAACGGGGCGCGGAGCGGGCGGCGCCATCTTCAGGCGCACGGTCTCCAGCGCAGGCCGACACACCGGCAAGCGCCAGCGCCGCGATTGCCACGCGCAGGCCGTGCGGCCAGCGCCGCGCCCCGAGCGCGCAGGCGGTCACCCGCCGTAGTCCACCGCCAGCACCGCGAACACGCGCCGTCCGCCGGGCAGTGCGACCGCGAACTCGTCGTCGACACGCTTCTTCAGCAGCGCGCGGGCCAGCGGCGAATCGATGCTGATCCAGCCGAGCCGGGCATCCGTTTCGTCCGGGCCGACGATGCGGTAGCGGCTGCATTCGCCGCTGTCGACGTCTTCCAGCTCGACGTGGGCGCCGAAGAACACCGCATCGGGATCGGACGGGGCGGTGTCGACCACGCGCAGCGCTTCCAGCCGCTTGCTGAGGTAGCGCACGCGGCGGTCGATCTCGCCCAGCTGCTTCTTTCGGTAGGTGTATTCGGCGTTCTCCGAACGGTCGCCCTCGGCCGCTGCCGCCGACAGTGCACGCACGACCTCGGGCCGGCGCACGCGCCACAGATCGTCGAGTTCGGCCTTCAGCCGCGCGTGGCCTTCGGGCGTGATCAGCGCGGTGCTCTTCTCGGCGGGCGGTCGCCAGCGGCTCATCGACGCTGCACCTGTCCGAGGTCCGGCGCGGACGCGGCCGGAGAGTGGTCGGCGGCGCGCAGTCCGCGCGGCACCCGCCGGCACGCACAGCAGGCCATTGGACAGATGTTCACTTCAGGCGGATCCCGCCGAGGATGTTGCGCATGATCCGGTTCGTGACCGTCCGCACGGCCTGCTTGCCGGCCGCCTGCACCGCGCCCTGGCGCCGGTTGGTGCCGAACAGGAACTCGTTGAGCTTCTGGCCCAGTCCGCCCTCCGGCGCATCCGCTGCCGCGCCGCGAGGGGCCTTCGAGGGCGGCGCGTCTTCGGCCGTGGCCTCGGTGCGTCTGGCCAGCAGCTCGGCTGCCGATTCGCGGTTGATCGCGGTGTCGTACTTCGCGCCCACCGGGCTGCCGGCGCGCACCGTCGCGCGCTCGGCATCGCTGATCGCGCCCATGCGGCAGCGCGGCGGCGCGATCAGCGTGCGCTCGACCGGCATCGGCACGCCTTTGTCCTGCAGCATCGACACCAGCGCCTCGCCGGTGCCCAGCGTGGCGATGTTGGCGGCGACATCGAGCGCGGGATTGGCGACGAAGGTCTGCGCGGCGGTGCGCACGGCCTTCTGGTCGCGCGGCGTGTAGGCGCGCAGGGCGTGCTGCACGCGGTTGCCGAGCTGGCCGAGCACGGCATCGGGCACGTCGTCTGGAAACTGCGAGCAGAAATACACGCCCACGCCCTTGGAGCGCACCAGCCGCACCACCTGTTCGATGCGCTGCTGCAGCGCCGCCGGCGCGTCGCCGAACAGCAGATGGGCCTCGTCGAAGACGAACACCAGTTTCGGCCGGTCGAGATCGCCGACCTCGGGCAAGGTTTCGTAGAACTGCGACAGCAGCCACAGCAGGAAGGTCGCGTACAGCCGTGGTTTGAGCACCAGGCGGTCGGCGGCGAGAATGCCGATGACGCCGCGGCCGTCGGTACGCGTGCGCATCAGGTCGGCGAGTTCGAGCGCCGGTTCGCCGAAGAATTGCGTGCCGCCGTCCTGCTCCAGGCGCAGCAGCGCACGCTGGATCGCGGCGATCGACGGCGCGCTGACCAGGCCGTATTCGGTCGAGACGGTCTTGCGCTCCTCGGCAACAAGGCCCAGCAGCGCACGCAGATCGTCGAGGTCGAGCAGCAGCAGACCGCGGTCGTCGGCGAGCTTGAACACGATGTCGAGCACGCCGGACTGGGTGTCGTTGAGTTCGAGGATGCGCGCCAGCAGCGTCGGCCCCATCTCGCTGACCGTCGTGCGCACCGGGTGGCCGGAGACGCCGAACAGGTCCCAGAACACGACCGGGCTGGCCTCGGGCGCATAACCGGCGACCCCGATCTCCGCCGCGCGCTGCAGCACGCGTTCGGAGGCCTCGCCCGGCACGGCGAGCCCGGCCACATCGCCTTTCACGTCGGCCATGAAGACCGGCACGCCGATCCGCGAAAACCCTTCGGCCAGGGTCATCAGCGTGACCGTCTTGCCCGTGCCGGTGGCACCGGCCACCAGGCCGTGGCGGTTGGCGAGCCGCGGCAGCAGATGCACCGGGCCTGCGTCCGCGGTGGTGACGGCCTTGCCGACGAGGATCGGATCCATGCGCGTGGTCCAGAAGAGGGATGGCGCGATTCTAGCGAGTGCGTGCTGCCACGCGCCTTGCCCCCTTTCGATGGCCGGGGCTACCCTGCGTGCCCCGTTCGCAGGACCCCGTGCCGATGCCCCTGACTGCTTCCCTGATCGCCCGACTCGGTGCGTCCGCGCTCGTGCTGGCCCTCTGCAGCCACGCCACCGATGCGAACGCGCAGTCGCGCCGCGATCGGGAGGCCACCGAGGCACTGGAGCAACGCATGGTCGAGGCCGAGGCGCGCTACCGACAGGCGCTGGTGCAGATCGCCAACGACGATCCCGCGGGCCTGGATGCGAGCAATGCCGCGCTCGAGGACATGGAGGACGTGATCCTGGCCTGCGAGCGCCAGCGCGGCTGCGGCGTCTCGCAGTTGCTGACGAGCTACAAGCGCCTGCTCAAGGCCGACGCCGATGCACAGGCCGGGCAGGGCGCCGACGGTGGCGATCCCGTGCTGCTCGAAGAAGGCGCGCTGCCGACGGCCGATGTTCCCGCGGCCGCCAGCGCCGCCGCGCTGCTCACCGAGGACGAGCGGTTCAAGCGCATGGTCGAGCTCAATCCCGCGGTGCAGGCCTCGATTCGCCGCTGGCTCACCGACATGCGCGTATCGCTGATCACCAGCCACGAGAACTACCAGTACATGCGTCACCTGATGTCGCCGGCATTCAAGCGCAGCGGTCTGCCCGAGGCGCTGCTGTTCGGCATCCTGGCCAAGGAATCCAACGGCCGCGTGCATGCGCGCTCGCGCGCAGGCGCGGCCGGGCCGCTGCAGTTCATGCCCGCCACCGGGCGGCGTTTCGGCCTCGGGCCGGACGGCAGCGGCTTCGATACGCGCTACGACCCGCGCCTGGCCGCCGACGCGGCCGCGGTCTATCTCAACGAGCGCTTCGCCCAGCACGGCAACGAGATCGAATACTGGCTCGCCGCCTACAACGGCGGCGAAGGCCGCGCGTTGCGCATCTACCGCGAGGCCAATGGCCGCCGGTTCTGGGATCCGGACATCTACAACCAGTTCCCGGCCGAGACCAAGGACTATGTGCCGATGGTGATCGCGGCAGCCTGGCTGTACCTGCATCCCGAGGAATACGGCCTGAGTTTCCCGCGGGTGGATGCCCGCCCGGCGACCTTCACGCTGGAGCGTCCGGCGTCGGTCTACGAGCTGACGATCTGCCTCGGCAACGGCAACACCCGCGACGGCTACATGCGCGCGCTGCGCAATCTCAACCCCAGCTACGAAGCGGAGACGCTGATTCCGGCCGGCACCACGCTCAACGGCACGGTGCGCATGGCCGGTCTGTACCGGCAGTGGTGCGCGCGCGGCGCGCGGGCCGATCTGGCCGCGCAGCTGGTCAACAGCGATCCGCGTGCGGCGATCGTGCGCACCGGCGCGATCGAGGTGCTGCCGGCGAGCGGCGACGTGCCGCCGGCCGCGGTCGCACCGGCGCCCGCGGCCCCGCGTCCGCCGCAGACGGCGCCAGCGCGCACCCACCGCGTCGCCCGCGGTGAGACCCTCGGCGCGATTTCGCAGCGCTACGGGTGCGAGGTCGCGACGCTGGCGCGCGCGAACAATCTGCGTGCGCCAGCCTATGCGCTGCGCCAGGGCCAGTCGCTGACGCTGGAAGGCTGCACGCGCTAGGGAAGCGCTGGACACCTGCGGTCATCCCCGCGAACGCGGGGATCCGGCGACTTCCGGCATTCGAGGGCCCAAGACGCTGGATGACCAGCGCAACGCACGGTTGTACGCAACGCCTGCATGACCCGCCGTTCGGCTGTCGAGCGCCCGCGGGGATAACGGCAGTGCGTCAGACTTTCCTAGGCCGAAACGGCACGGTGCAGAGCGCGCGCCACGCGACCTCTCGTGCGCCATCCGTCGGCACCCGGTGCGCCGCGGCTGCGCTGGACGCACCGCGTCGCATCCGACGCGGCATTGCGAAACGCAGGCAGGACGGCTTCGCGCGTGCATCGACGCGCCGGCACGCTTAGCAGGGCGTGCCGAGCGCCATGCCGAGGGGTCTCCGGAGTGTGCTCAACGCAACGGAGTCCGGTGACAGGACCCGTTTCCTCGAACGCATCCGGAGCCGGCCGGCGACCACGCCAACGCCTGGAACCGGCCACCGCCGCCGCGCAGCCGCGCGCGCCGGTGCGGCGTCAGCCCGTTGTGCGCCGGGCCAGCGCCTGACCGAGGCGCACCGGCGATTCCGGGCGCAGCGACGGGTCGAGCTCGGCCACGCCGCGAGGCAGCAGCACGACGACGGTCGAGCCGTAGTTGAAGCGGGCCATCTCCTCGAACCGCTGCAGCGTGATGCCCTGGCCGCGGTAGTCCTTGCGCTGGATGCGGTCGCCGTAGGCCGGAATTTCCTCGCCGCTCCAGACCGTTTCCACGCCCGAGACCAGCAATGCGCCGACCATCACCTGGACCATCGGACCGAAATCGGTGTCGAAATGGCAGACCAGCCGCTCGTTGCGCGCGAACAGCCGCGGCACCTTCGCCACCGCCGCGGTGCCCACACTGAAGAGGCGGCCCGGCACGTGCACGGTTTCACGCAAGGTGCCGGTCCACGGCATGTGCACGCGGTGGTAGTCGCGTGGCGACAGATAGACGGTCGCGAAGCTGCCGTCGAGGAACGGCGCGGCGTCGGCTGCGTCGCCGAGCAGCTCGGCGACGGTGAACGACTGGCCTTTGGCCTGGAAGATGCGCCCGGCCTCGATCGGACCGCACTGGCTGATGTGGCCGTCGGCCGGCATCAGCAGCGTGCGCGGATCGGGATCGGGCACGCGCGCGCCTTCGCGCAGCGCACGGGTGAAGAAGGCGTTGAAGCTGGCGTAGGACGCAGGATCGGCATTCGCCGCTTCCGACAGGTCCACGCCGAACTTGCGCACCACGGTGTCGATCAGCCAGCGCCGGGTGCGCGGGTTCTGCGAATACGCCAGCCGCCGCGCCAGCGAGGACAGATAGCGGTGCGGCAGGGCGTAGGTCAGCGTGGTGACGAGGCTCATGGGCGCGACTCCGCGGTCAGTCGGGCGAGGTCGGAAGCGATCGCCTCCGGCTGCGGTGTCTCGGCGTTGAGCACCCGGCCCGAGACCACGCCGGCCATGCGGCCCTGCGGGTCGAGCACCGCCAGCGACGCGCTGTGATCGATGGTGTAGGCGCCCTCGGGGGCGGCATCGTCGAGCGGCACGCGGGCGAACACCATCGACAGCGAACGGGTGAAGGCCTCCAGCGTGGGCACGTCGGCGGTCGCGGCCAACGTGTCGCGGTGGAAGGCATGGGCGTAGTCACCCAGGCGCTCGGGCGTGTCGCGCTCGGGATCGACGGAAACGAACAGCACGCGCGGACGGATCGCCTCGGGCAGCGCTTCCCACTGCCGCTGGGCCTGGGCCAGGTGCGTCAGTGTCATCGGGCAGATGTCCGGGCACTGGGTGAAGCCGATGAACACCAGCGTCCAGTGGCCGGCGAGTTCGCCGGGCAGCAACTGGGTGCCGTCGGACTGCTGCAGCGCGAAGCCGGGAATCTCCCGCGGCTGCGGATACAGCTGCACGACCTCGAGTTCGGGTTGCGCGGCCACCGGTGCAGCGGCGAAGTAGCGCTGCGCCGCCAGCAGGCCGAGGCCGCCGGCCAGCGCGATGCAGAGAATGACGAGGGTGGTGCGGTTGAACATCGTCGGTTCCGTGTCGAGTGCCACGCATGATACCCGGCGTGCCGGCGCCGCCCGTGGCCCGGCGACCTCAGGCGCCAGGTAACGCGCGCCGGGGGCGGGCTGCTGAAGGCGGCGGGCTCGTCGCGCACCGGAGCGACGAGCCACGCCGACACGGCGCCTGGCCGCCGCGACGGGAGCGACACCGGGCCCCACGCTGTCATCGGCGGACGCGCACGCCGAGTCGGCGCGCGCGCGATACGCCGCGGCCGGGTCATACCGTGCGCACCCGGCCACATGCCCCGTAGGAGCAACTGTCTTCTCACCCAGGCAGTGTTCTCCATTCAGTCCCGTCTCGGGCCATGGCATTGAGACGGATCAGAAGGACTCGCATGCAGGCGGTGACAGCGAGCTTGGCGCACTTGCCTTGCTGGCGCAGGCGCTGATAACGGGCGGTAAAGTCGGGTTGCTTGCGGATCACCGACCAGCAAGCCATATAGAGCACTCGACGGATCGAGGCCCGCCCACCGCGGATCCGACGCTTGCCCGAGTGCTGGCCGCTGTCGGCGTTGTACGGTGCCAGTCCCGCAAGCGCGGCGATCTGGCGCCGGTCCAGGCGGCCCAGTTCCGGCAGGTAGGCCAGGAGGCTGGCCG